>DATNPX010000043.1:0-239569 GCA_036702975.1 Oculatellaceae cyanobacterium
TATAAGTGAAAAGTCTGAGGATTACCAACCTAAATATGTGTGCCGCATTGGAGACAATCTGAGATCTATCGCCAAGCGCCATCCAGCCATGCGCGATGCCAGACTTTGGACATTGCTGGCTGACGTCAATAATTTGAGCGATCGTCAAAACAAAGAGAAAATGCCAGTCGAAAAACTTCGACGTGGTCAAGTTTTGATTATTCCAAGTGCCAAGCAATGCCTTGAGTTTCTCCAAGATCTACCGAACAGCACGGTCCCTAAACCGCTGCGTGGTTCTATCTTTGGTAATGGTGCTGAATGTTGGCCTCCAAAAAATGATGGTGGCACTTGTCTCTCTGCAACACAGGACGGTACAAAGAAGTCTGTGGGAAGACCGTGGATTCAAGAAGGTAAGAGAAGAGGCGGCAGCGAACAGTCATCTGATGATCAAAGTCAGACAAAAGCGGCCGGAGGCTTATCTGGAGGTCCGCGACCGTTAGCGGGCAAGCCCTACATTCAAGAAGCCGGTACCGGCACTAACAGTCAATCGCAGGCCGCTGATGTACAAAGCGGGACAGTCGTAACAGGTGCACTATCTGTGCCGTCAAAATTACCAGTGAGTAAGCCTTACATTCAAGAAGCTGGTGCCAAATCAGAAAGCTCCGCAGATCTGCAAAGTGACACCGTAGTCACTGGTGTGTCGCAAAACGAAAGCTTACAAAACGACACTGTAGTAACAGGCGCGCTGTCACAAAGCGAAAGACCACAAAGCGATACTGTGGTAACGGATGCTTTGCCCAGTGCGTCGAAATCAGCAGCTGGCAGACCCTATATCCAAGACGCGGAGTAGAATTCTAAGCTGGCTATTCGCTGAAACTGTCATCTGTGAGCTAGATTACTCCGATCACTCTCGTCATTTTAGATGTGCTCTAAGAAACCTATGAATGACATCGAAAGCAGCATTTATCTGTGCATCAGTTCTGAAGCCGTGACCAGCACCAGACAGCTCAAATAGGGTCGAATCGTGATTTCCAGCTTGCAACTGTTTCACAAAATTTCTGCTAGAGCTCAAAGGTACAATCATATCTCGCTCACCATGCAGAACCAAACTTGGTATCGCGTTTTGCGCATATCTAAGCGGTTTCGCCACTTTGTAGAGCATTGGGGAGTGGTACTCAGTATCAGTCATATAGTCAATAACGAAGCCCCGTTCGCATTGACTCAGGTCTGTTACCGGATAAAATGCCACCACGCAATTGGCTTTTGCTCCGTGATCATTCGCATGGGCTCGTTTTAGCAATTCTGCATCTGCTCCAAAACCGACCATTAAAGCGAGATATCCGCCAGCGGACTCACCCGCCAACACAATCTTTTTTGCGTCGATACCATATGACGGTGCCACCGAAGCTAAATAACTCAGTGCATTTTGCACATCTCCAATGCTGTAGGGAAAAGTTCCACCGTCCTGTACCAATCGGTAATTTATATTGAAAACGGCGTATCCATCCGCTAGAAATTTTCGAACGAGAAGCCGTGGTATCTCGTCGCTTTTGTCACCGCTGATCCAGCCGCCGCCATGAATTAGAATCACAGCAGGGATAGAACTCGTATGATCTGGAACATACAAATCACCTGTGCACCTTACCCGACCAGGGCTGCAATAGCTAAGATTTTCATATGTGCGAGGAGAGGCTTCACTGCTCAGTGAAACGCGCGATTCTTGAGTGTTGGCCGCAGGCTCGATTTGTACAGAAGTTGCAGCCAGTAGAGCCAATAATGAATGCTTAAATGCCATGCCTGTCGCCTGCCAGTTCTGGTGTTGTTCAAACTAGTCTCTCCCTAGTCAATTAAGCGAGTTTGTGCATTGCGTAATCAAAAGATTTCTTTTGTAAGCGAACCCTGGCAAGCAGCCAATAGAGGATTATTGGCTGCTTGAGACTTGCATGTTTGATGGCACCACTATTGGTGGCGCCGCTAAAGATGAATCAGAGTTTTCGATTACTTTTTGGAGTAGTACGTTTTTATCGCTTGTCCAGGCCCACCGCCGGCTTGATTCCAGGCGTATCCGTCGTACTCGGTAGGCGTTCCATCAAGATCCTGCACGATAGTGCCGATTGATGTAAAGCCGTAGGCATTAAATCCTATGCCTTTCTTCTTCACGAAATTCAGTAGTCGCCACACTTCTGCGGAGATTTTCTTGCCAGACAATCCATCACAGCATGATGAGCCGATGTTGCCTCTTGCTCCTGTCGAGGCGCACCACTCAGTGACCATGACTGGCTGCCCCTTGTCCACTAGGAAGCCGAAACTTCGCTCCCAGTCCTGCGCTTGACAGTAGTTGGTTGTGAAATAAGGATGAACTCCGTAGATGTATTTGTTCAACGGATCTTTGATGGATGGGACGTTCTCGAAAGTACGTGCCCAGTTGAGCCCGTCTATTACGATGACATTCTGTGCTCCAGTCCGCCTGACATGGTTGAGCAGTTTTTGCATTCCGACTGATGGTCCATCTTCCTGCTCCAAGCCACCGCGCAACCACAGCTGCCAGTTTTTCTCATTTGCTGGTAGCTGTGGCTCATTGAACAACTCGTAAATTACGCCCTGGTCCTCATTGAACAACCCTGTTAAGGTCGTCCATGCTCTCAATGTCGCCTGGTTCGGTAACTTATGGTCTACAGGATCTCCGCTTGGATATTGATCGTTCAGTGTGACGAGAACGATAAACCCCGCTTTCCTTGCTAGATTGACCGCACGTTCAACCTGCTTCACGTATTCATCCGAATATAGTTCGCTTGATGGGTCCAATCCCGGCTGCGAAACGGCGAAGGATATGAGATTCGCGTTCCATGCTTTGCTTTGCTGAAATAGGCGTGGATAGTCATTCTTGAACCGTTCGTAGACGCCTTTCAACCTTTCGCTGCGGTTTTGCGGTGGCGTCTGTACTACGCTGAAGTGCAAACCTCTCGGAAGAAAGGGATTGCCATCGACTAATAGCTCGGAACCGTCGAGGGTGACAGCTTCAGAGGGATGACCAGCGGCTATCGCCGGTGTGCTATGGATAGATAAAGCGAATATTAATGGCGCCAGTGCCCTCAGTAAATTTTGGGGATTATGCAGGGCGGCGGCATTTGCTTGAACTGTCAAACTTGTATTGATAGCCATTTTACTCGCTCAAGGATGGTCATCAGAAAAGTGCAGAACGACTATTATAGTCCTCAATTTGACGATAATTTGGAGTATTGCACCCTATCCTTTAGCAAGATTTGTCACTGACAACACACCGTCGGCTTTTGTCTGGAACTATCTAATTCAAGGCTGCAGTGACGAATGACCACGAATAAAACACATTTGGAGACCACGTCATTCGAGCTTGACGCATCGCAAATGCATTAGACTAGTCTAGGCACCGTGACAATCAAAAATATAGTTGGCACAGACTACGCACTGACGCACAAGGACAGCGAGAGAGAATTCGACACCTCATCCTCGGCCTTACGATGGTAGTCGAATATCTCTTGAGGTAGAGGCGTCAGCTGCCATAGAGAGGAGGCTTACGGCATGTTTCGACAGCGTTCTGCTCATTGCTGGATAGCTCGTAGTATTTGTCTGGTTGCGCTCGGCGCAATGTTGAGTGGTTGCGACTTACAGCAGTCAATGGATGCCTCAGACAGTTTCATGCCTCACGGCTTTTGTCTTTCCTGGAATCCTCAACTTCTTAGCTTATTTATCGTTGGAAACGGTTTAGTTGCCGTCTCGTACTATTCCATTCCTGCGGCTTTGTGGACTTTTATACGCAAAAGAAGTGATCTTGCCTTTAACTGGATGTTTCGATTATTTGCCGCGTTTATCTTCTTGTGCGGCACCACGCATGTAATGAAATTATGGTCAATCTGGTATCCGGTCTATTGGGCGGAAGGCGTGGTAGACCTAGTTACAGGAGTAGTTTCAGGCTTTACTGCTGTTCTTTTGTGGCCGCTCATTCCAAAGGCGTTGGCAATCCGCAGTCCTAAGGAGTGGGAAGAGGCCAACGCTCGCCTAGCGGAGTCTCTTGAGCAGCGCGACCAAGCCGAGAAAGCTGTGCGCGAAAGCGAATATTGGCATCGGTCGATTCTAGAGAAAACTCAAGATGCCTTCATTGCTACTGACGCTGATGGCTTGATCACCGACTGGAATAAACAGTCGGAAGAGACATTCGGGTGGCAGCGCCAAGAAGTCTTGGGGAAAATGCTGCTCGACATGATTGTTCCGGAGAGACACAGAGAACAGTATAAGGACGCACTTCAGCACTACCGAGCAACTGGTGAAAGCCCTTTGTTGAACCAAATCATTGAGACTGATGGTTTGCATCGAGACGGTCATGAACTGCCTATCGAACTTTCGATAACACCACTTCAACTTGATGACAAGGTGACATTCTTTGCTTTCTTGAGAGATATAACAAAGCGTAGGCAAGTACAGCAAGAATTGGCTCAGGCTCGCGATCAGGCGCTCGAAGCCTCGCGATTTAAGTCTGAGTTTCTCGCCAACATGAGTCACGAGATACGAACACCGATGAATGCCGTGATTGGTATGAGTGACTTACTCTCTCGTACACAGCTTTTAGACGAACAAAGAGACTACGCCACAATAATCCATAGTTCAGCCGATGCCCTATTGGACCTTATCAACGACATTTTGGATTATTCCAAAATTGAGGCTGGTAAGCTTGACTTGGAGATAATTGATTTCGACTTGCTGTCAGTTGTGGAAGGAACAGCCGAACTGATCGCGCCAAAAGCACGCGAAAAGAATCTGTCAATCATGACCTTTGTGGCGCCAGACGTGCCCCCAGTAGTTCGCGGGGATCCCGGTCGAATTCGACAAGTTCTGCTGAATTTGATCTCCAACGGAATCAAGTTTACTCAATATGGAGAGGTGGTTGTCCGAACCACCGTTCAGAGCGTTGGAGAAGATCGCGTCACACTGCGATTTAGTGTTTGCGACACTGGTATAGGAATAACTCCGGCTGCGATGAATCGTCTTTTTACCCCATTCACACAGGCGAATGAAGCGGTCACTCGCAAGTATGGTGGGACTGGACTCGGTCTATCAATTTCGAAGCGGCTAGTGGAGCTAATGGGCGGTAAGCTAGGACTGGCAAGTAACCCGGGAATAGGTTCGGATTTTTGGTTCACCGTACCGCTAGAGCAGTCGCAAGACAAAATCGAAACGGATGATATACCGACCCGCTTAAGTGATACCCGATTACTAGTGATTGATGGTCCACCTGGCGTTGGCGAGATTATTCAGGCCTACGCTGCTTCGTGGGGGATGCGCTGCTCCGCCGTCGGGTCCATTGAGCAAGCGCTATCGACAATGCGGCATGAAGCAGCGGTAAACGATGCTTATGACCTTATCTTTGTCGACCTTGCGCTCGGCAAAGATAAGGCGCTGGAGTTGCCTCAAATTGTCCAAAGCATTCCTGAATTAGCACATAGCAAGCTGCTTTTGCTCAGCGCTGCTCCTGATTCCGACCTCGGCAGTGAGGCCATGCGCCGAGGGTTCTCTGCATTTCTGATGAAACCGGTAAGGCAATCGAGACTATTCGACTGCATGGTCAATATATTGCATCCAACAACAACCACGACAAACGATCTGCCTGCTCCTGAAGCCAAATCAATTACAAAACACATGGAGTCTGCTCCATCAGGAAGCGGCAGGCTCATCTTGGTGGCGGAGGATAACACAATCAACCAAAAAGTAGCGCTTTTGCTATTACGCGAACTCGGTTATGCTGCACACGCAGTGGCCAATGGTCAGGAAGCTGTCGATGCTCTTCAGCGCACAAACTACGCACTTGTTCTTATGGATTGTCAAATGCCTGAGATGGATGGATTCGAGGCGACCAGAGCAATTCGCAAGATGGAAGATTTGACTGGGCGCCGCACACCAATCGTTGCATTGACGGCGCATGCTATGTCATTTGATCGAGATGAATGCCTTTCGACAGGAATGGATGACTACATTAGTAAGCCGGTAACGGCGAAGAAACTGGAATCTGTACTAGCTAGATTTCTCATGCCAAAGATTGGCGCATCGCAGCTTGAAGCAGATTCAGCCGCACCTGAAGTGGAAGGAGTAGAGCCAGTAGATATTGAAGTTGTGCTTGGAACTTACGGAGCTAAGGCGGGAATTGAGCTTCTACGGGAATTTTACGGTGAAACTACGCGTCTTTTGAACACATTCAACAGTGCTAGTGAAGAAAATAATCTTCAATGTATGAAAAAGACTATTCATGAACTAAAAGGAATTTGTGCCGCCATTTATGCCACTGAAATGACCGCGTTGTGTAGAGCGCTCGAAGCTGCAATCGAACGCGAGGATTCGCAAGAACTTCAACGCTGTAAGAGTAAGCTTTTGGCAGCTCACAGCAAGACGTTGGCATTTTTGAAACAGAACGATTTCGTGGAGGAACACAATCCTCCAAAGAGTTAGATTTTGATTGCTGTCGAGCGTCGGGCTGGAAAGCCTTGAGTGAGATGGTTTTCGAATCACCTGTTATCGTGATGCGCCGCTACATTGGCGCATGTATGCTTGTACAAGCGTGGAACGATTTCTCTGTTTTGGTCTTACGAGAGGTCCGTTCCCTGCTATGTTAGTGTGTAGCTACTTCGAGAAAAACGATGATTGTGGTTTAAGAAGGGATTGTCAAACCTGCTTGCGTAGCGCTGCTGAACTGTAATGCCCACTAACGAATCAAGCGCCATCGAGCGCCACCCTAGATTTATCAACTATGACGATGTCGTTTTGATTCACCGTGGTATTCGACATTCTATTTATCGAGCTTCGGAGAATGCCAGCGGCAAAACCGTCGCTCTGAAACTCCTGTTGGGTGGTGACCATAATTCAATTAAAGTTTCGAGATTGCAACAAGAATATCGCTTGCTGAAAGACCGAAACATTTCGGGCATGGTTAAAGCGCTTGGCTTTTGGCATGATGGTAACCAGTGCGCGCTTGCCATGCAGTACGCTGGCTCAACAACGTTATCAAAGCTGATTGCCCGTGGCCCAATGGGACAAGAACAGTTCCTGAGGTTGGCGCTGCAGTTGACGCAAGCCATCAGCAGCATTCATCGAGTCGGTATTATTCATCTTGACCTCTGTCCAAGCAACATTGTCATCGACAATGGTTCGGGCGCGCTTACTATTGTTGATTTTGGCACCGCCAGCACCTTCTCACGCATTGAAAATTCCCAAACCGGACCTATTCGACCGGCAAAGCTCGGCAGCTCTTTGCTCTACGTTTCCCCTGAGCAAACCGGCCGCGTTAATTGCCCTATCGACCATCGCAGCGATTTGTATTCACTGGGCGCTATCTTTTACGAAATGCTGACTGGAACTACTCCATTTGCTTCTAGTGACCCGCTTGAGCTAATTCACGCGCATCTTTCGCTAGCACCGGTTTCACCGAGCGTCGTCAATAGTACTACTCCAAAGATCCTAGCCTCGATTGTACTCAAGCTTCTGGCTAAGGACCCAGACGATCGTTATCAAACTGCGTTTGGTCTCGCCTACGATCTCGAGTGTTTGCAACGACAGTCGGTACACAAACAGTTAGAACCATTCCGCCTCGGAGTGCGGGATAGAACACCAGGCTTGTCCTCACCGGATAAACTTTACGGACGTTCGGATGAACTCAGATTACTCACCGAAGCTTTCGAAAACGTAATTGCCTCCGATAGAGCGCAACTGTTTTTAGTCAGTGGCTATTCCGGCGTAGGGAAAACGGCTCTGGTACGCAATTTATACGAGCCAATTGCCAGAGAAAAAGGCTTTTACTTGTCCGGAAAGTTCGATCAATTTAAACGAGACATTCCGTTTGCCACGATTGTGCAAGCCTTTCAAGAATTGATTCATTCTCTGCTTACCGAATCAGAGGACCAAATTACATATTGGAAGGAAAAGCTGCAAACAGAGATTGGCGATGAAATTGCTCTGATAACGCGCATTCTGCCACAGCTTGAACTTTTGGTTGGAAAACAGCAGGAGTTGCCAGAGCGTCCAGGTCCCGCTGAAAGGAGTCGTTTCAATTCTGTCTTCAAGCAATTTATCAAGGTGTTTGCCCAACGAGCGCATCCTTTAGTTTTATTTCTCGATGACTTGCAGTGGGCAGACTCGGATAGTTTGCAGCTAATCAAGAATTTGATAATCGAGGGGAGTGGGCTAAACCTGCTACTGATCGGCTCCTTTCGCGACAACGAGGTTGGTCCTGAACATGCACTCACAAGAATGTTTTCGGAGATTGCCGAATGCAAAGCTCCTCTGCCGCAGATCCTACTAAAGCCTCTCACACTTGCTGATTTAAATGGACTCGTGTCAGATAGCCTACGCTCAACGGTCAAACAAACAGAGCCACTGACCAAATTGATTTTCGAGAAAACTCAAGGCAATCCATTCTTTGCGACACAGTTTTTGCAAATGCTCTATTTAGAGGGACTCCTCACGTTTGATGCCGATATCGGTCTGTGGAACTGGGATTTCGAGCAGATCAAACTACAAAAATACACAGACAATATTGTCGATTTGCTGCTCGCAAAGTTGCACAGACTGTCGGAAGGTGCGAGAAACATTCTCAAGATGGCAGCTTGCTTAGGTAACGTTGGTGATCTTGAAACGCTCATGTTGGTCTGTCAGAGCGGAGATGATACGGAACCTCTTTTAGCTGAAGCTGTAAAAGCGGGCATCATTCTGATTCAGAAAGGTAAGTATAGATTTCTGCACGATCGCATTCAGCAAGCAGCATACGCGCTCATCGACGATGATCTACGCCCCTTTGAGCATTTGCGGATCGGTCGTATTCTTTTTGCCCGGATGTCTGAGCTGCCAGCTGAGAATATATTCGAAATTGTCAGTCACTATAATCACGGCATTAACCTGATTCATGATATGGATGAACGACTTCAGGTCGCCAAATTAAATTGCCTGGCAGGTAAAAGGTCAAAGCTGAATACTGCCTACCTGGCAGGTTTGCAATACTTCTCTGCCGGACTCTTTGCACTTACGGAAGAGAACAAGCGAGCGGAACCGGAGCTGCTGTTCGAGCTTAGATTTGAGCAGGCCGATTGCCTGCGGCGTAGTGACAGCTTAGAGCAGGCTGAAAGTCAGTTCGTGGAACTACTATCTTTAGCAGGCACCGAGCTTGAACAAGCCACGATATATCACATGCTGGTCGAAATATTTGCGACTAGACGACACTTTAATCGTGCAACTGAATTGGCCATTAAGGGGCTTAGTCTTCTTGGTATTGAACTACCTCTAGATCCGTCTTGGCGACAAGTGCTTCGCGAGTATGAAAAGGTATGGCAAACAATCGGTGGCAGAGAGATAGAAGATCTAATTCACCTACCGGCAATGACCGATAGGCGGATGCAATGCGCCGTGAGTATTTTGGAATCGCTCTATCCTATGGCCATAGAAGGCGGTGAAAACTTCTTCGTTTTGTGCTGCTGCCATATCGTAAATATCAGTCTCGAATATGGTAACTGCGATAGCTCAGTATTTGGCTATGTTCAGCTTGGCTCAGTTCTTCCGAGAATATTCGACAAGTACATAGAGGCAGATAAGTTTGGTTCGCTAGCCGAAAGCTTCTTAGATAGAGGTGTGCTGCGTGCCTACAAAGCGCGCATACAGTTTGCAATAAGCACAATCAAATTGTGGACTCACGACATCCCGTCTGCAATTAAGGGGCTTTATCCGGCGATTCGCAGTGGCACTGAATCTGGGGATCGGTTGTACGCCGCAATTTGTTCTATCTGCGTCTGGAACTATTCGTTCTTTTCAGGTGTGCCGCTGGATGATTGGCACCAGTTGCGCACGAAGCTTCTCAACGAGCTGTTTGGAAGTGGCGCAGATTTTTTCTTATACTACGGCAAAGTGATGGAGCGTGCAGTCTGCGGTATTTCTAGCAAAATTGGGGTGACCGCTGTACCTCACATACCAGATGTGGAATTTGAACAAGCGATTGTCCTCTCCGTTGTAAAAACGGCTTACTTTGCCGTCAAGGTTCAAACTCAATACATCATGGGTGACTATGAATCAGCTGTTGCGACAGGTCGTAGATCTGCAGCTGTTTTTAGTAGGTTTCGCAACTGGATTAGTGAAGCAGAGTACGGATATTACCATCTGCTTGCTTTAGCGGCTCATTATACTGAAGCCTCTGCGGATGAGCGGAAAGAATATTTGGAGCTAATCACTGTCCACGTAAATCAATTGAAGCGGTATGCTGAACATAACGCATGCAATTTCCAAAGCAAATATGCGCTTGCAGCAGCCGAACTGGCAAGAATAACTGATTGTCCGTTGGATGCTGAGCGGTTGTATGAAGAGTCCATCAGTTTGGCATATCAAAATGGTTTCGTACAGCTGGAAGCAATTGCAAACGAAAGCGCCGGTCGATTCTACCTGGCTCGTGGCATGAAGACTGCCGCCATTGCTTATTTCAGGGAGGCTCGGGCTTGTTATGCCCGCTGGAACGCCGATCTTAAGGTCGCGCAACTAGATAAGCTTTATCCTGAGTTGCAAGAGCATCAGGAGAAGGCGCGTTCTCTCGACATGTTAACTGTGTTCAAGGCGGCGCAGGCAATCTCGAAAGAGACAACTCTCCATAAGCTATTAGAAACGCTGATGCGTGTGACTGTGGAGGCTGCTGGTGCGCAACAGGGAGTTTTGTTGTTGCAGCAAAATGATGAATTGGTTGTTCGAGCTTGTGGTGGCTCTTTGCGACATGACACAAGTATTGACTCATTGGGAAAGGGTACGACACAAAATGTTGTCATCGAAGAAGTGCCCCTCAATGAGTTTTCATCGCTGCCTATATCAGTAATTAACTATGTGCGGCGCACTCAAGAAACTGTTGTGATTGACGATGCTCTGCGTGAATCTGTCTTTGCCAATGACCCGCATTTTAAAAAGACCAGTACACGTTCTGTCCTCTGTCTTCCGATAATTAAGCAGTCTAAGCTCGTGGGTCTTCTCTATTTGGAAAACTCACTTACGCCGAGAGTATTTACGACAGAACGCATCGATCTCCTGCATTTGCTGTCCTCTCAAATTGTCACCTCTTTAGAAAATGTGGTGCTGTTCGAAGCGGTACGTCTTCGCGAAGAACAGTTTCGCCTCAGCTTTGAAATGGCGGCTGTCGGCACTGCTCAGTATGATCTCGCCACTGAGAAATTTAGCCGAGTAAATCAAAAGCTTTGCGAAATTACCGGCTATTCCGAAGCGGAATTGTTGGCGATAGCTCCGACCGAACTTGTACATCCGGATGATCGACAAGAAACTGTCGCCATGTTTTTACAGGCGTCAGCAGAAGGCGTGCGCGAATCGGTGCTGCAAATGCGCTCCATTCGCAAGGATCGGCAGACTATCTGGGTGCAATTGAATGGAGCTTTTGTACGGGATGCTTCTGGGCAGGCAATTAGTTTCCTTTGCGTGCTGCAAGATATCACAGCGCGGTTGCAAGCAGAAGAATCGTTGAAAACTTGGAACCTGGAACTTGAAAAACAGGTAAATGAGCGAACCGCAGAACTCGAGCAGGCAAAACTGGTTGCTGAGGCAGCAAATCGTGCGAAGAGCGAGTTTGTGGCTAATATGAGTCATGAAATTAGAACTCCAATGAACGCTGTTATCGGCATGAGTGATTTACTTAATCGCACCTCTCTTACGGTTAGTCAGCAGGACTTCGTTCAAAGCATTCAGAACTCGGCTCAATGTTTGCTTGATCTGATAAACGATATTCTTGATTTTTCCAAAATCGAAGCAGGCAAGCTTGAACTTGCGGCCACCGACTTTGATCTCCATTCGCTAATTGAGAGTAGTGCAGAGCTTTTAGCTGAAACAGCCCACAAAAAGGGCATCTCACTTATGAGCTATATTGCGCCTGAAGTGCCAGTAATGGTTCATGGAGACCAAGCGCGGATACGTCAGGTGCTGCTTAATTTGCTAAGTAATGCCAATAAATTCACCGCCGGTGGTGAAGTGACTTTGTCCGTAGCTGCAGATTCGCTAGTTGAAGATAAGAGTGTTGTGTACTTTGTCGTACACGATACAGGGATTGGAATGAACGAAACAGCCCTGGCTCGGCTCTTTACTCCGTTCTCGCAAGCTGATGGATCGATTACCCGCAAATACGGTGGTACTGGACTGGGATTGTCTATCTCCAAACGGCTTGTGCAGTTGATGGATGGAGTCATCTCTGTAGAGAGCGAAGAAGGGAAAGGCTCGTCATTCTCCTTCAGCGTGCCGCTAATCATTCGCTCACAGCCACAATCGACTGCTGACTCTTCCCTAGCTGGAAAAAGAGTGTTGTTAGTCAATGTTCCACCAGAAGCCGCGCGAATTATTGAATCCTACGTTACCTCCTGGAATATGAGTTGCGATACGGCAAGCAACTTCACTGATACAGATGAAGTTGTGATTGATCATGAGAACCCTTACGACTTCGTGCTCTTTGATCGGCACAATTTGGATGACTTGGTGCTAGAGCGGAGAATTCAGAAGATCCTAAAAGTCATGCCTTCTGAAATGAGCCGGCTGATTTTGCTTGGATCATCAACCCACGTCGACATGACTATGCTTCGGAAAATGGGGGTCTCTTCATACGTTAGTAAGCCGTTACGACGAGCTAGGCTTCTTGATTGTTTGCTCACTGCTGATGATGGCAAAGATTCTCAGACGATCTCTTCAGTAAGCACGCAACCTTTGAAAACCCGCTTCACTGGACCTTTAATTTTGATTGCCGAAGATCAAAAAGTGAATCAGAAGTTAGCAATCTTGCAGTTGCAAGAGTTGGGTTGTTTTGCAGAAGCTGTGTCTAATGGTAGAGAGGCGGTGCGAGCTTTCGGTGAAAAGAGATACGTTTTGATCTTAATGGACTGCCAAATGCCAGAAGTTGACGGCTTCGAAGCAACTGCCGAGATTCGCCGCTTGGAACAGATTCAAGGAGCTGGTCATCGTATACCGATTATTGCCATGACCGCGCAAGCCATGTCTGGAGATCGAGAAGCATGCTTGGAAGCAGGTATGGACGACTACGTTAGTAAACCCGTCACCTCTGAGAAATTAGCCGAAGCACTCAATCGCTGGATTCCTGAAGACTACAAGGATACTGGGAAAGAACCGGTTCCAGTGCTTGATTCAGTCACTGATAACGCAACGGCTAACGTGCCGCCATCAGCGGACAATAGACAAATTGATGATATTTTTTCGATTGAAAAATATAAGCGTAAACTGGCTGAATGGTCCACTTCTTTCGATTCATCAACTGCGTCAGAATTGATGAATGAAATCACTAATGGAATGAGGATCGCTCTTGGTGAATTGGAAAGTGCGATTAGCAAGCGAGATTTTGAAGCTTCAAAAGCAACAGCCCATAGGCTCAAAGGAATGAGTCTCCACTTTCATGTGGACGAAACAAAGAACATGAGCGTGCAAATCGAAGATGATATTAAAGCAAATGATTGGCAGTTGGCTGAACTGCACTTTCTGAAACTGAAACATGGGTTTGAGAAATTTATGGAATTGACTGAGACCGAATAAGAAATTTGAAAGGGATAAGATCCGCCCAAATGCGCCTGGAAACAAGACCTACATAAAGAATTTGGGCGGTAGCCGTTGATGCTTGCGAATATCAGAACCACATTGCGCGCTTACTTGCGGCTAGTGAAGCTGAACGTGGTTGCGACGTGGCGTAGTTATGGACTACAGATGTTGCCGACAAAGCCGCGCGCCGTCTGTCATTCTCACGATTGTATGCGTCGAGGTCCGCTCCTGGTGGGGGCAAATTGTCCATTGCCTGCTCATCACCATAACCGTAGCCATAGTTTTCGTTGCCGTAACCATAGCCGCCCCAACCCCAACCGTAGCCGCCCCAGCCAAATCGTCCAAAGCGTAGACTGTTTGCCAGCCCGCGTCCGCCCGGATGTCCCATACCCGGGCCACTGCTGGGATTGCCTGCTCCGGCGATCATGTGAGCGCCGCCCCCGGCAGATCCTCCTCCTCCAATTCCGCCGCCGGCGATACCACCGCCTGCATGACCTCCGCCGCCTCCCCCGCCCCCGCGGGCGATCGCAGCGGAAACACACATTGTTGCAAGGCTAGCTGCCAGAAGCACAACTTGGAGTTTCCGAGAGCTCCTCTTCCTGCTCATCTTCCTAACAGAAGGAGATAATTGATTCGTTGAAAACATGGTATAGCACTGCCTCTACTTAGATCTATGTACTAGAAATGGCGATTGTCGGCGCAGCCATGTTCCTATTCAAAAGAAGTTTGCTCTCGGAGATTTGAGTTCAGCATCAGGCTGGAACAGTTTTCTCACAGAGCTAGAGAGTGGTTTGTTGCCCTGACATCTTGTTGCGAGAGAACTTTTTACGCCAAAACGAGTCTACTCTGCTTGAGTGAACAATCACGCGCCGGAGTAACGTCATGAGCGGAATAAATGATCAGCACAACCCAGATCGGGAGACTAACGAAACAGCTGCCGACATCCTAAACGAAGCTGGCTCCATCGGAGATGAGCAATGTCCAGCCTATGTCGATAAGACCGACAAAAGAGAATGGGATGGTGCCTCGACGAAAGCAAAAGGCGATCGGATAATTCCGCAACGAATCAGGGAGTTTCTCAACGGTTTGTAAGTCGAGCTCTCTCTGCAAAAGTGCTTCACCATTGCTCCCCTTGAGATTGCGTAGTAACATCCAACTGTTCCATCGTTGTCCCATTGTCATTAGTGCGTTGTGAATCTTCCGCCGCTACCGCAAGCCTTGGTCTCACTTTGTCTCCAGAGCAGTCTGGTTTTGGCACCGCTTTCGGTGTACGCCTGTTCGACAAAGACCGCTGGGAAAACTCTTTCCGCATACGGATTGTTTTTTCTTTGTTGCGTGTTGGACACGGTTGTGCTATTTACTCCCCACCTGCCTTGGTTCCATGACTTAAAGTGGAACTGGCAAGGAAAGTTTTTGGAAGTCGTCGTTTTCTTGCTGCTGGCCAAGTTACTGAAATTGCCGCAGTCTGTTTCTGCACTGGTTTTGCCAAAAGAGCTGCGATGTCTAATTGTCGCTCTAGTTGTCGGAGCTTTGTTCGCGGTGATAGATGGTTTGGGACATTCTGTAAGTATTGAGACCAAGGTATATGAATGGACGATGCCCGGATTGTCTGAGGAAATTGTGTTTCGAGGCGTAATGCTCGGTGTACTTGACCAACGACTGGGTAGACCTTGGAAAATATTGGGAGTGCGCATGGGATTAGGAGCGGTTATTACCAGCCTGATCTTTTGTCTCGCTCATGTTTTGGTTATTGATAGGGATTGGACTTTGTACTTCGATGGTAATGGGAGCTTCGAGTTACTGTGTTTTGGCTTTGCGGTGTGTTGGTTGCGTTATCGCTACAACAGCATTGTTCCGTCCATCGTCGCTCATAATGTCTCAAACGGATTGCCGTGTGTGCTTTAGTTAGTAAAAGACTAGGGCATCGGGATACCAAAAATCCTTGGACTCAGCGCTTCCTGAACTGGTAAAATCTGTTGACGACGAATAGTGTGGATACAGCCGAATATTGGTGGCACGTGAACTTAAATGGCGATATTGCGACTGCGCAAATTGTTGATGCATGCATGCGTTTGAAAATTGAATACAAGATTGCTCCGTCTGGTATTAAGCCGGTAGGGCAAGTGTCAACAATGGTTTGCGGACCTGTTGTTCCAGTTCGCCATTATGGCAGCGTGGATGTCTTTTTCGAGGCGCTCGAATCAGCGAAGACTCGGGGACTCCTGGTCATAGATAATGGCGGACGCATGGATGAAGCATGTATTGGAGACTTAGTCGTTCTGGAAGCAAAAGAAGCTGGAATCAGCGCGATTTTGGTTTGGGGTTTTCATCGTGATACGAAGGATTTGATGGAGATCGGTTTGCCGGTTTTCTCTTACGGTGCTTATCCGTCAGGTCCGAGCAGGCTGGATGTTCGGGAGCCAGAGGTCTTTTCTCTTGCTCGATTTGGCGGCTTCACTGTTGGCCAAGATGATTTCGCATTCGCAGACCAAGATGGAGTTGTTTTTGTCGAGGCTGTACAACTAGATCGCATTTTACCGATAGCTGCATCGATTCGCGAAAAAGAAGTGAAGCAAGCAGCTGCTGCCCGGAATGGTGTCACTTTGCGCGAACAGTTTTCATTTCGCGATTATCTGAAAACTCGAGAAATAAAAGATGACTACACTTTCCGAAAGCACCTGAGTGCTATCGCAAAAGCCGTCGAAGAATGAGCGCAGGTGTTGTTAGTGCGAACTTGAACGAGCCAATTCGTTCTGATTTGTCACGTGCTTTTCACAGAATATGGCGTTCAATAGCACAGCACTGAGGAGGATGTTGCCCGTGTCTACAGACCGTGTCGAACATAAGGCTACTGCTGCTGTCGGAGAACACACTCACCTGGGTAATGCTTTAAGTGAAGTAAATCAGCAACGTCAACTCGACCACATTCAGAGTTCGAGCAAGAATCCGGAGGGACAAAAGAATTTTGACGGGCAAAATCCCCAACAAAATGGAACAATCGAACTCACTGATCCCTTTAAAAAAGCACCTACCGAAGCGACTCAAAAAGGACTTAACGGTCGTGATCTAGGGGCTGCAAAGCCTCAACCCTCCTTCGATCTTCCGCCTGCTGGCTCTGACGCAAATCCACCTGGAACTTCTTCGACTAAACATTTACGTCCCACCGACGCACCGGCGAGCACTTCTCCGAATAATACCGGACGTCCTACTGAAGCTCCTGCAGGTACTTCACCGGATAATTCTTCGCGTCCTAACGAGTCACCATCTACTTCGCCCCCGGGCGATTCAAAGACTGGCTTGCCGTCAGGTAAGACGCTAACTCCCGGCGAGACGCTGACAGATCCCAATAGAGGGGATTCCTGGAATATTCGAAACAATTGGGGCTTGCGCAATGAATCTGGACGACCACTGCCTCCGAGCAAATCTGGAGGAATCGAGGCTATTACCGGCCAGTCTCCAGGCAGCTAACTAGACAGGAGTTGACCTTATGTGTCTTAGAAAAGTAATTTCCTTTTTCGCTCTGCTGCTTGCGTTTTTCGCATGTAGCTCGGTCAGAGAAAGCGCGCTCGCGGCTGGTGCTTCAACCAGTCTGCCATCCGGGAACTTCAAGCAAGAACTGGAAAATGATGGTTTGACACGAGAGTTTCTTATTCACATTCCCGCTGGCACGAAACGAAATGCACCAGTTCTAATTCTCTTCCATGGTGGCGGTGGCACCGCTCGCGGTATCGAAGCTGCTACTCATATGGACATGCAATCAGATGCTGGTGGTTTTATCGCCGTTTTCCCTCAGGGGTATCTTAAACATTGGAATGATGGACGAACAGTTCCTGCGCGCCCCAATACTAATGATGTTGCCTTTGTAGAGAAAATTATTCGATATCTGAAAACACAGCTGTATGTTGATCCGGCTCGAATATATGTTGTCGGATTTTCAGACGGCGGACTTTTTACCAATCGCCTCACTTACACAATTACCTCGCAGATTGCAGCAGCTGCCTGCGTTTGTGCTCCTCAAACTACAATATTGCTGCAGATGTATGGTCCATACCATCCACCGCTGCCAATCTTGTACATGCTCGGAACCAGTGATCCACAGATGAAATGGAATGGCGGGCCAATGGCTCATGGTGAGACTATCTCTGCTGACCAAACTGTTTTCGATTCTGTGGTCGCAAATCACTGCGACCGAACACCAATCGTTACTGACCTGCCAAATAAATGCACCACGGACGATAGCCGTGTCGTTCGTCTCTATTTCCCGAGCCCGTACGGCGAGACTGGAGACGATGTTGCGTTCTACAAAGTAATCGGAGGTGGCCATCGCTGGCCAGGTGGAGAGATCAGAGACTCACCAAATCTTCCTCCTCTCGGAAACACGAACCAAGACATCGATGCTAGTCAGGTCATTTGGGATTTTGTTTCGCGCCACCACAAACCAATGGGATGTTATTAGCAACGCTTGCTCGCTAGAGAGTTGACGCTGTTTTGATGTTGATCCGCCTATATTCAAGGAGTGCTTAGGCGCAGCATCTAATCAACCGGACTGTTGAACCGACTAGAAGTCAAAGCTGCCAAAAAGTGCAATTTCCGCAGAAAACAGAGGACTCTGTATGCGATACAAAAAGATCAGGAACCGCTCGGGTTCGCTAATAATAGAAAGCATTTCCGGACTCTGCCTGATCTCCGGCAGCTTGGTTGTTTCCGCACTCTTAGTGGTTAACTCCGGTTCAATGATGTTTTACAAAACGAAGTTGACACATATTAACTATTTGGCTGCGCAGTATGCTGCTGCACATCCTGCTGACGCAGATGTCCAGGGTAAAACGGAAGCTTATGTAAAGGAGATAATGCCTGGGTTTGGACTGACTCCGAATAACTTGACCGTCACAGTGACAGAACTGAGATTTCATGAAAATCCGGCAATTGCAGTGACGGTTAACAACAATTTCCCAGTATTTGGTGCCAACTGCGGTATGCCATCAAGTTTGTGCTTAAAAGACACGGAAGTGGTGGCATGGTAAGAACGCGTCGTACTATAAATCGTAAATGCACCAAACATCGATGCAATGGTGCGACAATAGGTTTCGCTGTTGCCATAGTTGTATTTATAGTGATGCTAAGTTTGTTATTGTCACTGCTTCTCGTTAATTCAGGAAGCAGCATATTATTTCAAGAAAAGTTGGGGCGTATTAACCAATTGGCTTCTTCTTTTGCAGCATCACATGCTCAAGACGCCAACCTACAGTCCGAAACACAGTCATATGTTCAAGATATGATGTCTTTGATGGGTCTGAATGCGGATGGCACCATCGTTTCAATTCTCCAGACGACCACTAACAATGTACCGGCAATAAAGGTGACGATTATCAATCGCTTCAATTTGATTGGTATGGGCGATATTTTGCCGCGCCAAGTGACCTTGATGGATTCGGAAACAGCCGCACAACAGACGTCAAACTAGTAACCACCACTCAATGTTGTCGGCGGAATGCTTTCTAAGCAGCGCTTGGTGAACTTCTACGTTCCTTGCTCTTCCCTATATTCTTTATAGATGCAGCCCTCTCATTGCACACTTTTTTCTCGGCTAAGCCATTCTCTAAAACAGTGCGGACATCGCACAGAAACGCCGCTGCCGGAGCCCCGTCAATCACAATGTGATCGAAGAATAGCGACAGGCTCATCATTGGCCGAACGCAGATCTTGCCATCACGCACAACGACGCGATCTTGCACTTCTCCGATGCCAAAGGTGGAAGTACAAACGGTCGGACCGAACAGCTCCTCAATGCCGAATTTACCCAGGCTTGTTAGCCCGAATGTGGCTGGCATAAAGCGCAGTCGAACTGGGGGGAACCATGCGCCTGCGAGCAGAATCAGTTGGCGCGCGAGCTTCGGCAGCCGGGTAAAACGCAGCTGCTCTCGCAGAACCGGGTGCTCACTGATCGGTAATTGAACGTATTGCTTAAGCTCCGCCATTATCTCGCCCAACGATTTAGTTTCAGGAGAGGCGATAGTACCGAAAAATACTGCTGGTTCACCATAGACATCACGCTCTACGGTAAACCCGGCGACAATCTTCTCGGGGGTTACCAGTCGTAGGAAAGGAAGACTGTACGCTTTTGACCTAGGATGTTTTCGTTGAGCTAAAGCGACCGCTTTGAGCAAAATAGCTGTTTCAGTCAGCTCTTGCCCTCGTGCTTCAAACTCTCTCTTCATTTCTCGACAAGCAGACATATCAACATCGATGAAGAGTGTTGCTGGAACAGCCCGCTCGCCGAACAGATCCAAAACATCGAGCACGTTCCGGCGAGCGCTCGCCGTTGTCGCTGATATGTAAGTTTGTTTCGATCCACTTATGTTTATGTCGTTCATGACTATTCCGCGTTCTAATAGCAAGACTGATTTCTTGATTTATTTGACTCGGAATAAATTGTTGAGGTTCCCGAAAGGGGTTCATCGATGCTGAAGAGCGTTCAGCCAAGCAACCAGCTCATTTTGGGCTGATACGCTTCCCGTTGTGCTTGTTAGCGAGTTGTGCTTGACCGGGGTATTCTGCTTTCTGGAAGACTTGATCTGTGTGTTTCTCTGGCATGATTTTTGTTTCTCCGCTTAAATGGTAAGTCGGCTGGGGTGCCGCGTTGTTCATGTGGGCATATTAAGCACTGAACATTTCAAGGAGATTAAACAAAGCAATGATTTTCAGCCAGCCGGCAGAGGCGGCAAATTGACCGGGCTATAATTTTGAAGCTTCGATCAGGTTTGGTGATAGCGGACGATGGGACCCTGGATTTACTTCGACATCTTTGTGATACTGCTGGTGGTGGTGGTCCTGTTTTTTGCTGCCAAATCCGCAGCTTTGCTTTCGGCGAAACATTTGAGTGAAATCTCAAATGGTTTGGCCGGGTTGAAGGTCGCGGCTCTAAAAGCGATATTGAGACCTGGTGAGCTTTACGAGAAAGACCTGTATTCCACACAGATCGATCAACAGACTTTTGTGACCTCAATCGGACTGGGATTCATGTACACGATTTCGAAGCAAGACAATCTCTACCTGCATCACATCTCAGTCTCGCTGCGCTCGGGCGCTCTTGCGCACAGTTCAGCTATGACGATTGCTGCCTGGCTTGCTTATTTTCTCGATATTCCAGCCGATAAGATTTCAGTGCCTCCTGAAATTTCCACTACCCCGGGCGATGTATGGCACGTCACTTTCGAATTGTCGGAGGCGGAAGAAAAACGCTTCGAAGCGAGTCGACCGCGCATTTTGCCGTCGTCTAAGATTACACGCGCCGTTTGGCAGGAGATAAATCCTGGGCGAGAAAAGATTTTTGAGCGTTCACTACCAGGCTCAAGGCCGCGTGGTAGCTCTTGATAGAGTTTGTGAGCAATTCTTGCTTATTTCACAACGTACTTTTTAAACACTGTTCGGGCTAAGATGGCGTCGACTGAGAAGAGTCCAGGGCCAAACGCCAGTACCAGAGCCGATGTTAGCAAAAAGAAGAACGGGTCTGCTTGCAGAAACTTGGTCGGGTCTTGCAAAATATTGAAAACAGTAGCCCTGTCGTCTTCGACCGACATATAAGCGACAATCATGTTTACCGTCAGCATCAGGGCCACTGGTCTGGATGCCAGTCCGGCGAGAAGCAAGGCTCCGCCTATTGTTTCAACGCCACCGACGAACCAGGCGTTGGCGTCGGGGAAAGGAATGTTCAAACTCGTGAAAAATTCAACGACTTTTGCGTGATTTTGGAGCTTCCCTTGACCAGTTGTGAAAAACTGATAGCCCCACTCGAGTCTGAACAATAGCAAAAGGATTGGTTGCAGCCAGTTTGCTGAATTGATCAAATAGAAGTACAGTTTGGCTAAAAAGTCCAAGCTCTCTCCCTGCACCGCCGACGGTGCTATTAGTGATTAAAGGTCACCGATGTTAAAAAGATCTGGTTGTCCGCGCTTGATTTGTCGGGAGTAGCAGATGGCATGATTTGCCTTTCGAAGACTACCACGCCTGTTTTGCTTTTGCTCAACTTTAATGCTTCGTTGCCTTTTTTAAATACTTCATCAATTGTGTTTGCGTCTAGCCATGGTAACTCGCCGCGACTTGCAACCACCAGAAATTCATCGGCTCCAGGTGGTCCTGATATCGTACTGCCGTTAAGAGACGGACCCTTGTCCGTCGTGATCTCGGTCATTGCAGGATAAGTAGTGTGGTCGCCGGCTGCTAAGGTGTCTTTGTCTAGCTTGATACGAGAAGCTCCGCCGGAAGAGCCCTTGTAAAGTAAGTGAATGTAGCAGGCTTTGTTCGCTTTGCAGTAAAAATGAATCAAGCGCCCGGCGGGCAAAGTTACGTTGTTTGGCTGCGCTTCCCATTTTGCCTGAGCTGCCTGCCCCGGAGCATTCACTTGCACGCCGACTTTAATCAAAGCTTCCACCCAACCTGGGTTTGGAATTGACATCATCTCAACATTCTGAAAATTGGGGCTCGGAAGCTGAACCCAAGCATACGCGGCTGATGCGGCGACAATGACTGCGATCCCCGCGGCAATTGGCATCGCTAAGTCAAACTTGACACGCTTTTCAGGTTGTTTGAATTGCGGCACGAACTCATTTAAGCAACGCATACATCTACGAGCCGAACTGAAAGTACGTTCGCCGCATATGTTGCATTTTAGTGACGCTATTTCTCGACATCCGGGCAGTCCCTTGCCATTTTTTTCGGACTCACCGCTGGACTTGGCTGCAGCAACGCTTCCGCTTGCAGGAGATGCATTCTTGCCAGAACTCGCCGATTGTGCGGCGACCGAATTTGGCGTGGGCTCTGGCGTACTTAAAGCTGGTTGATTGCCGGTGGTTGTTTGCTTCGCCATTGCCGGCTGGTTTCCGGTGCTAGTCGGCTTCTGCAACGCTGGCTGATTGCCTGTATTAGTTGGTTTAGCTACGGCTTGGAAATTACCGGTGGAGTTTGGCCCTTTGACAGCAGCAACTGCCGCATTTGCCTCAGCTATCGATGTCGACGTGGGAGCCGTCATCGGCACAGACGGCGGAATGATTGTCCCGGGAATCGTCAGCAGGATCTGGGCGATCGAGTCGCACCAAAGCATTTGCTGTAGCACTCCAAATGGACTGTCTAGCGCGCTCGATGTCGGAACCAGACCACAGTGCATGCCGATGACGAGATCGTCTTTAATTAGCGGCGAACCGCTTGACCAGGGCAGAAGTGGAATATCGTGCAAAAGGTGCTCTGCGTCGTAAGGATCGATTGCACCGAGCAGCGACCCCACTTTGACGCGAGCCTTTGAAGTGATTGGGTCGATACTGATACTGCTTATGGTGTCAAAGGCGTTGAGCTGCAATTGGACACCGAGCGGCAGTGGTGCGCCACTCATAAATGCCGGAGCATAGCCTTCATCAATGGCGGCCGGTGGAATTGCGAACTCCATTGTTCCAGCAAGCGGCACTCTCATGCATTGATTCGCTCTATACATTTCCACCAGTGCTGTGAAAATGGTGTAATCATCGAGTGGTACCAGATTCCACAACTGATCGGCTGGGGTTGTACCATCCAACGCGCGCCAAATCATTTCAGCGGCTTGCCGGTTGGCCGGTGTGACTCCATCCAGATACAACTGCTTGTAGGCGCGCACCAAGTAATAGTCATTGATGCGCAGCTGCTCTCTCAGCGTTTTGTTTTCGTCCATGCGGCGCATGGCTTCGATGAGAATAGTGTCGGTGGAACGCCCAATACTTTGTGCCGGCATCCATGATGGTGGTTTGCATGCTCTGAAGACAAATTTGCCAGTTATTCGTTTTTCGACGATCTGAAAGATCGCCATCTCGTTCATCAAGGTGCGATATTTCGCCGACATGATGCGCCCGTCCTGGCAATATACCTGCGCTAACGGACGATGCAGTTCGTCGCAAAGGTAGAGAATGCCTTGTTTCTTTGCATTGTTCAATGTCTGCAAAACAAGTGGCAACTCGATTTCGGAAAGCGATCCTCTAAACCCTTCCTCGGTTAAATTGAGTGGGAAACGCAGGCTTTTGCTAACTTCTTCTATCTTTGCCTCTGGCATCGGAGCAGACTTTTCGCCCAACTCTAAGATGCAGCAGTTGTGCTTTTGGAGAGCGGCTTCCGGACCGTTGCCCAGCGTTCCATGGAAGAGAGTTTTGCGCTTGAGTGAGCGGTCGAATTGGGGATGGAAGTGAATGTTAGTAACACCGAATTCGCGTTCAGCATATGGAAATACAAGACGCAAAGCCTCGGGAGTGCTGGCGAAAGGCGAAATTAGTGAAGCAAGAGATGCAGTTTTCTTTTCCGCTACCAAAAAAGTGCTGCACAAAGGCTCGGTGCTAGTTGAAGTCTGATCGTAGATCAAACCTATAGACCGGCAAAAGGAACCTAGATTCGCTGAGTTATTATGCAGCCCCGACAAGTCGTATCCTCTTTACTCTTCTACTCTTTTACTCTTTCAGGTGTTCGAGCGAGATGTCGGCCGAGAGCACGGCGTTTGGATCTTTGAAAACTACCGTGACCAGTCCTGAATTTGATCCGCTATCTGAGTCGCGATGCACGACTTGCGAGCTGTCATCTGTTTTCATCGAGACATGCAACGGGTGTGCATTGTCTTTGTCTTTAGCTGACGAAGAGGCGATTGCGTGACGGGGATTTTTCATCTTTTTGGTTGTCGTCGATTGCGAGCCTGTGCTGCCCTCGTCTTTTGCTGAACCGCTATTTGTGCCGCTCGAAGACGCATTGCCAGAAGAGTTTTTGCCAGTCTTCTTGCTCGACTCAGAAGATGTTGGAACCGACGCCGGAGCAGGAGTCTTTGTGGCAATTTTGGAGGTTGATGGGTTTTGCTTTGCCGCAGTTGGATTCTTCGCCGCTTCAGAAGATGCTGATGCCGCGGCTGGTGGCAAGTATGCTACATACACTTGTGTTGGTACCAGGTCTTTGCTGCCGCAAGAAGCCATTGCTACAAGTGGTGCAGACTCGTGGCTGCCGCCGTTTAAATAGGAGTCGGTGTCGATCGGTTTTCGCGATACGACCAGCGTTAGTTTCTCTGTGCCTGGAACATCGTCAAACCCGAGCATTCCATCGTTTGGTAAAACAATCTCTTTGCCGCGCGTGATTTTGTTGTCTTCGTTTCTGTCTTTTTCTGGGAAGAGCACCGCTTGTTCACCGCGACTGCCGCTCTTCAACATGATGTAGGCGTAACCGTCGATATTGGGGCGCAAGTGGAAGCGAATTCTGTCACCTGTGCGAAAAGTAGTTTTATTGGTGGCATGAATCGTCTGACCGTTGTGGTGCAGCTCGATCCAATACTGGATGCCTGTGTTCAGGTTACTTCCCGGATGATCCAGCTGTTCGAAAAACAGTCCTTTGGCTCCCTCGGTTTCGTTCGAGTTTGCAAAAGCCGGACCGGAAAAGAGTGAAAGCGATAACGACAGTCCTGCTACCAAAGCTGCTAACGATTTCATTTTTATGTCCTCTGAATTGGATGAGGGTGCCACTGGTGCTTTGAAAAAATTAGGGGGAGCTGGTCGAGCTTTCTTGCTTTGTTGTGTCCTGGTTTCCGTTAGCTGTGCTGCTGTTTTGGCTGACAATCTCAGTTTTATCAGATTTTTTGTTTTCGTTCGGACTCAAGGGCTCCCCGCTGTCTTGTCTGAGTTACCCTGGTTTTGGGGTTGTTGAATCGAGGCCTCTGCCTTTACAGGTGTTGGTGAATCTCCTTTTCCCGAATCTGCCGTCTCTTTAACGGTTGTCCCTGAGGCTGGGGCCGTCGAGCTAACTGTGCTTTGGGGGCTTAAAAGCTGACAGAGTGCACCAGACTGTTGGGCGGTCTTCACTCTTTCCCAAAAGCTCTTGGCATCATTGACTAATGGAATTGTCTTTCCGGCAACCGGCAAGTCAGTAACGGCCAGCAACTTTTGGCTCGGCTTGACTGTAATCAGGAGCAAGTCTGCTCCGCCGCTTTGCCAGTCTTTTCGCAGGTCTTCTGGCAAGACGATCTCCAGAGCGCCTGTATCGACCTTGTCTATACGACCATAGACGACAAATGTCTTGTCATCGCCTTTTTTAAGAACCATGTAGATGCGGCAGGGCTCGACTGGTTTCAAGTGGATGCTGCCTACGCTGTTGTCGGTCTGGCTCGCCGGGCTAAAAGATACTTGAATGGGAGCCGAGCTTTGTGTCTGGAGTTCTTTGAACTGTGACTGATAAATTGCCGCTAATGCCGTTATGGAGGCGATGAGCGTCAATGTCAGCGCCATTGCACCTATAACAACGTTTGCTGTCATTGAACGCTTGCGAACCGGTGGCGCCTGTGGCACGGTGCTGTGAATACCTATCTCTTGGAACGCATCTACCAGCAGCGCTAAGCGGATTGAGGTAGTTGGCAAATTCAGCCCTGGCAAGCTAGCCGTGTCTCCGCAATGTATTGCTACTACTCCCTGAACAGAGAACAACGCGGCGCCTGAGTCTCCGGGCGACAGTGCCAGATCGTGCAGTAAATGAAAATTGTCATGTTTTCGTAAACGTCCTAGATAGTGCCCCGACTGTTGTAGGGGGTCGGGAGCTGAGGTCAAGGCACCCAAGTGCGCCGGATATCTGACCGTCCAGAGATTTTCCTGATTCTTCAAATCTTGCCCAAAACAGATGGGCAAAGCTGTCGAACCAAGCTCTGCACCGCGCAAACGCACCGATATGACAGCCGCATCAAACTTTAAGAGCTGATCATCTTGTCGTCCAAACTCCGGATGCAGGCTGATTGAATCGATTGAATATTCGGCACCTGAGGCTGGAAACTTGACAAGAAGCGAGTTGGTGTCGTTGAGGAACGGCTCGACAACGTGTCCGCAGGTGATAAGTTTGTTTGCGCCCGCCAGCCATGCTTGTCCAACTACCGCTACCTTGCCAGCTTCGCGATGGAGAATGTGCGCGAGCGACCCGGCATATATTTCGGGATTATCTGCTATACGGACTTGAGCGTTCGACTGGGCGGCGGGTGGCATTGAAATAAGATAGCACCCGCTAAGAGCG
Organism: Oculatellaceae cyanobacterium; assembly: GCA_036702975.1. GTDB lineage: Bacteria > Cyanobacteriota > Vampirovibrionia > Obscuribacterales > Obscuribacteraceae > DATNPX01. The sequence continues at coordinate 26,596 of DATNPX010000043.1, forward strand.
CTTGCGCATAATTTGTAAGGACGATAAGACCGAATTGCTAACAAGGAGTGCGGTTTCTTGTAAACTGAGTCATCTCTGGAGATTGAATCGGTTTACCAGATTTCGAACGGCGTATTGCTTAACGCAAATTGACTCGCCCGAAGTCCAACATCTGAACTGGGTGTAATACTGTCCGCATGCACGCTACTGGCATTGACTTTCAACAGATCACAGACCTTGCACCTGAGTGGCAATCTATTGTCCAGAAAGTGCAAGAGCTAGGCACCATTAACGGTGTCATCGCTTCTGAGCTAGGTAAGCAGACTGCTTGTATTTATGCTGTTTTGGAAGAGATTGGTGCGCATAGCATCTTTATCAAGTTGACCAAAGTTGGTAGCCGGCAAGCAGAATTTCTTAAATTGGTGCGGGACAATTACCTGCTCGTTCTTGCCAATAAGATGTTCAAGTCAAACGGAGCCCTGAGGCGCTTTTTCTCTGAGCGCTATGTCACATACGAAGAACAAAAAGGTCAAACGGTTTCAATGGCGGTCGAGATGTCGATCAAGCTCGAGGGGCTGCTTAAAAGAAATCTTCAAGACGGTGATTCGCAGGGATTTAAGCTTATGTTGCCTGCTTATGTTCAGCGCTCGGTCAATAACGCAGTCATCGATTACATAAAGGAAGAGAGCGCCTGGGAAAAGCAGGCGGTGCCAGATACTCACGAAGAAGGCGAAGAAGATGCAATCGCCAGAACTGCGGACGATATCGACCAGATTCCTGAGCATATTGCCCTTTCCGGAGAGAAGGTAGGTTATCTGAACGATTTGCGCAAGAGACTCAAAGATTGGTATTCACAGGCAGATGCTTCCGATCAATCATTTGCAGTTATAGATTGTATGTTTGGGCTCGGTTTGACCAAATATTCAACCTTAGGGAAAGAGTTGACGATGCGTGAGTGCTGTGAAGTTCTCAAGCTCGAGGGCGAAACACAAGCCCGGAAAATCGCTCGCTGTCAGGTATTGCTCGATAAGGGCATGGATAGAATTCGCCACTTGCTGCGTGATGAAATGCCGGGTGTTGTTGATTGCTGGCAGAAGGAGATTAATGTCAATGTGGCTTCGCGGCGCGATCTGGACCATCAGCTCGATTTAACTGAAGGGGAAGTCGAACGGCTGGTGGTGGCACGTCAATATATGAAGCTTGAACAGCTCGTTGAGCGATCTGTAGTCAAGGCTGAAAAAATTCCTGCTTTGAAAAAGAAGGGAGCCGTGGCTGCGTTTGTGCCGATCGATCTTAATGGCGCCACTGCTCGCGAAATGACCGACATTCTCGGCATAGCTAAGGATGTAGCGCAGAAGATTGTTGCCGCCCGACCGCTTGCCGGATTTCCCGATCTGTTTGCCAAAAACCTTTTGCCCTCCTCCCAGCTTGTTACTCTCAAGCAGCGGGGAGCTGTGCTGAAAGCCTCTTCCGGACCGGGCACGTTAGCGGCTGGCAAGGCCGCGCTCGACCTTAATCGAGCCGATGAGCAACAGCTAAAGAGTGCCGGACTTTCCTCCGAACATTCCTCCCTAATAATCAAAGTTCGCCCGTTTGAGAGTTGGGCAGAGGTTGAACAGTTCCTCGCCTGCGACGACAAGACCTGGGCGAACATTCGAAGAAATTTTTCTTTAGGAGAAAGATCCTCCTAATTTGGAAAACCTTCCAGTTAACGCCATGGGGAAGTGCCACGGAGTGTGTGTATGGTCAGCAAGATTGAAGTAAGCCTAGAGCTGGTTCGATTGACTCAACGGAGAGCCAATCGCTTTAATTTGCCATTTCGGAAACAAGTGGCTCGGTGCGTAGTTGAACAGGCGATCCTGGAACTAGACCCCGAGTTGAATTTTATTGTCGACAATGAAGCGAGTCTGGCAGAAGTTGATGTTCTGGCGCAGGCGCTGAAGGTTAATGACATTGTTGTCAATGGACGTCATATCGATGTCGCCCTATTGGATGGTGGCGAAGTGCTTTTGCACAATGCATTGGTCGATACACCGTATCTCGAGTGCGGTTCGTTGATCGTGCAACTCGATGGCGCTAATCGCGGTTCCGTTGTCGGCTACGTCGATGGTACGAGCTGGAACATGATCGCTGATATGGAAAAGAGTCCTGATGTCGTAAGCATACCTTTCAGCCCGAAAGCGAATTTCGACCTGGCCGAGTGCTTGCAACGCATTGAAAAGTATCACGCACCAAATGTAGATAGTCCATTAGCCGAACTTCCCAAAGCTGAGGACTATCTGCAATTTTCGCGCGATAGAAAAAGCATGTCGATTGAAAAGCAACGTCAGGTCGTTGCTGCCGCTGTTTCTAGCGCCGCTGTTCGCAAAAACATCGGGTTGTTGGATGCGAATCAGGGCAGTAAGGTTGATCCTGCGCAGCGTGTTCTACGTGATTCAGCTGTGTGGGAGGTGCGCATTCTCGGCGTCGTCGAAAAAGTGCATGCAAAGTTTCCGCATCTTTCTGTCGATCAAATTGTTGAAGCTGTCCGCCAGGTGGGCGCTCAGCAGGGTGGGCAGCCCGAAGCTCCTGAATTTAAGGAAAGCTTGCTGAAAGTCTTGGCAAGGCAGCAGTTGGCAGCTAAATTTTCGCCCGACGTGAAGGCGATAATGAACACTTTTGTTGACAAGCTGCTGGCTGGCAAGAACAAAGCCGAAGCCATTAGCGACTATGTGAAAAATAAGGCTGCGGTCGATGTTGCCCGCATTATCGGCGAAAAGCGCGAAGCCGCCCGCCAGTTTGCCGCTGCTTCTGCCGAGGAGATCGGTTTTGCCTTTAAACAACTAGCGCTGCAACCCGCTTATGCCACGCATAGCGCCTCGGAAAACACCGGAGTCGCTGCAATTAATGAGGCTTTACAGCTTTTCGAAGCCGCCGACCTTGTCGAGGACTTCATGGAGCTTGATTTTTAGTTTCTGTTGCATAATTGAGATGTCTGTCCGTCTATAGTAGTTTCTGTCCCCCGCGCGAACGCGCCTCAATGCCACCAAAACCACAGACATCTGTTGACGCTAAGGTCCCGTGTGCCAGCTGCGGGCGTGAATGCCCTGACGGGTTGCGCTATTGCCTGTACTGCGGCGGCAAAACACTGGAGATCGAAAAGCCAGCGATGCCAGCCGACCCTCGCTGCGCCAAATGCGGGGAAGAAGACGAACTGAATGTCACTTTTTGCGTCTACTGTGGTGCCAAGTTAGTCGTTCGAGATGCGCTGGAGGAAGCGAAGGCGCTGGTGGCCAAGGCCAGCGGGCAACAAGCAGCACGCAGTGCGGAAAGCGGCACGAGTTCGACGATTGCCAGAATGCAGAAGAAGACAGGATTCAATTGGACTCTAGAAGATAGCCCGCCTCCTCCGGTTCGGATGGCGATGCGTTTTGATGGCGAGCCGAGTGCTGCCGTTCTTGTTTCGCCAGCTAAACCTTCGAATGCTCTAATTCCAGTGGCTGTGGGTGTTGCAGGCGGTTTGCTTGTCGCCTGTGCATTGTTTGCGACGGGAGTTTCGCCTTATGTGGCGGCTCGTTTGACGTGGCCCAAGACAGGGCTTGTGGTCTATTGTCCTGGCAGTGACACTGCAAATATGCAACTTTCGCTCGAGAATCTGAAAGACCATACGGTTACGTTCGCTCCGATTCCGGCTAAAGGCAGCTCACTGCAGCCGGGCTCGCCGCGTTGTGTGATTGTGCCAGACTTGCCGCAAGGCGATTATATGATGCGTGTGGACCAAGGTGGCACATCAACGGCTTTCGGTATGGTCACATTGGCGGATAACGGTCCGACGGTGGTTGGCTATCCGTCGGGTATTAAGTTGCAAGATTGAGGTTTGAGTTCTGGCATGAAAGAGTACAGCCCATCACCTGCAGAAGGACATGTCGACGACTGGACGCCGCGTCTAAGCGTTATGCTGCAAGAAACGATCTGCACCAAATGTGGTGCACGGTTTGGCATCGATGCGCGCTTTTGTGGATTCGATGGCTCTGATCTGTTGCCGTGCGACATACAGACCAATACGCCTGTTCCGGCGGCGACGAATCCCAAGCGCTGCCCAAAATGCTCTCGCATGTATCCGAGCTACGCGAAGTTTTGTGGTGTTGATGGTGGTGATCTGGTCGATGTGTTCAACAAGCGACGTGACTATCAAACGCACACGCAAGTGAATCTCAAGAAAAACGGTGGAGCTGCGATTTCAGCTGCACCGGTTAGCGAAGCAGCGGAGGAGACGGAGACCAATCTCTCTGATCCAGCCTTCATCGGTAAAACTGTTGAGGGTAAGTACAAAATCGAATCCGTTCTTGCAGAAGGCGGCATGGCCATTCTCTATCTTGCGCACCACATTGCGATGGAGCGAACGGTTGTAGTGAAAGTGGTTCACGGAGCATTTTTGTCCAGTCCCGATGCTATTGCTCGATTCGAGCGCGAGAGCAAAGTGGCGGCGAAGATGAACCACCCAAATATCGTGCAAGTATACGATTTCGGTTTTATTCGCAAGCAGCCGTATCTGGTGATGGAATTTATCAAAGGCACCACTCTCGGTGCTAAGTTGCGTTCGCAAGGACCGCCGTCAGCGAAAATTGCCGAGAAAATTTTGCTGCAGGTCTGCTCTGGTCTGGAAGAAGCGCATGAGCGCGGCATTATTCACCGCGATTTGAAGCCGGAAAATATTATTTTGCAAGAGAAGATAGAGCGTCCTGATTGGGTAAAGATTCTTGATTTCGGCATTGCCCATCTGCTCGACAGCTCGCATTCTCGCCGTTTGACCATGAGTGGCCGCATATGTGGTACTCCTGAATATATGTCTCCTGAACAGTTTTCCGACAAACCGCTCGACATACGTGTTGATATTTATGCTCTCGGGATCATGATGTTTGAGATGCTGACCGGTGATATTCCGTTTTGGTCGTCTGACGTCGGTGTTTTAATGGCGAAGCACTTGATGGAACCAGCTCCTTCGGTGAGCAATTTCAGACAGGATATTCCGTCTGGTTCGAAGTTCGACCGAATAATAACGAAGTGTTTGCAGAAAGACCCTGACGATAGATTCCAGACAGTGACTGAACTTCGCCACGCGCTTGAAGTGCCGGAGTAACTTACGAATCACAGATTCGAGTTCGCCCTATGCCAATTAGATTAGACGCTTCCTGTCGAGCCAAAGTATCTCAAAGGTTTTTTCTGGCAAGCTTTTTATACACTTCGTCGTCATTGCGCTTGCCCACAACCAGTATGGAAACTGACCTGTCATCGAAACGGTAGACTATTCTGTACTCACCCTGATCCATTCGATGCAGGTCCTCGTAACTTTTTAAAATGAGACGCAAGGCCAAATTCTATGTATTGGCTGTGTCGGCAGTATTGCCTGGTTGAGTCTTACTTTTCGTGCGCCGTATATGATAATTTGATTATTGACTAATTTTCGTAGTTGGTCAATAATATATAGGCGGCAACAAACTGAATTACCTGAAGTGCAGCGCTCGGCTAGACGAACGCTGTACCTTCCAATGCGGTGACTGAGATGGCGACATTTTTTCAAGAAGAGCTTCAGAGGCAAGTCGAGGAGAGAGGTGAAATTGTCCGCTGGATGATGCTTATCGGCGTATCAGTGGCGGCTCTCATGGAAGTGATCGATACGAGCATCACTAACGTGGCCCTGCCGCATATTCAAGGTAATCTTGGCGCTACCACTAGCGAGGCCGCCTGGGTTGTCACTGCGTATTCCATCGCCAACGTCATCACAATGCCTCTGGCTGTGATGCTTGGAGAGATGTTCGGGAAAAAGAGTTACTTCGTTTTTTCAGTTATCGGATTCACTATCGCTTCGATAGCCTGCGGCATGTCCTCGACGCTCCTGGTTCTAGTGATTGCACGTGTTGTTCAGGGATTGTTTGGCGGCGGTCTTTTGGCTAAAGCGCAAGCTTTCTTGTTTGAGGGTTTCCCTCCCGAAAAGCAAGGGGCGGTGCAAGGGATTTTTGGTATTTGCGTATTGGTTGGACCGGTACTCGGTCCGACACTGGGCGGATATTTGACCGACAATTTCGACTGGCGCTGGATCTTTTTCATCAATGTGCCAATCGGTATCGTCTCCACACTTCTTTGCCAGGCGTTCCTCCCAAAAGACCCGGCGAAAGCCGTCGATGCCGGACCTTCACACGTCGATTGGCTAGGCATCGCTTCGCTGAGTGTCTGGCTCGGCACATTTCAATACGTGTTGGAAAAAGGACAAGACGACGACTGGTTTTCCTCAAATACAATCGTGTGCTGCTCGATTCTGGCAGCAATCGGTTTCGTCGTTTTCATAACGCACTCTCTACGCACGAAGATGCCAGCTGTGGACTTGAGAATCATGCGCTATCGCTCCGTCGCAGTCGGACTCTTTTTTCAGACAATCGTGGGCTTCGTGTTGTTCGGTTTGAACTACGTGATTCCAAACTTCGCTCAGCTCTTGCTTGGTTACACAGCCTTTCAGGCAGGTCTTCTACAAGTGCCTAGCTCGCTGGTTACCGGCTTCATGTTTCCCGTCGTAGGCGCCTTCTCGGGCAAAATCGACGCGCGAATTCCCGTCGTATCCGGTCTTTTTCTGCTCGCCTTTTCTTGTTATCTTTTGGAGCCGATTACTTTGCAGTGGGGCTGGAACGACTTCCTCAGCTCCAGTCTGGCACGTGGCTTGGGTCTAGTCTTGGTGTTCTTGCCGCTGACGATGGCCGCAGTCGGTGACTGCCCGACCGAAGACATACAGACTGCGTCGTCGCTCTTGAGTCTGATGCGCACTCTCGGTGGTAGCATCGGCATCGCCGTTTTGGCAACACTTCTAACACGCCGCAACGATTTCCACCGAGCCGTTCTCGTGGAAAAAATCACCCCTTATTCTCTTGAAGCTATGAACCGCCTCAATCAAATCACACATTCATTCCAGCAGAGCGGTTGGGCGTTAGCTGATGCTAAGACTCGGGCCTTACATCTACTCGATAGTCAGCTGGCTACGCAGTCATTAGCACTATCCTATGCTGATTTGGCCGCGATTCTGGTCGCATTCCTAATCTGCAGTCTGCCATTCTGCGTTTTACTGACCTCTGGAAGGGCAGGCGCGCACATCGAGGTCCACTAATAGTATTTTGTTATTGAATTCTTGACTTAATTTCGTTTTTGGTCAATAATGAAAATAGTCAATTGGATTTGTGCGATTTTGGTTCAAAAAGCTCTAGAAACTCACAAGCAAAGGTTTCAACTAAAGGTGGTGCCCATGTCAGTAATGACCAGAGAGATAAGCTCAGCGCCGACTACTGAGCCCCCGGCAATCAGTTCGTCAGCTGCAGCGGAGCAGCCACTAGAGGCTGCTAGGCAAAAAAAAACGGCTGGCAAGAAACCTTTTGGCTGGCGGTCTCTACTGACAGCCTCAGCTCTGAGCCTGGCAGTGGCCGGAGCTTACCTGTGGTGGCAGCAGGCTTCCTCCGTAGAAGGAACAGACGACGCTTACATAACAGGACACGTGCACCAGATCAGCTCAAGAATCTCTGGCTTCGTCACCAAGGTAGCGGTCGACGACAATCAGCACGTTCAGGCGGGGCAGCTGCTGCTGCAGATTGATCCTCATGACCTGCAACTCAGCGTAGCAAGCGCCAAGGCGGCGGCAGCCAAGGCCAATTGGCAGGCTGCCCAAGCTGTATCCAACACAATAACCGACGCAAGAAAAGCTGAATCGCAAGCTTTCCAGGCAAACTCCGCCGTAGCTAGCGCCGAAGCTCAGATCAACAAAGCGAAGGAAGCTCTCAACGATGCCAGACTAGGGGTGAGAATCGTCCGCACTCAAATAGACCAGCGGCAAGCGGAATTGACACGCGCCAACGCCGACTACCAACGGTATAGCGCCTTGGTCAGAGAGCGGGCAGTCACCACACAGAGCTATGACAAGGCGAAACAAGATAGAGATGTTGCTCAAGCCAGCTTGGAGGCAGCAAATGCCACTTACACGCAAATGCTGGTGAAAGTAAAAGAAGCAGAGCAGGCCCTCAAAGACGCCCAAACGACATCAGTAAGCGCTAAAGGAGTAGAGCAGACAGCAGCGGCGGCTAGAGCCGAACAAGATACCGGACGGACTGTCGTTGCGGTCCAAAAAGCGGCAGCGGCGCAAGCCGATGCAGAGTACGAAAACGCGCTGACGCAGCTTTCCTATACTCGCGTTGCGGCGCCGATTGCGGGCACGATCGGACACAAGACACTGGAAGCTGGTCAGCAGATAGACCGCGGACAGGCGCTCATGAGCATAGTCTCTGACGAGAAATGGGTTGTAGCTAACTTCAAAGAGACGCAATTGGGAAGAATGCGAGCGGGGCAGAAAGTCGACATCAAAGTCGATGCTCTCGGCGACAAGCACTTCCAGGGCACAGTGCAATCATTATCACCGGCCTCCGGTGCTCAGTTCAGCATGTTGCCACCAGATAACGCCAGCGGAAATTTTACCAAAGTAGTGCAGCGCATACCGGTCAAAATCGTATTCGACGCTGAGAGCATAAAGGGCTTTGAAAAGCTGCTCATCCCGGGCATGTCGGTGATCGCCGATGTGCACGTGACCCACTGAAGCATTACTTCACAAGCACGCAATAGGAAACCATGTCTATCTCTCTTCTCGCCAGCATCAACACCAGACTTCGAATCAATAAAATTCGATGGCTTATAGGTGCAGCTTTCATGGCAGCGGCATCCCCGGCGCCGGCAGCGGTTGAATCATATGACCAGAGCAAGGCGGTAACAGAAGCCACGGATCGCATCAAGACTCACATCCCCGTAAAAAGCGAAAAAAAGACACCTCGCTACTTCCAAGAGGTCCAACGATCGCAGTCGCTTCAACCGATCGGTTTGCTACCTGTGACGCCGGTCGAACCGATACCGCCGGTCCAAGCTTTGAGCGGGCAGATCAAACCAGACGATGAACAGGCCTTTGTTCCTTTGAACAGACCAACCTTGAAAGCTTTGATTACAGTGCAAGAGAGCCTTAATCCATTCGCGATGGACGCTGCATATAGTGAGCGCATCAGTCTTACAGAGACGCTCAATCGTGCACTATCGCACAATCTTGCCATTGAGAGCGATTTTGCCGGTTACCGCAGTCAAAAATATGCGTACCTCGCCGCCACTTCCAAATTCCTTCCGGATCTAACAAGCGGTTACAATCTGATTGGATTGCACGGTAGTTTGCCTGGTTCAATACTGGGCGGTGCCAGCTCGAATTCCAGCTCTACAGCCTCATCCACCAACATCAAGCTGCCCTCGCATCTTCAACTTTTGCAAGCAGGATTCAACCACCACCTTTATCAGGGTGGCAAAATATTGTTCGCTTCGCTGGAGCAAAAGCATCGCTTAAGAGCTTCCAGGGCTGAGCTAAAAGCTAGTATCAACGATGTGTTGCTGGAGTCAGCGAAGCGTTACTACAACCTGGTATTGAACGAAGCATTGCTCGAAATTCGCAGCCGGGCTGTGGAAATATCGGCCGAGCAGCTGCGACTAAACGTCGTGCAGGAGAAAGCCGGCACGGCCACGGGATTGGACGTACTGCAGTCGCAAGCACAACTAGCGAGCGATGAACAAAACCTGGTCGACCAGCAAAGCACGAGAAGACAGTCTGCGATTCAGTTAGCGGCGACCTTGAACTCAAGCTTCGACCAGGATCTCACGGCTGCAGACAATAATCTGCGCAAAAAGCGCTTGATACCTCGCCACGTTTCACTCAACCAACTGTTGAATGTAGCGATAGACAATAGACCTGAGCTCAAGCGCTATGAAGAGCTGCGGCTGGCGGCCAAAAGAGCAATCGTGGTGGCTGCCGCACCGCTGCACCCTCAGGTCGATCTTGGCGGGACTGTATACGGGGTCGGTGCAGCTCATTCGCCAACGAGCAGCATTTATCTGTTGAACTTCTCAGTGAACTGGACGCTCGGGAGTCTTGGCACGACCGACCTGGCTAATATCCAGCAGGCCCGCTGGCAGGCAAGACAAGCGTCGGTGCAAGCCAAGCAGTCATTTCAAGACGTCTTCGTGCAAGTGCGCACCGCCTACGACCAGAGTCTGGCCGCAGACAAGCGTATTGAGTCTGCAAGCACTCAGATCCTGGCAGCGGAAGAGGAGCTCCGCATCGCCCAGAAGCGCATGCAAAATGGCCTTGGCTTGAATTTAGATGTATTAAATGCACAGCGCGACAGGACCCAAGCAAGTATTAACAAGGCGCAGGCAATCGTAGATTTCAATATTGCCCAAGCCCAGCTGTGTCACGATATTGGAGTCATTTCAACGACTGCACTTACCGAAGGGGCGCCGATCCAACCGCAGGGCGGCTAAGATCGTCTCAAGAATATTTGACTGAACCTTCGAAATGGTCAACAATATGGTGAGGAACCGGGGAGAGCCATGGCCAGACCAAAAGTTGATATCAACAGAGCCCAAAACATAATCGAAGCAGCGGATGAACTCTTTGCTCGTTATGGATATGAGCGGACGAGCATGGATGATATCGCGCGGCACTTGGGTATCGGCAAGGGTTCGATTTATCTAGAATTCCGCACGAAAGAAGAGATTCTTTTTCGCATACTATCGCGGCATGCAGAATCCCTGCAAAATGACTTGAGGCTGCGTATGCTCGATGAGAATGCCTCTCCGCTGGAAACACTGCGAGACAGCTTCGTTACAGGCAGTGTTGATTGCTACGATCGAGTTACAAGAGATATTCACACACCAGAAACTTTTTTACATACCTCTATCACCATGAAAAAACATTTTGCCGAGTTTTTCGTCACTCGGCGCAAAATGATCCTAGAGCTTTTACGCAAGGCCGCCAATGCGGGAGAGATCCGCCGGGATAAGGCTAATGAGAAAGTCGCGCTGGCTTTGATGATGGGGACGTCGGCGCTGTATCCGCCTTATTTGGATAACTATTCGGAAACTGTAACGATTAACAGCCGCGAAGACTTGATTAAGATGGCACCGCTGCTCGTCGACCTACTCATCGCAGGACTGAAAAGCTAGGTCATGAATGTTGCGGAGACATCAAACCAATGAAGAACCAGTCTGCGTCCTTTTCGCTTTAGATGCTGTTCTAGGCAATAATGCGTTAGTTGAGTGGCCCTCAATGGCTTTTGGCTGTCACGCCGGTACAGTCCGCGATATGATCTACGGACTTTCTTGGGAGCGTGCAGATGTTGATAAGAGTATGCCTGGCCGGTATTTCAGGGTGGACCGGTAAATCAGTTGCCGAAGGTGTGCTTCAGTCGAGCGACCTGGAATTGGTCTCCGCTGTAGCTCGCAAGTCTGCAGGCCAGGATGTCGGTTCGGTCTTGGGAGTCGCCACGACAGGCGTCAAGGTCTCGGCGACTTTAGACGAGGCGCTTTCTACTCCGGCTGATGTTCTTATCGACTACACAAGCGCGACCGCTGTGAAATCTCATGTCTGGAGCGCGCTCGCAAAGAAAATGTCTGTCGTTGTCGGCAGTTCCGGCTTGACCGCCGACGACTATGCACAGATTGAAGCTGAGGCTAAACGGCAAGGAGTGGGTGTCATCGCCTGTGGTAATTTCGCAATCACTGCTGCGTTGGCAAAGCACTTCGCCGTGCTTGCAGCCAAGTATGTTCCGCATTTTGAAATCATTGACTATGCGCACGAGCACAAACCCGATGCTCCAAGCGGCACGGGTCGTGAGTTGGCAGAGGCTATCGCGCACGTGCAGAAGAATCAAGTTGGGCACCCAATCGACCAGATAGTTGGTTCGAAAGAGGCTCGGGGTGCTCAGATCGACGGTACTCCCGTGCACTCTGTTCGTTTGCCGAGTTTCCATTTTGGTTTTGAGACAATTTTTGGCTTGCCTGATGAACGACTGCGAATCCAGCATGAAGCCGGCGCTGGAGCTGGTCCTTATGTGGCTGGAACGCTTCTTGCCGTGCGCAAGGTGCAGTCAATAAAAGGACTAATTAGAGGCATGGATACTCTTTTGTTTGGGAGCTGAATCTGCATGAGTGAGTCCAAATTCTCAGGCTATCTTTTGAAATGTGCAGTTGTCGGCGCTCTTGGTGGACTACTTTTCGGCTTCGACACTGCCGTCATATCTGGTTCCACGGCTACGCTTTCGCAAACATTCAACTTGTCTCCAGCAATGCTTGGTGGAACTGTTTCCAGCGCATTGTGGGGCACCGTAATTAGTGCCTTGACGGCGGGGCTGGTTGGTGAGCATATTGGTGCACGCGAAACCCTGCGTATTACTGCGTTTCTCTACGTTATATCTGCCATTGGATGCGCATGCGCCTGGAGTCTGCCTGCCTTAGTGGCATTTAGATTTATCGGTGGTTTAGGAATTGGTGGCTCGTCAGTCTTAGGACCCATCTATATCGCCGAGCTCGCTCCAGCCAGCTGGCGTGGACGTTTGGTCGGCATGTTTCAAATCAACATTGTCGTCGGCATACTGCTCGCTTATTTTTCCAATTATCTGATCGGATTGCAGAACCTCGGTCTGAACGAGTGGCGATACCAGCTGGGCGTTTCTGGTGTGCCTGCGCTTCTCTTCCTTGTCATGCTCTTCGGCATTCCGCGCAGTCCGCGTTGGTTGGTCTCGAAAGGACATATCGACGAAGCACGCGCGGTACTATCGAAAACTTCACCGGCAAATGCAGAATCGGAGCTGAATGAAATTGTCACCGCAATTGGAGAGCAGCGTTCGGAAGAAGACGAGCCACTCTTTCGCATGAAATACAAACTTCCTATCATGCTTGCGCTAGCCATTGGGTGCTTTAACCAACTATCAGGCATCAATGCGATTCTGTATTATCTCAACGATATCTTCTCCTACGCGGGTTTTAGTCGCGTTAGTGGTGGCATGCAGTCTGTCATCATCGGTGCCACCAATCTCATATTCACTCTGGTCGCCATGGCGGTGATCGATAAGGTCGGACGCAAAATGCTGTTGCTCATTGGTTCTGTGGGAATGAGCATATGCCTGTTATCAGTGGCTTCCATATTGCACGCACAACAGAACCTCGACCTGTTGGTGTGGTGCCTCGTTGCTTATATAGGCTTCTTTGCTTTCTCGCAAGGAGCCGTAATCTGGGTCTATATCAGCGAAATATTCCCAACCCGTGTTCGTGCAAAGGGGCAGAGTTTAGGCTGTTCCGCTCACTGGATTATGAATGCGTTGATTTCGTGCGTGTTTCCGATACTGGCACAATCTTCAAAAGATATGCCGTTTTTCTTCTTTGCCTCAATGATGGTGTTGCAATTTTTCATCGTTCTCATGTTCTTTCCTGAGACGAAAGGCATTTCGCTGGAACAGATGGAGAAGCGACTAGTTAGGGTCTAAAGCCGGTTGCACATTGAATGATTGTCAGTCGTCCAGGCTATGCTCGTCGACATGATCTTCGTGTTGATGGTGCAAATGTCCGTCGTGTAGATAGTCGATGTGGTCTCCGTGTTTAACAGCCTCGTGACCGCAGCCGTCACCGTGTACGTGGTCGTGATTATCATGTTTTTTGCATTGCATAGTCGGATCTCCTTTATGTTGTAGCTTGGATTGCAGGAAGTGTGGCAACAAGTTTCATATGTTTTCTATTGAGAAGATGGGCTGTGATCACCAGAACATTTCCAAGCGAAATGATTGGAAACTCAGCAGCTTCGCCCAGGACAGATTCAGCATAAAAGGTGGCAAACATCACAAGCGAAATGCCCACAAACATCGTGGCGACGATGATTTTATTGCCGTGACGCCGGTATCCCGGAATTATGGCGATGAAACAGCAGAAAATGACGAATCCGGCCAACATTGCATGTGTGGCGTCATGCTGAACTAAGTGTCGAACTCCAATCATGGAAAGACCAGTAATGATAAATGGCATCAGAATGCAATGCACCGCACATAAGGATGAGGCTCCGACTCCTAGAAAGTCGATGTGCTTAAGTAGTGGTGCAATCCAGTCGGGCGCGTGAGAACAGCCGTGCTCATGGTGGTTTTCATTTGTATTAATTGGACATGAGTTGGACGACAAAGGAAGGGGTGATTCGTCATTCATAGTAAGGCACTCCAAAGAGACCGCCAAGAAGCGGTCGAAAAGCCATATGTGCAGATACATTACATCGATTTCAAGTGATGAAAAATGGGGAATACCCTAATGATCCTGATCGGAATAAATGCCGCAGATGATTTCCTTGCACCAGATGCGGTTTATCGAAATGCGTCACAAGGCAATGAGCAAATCTGCCTAGACGAAACGGAATGAACGCTATCAACGCCTGAATGCTATTGCAAGAGGCTGAACTTGGCCGCTTTAACGTTGGCGCTGTCTGGACCGCAGAACACTTGAAACTCTCCTGGCTCAGTCACAAAGTCGAGATTTGCGTTGTAGAAACGCAGATCGTCCGACGAGATTTTGAACGCGATGGTTCTTTGTTCTCCTGGTTGTAACTCGACCTTTTCGAATCCCTTCAGCTCTTTCACAGGTCTAGTGATGCTGCCAACCAGATCACGAATATAGAGCTGCATCGTTTCGACGCCCGCTCGCTTACCGATGTTCTTGACGGTGGTTGAGACCGTCAAAGTTTCGCCCGGCTTGAGCGAGCTGTTGCTTAACGTTACCGGTCCATATTCAAATTCTGTATAGCTCAACCCGTAACCGAAGGGAAAAAGTGGAGTATTTGACACGTCCAAATATTTGGATCTGTACTTTTCCTTTTCCTCGAATGGTCGCCCAGTATTCTTAGCGTTGTAATAAATCGGGATCTGGCCAACGTTGCGAGGAAAGGACATTGTCAGTTTCCCTGATGGATTGGCGTCACCAAATAAGGTGTCTACTATGGCGGCACCGGCATTGGTGCCACCAAACCATGTCTCCAATATACTATCCGCAATCGTGTTTTCATGATGAAGGACGAGTGGGCGACCATTCATCAAGACAAGCACGAGCGGCTTGCCTGTGGACTTCAGAGCATTCAACAGAGCCACTTGCTGCTCAAACAAACCTATATCGCTGCGAGAGGCTGCTTCGCCGGTTAACGAACATGGCTCGCCGAGTACGGCAACCACAATATCTGATTGTCCTGCCGTTGCTACAGCTTCCTTCAGAAGCTCGTCCGCTGACTTCGAGTCTTGACTCAATTCGGCCCCATTTATGTTGAGCTTGTCTATCAACGCTTTATCGTCAATAAGATTGCAACCTTTGGCATAGAGGAACTTGTCTACACCATATTTGGTGTCAAGCGCTTGCCAGATGTTTACCGACTTGTGCCAGTCGCCAGCGCCGCTCCAGCTGCCTATGAGGTTTCTCTGGTCTTTTACAAGAGGTCCTATAAATGCGATCTTTCTCTTTGGATTGAGCGGCAGAACCTGGTTGGCATTTTTCAAGAGAACAAAGCTTTTGACCGCCGCTTCTTTGCTCAATGCGAGCTTATCCGCACTCATGATCTGCTTTTGGCTGTGCTCGTCGCTGACAAACCTGTACGGATTGTCGAAGAGTCCAAGTTTGTATTTGATTTCTAAAATACGACGGCAAGCGGCGTCAATTTGAGCCGGCGACACCTTGCCAGATTTTACGAGGGCTGGCCCTTCCTTTGTGAATAGCTCGCTCACCATGTCCATGTCGACGCCGGCGTTCATCGATAACTCGGTGACCTTGCTCTCATCGCCGACACCGTGATGGATCATTTCACTCACAGCAGTGTAGTCAGTGGCGATAATCCCTTTAAAGCCCCAACTTTTGCGGAGGAGCTCGTCCATTAACCATTTATTTCCGGTGGCAGGAACACCGTTTATTTCGTTGAAAGATGTCATTACTGAGTCGACACCGGCTTCTACTGCCGCTTTGTACGGTGGCAAATAGTCGTTGTACATTTTTACCAGGCTCATATCAACGGTGTTGTAGTCGCGGCCGGCTTCGGCTGCACCATAGAGCGCAAAGTGTTTGACACAAGCCATGAGGGTATCCGGCGTTTTGTAGCTAGCCCCCTGATATCCGCGGACGGTGGCTTTTGCCAGCAAGCTGCCAAGATAGGGATCTTCACCGGAGCCTTCCATAACCCGACCCCAGCGTGGGTCGCGGGCGATGTCCACCATCGGCGAAAATGCCCAATTCAAGCCGTCGGCGGTGGCTTCAACGGCTGCTGCTCGGGCAGTCCTTTCTACGAGTAGGGGGTCCCACGAACATGACAATCCCAGGTTTATCGGGAAAATTGTTTTATGACCGTGGATAACGTCATAACCAAATAAAAGCGGAATCTTCAACCGCGATTTTGTAACGGCAAGCTCTTGCAGCTTACGAACTGCGACAGGAGTGAATATGTTGAATACTCCGCCGACTAATCCTTTTTTGATTTTTTCATCAACATCTTGACTGACGATCGGACCGGTGACGTCGAAACCAACAGACAGCAAATTCATCTGCCCGATTTTCTCTTCCAGCGTCATTTCGCTCATTAGGGCATCGATGAAAGCTGTTTCAACTTGCTTATCTGGCTTGTTGAAAATGTTTTTGGCTGCCACCGTTTCAGGTGTTTTTATCATCGTTTCCTCGCTTGCATGCGCAGTCAAAGCAAACATCTGCGTGGCTGTCAGAAATACGGGTAACCATTTTTTCATGGTTCGAAGGCTCCTCTTGCTTGGAAACTCGCATAGCGCTTGATTGTAGACCAAGTAGTATCGCAGGCTTTCCGTCTAGGATCACATCAGCAGCAATCTTTTTTGTCATCGCGCTGCAAAGGATTTAAGTCTCCACCGTCCGCCGATTAATTAATTGATTGATTGATTGATACCAAATGCAATACTACAAAGCGGCTCTCATTCGTTCAAAAAATATTGCCCTGTCGACGGGTCCTTCCCCAGATTCCCCCAATCGTGCAATACCGTGATGGAAATAGGAATCGGCTTAGTCAGTCCGGGAATTGCGAGAGCTCCCCAGTTCACCAATACCGCAGGCGATATGGCTGCCTTAACGTCCAAAACTAGCAAGTATTGGCACGGTCCCCTCTTACTGTCCGGCAACCAATCAACCGGAATGGCACCCGGATTGTAAATGTCGATGGATCTATCCGTTGCACTGCTTGCGGAAATACGATTGATGGTGAGATGCAACCCTATGGAAGTTACTTGTACTCCGCCAATCTTTATGAGGCGCGTTCTCAAGGATGGATCGGCTTCAATAGTGCGTAGAGACTGTGTATATGTCTCGCACATGGCGAGAGTTCTGACATAAGTGTTGATCAATTCTTGAGCCATCATCCAGCGAATGGGAACGATCGCTAAATCTAGCAACGGCACAAAGATAAATGCGAACAAGAGAAACAATGCTGCGCCAAATTCAGCCATCTGGCTGCCAAGGGTGCGATGTTTCAGGCGATGCCTAGAGTGCGCATCAACGCGCTGAAGCGAAACACCTCGATGATATATTGTAAAAAGAGCACGCATTATGCATTGTATGATAACTGTGATGATTCCTCGTCGCAACTCACAAGGTAACATGACCTATCTGATGGTCCTAACCATCGGTGTTTTAGTTTTGATTGTGCTGGGCGGTTT
The DNA here is from genome assembly GCA_036702975.1 of Oculatellaceae cyanobacterium. Taxonomy (GTDB): domain Bacteria; phylum Cyanobacteriota; class Vampirovibrionia; order Obscuribacterales; family Obscuribacteraceae; genus DATNPX01. The sequence goes on from DATNPX010000043.1 coordinate 44,133, forward strand.
TGTATTCAACACAATGTTGAGTCGTCGTTCGCAAGCAGAGTATGCGGCCGATTCTCTGGCTTTGGCTCTTGCCACACAGATCAATTCCGGCAATCGAGTTGGTCAAATGAATAAGCTTCAAGAAGCCTCTCGAGAATTGGTGCTTGTATCGAGACAAAACGTCGATAAGTGCATCGACCGCAATGGATGTTTATCGGGACTGTGTAGCCAGCTATTGGAAGAATCTGTGTCTGGGCATGAGCTTCTTGAAAAAGAGCGAAAGAACGAAATTGCAATAATTAGCGACGAGGTGAGTTCTTCGATCAAAGAATACAATCGCAAGGCACGAGAGCCGCGAAAATTCTTTTTTCTAGGATTTGAAATGCAGAATCCTGAAATATTGCGCGTCGATCTTGGGCGAATTGCAGGAGTCAGTTCAAACGTCAGGGCACTAGACGCAATTCCGGAGCTTGCTGATCTTGATATTCGAAAATCATACGTCGACACAAAGAGCAAACTATACAAGGCTGATATCAATGCCAAGTTATCTCCGCCAGATGAAGACTTGGATTTCAATTTCTGTTCGCTGCCTGCTTTTGTCGGAACGACGGCTGCTCCTCCCCGAAACACGAACGCCGATATGTTCGTTTCATACGGAACGATCTTCGACGTCGAAAAACCTCAGATTGCGACCATAAAGCAAATACCAAGTGCGGTGCAAATCTATTGTCGTATGAATATGACTGCGCCGTGGGAAAGACAATCGACGAACGCTTTAGAACTGAGAGCTACTGGTAGCGCTAGTGGTGCATCGCCCGACTTCCAATGAAACACGTTAGACCAGCTCAAATCAAACGAGCGAACTGGCCCAGAGGACAGTCACTGGTTGAAGTGACTTCTGGTTTGGTATTGATATTTGCCGTCGTTCTCGCTTTGGCAGATCTTGGCGCAGTCATTTATGCCACTGCTCTTAACGATACCGCTTGCCGAAACGCTGCCAATGCTGCGGCTGTCGGCAGTCCAGGTGAAGCTAACTTCAGAGCGCAGCTAATCATTTCCCGAGCAAACGCAGGTGGATTCAACTCTTGTTTCGCAAATTTTGAGCTGGTTCCCCCTGTCAAAACCGTAATCACGTCAGAACCTGTATTGCGCGTCGAGCCGGAAACAGGCCGAACCTTTTCTCCTGGCGGTCTGGTTTCAGGAAACGTTGAAGTGACAACACAAGTTGAAGTGAGACCGTTCGTGCTGGGAGCGATACTCAAAGGCAAGGTGCCATTGACTTTCAGGTCGACACAATCTTGCCCGATTCGCTACATGGAACCAGCTGGCAGTACACCACGCAGTCGACGTTAGCGTGCTTTGTTTTTGCATCATCACTAGTTTGAATCTTACGTGGTGATGCTTTAATCTGGAACAGAGATACCGGTATTGGGAGGGAGTTGGATCCCTTCCAGATGATGACTCTTAATCGGTCCGGGATACGGCTTGGATGGCTGTCCTGGCGTTGTGGGAGGTGGAGTCGTTGGCGGTGGTGTACTGACTCCGTTCCCCGGAGCCGGCGTTGCTGGCGGCTGTAGGGCGCCGATGAAGGAGACCGTCACTGTGCCGCCACCAGCCTGACCGGACAAGCGACTGAATTCGCATGGTCCGTTGTTTGGATTATTAGTATTTGTGCAGCTGGTGTTGTCTGGAGCTGGTGCAGCGCAGGCGTTCGGACCCGTTGTGCATCTTGTGTATTGGTAGGGAAAAACTCCACCAATTGAGCAATTATTGTCAGCTCCTGATGTTCCGTTTACCCATGAATTCGTAATAGAGAGCGGCGTCACTGTTCCATTTAACAACCAATTTGGGCCGCCTGTGCCTGTCATGGTTATCGTGGCATTGGCGCCGTTGTTGCAAGAAACATCAACAAACTCTCCAGTGGTCACATTCAAGCTAACCTCTGCGAAGTTTGTGCCATTGGGTGCAGGGAATTCGGCTACAAACGGGAAGAGTCCGTTACTTTGACCCGGGCAGGCGTAAGGGGGTTGCAGAAAGGAAATGGCGACTCCGCTTAAAACATTTCCGGCTACGGTCGACGTAATGGGCACAGTTGCGCCGTTTTGGAGATAGAAAAATCCTTGTACGGGAGGATTGGCGCAACCACCAGTTGTCGGCGGGCAGGTGTAATAGAGCCCGCTGTCCGTGGGCGGTGGCGGCGCTGGGTTGGCAGGCGCCACCCAGTTTGAAAGACCGTTCACTTGAATGTTGTTGATCGACGGAGTTAGTCCCCCGGCAGTTACCGTTATAACGCAGTAAACGGGGGTGTTTGAGGAATTGGTAACCTGAAGGTTTGTCCCGGCGGCTTGAGCCGCTGCTGGCGATGCGTTTATGACCGCAGCGAAACCAGCGGCGATGAGTGGAAGAGAACGCAAAGCTCTGAGCATGAAAAACCATCCTCGTTGAATAGGGAAATGTGGCAGAGATGTTTTCATTGTACCTTATGGTTGAGCAGATGCTCAGTTTTGGCGCAACTTTTGAAATCTTGAAAAGAGTTTGAGTGCTGATATGCGAACAAGCCTGCCAATGCAGGCTTGTTGGAAACTGTGTTGGTTGCAATGCCTGAATCAGCACAAGATTTCGTCAATTCGTACGTCAGTGCTGTAAATAATAGTAAGCATCTTTATTTGTTTTATAGGGATAAGAGCGAAGATGAATGCTGAACTGGCGTCCCGCCATAGCGCACAGTTTCGGACTGAATGAGTAGTGCGCCAACTCAGAGACAATCGCATCATATTTATCGAGCGGTACTTCGACTACGCTTGGCGATAGCCCCTGTAAGTCCAATTCAACAGCCAGGCGAACTAGCACCCTGCCCGCGGCTGCATTATTGTCGCCTGCAGTGCCGAGAAAAATCGCGCCGATTTGATTGCGTTCTATGTTCAGAGCGCCGAAACGACGCAGACCGATCGCTTGCTCTTCGTGATACCAAAAATCTTCGTACAATTGGGCTGGAGTGATGGTGGGTGTAGTATTAAGTGCTGGCGGGTATGTGTTGGCGGTGACACGAAGCCTCGTCAGAGGATTGAGTTTAGAACCGGGATAGTTCAAATACTGCATGTTCTCGTTCATTTCGACAAACATTGCCCATTGGAACTGTTTTGGCAAAATAGGATCGACAAGTTGGGCATCGATCGCACTACAAGGAAGCTGTGACATAAACGAGAGGAGCAGTCCTGCCACAAGCAAACCGGTTGCCATGCAACGCTTGCCCAGACCGCTATTTTGCATGGACCGATAGTTCCTTAATTCATATCATGCCAGGTGCGCGTTGTGCTTTGCGCTGTTGCCCGAATTACTTCGCACGTTCCCTATTCTAACGCTAGGAACAGTCTGTTCAGCAATATTGCCATAAAAAGCAGTTCGATGTTTGTGTACCATAGTAGTTAGTGGTCTCCACCAAATCGTGCTAAAGTTGCACGCTTGTCTCGTTGGCTCGTCTCCGGTGCACTGAATGAATCGATTGACGCAATGCCAGCCGTATTTTCTGGCTGCATTGACAATCATATTGTTAGACAACCATAGTTGCATGGGTTTGACTGGTGTGTCGGAGCATGATGAGCAGCGCGCGCAAGCAGCGGAACTTTTCAAATCGGGACAGGCCAAGGACGCAATCGAACTGGAGAAAAAAATAGTAGAAGCGACGCCTAAGGAGTGGTTGCCGCATGCCACACTGGCATATTTCTTGTGGTATTCGGGGAACTCGCCCGGCGCTGTCGCAGAAGCGAAACTCGCCGCGTCATTGGCGCCAGACATCGAAGGATTGCAGACTAATCTGGGACAAATGGCACTTGCAATCGGTGACGCTCAGACTGCTATTCCTGCATTCGAAAGTGCAACCAAAATTGCCCCTGATGATCCGGCTCCGTGGCTTGGTATAGTACGAAGCCATCGGTCGGCTGGTCGCAACGAGGATGCGAAAGTGGCTTTGCGAGAGATGGTTTCGCAAAGCAACAAATCATTCGAGTGGTTCTATCAAATTTCCGAGATGTGCTTGCAGAGCGACGAGCCGAAAATTGCGGATGAAGCGGCTGCAAAAGCTATGAGTTTAGCGAGCACCCCTGAGCAAAAGGCGAGGGGGACTTGCCAGCTTTTTCTGGCATTTCTTCGTGACAATCAGCTAGACCGCGCTAGGGCATTGCGAGATAAGGTGTTCAATGAGTGTCATCCGGATGATATGGAGATTTATCTACGATGCGCTTCAATGCTGTTGCCGGTCGGAGATCCGGCTGCAGGGAAAAAACTTCTTGATTGCGCGGCGGAGAATCTCAAAGACAGATTGAGCAGCAGTGGATTTTATCGTTTGGGAACGATATTTGAAGAAAAGGCACGGGATGCTGATCATGGCCGCACTTCATTCGGTGCTTGGGCCGATAATGCTGAAGCCGCGTATCGTAGAGCAATAGCTTTGGATCCGGAGCGCGCTGTCTATCACTTGGCTCTCGCTGGCGCTTTGAACCGGAAAGGAAGGGCGGACGAAATGTCTGAGGAGTTGAGCAAAGCGCAATCACTGGATAAATACGATCCGCTGGCACCATTTTTGTTGGCGCACTTGGATAATTCGCAGGATCATGCCGTCGGGCGAGGTCCTAAGGATGTCTCTGCCGGTCAGCCTTGCCGTGTAAATTTGACAAAGGTTGAATTTAAGATCAACGGACTTGGTTGTGGATGCAAACTGGGAACAGTGCGTATGGCTTTGAGTAAGAACAAGGGCGTCGCTTTCGTCTCCACGTCACTTCAGAAGCCGTATCGCGGAACGATGTTGATCGATGAATCGATGACGTCTATTGACGATGCGTTGTCTCAAGGTGGAAAGGACGCGTCTCCGGTCATTCCTGTGGGGGCTTCACCAGATGTGGTGGCAGCACAACCTGCGATTAAGTTGGAAGCTGAGTCAAGGGAGCCGGACATTAGCGCCAACGATGCAATACGACTAGAGCTTGTGGCAAAGGTTGGAGATTTTCGCGGATTCCCTCGCAAGATGCAGCGGGCATTTGTTTTGATTATGCCTGAGGCTTTGGAGCGGAGTATGGAATATGCCAATTTGCAGAGGTAGGAAGTGATATTCGCCATCGATGATGGGATTCGTGCATGCCCGAAGGGGCAGGGCTAGACGCATTCCCCGACGAACCACGGACAATTTTCGGAGTGCATTTTATGCTCATCCTCCCATGTTTCGTCCGTATGCTCCACACATCGCAAGAGTTGGGCTTTCACTTCAGCCTCTTGCGTATGCTCTCCTTCTTTGTGCAAGCACCGGAAAAGCATGTCGAGGTCGTGGGCGAAAAAAGGATGATCCTCTGCGAGAACATTTTTCATTTCATTTACGTTTTCTTGAAACAAGGCTCTGGCCTCAGAGTATTTTCTCATTTCACCCAGGCTGAAACCCAATTCGACTCTCACGTTTGAGACCGCATAAGTCGTGATGTGGGGATCGCCTGCCGCTATCAAGGTTTTGCTGAGATCAAGCGCTATTCTTTGCAGCTCCGCGGCCTCCGGATACACTGCCAGTTCGCTCAAGCCTGCGGAAATGGTCATGAGTCTATCCATTCTCTCGAGAGTTTCCGCGTTGTCCGCCAGTTCTCTCTTCTTATGATATCTAAGATGTTCCAACGCTTCGTCGCGCAGGCTCGGGAACGCTTCGGATAAACTTGTGACCTGTTTTATAGATGCAACGAATGCAAAAAACAGCATCAAGTCTGACCTGACCTCACGAAGCGCTGCCCTCGCTTTATTCTTGGCTGTAGATAAATCCCCCCTACTGATAGCGTTTTCCGCCGCTGTGTAATCTGCTTCCCATCGTTTAAGTTTGGACTTTCCGGAACTGCTCTTAAAAGCTGCCCGTACAGGGGCGTCTGGGCTGAAGTAGGCAATGTGTGTCGCCAGCCATTCAGAAGAGCCAGGAACACCATGCCACGCACATCTCAACTCGTAAAGCACAGGCTCGAAGCTGTCTTCTATGAAGGCGCGTATTTTATGTGCAGGCTCTTCTTTCGTCGATAAAAGGCTCGATGCGATATGCGTGTCCTCTGCCAGTGCCATCTGCAGAAGGCTGCGGGATTGCATATTGTCGCCAGACTGAGTATACAAAACAAGCGCGCGACATAGATACCACAGTGGCGAGTCGTCTGGCTGTGTATCTAGAACGGTTTGAGCTTCTGCGAGCCGGTTTAGCTGCATCAAATAGTTGAACAGCAGCGGCTGAACGTAACTGTCGTAGTCATTGAATTCAGTAAGCGACAATCGCTTGTGCGTATTTTGGAGCGTGGCGATGGCATCTTCCTTTCGTCCGTGTCGCCACTGAAATCGAGCTAATTCGAAAGTGAGAAGACGAATTCCCTCTTGATCGAATCGATAGACACCGAGTTTGGCTTCGGCGCATTTCTCGATTGCTTTTGCCTTTTCATGCTTCAGCGCAGCAAGTGCATTTCTTTCATCATTCGAAATCGTATCGGGATCGAAATCTTGTATCTGTTCGTCAATTCTGTCGATAGGCGAAAAGAGATCGTTTTCGTTGAGCAGGCGATCGAGCCCCTTCTTGTAATATTCTTCAATTTCAGCGTCGCTCTCTGCGGAGTCTCGTGCATAGGCTATGTAGGGTAACCCCAAGTCCGGGCGCTTGTCGAGCATTACGCGAGTGGCTTCAATTCGGTCAATAAGGTTCTCTTCGTAGAGTATTGTCGAAAGCTCATCAAACTCTTCAAAATAGACACCCGGTATCTCATAGGGTGGCTCATCATATGAGGAGGATTTCGCTCCTTTGCCGTGATATCCGCATTCGCCTGACCCGCAGTCATGCTCGTTTGTGTCATATTCGAAGTCGCGTGGATCCAAGATTTTGCAGCAATCACTCAAATCATCATGAGTCGGAGTCACGACTCGCTTCGGCTTCTTGCTTGGCGGTGTTGTCACCTTGGAAAACTTGGCCATGAACTTGCTCCTGAAATGTTCTTTTGACATGATGCAGCCGCCGCCGTGGAGACGACGTCACAATCGAAAATGCGGGCAATTTATCGCGGAGTCAATTGTATAAGAAGCGACCTCTGCACTCAAGCCGAAGAATCGATACTTTGCACCTAGCGCTTTCACGTCACTTTCACGCGTTTGGCGGGCACCGAGACAGGGAAGTGGCAAGACTATAGCCTTACGCGTCCAGGCAGTAATGTTAAGGATACAGCCGGCTTCTCGCACGATCCGCTACCGCAACAACCTTCCGCTCCAGCCGAAGCTACTGGCGGAAAACACAACGAATATTTCCCGGGGTCGTAACACATTAATACCCGGCATAACGACATTGCCTTCAACCGGTTTGAAAATCAATGAGCCGTTCGTATGTTCGACGCAACGCGAAAATGAGGGCAAACTATTGCTGAGAGAATTGTATAGAAGTCGATGAGTAGTTGCTTGGTCTTTGATCATCTATTGAAAGTTCTCTCGATGGCAGCTGGAACCGTGCAGTGAAAGCAGGTAACTTGCTTAACAGTTGCCAGAAAATATACTGGTTCGTTGATTTTTATCGTGCTGTTGCAACTAGAACATTTCCCTTGCCAGCTTTGCCTTCTGACTGTGGCATCCTTGATGGGAAACCTTTTCATGAGTAGCTCCCTTGTGCTGCAGTTGTGTTCTGTGTCCTCTAATAACTCTTTCTGCAGGTGTGAGATGCGCTCGCGAACGTTGGGGCTTATTGGAGAGGGTAATGCGCTTAGTCGCGATAGTTCGTCGAGTATTGATTGTGCTGTCGATGGTTCTTCAGCCAAAGACAATTGGCTACTGCTCGCGTTCTGTTCGTTCCGACCACATGGCTTGCACAAATTCAGCTTGAGGATTTCGTCACGATATAGTTGGTCACCCTTCTTGATGCGCTTTCCGCATCTGCAAGATCCGTCGAAAATTGCTGTCATCCAGCGGGGCTTAGGCACGTCTGATTTGGACTTTCGCATGTGAAACATTGAAATACCTCTCGGCTCGTTTGAGTCCACATAGTAGATGCCACCATTCGCGGATGGAATGTGGAATTGAGCAGAGTTTCGTTCGGCTAATAATTCGCGCAGTGCAACATCGGTGCAACAATTGCTGGATTTGAGATCAAACGCAAGAGCGTAACCAGAAAAATTGGCGTCGTTATCTCGCTCAGGGTATTGTGCAAAAAGCTTGACGGAAGGCGATTCCGGCAACTATATCCGGCTATTACGACATTGTTTTCAACCGGAGAACGGCTTATGATTAGCTTGTTCGCTGGGAAATCAGGACGCGAGCAATTGTCGCACTAGCGGATCATAGCCAGAATCTCTTTAAACATGTCTGTATCAGCCTGTCCTGCTTCCAGATTGATCTCTCGGTGCGAGAGTGGAACAGACTTTACAGTGACCGTGCCACCAACTTGTTTCAGCGCTTGAGAAAATTTTTTGTGTTGCGCAACGCAGGTCAGACGCTGAGAACCACAGAACATTAGGAACGGTGGATACGTTTGTCCGCTATGAATTGCGTCTAGCGGTGAGCCATCTGTCAGCACTTTCGGATCAGAACCGAATGCTTTGAGAATCATTGGTTCAACCAACTTAGCTTCAGTTGAGCCTTCTGCTAAGCGATCGTTCAATTCGAGGCTCGCAGTGTCGAGACTGATCACTCCTTTGACGTCTTTCAGGCTCAGCCCTTGCTCTTTCAAGAAGCGTTCGTTTGTGCCTAGCAAATCAACGAGTTGGGCACCAGCCGAATGTCCCATGATGTACATCTTGTCGGGATTTCCGCCCAGTTCTGCTGCGTGTTTCTTCAACCAGGCAAAAGCTGCGGCAACGTCTTCTACCTGTTTTGGATGCATTGCATCTGGTGCCAATCTATAGTTCACGCTCACCAATATGATGCCGTTTTTCGGGTAAGTAAAGCCTTTGTCTCCGTGTTGCTTCTTGTCTCCAATCTCCCAGCCGCCACCATGCACAAACATTAGTATCGGCGCAGGCCGGCTTAACTTCGCTGGAATATAGATGTCCATATTCTGCTTCGGAAGTGACCCGTAAGCGACGTCTTTTTGAATTTTTACGTCAGGGCTCGATTCAGCACTGGTATCTTGCCGTGGCTGCCGACTGGCGCCAAGTGCACCAAAACGTCCGAACCTTGATCTTTGCAGTCCTGCCATGCCGCTCGGGCCTTGTGCTGACCGGCCGGTTAAATCTCCGGTATCTTGGCCTGCGTTGTACTGGGCGCTTGCGCCTGGTCCACTGATTGCCAAAACGAGCGAACCAAGAACTGCTGTCAAGATTAGTCGGTTACAGATCGGCATCATTTTTCATCCTATTCAGAAGACTCTCATCTTAATACACGGAATAGTCTGGCAAGTTTCGCTAATATTTAACGACACGTGAGGTGCCAATGCTCGATAAGGTTTCAATAGGCAGCAAATTCATTGCTAGACCACTGTCCAAAAGCGGGGAGGCTGATCTGCTCAGCGCGGCCGATCGGCTGGACATGCTTGATTTGATTCATACATTCGGATGGTGCATCGATTCCCAGGCGTATGATGTATTGGCGACCATTGTCACCGAAGACTTCGTGCACGATCATGTCCTCGGCGTAGCAGACGGCCGAGACGAATTCCTTCAGTCTTTGAAGAATGAAAAGTCATTTGTTGGTCTCAGGCACGAAAACAGCAACGCACTCTTTCGCAGTGTGGACCTTTCGAATGCCATCGCCGTTACCTATTTAACACTCGTTCGGGTACATGCGTCTGGCGCTGGATTTGCCGATGCCACAGGCGTTGGTGATGCTGCCGGCAGTCAGGGCGGGGATGGATTTCCTGAAATTGTCGCGCACGGAATCTGCACCGATTATATGAAGAAAGAAAAAGACCTTTGGAAGTTAGACAAACGCGTAGTTGACCAGATGTCTGTTTCTCAGAAATTTGCGGACAAGAACTCACGAGACAAATTCGCCTTGACGGCTAAAGAGAGACACGGCGCAGTTTCTTCATCTCCACGACGATAGACTGAGTTATAAGACCGCTCGACGAGGAATAGCTTTTTTGAGGTGACTGTGGTTACCGCGGAAACTTGCTGAGTACATGCAGTCGGGGAGATGAAAATCATGCTAGAAACGAGCGGTAGATTGTTTTTCCTGCGGACATCGTTTTTCGCGGTAGCGCTTGGTGTTTTTGGCGCTCTTTCAGCACAGGCACAGACGGCTTCCGCCAGCGCTGGTGCCGCTGGAGCTGGCAGCGCCGGCGGTGGAGTTACGGTCATTAAAGGACACGCGCGAACCTTAACCCAGACGGTTAAAGGCGGTAGCGTCCGCATAGTTGGCGATGCCAACACGATTACGTTAAGAGGAAAGATAAATATGCTCCATGTGAACGGCGATGAAAATGGCGTGCGCGTTGACGAGGTGAAGTCGATCTCAACGAAAGGCGATGGCAATCTCGTTAAATGGAAAAAGGCTGCCCCGCCGAGCCAATCACCACAGGTAAAAAATAGCGGCGACCATAACACAATTGAAAAAGATGATGGCGGATCGCTGACTCCACCGGAAAATTCAGCAATGAATAAATCTAATGCCGCCAAAACTGACTGAAGACTTCTCTGTTTGTGCATAATTCAATTTAGGTCACGTTAGATCAGTCAAGCTGGTTAGATTGGTTTGTGTCAGGTTAGATTGGGATTTTAGATGGCAAACGGTTCGGGACCGAACGAGGAAGAGTCGGCTAACAGAAAAGGTTTGCCGGAGAATGCATCAAAGATAGAAAAGTCAGGGAAAAATCTTCCTGGAGCGTCTGCGTTTGCAAACGCTGGTGCCTATGAAAGCGCTGCCATTAGCAAGACTCTAGTGCCGAGTGGCGATGAGTACGTGCGTGAAATGTTCGCGGTTATTCCTGACGGCGATGCCGCTCGCGAGTATGTGCAATCGATAGCCAGCAAACCTGACCGCACCGCTGAGCTGGAGCAGTCCTTGCTAAAGGAGCCGGAGCGAAATCCTGCGCGTGCCGCTTCTGATGCGCTGGTGCATGACCTCGTAGAGTCTAATTTGCGTTTATCGCCCTGGCTTGCGCGCAACTTTGCCGAGCGCGGACCGACATTCATGGAGCTAATCGATGCCGGTAATCTCGGTCTGAAGCAGGCAGCGGAGAAGTTTGACCGCGAACGAGGCTATCAGTTTGCGCTTTACGCCATGTGGTTTGTTCGCCAGAACATGACGAGAGAGGTGGCAAAGCATGGACGGCGTCTCGAGGGCGGCACGCACGTGGAAATTCAGCAGGTTCGCGAGCATGACGACAGAACCGTCTTTGACGACGGCAGCAGCAAACGGTCTTCCGATGCTGAATTGAGCCGCGCGTTTCTTAAACAGTGCGTTATTCAAATGTTGGGCGAGCTGCCTGCGCGAGAGCGCGACGTCATGCGACTTCGCTTCGGTCTTGAGGATGGACAGGAGCGGACAATCGAAGAGATTGCAGCGCTTTACGGCATGACGCCCGAACGAGTGAGGCAGTTAGAGTCTCGTGCGTTGCGCAAAATAAAGCCGACGCATCGGCAGCGCAAGCATGCTTCCGCTAGCAAACGTGCGCCAGTGAAGCGAATAGGACGTGGTCAATTTCGCGCAGTTCTCGCTGCGCTTCCTGAAGATGAAGCCGAAATCATGCGCTTTAAATGGGGATTTTTTGATGGTCAGATTCGGTCTCTGGCTGAAACAGCAGAGCGATTTTCGAAGACTCTAGACGAGATTGAAAAGCTGGAAGCCAAGGCACTAGATATGGTGTCTGACCTTTAGTTAGTGGATTTGCTTTTTTAGACTTGATAGAGGTGTGGAGATGGCTTCCAACGACTTTCCTTCTGCCGCTACACCAAACACCAATTCTGTGATGGAGGCAATTATCATCAGTGCCGCGCCTCCGTAATATCCATATGAGAGTATCATTTTAGAGCCTTGCGCAATCAGCTCCGCAAAGACGTAAGGCGCTGCGACGCCGCCGATCAACGTTCCTGTTGCATAGAAAACGGCTATCGCCATTCCACGTATCTCAAGCGGGAATATTTCGCTCACAGTCAAATAAGCAGCGCTTGCTGCAGAAGATGCGATGAAGAAAATTCCAGTCCAGCAGATGGTTTGCGTGGTGGCATTCAATACACCCATATTGAATAAAACGGCAGTCACAGCCAAAAGAACTCCTGCCAGACCATAAGTAATGGCGATCATCGGCTTGCGACCAACGCTGTCGAACAGATGTCCCAACACAATTGGGCCGAGTGCGTTTCCGAGTGCAAATGGCAATATGTACCAGCTCACCTCATGTGCCGGAGTGTTGTAGAACCTTACCAATACAAGCGAAAAAGTAAAGAAGATGGCGTTGTAGAAAAACGCCTGCGAACCCATTAGCACAAGACCCAATAGAGACCGCGTCGGGTGATCGTGGAAGATGGCACTGAACACTTCACTGAGCGGAGTATGTGTTCGCGTGTGAATGCCTATCTTGTGATGATCTGATTCGGGCAGATTCTCTTTGTGATGATCGCTGACAGTGTCTTCGATATCTGAGACTATCTTTTCCGCATCTTTTCTTCGTCCATGTACCATCAACCAGCGTGGGCTTTCAGGCACCCAGTGACGTACGTAGAGCACGAGCAAACCGAGCAAGGCTCCGATGCCAAAAGCGAGACGCCATCCTAACCACACTGGCACGATGTTGGGATTGAGAAGAAAAACAGTTGCACCGGCGCCTAAGATCGCTCCCAGCCAATACGTCGAGTTGATGATCAAATCGACTCGCCCACGCACGCGCGCCGGGATCAGTTCGTCGATTGCCGAGTTGATTGCTGCATATTCGCCGCCGATTCCCGAGCCAATCATGAATAAGAAAAACGCATAGCTTGGGAAATTCCAGGAGAAAGCTGTTAGCCCTGTTGCCAGCAAATAGACCGATAGTGTTATGTAGAAGAGCTTTTTGCGTCCAAAGCGGTCGGTGGCGTAACCGAAGAAGATTGCGCCAAGCACGGCGCCGGTCAAGTAACATGAGCCGCCAAGACCGATTTGTTGCTCTGTAAGCCCAAGCGTTTCTGGCAGCTTGAGGACGCCTGCGACGGCTCCGGAGAGCGTCACTTGCAATCCATCTAAGACCCAAGTGATGCCCAGCGCAACCACTACCAGCCAGTGCCATCTGCACCAAGGCAAGCGGTCCATTCGTGATGGAATGTCTGTCTGGAAATATGTCTCAGAAGTTTGAGCTGACGCTGAAGTTGAGCCCGTTGAGGGTGAGATGGAGTGTTGTTGAGGTTCAAGTGCCGCAGCTGTGCTTGTGGACGCTGTGTCGACGTTTTCGGTGAAAGGCACCAGGAATGGACCATTTGCAGGTGCATCGTCAGCTGGAGGTGTAGGTGTCTTGTCCAATTTTCAACCTGGCCGTTGGGGTATTGGGATGCTTAGATTTTGCAACACTGGCTTGTGCCATCGACAGACTTGTCGAGCACTTGCAACTCTGTTCGTAGCTCGGAAACGGACGAAATTGAAACCGGTCCGGTTCCTGCGCCGAAGAGTTTAAGTTACCGCTGTGAGTCTGTCCTCGGCACGACAAACATAGCCTATCGGGAAATATCTGATATAAACATGAGATGCATTTTGAGTTTGGAGCACTTTTTTGAGTTTTTATTTTGCCTCTTTTTCCGAAGGCCTTGGGGACCTTTTAATTGGGCTGCCGGCGCTTAAATCGCTGATTTGTACAGGTGCCCCTACCTATCTGATTATTCGCTCACCCAAACAAGAACAAGTAGCAGAACTGGTTCCTGGCCTGGCTGGGGCGATTCGCGAGCCCGAATTTCTCAGCCGGAAACTTTCGCCGGGCGATGTATTTATCAATCTCCGAGACCATCCCCTGCCACGTGACAATATGTTCGGAGCAGATTGCTTTTTTGAACAGTTTGGTCGCATCAGCATCGTTGAGTCTTTGAAGAGAATTTGCGAAGACTTGATCGTGCGGGATCTTGGAATTCCTGTGGATTATCGCTATGAGCCGTTTCCATATAAGAGAAATGAACAAGCTTATGGCAAGGTGATTCTGGTGCCGGGTTCTGCCGGAAGATATAAATGCTGGCCGGCAGAAAACTGGCTCGATGTTCGTTCGCGCTTGAAGGAACGTGGACTCGACTCTGTTGTTGTTGGTCAACCCGAGCGCTCTTCTGAGGTAGCGGAGGTACTTTCTCTGGGCTTTCCTCATTTGGAGACTCCAACTTTTGCCACCGCGATTGATGTCATTTCTTCTGCACATTCAGTGATCTCTGTGGATACAGGACTGATGCATCTCGCTGTCCAGCAGCAGATACCGACTGTCGCACTGCATCAGTTTCGTTCGATATTTGCCCGTGTCGAGGAATCTTGTTGCCGTCCAATATTCGCTGTCGATTGCATTCCTGAGTGCTTGACTTGGATGGATGTACACCCTGGCTCGGTTCTATTTGAAAAGTTTGAGTGGCGAGAGTTTCTTCCTTGCCACGGGCAGGAAAATTGTCGAAAGATAGCTGAAATTAGTGTCGACACAGTACTGGAGAACTTCGATGATCTGGTGAAAGTGCCGGCGCTTTGAAGGCGAGAGCAACGGTGAAGGATGCTACGGCTTCTGCGCGATGATTTGGCAAACGCGGATACGATTTGCTCGCAGATTGCGAATAACGTTACCCACCATCTCCTTGAAGCCGGCTCCAATGGCGTTGCCTAGACTAATGACTGGTGGTCCTGACGGTGTCTGTTCGCTCTCTCGATTCTCGAGCCATGGGAGGCACTCCGCGCTCATGTCTTCAAAAGAAACCACCGTCAATCCGCCAGACTTAATTGCAGCCACCATCTCAGTTTCCGAAGCGAGAAAACTAAGGTGCGAGTTAGAAGCCCATGGCACCGGATAAAACAACTCCTCTCCATTGCCACTCAAAACTTCATAAAGCGCAAAACGTCCTTTTGATTTTAGCACTCGGCAAACGCTTGCGAAGAGCTCGGTCTTCTCAGGAATGTTCATCGATACATGCTGCATCCATGCATGATCGAAGGTGTCGTCAGCGAATGGCAATTTGGTGGCATCAGCCTGAATGAATTTTACGTGGCCTGTCTGTCCGGTTTTCTCTGTCAGTAGATTGGCGACTTCAACGAATGTTTCATTGAGCTCGATTCCGGTTACGTCGCACTTGAACTCGGCTGACAAGTAACGTGCCGGACCACCCATGCCTGCACCTATGTCGAGTATTTTCTCGTCCGGCTGAACGCCCAGCGCTTCGGCAAGTTCTTTACTTGCTACCAGTCCACGAATATGGAATTGGTCGAGTGGAGCGAGTTTCGACCATTCCACAGGTGTCGATGTGATACCGGCTTTCTCGAGAGCCTGCTCGATTCTGGATTTGAAATCTGCGAAGGAATAGTGCTCTTGTATTGCTTCTCGATTGGTCATTGTCGTCATGCTCCCGCGTTATATGCGATCGATTTTTGGGCTTTTTCATCTAAGTATCTAAGCAATTTGAGTGAACAATATGTTACTCATATTGGATGAATTCAAACCAGTCGGAACCGATGCTTCCAGTTTGAAGTACCGAGTTTCGTGAGTGATGATTTTTGACCATTTGGTGATTTCCAGATCATACAAACCTGCTGTTGCTCTCCGTGTTTCCAAGATGTGACAATTGTTGTTGAGCTTTTAAGAGCTTCATTGTCGTCTTTAATAGTGCGATAGCCACTCGAAAATGCCCATGCCGCTGAGACATTTGATTTTAGCCTTTACTGTTTGGGCTTTTTTAGCATCCCAGTGTCTTGCCATCGAAGGTGGGGCCGACGCTGGTTTGGAGCGTGGCAGCCGCCGGGAGACTCGGCAGGCTATAGACATGCTCGGCGTCAACGAGCAGGTTGAACAATTGCAGCAGTTTAGGAAAAACGGCGGTGTCCATTCGGAAGAAGCGCTCCTCATCAAAGGGCTTCTCTTGAAGAAGATTCTTCGCGCTGTTCTTGAAGTTCGTCAGGCTTGCAACAAAGTAGATCTGGAGCTTGCCTACACTTATGACATTATGCGAAAGGAGGAGCGGCGAAATCGCACCGCAGCAGAGCTATTCAACTTGGCGAACTTCGCTCAGCTCTCCACGTTCTATACGCTGGAGCCATTTGTGCGTATACATCAGCAGTTTGTTACATCGGCAATATTCACGACGACTAGCGGCTCTTTGAATACAGCAATCAGCACCGCCTCTCGGGTCTACAATCATATGGCCAAGGCCAGTCATGTCTCACCTCCGAGTGTGTTGGCAAACATCGTAGATGGCAAACCTGTCGACGCGACAGGACTGCCTCCACTGGTGGAGAAGTTTTTGGATTCGCGAGCGCCAGTTTCCGGCAAGACCAGACGACAGGAGTTGTTTGATACCTGGCTGTCACGCTGGAACATAGACGCATCAAAAGAAGAAAATCTTTGCGGTATTGCGGATAGAGACAAAGCGAGTGTCTCGTTGCTGCGCTCGCGCATTCTTCTTTTGTGGTCCCTGCATACAGTCTTGCAGGACTTCGACCGTTACCTACTCGCGCTTTTAAAGTCATTGGATGAACCAAGCGCCGAGCAACCTATAGGTTCACACCAATCAGCTGATGTTCGAAGAGGCGAGGCTGAAACCATTGAAGCCGCTCGATTGTTGAAAATAGAGCCACAGCTTGAAGAATTGATAGCCCTTGACAAAGCGAAGGACACGACGAATAAAAGAGACGAATTGGAACTGCTGGTCTTACAACGAACTCTTGAGGGAGCGCTTGAAGTTCAGGTGGCAAGCGACAAAGTTGATGAAGAGCTTAATTACAACTATCACGTCATTCTTGCAGACCTGTTGAGAGATAGAGCAAAATGGCTGCAATACAATTACAACCTCAACTTCTTGCAATCCGGTATCCTGGGCATCGTTGCAGGACGTCTATATCTCAGTCGACTCTCGTTCGCTGGTGATCAGCAATTTGTTGTGTCTGGAAGCAATGGCACGGCCTTGACCTTATTGGCGATGCTTCAAATGCATGGTTTCTGGCGAAAAGTCGACAGAGAGCCAAACTCGCTTGCTGAAGTCCTGGATCTGCATCCATCATCAGAGTATTGCTTTTCGCCGTTAGTGTCTGCATTTCTTAAGTCTGCTCCGCCTGGTTCTACAGATGGCAAGACGCGGAGTGAGCTGCTCAACGAGACTTGGAGAAAATATCGTGTCACGACGGTGGATCTAAATCGACCCAAGAATCTTCAGGCTCTATCGGCGATGCCACCATTCAAATACGACACGATAAAAATTGTGTCGGGTCGCATTGTCTTGCTTCACTCATTGAAGAAAGAGCTGGAGTCATTTCAGTCTGAGATGCTTGGAATTCTGCAAGCAAGCAATTTATGAGGTTTGAAGCTTGAGAAGACATAAGTACAAACGCGGCATTTGTTTATTGTTTCTTTTACTCATGCCGATGAGGGCATCAGCCGAAGCCATATCCAGTCTTCCACCTGGGGATGCACGCATATCTCTTGCCGCGCCCGTAACGGCTGCTTCTGATGATTCCCCACCTGTGATCACCAAGCAAGCCGCTGAGGCGGCTAAATTGTTGGGTATCGAAGATTCAGTGCAAAGATTGCTCGCTCTTAAAAGAGACAAGTTCAAAGCGAATAACAAGGAGCGACTAAAACTCGAGTTGTCTATAGTGCGCAAGATTATGACGACTGGTTTGGAGTTGCGCGCCGTGTCTGCTCACTTCGATCGGGAGATAGTCGTAGAGCAACAGGCGTCAGACAAACTTTCAAGACAACGTGATAATGCTGTGGCCATGACAAACAATGCCAACTTCCTTCAACTTGGAATACTGAGTATTGTTATCGATGGACCGCTTGAGGAAACGAGAAATCGTGCGCGTATTTTAAATGGCAATAGACTAAATATCGTTTCCGGCTTGACTGTAGGTGGGTTGGCAGCAATATCATTGGCTGAACAACGCGGCGGTATAAGAAAAAGACGTCCAGACCCGAATTTGCTTGGTCAGACACTCGGGCTCGATTGTCCCGAGGGCGAACGGCTACCCTCGTATTTGTGGACCTATCTGAATTCAGCTTCACCAGATACATCGGATGGATTGACGCGTAGAGAACGTTTGATCAACTACTGGCAGAACGGGAAGGTTCTTCCCGTGAATATACGAAAACAATCTACGATGGAGCAAATATCTGCCTTTGGCCCACGGTATCGCCAGTGGTATGAATCGATAAAACTTATCAACGGAAGGCTTACGATGCTTTTTGATTTGCGCGCTATGGTCGATATGCTCAATACCGGATTAGTGGAGTTATTGCAAGCTGTAGACGAATAGTACCCTCTCGCCATAACTCACGTGGGCTGCTAGGATCGAACGACGGTCGTCAGTTGCGAATTTCGGAAAAAAGCGCAAAGCAAAAAATGGCGTTGCGATATATCCCCTAAAAGTGTGAAGTGAGGGTGATTTTCATGCAGACAAATTATTCGTCCAGGAAAACCGGATGCTTCGTTCTTTCCTCTCTTGTCTCTGCATTTGTTTTTGCCGGTGTCTATAGTCCTTGTGCGAGCGCTGAGAACAATCTGGTTGCGAATGCACAACCGAGTTCAAGCACAGTCTTGCAACGCATAAAAACTATTCCGTTCAAGCTGCCTGATGGTCGGTTCTATATTCCTGCGACGTTAAGCACAATGCGTTGGGGGTACTTGCCAAACAGAGATTCAAAGCCGATTCTATCGGTACCTTCAGGCAGCGAGTTGACCGTCGATACATTGTCTTCCGAAGGGATGGTTGATGACCAAGGTCGAAATCCGGTCAAGTTCTTTGGAAAATTTGGTGTACGGCCATCGGATGTCTTAGAAGATGCTATTGAGATTTGTGCTTCAAAGGTGGAGCACAATATGGTAACTGATGGTCCGCACATCATTATTGGACCTGTTGCAATCGAGGGTGCGCAGCCAGGGGACGTTCTCAAAGTAGATATGATTTCATTCGTGCCGAGGGTGCCCTATGGAATTGTCGGCAATCGTCATGGTAAAGGTGTTTTGCCTGAATATCCGCAAAACGATGGACCGAAATCTGGTGCAAATAGTGAGCACCCGGAGTTATACGGAAGCGTTTTTACGTTCGTACCAATTAAAGATATTGACGGCAAATTGCACGGCGTCGTGCACACTGCTGATGGTAAGGATGTATGTTTCCCGCTCGGTCCTTTCATAGGAACCATGGGTGTTGCGCCTGACACATCTGCAAAGGTCAATTCAATTCCACCTTCATCATATGGAGGAAATCTAGACCTCAAAGACCTCACTGTCGGAGCATCACTCTATCTGCCGGTCGAGCTGCCTCAGGGCATGTTCTTCATTGGCGATCCGCACTTTACACAGGGTGACGGCGAAGTATCCTTGACTGCGGTGGAGGGATCTTTGCGGGCCACTATACGTTTGACGCTGCTCAAAGCAGGCGACCCAGCTATTCCGGGAAAAGGTCCATTCAAGGAGCCATTTGCCGAGACTTCCGATAGCTGGATTCCCATTGGCCTGGATCCAGATTTGAACGAGGCTACTAAAAAAGCAGTACGGAATGCAATCAAGTTTCTTGTCGATGAAATGGGAATGGACAACGCGACTGCATACAACTATCTAAGCGCGGCAGCCAATTTTCACATTACACAAGCTGTCGATATCACAAAGGGAGTTCATGGACACATATCCAAGAAAGACTTTGCTGGTGTCGGTCACTTAAAAGCGAAATAACAGCGATAGGTTAGTGGTCTGGATAGAGTGCGATTAAGTCATGCACCTTACCGCTATTCGCTTATCTGGTCGACACGTTGGCAAACCAGTTGCCTTGAAACCCAAACGGGACTTGTATTTTCCGCTGGGCGTCTGCGCTTAGCGGAACTTAGGATTTTCGCTACTACACTCTACTACTGACCTTGTTTGCCAACTCAACTCCATTTCGATCATTACGCCAGAGGTAGTGCGCTCGCCAGCAGGACGCGGAGTTCCTCTAGTTAGAGTAAAAGTGTCATGCCCGCAAGGCATGACACTTTTACTCCAGAACTTGGGGCGATTCGCAAAAGTTGACATATACGCCGCGTTTGGAACGGTGATACCAAAGAATAAGCGAACACCACGCTTTCGGTCTTGCGGGTCCATTGAAAGCTCTCAAAACGATGCAGATTAGTGACACGATAGAGACCTGTAGCCAGTCAATAATTATTTCAGCGTTAGAGGGCACTATATGCAATGTCAATGCTTTGAGTGATTTGCCACATCCATCATTACATTCCCCGATTCTGGGTGTGTAGGATTCAAGGCACGGTAAATCACTCCAAGATGAGAATTTAAAGTCAACTCTTCCATTCTTCGGGAAATTATGGAAGTATATTATCAGCAACGGAAACCATTTTATCGCCAGAGAATAATCAGCATGAGACGAAAATCCCGTGCGACTTTTGCGCACTATGAGTTACCTAGGATCATTTTTCATGGCATACGGCCGGGACACACCTTCGTTTTGCCTCGAAGCGGGTAAGGTACAAGTCAGAGCAATGTG
Organism: Oculatellaceae cyanobacterium; assembly: GCA_036702975.1. Lineage (GTDB taxonomy): Bacteria > Cyanobacteriota > Vampirovibrionia > Obscuribacterales > Obscuribacteraceae > DATNPX01. The sequence goes on from DATNPX010000043.1 coordinate 64,692, forward strand.
AGGTGCGCATTGAGGCAATTTCGCCGACTATTGGCTTTGTTGATGGTCAGTGGAATGTGGACTTCGTCCGCAGCAGCATTTGCTCAAACAGCAGTCGAAGTACCGGGTGAAACCCAAACGCAGACCGGTGTTAGACCCGAACTTGGGAGGAATCGCGACTTATTGAATTCGCTATTCGATGGGCGAAGTGAAGCCAACCTCCAATGGCGCGATCTGATCAGACGAAAAAAAACTGCAACTAACGCGTTGCTCAATGCCGGAGCAGCTGAGAAGCCATCACTTCAGTCCCGAGTGCAAGAGCTTGGACAAATGGATGAACTGCTACAAGACAATGTCGACACAGAAGCACAGCTGCGAGCAAAGCTGCTTGAACTGATTCCGAGCTACACCATGAGCTCGCCGTTAGCACGCAACTATGTAACATTGCTTCGAAGTCGGTTATCGCGGCTTGCCGAATCACAATACTGGTTGAACGCCCAGATGATGAAGTTTCGGAATGGGCTGCCTGCTCAAATTGGCGATATCAATCAATTGAAGAGCAAGCAGCTAGTGGGAAGCGCCACTGTACAGCAACTGAATGACGCCATCGAGAAGTTCGAAACGGATACATTGACTTACGACCAGTATTTCAAAGTACAGGAATTCGCTATCCTGCAGGAAGTGGATCAATCGTTAGCGGCCTGGAAGGCTATCGATAGCAAGCTCTCGTCTCTACCCGAGGGTGGCGAACCGTCTCTTGTCGAAATGAGGCTTGCTCACTCCGCTGTAACCATTCTCGGTACGCCACCCAAAATCGTAGACGCAATCAACGATATTACAAAAGAATTTAGCGAAGTAACCTTGGATGACGCAACCATACACAGTTTGGCAACGGAATTCAGAGACGTTGCTCTTGCAATCCCAGATTCCGAGAGCGCGGATCCACAAAGTCTCGAAGAATTTAGCGGGAAGCTCTCAACAAAATCCGAAGCCCTAAGGGCTACGGCTCAGGATAACACTTCAGGCCTTGCGGAAAATTTGGCTGCAGGCAATGCAATGCTTGCCTCAGCTCGGTCGCTGACTTCCGCATTCTTCGCAGATTGGACGCAGACCGTCAAAGCAACTTTGGTGACTGGACTCGGGCACCTCGGAAGCACAATTCAAGCCACCCCCGCAGTCGTGCGCTCCATAACCGCCTACCGCGCACCAGACGAGCCACCACCCGGAACTCTCATAAACGGACTGAATGGAACGACTTATGGCTTTGCGCTTGGTTCGTGGTACGAAAAGCAAGTTGGTCAAGATTGGGCAGGAGTTCCACAAAATGCGCTTGCCATACTTACAGCCGATGATGCAAAACGCAAGACCGATTTAGCCTCCGCAAAATCGATTGTCGACCAATGGTTGCAGATGAAACGTGGATATCCCACCGAAACAGAACTTCGCGCGTTACTCTTTAGCATTCAAAGTCACGACTGGAATCACTTGCCATATGATCAATGCATAGAGATGTCACTGATAGCGAACCAAATTATCACAGCGCTCGTCACCGGCAGACTGCCAAGTCAGAGTAGTTCCAGCAAACTGGACGATCATGCGAAGCTTGCATTCCGTTTTCGTCCCTATATGAAGTTTAGCTTTGATGATTCTCCAGAGCCATGTCGCCCGTGCTCGTGGCAGTGGTTCACCAATCACAGCGATTTTTTAGTGCCACTTGCGCAATGGATGAAACTACCTCCGGACAAAAGAAAAAATCCAAATTATAGATTTACTCTGCAATATCCTCTCCTCAGCGCGGCTATGGGAGGTACAATTTGGGCATCGTTCATTCGAGTCGTCGATAATGCTTACAAAGAAAATATTCTCTCAGCGCCAAACGCTGATGTGCGTACGTGCACGAATCCTTATAAAGAGTATGTTCTCTCGCCTTACGAAAGAGATCAAGGTGGCGAGACCTGGTACGAAGTCATCATGCGCGGCGCTGGTCTTTACGCTCAGGTTGAGGATGTTGACTGGCGCACTGTCGTTCTAAGCTACTGGACATTGCATTCCGAAAATCAAGCGAATTGGCTCCTGCACGGATTGATAGGTGACCATGACGGAGATATCACATGCGTGAGCGTGGTTTATGACCGCGTGACAGATAAACTCACGAGGGTCTCTTACGTCATGCATGGAGAACTAGTGGCGTCATTCGATTTAGTAGACTCTGGTAAGCAAACCCCCTTCAATTTAATTGAGCGCAGCCCCTCCGGACCTTATTTTGTTCCAGCGGCTATGTTGAACGTCAGAGATGCTCGCAATTATCGAGATTCGCCCTGGTACGACGATGATCCGGACCCGGTCGTTTTCATCGTAAAAGACCCAATAACAAACGCCGCGGAGCACGTAGCAATATATTATGAATGGGGAACGCACGAACCCTGGCCAAACGGAAGTGGTTCTGCCATAACGGCTCCTAAGCACAACGGAAATGACATTTCATTCCTTCCCGGGAGGTTGCGATTTGTTGGTTCCTTGGCGTCACCAAATATTTATGAAGAGCCATTTTTGTTTTTTAATGGGCATTGGGGAGATCCTGAGTCTCCCGTGTTTCACATGACCTGTTTTTATAAAGATGGTTACCAGCATAATTTCCTCAAAATCCCTCAGGAAGAATTCGTAGACATTGACCCCTTTCACGATGGCGAATTGTTGTGGCCACCGCCAACATCATCAATTAAATTGAAAGTCAACCTTAGCTGCTCTGGAAATCCCGCTGAACAAATCAGTATTCAATGCGCAACAGCCGCATCATCGTTTGATGTAAAGCTTACTCCAGGAAGTAATGATAGTGAGGAATTTGAGCCCACACGACACTGCCGATTCATCATCACAAGCACTGGCAATGATCCCGGCTACAAAATTGAGGTTGCGCGAGTCGACGGAAACGTGAGCTCAAACATACTCATAGTTGCGCATCATTATGCAGGAGAGCCTGAAGTGCGTAAGGTAGTTGGACGAGCATCAGCAAATACTCTTCCAACGACCACACCTCAAACAAGCATTATTGACTTAGACTTGAATGGTAACTCGCCGGGAGACTTTAAGTGATCTTGTAGTGATAGCAATAGCCTTGAAAGATAAATCAATTTCCAGTTTGGCATGAGCAATAACGACAAAGACGACACTCCATTAACCATCGTCGCACAACGCAGTTTCGTCATCCGGATCGCAGAGAATGCGGCAAATCTTTTGAGCATGTTTTTAGTCCTCCTAATGCTCGTAGGGTTTCTATACGTTGTGAACAGCAACAAAGCTCTCAAAACTTTACACGTGAAGGTCAGCGCGGAAGGTTTGGAATTTGATGAAAACAAAACCAAAGAAGCAATCAAGGAAATAACCGATAATACGTACGCGGTCAGCGACTTGAGAATGGCTGTAACAACGTTAGCAAACCAGGTCGCAACCTTGAGTAAGGACTCGCTGACACCGGTTCCCGGAGAACCTTTAACGACAGCGGACGTAAAAGCGGCCAATTTCGCGAGTCAAGCTGGTATTCAACCAGTCGATGGAGTCGTGTGGCTCGGAGATATTTCTAGTGATACAGTTTTAGATCAATCAAGCACGACATTGACCTCCATTCATCCACTGAGACAACTATCAGATATTCAAATAAATCAGGCATGCATTGCGAAACGCGACCTGGCAATCCGAAAGGACTTTCCAAAAAGCGAGCAACGGTACTTTTTGGGTCAACCGATGGTTGGAGTCTTGAAAAAAGACCAAGCGTGCACCATATTAAGTGAGCCACGATCCTACAAGCTAACGAACAAAACTCAAGTGTGGGTAAGGATTAAGCCAATGCCCGAGTAGTTTAGACAATCGTTTTCCGTGAATTCGTGGAGTTCGGAACGATTACCTTACCCTCTGCAATTTTCAACGCTGACGGAGCGTCCCGATAAGGTGGGGGAATGTATTCTTTTCCGCAGCTGCAATCAGCGCACCAAACGGCGTAACAATCACAATTGACCAAGGCGCAGCGATAGCCGGCAATTCGAACTCTCACGTAATGGTGCTCGCACCGAGCACCATGGATGTTGGAGGCATCGGTCTTGAGCTAGTGGGGCATTAGCTATGTCGAAGCAAAAAAGTGACTACCATCACGGGCGATTTAGGCCCAGCTTTGTTGAAAGCTGCTATTGAACTCGTAAATGAAAAGGGCGATACATCATTTGGTTTGAGAGATCTGGCTGCCAAGGTCGGTGTCAGTCATCCCGCCATGTATCGACACTTCAAAGATCGGTCTGCCCTCTTTCATGTCATCGCATTTGAAGGATTTTCACTCGATGGTGAGATTCAAAAGTGGCCATTTGAGAATGCGCCGCCCAACCCAGAAGCGCAGCTTCTCTATTTGGGGCGCAATCATTTAGCCTTCGCCCTCGACCACGCCGCCTACTTTCGAATAATGTTTGGTGCAAGGTAGGTAAGCATAAAGTCCAAGATGATTCATTACATGCGGTGGCAAAACCAACCTTTGAAGCGATAGCGCATGTCGCATCGCGGTTGCCGGCTGATAAGGCAATGGAGCTTGCGCTCTCTCTGGGCAACAGTGCATGGGCTGGCAATTTTGTGTCTCGACGGGCAGTTGGCGACTTTCGTTGACGACGGTCGCGACTCGGTCAAGAATCTTGTCGACGGGGGCGTTTCTCGTTTGATTGCTGGGGACCAGTCGAAACGCGGTTAGTGTCTTTGAGTATCGAGCCAATCGGCGTAGTTTAGAGTGCCACCGTGAGTCTTGTGATAACCATAGGTGCCTTGCGCGTAATGGTGGGGGTCTGTGCTGATAGGCGTGTTCATTAGACCGCTGTGCGTAATATTCTGCAACGCCTGACCTGGCGTCATTCCATCATTGCGAACTCTGATGCCGCCCATGTTTGTGTATGTCGTACCAGGAGCGTCTTCGGTTTGTTCTCTGTAGGTCTGCATTTGTCCGGCGCTGGCTCCATGTTTTCGCATCTGGTTGAGAATATTTTGATGCTCTGCTTGCCGCGCGGCTATGGGATCTCCTGGTGCAAGCTGCATAGTTGCTGGGTTGGGCATCGCCCCATGATGCCCTTGCGTGGCGCGGCGAACGGCATCCGGAATTCCTCCGAAACTCGGCCGAGAGCTGTTGGAGACTGGGTTGTAGGAGTTGCCACCGTATGAGCTGTTGAATGAGCTGCCGCTTGTGTTTGGCGCTGCGGAGTCGTTGTAATGGGTTTGCATCGGCTCCATGTTGCTTCCACCCGTCAAAAAGCCGCTGCTGCGGTCTTGGGCGAAAGCTGGAGAAATGATATTGGCGCCTGCGATAACCGCGATGGAGATTCCGAGTTGCCCGAAGAAGCGTGCGGAGCCTTGCAGTTTGACCATAATTACAGAGTTCTCCTTAACTCGGAATCATCGGTCCGTCGACCGACTTATATAGCTTACTCTGCAATTTCGAAATTTAGGCGTTAGAGGTCTAACTTCATGATGTCGTCGCCTAGCGCCTTTCCGAGAGCTTTGTAGCCACTGGGCGTCAGGTGTAAGCGGTCGGGGCGCATGTAGCCTTCCTTCCTTAGATGATAGACATTGCCAAATTGTTCTTTGAAATCTATGTAGGGAGTGATCGGAACTTCCTTCGCCGCGGTTCTTTGCGCCTGAATGACCGCGTCTATTGATGGAAGATGCTCATCAGTATTCCATAAGTTTCCATCAGTTGGACCGGCAGCAACAACCGCCGCGTGTGGCGCTCTCTCGTGAATCTTTTGCAAGAGGTCCAGGTATCTCTCTGCGTATCGGCTGGTCATATTTCCAGCTGAATCGTTACTGCCGAAAGACAAGACCACCAGGTCTGAATTGGGACTAATCTTGGAGAGGAATTCGTTCAAATGTGAATCGGCATATTCAGCCGTTTTTCCAGGATTCCCGTAATAGGTTGCGCTGACCTGGTCTGGTCTCAAACCCGTAGCGCGAGCAATTTCGTCGGCGAAGGCCGGAGTTTCAATTCCTGCGGCAATGTGCGAATCACCCACCTGCGAGATAATGAGCTTGCGACCGCCATTCTTAGCGCGCTCAACAGCGGCTTTTAGCGAGCCTTTCGTTGCAGCAGTTGGGCTGGCGTCAGCGGCAAATTTTTTGCTGTCTAATGAGTGTGTAGGAAACTCGGCTGGTTGCAACCGCACCTCTGGAAAGTATGGGGACTGCGGTATTCTGTCGCCATCAGTGCGTTCATCATGGGTTGAATGACCGCTCCGCTTTATTGATTTTGCATGCCACTGCCCGTAATGACTTTTTTTATGATGATGGTAATGAATGTGCAGCTCGTGATGAAATGCTTCTGCGCTCTTGTGTTCGTGGGTATGCTTATGATCATGAGACTTGTGTTTCTCGTGAAAAAATTGGTTTTCGCTCTCGAATGTCATCTGTCTGCCCTCGTTGGGACAAACAATAATCATCACTACGTCAAATTCACGTCAACTGATGCAATTCGCTTTAGGCGAGGCTTCTTGTTAGGTCTCTGAAGCGCTTTTGCGGTCAGCCGTCAGAGCGACGAGCTTCTGCGAGATTTCCTCTGCTTTTTCAGTATCACCGTATTGCAGGCAGCTTTTCAGTTGCTCCTTTAAAGTCGCGATCTGAATGTTTTCCGTCGATTCATTCGCGATGGTTGGTTTCGTAACAGGATGAGACTGATGGTGAATGAACAGCATCCATCCGGTAGTCGAGGCCGTGAAAAAGGCTAGTGAAATGACGGCTCCGAAGACAATCTCCTGCTTACACGTGAGCCAGTTCATCAGCACGATCGACAGTAGTAGATTAGTAAGTATGCCAAGCGAGGCCGAGGAAGATTGGTGCATGTCAACCTCTGAAAGTTCGCGTTCAGTTTGTGGGTTAGAACTCGCGCTCTAAGTCGCGATATATGCCTATAGGGGTGTACCTTTTTGGGGGCATAAGAAGGACGTTTATTGGTCCCAGCGAGTTATGCCCCTGAATTTGCAGGAAATATAAGTCCGATTTGAAAAATCAAAAAGATTTCTTCAAGAAAACTATCATTCGCGAAACAATTTCAGTCTTTGGAGATTATCGGGCGCTATGATAAGCCTCTTCTGACGCCAACTGGGATTGATTAGACCGATGAACAACTTCGAAAAAATCATTGCTGTCCGCCTTCGCCCAAAAGACGATTTAAAACAGGCGTTGGAGAACATTACCAGGGAAAATCGAGTTTCGGCTGCTGCAATTGCCAGTGCTGTTGGTTCGCTCGCGTCCGCTGCTATTCGGTTAGGCACCGGTGAAGTCAAGAATCTCGAAGGACCGTTTGAAATAGTCGCCCTTTGCGGCACTCTTGGGCATGGCGGAATGCACGTGCACATTGCCGTCGCTGATGGCCGGGGCAATACTTTTGGCGGGCATATGCTCCACGGCTGCGAAGTCAATACCACTGTTGAGATAGTTATTCTCAACCTCAGTGATTCGCACGTGTTTGACCGTGTGGAAGATCCAGATACTGGTTACAGAGAGCTGGTTGTTACACCCGTAAATCAGCTGGTATAGCTGAGCATTTGGCTGGAAATGCCGCTGGGCAGGCGTTTTGGGGCGGAGCTTAATGCCCTGAATTGGGGGAGCGGTCCGCGTGAGAAATTCGCGCGGATATCTCATCGCCTAGAAAAACGTTCCCTGGAATACAATATTATCTGACGCTCGTTGTCCTAAAGTTTGTCGTTGATACGTCTGCTTTGATTGCAAGGAACGCATCGGTATTGCCAGCGGTGCGTGTGTTTCTGTTAGCACAGACTCTGAAATGGTGACTTTAAGCCGCTGTTGATGCGGTGCCATTAGTAGCGGTGTCAAATGATTGAAAGAGGCGCTTGATTTATATGCACTACTTGCCGCCACGGATATACGGCTAAAGCTGAGCCGTGATATGGAATGTCCTACCAGTGCCGGAGATTCTGAGTTCGTTTGAACGGTTGCGTATATAAATATGTGTCATGTCGATCTAATTATTTGCCATTCGATTGAGAATTGTTTGCATATATGATGCTCGTGTTCGATCTCTGGAAAACAAGTCTAGAAAAGCATCTACGGTATTTGGTATCAAGCTCTCCGCACGATAATTTATTCAGTTCGGATTTAATATTTTCACGATTCTTGATTGAACTAGTTGCATCTTGAAAAGTGTGTGTTTATCTGAGAACCGCTGATTCAGCTCGTTTTGAAGATATAGCACTCTCTTGGTCGCCACATTTTTTTTCGATTCGTCCCCCACGAATTAAGCTAGATGAGACGATGGTCCTGGAAAGATTAAATGCCGAAAACTGCTGCAGTACCTGTGATAGCGGGTTTGTTCCGGAATGAAAAATGGATTTGTCTAAATTAAAAATAGTTTGCGTTTTGACGCTGATGGAATTATTCTGCTTGGAAAGTTTAGGATGGCGTCTTAATTACCAGTTGATTTGCACACAACATAATCACATTTGCGTCCTACACTTTGGTCCGAAAGCTTATGGGGTTTGATTTATGCGCCCTGCAATAGACACTTCGTCTTTGGCTGAGTCTGCAGCACTTCAGTATTGTGATATGGCGACTGTTCGCAGGCGTCTAATTGAGCTTGAGCGGCAGAGGGTTTTTAGTGATGAAGAGCTTGCTGTGCTTGTCCGAAAAACTGCTTGCACTAATTTAAAAGCCGATTTCGAACATCGTATGTTCAATCACAAAATGAGGCGTGCGGCCAGTGATAGAACTTCCAGCGGTCGAGTCGTGATTCGTTCATGGACACCGACGGTAGTTCCATCCTTGACTGCTGTTGACGATAATGATGGCGGTTGGAAGGTTTTTGAGCCTGATGCAGCAAATGAAGATTCTGCCGAAACGAGCAAATCGATTGGATTGCTTGCCGAATCGCTGGCTTTAGAATCACCGGCCTCATTTATTACTCGGTCAGGCGGGCGCGTAAAGCGCCTCACACCAGAGGAGATTCGTGCCAATATTCGCGAAAAACGAAGCCTCCGTCCGAACAAATTGAAACGCATGCAGAGCCGCAATATCATTCTCACGCTTGTCGCCAATCTGATGTATGTTCCGAGGCAACTCTGCTCCAACCTTCTAGCGGCTTTGTCGTAGCGGCTTATTAGTCTATTGACACGAATCCCCGAAAACGTCGCGCGAAGCGGTTTGGTGCGTTAGACTGTGACATTGAATGGTTAGCAGCGTTGTTAACAAGCAATCCGTAGGCAAGAGTGCGTTCTCGCAGGTGGACGCGCGCTGCATTCTCTTGATCGCTTTTGTCGGCTGTATATCTTTTCTGCCACTACTGGGCAGTGCTGGTCTGTTCGATCCAACTGATAGTTTTTTCATAGAGTCTGGGCGCGAGATGCTCGAGACGCAAAAGTTCATCGTGCCTCTTATGAACTACGAACAGTGGCTAGACAAGCCAGCTCTAGACTTCTGCCTGATCGCCACCAGCCTCAAACTGTTCGGCGTTAGTGAGTTCGCTGGACGGCTTCCGGCTGCACTGAGCGGCATTTTGGAAGCTATATTACTGTTCGTGCTCAGCCGCCAGATTTTGACTGTTCGTCAGTCTTTGTTTTCCGCACTCTCGCTACTAGCTTTTCCATTGTTCATTATTGTCGGGCGGACGTCACTTTCGGACGAACCACTATCTCTATGTTTTTGCTGTGCCGTATTGTCTTTGGCCATCGCATCAATCAAGAAACGACCAATATTTTTAGTCCCAGGATACATCGGCCTCGGTTTGGCGATCCTGCTCAAAGGACCACCACTTGCGTTGATATTTACAGGACTGGCGGTGGGTGGCTATCTCCTTTTGGCAGAGCGCGCAAACCTGTTCCAGGCGATCTGGAACTTGCGTCCACTGGTTGGATTGCTCGCTGCTGCTGCAATTGCGCTACCCTACTACATTTGGGCGCACGTCGGCACAAATGGGGAGTTTACCGTCAACTTTTTCTTGCGGCAAAATCTCGGACGCGCCGCTGGTACCGTGAATCATGTTCGTCCATTCTGGTGGTATGTGCCGGTGTTCTTGGCGGGCATCTTTCCATGGTCTTTGATGTTGTTGACGTTCTCTCAGCGTTTTTTTCACCGCATATTGCATATTGACACAGCTCGCAGTACACCGAGGGTGAAGCTGCTCAAGTTCGCTGCTTGCTGGGCGGCTCTGGGTTTTTGCTTTTTCAGTGCCGTGCCGACGAAATTGGAGACGTACATTGTTCCGATACTACCGGCGGTGGCACTTCTTTGCGGTAGCTACCTCGATGTGTTGGCTCGTGCTGCTCGAAGCAACTTTGCCCGGCGTGCTTTTATTGCTTGTCTGTCTTGCGTCGCGGCTGTTGTTATTATTACTCCGATTGCAACCAAGATAGCGTTCAAAGATGCAGTTCAACTTTTTCCGCTTCAACTATGTGCAGCAGGAGTTCTTTTAATCGCTTGTGGAATGGGTATCCGTGAATCTTTTCGGAGTCATTTGTCTCGTGCCGGCGGCTGGTTGCTGGGAGCTGTCATTTCCTATTGCGCAGTGTTTATACCGGTGATTTTTGTCACATACCACGATGTCTATCAATCGCCAATCGACAAACTGGTGACATACGCGCATGATGAACACGCAGACCTGGCGGTTTTGTTCTTCTCGCTTCCGTCGGTGATGTATCGATATGGACACGCCATTCCTTTGATTAAAGATGAACAGGATATGCGTAATTTCGCGGAGGGTGCGCCCGATAAGCGCTGGGTATTGATGAACAGAGATGTTCTCAGCTTGCTCAAGTGGACGGAGCGGTCACCGCGAGTAGTGGCGCATGAAGGACGCTGGTGGCTCTTCGCTGTAGGGAAAAATTGCAAGAAGGAAAATACTGCCGAATGGAACGGACTCAATGTAGGCGTCTATCCTACGTTGGCAGACCGAAGCAAAATGAAGTTCTAGATAGTCTCTTTAGTGTGGCTTTTGTGCAGGATTTTGGCCGGGTACGTATCCTGGAGGAGTATAGCTGCCGTTGAAAGCCGGAGCCAGAAGGTTTGTGCCATGGTCACGTGCGTAGTCCACCATGGCTTGACTCAGATCGCGCTGATCGCGACGGTTGTTCGCGTACACGGCGTTGGTCGGCGAGCTGCCCGTATCGAGGTCAACGCCCATAAGTGCGAGCGCTCGCTTTGCATATTTACCTGGCGTGCTCTTCGGCTCCAATGCAAAAGCTATGCGAAATTCGCGAATGGCGGCCTCTTTCCTTTTTAGCTTCATGTAACAGCTGCCCATGTAATAGTGCAACTTGGCGCTGCTGAACTCCGAGTTGAGTGCGTCGTTGAGGTGATCAAGGGCATCTGTATATTTGCCCTCAGAATACTCTCTGATGCCTTCCTCCATCGGCGAGACGCGCGGCGCTGCAGGCGATGGCGCCGTGTCTGTCGAAGGATCTGTCATTGATGTCGAATCGTCGGCTGCAGCTGAAATTAAACTACAGCTGACTATGGCGAAGATTGCTGCAACCGCGGCTGGATACTTTGTAAGCGTTCTCATTGGGGGACTATTGTAGTCCATCGGCTGGCAAGGCTCCAGCTCTTGATTCCGCCGGATGAAGAATGTGACAGCGCAGAGAGACAACAAAATCCCAACAAACAGAAAACAAACACACAACAAATCTAGGGTTCTCCACCGAGAATTTTAACTAGGCTTAAGGTATATAAATGAAGCGGCCGCACGCCGCTTTCTTGCATTTTCCTTTGCGCCATGCCCCTCTCCATGGAGCACCGACTTTGAGCGAAGCGGAAGTCACACTTAAATACCGTGAATGGCCATTTGCGGTCACGCACTATCTTTTGCTCGGCATGGTGCCTGTGCTTGGGCTCTTTATTTTGACCTGTTGGTTGTCGGCGCTCATGATGCAGACTACCGCTCACTTCGGAGCGATTTCAATCTACGTTTCGAGTCTGATGATATTGGCCTGTTTCTTGATTTTGGGAATTATCGTCACAGCAGACACCACTATTTTTCTCGCTCGGGACGGCATGTCTTTTCCGTTTCTCGTGTGTCCTGGATTTAAGTTGAGAACTCAACAAAATTGGTCCGATCTTATCGCCGTCAATTATGCGCCTCGAGGAGAGCGCGGTGCTCTCTTTCTCAAATTCAAGAACGGGCAGAGAGTTAAGCTGAACCTCAACCTGTTGCGTCCTGAGCAAGTCGAAAACCTGATCGTTTCGATGGATGTCTGGTCTGGCGGCACTGATATGTTTCCGTCCCTGCTTGATGCCCGTTTGAAGCTGCTAGAGAACAACAAAGATGCCAATGAGGCGCTTCCTGGTTATACAGAAATGTGGGAAGACGAATTGGCTCGTCGTTTTGGTGCTACTAATTTCATTCCGTTGGAGCCTGGTGAACAGGTGCGTGACTTGACGATTGAGCGACAATTGGCATTCGGCGGCATGTCGGCGATTTATTTAGCTATTGGTCCGGACAAAGTCAAATGTGTATTGAAAGAAGCGGTAGTACCTGCAGATGCTGATGAGAAAATGCGGGCAGCCGCTGAACACATGCTGGAACGCGAAGCACATATTTTGACTGGTTTGTCGCATCCTAACATTGCGCGAGTCTTGGATCACTTTCTCGAAAATGGACGCCACTACATCATGATGGAATTGATTGATGGCGAAGATTTGCGTCGACTGGTAAAAGAGCACGGACGGCAGTTAGAAGAAGACGTGATTTATTGGGCTCTGCAACTGGCAGACATTCTTGCCTATCTTCACGCACAGCAACCGCCGGTTGTGCACCGGGACCTCTCTCCCGACAATCTCATGTTGCGTGAGTCTGGAGAGTTGTGTTTAATCGATTTTGGTGCTGCGAACCACTTTGTCGGCACAGCTACCGGAACAATGATTGGCAAACAGGCCTACATTGCGCCGGAGCAGCTGCGGGGTAAAGCCGAGCCGAGGAGTGATATTTATGCTTTTGGTGGCACTCTGTTTTTCTTGTTGACTGGCGAAGATCCGGAACCTCTCGCCGTCGCACATGTGCGTGACGCAAATAAAAGAGTCTCTGAAAGGCTAGGCCAGATTATCGCCGTATGTACTGCACAAGAGGAATCAGAACGCCCGGCAACGGCTGCGGACCTACTCAAGCTTCTCAAAACGCTCGCCAATGAGGGTGTCAATGCAAAAACCGTTTAGCTTGCAAGAACGAATGCGCGATCACTTGCGGCACCCGAATCCTCTTATGGAGTATATTCCGCAAGCAGAATTGACCATGAATCTCCAGCGCATTGGGCGGCTGGTGCTGTTTGCGGGCATCTCGTGTTTGCTTTTCATCGCTGCCTGTGCGTTCGTTCCACAGCTGAAGGATGTGGTATTCGACTTTTTTCGCTTTCTGGTTGCTCCTATTAAACCGCTGCTCTATGCCCAACCGGCGCCAGCTCTGGAAGGCTTGCTTAATTGGCTTTCTAAGGTTTCGACAGTGATTGTGTTTGTCGCGGCACCGCTCGTGTCGTTATTTACTATCTTTCTGGCTTTACGCCAGTCCTACCTATATATCGATGGAAGGTATCTTTATCGATTAAAGCTGATCATGCAGCAATCCAATGGTCCTAGCGGGCGGGCAGTTATGATCGTCGCTGGCAAGCACTACCTGATTGAGAGTCAGACGCTTCTACTGCCGGACACTAAGGTGATAGTTGAGCGTCCGCAAGGAAAGAAATCTTACCGTGATTATGTGCTGAAAATCTCAACGCCACACTACAGAGACTTTTCTATAAAGTGGGGCGATGTTATTCAAGCTGACGATCGCCAGCGACTGATGAACACGATGGAAGAGTTGATGCCACAGACGTTTGATGCATCTGTTTTCGAACCTTTTAAGCAGATTCATTCCCGTCAGAGTTACACCGAGATTTGGCTAAAAGAACTATCCGGTGCGCCAAAGCGCGATCGGCTTACACCACTTGCAGACGGCAGCAAGCTGGACAAAGGAAATTATACGATTATTCATAAGGCTGGTGTTGGCGGACAAGGAACTGTGTATTTTGCCGACACAGCTAAAAATTCGGCGGTTAGCCGAACTGTTGTATTGAAAGAGTTTGTTCTGCCTGTCTTCCCCGACATTCGCGTTAGGAAGAAAGCGGCTGAACGCTTTCAAACGGAAGCCGCTGTTTTGAGTCGTTTGCATCATCCGCGAGTGGTTCGATTCATCGATCTGTTTGTTGAGGACCATCGTGCTTACGTGGTAATGGAGTTGGTTGAAGGCGCCAATTTGAAAGAGTTGGTTGCAACTTCAGGTCCTCTTCCCGAATCGGAAGTTGTAAAGCTCGCCAGCCAAATGGCGTCTGTGCTCAGTTATTTGCATGAACAGGAACCTCCGGTCATTCACCGCGATTTGACTCCCGACAATATCATTCTTGGTGAAGATGGACTACCGAAGCTTATCGATTTTTCTGTCGCGCAAGAACTCTCTTCCGGTGTTACAGGATCAGTTGTTGGCAAGCCCAATTACATTGCACCAGAACAATTCCGTGGCAAGCCCAAGACTCAAAGCGATATCTACTCTTTGGGTGCAAGTATGTACTATCTTTTGATTGGGCAGGACCCGCCACCAATTACGGTACTGCACCCACAATTTGTCAACGGAAAGATCAGTCAGCCACTCGACCACATAGTCGCTAAGTGTACGCAGTTAGACGTTTTGAAACGGTATCAGTCCGCCGCTGAGCTGTTGGCAGACCTGGAAAAGATTGGCGGCGGACCTCATACCTAAAGCTGAACTTCCTGTCCAGGCGGAAGAGCGTTTAGTCGATTCTCTACTTCGTAGATGCGCTTACCTTGTGACTCATGATAGGTTCGCATCAAAATCTCGGCAAGAAGCCCCATGAGAATGAATTGGACGCCGATCATGAAAAACATGGCACTTAGCACCGGTAGCGGTGTCTCGATAAAGGTGGTGTCATAGAAGTATTTGAGAATGACCATCCAGCCAAGAGCTAGGAATGAAACGCACATCGAGATTATGCCTGCCGTTCCGAAAACATAGATTGGTTTTGTAAAATAGCTGGACATAAACTTGACCGTTATGAGGTCAAGCACAACTTTGAAGGTTCGAGAAAGTCCGTATTTGGAAACGCCAAACTGTCTTGCAAAATGATTCACTGGAATCTCCGCAACTTTGGCGCCCTGCCAGCTTGCGTAGATGGGCACGAACCGGTGCATTTCGCCGTACAATCGAATGTTCTTAATCACTCCGCGGCGGTAAGCTTTGAGTGAACAACCATAGTCATGAAGTCTAACACCGCTGATGGTGCTTATGATTTTGTTTGCGATCCATGATGGAATCAATCTGCTGAGCAGGGCATCCTGGCGATTTTTGCGCCATCCGCTAACAACGTCATAACCTTCGTTCATCTTAGATAGTAGAAGCTTGATATCGGCTGGATCGTTTTGCAGATCCGCATCCATTGGGATGATAATGTTTCCCAGGGAATGGTCGATGCCGGCGGCGAGTGCGGCTGTTTGCCCAAAGTTTTTGACGAATTGAACCACTTTTACTCGGTCGTCTTGCAGGGAAAGTGTCTCGAGTTCCTCATATGAGCGATCGGTCGAGCCGTCATCAATAAAGACTACTTCCCATGATTTCCCGACTTCCGCCAGTGCAATCAAAAGCTTTTCGTAGAGAAGTTCTATGTTCTCTTCTTCGTTGTATACAGGAATTACAATCGACAGTTCCGGACGCGTGAGTTTTCGCGCTGCCCGATGTGCACGGATAATCTCTTCAGACCAATTGGTCAGTGTCTTGAGTTCGATCGGTTCTTGTGTAAGTTTGTTGACGAACATTATTTAGGTGATTGAGAAGTGGTGCCAGCCAGTTTTGTCTTACGGTTCTACACGGATTTTCTCAGAAGTGGACAGCGGCAGCCTCCAAGATAATGAGTGATGTTTAACCGAGCTCTCGATGTCAATGGTTAGTTTACAGGTCTGAATGCGCGATGTCGACTAAAACAAAGTTCCACTAAGCGAGCTGATGGCGCCCAGCCATTTTCGTCTGGTTTGGAGCCGGTTTGGTGTCTATTCCTCCTTGGCACAACCCTCCAAAATATTGGGTTGACAATTCTAGACGACCGGTCTAATATCCTAATCAAGGAGGGTCGATTTAGCCACGTAGTCCAGAGAACGATTTCAAGCCCGAAGTCACGTTATTGTCAGCCTGTTTGCTCTCTGTTGATAAAAGACCGGTCTATTGTCGACTAATAAGATCATGGTAGCTGCTGGTTTCAATCTGATTAAGCTGTTCGTGCTACTGGCGTTGACTCTCTTTCAAACTAATTTTGCTGAGGCTGGGGAGCTGCCAAAAGCCCTGCGCGGTAATGGCGAAACCACAGAGTATGCTTTAGGACTAAACGATGCCCCGGTGCTGGTTAGTTGGCAAGCGCCTGCTGAGGAGCGAGCGATCGTTCTCGCGGTTCACGGTTTTGGATTCAATAAATATGCCTACAAGCAATTCGCCGAGCGCATACAAAGCCAGGGAATTTCAACTTACGCTCTCGACGTGAGAGGGTTTGGTGACTGGACACGATTCACTTCTTCAGGCACTCAACTCGACCTTGAAGCTGGTGTTCAGGACGTAAAAGATTTGCTCATCAGTCTAAGAGCTGTACGCCCTAATACACCAATCTTTTTGCTAGGGGAATCAATGGGCGGTGCGCTTGCGTTGCATGTTGCAGCTGAATCGCCTGAGCTAGTCGATGGTGTCATCTCGTCCGTTCCATCAAATAATCTGAGAGGAAAAAATCTGTTCGCACTGAAAGTGGTGCTCAAAGTTTTGGCTAAGCCGTTCGGCAGAGTTGACATCGGACAACAGCTGATGAGCCGAGCTACAAATGACCAAGCCTTGCGCAAAGACTTGCTTTCCGACTCCGAAATTAGAACCAAAGTGAGCAGCACCGAATTGCTGCGCTTCTGGCACTTTATGAAGAACAATCATTGCGCCGCAATGAGCATCTCCGGAACACCAGTGCTAATGGTGCAAGGCGATAACGATCAGCTGATCGATTCCGATGGAACACGCAAGCTGTTCGAAGAGCTGCCTACACCAGACAAGTCGATGATGCTCGTCAAAGGCGGTTCACATCTGACTTTTGAAGAAGGTCAGTTTACTGAACAGACGATTGCACAGGTTTCAGATTGGATGACCAAACACGTAACTGCAACAGCAATGATTGCCAGCCGTTGACGACAAGAGAATTCAACGATTTTCCAAAAGCTCGACTGGTAAGGTGTTGACAAATCTAGACGACCGGTCTAATATGTAATCAAGTGATGGCAAAGTCAATAGGAAAGGTGAGTAAAAGTGAGCAGCAAATTGGTGAGCCGGCAAGACACGAGAATGGCCTTAATTCAGGCCGGCACTGAAGTCATGCTAGGAAAAGGCTATACCAATACAGGGATTCAAGAAGTCTTGTCCGCTTTGGGTGTGCCGAAGGGGTCGTTCTATCACTATTTCGAAAGCAAAGAATCTTTCGCCGTCGCCATTGTTCAACATCTTGACCATGACCAAACCGCAGACATGCTAAGGATCTTGCGAAATACCGAACAAACTCCGCTGCAAAGATTGAAGACTTATTGCGAGTTGCACAAACAAGCAATGCTGTCTCAAGAATGCCGTAAAGGCTGCCTTCTTGGCTTGTTGAGCCAAGAAATGGCTGATCAAAATGAAACATTGCGCAGAGAGTTGTCGTCTATTTGGGACAAGAGATTGGACATTTTAGCAGCCTGCATCGAGGAGGGTCAGGCCGCTGGAGAGATAAGAACAGACTGCGCTCCGAGGAAACTGGCTAGTGTGTTCAACTGTGGATGGAATGGTGCAGTTATGCATTCAAAGGCCGCGAAAAATCCAGAGGCTTTGGACGCGTTTATCGAGCTTATGTTCGACCATTTTTTCATCGCTGGAAGTTCAGCATCCTGCAAGCAACCACAAAGTATTTGATGTGACTTTAGGCTCGAAAATCTAATTTCGAATTCGAAATAAAACTCTCAAACCACCCGAAAAATTATCACAAACTTCCCCATCTGCGCTCATCAAGGCGAGTCGCACGGCATTTTCAGGAGTCAGAAAAATGAACAACATAGCCGGCCTTTGGCACCCTATAAGCGAAGCAAATTTGTATAAGTCAGCTGGATCGCGTTCTAGTTTCAACGCAAAGTGGAGTCGTAAGACTTGGCACTTTTCTGAGCCAACGGCGACTGAGCAAGAAGACGAGTCGCAGGCTCTCGAATCTCTGCAGTCTTATTTCGGCGGTATGCACCAAGACAGCGGGCGCCGTACAGGCGGTTAACTGACGCTACCACGATGCACCACGATGCACTAGGCATTGCATTGTGCATCGTTGGGGTCGACGTCTCTGTCTCGGTCACTGTTAGGCGAAGTACTTCTGCCACCACCGTTGGAACATGAATATCGTCCACAGTTCTTTGCGGCGATCCGCACTTTGACTGCGATGAGTGGCGAGAAGCTTGCTGATTTCGGAGTATTCGAAGAGTCCTTGTTTGCGTATGAATGATTCGCTGAAGAGTTCGTCCGCTAGGTCGCGGAATTCATTGTTGAGCCATTTTGCAACAGGTATGCCGAAGCCTTTTTTGGGTCGGCTGATAGTTCGAGCCGGCAGATATGGTGCCATCGCTTTCTTGAGTAGATATTTTGTCTGCAGTCCGCGCACTTTGAAAGTAGATGGAAGTGACAGCGCAAACTCGACGAGTGGATATGCAAGGAAGGGCAATCGCACTTCCAGTGATGCTGCCATTGAGGCTCTGTCTGATTTAACGAGCAGATCGTCTGGCAGATATGTTCTCAGGTCGAGCTCCATGATTTCATCAACAACATTGCCACCAGGATTGTTGCTCAATCTGAAGTAGTCGTTTGAAAAATCGAATAGCTTTTGAGGTCTGCCACCTGATTTGGTGCGTGTCGATTCTTTGACGAGCTTGTGTTGCTCTGATAGAGGTATGGAACCCATCCACCGTAAATGACGGCTGCGTGGCTCTTCAGCTGCTGCTGAAATAAACCGCTTTAGCTTATAGTCGAAGCTCAGGTTGTTCATGTTCACAGGCAGAGCGCGGACAGCAGGTTCGATAACTCCCTTGCGCAAAATTGCCGGCACCTGATTCCATATTCCAGCAAGTCTGTGCGCCTGATATGTGGGATAACCGCCGAATAGTTCATCGCCGCCCTCTCCCGATAGAGCGACAGTGACCGACTTTCTCGTCATTTTAGAGAGGAAGAAGGTGGGAAGTATCGAGGCATCTGCCATTGGTTCATCAAGGAATTCCCAGAGCTCGTCCAGGGTTTTGCGAGCGAGGCCAGGCTCGAACTCGACCACTTCATGCTGCGAATGAATATGGTCTGCCACCGCTTTTGCATGATCTGATTCGTCAAACGATGCATCAGCAAAACCGATAGAAAAAGTTCGAATGCGACTAGAAGATTGTGACGCTGCCAGCGAAGCGATTGCCGACGAGTCTATGCCGCCTGAAAGAAATATTCCCAGGGGAACTTCTGAAATCATTCGGAGCTCGACTGAGCGGTCGAGCAACTCGGTCAACTTGTCTGCCGCCTCACTTTCCGATTGCGGCGGATTGCAGGTAACATCTGGCTTCCAATAGTTAGTAATTTTCACTTCGCCATTTTTCACGACCATAAAGTGGCCGGGACGAAGTTTGTTAATTCCGGCAAAAATTGAATCGGGCGCTGGCACATACTCAAGTGCTAGATAACGCTGCAGTGATTCTGTGTTGAGGTCTTTGTGAGAATGAGGATGCTCGAGAATCGCTTTGATTTCGGAGCCAAAAACAAACTGACCATTGAAGACCGCCCAGTGGAGCGGTTTTTCTCCAAGGCGGTCCCGCCCTATAAATAGGCTGCGCTTGTTGCTGTCCCAAATAGCAAAGGAGAACATTCCTTCTAAACGTGTGAGGCAATCATATCCGTATTCTTCGTAAAGGTGCACGATGACTTCTGTGTCTGACTTCGTTCTCAGCGCATGCCCTTTATCTAGAACCAATCTCTGTAACTCCTGGAAGTTATAGATCTCGCCATTAAAGACTATCCAGATGCTGCCGTCTTCATTTGGAATCGGCTGTTGCCCGGTTTTGAGGTCGATAATCGAAAGGCGGGTCATGCCGATTGCGGCAGGACCTACATATTTACTGCCCTGCTCGTCCGGACCTCTATGCGTGATGCTGTCGCACATCCGGTCGAGATAGTGTTCGGACGGATCGAGCTCGCGCCCACTGAGATTAAGGTATCCAACGATTCCGCACACTTTTTAGGTTTCCTTTCCCGGTCAGTTGAGTTTTTGTTGTCGATTCAGTTTGATACCAATAGCAGTGGCACACTTCCGGTCAACTTCCCGTGGCTCTTTGCCAGGAAAATTAGATCGACCTTCTTGTCCATGTACGGCTTGCGCTCCAGTACGCGGAAGCGGAATCTGGTTTGAGATGGAATCTGCTTGAATCTATCTTCCGGTACGACTACCAGCGCTTTGCCTGGCTTCTCAAGAAATGTGACTAAGTCGTCGGTGCCTGTAAGTTCCTCTGGTGCACGCCCGGTTTCAAATAGTGCAAAATCGAACCAGTCGATGGTCTTCGCAAAATCCTGGTGCAGGGCTAATCTGCTTTCAGGATAATCTTTGAATGTCTTGATGTAGGAAATTGCCGGCGCTTGTTGTGCCATTGCCGGTGATACCTGCCAAGAATAGCCAAGTAATGCGGCGCAAATGCCGACGAAGATGGCGCTATATGACACCAGTGTCTTCTTGCTCAAAAGAGCCCAGAGCGAGACCATTGCGCAGCAAGCGACTGCCAGGGGAACGGCGATCCACAAATGAGCGCTTGTTCCGACTATCGATGGAAGGATGGCGGTGGCGAAAGCGGACGCTGCAAATAAAGAAATAGTCAGTGCGGCAGCACCTGTGGCGCCGAGATATTTGTGGTCTTTGATTGAGTTCTGAATGTGCAAAGCTACGATGGCTGCTGCTGCTGGGAAAGCAGGCAAGTCGTAGTAGTTCATCTTGCCGTGAGAGAAGGTAAAGAATGTGGTCGTTAGCACTAACCATATCCACATGAACAGTTCTTGTTTTGATTGCTCTGGATCAGACTTGCTCAACCAGTTTTTGATGGCGCCAATAGCAGCGAAAGGCAGGAAGATCGACCAGGGCGCAAAGCCCAGGAACAACGATGCCACCATATAAGTTGGTGAGTGGTGCCACTCATAGGCCGAGCCGAAAAATCTCTCCACATTATGGTGCCAAAACCAAGCACCGACCGAAGCCGAAGTGTTGACAGCGTGCGAAGCAGCAAGGTACCAGGGGGCGGCAACGGCACCGAAGACCAAACCGGCAAGTAAGACATGCTTGATCGAAATAGTCTTCAGTTGTTTTGTCGTGAGCAAGTAGATAGCGAAAGCGGTCGATGGCAAAATGAGCGCCACTGGTCCTTTTGTCAATGTGCCAAGACCCATGCTCACTGCCGCTCCAACGTAGCAGAGAAGGCGCAGCTTCGGGTTCTTCAGTCCTGTATAGAGCAAAGTAAGTGCAATGCCATCGAACAATGTAAGCAGCATGTCTGTCATGCAGAGAGTGGCAAACTCCCAGAAACGCTGTGCTGTTGCGAGAATCATGGTGGAGAGCAAGCTGGCTTGCCAGCCCCACAACTTGCGAATCGCTACTGCAAAAATTGCTAGCCAGGTTATGGCTGCCACTAAAGACGGTATCCGCGCCGCCCAGCCGGATGCTCCGAAGGCTTTGAAACACGGGATGATAGCCCAATAGTTGAATACTGGTTTATCAATACAGGGGATGCCGCGGTAAAGCGGAACTATATAGCTGGATTTTTGCAGCATCTCCTGCGAGATCTCTGCATATGCTATCTCCGACCTGTTGAATTTCGGTCTTGTGAATGAAACACTGGCGAATGTGACAGCCGATACGATGAGGATTCCCACCAGGCACGCCAACCACGTCTTCCTGGCAGCAAAGTCTGAGGCGATCTTGCTTTTCAGCAGACGCTTGTATGACTGATCGACGTCTGCAGCAGTATAAGTTGCGTTCATATTGTGCCCAAGCCTCGAATTCCGGGATGCTATATCTTGGCATGCTGTGTGGGGGCGGTCTTTAAGTCGGGCTCACATAAACAAGGCACCGACTGGAATTGGGCGCCGGCTGCCTGAGTTCAAGTTTCATGTTCTAGTAAATTTATGCTGCGCCTTGCTAGTTAAGGCGCCGAGCAATCTGTAAAGCTTTTTGTCGCTCCTGTAAAAGCGCGTTGAATGGCGCTTTCTGCGGATCAGTTTACTATCTTGGTCTACAGGGAATATTCCCGAAAGACGGTAAGCGCGGGGGGCGCTGTCGCTGTAAGGGCTGGGAATTTTCAGCCGGCGTTTTGCTTGAGGGGCGACTATGTTCGTAGGCATGAAACGTACTCCGACGGGGTCCTTGCGACTAGGCGAGATCCTTGTCGAAGCCGGAGTGGTTAAAACCGAACTGGTCAACCAATCGCTGGCGATTGCGAAAAATACCAAGATGCCGATCGGCCGCGTGTTGATATCGCACGGACACCTCTCTGACCTTGTGATCAAAAACGCTGTCGAAGCGCAGCAAGCCATTAAAGATGGTCGCCTTACCCGTGAGTATGCTGCTAAGCTAATAAAAACTGCGCATGGCCATAACATCAGCATCCAAGAAGCTGATGCTTTGATTGCCTGGGAAAAGGCCTTCAAAACCAGCTTTAGCGAGCTTGGTAAGTTCTTCATGGCAGCCGGAATTATCTCAGAAGATTTTCTCTGGACTGCGCACACCGAAAGCAAGCGAGCTGGTGCTCCAATTGGTGCATGGTTGGCTGAGAGTGAGACTATCTCTCCTAAATTCATGGCCGATGCGCTGAAGATTATGGTGCTTTCGCGCGAAAATCGCTTGAGTAAACCAGAGGCCATTTTGCTTCTGCAAAAGATCCACAACGAGCACCTTTCGCTAGAGGCTGCAGCGAACGCTCTTGGACTTTTTGCAATTTTGGAAGAGAAGCGTTTGCGTCTTGCCGAATTACTAGTTGAATCCAAAATTGTCAATTCAGCCACAGCTCTAGAGGCTATCGAACTCTCGATCGAGAAGCGCCGTATGCTGGGTGAGATCCTCGTCGAGGAAGGCATCATCACCGAGAATGTGCTCGATGCGGCGTTGCATTTGCAAGAGATGGTGAATTTGAACATACTTGCATGCTCGCTTGCAGCCGAATTGTTGGCGACTGTTCAAAAGCTGGCTGCACCGCTCGATGATGTGCTCTGTGAACTCGAGAGGATGAACAAGGTTGCGAAGTTCGTCTTGAACGCAGGTCTTGTGCCTGAACGCGACCGCATCAGGCTGTTTGAAAACGGCAATTGTCCGGACCTGAAGATCGGCCAGGTGTTGCTAGATAGCGGACTTGTTCCGGACAAAATCATCGGTTTTGCATCACATTTCCAGCGCCTGATCCAGCAGGAATTTATCGATCACGACGAAGCGATAGGCGTAATGCATTATTGTTTGCGCTACCACCTGGAGCCTGCCCAGGCCATGCAAAAGCTTGGTTTCCAGCAAGTGCCTCAGTGGGTGACCGCAGACAAAGAGTTACAGTTGGTTTAGTAGTTTAACTCTGGAGCCATGCTGGCTGCGCGACTGATATTGCCACAGTAGCCTGTTTTTAGTAAGGGTTAGACTAGATACGGAAGAGGTTTAGCAATTGACCAACGGTCTGAAGCTCTTCGCTGGTCAGTGATTGCACTTCCTCAAGGAGTTCTTTCTGGTCCCGCTCGAAGAATTTCATCGATTTGACACGGTCGTACAATTCGTCAGCGCCTGGATTGTAGGCACGCATCAACTGCACGCGATTGATAAGTCCGTACTGGTTCGGGTCGAAGCTGATTACGTCGTTTACGGTGAAGGCAGGCTTAGTAAGGTTCATCAATTAGTCCTCTTCCCTCGGGAGTACGACAATACTAGCTAGGCCCACGTGAAATACCTGTGAAAATCAGTTCAGGGTTATTTTTAATAAACCGGAATTCGCTAGCCACAGCTAGTCAATAAGGCCGAAGATTGTCATAATTACTCAATTATCGAGATCTTCCAGCAGCCTCTTGCAGAAAATAAGAGCAGTCTAAAGCTTTACGGATATTTGCAAAAAGTCCTATTCAACCTGATCCACAGCCGAGCTATTAAGCTCTTGGCTAGTTTCAGTTTCGTTTCCAATCTCGTTGTCCTCAGTTCCTGCAACGCTGTTTTTGCCTCCAGTCCAGACAATTCCAGTCCCTACTTTGAGCTCTATGCTGCGACGGGACATGAGTTGTCTCCAAAAGATTGGCATACGGAATCCTTCAAATGCGGTACTAGTCCAGTATCTGGCGTCCAGATACTGGAATCGGAGAGCATCGATTCAACTTCAGACCACACTGAAACTGCGAATGCTATAAGTGGCGATCATTCCGAAATCGGTTCAGATTCAAGCAAGGTTGCGCAACCTGTCGCCGGTGCGAAGGCAGAGAGAGAAGCAGTTGCCGCGGTTCATGCCCTCGACCGTGAGATCATCAAGTCGCTTGTCGAAATCCAGCGGCTCAATACTCAGTTTAGAATCGTTTCCACCAGTCAGCCTCGGTTTCGTCAATATAGACAGAGTGCTTACGTTGAAACTAATTCTGGTTGTACCGTAGGCGGTACGATCGATGCGATGCGCCTTAACTATCCGAACATCCATCGCCCAGCTACTTTGTTCAGTGTAGTGGCCGACAAGAGCGCTACCGGGGTCCTCACCACTAGGCTAACCTCCAAACTTGCTACGCCTAGAAGAATTGCTCCCGCCCTTAGTCAGGGCATTCAGGAGCCGCAAGTTGTTGGCAATTGCGTGAATATACTCGGCGACATGTTCGAACTTGGTTTGAACGGCGATCGGTTTTTGCAACAGCGGAAATCCGGTCTTGATTTATGGTCGTTTCGGCGGCGGGTATTGGCAATGGCTTCCGGTCTCGATGCCAAAATCGCGCGACGCCATGACTTAGTGCGAACGATTGACAAAACCAGCCTAGAAGGGCGAATGTTAGCGACCGAAGGGCACCTTCAGCACGATCTGCGAGATCTTTTGTTGATTGAGTACTCTCAGTATCATTCCAGCGCAATTAAACTGCATATTTTCCAGAATGCCGCATACCTCCTAGACATCGCCAAAAATGGGACTGGAGCCGCTGGAGGCATAATCTCTATCGAAGGAAATCATCTGCGATTGCCCAAGTGGAGCGGTAGTGCGGCTTTATTCACCACCATATCCGGTACCTTTATCCTCACCATTCCATTCGCCGGACGAGTCGCCGGCAACTGGGCCGGGACAGTCGACCGCCGCATAGTCAATCACGACTATGGTCGCACAATTGCGAAAAATACCAGTGATGCATTCAGCGATAGATCGCAGATGATTAACTGTTTGGCAGAAGCAGTGCGCGAAGACCTTGACCCTGGTTTAAATCTCAAAGATACCTATACGCGACTATTCGCTTACAGCCAGCTCTGCGACATCATGAATGACCATGAAGGAAATGTCGGGCGCCTTCTGGAACGCGCAAAGCGCGCCTTGATCGAGAACGTTATTTATGCAGGTGTTACAGGATCTACAAAAGTTGCGCTTGGGGTATGCGGTATGATTGGTGGTTGGCATTACTCTGCCTCACCATGGATGGTGTCACGTCTCTCTGCCGCGGGTAACACTGCTTATACAGCCGGTACGGCATTCTCTCTTGCGGAAAACCTTCGTGTTCTTTATTCGCAGCAATTGACTGCCAATCGACTACGAGACGAACATCTACTGCCTGCTCAAATGT
Source organism: Oculatellaceae cyanobacterium (assembly GCA_036702975.1). GTDB lineage: Bacteria > Cyanobacteriota > Vampirovibrionia > Obscuribacterales > Obscuribacteraceae > DATNPX01. Next base: position 90,544 of record DATNPX010000043.1, read on the forward strand.
ACCGCGAGCGACTTAATATGCTCGACGCCGTAGACCGTAAGATGGAAAACGGAATGTGAAACTACTTCTGTGTTCACGTCTTTTTCACAGCACATGCCTTAATTTAACGGTGGGCTGGCCGCTAGAGACCGACTTTACTATGGTTGCTGAATTTCTTTGATAGATGGTGAATGCATGAACGATTTCACAGCCGAATTTATAGATGGAATGACAACCTGCAGACCCCCAGCCGTCGCGGCTAATGACTTGATCTTGCGTTTTCGTGATGTACTGAAAGATTCTGCCACGACTTCGCCTGGCTATGCGCAGTTGGCTGCCGGCAAATGCCAGAACTTAACCAAAGTCTTTGAAGAGAGTGACAGCGGGCGGTTGCCGACCTTGAATTTTGCGCCGGATGGGCATTGGCTCTGGTAATTTGCTAGATCATTGATGTTTAGCGGCAAGCAGGCAGGCGAACAGCAGAGTTCGCCTGTCTATTTTTTCCATCCGGAAGATGAGGATGACTTCTATAATAATCTGCGTTAGTAATGCGGCATTAATTAGTATGAATGCAGATGGAATCTTTCGCTCGCTGCGGTACCCGAACTACCTCACATGGGCGATCGGTGCTCTCGTGTCGAACATCGGAACCTGGATGCAGCGCACTGCTCAGGACTGGCTGGTGCTCACCCAGTTGACCCATCACAATGCTTCGGCTGTGGGAATGGTTATGGCGCTTCAATTCGGTCCTCAGTTGCTTTTGCTTCCATGGACCGGATACGCGGCAGATCATTTCAACCAGCGCAAATTGTTGATGGTCACACAAGGAGTGATGGGAGCACTTGCCACCCTCCTCGGTGTCCTGACCGTTTCGGGTTTTGTTCACCTTTGGCATGTTTATTTGTTCGCTTTTATGTTTGGGTGTGTGACGGCTTTCGACGGGCCTGTGCGCCAGATATTTGTTTCAGAGCTTGTGGGCGAAGCGGACCTCGCAAACGGGATTGCGTTAAACTCCACATCATTCAATGCTGCTCGCATGATAGGACCGGCGGTAGCCGGGCTTCTGATATCTTCGGTTGGTACCGGCTGGGCCTTTGTGCTCAACGGACTTTCATTCGTCGCCGTTTTGCTCTCGCTCAAGACTCTGAGCAAGTCTTCCTTACGCACAGATGCTAAAGCTAAGCCTAAAAAAGGCGCTATGTCTGAAGGCTTTCGCTATGTGATGCAGCGCCCGGATCTGAAAGCGATTCTCTTGATGCTTTTTCTCATTGCCACCTTCGGACTCAATTTTCCGATTTTCATCTCGACCATGGCTGTCAGTGCATTTCACTGTGATGCGCGCGGCTATGGGCTTCTCTCTTCGAGTATGGCATTGGGCACAATAATTGGTGCTCTGCTGGCTGCGCAGCGAGACCGCCCGCGATTCGCCCATTTGCTTTTTAGCAGTATCGGATTCGGTGCCGGCTGTATCCTTGCAGCATTATCGCAGAATTATTGGATTTTTGGCGTTTGTCTTGTAGCAACGGGAATTTCGGCGCTGACTTTCACTAATTCGAGCAACTCTCTAATGCAGCTGGCGACTGAGCCTATGTTGCGTGGCCGTGTTATGTCAATTCGGCTTAGTATCGCCCTCGGTTGCACACCGCTTGGTGCTCCAGTTATCGGTTGGATCGCCGACCACTATGGACCTCGCTGGGCGATGGTTATTGGTGGGCTTTCTGGTTTTCTCGCGGCGCTGGTAGCTGTGGTTTACTGGCGTAGCGTTGTGAGCATCGAGCGTGCGGTTTTGAGTACGGCGATTAACTCCACTGAGACCACAGAAGATGAATTCGCTCGTGAGATCTCCAGTGACACTCTAACCGAAGAGTCGAAATGAGGACCCAGTAGTTTGGAACTTCGACATTTGCATGCATGGTCGGGCTCCATTCTTACTATTCAAGCTCATCTAGTCGATTATCGTCTGCTAACGAAATAGTGCAACTTCTATCGTCAAACCGGGTCCAAAGGCGAGAGCGACGGTTGGCGCGCCCGCTGGCATCTGACCAGCGAACATTCTTTGCAGAATGAATATAATCGTGGGCGAAGACATATTGCCGCACTCTTGAAGCACCTGTCGAGATTCTCTCAAAGCTTCAGGATTCAAGCCGAGGCTCAATTCAACCGCGTCCAGCACACGAGGACCTCCCGGATGCACGGCCCAATGCTTGATCGCGTCTATGGATAGCATATGCTTCTTCAAGAACTTCGCTAGCACAGCGGGAAGATTTTCTTCCACTAGGCGAGGCACATCTGCCGAAAGTGTCATTTGGAAGCCGTGATCGCCGATTGTCCAGGACATAGCATGCTCTGAGTCTGGCACCACATGTGAGCCAGAGTCTACATATTGCAAGTGCGACATGTGGTTAGCTTGATTGTGCAAAACGAGTGCTGCCGCGCCATCGGCAAAGAGGGAATTTGCCACTAGATCTTGTGAGTTTTGGCAATACTGGAAGTGAAGCGAGCATATCTCGGTGGCGCAAAGCAAGACGATAGCATCAGGATCTTGTGCGAGAAACGCCTGGGCTACTCGTAAGGCGTTCATCGTGCCGTGGCAACCCATAAATCCGACGTTTGTGCGAGAAACGCCTGGTGAGAGGGAGAGTCTCTTGACCAGATTTAAATCGAATCCCGGAGAACCAAATCCGGTGCAAGAGACTGTGACTAAGTGAGTAACGGAAATCGCTTCGATGCTTGCCTTGGCGAGTGATTGCAGGCAGACTCGAGTGGAGAGTTCTTTAGCAAATTTATTGTATGCCACCATTCGCGCGCCTGTTGTTGGACCTCTGTCCATCACATCTGTGCTGACTGGAAAGAAGTTGGCGAAAGTCGTCGTTCCGTGATCGTCATCTGCAAAAACGGAAGCTCGCGTTTTGATATGTGTGTGCCGATATAGCCGGCGCAGCGCTGCTTGTTGTCGTTTGGACAGCCCTGGCATCTTCGAAGCGTATTCCGATGCCGCTTCCTGCGAGAAATAGTTGTCTGGTAGGCAGGTTGAGAGTCCTGAGATCGTGACCATTCCGTTTATTACCTCAATGAGCGTTTCGCCATCCGACTCAGACTTGAATGAGTTGCCAGTTCTACAATGTTTGATGCCAGAAGTGGACTTCTAGCCAGTGCAGTAACCAAGCCATGACGCAAAACTTTAATTCGCAAGGCGCGACCGATTACACTGCTGCGTGTCTGTTGTTTTTGAAATTGACGATGCAAATTTTTCCATTCTTGAACGATTTTAGGCTGCCAGTGCTCAACACCACTAATTGTCAACCTTGCCGATAAAATTCCGGACCATAGTGCCCAACCGATACCTTCGCCAGTAAATGGTTCTGGATAGCCGCTGGCATCACCAATAACGAGCAAGCGCTGTCCGGCAACTTGCAGCCGCCTGCGGCTTAATCTCTGGGTGCCGGTCCACTGTCCTGACGCCAGTCCCTCAGGAACGGACATTTGATTTTCCTCGAGCAACTGCCGAGCTGCAGTACCAGGGCTGCCTGTTCGTTGCACAAAAGTCGGCGCCAGAGCTGCTGCTATGTCTAGTCTGCCATCCTCTAGTTGCACCAGCCCGACATATCCGCCCTCGCCGCATGCCATGTATATGGTGCCTGGTTCATAGCTTCTGTCTTTGCTGGAAAGCACTATGCCTGCACCGATGTGCGCGGTGCCATCCACTTCGGCTTTGAACTCAGGGTGTAAGTCGAGCGCGTGTCCGTTCAATCCATCGGCGACGAGCGTGATTTTAGTCTCTACTTCGAATTGGCGGTTGTGGATTGTGTCATGAACTTTGAGTGTGCAACAGTCGTCTGCCATGCGCAGAACCTGGGCAGAGACTCGCTCCTGAAATGTAACGCCAGCATCGATCGCCGCTTCGAGCAATTTTTGATCGAAACGACTGCGTGAGATGCTGACGCTGTTATGCACTTTTACTGAGGCTTTTTCGCAACCGTCTGATAGCAGGAGCCTATTCAGCGGTACAGCTTTATTATCCGTTAGAATCGACTGCAGCCCAACTTCAGAGAGAGCTGTTTGTGCGGAATTGTTGATACAGCAGCCGCAAACCTTGTATCTAGGGAACTGACTTTTATCGAGCAATAATACCTTGCGTGAATGCCGTGCTAGCTGGTATGCAGCAATGGCGCCTGCCGGACCGGCACCGATGATAGCGAACTCCCAGGTAGTCTGGTTAAAGCTTCGATTTGTGCTTGTTGAGAGACTGTTCATGGTCGCCTCCAGATTAGGAGTTGGCGACATGGTGGATGCAGATCGATTGAGCAGTTCGACAAGCCTGCGGCAACAGCCATTTTACGGAGTTCCTGCGGCGTGTATGCTGCCCGCACAGATACTGCTGCATCGAAGTGGACGACATGAGACCGCGTCACTAGTCGGGAGGCAAGCCAAACCAGAGCGAAGGAGAGTGCGCTTCGCACTAAATCGTTTACAATGAAGACCTTTGCGTCGCTTTCGTAGACCTTCCGAAACAAGACTTCAATTCCATCAGGATCTAAGTGGTGCGTAAACAGTGAAGTCATAACGATGTCAAAACCAGGACTTATACGGTTACACATGATGTCCGCTCTCTGAAACTTTACAGCCGTTCCTGCTTGTCGAGCATTCTGTTGTGCGATATTAACAGCAGTTGGGCTTATGTCTAAACCCGTGAAATCAAAACGATTTCGGGGCTCTTGTGCACGGGCGGACAGTTTAGCTAACTCCACCAACAGGTCACCGCTGCCGGTGGCGATATCAAGAACTCGCAGGGGACGATAACCCTCTGCCATTTGAGTTTCTGAGTTATTGTATTCGCTGGCGATTTTTGTCAGTGCGTTCCATAGAATACTCGTGCTGCTGCTTATTTTATTCAGATGGCGTAACCCTTCGAGAGCATGACGATGGTCTGCTTCGGGAAGGCTTGGATCATCCATCAATTCTGGAACGCGCAATCGTTTCATTCCAGCAGTATATAGTGCCTGATGCTGATGGTTTCAGTTGGTTACGGTTTGTGAGTAGAACCGGGTGCATCTCTTGCTTTGCCTTCGTCAAGAGCGGCCATCTCTGATCTAGCAGGTATGCGGATTGTCAGTGACTATCCTAATCCTCATCCTCATCACCGACTTCGTACTCTGCAAGTCTTGCCGCGATTGCATTTGCCTCGTCGTCGCGATTTGTTGCTTTCAAGAGTCGCAAGTAAACTTCGAGTGGGTAGTAGAGCTCATCCTCATCAACTTCTTGCAAAATCTCAATCGTTTGTTTCAGGATTGGTTCGGCTTTTGCATATTGCTCTTGTCCGACGTAGAGCGAAGCGAGAAGCGCTTGATTTCGCGCCAAGTCTGCGTCTTTTGCATCGAGCAATGCATGTTTTACTTGCAATGCTCGATAGCACCACATTTCTGCTTCGGAAAAGTGTCCACGTCCTTCTAAAATGAGAGTGTAGCGGACAAATTGTTCTGCGACCTCGAGATCTTCTTTGCCAAGTGCTTTCTCGTGCAAGGCGATAGAGCGCTGGAAATATGGATCTGATTTGCGATAAAGTTTCTGACCCTCATAGAAATTGGCCAGTGTTTCGAGCATGTGTGCAAGTTCCAGCGGTTTGTCCGCATATGCTTTCTCTGCTATTGAAGCGGCTTTCGTGTAGAGAAGATCGGCATCTGACGATTTGCCCTGATTTTCGCGCACCATCGCTAGCCCGAAATAACCATCTGCGATGTGATGGTCGTCTGGTGGCAAGTGTTTTTCAGAGAGTGTAAGGAAGCGCTTTAAGTTCGCTTCGGCTTCGCTGTAATTTTCGAGAATGACTTGTGTTGTAGCGAGAAGAACAAGAACATGACAGATGGCAGCACTCTGAGGGCAGTCGTGTTCGCAAATCTCGAGCGCAGACTTGAGTAACCGTTCGGCTTCTTCGAAGTCGTCTTGCATTTTGCAGCGTTTCGCCTGCTCGATCAAATTGGACACTTCTTCAGGCCGCCCTGACGCTGTGAGCGCTCCTGCGTTTGTCGATTGGGCTCCTGGCAGATTGAAATTCATCATCTCAGACATGAAAGATGCTGGATCCGGCGCCTTCCCGTGCTTAATTTGTGCGATCAGCATCTTTGCCATCGACTGAGCCATGGGGCGGAGCTTCTCGTCGCCTGTGGGCATGCCCCTCAACGCCGCAACCATCATCGGAGGAATGTTTCCCGCTTTTGCAAAAGCGTCGGGATTCTTGACCGCCTCCTTCAATGACATCATTACGAGCTCAGTCACTTCCGCTTCACTGGAGTTGCGAACAATCTCTTTCAGTTCCTGAGGAATCTCCATATCGCCGCCGCTGAACATTTCCACATCTCCTGAATCTTGTCAGCCCAAATCTTGTCAGGCGAGAACTATACCATTAGCTCGAGACTGGTGCGAATTAGAAGACTTGATTGAAGCCGCAATTGAGCCTCGTGGCTTTTGTTTTTTTCAAAGCACCCCCTAATACCCGAGCAAGCGTCAAGGTCTATTGTGTTTCAACACTCGGTGCGGGTGCTGCGTCTTGTTAATGGCGGTATCGTATCTGGTGTAGAGATACCTCAAAGGGGACTAGGTGCATTTTAGTGACGCATCCGCCTTAAATTTTAACAGTAGCGGGCCGTAATAAGAATTACGCATATGGGCAAAAATAAAATCTTCGCGTATGCCTTTGCACAGTGCCCCGAGTGCGCAGGATAATAGTTGATGCGAGGTGCTCATGCAAAAATCGCCGCCTTCCAAAATTTATTATCGGGTCCTTGCCAATGCGGCGGTTCTGGCACGCCGGGCGCAGTCGCCCGTGGTTTGCGAAGAGCATCTTCTCGCCGCCCTCGCCCTCACGCGCCATAGCCAGTCGGCACGCATTCTTGCTGCCGCCGGTTATCGCGAACAAACCTACAGGTTGGGGTTGTTTGACGGCATCGGTGCGTTGATCTTTTTTCTCTATCCTGGTGCTGACCTTTCGCCTGGTGTTCGTGCTGTAGTCGATGACGCCGAGCGCATGCCGCGAACGCCTCCGACCGCGACTTCGGCCGACCTCCTTTTGGTATTGTCCTCCCGGTGGCGCCAAGCTCGTGCCGCATCAAAGTTGCCAGCACAGCCACCCGCGCTAGAAGAATTTACCGGAGCGAAGCTGGTTGACTCCGCTTCCTTGTCACCAATCTCGCGCGGCGAAAAACAAATCTCCATATCCTCTTCTTTGGGGATTTTAAGACATGCTGATCTCGGAACTTTGATTGCTTGTGACAATTACAGCGAGCTCGCGCCACCGCCCGCGCATCCTCTGCTTTCTTTGCCCGTGCTGGCGATTGCAGCGATGGCGATTCTCACCGAATTGATGTTGTATTACTTACCGCACTTCTTGCCTAAATCGTTGCTGTTTAATGCCAAGCCGGTGCATCTGGTTATCGTTTGCCTGATCGGAATTGTTTTCTACCGGTGCATGGCAGGCGGAACTCGAAGTAAGCAGACTTCCGAATAGACCAAAGTATTACTTCCAGGCGATCGAAACGGCGCAGCGCAAAATCGTTCGCCGTAGTTTGCTGGGTGCAGATTTTTTTCTCGCTGTCTGCGCGCTAACTATTTTTTTTGCCCGACGTTAAACCTTGTTTTCAGCAATTCCGAGAAATCTTGTCGGATATTCGGACACTCTTTGAGGCTTAGTTGCTTTAGTGCTGGAACGGCCTGGCAGAGCTCAATGATTGCGGGTTGAGTCACCAGAGTAGACTCCAGAGCTAACGATTGTAGAGTTTTGACGTGCGCCAATGATTTAAGGCCGGCATCGGTAATTTTTGTTCTGTTCAATGAGAGCTCAACGAGCGACTTGCCTTCCATGCACTGCAATCCCTTGTCGCTGATTCGCCGGCAGTCGTTCAAGGAGAGGCTGGCGATACGTGAATTCTTCATAACGTTCTCGAGTGCCGCATCAGTTATCGGGGTTCCATCTAAAGACAACCAGTATAGGTTTTTCATGCGGGCAAATGATTGTGCGCCACCGCTCGTCAGTTTGGCCGAGCGAACCTCGAGATGCACAAGCCTAGGACATTGTTCCAGCAGTTTTACACCCGTGTCGTCAACGGACGAACCTATGAAAACAATCTCTGCGAGGTTGGAGCTGTGCGTGAGATGTCGGAGCGACTGGTTGTCGAAGGATCCATGTTCTATTTTGAGTATGCGAATCCATTGTGTATTGCCAATCTGTCGGAAGTCTTCGTCGCTAATCTGACTTTCTCTACCTCTGCTTCCAAGCTTCAAGCAATAGTCGCTGGTTGGCTTGAGAAGTAGTCTTTTTAGTGCGTCTCCTTTTACTTCTTCTTGCTTCTCGTCGAGTATCTCTGATGGAAGCAGGCTTTTGGCTAAAATCCTGGGGGGACCGGGCGGATTCTGGGTATTAGCGTTTCGCTTTTCCTCCTGTTCGCGCAGTTGGGCGGACAGCACATAGTAGGTTGAAAGTGAACCAAGGCTGGTAAAGACAATTGTTACTGCCAGCGTGAGGGAGGCAAGAAATCGATACGACAGTTGAACCGAATCGGCAGCACCGGCAAATTCTAACTTAGAGGTGGTTGCGACAGTGGAGTTGAGAGAAGAATGTTGTGAAGAAGCCTCCTGCAGCATAGCTAATTCGTGGGCTACCGTGTTCAAGCTTTCGTATCTTTTTTCTGGTGCTTTTGCGAGCATGCGACTAACAATCGCTTCCAACTGATGCGGATATGTTCCACCAAGAGAGCCTTCTTTGAGTGTCGGTGGCGGTGCATTTTGATGCTGCAGCAGTGTATTTAACGCGTTGTCGCCGACAAAGGGCGGTGTGCCAGTGAGTGTTTCAAACATCACGCAACCGAGCGAATAAATATCGCTTCGATGATCGATTTTCCCCCCGCTGCATTGCTCAGGACTCATGTAGGCTGGACTGCCGAAAATCTCGCCAGTACGCGTAAGTGCTTGTAACTCGCTATCGCCTCTATGCGTGAATTTTGCTAAGCCGAAGTCTACCAATTTGATACTACTTTCGGTGCCAATCGGCACTCCTCTTGGCAGCATGATGTTGCTCGGTTTGATGTCTCTGTGAACAATCCGACATGCGTGTGCGTATGCGAGCCCCTGACATACTTGAATAAACATTGGCACGGCTTCGCTGATAGGTTGTGCTCCCTGTCTCTTGATTCTGTCGGCTAGGGTCTCGCCGTTCACGAGTTCCATGACCAGGAAAGGTGTTTGATCTTCAAGTACGCCGAAATCGTTGACGGCGATAATATTGGGATGTTGAAGTGCGAATGCTGCTTTTGCCTCTTGTCGAAAGCGAAGTATTACTGCTTCAGACAAGAAGTGCTTGTCTATTGTTTTTAGTGCGAACTCTTTTTTGATGAAGACCTGTTCTACTTTGTATACAAGGCCCATTCCACCGCGCCCAAGCTGCGAGAGCACGCGATAGCGGCCTCCAATCAGGTCATCGAGATTGAACTCGCCGGACGATCTTGTCGGTCTGTCGGTCGGCTGACTCATATTTCTGGAACGGTCGTCGTCGCTTTTGTGAGAACTAATTTGTGCTGATACTGCGGTTCCTAGTCCTTATTCCCTGTTTTAGATCTGAATATTCTTGGAAATCGCCCACGGTTGGGCCGCACAGAATTTGCTGGAGTTTTAGGTCCTTCCGCCGGAGAAAATATGCTGTGTCAGTCGCTTCAGCGTTTGCTTTTCTTCTTCTTTAGACAGCAGGCGTTGAAGACTCGAATTAGTTCGTTGACTAAGCGCTCGGAGTCAAACGGCAGCAAGGTCTTGCCATGCAAAACGTGCTGCTGTAGGTTGTAGTGCGCCAAAGTTCCCACGAAGATACGCGCGAAAGCATCCGGATCTTCCAGCTCTATGTCCGGATGGCTTGTTAGATAACGTGTTAATAACTCAATGCCGGGCTTTATTGTCGCTTCTGTGAAAAGCTTAGCTACCTTGGGAAACCTTCCTGACTCGCCGATAATCGTGCGCAGGAGTCTAAGAAAGATTGTGTTTTCGGGGCGGTTGAGAAATGTATTAGCTAACGACCGCAACTTTTCTTCCGGTGAAACGCCGCACTCATCAATATCAAAAGATTGGTCGAACGTGTCGATTGTAAGCGACGCGATGGTGCTAGTGAACAATGCTTCCTTGTCCTGAAAATGGCTGTAAATTGTTTGTTTGATGACACCAGCACGTTCTGCCACCAGATTCATACTAGTGCCCTCGTAACCGAGTTCAAGAAATGTTTCCAGAGCCGCTTTCATGATCAAGTCGCGTTTCTTCTGCGAGAAGGCCGAAAGCTCTTGGTGACAGCTTTTCAGCGGCGACGCTTTTGATGTTGGTTTCGCTTTCTTTAAGGGCACTTAAGTCCACTAATTGTTCATACCAGTTGGTATGATATCAAATCGAAGGTGTCGGGGATAGACGTAATGCCAAGTGGCGAGAATAGTGCCGAGAGCGATAGCGGTAAGCAGAGTGCCGATCAAAGTGGCAAGAGAACTGCTGCGAAAAATGGTGAGAAGAGCGGCAAAACATTCAATCCCAGGAGTTTAGTGATAGCTCTGATCGTGTTAGTTGCGATTGGTGTGCTGGTAACTTTTCAGTACCTGAGAAACAAGCCAGAAGGGCGCAAAGGATGGCTTCGCATCAATGGCCGTATTGAAGGCTATGAGGTAAATGTTGGCGCAAAAATTGCGGGACGCGTCGAGATGATCTCTAATCGCGAGGGTGAGGAAGTGCATCTTGGGCAACCGCTAGTTCGTCTCAGCGATGAAGATATTCAGGCCCAGCTAAGAGGTGCGAAAGCCCGTTATGAAGAGGCTCTTGAAGCTGTAAAAGAGCAAGAGGAGCTCGTCAAAGTTTCGAAAGAGCAAGTCGAGCAGGCGAAACTGAATGTGGACCAAGCACGCCAAGACGCTGACGGTCGGATCGACCAGGCGGCAGCCAATGTGGCGACGCAAAAAGCTAACCTGGCCCAGGCGGATGCCAATCTCGTTCAAGCCAAAGCCGATCTCGAGTTGGCTCGAGTGCGCAAGCAAAGATATGACGAATTGGTTGTTAAAGGCGCTGTTACGCAAGACGAAGACGACCAGGCTCACAGCAACTATGACAGTGCGACCGCTACTGTTGGAGCGAGAATAGCCGCGGTCAACGCTGCTCAGAAGCAAGTGAACAGCGCAGAAGCTGCCCTGATACAAGCAAAGAGCAACGCCTTCAACCCACCCATTCGCCGCAGCCAGCAGATGGCGAACACTCGCACTGTTGCTCAGAACGAGGCTGCGCTTGCTAGAGCGAGACATGATGTCAAAAATGCGAAAGCATCCATAGATGAAATCTCGGCGAATATTGTATATCTGAACATCAACAGCCCGATTCACGGCGTCGTCACTGCCCGTACAGTTGAGCCAGGGGCTGTTGTGGCCGCCGGTCAAACGGTAATCTCTCTAATCAACCTAGATACTGTCTTTCTGCGCGCGTACGTTCCCGATAGCGAAATCTCGAAAGTTCGTTTGAATCAGCGCTGCTTGATCTACTACGATGCAGAGCCCAAAAAGGGCATTGCTGGCAAAGTTATTGAGATAGATCCGCAAGCTAGCTTCACGCCCGAAAACATTTATTTCCGAGATGACCGTGTCAAGCAGGTTTTCGGAATCAAGATCATGATCGACAACCCGGCCAACTACGCTAAACCAGGCATGCCTGCAGATGCGGATATCGATATTCGAGAAGACTCAGGAGCAACAAAAGCTTGAATGCCGTCGCCGAGCCGAAAGCTGAAACAAGCACAGTTATCGAAGTGCGTAACTTCGATAAGTTTTATGGCCCATTTCAGGCGGTCAAAAAGGTCACTTTTGACATAAAAAAAGGCGAAATTTTTGGATTGATCGGGCCCGACGGCGCCGGCAAAACGAGCACTTTTCACGTGCTCGGTGGAGTTATGGACGCCAGTGCCGGCGAAATCTCCGTCCTGGGTGATACACCTCGCACCGCGCGTAAGAAGATAGGTTATTTAACGCAGCAGTTTTCCTTACACCTTGATTTGAGCATTCAAGAGAATCTCGCTTACAGTGCTGGTGTAAGAGAGGTGTCGGATGAGCTTTATCGGGAACGAAGCGAACGCTATCTCAAATTGATGGATCTGGCTAAGTTTCGCACCCGGCTTGCGGGGCAACTTTCAGGCGGCATGAAGCAAAAGCTTGCGCTTTGCTGTGCACTAGTTTCAACGCCGGAGATTTTGTTGCTTGATGAACCTACGACTGGTGTCGATCCAGTGTCTCGTCGCGAGTTTTGGGATGTTCTAGCGGAAGTGGCAGCTGAAGGTGTTACGACCGCTGTCGCCACCCCTTATCTCGACGAAGCTGAACGTTGCAATCGCGTGGCTTTGATTTATGATGGTGCGATCGCCGACATAGGCACGCCAAAAGAACTAATTAACAAGCTGCAAATGCACAGGCTGGAGATTCGTTCTCGGAAGATCGAGCAGCTTGAGGAATCGCTCACACGAGAAGTAAGCCATAATGGTGGACTCATCACGGATGTGCAAGAGTATGGCGACCGTCTAGATGTTCTGGTTGCTGATGTTGAGAAGGGTCAGCAATTGGTTGAAAAAAAAGCGACGGAGCTGAAACTAGATGTGCCGCAGGTTGAGGTTTCGGAGCCTAGTCTCGAGAACGTTTTCGTCAGTAAGTTGAAAGCGAAAGTCGAAGGAGTTACGGAGGATTCGAAATTTGACTTCAAGGAACGGAAAGCACAGTCTGGTGCTGTAGCGATCGGCGCGAAGGACATAAACATCCATTTTGGTAGTTTCCAGGCAGTCAAGTCCGTCAGTCTGGAAGTCGGATATGGAGAGATATTCGGCTTGCTCGGCGCCAATGGTGCTGGTAAAACGACTACGATCAAAATGTTGTGCGGACTTTTGACTCCATCTGCTGGAAGCATGACGTTGGCGGGAGCGAAGAGCGACTTGCGCAGTTCGGGCCTGCGGAAAAGAATCGGATACATGAGCCAGAAGTTCACACTCTATGACGATCTCAGTATTCAGGAGAATCTGGAGTTTTACTGCGGCGTTTATGAAGTGCCACGTGCTGAACGGCGAAAGAAGATGAACTGGGTGCTCGAGTCATGCGGGTTGCAGGGGCAAGAAAAACTATTGACGAAATCTTTGCCAGGCGGTTGGAAGCAACGTTTGTCCTTTGGTGCGTCTGTGATGCATCAACCCGAGATACTCTTTCTCGATGAACCGACATCCGGCGTTGACCCTTTGGCGAGGCGAGAATTATGGAGGCAGATTCGGCAGTTCGCTCGTAACGGAACAGCAGTTCTTGTCACCACTCACTTCCTTGAAGAGGCGGAGCACTGCCAGAAGCTTGCCTTCATGGTGGCAGGTGAGATAGTTGCTCAGGGCACGCCGTCTGAGATTAAAGGGTCTCAACCCGGCAAGCTTATCCTGTTAGCTACAGACAATACGCAAGCAGCCGCGCAAGCTGTGCGACAGAAGTTAGATGCATGGAAGGTCGCGATTTTTGCAGATAGCCTGCATTTGAATCTGGAAAATCCTGATAAAGAGTTGCCTGCTATCAATGATGTTTTGAAGCAAAACAAAATCAAAATTTTGAACGAAAGAGAGATTCCGTTTTCTCTTGAGGATGCGTTCATCGGCATTGTGCAGAGAGCTAGCGGCAAAGCCGGGAGTGCGGCATGAAGAAAGTTCTGGCACAATGCAAGAAAGAGTTAGCGCAGTTTGTTAGAGACAAACTAACAGTAGCTCTCGCTTTTGTTTTGCCGATTCTGAGCCTCTTATTGTTTGGTTTTGGTGTGCGTCTGGAAATTAAGCACATTCCGCTCGTGGTGCAGAATTTCGACAGCGGTCTTATGGCGTATGACCTCATGGATAGGCTTTTCGAGAATGCACAGTTTGATGCCCAAAGATGGAATGGGCCACATCCTCTCGAATACGCTCTTGACAAGGGCATTGCCAAAGCTGGAGTAATTATCCCCCCTGATTTCTCTAGAAACTTACGGCAAGGTCACACAGCAAGGGTGCAGGTCTTTGTCGATGCTACCGATGTAAACAATGCACGCGTTATGAAGAATGGCGTAATCGGTACTATTAATGGCTTTCTTGAAGCTAATAGGCTAACGTCGTCTGATTTGCCCGTTAAGGCTGACATTCGGTTGTGGTTCAATCCCGGCCGAAAGGAGTCACTATATGTAGTGCCCGGCGCTCTTGCTGTCGTGCTATGGATCTATCCTAGTTTGCTTGCGGCACTGGCGATGGTTCGTGAAAAAGAATCCGGAACTATCCTCCAGGTCTATGCTTCAAGTATCACGGCTGCTGAATTTTTGGGTGGCAAGATACTCGCCTATTTAGTTATCGGATTGGCTATGGCATTGTTCTTGATTGTCAGTGCCAATCTCTGTTTTGACGTCTGGTTTGTTGGTGATCCGACCCCATATATCCTGGGACTCCTCCTTTTCTTGTTTAGTTCAGTCAGCTTCGGCACCATGATTGGAACGCGTATGAACACTCAGAGTTCAGCGGTGCAGGCCGTAGCGACCGGCGGATTTACTACGGCATTATTGCTGTCTGGCTATCTCTATCCAATCAGAAATGTAGTCTATCCTCTCTCGCTGCTTACTGTGCTCGTACCTGCACGTTGGTTTGTGCAGCTCTCAAGAGATTCATTTGTGAGAGGCGCAGGTTGGGGCTACGACTGGTATCTGCCTATTATTCTCGCGCTGGGTGGTTTGTTTTTCTTCCGCAATGCTTATCACAATATGAGCAAGATGCAGCTCAAGGTTTGACGGTGAAGTATGGGCAATGAGCGTCCGAACATTTTGCTGGCAGCCCTGGAGACCTTGTTTGGTAGCCGTCTTGTTGCGCTTATGCTCAAGGAAACCAGGCAGATTTTGCGCGATAAGCAGCAGCTTTTTCTGTTGATGTTTCCTCCTATTGTGCAGATTTGTCTTTACGGATTTGCTCTAAGCCCCGATGTTCAAGACCTGCGTTTAGCAATTGATGATGAGTGCAAAAGCTATAAGAGCAGGGAGTTGACGTCGGCGCTTGTGGAAAATCGCGTGTTTAAGATCGCCGGTGTTCCCGCCATGCAGGGCGACAACAGCCCTTCGCCGACGAGAGATTATGCATCGTTGATGAAAGGCATCGAGCGTGGAAACATTGATGCCGGTGTTGTAATTCCTCCGGATTTCGACCGCAAGATAAGTCAAGGACATCAAGGTCATGTGCAGTTGGTAATTGACGCCGTCGATGCCAATACTGCTGGAATCACCCAAGGCTACGCAACCCAGATGATCCAATCATTTGCACGTTTGCTAGACCGGACCACGCAGCGACGGCCAAGACCAGTAGTGAGCCAGGTGACATACGCATACAATCCGGGATTGATATCATCGTGGTTCTTTGTACCGGGTGTGCTTGGTCTCGTACTGACGTTGACAGGTAGCCTGGTCTCTTCAGTGACGCTGGTTAAGGAGAAAGACTCAGGAACTCTCGAGCAGCTGCTTATGACTCCTGCAGAATCGTGGGAGATTTTGGTCGCAAAGATCGTACCGTTGTTGATCATGCTTAACGGAACTGTGCTTCTTGCTCTGAGTGTGGGGCGTACGATGTTCAATTTGCCGTTCCGTGGCAACTTTTTTACCTACATGTTTGTGTCGATGATCTACATATTTGTCGTTATTTCAATCGGTATTATTCTTGCCACTATCTCGAAAAACCAGAGGCAAGCTATTCTTACATCGTTTTTCTTCAACTTGCCGTTGATTCAGTTATCCGGCGCTCTTTCACCGATTGAGAGTATGCCTGATTTCTTTAGATATTTGACATACCTCAACCCGCTCCGGTACTACGTTCAGTGCATAAGAAATATCTTGCTGAAGGGTGTCGGATTGGACGTCATGTGGAGAGACGTTCTGGTACTGGCAGCGGTGGCGATATTTTTATTACTTTCGAGCGCCGCGCGATTTAGGAAACAATTGAGTTAGCCGTGAAAAATTCAAAGTCTTTAGCCTCTATAATCTCTACCCTTTTGCTGGCCGCACAGCCTTCCATCTGTTTGGCGGCAGACGGGCAAGCTGCTAGCGTTGCGCCTTCCTCGGTTGGAGACAACTCAGGGACAGGATCTGAACCCAAGTACCACTCAGTAAACCATTCAGTAAACCACTCAGTAAATAGTAGTGCTCCGACTTCGGCTGCCGACAGCGCGCCGGATATTGTTCCTCCTGTGTTGCGCCAGGGACAGCGGATTGTTCCAAAGTACAGCGATCCGACAGGCACGTCTGCGCTTCCGGCTCCATCGCGCACCCAGGTTCCTCGTGAGATGAGACCAGTCCCTGGTCAGCAGACCCCGACCACGAGTCCGGTTGAGCTTGATTCAGCTGCTGCAAATCCGCAGGCTGACTCATTGCCTGCTGTTGGCACGCAGTCACCAGATCTGCGGGGGGCAATTCCACCGACAGGTGCTTCACAAGGAACGACTCCAGCCCAGTCCTCTGCTCAGGCAGCTCCTGCTGGTTTTGAAAACGCGACAGATGCTGTCAATATAGACTTCGCTAAGCACGCCGCAACCACGGCTGCCATAAAAAAAGGCTTTCCGGCGGAGCCATCCGGTGCTTCGAATGATAAGGCTCCGGCAGTTTTGACGAAAGAAACACCAAGTGGGCCTGGCCCAAGCACCGTAAGCTCAAATTCAGAGCGCTTGGACGAAATTCAACTGAACCATCCACCGCTTCAGTCGCTGATTAGTGTCAATAACTATCTAAATCCATTTCAGTTAGATGCGAGTGCTTCGGATGTGATGAATCTGCGTGACGCCTTGCTTTTTGGATTGGACCAAAACCTGGATCTCGCTATTAGTCGAACCAACGCCAAAGCACAGCAGAACGCTTATTACTCTGCTCTCGGTAATTTTTTGCCTGACCCGACTATGGGTTTCAGCGAATATTTCACCAACGGGCGCATCGGGTTACCCGTCTCGCTCTCGGCTCTCTTAGGTAGTACGGGATCGTCTTCTCTCGGCAGTTCAAGTAGTTTAGCGAGCTCCCCAAACGGTACCACGACGATTCGCGTACATCATCCCTTTGAGATTATGCATGGCGGCATGGAGTTTTATGCATATCGGGGCGGCAGCATTCTGTTTGGTGCCTTGCAATCAAAGCATAACTATAAAGCCGCTAAACTTCAGGAGAAAGCCAGTCTTCGCGACATGCTGATGACGGTTACGCAAAACTACTACAACCTCGTTTTGGCAGAGGCGCTTTTGCAGATTCGTATTCAAGCGGTGCGAACTTCAAACGAACAATTGCGCAGAAATCTCGACCGTTTTCACTCTGGTCTTGCCACGAATTTAGATGTTCTCCAATCACGCACGCAACTGTCACGCGACCGCCAAAATCTTGTCGATCAACAAACCAGCAGGCGTTCCAGCTCAATCACTCTCGCCCAATCGTTGTATATGAATCTGGGTCAAGACATCATTCCCGTCGAGCTGAATGTGAGAAAGGTTCGGCTGGTTGATCCTCGTTTGAACATCGCTGACTTTTTGCAGCTTGCCATTGATAACAGACCAGAGTTGAAGCAATATGAAGAATTGCGTCTCGCCGCCAAAAAAGCGATTTTGGTGGCGGCTGCAAAACTTCAGCCAACCGTGCTTTTGAGTGCTGCTGAATACGGTATCGGGCCGCCATCGAATGTGCAAGGTTTAGGACTCTTCGCTGTAAATATCAATTGGCGTTTAAAGGGCTTTGGCACTGTTGATGCGTTCAACGTCAATCAGGCGAGATGGCAGGCAAGGCAGGCTCAGCTGAACGCTGAAAAAGAGTTGCAAACTATTCTCAGTCAAGTGCGCAATTCGTATTTGCAGATTCTCGACAAAGAACGTAATATTGAAGAGTCATCAAACGAAGTCGAGTCCTCGCTTGAAGAGCTGCGCTTGGCTGAGTTACGCAAAAGCAGTGGACTGGGCATCAACCTCGATATCATCACTGCTCAGCGGGATTACACTCAAGCACTTGTCGATAAAGCACAAGCGATTATTCAATTCAATATAGCTCAAGCTCAGTTAGTGCACGACATGGGTCTTATATCAGTCGATGCTTTAACCAGTGGCCGTCTACTGAGCAAATCGTCAGCGCCTCGAAAGTAACTTGCACACGGTCAGTTTATTTGGCTGCTTTCAACTCGAATGTTCGCCGCGAGATCATGACGTCTTCCGGTTGTCCATCAACTGCAGCCCATAGACAGACGTAATATTCGCCCGGCTGCCAGCTATCATCGCTGACGATGCTGGCCGAAAATTGCTCCTGCCCATCGCTGTCTGTTACCTTGACTGGATCGTCAGTCTGTTGCGGGTCGGTAAGGAGAGTTTTTACCACTTTTTCGGCTGCACCATAAGAACGGGTCTTATTAAGTTCTGCTAGCGTCAGTGGTTTGGGAACATCTTCGATGCGCAGTTCGATTGCATGCAGATGGACGCCTTTTTTCAGTTTTCCGGTAAGCGTGAATTTGCCGCCAAGATCAAGTGTGGAAGGCATC
The DNA here is from genome assembly GCA_036702975.1 of Oculatellaceae cyanobacterium. Taxonomy (GTDB): domain Bacteria; phylum Cyanobacteriota; class Vampirovibrionia; order Obscuribacterales; family Obscuribacteraceae; genus DATNPX01. Next base: position 109,082 of record DATNPX010000043.1, read on the forward strand.
TCGCTATAGTCGCCGTAGTGGTCTACGAACTCCTGTGTGCAGGCAAATCGTGAGCCCATGCCGAAGCTTGAGGCGAAACTCAAGCCGATTCCGACAGCCGTGTGAGTTGGATTGATGATGTTCTTCCTGTGACCATCGTACGGTGGTTTCTCGTTGAAGAAACGAGATTCCATCTCATCTAACTGATACTTTTTGAAAACTTGAGAGGCGTGCAGAGGGATCTGTCTAATTGGACCCGATTCTGCAGCATCGCCCTCGGAGCTTGCGTAAACATTTTCAGCATCTGCATCTCGTCCGCCAGCATCGGTGTATCGTTGGTCTGGCTTCTTTCCATCCATAGACCAGTGACTAAGATAACCGTTGATGGCCATTTCGTCGGTGTGGCTTTGACCTGCTTTAGTGGCTGTTTCGTCTAGCTCCACAGGTGGTGCTCCGACTGACGCCCTGTCTTTATTGATCAAGCCAACCATGTATTTGCGCGCGGTAGCGGTGTCGAGCAGCTCTCTTTGCGTGCTGGAAAGTGTTTGTTCATCGTCTACTCGCCCGTAGTCTGCAAAGCAGGGAAGACTTGATAGTTGAACTGTAAAAGCGCCGGTAATTGCAACTGAAAACGCGAAACGGTGAAGAGTATTTCCTGAAAACAAGTTCTGAGCTCCGAATTTGCTGGCAACCTCGAATTATAGCAAAGCACTACTGAGCGGCTTGTAGCTTATGCAGCCGAACTCGTCAGATCGTGGCTCTCTTCGCGTTGTTTGGCCGGTCTTTTGGTGGAGCCTGAAAGATGTTCCAGTCCTCTGAATATCACCGGTACAAAAACTAGTGTCAGTATGGTCGAAAGGGAGAGTCCACCAATAACTGCAATTGCTAAGGGCTTTTGCAGTTCGGCACCGGTTCCCAGTCCTAAGGCCAGGGGCAGCAGTCCTAGCAGCGTACACAGGGTGGTCATGACGATAGGACGCAAACGCACTGTGCCAGCCTGCACAAGGGCGTCATCCATAGAGATTCCCTCAGACCGCAGCCGATTTGTATATTCGAGCAAAATAATCCCGTTTTTGACGACCAAGCCGACTAGCAAAATAATGCCCATGAAGGAGGATACATTTAGCGGTGTCTTAGTAAACAGAAGGGCTAGCTCGACGCCGAACATTGCCAGTGGTACTGCCACGAATATCGCTAGTGGTTGCAAGAACGAGCGGAATTGAATCACGAGAAGCAAGTAGACAAGAACGCTGGCTAATAAAAGCACCATAATCAGCTCACCAAACGTCTCTTGTTGAGTGGCATAGAGTCCAGCCACTACAATTGAATAGCCTGGTTCCATTTTGTAATTGGCGATGCGTCTTTTGATCTCGCTTACGGCCGAGCCCAAGTCTCTGCCTTCGAGATCCCCTTCAATAGAGACGTAACGTTGTTGGTTTTCGCAACTGATGTTGTTCTCACCACTATGTCTGGCGATTGTTGCTACCGCAGACAGTGGCAGAGTGGCACCAAGTGGTGCCACTATTGGAACCTCGGCAATTCTGTCTGGCGAGAGTCGAGTGCTGTCGTTCAGGCGCACGCGAATATCTACGAGACGGTCTCCTTGTCTGATTTGAGAAGCGATACGTCCAAGCAAGGAGTCTTGAACTTGTGTGGCTATCTCGCCTGGTGTGAGCCCGAGTCGACCGGCTTTTACCGGATCGATGTTCAAGTCAATCTCCGGCGCGCCCTCTTTCGCCGTAGAAGAGAGGTCTACTACGCCTTTAACTGCTGCGATCTTTTCTTGCAGATCTTGAGAGTATTGGCGTAACAGTTTTGGGTCTTCTCCGAAAATGCGGACTTCTATAGGTCGTGGAGCCCCGGATAGATCGTTGAGCTGATCCTGCAATATTTGATGAAAATCGATTTCCAGCTGCGGGATTTCGCTTTCGATCTCTTTGCGTTGTTCTTCCATGATTTCGTCGATCTTGCGTTCGCGCTTGTCTCTCGGCCGTAACACGACAAGAATGTCGCCTTTATTTGTTTGGGTTGCAAAAAGGCCCAATTCTGCACCGGTACGGCGTGTGTATGTGAGTACTTCACGTGTCTTGGCGATTATCTTCTCCAGCTTTAGAGCCAACGCATTTACATCTTGCAGAGAAGCTCCAGGTGGTGCTAGATAGTCGACTACATAGTTGCCTTCATCGACTGCAGGCAAGAAATCTGAACTCAGTTTGCTGTAAAGCGAATAAGACGCATAAAAGATGGCTCCTGCCGCCAGAAACACGATGAGGGGAGCTTTGAACGTGCCGCGCAAAATCCAGGCGTAGGCCTTGCTTACCCAACCTGGTTTTGGCTCCTGCACGTTCGCGTGCGTTCCGTGAAGAAGCTTCAGCGCCAAAATCGGTGTTATGGTCAGCGCTAAAAGCAAAGAGAATATGACTGCCGCGGCCAGGGTAATGGTGAGACTGGTAAAAAACTGACCGGCAACTCCAGAAAGTAAGCCTAATGGCAAAAATACCACCACTGTGGTGGCAGTCGAACTCGTCACTGGCCCAATTAACTCTTTCAAAGCTGTGGCTACTGCAAGCTCGGAATGTCCGCATCGTTGCAGCTGCCGGTGGATGTTTTCTATAACTACAATTGCGTCGTCAATGACCAAGCCGATCGCTACGGCCAGTCCACCAAGACTCATAAGATTAAGGCTCTGTCCGAGCAGATACATCGAGCCAAATGCGGCCAGGGCTGAGAGCGGAATGGTCAAGGCTGCGACTAAAGTGGTGCGCCAGGAACGCAGAAAAGCGAAGAGAACGACTACGATTAGCGCGATGCCTATCAAGATCGCGTCGCGAACGTTAACCATGGCGTAGTTCACCAACGCCGACTCATCGTAGGCGCGTCTCAAATTTACGCCTAACGGCAATCGGTGCTTCAGTTGTGCCAGTCTCTCGTGTACGCCCTTTGACACTTCGACCACGTTTGCAGTCGGCTGGCGGAAGATATTTACGACGAGACCAGGCTTTTGCCAGATGCTGACAATGCTTGTGCGATCGGCAAATCCGTTTGAAACGGAAGCGACGTCTTTCAGATATACCGGGATGGTATTAGATTTAGTGGCGACTACAAGATTTTCTATCTGGTTTAATGAGGTTGCCTCACCTCTTGCGACAATCAAATTTTGCTGGTGCGTTTCATCGACGCGTCCTACTACTTGAATTTGATTGGTTTTGGCAATAGCGTCGGCAACCTGGCTAAGGCTGAGTCCGTAGTCCTTTAGTTTGGCTGGATCGACCTGAACAGCTACTTGGGGAACGTCACCTCCCTGGATCTGTACGCGGGCAACGCCTGCTACCCGACTGAGTTCTGGCACAACCTGAAACTTGCAGATGGTGTATAAATCAGCCTGGGTGAGTCCGTCCGTTGTGACGTTATAACTGAGGACAGGAAAGATAGCCGGTGTTACGAGTTCGATGGTCAAGCTTACACCTGGTGGCAGCTTGCTTTGAACTTCGGCAATTCTTGATTGCAGCTGGTGCAAGGCGAATATCATATCCGTGCCGTGCTGAAACTCTACTGATAACTCAGTCGAGCCTCGAATCGTCTTAGAACGCACCCATCGCACTCGGTAGATTTGACTGGCCGCTTCTTCAAGTGGTCTGGTAACAGAGAGAAGCAATCGCTCAGGAGCGGTATCGCTGGCGGTGGCGATGACCGCAATGCGTGGGAATGATAGTTCAGGATACACATCACTCGGCAGCTGTTCGTAAGCTAGGAAACCGCCTATGGCTATGAGGATGAAAGCGAGAACAATCGCTTTTGCATGATCTCTAAGCAGCGCGGTGAGGAAATTCATTTGTTCTCCGCCGGCACTACCGCCGAGTCGTTAGGCAGCCCGTATGCGCCTTGAGCAATGATCGTTTGACCTGGCGCCAGTCCGTTCAATATCTCCACATTGCTGCCCTCGGTCGTACCTTTAACGACAGGTACGCGAGTGGCTTTGCCATCCTTTACCACGTAAACCATTGCTCTGTCGGGATTTTCAGGATCTGGAACGAGCGCTGTCGAAGGGATTAGAATCTTGGCACGGTCGGTTGAATTTATTACAGAGACCGACACTGCCTGCGACTCACGCAGCGCATCACCTCGATTTTGACATTGCAATTGCACGCGAATAGTGTTTGTTGATGTATCGACAACTGGGCTTATCGATTTGATGATGCCGTCGAAAACTTCGTCTTCATGTGCAACGCTCTTGATCTGTGCGTGTTGACCAACGCGCAAGCGCTCTGGTGAATCTGCCGGCAATGCTGCATTGACGAGCACAGTTTGTAGCTGAACGATCTGGGCAATCGGCGTAGTCAAGTCGGCGGTGTCTCCTGTGTTTAGGTAGCGGTTTGCAACCACTCCACTAATTGGCGAGTGCACTTCAGTGAAACTCAGTTCTGTTTCGAACTGTTTGGTGTTGGTCTGAGCCGCTTTGACTTGCGCTTTGATCGCTTCTAACGCCGCCTGGGCTGCCTGCAGTTGATTTTCTGCAGTCATAATCTCTTTCTTTGCCACCACCTCCGCTGTGAATAGCTTTCGAGTGCGCTCAAGATTGTCTTTGGCGAAAGCGACATTGTTTTCGGCCTGCGCAATTCCAGTCTTTGCTGTTTGCACTGCTACATTTGCTTGTTCGATCTGATCTCTAATATGGCGGTCGTCGAGTCGCGCTATCAGTTGATGGCAGCTTACGTGCTGTCCTGGTACCACGTAGACTGATGCTAATTTACCGGCCATTGCCGGGCTGACCTTAATCGAGTGATCTGGCAGCGCCGTAACCGTTCCCGGCATAACCACTAACTTTTGCACGTCGGCGGTCTTTGTCACACACATCTTGAGCGGCAGTGGCTTGCGCGGTTCTTCTTTCTCGCTGTCCTTTTCGCCACCTTTTTCAGCATTGCCTTCTTTTTCACTGTCTTTATTGCCCGTGGAGTTGCTGGCCTCGGCGGTGTCACCGGCCCCGGCCTTAGTTCGCTGAGTCTCTTTGGCATCGCCACCGCTTTCCTTATGAGATGTGCTTGCAGGCTTTTCTCCAGCCCTCTCGGAGTCGGCTGTTTTGCTTTGGCAACTCCATATTCCGAACAAAAGAGGCAGCAAAACTAACAATTTTGCTGTACTCAAAGTATGGGGAGAGCGGCTAGCGAAGGTCACTGCAAGGGTACTCCTATTGCCTGTTCCAGGTCGTTAAATGCGAGCTGATATGCAAGAACAGCGTCGAAATATTGACTCTTGGTTTGAATATTGGCGCGCTGGCTGTCCAGTAGAGTATTCAGGTCCAGTTGGCCGATTTCGTATCCGTGTGCTGAGATTTTTGCCACTGATTCTGATTCTGGCAGAGCCTCTTGCTGAAAGGTCTTGAGCCTTTGGCGTGCGGCCAGTACGCGGTGATATGCAAGCGAGACTTGGCCTGCGATCTGATTTTCTTGTGACTCACGATCAAGCTTGAGCTGTGCTCTCATAGCTTTGAATCGAGCGATGTCGCCTTGCTGAACGTTAAGAATGGGAGTGTCTATATATGCCTGGAAAAAGGCATTCTGTGTGGTTGGACCGCTTGGGGGATTTCGTTCTACCACCTTTCCTGTGACGAATCTCGGTGTCGGGATGATATTGCCGATTGCATTTTTTAAATTGGCTTCGTTTACTGAAATCGCTTGCTGTGCCACTTTCAGCTCCATGCGATTTTTTAATGCTGTTTCAACTAACTGTTCTCGATTGGGAAACTGATGATTGAAGTCAGGCAGCAACTCGTTGTTTTCGGTCGCTTGGATGCCTGACAGCGCCGGAACTGAGACCGGAGCGTCAGGCTTGCGCCCCATGAGCAGATTCATTTGCTCTTTTGTCTGAGCTACTTGAATGTCGGCTTGTTCGCAGTCCATCTTGGCTTGAATATAGGCTAACTTCGCACGATGAACGTCTAGTCCTGGTGCATTTCCAGCGTCGTACTGCGTCTTGCTCGCGTCGCATATTCTGTTTGCCAGCTCCATCAGCTCCCGTCGCGCACGTGACATTTCTTCTGCCATAACGAGCTGCACATAATTGCGGCGTACCTCGCCGCGGAAGAGCCAGAGTTGTCTCAAGATGTCTAACTTGGTCTGTTCCAATTGACGTTTCGCAACCAGAAGTCGGAAGTATAGTTTCCATGGCGGTTCTACAGGAATTGACGCTCCAAATAGGTAAGAGTTTCCGTAGTTATTGGCGATATAAATACCTGGATTAGGCATGACTGTTGCCTGCGCATAGTTTGCTTTAGCCACTCCCAGAAGTGCCCTCACGCCAGACAACCGGGGCGAATTCGAAAGCGATGTATCGAGCGACTTGGTCAATGTATACAGTTCTTGCGTCGAAACAGTCGGCGCGGTGTTTGGTTGAAGCCTTGTGGTCGGCACTGAAAATGGAATGAACTGCGAGGCTCCTGGTGCTGTAGGTGTGCTTTCGCTGCCAGGCTGAGTAGTCTGAGCCGGAATCAAGCCGCTAGAAGGAGGCATCATCATTGTCTGGCTGGGCGGGGAGGGCAAAATTGGCCGCAAGGCCGGGAGCTCGGCCTGGCTGATCGCAGTGGCATTGGAGCCGGTGTCAATTGTTGCCGCGAGCTGCATAGCCCCGAGCAAGACCTGGGCCGTCCGCCGAAGATTTCTTCTGTGTCTTTCTTTACTGCACATTCCAATACATGACTACGAACTACTTTCAAGAACAGTCCCGATCCTCGCCGACGCTGCCGGCATGCTGAAATACAATGTCGCAGGAACGAGGCACTTTTTCCAGTGGAAATGGTTCATTTTGATACCATCCACGGTGTCCTGAAGATTTCCTTGATCGTGACAGCTGATGATTGCTGCCTATTAGCACTCTAACATGGGCTTGTGAGAGTCTGGTGAAGATTGCCAACAGGTATTGTGAGCATTAACTTATTCCTTGGCTAAGCACGAGGTTGAGTTGTTAAAGTCATGTATTTATCGTCAAGAGGTCCATAGGGGGCGCCGGCTTAGTATGATCGCTCCGCGCGTAAGCTTCAATTATTAAATGGCACAGACATTGCCGACGCGGAGGAAACATTTTCCCCGGTAGAGTCGACTCTTTCTCCAACAGTTAGAAACATTCGACTATTAGGGTGGACCTTTTGACCGCTCACTTGCTCAGGTTGTATGTAATGGGCTCCTCTGACAGGTCGGAGCGTGCCATTAAGCATTGGCGCAAGTTCTGCGACGAGGAGCTGTTTAATATAGAGTGCGTTTTAGAGATCATCGACATTTTAGAAAACCCGCAGGCTGCCGAAGAAGCGAAGATATTCGCGACGCCCACCCTGGTTAAGCACCATCCTCCACCGCCGAGGCGCATAATCGGTGACTTGGCTAGCCGCGAGCAAGTGATGCGTTCTCTAAACATTGAAATCTAGCCGGAACTTTTACTGCACTTTTAGCTCCTATGATTAACATCTTCGACACCGCTGGCAGTGACACTCTGCGTCATGGCGCGCGGTTATCGCGCGGTTATAGGAATCAGAGCGATGATTATTATGACGGAAGATAAGAGAGAAAATCAGTCTGACCTGCAGAAAATAATCGATAAGAATGCAGACAGCATCGTTTTGGTCAATGAGGATGGTCATATCTTGTATTTGAATAGGGCTGCCGAGTCTTTATTTGGCGATGGTAGCGGGTTGGGTATCGGTGAAATGTTTGGGTTTCCGGTAACAGCTGGTGAAACTACCGAACTTGATATGAAAGGCAAGGACGGAGGCAGAGTTGTTGTCGAAATGCGAGTTGTGAACGTCGACTGGAATGGTGAACCTGCTTGTCTTGCATCGTTGCGCGACGTAACACAGCGCAAAATAACTGAGGCCGCTCTTGAGAAGAGAGTGTTGGAGCGAACCGCCGAATTGGAGAAGGTAAACCGTGAACTGAATAAGATGTATCAAGACGCGTCCCGAGCTGCCGAGACTCGCAAACAGTTCGTCGCGAATGTGAGCCATGAGGTACGCATACCTCTGTCTGGCATTGTCACTTCGGCGGAGCTTTTGCAGTATGCAGAAGGCGAAGAGGCAAAAGAGCTGGCGGCGATTGTCTTGAATTCCAGCAAACAGTTACTTTATCTAGTCGAAACAATTTTGGATTTTTCAAAGTTAGAAGCTGGCAGGGTCTCTGTCGCCAAAACTCCATTCGAAATCAAGGAATTGATCGAGATGGTGGTGGAGTCTTTTTATCTCATCGCCAAGAAAAAGAAGGTGGCGCTGAAAACAAGCTACGATGACGCATTACCGTTGACCATTGTGGGCGATGCCTTGAAGGTTCGCCAAGTGTTGCTGAATCTGGTCAACAATGCAATCAAATTTACCGAAGAAGGCACCGTCACGGTGTTCGCCGAAGTTGAAGACGAAGGCTCAGTAATCAAAGTTAGCGTTAAAGATAACGGCATCGGTATGAATGTCGCAGAATGCAACAATATTTTTCAACCCTTCGTGCAAGCGAATCAGTCGATCCAAGGAAACTATGGCGGCACTGGCCTGGGCTTGGCGATTTGCAAGGAGCTTATGAATGTGGTTGGCGGCAACATTGGCTTTTGCAGTGAACCCGGAGCTGGATCAACTTTCTGGTTTACGTTCCCGTGTGAACTCAACACCGATCGAGTCGGCGCGAGTGAAGATGCGTAAGAAGATCTTACACGCGAACATCGATTCTCACATTTGATTCTGCCAGTTCATGAAATCAACCATGCCCGATTAGCGCGAATGTCGCACATGCGGTTGTGCGAGAAATTCTTGTGGGATTTCCCGCACATCCGCATGTTATAACCTTGACAGTGAATGTCTGCTGCGCGTTAACTTTAGTCGTGACCCATGTTGATCATTACCGACCTTGAGACAGCTCAAGCAAAATGAACTTTAGTTATCGCCGCTACCGCTCCAATATTTCAAATATAAGTAAGCGTGCTTTTGCAATTATTGCCAGCGAATTAGCGGGATTGGCACTGGCTGTAATGCTCTTTGCTCAACCGGCCTTTGCTGGTTTGCTAAACTTTCTCGCGCCTTTCACGCCGCCTGGTTTCTATACACCAAACACGCCACCGCGAACTGTTGCGCGTATGAATGCAATCAAGGTGTACAACAGCGGTGTTCACGAGTGGAAAAAGCAAAACCTTCAAGGTGCAGCGGAGTGTTTTCAACAAGCCTTAAACTTCGATCCTTCCATGAAAGAGGTTCACGGTGCTCTCGGTCAGGTGCTCTACGACGCCGGTGCCTACGACGACGCATTCAAACATTTGCAGCAAGCAACCACAGATTTTCCGACAGACTCGGCTTATTGGTGCATGCTTGCGCTTGCTGCTTCGCACTTGCAGCGTTACGACGTGACTTTGAGTGCTTTTCAGAAGTACTTGCAGCTGAAACCAAATGGAGGCTATGCAGACGAAGCTCGCCGCTCGATTGCAATCCTTCAACACACCGTTTTCAGCGATCCGCAAGGCGACGACAAAAACAGCAATTATCTTGGAGAGTTTCAGGTAACAAACCTTAGGCGCTGGAATTCGAACATGCTTCCTTTGCGAGTTTGCATACAGAGCGGCGCCAATATTCAAGGTTTTGACCCGGCATTTGAAAATGTTCTGCGTGAGTCGTTTAACGACTGGACGATTTTGTCCGACGGCAGAATTCAGTTCGCTCTCGTCAATGATCCTGGACAAGCGCAAATTGTTTGTCGGTGGACCGCCGACAAAAGTGAGCTCGGTGGAAGCACCGAACTTGGTGTTACGCATTCGACCTGGCTTCAAAATGGAAATATTACGCATGCTGACATTGTTTTATTGACCATTTTTGACCAAGCGCCGCATCCGCAAGACCTTTATCGGCGGGCTAAAGCCGTTTACTTGCATGAAATTGGACACGCTCTTGGATTGGGTCACAGCCAGGAACCTTGGGACATTATGTATCCGCTTATTGCGCCAAGTGGCTTGGAGTTTCCACTTACACTGAGAGACAAGAACACTTTGCTTGCACTGTATAACAATGATCCATTTGGATTGATTGCGAAGCAATTTGGAGCGGCACTTGCCTCTGCCGGAAAAATGGGCGCCAACGGGATCGCCTCAAAGGGACTTGGAGCCAACGCATCTGCACCCAATGGATTTGGGCCTAGTGGTTTAGTAGTCAGTGGATTTCCATCTCAGTCAAGTAGCGTGCCGCCGGGCTCTGGCATGCCGAATGCTTTTTCACAGGCTCCAACTGAAATGAGTGGCCAGAACACATTTATGGCTCCTTCCTCTATGATACCGCCACCAATGGCATGTCCTTCGATGCCTACCGCCGCATATGTTCCACCGGTTAATCAAGGCGCGTTTTCTGGACCTCGTTCCGCAATGCCTTTGACCAGGGTCGAATTGAACAATCGCAACGTTGCACCATATTCAGTTCCTGGCTCGTCGTTTGCGCCCGGGCCCACATATCAGAATCCGCCAGGATATGGGGTTGCGTCCGCCCCGATCTACGGTCAAGCTCCTTCTGTTGTGCCAAGCAATATCGCGCAAATCAGTGAGTTGAATAGGGCTGCTGCACAAGCGACGGCGCGGCGCGATTTTGACGAGGCTATAAGCAAACTTCAAGATGCTAGACACTTGGCGCCGAACGACCAGGTCATTTGCCGAAATTTAGGACTGGCATTTGGTAACGCTGCCAACCTAGCCGTTCAGCAAGGAGAGTTCGGCCGGGCGCTGCAATATTATAAGAACGCGCTCGAGGTTTTGAAGACCAATGCTGATAAATCTGCATACGATCAGATTTTGAGTGATTACCAATCAATGGTAAACAAGCAGTCTCGTCTGCACTGATTCTGCGCCCTGAGCCTATACATTGAGCTCTTCGCCAAAATGCACCAGTTGAAATTTGCTGGCCAAACTCGTTGCGTTACTCACTAGTTTGATTTACCAACCAGAGACTTTCTAGATCATTCCATTCTGATGGCGACGTTGTGTAGTCAGCAAAGAGTGCCACACCTTCGAGTGCATTCGGAGATTCGCCACGCATGCCGTTTCGAACTCCTAAAAGAGCATAGCGAAGATTTTCTGCTTCTGCGATATGTCCTAATGTACCATCGCCTGTGTCGTAGGACGGCACTCCCATTATGATATTGCAATTGGTGCCTTTCGCATCGGCAATGAAATGGTGGCATTGCTCGGACACTAACCAAATGTAGGAACGCGGATGGTAGAAGAACGAGTCGTAGCACATTACCGCTAGCTGATCGCAGGCTGCTGCCACGGTTTTGATGTAGTCGTCACTCCATCCCCATAGTGTCCCTGGATACCACATCGGCACTGCTGCGCCGACGAAGCGCTCGGGCACCGCTTTTTTCGTCTCTCTTAAGAGCTTAACCAGATTCGAGTCGCCGTTAAATGCGAATTCGTAATCCCACTGCACTCCGTCAAAGCCGCACTCATTTACCAGCCATTTAGCTTCCTCAATCATGGTCTGACGAATTTGCGCTTCGGACAATGCCACTTCATTTGATGGTACGTAAACCCAAGCAATTGATTTCGTCTGCGGCGCAGCTTGGTGCACCGTCGCATTCAACGCTTGTGCCTCTTTCAAGCAATGGTCCTTCAGCTTACCTGTCTTGCTTATGCCAAGAACGTGAAAGTAAGCGTATTTGATTTGATAAGCCTTTAAACGGTCGACCAAGCCGTCAATCTCATGCTTGTTGTACTTGCCGTGATACCAGAGATATCGGAACCACAATCCATTGCTTCCGTGGTTTACGCTTGGCGCGTTTGCGGATGGTTGGGGATGGTAAGTTGTCGCGTCCAGGACTAATGTAAACAAGATTAGACAGACTATTCCTGCGAATCCAAGCAGTGCTGCGATTATGTTTTTCTGAAATGGCTTCTTGGGTGAGTCCGTCATTTTACTCGCCAGACTTATTGTCTTTTCCAACTCATCGTAACCGCAACTTTCCCAAAAATGCTAAAAATTCTGAAACCACAAGCTGACACAGGATTGCCGGCGCTTGCCTCGGACATGGTCTGGTTAAACAGTCAGAAAATGAAAATTGAAACGCCCATGCAGTGCAGCTTTCAATTATTAAATTCTGACCGCATGGTAAAAGCCAAATTTGGCATGGGCTCCTTTCCCACGAATACTCATGCGCCAAGTTTGCTAAACGGTTAAACTGAGCGGCATACAGCCGACAAGTAAAAGGAAAGATAGCATAGATGAAGGATGCAGTAATGGCACGGAAATCGAAGCACGTGGCTTGGATTTTGTCTGCGCTTGTGTGTGGTACCACGCCTGCGGTGTTGGCGCAAGATTCGACTGCGATTACCAAGTTGAATGATTCGGCGCAGCAGGCATTTGATAGTGGAAAGTACAGGAAAGCTGAAGTCACTTGGAGCAAGGCTGTTAAAGCAATTCAGGATAACGGCGAGAAGGATTCCTTCCTCGAATCATGTTTGAAACGTCTTGGACAGACGTACAAGCGGCTCGCGAAATCGGTGGAGGCGTACCGCACTCTTTCTCAGGCTTTGGAAATGTGCAAGTCTCTGAGTTTAGCGGATCAGGAATTAGCAAAGGAAATGTCAGAACTTTCGACTGTCTACCGTGCGGTCGATATCTCGCAACTGGGCGATGGGACGATGAAGGCTCTCAGCAAAGCAAATGTCACAAGTATCGGACTCTTTAAGACCAGCATGGGAACTAAAATGCAGGTCGATTTACCCGAGAAGTTCGAAAAGAAATTGGATAACGATAGCGTTGATGGACTGGCTTTTGATAAATCAGTTACGCTCGATTTGTCGGAAGATAGTGATGGCACCGTCAATCTGCGCAATATAAAGGGATTGCGGATTCATGCCAAGGAACCAAATATGTGGGTGAATCTGTTGCAAGCTGTCATCAAACCTGGCGATAATGATGGCGCCCATCCGGCTGATGTAACGGCGGGAAAGATGGGGGTAACGAAAACCGTGTCTGCCAGTCTTCCGGCGAAGGGTTTTGAGCCTGTGATCGGGCTGGTGAAGCAGCTGCATGCGATGGACACACCGATTCCGCCTGAGTCGATTCTCGCTTCTGTTGCGCCAATCGGTCCTACTGCGCCAGCGGCTCCAGCGACAGAGCCCCCAGCTCCAGCAGCGCCTGAGGATGGAATCACTTCTGGAGCGTCGCCGTCCGGAGCGGTGACACCTGAGCCGATTTTGGTTCCTGCTGCGAGTACGCCAGCGTCATCGGGGACTGGGGAATATTTGCAACAGAGCGTTCTATGTCAGTAAGCGCCAAATATTGCTCAGGAAGCCTTGTGGCTTTTTCACGGGTGCTTGCGATGCGGGTACGCCGGCGCGGATACGATCCAGTCCTTGTTGCACGAACTTTCCAGGATCAGCAAAGGATGACCACGCAGTGTCACCCCATGTGATGCCTACAAGTTGGCCATTGGCATCGAGCCAAGGTCCACCGGAATATCCTTTTCTGGTCAGGCGTTCTGATGTCGAAAGCAACGGAGAATCGGCACTTTCAGGCTGTTGATGGCTCCATCGATCGATGAAGTTGTCGGCGTAGGCCATTCTTCTTGTCCACGCACGCTTTATGGTGCTTTCATGAAAATTCGGTTTCTCTGCGGTCGCACCATCATCGCCTCTCGCGCCGATTGCAATGACATGCTGTCCAACGGCTAATTCCCCCGCATAAATCTGAATTTCCTTGCAGACCTTTGCTGAATCTAACACACCTTCCAGTTTATAAAAAGAAAGTTCATGTACCGGGTCAATCAACAAGAGGCTTGCTTTATATGAAATACCGTCGGCGGCCACAACATCGGCAGTCGCGTCGTTGGCGACGTGAGTTTGGGTAACTATCTCGCACGAATGAGCAGTTCCACTGCTAACAAAAACTCCACTGCCATTGTTGACTCTGACAACACTGGGAGCTGCCTGTGCAAATATTTCTGCAGCGTTTAGAGAATTCGATTGAATTGTTTCTTTGCTGGAAAGATCTATTCGACCAATCACGTCTGTCATTGGCGGGCACCTTATGAGTTAAGAATACTGTTGGATACGTGAAACAGATTCTGTACTTCGCAGAACAGAAACAGTGTAGAAAAATAAATGTGAAATACTTGTGAATTGACGAATTATTTGTCCCATTTCTATCGCGATAAATGTTCAGTAAGCGAGCCATCTGCGACACCTTCTCTGCACTAAAGTTTCGTTGTCTTGCTCCCAGGCGGGGAGTTCCTGGAATGGCAAAAAAGGGAGCCTGAGCTCCCTTTTCGCTTGGCTGCCGCTCCAATCGGCAGCTTGTTCCGTAACTAGCATTACGAGAACAGATTTGCATCTATGGCTGATGCCACGAACCAGTTGATGATTCCTGGGAATGACAATCCAAGCAGGATTAATCCGATACCGATTGCCATTCGCTGCGCTTGTCCAAGTTCTATCTCTTGACCAAGGATTTCTGCCACCATTGTCTTGTTCGCGAAACTATGCAAGACGGTGATGCCACCAAGAAGCATTCCTCCAATTTTAGTCAGATTGGCGATGATATTGAACAGTGCTTCCAGATTTGCTAGGTTGTTGACACGCACCGTTCCCGCGGTGTTAACGCCTGTCACATAGGTGGCATCGGCGCCCTGTGGTCCGATGGTTCCGGAGGTGGCGCCGCTCAGGCTCAGCGAAGACGTTGTTGCAATGGCAGGCGCATTGCCGGGGGTGACTGGTCCAGTGGTAACTCCAGTCCAGATGTTACCGCCGGATTCAATCGAAGATGATGACTCCGCTCCGGCCTGAGCCGGCATTCCAGGGATACCACCGGGAAGAGCGTTGGCAAACAGAACCGAGCTTGTGTTGCTGTTTTCACCCCACGAAGTGCGAGTAGCTAGCGCGAGGTCGTCAATGTCCATATCGCTATTGCTCGTGGCGCTGACGATGGCGCAGCTGACTGGGCTGATTAACCCGTAAGCCACGGCTACTCGTGCCGCTTTGCGAATATGGCGTTCAGCGATCAGATTCTTTACCTGCTCATTCGCTTGCAGTGCAAGTAGCTCGCGACCTTCTTCGACCGTAGCCATTCTGGCGCCTTCAGGCTTGTCGGAAGTGAGTGACAGGCTGGTTTCGTAATCATTCTCGTTCGCTCTCCATTTTGAGAAGAACCCTTGCAAGTCTTCGCTTACTGAGCGCGAAGTTCTCGGAACTTGTGCGAAGGGACCGATCTCACTGTGGTTTTTGAACAAGTCGTATGTATCTGTTTCTCCACCGCCCAGCGGTAACTCGTAGAATGCGGGTGTTGCTGCGTATGGAGCCATGATGTAGATCTCTTGATTGAGCGAAGGTTGTGGTCCGTGTATCCAGAGAACTGCACCGCGCTCGGTTTCGCCGGCCAGTTCGGAGGCTTTCACAACCGCCTTCAGGTTGTCGTGTCCGCCGATGAATGGCAGATTTTGCAATTTTGTCAGACCAGTACTCATAGATACGGCGGATGGTGCTTTATCATCATCGGCTGCAAACACAATTCGAGCTGGCACGTTGTTCGGTAGATTGGCGAGGGCTTCGGTTAGTTCCGGTTTGAACTCCTTTACCGTCGCTGAGCCATCCACCACGACGACCAAGTTCTTCGGCGCCGGAGCGGCAATCTTGGTCATCTTCTCGACGACATACTGCGGTTTGACAGCTTTTATAACCGGTTTTTTCTGGTTTGGCTTGCGGTTTGCACGACGTTCGAGCGCATTAGTTAGCTCTGCGAACTGCTTCTGAATGCCGCGAGAACCATCGATGCTAACCGTAAGGACTTCGGTGTCGAGTCTATTTGGATGGGGGTAATTGGTACGAGCCTCCAATAGTGCTCGTCGACGGTCATCGATCTTCTTGAAGGCAATGGCACGCTTATCGAGCACGACTACCGGTTTGCTAAACTCATTGCGTGCGGCCGATATGATTACGTTCGCGTTTTCGATTTGCTCCTCGGTTAGAGTCCCGAAAATAGCTTTTGAACCGTCCGGATTGTTGCCGCTCGTAAGTGATTGTGATGTGCTGCTCAATGCTTGGCTCGAGCGTAAGCGAATTTGATGCTCACCACCAACTTCGAAGTTTTCAGCAATCAAGCGGGGAAGTGCCAGTGTCGAGGAGCGTGAACCCTCTGGTTTAAGTGGTGTCACCATTCTCAGCTTCACTTTCAGCTCCTCGCCATCTTTCACCGCAGTGCAGTGCAACAACATGCGCCCATGTCCAAGGTCTGTGACCACTGCTGGACTATCTTGGCTTACGTTGCTGCTCGAGGTCAGATACTTTTCGGCTTTACCTGAAGCGGCAAAAGCAGCTGCCTTTGGCTCGCCTTTGTTCCAGAGCGTCAGTCCAGTTATGACAGCTCCTGGTGGCAATCCGACTTCAGCGCGCAGCTCTTTGGGTGATTGAGCCTGGTTTTTGAAGACGAACGTCCAGTCCAGAGTTGAGGATAGTGTGTCCGGGTGCAAGACTCCGGTCAATGATGAACGCGTGACCGACAATCCAGGCACTTTGTCACCCACCACATGCCGACTCAGGTAATCGTCGGGCATGGAAGCGAGGTCAGTACTGGCGATGTCTTTGAAGCTGTATGGTTTACCAGTTAGCGTGAAATACAATTGGTGCTGAGTACCAGACTTAATTGGCAAGAATAGACCGCAGAGTCCGGCTGCTCTGGAGTCTGAGCATTCCATGAGAATCTCCTTTTCCGGATTCAATTCACGCAGGATCTTCCACCCGTCTTCACGTTGGCTAGCTATGTTAGATAGTGCTTTTTCTTCTGCTATGCGAATGCACCATGGGCGTGCCTCCGCCGCAACGAATACCAGAATCGACATCAAGGCACCGGCTGCGGTGACAGTAGCCACTCGCAATCTGGACTTTGCAAAATCATGCAGTAGCCGGGTTCGATTCGCTACATAGACGGATATGGTTGCCGCTAACATGTACAATAGTGCGATCCATATGAATCCGGTCGCGAACTCGGTGCCAACTTCGGATTGCATCTGTTGTCCTGCGAAGACGGCTGCGATGCAAACCAAAACGACGACGAGTGAACTGCCTATGGCGCTACCAAGAGAGAGCCCGTGCCAAAGGGAAAAACGATAGTTGCCTTTACAAAGTGATGACCAAATCAAGTAGTTGGTTAGTGGAATTGCAAGGATTAGGGAAAGTTCGATCAATGTCTCGACCGGATGGTTTAGCAAGACTAGTGTTAGACGCTTAGGGATTGACGCTAAGCTGCATAAGGTAAGGAGTGTAGGGATGAAGATACCAGCAATGGTTACGACAAGACCGTTCCAGCCGCTCCATATTTGGACTTTCTTTGGTTCGGTAAGCTCGGGCTCGATGGGGTCGTCCAGCCCTCTCGATCTCTTGTCACTTTTTTCTCCAACACCTTTTTTGTGGATGGAGAAGCCTGGCAATTTAAAGCCATCATTTTGAGGTTTGGAACTTGGCGAATCTGTTTTTGTTGGATTACTCTTTAGTTGTAGCCGCGCATTGAAATCGAGCCATGGCATGTTTATTTGTGCTTGAGCCAGGCCGTCGGAATTTGAATTTGAATTTGATTCTATTTGCGACTTGTCATTTTGTGCCCGTGTCTGATTGTTGTCGTAATTGCTTTTACGATGGCCATTGCGTCCATTATTCTTTGTAGCGCCGTTAGGTTCTACATTAGCTTCTGCTATAGACATGATCTTTCTCCAGGTGAAGCGGCAGCATTACCGCGTTTGCGCGGGCACAATCTTGCCGTTAGGTGACAACTGAAGATAGCGCAGTCGCGCATGAGCACCGGTCAAAAGATCTGACCGGAGACGCTGGCAGATAGTAAGCGGATTCTGAAACCTGCAAAGTGCAGGCAACTACCAAAATACAAAGAAGCCTTGCGATCGTCGCTGGGATTTTTACTGAACTCCGACAGACCAAGATACGGTATGAGCATCCGGGTTTGTAAAGGAGTGATGAAAAGACTGATTAAAGGAAAGAATGAAAGTCGCTGTTGTCGTCAGATCTGAATTGTATATTCTAAGTGGCGTCCTGAAACGTAGCAGGGCGCACGAATGCGTGCAGTCGTTGCTCCTGCAGCAGGTTTATGATGATTTGTTGATTTGGTTAAGCCATCCCCTATTCGGGCTATTTTAATCGACTTTTTTTACCAGAAAGACTAGCGGCCGAGCGAATGATTTAGTAAGGTAGAGATGGGTTCAGGGGGGATCAAATGAGCGATTTTATACAACGGTTTATTGAAGACGAGCAGGGACAAGGTATCACCGAATATGGTGCCATCCTTGCATTCGTTGCAATCTTAGTAGCTCTTGTTTTTGCGATTACGTCAGGCGCCCTGCGTGCGGCTATTTCTTCGGCATTTTCTGCTGTAACTAAGCAGTTAAATCTGTTGTCTGCCGGCGCTGGAAATGCTACTTCGTAGCGGCGATTAGGTCGCTTTCTTTTCTTCGTGATATTCTTCTTCGGTGTTGATAGACCAGAGGTTGTCTTTGGTCTTCACTCCGTTTACTATGTTTTCAACCGCCACCATAGCCGTTAGCATCGAATGATCTTGATTGTTGTACTTGTGCATTCCGTTGCGACCGACTAGAAATAGATTTTCGAATTGATCGATCCAGTTGATCAATTCGTCGAATCGGCCGTAGGTGCCGAAATATCCGGGATATGTTTTTGGCATGTGAATGACCACAGAATCGAGCATGTCCTCGCGTCTGATGATGCCGATGCGTTCTAGTTCTTCGCCGGCAAACTCGACCATCTTTTTGTCGTCCCATCGCCACATGTCGTCTGTGTCGTCGCAGAAGTATTCAAGACCGAGCCAGGTCAGACTTGGATCAGCCACCATGTACGGACTCCAGTTGTTGAAAATCTGCAGTCTTCCCAGCTTCACGTCCGGCTCCTGAATATAGATCCAATTGTCGGCGACAGCGGTACGACCCAGTTCTGGTGTACCCATGTCGGTGTGTTTGTCTTTTACGACCATTTTTTTGACAAGTAAACCGACAGTGATGAAGTCTCTATAGACAAGCCCCTCACTTACCTCTTTAACGTTTGCCGGAATCGTTGTTTTCATTGCCGAAATAAGCTCTTTGACCGGCATTGTGGAGAAGACGAAGTCTGCATTAAGAACTCTGTTCTCGTGGGTTTTGACATTCTGAATTTCAACAGCGGTGACTTTTTTACCTTCGAGACTAACACTGCTGGCGGTGCTATCCATAATAATCTCGCCGCCTTTTTCTCGAACGATCTCAGCGACCGTTTCCCACATTTGACCCGGCCCTAGTTTCGGATAGAGAAACCTCTCAATGAGTGTGGTTTCCGTATCTTTTTGACTGACGTCGTTGCTCGATGGCAGTGCCTTGCGGAAGAAGTGATAGAGCGCTTTCCACAAGGACAGACCTTTGATACGTTGGGCACCCCATGCGGCGCTAATTTCGTGGCACGGAACACCCCATACCTTCTCCGTGTATGATTTGAAGAAGGTCAGGTAGAGTTCTTTTCCGAATCTGTTTGTGAGAAAGTCTTCGAGGCTCTTCTCTGGTTTTATGGGAAAGAATGATGACCAGACGTAACTGATCCCGACCTTCGCGGTGCGGAATAGTCCTAAATTTTTGATGACGTCTACGCTGAGACTGACAGGGTAAGCGAAGAACTTGCGCATGAAATAGATGCGAGATTTGCGATTGCGCACGAGCATGACGCGGTCTGTTTTGCTTGGATCGGGTCCGCTTTCGTTGCCTTTCACCGCCGTTGTAGCGCGGCGATATGTGACTAGCTGACTCCCTTCTGCCGTTTGTTGCATCGGCAGTATCTCAAGCCACCAGTCCATAACTCGGTCTGATTTTGAGAAAAATCTGTGGCCACCAATATCGATGCGGTTACCTTTGTAGTTAACGGTGCGCGACAATCCGCCAAGATAATCGGATTGTTCGACGATGATTGGCTTAATGTCGGTTTTTTTTAGAAGCTCGTAAGCGGCCGTCAGCCCAGCTGGTCCTGCCCCGATTATGATCGCGGTTCTGCCCTTGGATTTTTCTGACTCCGTGGCTTGCAAAGCCAACCCCTTTGTTAAGCTCTTGAAGTTATAGTAAGTGTCCTTCATACGATAACATTCTTGGCGTTGCAAGTGCCGAGCTTTTCAGAGTTTGCGTCATTTTCGGAACGTTTCCTGCTTAGTCTTGACGCGTATAATTGAATGAAAAATTCGGTTCTGCCGTGCAGAGGCCGAACGTTACCAGCCAGGTGGCTAAAAGGAGGCTGAATTGACTTCGACCAAGATTGAGATGCAGGTTACAGAAGCAGAGCAATCACAAGACCGGCTTCCTGACAATGCCCTTGCCGATAGTATTGCGATTCTTGACTTCGGTTCTCAGTATTCGCAATTGATAGCCCGGCGGGTACGCGAGTTCAGCACCTATTCTGAGCTAATGAACTGCACTGTTAGTGCGGCGGAATTAAAAAGGTTGAATCCTAAGGGGATTATTCTTTCGGGCGGTCCCAGCAGTGTGTATGACGATCACGCTCCCAAGATGGACCCTGAGATATGGAAGCTAGGCATTCCGGTCCTCGGTGTCTGTTATGGGATGCAACTCATGGCGCTCGATCTGGGTGGCAAAGTAGAAGCAGCGACCATTCGCGAGTATGGCAAGGCGATTTTGACGATTGTGCATCACGAGTATCTCTTTGCCGGACTCGACCCGACGATGCAGAGCTGGATGAGCCACGGTGACAGCGTTTCGTCCTTGCCTGAAGGGTTTGAAGTAATTGGACGGACGATGGCCACTCCGGTGGCGGCTATTGCTGATCACGAACGTTGTTTCTATGGCGTGCAGTTTCACCCCGAAGTGGCGCATACCAAAGGCGGTACTCAAGTCCTGCGCAATTTCGTTGTCGATATCTGTGGCTGCACACAAAGTTGGACGATGGACAAATTCATCGACAAGGCAATCAAAGAGGTGCGCGAAAGAGCTGGTGGAAAGCGGGTTCTACTTGCTCTCTCTGGTGGAGTGGATAGTTCGACTTTGGCCTTTTTGCTGCACAAAGCTATTGGCGATAAGCTCACATGTATGTTTATAGATCAGGGGTTCATGCGCAAAAACGAGCCTGAATGGCTCGTTGATACGTTTGAGCGCGAGTTCAAGATTCACGTGCATTTTATAAAGGCACGCGACCGGTTTGTTGCTAAAATCGCCGGCGTTACAGATCCGGAAGAAAAGCGCAAAGGAATCGGTGCTGAATTTATTAGAGTTTTTGAGGAAGAATCGAAGAAGCTAGGACCCTTTGATTATCTCGCCCAAGGCACACTCTATCCGGATGTTATCGAGTCTGCCGGTACTAAAGTTGATCCGAAGACGGGCGAGCGCGTTGCAGTCAAAATTAAGTCGCACCACAACGTTGGCGGTTTACCTAAAGACTTGCAGTTCAAATTGATCGAGCCGTTCGCAAAACTATTTAAAGACGAAGTGCGAAAGGTAGCGCTGGAACTGGGCGTGCCCGACGGCATCCGCGAGCGGCATCCATTTCCTGGTCCGGGTTTGGCAATTAGAGTGTTGGGTGAAGTGACAAAAGAGCGACTGAAAACCTTACGCGAAGCCGATTGGATCATTCGGGAAGAGATTAAGGCGCATGGGCTCTATCGCCAAGTGTGGCAGATTTTTGGTGTGCTGTTGCCCACTCTCTCTGTCGGTGTTATGGGCGACCAACGTACGTATCAAAACCAGATCGTTATCCGCGCCGTCACAAGCGAAGACGGTATGACTGCTGACTGGGCTCGCTTGCCATACGATCTGCTCGAAACTATCTCGTCGCGAATCGTAAACGAAGTTCCTGGCATCAACCGTGTCGTTTACGACATTACAACCAAGCCGCCTGCAACGATCGAATGGGAGTAACCGGGCGCCACTAAACGGCTCAGACGGCGAGGGATTGACTTGGTCAACGAGTTTGCGGCGATTCTGGCCAAAATTGCAGTTGGTGTTTTTTTTCTGACGCTGCTTGTTAGTGGTGTTTTTATTGGTGGCACTGCTCTTCACGATCCGGACACGTGTTGGCTGCTTGCGCTTGGAAGATGGATTTTCGAAAACCACGGGTTGCCGTCGATCGAGCCGTTTTCGTACACCTTTGCGCAGTTAGGCCGCCCACTTGTTCTCTATCAATGGTTGAGCGAGGCTATCTTTTATGGTTCCTATAGTCTGGCCGGTTTGATTGGCTTATTGCTTCTCGTAACGGTGTCGGTGGTGGTATCGTTCATAGTCTTGCCGATGAAGCTATTTGCTCATACAAAGAGCAGTTGGACTGCAGCACTTGGCGCAATGTTTGTCGGTCTCGTAGCGGCTTCCTTCCATTTTCTCGCTCGTCCGGAGATCCTTTCGTATGTTTTGCTGTCCTCGTTTCTGTTTCTGTTGGCAAAGCATAGATTTTCGCTGATGCAAGAGCCGGAGGCCGCGTCACGAGTCGACTGGAAATTTATTGGTTGCGTCGGCGCCGTTATGCTGCTTTGGGTCAACTGTCACACTGGGTTTACCTCGCTGGTCGTTGTGTTATGCGTCTATCTGTTCGCTGACTCGCTTGCTCGAGCTGTGCTCAGGCAGCATTCTCCACTCGATCTTTCATCTGTGGTATCGCTTTTGGTTGCGACCGTAGTTACATTGTGCAATCCATACGGATTTGGATTGTGGAGTTATATTCCGTCTTTGTTTTTTGCAAAATTTAACTACCTGATAGACGAGCTGCATGCCGTGGACTTCAGGCGTCCGGAGTTTATTCCATTTCTTGTCTTCATGGCGATCTGCGTAGCAATTTTACGTCGGCGGTGGTGTCATGCATTGGCAGCCAAAGTGCCAATAGAAAAAATTCAGTTGATTGATAGCATCGCCGTGATGACCGTGTGTGCAGTCGAGGCATGGACACATCTGCGCTTGATTCCCTTTGTCGTATTGATTTGTCTAGGCGAATTGAGTCTCTTGCTCGCATCTGGCTCCGCCGATTCAGATTCTGGAAATAAATTGCTCGCGCTGTTTGACCAAAAGTTAGCGGAAGGTTTGGCACCACCTGTAAAACTTGGAACAACTGGTTGTGCTCTGTTTGCATTTGCGATTGGCGTCTGCGGTACGTTATTGACGGTATTCAGCATACAGGCTCCCCGTTTACCGCAATCAGGTGTGGCGTTTGTCGCTCCCTTCAATGCGGTTGAGACAATCGGCGGCAAATCGATTGAAGGAAACATTTTGAACGATGCTCAGTTTGGGGATCTTCTCATCTGGTATCATCCTGGTGCACCACTTGTGTTCATTGATACTCGTTATGACATGTACGGAGAGGCTTTGGTCAACGACTATTTGACGTTGGTGCAGGCAAAGCCCGGTTGGCAGGAGTTGATGAAAAAATACGACATTAAGACCGTGTTTTTGCGTCCGCATAACGCGCTCGTGGAGAAGTTGAAGCAAGAACCAGATTGGCATGTGGACTTCTCCGATGATAAGGCTGTTGTGATTTCACAACCGGTACCGAAAAAGCCCGAGTCTTCTGGCACTAAGACTAGTTTCAATAACGAAGTGACAAATCGATCTGCTTATTTTAGCTTGCAGTAGATACTCTATTACTAATTCATTAAATAAGCGCGTGCGAATTTCCCTCAGATCCAAGATGTAGGAGTAGTCCTTCGGCAGTGAGGTAGAGGCGATGTTACACAGCAGCTTAGCCAAATTAGGACCATCCGCGAGTATCATCTGTGGGATTGTGACTTTTGGCTCGATCGCCGCAATTCAACTATTCCAAGCTCAGCTCTCTACCGAAGCCGAGCAGACTACATCATGGGCTAGTTGCTTTGGAACCATTACTGAAACTTACCAGGAGCATAAGGGTCTGAGCTTCACATCGGAGTTGCCTACTTATGCTTGCTACGACTACGTAGTGAACGGCAAGCGCTTTACCTCGAGCCAAATTTATCATGACCAGCTCGCAGCTTCTACATATTTGCCAAAGGGTGAGAGATACACCAAAGGTGAGACAGTCAAAGTTTACTACGACCAGAAAAATCCAAAAGAATCAGTGCTCCGTACAGGGAAAGAACAAAAATCGGACAATGCTGCCGGTTTCTTTGCTCTTTATTTTTTCGGAGCGGCGCTGTTCTTTGGTGGTTTGAAGCGGTTAATCTTTCGATAGTCGAGTATGCGCACTATTGACTTGGTTAGCAAAGGTTTTGCCACAATTTCAATGACCGAAAAGCCATACTGGACACGTATTTACACGAGAGACACTATCCCTGCGCGGAACTAAACTTTTCCTCGTAAATTCGGCGGGAAATGAAGCCCAGAGAGTCGTATAACCGGTCCCAGAAAGATGACGGCCATATCTGCAAAAGATGGCAAAACGGCGCAGCCGGTGGAATCGAATTCTGCCCGGTTTAGCCTCAGCCGTGACGCGGAGGCAGTTGCTCATCTTGCCAAAGAGGCGTTGGTCTCAGCCGCATATGAGGGTTTGCAGCAACCCGTTACCGCTGTAGCCCAACTGGTCGACCAGGTAGTTCCTCGTGCCGAACTTGAGAGCAAAGTGCAATTCGTCAGCGCTCAGGAGCCGGCAGCCTTTGGCACCGCCGACTGGCATGCTCAACAATTGGGTGGCGCTGCTGGCCAGATTTTGCCGTTTTTACTTGCTCGCGCTGGCGCGAAGCCGATTGTGGGGAAGCTATTCGGAGAATCCGAAGAAGCCGTTCTAGCGCTAAAACGAGCACCAATTGGCATGTCTATGACAGAAGCAGGGGTGGCTGGATTTATTAACGGCGCGCTCCTAACGCCGACCAATGACCGGCAAAACTTCGTCGCAAGCCGGCTGGTAAATGGCGCCAACGGTGTAGCTACTATGACGACTTTAACAGCCAGCAGCGTCGGTTTGGCGAAAGTTGCGGAAACGGCACCGCTCCAGAAACTTGGTGTCTCAAAGTTACTTCTGCATCCTGTTGTGTCTGGTCTTATCTCCGGTGTGCCGGCTGGGCTGGTAGGCTCCGAACTAAGTAGTGGTGAAAGTGAACGCCGGCTCGCCACAAGCTCAGAAATTGGTCATTCCATTTACAGTATGTCGATGGTTGGTGGCACATTTGGTGCTATCGGTGGTTTTGCTGCAAAGGCGGGTGTCGAAGGCAAGTCGATCGGGCCGGAGCCGAGATCAAATCACGCCGTGGAAAATCTCCAGCCGGAGCAAAATCAGGATGCGAAAACACCTAAGACTGAACAAACTCATAGAAGTACTGACAGTCAGACTATTTCTGTGGTGGCACCGACTTCTGAAAGTAATAGAATTCAAGCACCAGCAGATAAGAGGGCACCTATAGGAATACAACTGGAGCTGCCCCTCGGTTCGGAGTTTGAATCAAAGGCACTGTATGCGGTGCCTGAATTGAATTCGGTATCAATTTCGAATATTGTGAAGGACGCCGTTGAGCCACCTCGCCGAACAGGTACAGGCGTGCCGGAGCAGCTAAGCTTACAGTTCCCTGATCGACTGTCTGCGCAGGGCGAAAAGGCTTATCAGTTGCTAAAAGACCTGCAGAAGCTGACTCCCGAAGAGACAGAGAAACCTGGTGAACCCGTGACGATGCGCGAAGCGCAGGCGCTTCGCATTCTGTTGGACGAGTGGGTGGAGGGGGCGCAGCTGCTCTATTCACGATTGTACTATCGCAGCAGAGTTGCGGCGCACATGGCTTGGGAGATCTGGACCGAATCCTCAATGAGTAAACTAGAGGACGATATGCCAGGAATTTATGAGCGTGCCTTGATCGCAGGAGATCCTGCGAACAAGCCAACGCCTGAAGACCATGTTGGTGTCTCATATGGAGAGAAGCGCATCGGCATTGAGAATCAAGAGGATGCAGCAAAATTCATGGCGATTTGGAAACGGTCTCGTCCGCTGAATAATTGGATCGGCTGGCAAGGAAACTCGGATGCGGCAACCTTGATGCGGATGGCTCGTTGGAGCCGAATTGATGAAATACCCGATGAGGCGATCAAGCCAATCTCTTCGCGTTACCAATGCACGGAGGAACAGTTCGGACCAGATACTGACCCACAAACCCTCGTAAAAGCAGCGCAAGGATGGCGGTTTGTGCCCGAAGTGAATACAGAGTTGGCGATCAAGATTGGTGAAATGGAGCCGCAGTCTCAATTTTCCGCGTCGCAAGCTTTCAATAAGACGATCGAACACTTCGGTGTTGAGCGAGAAGATGCCGCGAAGCTATTTCTTGGTGAGAAAGCGGCAGAAGCAGAAGCGTTCATGCTCAAACAGATTGAGGAATTGTCGGGACAGCGAACAAGACTTTTGATCAAGCATGCTAGCCCGGTTTCTCTGCCAGTGGCTGTTCATAGCCTCCTCTCAGATATTCTGGAGCCACCTCATCGAGTGGCGTTAATTCAGGGATTGAACATGTTCAAGAGACCCACCGAGATTCTCGCGACTATGGACCCAAGTACCTTTCGTGAAGCTTATGACGCTTTAGTTCGCGACAATCCACACGACAAGGTGGACTGGTCAAAACGCCATTTTTTTTGGCACGAGCGCAGCGCAGTTGTTTTAGCAACTGTGTTTAAAAGCAATTGGAAAAATTGGCTCGACTCGCAAAGCCGCGCTGGTCGAGACAACTATGATGCAACGACCTGGCTGACGGCGAGACCGCCAGCAGCGATCAAAGGTCTTGGTAGCTTCCTTCTGGAAAACAATGCCCGTGCCGTCAATCATCTCGAGCGCATCGCTGATGCCTGGATGGACATAAAAGACTCGCCAAGCCGCGCTTTCAATGATGTGTTGAATCAGGCTTTGTTGAATCGGTACGAAAAGATAGAGGACCCTGCTTTTGCAAGGGAAGCCTCTCTTTGGAACGTAAAGGCAGATGACTATCCCCAGTTTGAGAAACGTTATATGGCTTCGAAATCTGTGCCAATGCCATTTCCAACAGATCAAGCCTGGAGTGCAGAAGGTCTCACTGGCCGGTTTATTCCGCGTGATGATCCACGTGGTTTATTTGTTGGCGAGCATACTAATTGTTGCCAACATCCTGGTGGTAATGCTGATTCCAGTGCTTGGTACGGGCAAGAGAATCCGAAGTCTGGTTTCTTCATCATTGAAAACGCAAACAAAGATATTGTGGCTCAGTCTTGGACTGTTGTCACCGATGATGGTGGCTTGATCTTTGACAATGTTGAGGCAAAAGGTCTAGGCAATCAGCAAGGCGCAGCGCTGAGCATATACAAACAGACCGCAGAATCCCTAGCGGGCAAGTTTCACACGATCACAATGGGAGTAAGCAACAGTGATTTGAATGTTGAAAGCCTTCCGTTGGCTGGTAATAAAACTCAATTGCTGCCACGAGACTTCTCTGGTTATACCGATGCCGGGATGCAAGTCTTGTTGGCTTCTGCGGAAGAGGCAGCTCCGAAACCGGGACCGCCACCGATCGTTCGGGGAGCGTTGTCTTTAGATAAGCCGATTATGACGAACATCGCGGAGGAGCGATTCCCTGATGGCTGGACCCACTTGCCCTGGGAACCAGAGACACGCGGACTCGTGGTGCAAGATGCTGATGGAAAAGTGCAGGGCTATGCCCTTTATGAACCTAGCAATCACTATATTTCGGACATGGCCGTGCGTGTTACTGCCGGTGCTAACTATGGCTACCTGCTTACGACAGGCCTATTCAAAATAATTCGTTCACTTGGCGGTGAATGGAGCGCGGATATGCGCGAGTCGACTTCCTATCGGATGGTCACCAAAGCTGGCGAGAAAGGGCGGATCAAGATTGTTTCCGACAAAACAACTGACGCTCCGATGGGGAATGAACCGATGCATCATGTTGTGTTTAAAATTCCGGACACAAGTGATGTGCCTGGTGGAGATGCAGGAAACAGAGAAAAAACGTCGGAGCCTAGACACTAACTTCTACAATCCTACTGAAACGTGTTCATCGGATAAGAAATTCGTTGATAAGACTCAGTATTTGGGAGCGCCGGGTCCTCTTCGATTGTCTGTATATTTTGCTCCATTATCGCTGCGCGCATGCGAAGTCTGCTTGCGTCTGAAGCTCGCCCTTCTTGCTCCAAAAACTTTGCATACTCATTCATCGCGTGTGCTGCTCTGAGGGTTCGGCCAGAACGCTTTTCGAATACCTCCAGCGCTTGCTTGTAGAGCGCTTCCGCCTTGTCGCTTTCTTTCTGCACGCGGTAGAGATTTGCCAGCGACACCAAGAATTCCTCGAAGACACCAATTGTCGTCGGCTTGAGGAGAGTCATCCCCTTAACCAGAAGTTTCTCTGCACTCTCAAAGTCACCAAGTTCTTCGTCGACAATTGCACACAAGCGCATCGCCTCGAATACCTCAGAATGAGCTGGATGATAGCTTTTCTCCTTAATCGCTAGTGAACGCTCCGCTAGTGGTTTTGCGGCTGAGAATTTTTTTTCTGCGATGTAGAGCCGGCAAAGATGGTCAAGAACAGGAGCCAAACTTCCATGTTCCGGACTAAACATGACCTCAAGTTTTCCCAATGCCTTCAAGAGATTTTCACGCGCCGTTTCGAAATCTCCTGCGCAAAACGCTACACATCCTCGCGCATCGAGTAGTTGGGCTGACAATCCGAGGTCCTGAATATTTGCCGCCTCAGCCAGAGCTTTGTCCAAAATAACCGCTGCAGATTCGTACAATTTTTTCGCTTTCAGGCGCATAGCCTCTTTATACAATTCGCCTATTTCGTATGAAGGATTCAATTCGTTCGTCATTGTCGTGACCTCTCGTTTGTCTCTGCGGCGCTCACTGCCAGCGATTAGTTCCCCTTCCGAAACGGGCATCTCTGTTCAGTTGCGCTAGGCTTCGATGTCAGCCGGCAGTCGTGTTTGAGCTAAAGACAAGGCATCGGTTTTCGCAAGATTCGGGAACTTCTATGGAGATTTTTCTCGCCGTTCTGAAGTTCTGCTTGCATGACAAGCCAATGTGATTAGAAGCGCACTGTTTTCGTGAAAAAAAGTTTGTAAGGTAAACCCTAAGACTTGTTTGTTCAATGGAAATAGACGAGACCGTCCAGTGTGTGCTTGTAAGTGTATAAATGAAAATGTCCACCCTTATGCGTTGGACATGAAAATCTTACTTGGCTTGGATTTTCGGCTTTAATGAGATTATCTAATGCATCGATGTTGCGGTATGACCTGGTCTGAGTGTTGGATTTGAGTGACCGAAACTTGTCTCGTAACTAATTTGGGTGATAGGGAAAACCCCGGGCTATGACCTTTTGGGGTGGTTCCACATCTAGTGTTGACCATATAGGCTGTAATCAACCAGGAATACACGGAAGTCAGATACTTGGAGAGCACTAGTATGAACGCTTTTGATGCTCGTTCCACGGTCATAGATCCAAAACGTGTCACCAGGTTTTGGCTCGAAAACGTGAGCGCGGTCTATGAACCGCAGAATCTGTCAGTATCAGGGTTAGAAGAAGAAATAAGTCTATTTGAAAGGAGTCGAACGCTTCGAAGTGCTTTTGAAGAGAAAAGGTTCGACCCGTTTGAACCGGTAATCAGATTGGTCAAAGAGGCCGGAGCATTGGTGACATCTATATCCCTCATTTGCAAACATTTTTCAGAGCGGTTTCGAATTCACCGGGCGCAGCAGCAACAAGCTTCCAAATCATTGAATATGAATAGTAAGAGGCAATATTTATTACACTTCCATTGAATGGAGTAAGAGCTACGATGAGAATACAAGTTCTACTAGTGGCCGAGTGGCAGATCGACAAAGCTGGATTCCGTTTTATTTTGGGTTCAAGTAACAAGACAGAAGTTATCGGCGAAGCATCGAATGATCTTGGTATGGTTGATGCGGCGATACGGTGCGACCCTGATGTAGTTGTTATATGTATTCGCAAGGATGAATTCGTGGACGCAGACATCATTCGGTCAATAAAGCACGAACTTCCCACTACGAAAATTGTTATCGTTTCCGCTGATCCGAGTTTTGACCAGATTCTGAGTTACCTGACTATCGGAGTTGACGCCTATTGGCTTAAGAATATTCCGCAGGACCTCCTTGTGCCGGCGCTGCAAAGTCTTTGCCTGGATATGCCCCGTCTGACGCCGGCTCTTGCCGCGTTTGTTTTTCGGCTCGCCGAATCGCAGTTTCCCTGTGTGGCATCGTTGAGCTCAAATGGTTGGCGAGCGCTCAGGCGTCGAAGGAAACAGAATCTGCAAACGAACGTGCCATATGGCTTAGCCTCTTCATTCCGCTGAAGTCCATTCGAAATTCTGCTTGGCTTATACGCCTAGATTGCCGGGTAGGCTTCGAAGGCGAGTGTCGTGTTGTGACCTCCGTAGCCAAAACTGTTTGAGAGCACGCGTACAACTTTCTTCCTTACCGCCCTGAATGCATGATTCAGTTGGCACTGCGTGTCGACATCTAAGAGGTTTATAGTTGGCGGAATTGCGTTGTTGAATATCGACAAACAACTGATGGCTGCCTCGATCGCGCCTGCAGAGCCCAGCATGTGTCCGGTCATGGATTTTGTGGCGCTCACTACGACTTTGTTTTTGCATTCTTGAAAGAGCCTCGAAATTGCGTTGGCTTCAGCTCTGTCTCCCACGACTGTGGAGGTTGCGTGGGCGTTGATATAATCCACCTCGGCAGCTGTCCAACTAGCCTGCTCGATTGCTTGTGTCATCGCTCGACGAGCTCCGTCACCGTCTTCTCTTGGAGCAACGATATCGTGCGCATCGGCGACGCATCCGAAGCCTTTGAGCTCAGCGTATATTCGTGCCTTACGCCTAAGAGCGTGCTCCAATTCCTCGAGAATCATGATGCATGCACCTTCGGACATGACGAATCCGTCTCTGTCGTTGTCGAATGGGCGTGAGGCTTGAGCGGGCGCGGCGTTCCGCCCCGACAGAACTCGCGACGAAGCAAAGGCAGCCATACACAAGGGCGTGATGGGCGCCTCAGTTCCGCCAGCAAACATGATATCGGCTACACCGAGCTGAATCGTTCTCATTGCATCGCCTATGGCCGAAGCTCCGGTAGCGCATGCGGTGCTTATGCACGACGAATATCCCGCAGCTTTATGCAGGATCGAAATCCAGCCAGACGGCATGTTGACGATCAGCATCGGAACTGTGAATGGTGAACAGCGGTCTGGACCACGTTCGAGCATCCGGTAGAAGTTGCTTTCGATGGTGTTGAATCCTCCAGCGGAGGAGCCGACATTGACCCCGACGCGATCTGGTTGCTCGAAGGTATCGGGCAAGTTTGCATCTTGGCGTGCGAGCATGCTTGCCGCAGCCGCCATTTGGATGAAGCGGTCCATGCGGCTTGCCGTTTTGACAGGTAAGAAGTTTTCAGGTTTGAAGTCATGGACTTGGCCTGCAATGTGGCAGTAAGAAAGCGATTTCTCCGCGAAGCCTTTGAGCTTGCTAATAGCTGACTGCCCAGAAAGTAGATTTTCGAAGAAGTTTTCGTTTTGCCCGTATGGCGTTATAGCCCCAATACCCGTTACTACGACTCGTTTCATCCTTGCCTTACCTTGTGCTAACCGCTTGGATCCGTATTTTAACACGTGGCTTGCAAGTTGCAAGTTTAGCAATATATCTGGGCAATGGGACTTTACAGTGGCGTTGTCATAGGCTCTAGTTATGGCGAAAAGAAACTTTTGCAGGATGGGCGCTCTCATCATGGCACTGCATTCATGGGTGTTAAGCATGGGTGTTAAGATTGCTCCAGGAGAGATTTTCTATGTCAAACGATGCTCAGAGCATGGCAGCCAGATGTCTGATTAGACTTTGTAGTCTTGCCGCCGCGGCAGTCATTGCTTTGCCAGCAGTTGAAAGTGTTGATTGCAAGAGCGGAAAGCACCGATGGTGGTGGCGTTCAAACAAAAGATGTTAATGATTGGTATCGGGACTATAGAGAAGCGCTAATCAACAACTTTCATCCTAACGAACGAGGGGCAATCGGTGCTCGAGTGAAGATTCATCACGGGATGGTGCAGGCGGTCGAGTATTTTGGGTTTAACCACAGCATTCCGTTCTATCAAAATCCTGCCACTATGATTCCTCCCTCAGCCGCTGAAGCCGCCAAATTGCCAGGCTCTGAGGCGAAGATGAAGGAAAATGTCTCGGCTGCCCTTACGAAGACTGCTAGCGATCTATGCAAAGAATTTCCGTCCGACGCGAATGATGTCGAACTCAAATTTATTTTTGCAGGCGATCCGAACGGAAAAGGATATTGGTGGACCAGCTACTTCTTGATTGACAAAGTAAATTACAAACCGCAGATTTAAATTCAACAGTAGTTGCACACTGAATCATACGAAAACCAATATCATACGAAGACCAATTTAGTTCGCAAATTCGAGTTGCTTCAAGCCGAATAATACGAGTGCTTGTCTCACCGGTAGTTGTCGGCTCTTCATCAGTTCGTGCAAAATAAGTGCGCAGCGCAAAAGGTGGTTTTTTTGGTTGAATGCGGCAAATAATACCGTGCACAAGGAATTCTGGTCGTTCGGAATAACTGTATCGTTGCTGGTGCTCAGTGCTTCTGTCGCTAGGTCCTCTATCTCTGCTTCGAGTGGTGGCAAGTTCCCCTCCACTGGTAAGCGGAGGGCGGTCAAATATTCAGCTGCTCTCAGAAAATCAATAAGCGTTAAGTCGGCTGCGTTCATTTGAGAATTGATGTACGCTTCGAGTGTGTCGAGCGATAAATTGAGCCGTTTCAACACGTTGCAACTTAGTTCGTGATTGACGAGGTTTTGCTGCTCCATCGCATCTATGCGAAAAGCCGCCGCTAGAACTTCGTCCATTTTTCGTTCCGTCGATGCCGGCACTTTTCTCGGGACATCGGTAGCCCAATCAAGGGGATGGCGAGCAACTTCAGCCTCTTTCAACAGTGTCGCAACGCGATGATATGTGCTACTTGTCCCCTCGTCTGAGGACGTCACCGTTTGCAATCGAGTTATCGCTTCGTCGCGTTCCAAATTGCCACGTCTTATTTGCGATTGAACCGCAAGTGTAGTATCAATCAGTCGTTCCGTAGTGAGACTCAGCCCCCGTAAAATTTCACCAATTGGAAGACTGCAAAAATCGCTCATACTGAGCGCCTGGTCAACAGAGTGCTCGGAAATCTTTCCTGCATCTGAAAGCAGCTCACCAACCCTTGTACGTCTTGTGGTCTGCACATCGATGCCCACCATAATCAGGGCATCCTGTAGTGTCCAGCCTTTTTGGACGGCCGCTAAAACTCTGGCCAAGTCCCGCTGTTCGATAGCGTCTTCATGCATGAGCGCTCTTGTTTCCAAGACTGCGCGCAACTGGCTGTCTGAGATGCAGTCGAGCATCACGAAGCACTTGCTTATAGGAAAGCCTGTGAACGTGGAAAGTCGTTTCGCATGACGCAAATCTCTGTCTGAAACGAAATCAAACGCGCACAAAAAGTCTTCCAATGAGCTGTGCTTTGTGATTAGCGGCATTGCTTAACATTGAGAGAGACGCCAGGAGCACAGAAAATATTACCAGTCAACTACCCAACTGTGGCGCTTTACTTCTGACGTCTGTGCATGCTGATCCGCGAGTCTCGCTCCTCCAAATGATTTGCAGGTAAATTAAGAAAGTCTTGTATCGCCTGACAACGGCACCATTTTTTGCTGACTGTTACGACCGTGTTTTCGGTTAGACTCGTAGGTATTGATTCATTGATAGTCGGGCAAAAGTTTGAGGTGGCTGTGGCGAAAAAGACTGTGACCCTTGATGATTTCGAGGGTTTTTCGAGCAAGGGTTTGAATTTTCTGAGAGACCTCAAGAAAAATAATGAACGAGAGTGGTTCCAGGCTCGCCGCGATGTTTACGAGACAGAGCTCAAGCTGCCGGTCGCAAAGTTAATTGTCGCAGTCGCTGAGGAGCTTGCCGCTAACAAGTTGAAACTAACTGGTGACCCGAAGACATCGCTCTTCCGACTCAATCGCGATGTGCGCTTTTCTCGCGACAAGAGCCCTTATAAGACTCATCTTGGTATTGTGTTCAGCCCTGACGGTCGGAAAAATTCGAATGGACTGCTCTATATTCACATCGATCCTGCAAAATCCTTTTGGGCAACTGGATTTTATTATCCTGAGCAACAGGCATTGGATGCGCTTCGTCAGCGCATTGCCACCAAGCCTCAACAAATTCGAGAGACTCTAAAGAAGTTGGCAAAATGCGGACTAGAACTATCCGAAGACAGTTCTGCCTTGAAGCGTTTGCCGCGTGGATTCGAGAAGGTAGAGGACGAAGACATTCAAGAGCTCGTCAAACAGAAATCGTATATTGTTGTGCGCGATATGGACAAATCATGTTTGAAGAAACCAGACGAACTGATTGAAGGGACAATTCAGTTTGCAAAAGACTCTTACTCGTTGCTCGAATTCGGTTGGTCAGCTCTGGCTCCCAAGCCAAAGCAAAAGCGGCCGGATTTCGAGTGGGATTAGTGCAGCGGGTTTACTGCTTTCTTGTCGAAGTAGGGATTTTTCAACATCATCGGCTTGTCACCTTCTTGCTGCGATTTTGTGATATCCATTTCCGACACTAAAATCGATGGGCAAACCAAAGAACTGCTCGTGGAATTGTTTGGCAGTCCAGCGGTCAGTACGAGGTGCGGACGTGTGTCATCACCAACTGCGACGATATCGCGCCACATGCGAGAGCTCAAGTGTTCGAACTTTGCGCCGCGCACCAGTTCTTCCTTGCCGGTGTCTACATCAACTTTGTACATTAAAGTTGGCGGTAAAAGCGAAACCTGACCGCTGCCGAAGCCTCCTCTCAGCGATTTGAATCCCGGTTCGCCGGCGTTGAAGTAGCGCAAATAGAGGCTGGTTATACGCCGTGCGATAAGCACGTACTTGAGACCATCTTCTTTACCCATTTTCATCAATTGTTCTTTCAAGGCAGACACAGGTTTGCTCTCAGTTGAAGTGATGAAAAGTATGCTGGGTGAAGCACCGCTGCCTCGCCAGTGTCCATTGCTCTCTTTGATGTAGCGGCTTGGCGTGCGTCCCGAGCATAGAGTTTTCAAGATTCCATTTTGCACTAACGTGACTTTGGCTCCTCTCACACCTTCGTCGTCGACTGCGTATCCACCTTTCAATTTTTCGCCCTTAAACTCTTTTGCTTGCGGATCGTCTACTACAGTGAAAGACGTTGGCAGGATCCGACGTCCGAGTTTTTCTTTCAGTCCGCCGCTGGAAAAACCTAAGGCACTCAGGCGTGAAATTCTTTCATTTGGATTCACCAAACTCGGTGACATGGATTGTGCAAAAAACTCTGCTGCGGCTTGTCCTTCAAACATAACGGGACCGCGATAGTCTTCAATCAGAGGGGCCTTGGAAAGGGCTGTGACTCTTTCAGCCAGACCGCGTGCCATTAATTTCAAATAGTTCGCATCCGGCAATCCTGCCGGCTCGTCAGTGCCAAAAAACTCGAAGTCGGCGACATCCATGCCATCGCTGGCCTGAGCACATGCGGTCATTCCGACGACCAAACCTTGGTCACCTTCTCTCGTAATACAACCTTCGTTGTTTGTGAACCAGCGGATCTGATTGCGGCTAAGAAGTGTGACTTCTGAATTGATCACTGTCTCAAATGACTTGAATATTGCGGAAATGTCGCGAATGTCATGCGTCCATTTGTCTTTGTCTATATCCAGTTGTGCGGTCGGTTTAATGCTGACTACAGGCGTTGCAGCAGCCATTGAATCTGGCAAGTCTGGAATCTTCTTCTCTCGCAAAAGAGCCCTTTTTGATTCGTAATTCTCGATTGCATGTTTGTAGGCGCTGTCGGTCTTCAGCCACAAGTCATGTCGAATAGCGTCATAGTTGTTGTCCAAACTTGCGCTGCCAACACCTTCGTGATTGAAGCCAAAGCCGCTGCTGTCGCTGTCAAGCTTTCGATTGCCAATACGCAGGTCAATGTTTATCCATCGCTGGTGTGTCGAATCGCAACGGTCAAGTGCACCAAAAGAGCCATACACGTCGAAGCGTTCTTGATCTGTTGCGGCGTAGCTTGTGAAATATGGCGCTGGATGATCGCCCAGCCTCAATCTGCTTTGTGTTCTTTGCAGTTCATCTCGGAAGGCACGAAGGATGGCATCGTCTTGCACCAATTTCGCTGTATCGGCTTGTGCAGTTGCAGTTGCGGTCGATGCGGTTGTCGTCGCTGAGACGGTTGAAGATGCCGAAGATACCGAAGATGCCGATGTCGCAGCATCAGTCTTTGTGGTATCGCTTGTGGTGTTTGCTAATGCATTTAGCTGTATCGCCGTTCCTACCAGTACCGAGATTGCCAGCGGAGTAGCAATTCGCAGTTGCTTGATTGCTCTCATTGCTTCGTTTCACTTCTTGATAGGGAATTGGTGCTTGTGCTAGAAGTGGCATTTATGCTGGCCTTCGCACTAGCGTTTGCTTCAGCGTTCTCGCCCGCGCCTGCTTTTGTACTTGCTGTATCGAACAATGGTGGTGGCAAGATTGGTGGCTTGCTTTGTTCCTTCCACTCCCTGGCAATTTCTAGGCTTCTAACTAGTAAGCTCGGAGCCGACGCCGACACAGGCACCCAGCCAGATTCAGCACCACACACACCGTTAAATGTGTCCGGGTCATCCCCTGCACACATGATTGTTTCCAGCGAAGTCAAAGGCGTTCCGACAAGATTCACTCCGCGCAAGAGTTCATCCGGGCGTCCGTCAACCCAAACGCGCGTCACTCTCAACGGGAGCAATTCGAACGATTGAGGCATGAACGTTTGAGTAATAGCAAAACCACCGGCGATTTCATCAAAGATTAGGCCGTATGGCTTACCTTGCTTCTTTGCTTCGTCGATCAGCATCTGGCGCAGATCAGAGTAAGGAACTTTTTTGCTTGATTCGACAATAAGGTTGCCCTGTCGCGCTACAGGCGACATGCCTGGCTGGGCTCGACTGTGCCCGTTGGAAGTTGTGAAATTGCTTATGGGTGAGCGCCCCATGAGGAAATTGCGCAACACTCCGTGGTCGACAATTGAAACTTTCTGCGCCTCGGTACCCTCGTTATCGAAATGGTAATAACCAGCCAGAGTCTTACCATTCAGCTCGGTTAGACTCGGATCGTCGTACACGCTCACAAAATCGGGCATGATTCTTTCGCCGATTTTTTTCGCGAATGTGCGGCCTTCCTCTTCGTCTTTTTGTCGATGACCTTCGACTCGATGTCCTAAAATCTCATGGAAGAAGACACCGGCTGCGCGATTGCGGATAATGGCCGGTCCGACATATGGTTCGGCAATGTGCGCATTCTTCAGTTCGATTACGGCTTTGGCTAGTTTGCGTATACGATCTTCCAGCGTTTTGTCGTCCGGCAGCTGTGCCGGATCGAGTACGTCGACGCTGTCGTAAAGGTTCACACGCATCCCGTCATCTGCCAGTGCGCTGGCGCTGGTGAAGACGCGGGCCTGGCGGTCACTTGTCTGAATAATCGAACCTTCGGTGTTGACGATGTATCGCTGCGTGCAGTCACCGTTCAGTTCAACATCTGACGAAAGAATCTCGGGATATTCTTTGTAAATCGCTGAGAGCTTACGCAAACGATCTTCCCATGATTTCTTGTCGACCGGCAATGTCAGCGGTGTCTCCGTTTTTACCACTGCTTTTGCCAGTGTGAAATCGGCGGAGTTGTCTTCCTCGGAAACTTTGACTGCGTGGTTGGCAGTCACTTGGGCAAACTTGCGCTGAGCTGCCTTAAAGACCATGTCGGTGTCTAACCACAACGCTGTTCTGATTGCGTCTTCGTCATTATCGATGGAGAAATCTATGCCATTGGCATTGGAGAACATTCTTTCAAATGTTGCTTCCATGTTTTCGCGCAACTTGTGTGTATTATCAATCTGCGGTGTGCCAACACGTGCTTCGATGTCCAGAGTGCGTCGGTGGCTTTGGTCGTTTTCGTTCAAGGCGCCGTAGCTTGCGCTCAATTTTATTTCGTCCACGTCATAGACACGGTAACTAAGGAAGTAAAGCGGGCTATCGCCTGCATCTTTTAGTTTGCTGAAGGAACGATCTAGTTCCTTTTTCATCGCTCGCGTCAGAACGGTTGCGCCCGGGGGAAAGCTTTGTGTCTCGGTCCCTGCAGCAGGTACGGCTTTGTGGGTCTTGTCTTTAGTTTTGGCTGCTAAGCAAGGAGGCGTTTGTAGCGAGTTAAGTGCCAATGAAAGCGCAACTACTGTCCACAGTGGAGCGCCAGCCAATCGCCCGCTTAAGAACGGCGACGGCCAATTGAAATTGAAAATTCCGGAATTTCGTGCCATTTAGGGATTCAAAACCAACATTGGCGGCGCTTTCGCCAACTCATACAGCATTAAGCATAAAGCATCAGGGATACATTTTTCTCAATTCGCTTTCATGCGCGCTGTAAAGGGCAATGGCTTTTTCCACTGCTGCATGCGCGTCTTGTGGTCCAAGAAAGCCTTCCACCGTGACTTTTTTCTTTTCTAAAATCTTGTAGTCTTCGAAGAATCTCCGCAGTGTGTTTAATCTGTGCGCTGGCAGTTCATCGATTGAGTCGTAGTGGGCAAACTCCTGGTCATCATAATGAACCGCTACGACTTTATCGTCAGGATCGCCTTGGTCGGTCATCTTCATGAGCCCGATTGGCTTGGCTCGCATGATGCATAGCGGAACTACCGGCTCCTGTCCCAAAACCAGGATGTCGAGCGGATCTTTGTCATCGCAATAGGTTTGCGGGATGAAACCATAGTTTGCCGGGTAATGTACAGCGCTGAACAGAGTTCGGTCGACCTTAATGAGTCCGCTCTTTTTGTCGAGTTCGTACTTGACGTTTGAACCCATCGGGACTTCGATAATTGCATTAAAAATGCGCGGCATATCTTCGCCGAGTTCGACATCGTGCCATGGATGCATTGGTTGACCTTCCGATTTAGAGAGTCAAATGTTACTACGATTTGTGCTGCTACCAATTTTGGTGTCAAGAAAAGTTACTTCGAGGAGCGAGTTAGGCGGACCGCTGCATGAATAGAATACAGTCAACCCGATTGACCTCCTCATGCTAATGCTTGGTAATATAAACTGTTACGCCGAACGGAGTGAGGATATCTCGGGTCGGTTGTTCTATTGTATTGGTGTGTGACAAAGAGGTCGATTTGGTGCCCGGTTTGGAACGTCGAGTTATGGCTGCGTTGGCAATCTGCTTTTGCTCGACAAAGGCTCTTGCCGTTCAGGAATCCGCGACTTCGCCTGCTAAGCCTGTTGATCCGGTCGTGCAGACAATGGAGTCTGAACTAAAGCGCAATTTCGGGCGGCTCAAATCAGCTGGAAAAGCGCCGCTCTATTTCCTCGCCTATCGACTCTACGACTGCAAGTGGGACACCATAACAGCCTCTAATGGCGGACTGACTGACGACATTGATGGTCAATGTCGCATGTTGTCGGTTGATTTGCGGGTTGGCAGTGCTCACTTCGACAACACGCATTTTTTGCGGGGGAGGAATTCTACGTCACCTCATCAATATGAGAAGTCGTCTGAGAGTGACTCGATTCTTCCTAGTGCTGGTGCCGGAGTTCCATTGCAGCAGTGTCTGTGGTTGAAGACCGATGATGCATTTAAATCGGCGCAGCAGCGGTACTCGGAATTGTTGGCAAGCAACGATGTGCTTTCGGCTGAAGAAGATCGTTCTGACGATTTCTCGTTTCAACCGGCGCGCCACTACACGTCGCCAATTAGCCCGACAGAGTTTGATAGAGCTGAATGGACGGGACGCATTCGCAGATTGTCTGAAGTCTTCAACGAGCACCCTTCATTTTTACAGTCATCATCAGTCACTTTAACGGTTGATCCCATCACTCGATATGTTGTGACGAGTGAAGGTTCGGAGATCGTGGAACAGCGTCGCAGTACTCATTTTTCCGTACAAGCAAATACGTTGACGAAAGACGGAATGACACTGAGTCTTTGGGATGCGGTCGAGTGCCCCGAGCCGAAAAACTTACCAGATGAGTCGACTCTGCGTAAGCGAGTCGAGAAGTTGGCTGAGACGTTAGAACAGTTGCGGCAGGCACCAGCGGCGGAGCCTTATGTCGGTCCGGCGATTCTTTCAGGAAGAGCAGCAGCAGTCTTCTATCATGAGACTTTTGGTCATCGGGTAGAGGCTGTACACGAGAAAAGCGAGAACGAAGGCAAGACCTTTGCCCGCAAAATAGGAACTTCTGTGATGCCGAGCTTTTTGACCGTCATCGATGATCCGACAAAGGCGAAGGCCCAGGGCGAGTTTCTAAATGGTCACTACTTGTACGATGACGAGGGCGTTCCAGCTCGCCCTGTTACTTTGGCAAAGAACGGTGTCTTGACTGGTTTTCTTTTGGGCCGGACGCTAGTACGAGGTTTTAACTCGTCTAACGGGCATGGACGTTCTTCGGCTGGTTGGAATCCGGTAGCTCGTCAGGGCAATCTCTTCGTGCTCGCGGACAAAAGCAAGCAGTTCTCTCCTAAAGAACTGCGTGCAATGCTGATTGCTGAAGCTAAGAAGCAGCACAAAGAATATGGTTTGTACTTTGACCAAATTGCCGGAGGTTCGACTTACACCGCCAGTGGTTCCGAGCAAACTTATTTCGTCAATCCACTTGTGGTCTATAAAGTGTTTGTCGATGGGCGCCCTGACCAGCTGATACGAGGGGCTGAGATCGTGGGTACTCCACTTGCAGCACTGGAAAAAGTTCTCGCCGCCGGAAATGATCCTGCTGTTTTTAATGGCAAATGCGGTCGCGAATCTGGTCCCGTCCTGGTCTCTGGCGTCTCGCCAAGTCTGCTCTTGCAGTCAATTGAAGTTAAGCGAAAGGCGAAGACCTTTGAGCGTGCGCCAATTCTTCCTGAACCTGTTGCCCAGAAGAAGGTGGCGCCATGAAGTTGTTATCTCCCATGTTTGCGCTGGCTCTGACGATTAGTCTGATTACATCCTCGATTTGTTCGGTTGCACTGGCAGCAGATGGCGAAGAAAAAAGTTCGCTTGGAGCCCAGACTCAGACCCAGACCCAGGCTCAGATGCGGACCCCTGCTTCGTCGTCGTCAGCAGATACGCTCATTAAGGCCATGAGTGACGAAATGGTGCGCACGCTTAAGGATCTAAAGACAGAAGAGCATCCGACGCCGTATTTCATGTCATACATGATTAAAGAGGTCGATGAGGCTACCACATCGTCGTGTCTAGGTGCTAAGCCTACGACCAACCGTGACCGCGAGCGACTTTTATTCCCGATAGTTCGGGTCGGCAACTACGATACCGACTCTTCCTATCCGTTGTCATCGCGCTCACCATACGTCATCAAAATGCCGCTCGATGATGATTATAATTCGGTGCGCCGCTACATCTGGTTGCACACAGACGTTGTCTATAAGTATGCGGTGCGAGCACTGGAATGGAAAAAGGCCTATCTCGCATCCAACTCCGTGCCCAATCGTTTAGCGGACATGTCGTCCCAGAAACCGACTGTGTCTCTGAATCCGGTGCGTCGTCTGTCGGATGAGAACGAGAAATATTCAAGCACGATTCAACAGCTGTCAAAGTTGTTCGAGGACTATCCAACTTTGCAGAAGTCGAAGGTATCTCTGATTTCACGAGTAATAAATTACTGGTACGTAAACAGTGAAGGTGCGCGGGTGCGTGAGAGTCGCTCTCAGTATGTCGTTAAAATCTGGGCATCTGCACAAGCTTCTGATGGCATGCCGGTTTCGGATACCGATGTGGCGGTGGCAACCGAGATCTCGGGGTTGCCCTCATTCGATGAATTGAAAAAGATGACGATTGCTCTTGCCCAACGCGTTGCGGATTTGCGCGTCGCCGCTAAAGGTGAGGATTATTGTGGTCCCATATTGTTCGAAGGTCAGGGAGCTGCAGAACTGTTCTCGCAAGTGATGGCACCAAATTTCGGTTTTGCCGAAGAATATTTGGGCTCGGAAGGATGGCGCAATCCCCTCAAAAACGGCATTGGGCGTAAAATTCTTCCAACCGGTATTTCTGTGGTTGACGACCCTTCGGCAAAGGATGAAAACGGCAGACCTTTGCCCGGCGACTATATGTTCGACGACGAGGGCGTCGTAGCCGATAAGGTGAAGATCGTTCAGGATGGCGTGCTCAAGAGCTTCTGTCAGAGCCGTCTACCTACGAGACACTCTAAACAGAGCAATGGACATTCGCTGGGTGGTCACGGAGTGCCAAGTGTACTGGAAGTCATTTCTAGCAAGACAAATACGCCTGCCGAGATTAATCAGAGACTTGCCGAGCTGGCTAAAGAAGCAGGTCTAGACTACATAATGGTCGTTCCTCGAATCAAGGACGATTATGTTCTGGTCGAACATCCAACGACTTCCGGCTCTAAATCTCGCCCATATGCAACGCCATCGTATTCGGTGCGTCCGACTGATCCTGTTACAGTCTACAAGCAATATCTTTCGGACGGTCATCGAGAACTTGTGCGAGGCCTCGAGTTTCGGTTTGTGTCATTACGGGCTTTTCGAGACATTCAAGCAGTCGGCAATGATTCCAAACCATGGTTTGTCGAGCCCAACGACTGTATAACAAGAGCGCTTGTCACTCCATCATTCGTTGTTGGAGAGATAGAACTTACTCCGGTTCCACCTGAGCATTCGACACCGCCTATAGTGTCAAGCCCGCTTCAAGGGATGGAATCTAAAAGCAACATTTCTAAATCTCCAGAGGCACCACCGCTTCAAGTTCAACAACAAACCAATTAATCTTTTCCGCTACTTTGCTTCGACATCTCGGACCGAAGCGGTTTGTTCTATTCCAGAAGGCGAGGACTTCTGCAGCTTGCCATCGGGACCATAGATACGAGTGACTTTAAGCACTCTGACTGTGTCTTTAGATTGGCGTTTCAAAATAATGTCGTCGTCTTGTTGCCAGACATCCAAAATGTTTGCCGACGGCAGGACGCCATTCTCTGACAACTGAGGATATTGTCCGTTTTTTAGCTCAATTAAGAGCGCTACGGTTGTGTCTCGAACAACAAATTTATCTTTGCTATCACTGGCTGGATTAAGCCTCCTCTTAAATGTGTACCAGGCACGTCTTTGTCCCTGAGAGTCTTCGCTACCTTCCCATAACCACCCTTTCGCTTGCTCAGGTGGCAAAAATTGACCGAGAAAAGGGACATTCTGTCTGTTTTCCGCTTCTATCCAAGAGATTCCTCTTGTGACCCACTCTGGATAGTGAGCGGGGTCGACTGCATTTGAGCCCAGTCTAGCGTTCACGCTTTCGGTCATTTTGTCCTGTTCGAATATTGCTCCTTTTCTCATAGCTGCGCTGAAAGGTTCGATACTGCATTTGCCGGAAGCAATTTCTAGCGCTAGTGCCGGCTCCTTTTGCCAAAATTCCGCGCCGATATTAGTAAGTTGTCGCAAGCCCGACCTGCAATTTTCACGCACGGTCTCGTCGCTATCTGTGTCGGCCTTGCTGGCAAGTACTTCCACTAATTGCGGGTCTTTCTTCTGAGCCAGTAAAAAAGAGACAGCTTGGCGAATATTGACGTCAGTCGATTTAAGCGAAGTAAGCAGTTCTGAGTTTGGAAGCAGTGGTAGTAATCGTTGTCCCTCAGCTGTTTGAACTTCGTCTTTTAGCACATCAAAGGGATGACTTGCTGCATAATGCAACTCTCGTGATGGATTCAAAACCAAGCTTTCTACATTGGCGAAGCAAGTCCAATCATTTTTCGACAGTAGTCCGGCAAATGCCCAAAGCTTAGTTAGAGCTGGATGGTCTCCTGTCGTCAGCTGACTCAATGTTCGCTTCCAGCTTTCCGCCGGCAACTGAGTTAGAACGGTGATTGCGTCTCGCATCAGCACCTCACCGGCGCTGAGTGAATAGTCGCCCCCGGCACCACATCCGGATTCACCACCCGGAGCGCCCCCCTTTGCAGACAGCACCTCAAGTGGCGTGACGAGAACGTGAACTAACTCCTCAACGACGGCTTTTGAAGGATCAGATGCCACTTGCAGTGGCGTGGGAGAGGCCGGAAGCACACAGTGGTCTCTATCAGCAAATCTTATCCGCGCATTTTCATTTGTTAGGAAGAAGATGCCATAACTAAGTTGCGGGATCCCGTTTTTGGACTCGTTTCGATAGCTCACACCGTGGGTGGTATCGACATGAATGTTTTGAGACCAATTTGGATCGATCCACTTCAGTTTTCTTCCTGACAGTGATGGGTCTCCCTTAATGACGCGGTCGACATCAATGACGTAGAACATCTGCGATTTGAGTTCGTCGAGCGGCAACTTTGCCACCGGATTGTTCGGGTCGTTCATGTGGTGAGCGATCTCGAGATATTTTGGTCCTGTCACCTGCTCGATGCGTCCAACTACGATCAAATCAGACTTTTGCGTCATCGCGGCGATATCGACCGGCTCAAAAGGATTAGCAAAGGAGTCATCTAAGTTCATTGCTCCTGCTGCCGCCTCGACTCTTTGTTGCGGCTGCACTGGACTTTGTTGCTCTTGATTTTGCGCGTTGGCTGAGGCCGCGGCTGCGCCGGATATTTGAGTCGACGTGTTATTCGCTATGTTCTTTTGCCTGGTGCTTTGAGCTGGTTGGATTTGATAAATCAACAGCCCCGCTAAGCTTATGCATAAACTGCCGGCAAGAAGCGTGCCGGCACGCGGTTTGAGTGCCATCTGAGATACTTCCGTTTTTACGAACTGTAGTAAGACTGCCATTCTAAAATCTACGTTCGTTTTCTGCACTGGGGTTAACCCGACTGTGTGCTAAGTC
The DNA here is from genome assembly GCA_036702975.1 of Oculatellaceae cyanobacterium. GTDB lineage: Bacteria > Cyanobacteriota > Vampirovibrionia > Obscuribacterales > Obscuribacteraceae > DATNPX01. The sequence continues at coordinate 153,865 of DATNPX010000043.1, forward strand.
AGTCCACTGGTTTGTTAGCTCACCGGTTTCAACACCCATAGCCTCAGTCGTTTTTTCAACTTTTCCAAAATGGCCGGTGGCAATTGCCATTTTTCGAGAGATGTGAAATTAGGCGTTTCATCTACTTGATAGTGGAGTTCGCCTTGAAATCCCGAGTCGATAAAAAACTGTTGCAGCCCCTCTTCACCCTCGAATGCTGATTCATACAGCGTGCGGGCTGTCACGCCCATCACTGCTTGCCTGAGTTGTTGTCGGGCCGCCGAAACATTGTCGACTTCCGCGCGGAATGAAAAATCAGGGGTGATCCAGCATCCGCCGGCGAACTCGGCAAGCAATGCGCGAATATTCTTCGCTAAAAGTTCTCTCTCTTCTTTAGAGAAATATTGCACAAGCCCTTCGTGAACCACTATCAAAGGGAGGTTTTTATCAAGCTGTCGAACAGCTTCTTGCAGCTCGCTCAATACCAGGGCATTGACCGTTGCCACACTGTGGTTTCCGCAGCCATCTTCGGCTTTGTGTTGTGAGAGTTCGGCCAACAGTTTGAGCTTTTCGCTATTGAGCTCCCTTAGATCTGACTCGATATAGGTCAACGACGCAGCGCGAGTCATAGCAAACCCGCGAAGAGAAAATCCGCTAGCTAACTCAAGCACTTGGTTGATTCCCGAGTTGGCAATCACGTTGACGATACTTTTGTAACGCGCCTCAAAAACCGGCGAGAACTCTTTTAGATCACTCGCTTGCAGACCAGTATCTTCGAGAATCTTCTGAAATGCAGCTTCGGCTCCGACAAATTCCGCCACGTCTTTAGCAAACGGAATATCGGAAAATTGACGGAAGAAAGCAACCAATTTCGCTGTTACGCTTATTTTGTGGTGTGCACCACATTCGGTGTCGAGCTCTTGCTCGGATTGACAGTCTTGTTCTGTCGTAGATTCGTCGATAGACTCCGTCACGCTGGTTGCTTCCTCCGAAACACGTACAAGATAACAATTATGAGAATCGCCCATACTTGAATGGATGAGCGTAACAGGACAAAACCGAGCTCACCTACCTGAGCTGGCACCCCGAGTTTTGTGGACATTGCTCCAGCTGTATCCCAGAGGATTCGGTTAGGCCCGGGTAGCCATAATAGCAGCAGAATCAATCCAAATCCGGCATTGCCCAGGCGCGCAAACGATTGACGGAGTGCAATTGGTAACCAAGGTTCTATGATGCCATAACCGTCTAGCCCGGGTACCGGCAGCAAGTTTAAGATGAGGCTAGCACAGTGGAAATACACGAGCATTGCAGAAGCGGCGATTAGCTCTATTTGCAGATTGTCGTCTGCGATCTGTTTCGCTTGGGCGAAGCCTGCCGCCAGCACTACTGTTACAAGAAACGTAGCCAATGGCCCGGCAGCGCTGACAGCGCTATTCCAAAAGCGATTGCGTAAAGCGCTCGTCTTGATGTAGACTGCCGCGCCTGGAAGCGCAAAGCCCCCGATTAGAAGAAACACTGCCGGTAAGATTATCGTCATTTCGAGGCTTGTGTATCGAAATGGATTGAGGGTCAGGTAACCCTTGTCTTTGACCGATGAGTCTCCACCCCAGTATGCCGTTACGGCATGCGCAAATTCGTGACAAGAGATCGATATGATCCAAATTAGGCATACGACGCCTGCTGTCATGAGTTGGCTTGGGCTGAAATGCATTTAGTGGTCCGTGAGGAGAGTAGTCATCGTACCACCGTTCATCGATTCATCGCATCTTGAACTGACTTAGTGCCCTGCGACTAGAGGACCTTCCTGCACTGCAGCCTTATCCTCGACGCGTATTACGCACAATGCCGCCAGTAGTAACGAGGCGCCTCCCATCATTACTACATACATCGGATTGTCGTGGAAAACGTGCTTGACCAGGGGTTGGAAGCAGACTGAGGCGATGATCTCCGGAATGACAATAAAGAAATTGAACACGCCCATGTAGACTCCGGTGCGGTTTTGAGGAACGGCTCCGGCGAGAATAGCGTATGGCATGGAGAGGATAGATGACCATGCAATGCCCACTCCAATCATTGTGTATTGCAGAGAAGTTGGGTCGTTGATGAAGTAGACTGCTAGCAGGCTCAGCCCGCCTAGCGTCAATGAAACTGCGTGCACGAGTTTGCGACTTGTTGCCCGGGCAACTTTTGGCAGCACAAAAGCGACGAGGAAACAAACGAGTGAGTAAATAGCAAAGCACCATCCGGCCCACTCAACTCCTTTGTCGAATTCAACAGAGTGCGCGTCTGGCGCTTTGAAGATGTGATAAGCAGTTGTTAAGCCGAAGAACATCCACATGCAAAAGAGTCCAAGCCAAGTGAATATTTGCACGACTGCCAGCTGTTTCATCGTGGTCGGCATTTCTTTTATTGCTTGCGGTATCTCGTGAAAGACCTCTTTGAACAAGCCGAGGATGCCGGGGGTGAGAGCTCTTAGGCGGTTAAATTCCTCCATGTCTTCAGGCGGATATTCGCTCGAAGTGAAAACCGTCCAGAGGACACAAATGAGGAACATGAGGGCGCCGATGCGAAATGAATATTGAACTGTAAGCGGCACGCCGTTGGCTGCAACGCCTGTGATGCCGAAGTAGCGAAAGAGAAAGGGGAGAGCATTGGCCAGAGTCGCTCCGATACCGATGAAGAAACTCTGCATGATGAAGCCGAATGTTGCCTGGTCAGCATTTAGCTTGTCTGAGACGAAGGCTCGGAAAGGCTCCATGCTTATATTTATGCTCGCGTCTAAGATCCACAGCAATGTTGCCGCAAACCAAAGAGCCGGAGAATCCGGCATTAGAGCTAGTGCTACGCAAGCGAGCAGGGCGCCAACTAAAAAATATGGTTTGCGTCTGCCGATCTTGTTCCATGTCCGGTCGCTCATTGCACCGATTACAGGCTGTACGAGCAACCCCGTTATTGGACCGGCTAACCACAATATTGGTATCGCATCTGGTGAAGCACCAAGCTTGGTGTAAATGGCGCTCATGTTGGCGAGTTGTAGTCCCCATCCAAACTGGATTCCGAGGAATCCGAAGTTCATGTTCCAAATCTGCCAGAAATTGAGGCGGGGTTTCACGTTGAGTTCTTAAATCGTCTGGAGAGGGATGTCGCGTTCAGGGACTGGGAAGGCAGCGTCGATTTTTTCAATGTCGGTCTTGCTCAACCTCAACTTTCCGGCTGAGGCATTCTCAACGATGTGTTCGCTTCGCGCTGCCTTCGGAATTGTAAAAGCGTTTTCGTCGCGAACGAGATACGCGAGAATCACTTGATTTACCGTCACCTCATGCGCTTCTGCAATCTTGTGCAATACTGCACCGCCGACGGTGCTCGCTTCAGGCGCGCTGCGCTGTGCAAAGGGGGTGTAACCAACGACCGCTATTTTGTTTTTGGCGCAGAACGGAATCAATCGGCGCTCTGGTGCCCGAGTATATAGGTTATAGAGAATCTGATTGCAGGCAATTGGTTTAGTTGCAATGTCTAGCGCTTCTTGCAAATCGCCGACGTCGAAGTTGCTCACTCCCATCGAACGGATTTTGCCGTCGTCGATGAGCTTCTCGAATCCCCTTATGGTCTCAGTTAATGGGTGTGAGCCTCGCCAGTGCAGTAAGTAGCAGTCCAAGTAGTCAGTTTGCAGACGCTTCAGCGATTTCTCACAAGCCAAAATCGTTCCTTTATATGTCGCGTTGGAAGGCAAAACTTTGCTGACAATAAAAATGTTCTCTCGTCGCAGTCCTTTGATTGCTCGACCGATGAGCTCTTCTGATTGACCGCTGCCGTACATTTCGGCTGTGTCGATATGCTCCATGCCTTGTTCGATTCCCAGGCGCAGTGCGCCCTCGGTTCGTTCGCAAGCTGCTTTGTCTGTAGGAAAGTTCCAGGAGCCCTGTCCGATAACCGGCAGCATCTGTCCTGTGTTGCCAAATAACTTTCTGTGCATTCCAATTCCTTTTTGGGTTAAAGCGTCGGGCATGAAGCAAATTCACAGAAGAGGTCGAGTATAACAAACTTTGATTTGCTTCTTGGAAAGCGGCTGCAAGAGCGTTTGCCCACGCGATGCAATAATAGATTGTTTCCCACTTGAGGGTAGAAGTGACACGTTGTTTGTTGACCGGAGCCACGGGTTTTGTCGGTGCCAACCTAGCTCACAAATTGCTTAGAGACGGCCATGAGGTCAATTTGCTCGTTCGCAAAGAGCATAATCCAAAACGGTTGGATGGTTGGCGAGACTCCGTCAATGTTCATACTGTCGAGCTGCTCGACAAAGATGCAACTGACAAGCTACTTGCGACACTGAAGCCGGAATGGGTTTTTCACCTCGCCGCCAGTGGTGCTTACAGCTGGCAAAACGACATTGATCAGATCTTTCAAACAAACGTCACGAGCCTCATCAATCTATTAGAGGCGGCAGCAAAAGTTGGATTCGCCGCCTTTGTCAACGCCGGCTCTTCGTCTGAATATGGCTACAAAGACCATCCTCCGCGCGAAGACGAGGTTGTCGAGCCGAATAGCTACTATGCTGTTGCCAAGGCTTCTGCAACTCAGTTTTGCCGCTTCCTCGCCCACAACCGTAAACTGCCGATTTCGACACTGCGACTTTACTCGGCCTATGGACCTTACGAAGACCGCGGCAGGCTGATTCCGACCATCATTCGCCACGGGCTTGAGAATAAGTTGCCGCCGCTGGTCGATCCAAACATCGCGCGCGACTACATATATGTAGATGATGTTTGTTCGGCGTTTGTGAAGGCTGCTACGAAACTGACTAAGGCAGAGATTTCCGAACACGGTTCTGTATTCAACATAGGTTCCTCCGTGCAAACGAGCATTGCTGAAGTGGTGGCGGTGGCTAAAGAGGTGATGAATATCGACGCTGAGCCAGTCTGGGGTAGTATGGATAACAGGCGTTGGGATACATCGATCTGGGTATCTGACATTCGCAAAGCGCGCGAGCAGTTAGATTGGCAACCGGAGCACACTTTCGCGCAAGGATTGGCTAAGACCGTGGAATGGACTCGCAGTCATCCTTTCGATTTCTCGAATACGCCTTGAGGATGATCTAATTCTTCGCCGCAATTGGGTATGTTCACGGTGGATGTCTTTGAGGTCTGGCAGTCGTGAACGCGGCAAGTCTAGCTCAGAATATTAGCGAGGAAACTGGCAGTCCTTTCTGGCAGCGTTTTGTCGATTGGCTCTATCTGCCTAATAGTTTCATTGGATTGACTCGAAGGCTGGCAGGGCTGGAAGGCGTATTTATCTTGGTTATTGTCTGGGTCTGGGCTCATGGCGGACCTGGACCGATAAACGTTCCAGCTTGGCGCATCGGACCTCACCTACTTCATCTGCCAGCGCCACCGGAAGAGATCACCCGGACGCTGTTTGTGCTCGCTGGCTGCTCTTCAATTGCGATGATGCTTGGTTCTGCATTCAAGCTCTGGCCGTTTATTCTCGCGGGGGTAATCGGCTACTTCGGATCTATGGATTGGATGGCGTCAGGCTGCCATTTCATCGTGTTGGAGTGGCTGATGCTGTTGGCGCTTCTCTTGGAACGACCAGGGCGCAGCCCCACCCGTCGGTTGATTCAAGTGAGCACGGTGCTTTGCTATTTCTATACCGCCACTCAAAAGGCGCTCTTCCCTGATTTTGTTGCAGGCTACTCGTTTGAAACTATGTTCGGCGACGGTTGGTCTTTGGGTTCAGCTTGGAAGGGCATATTGCCAGTCGAGCATTTTGGGCATGGCTTCTGGGTTTTTCTTAGCTTGTTCACAATAGCTATCGAATATCTCTTCGTTTTCGGTCTCTGCTTCCCGCGCACCAGGCGAGTGACGTTGCTTTGCGCAATCTTCTTCCATTTGGGAATTGCAGTATTTCTCGACAAGTTCATCAGCATCTTCTCCCTGTGCATGTGTGCCTGTCTCAGCACCTTTATAGATGAACCGAGTGCGGCCGAAATCGAAAGTGGTGGCAAGTCGTCGCTGCTTTCGAGGTACTTTGTTGCTTTTACTGTCTGGGTGAAGAGGATGCAGGTTTTCTTCTACAACTTCGCTCGCGGGCAGCATCTTGGTTTTCTTGTGCAAGACCCTGCCAAAGAAGAAGCGGAGCGCTCTAAACCTCTGCGATTAACTGGGGCTGTGAGATTGCAATCGGCATTCTCGTTACTTTTACTTTCTATGATGGTCCTGATTCCCCTGCGTGTTTACTACTACCCAGGACGACCGCTAGATAAACTGTCATTCTTCGACCGATCGCCCTGGAGCTATTGCATGTATCTGGCGCGCCAAGAGACGTCTCGTCTGGAAGCCCAGTATCAAGACGAACATGGAAACTGGCACACTCACCCGATTGATAAAAAGAAAGAACGCTGGGGGCGAGTGACAGGAGACAATGAATTGTATGCGTTGGCCGATTACGTGTTTGCTGTGCATCCTGAAGCCAGGCGCGTTCGCATCGAAAGCGATATTGTAATGAACGGACGCTTGCCGCAAGAGAAGACGCTCGAGCGCGATCGTGACGACCACGACAAAGAGATAATCGTGCGCTTCTTGCCAACCTATCCGGAAATTAGATTGCAGAAGCGTGTTGAAGGTCAGGCAGATTTGTAAACCTGCGCGTGCAAGCACAGTGGCAAGTAGCGTCAGCCGCCGCAGTGCGAAGTGGTGGCATGACACGCGCTGGAAGTGGTGGCACGTTTACTACGAATGCGTTGTTATATCTTCCTATATTTTTGTACAGGAAAACCGATACACGAATTCGCTATACCAAGGCGTTAAGCGCCTGCGGGCTGACCGCTATCGCAGCTTCAATAGATTGAAGTCACGTGAGGCAGCAAGTAGCGCGAGCACGGATATGGCGGTGACCATGTTGTTAGTGCCAAAGCCACCATCTTCTTTTTGATGAGCGAGAAGCTGCAGTACCTTTGTCGCGATCGGTTTCTCATAAGCGTGCAGGGCGAGAACAGTCCAGGCTAAGGTCAGGCTGGAATCAGAGTCTTTGTGGTTGTGCTGCAAAAACTCTAGCCCTTTTTCAATCGTTAGCGAGCGCGGTTCGTCTTGTAGTGCGAGCAACGCTTCGGCTGTTGTTATTGTGTATGGTGGCGCGTAGACATTGAGGACGAGGGCTGCGCCGTGATTCCATCCGCCACCGCGGCAGGTGTGTTCGTGTAAGTAAAGACTAGCGTGTCTAATTGCAGCTTTGATTATATGCCGGTCTGGCACCGTCGGTAGCTTGAGCGCTAAAAGGCTGTAAACAGTTGGTTCTACCCAGTAGGAGCAATCTCGATTCCAGGGCCAGCCACGCGCGTATTTCAGACCTTCCTCACCCTTGGAAAGAAATAAGAGCAATCGTGCGATTGAGTGATAGGGGTCGGTTCTGAGATCGAAAATAAAGTTCGAGCCGGAAAGAATAGCTTTTTCAACTTTCGGTTGCTCTGTCAGTGCATCCTTTTCGTTCAGCAATCGCAAAGCCAGAACGGCTGGAGAACTGGACCAATCGGACTTCCCGCAGCCCGGTGCCGTAGACCAGCCGCCGTCGGCATTCTGTTTTTCCAACAAGAACGTTGTGGTTTTAGAGTTGCTCTCTTTGTCCGGACCTGTTGCGTGCAGCGCGAGCGCGCACCACGACGTGGCTTCAATTGATGGTCCTAGTTGGCCAACGTAAGGCCACCATCCGTTCTGCTCGCTAGCTTTTAAATTCTGCAACGCTTTTTCTATTGCCGTTGCAATAGCCTGATGGGAGGCTGATTTATCCGCATTTTGATTGTTGGCAGAATTTTCGCTGGACATGTGGTCGGGAAAAACTTTACGAAGCTGAAGGTGAACTTTTAAGTTCGCCATATTTTCACTTTAACATGCGAGGTCTTCGAAAACGCGCATGCTGACTAGGATTTCGTCAATAAGATCACTCTTGCGGGGAAGTCATATACGCACTTTCGTGTACTTGGCAGGGTAGGTGATCCTGTGTAAGATAATTTTAGTGCGGCAGAGAAAACGTCCCATCGTTCACCTAGCTGCTCAATTACAAGAGGAGGTAATCCGCTCGGTTATTGTTAACAAGGTGTCCGAAGGTATGCTGAGCATATCGTTTAATGTACGTTACTAGTAGAAAGTTTGGTATTGTTTCTTCGTTCCCGGGTAAATCCATAACAGCGTAAGCTGAATCCGTTTCGAAAGAGACATTTACTAAAAACCGTAAGGAGGTTCTAAATGATTAGCCGTTTCATCAACGACGAGTCTGGTCAAGGTATTACAGAATACGGCGCCATCTTGGCGTTCGTAGCCATCCTCGTGGCTCTCGTATTCGCAATCACATCCGGTGCATTGAGAGCAGCCATCAGCGCAGCCTTCTCCGCTGTTACCTCTCAGCTTAATGCTCTGTCCGCTGGCGCCGGTAACGCGACATCGTAGTAGCCATCGGCTAGACGCTGAAGACGTTGAATTGGAGAGTCGCAAGACTCTCCAATTTTTTTTTGTCGTTTTTTCTGACAATTGTGGTGTGCCCTATTTGGGTAGGCGTGGTGTGAGAAGAAAAATGTTGAATCGAGTGAGCCGGGCAAATTGGAGCACTCGATTCAACTGGTTTGATTATTTTTTGAGCAAGCGTCCAGACAATTATTTGGACTCCCAGGTTCTTGGCGAATAGTGACCGTTATCTGACGCTGCATCGGAAGCGGTTTGGCGTCTAATCGATATCGAATTGTAATATCCAGGTAAAATCTGATTTGGAGCTTCCGATTTTTGATCGTGTGGACTCTTCAAAGTGGTGCCTGACATCAAGAATTGATGCGACGAAAAACACTTCTTGAAAAGATGGGCGAAATCCCAGCCACTGAGCCTTTCTAGTTGTCATAAAAGGACAAGATGAGCAAGCTTTAGGATGTTCTTGCGATCAACGCAAGCTCAAGCATTGTTGCGGTTTTTCGGGGTTTTTGCTGGGTTTTGCCAAAGTGGTGCCTCTGAAGACTGGCTATTTATGCCGGATTCCCACAAGTAAATTTTGTTCCCTCGAGCACAGCAGCAAGGGAAGGCTGATAAACAGTCGATTTCTGATAAAGATTGTTTGGGAATTGGCTAAATGAGGGTAAAAGATTTTTGGTGCCCGCGAGAACAAGCGTTGTTCTTGACCCACCGATATGCGTTAATAGTAATTGGTTAATCTTTCTCAAAAAGAATAGATAGAAGGGGGAACCGTAATGAATCCATTACGAGCTTTGTTCTTGAGCCTATCTCGAATGCCTCCAGCAGTAATGCTTTTGGTCATCATTGGTTTGGCTGTTGTAGTCACCATGATGGTTACCGGCAAAGTGTCGGAGCAGGAAAAGAACTATCAGGCTAAACAAGCTGAATTAGAAACAAAGATGAATCAGAAGGGCAAGGTTGTTTACACCATCAAGGACATCCCTGAAGGTCAAACAATCCCGACTGAGGCATTAGAAGAACGTGAAATCGAACAAAGCAGGATCCCCGCAGATGCGTTGACATCTGCAAGTCTTGCCGCCGGTCGCGTTGCTAAATACGGTATTTCTACAGGACAGATCGTGTCCCAACACGATTTGGCACCACAAGGAATTTCGCTCGGATTTGAATCCAGATTGAAAGAAGGCATGAGAGCCATCACTTTCGGTGTGGACAACAACTCGGGCGTCGCTGGATTCGTTGCTCCTGAAAGCCATGTCGACATCATCGCTATGGTTGGCTCGGGCGCTGACGTGAAAGCGAGACCTGTTCTCTCCGATGTTGAAGTAATCGCCATCGGTACGACATATCAAAAAACTCCTGGTGCTACGACTGCTCAACCGACTGGCTCGGTGACTGTAACTGTGACACCGGAAGATGCCGAAAAATTGATCAAAGCTATGGTTGCTGCCAAGTTATACCTGACGCTGCGCAACGACAAAGACCACACTCCAGTGGCAACTGTCGATGTCACGTCACTATTCCCGAAAGCAGCTGCTAAGAGCGCTGACCTTGCTTCCTTGCCTCCACCCTCAGCTCTGCCTCCGCCGCCACTTCCAGGCGGACCGGGCGGCGGTCCTGATGCCGGTGGTTTGCCAGGCGCAATGAATGCTGCCCCACCACCACCACCACCTCTGCACGAGATTGAGATCTGGTCGGGTAGCAAGAAAGACGTTCTCTCTGTTCCGAAAGGTTAAAAAAACCCAAGGAGCTTGAGCGAACAAGTACTTGACTAGTGGGTAAAACACTAGATAGGGCTGTTGACGGGAGGAGAAGGCTTAACTTATGAAACTGACCACACTTCTTGTTTGCGATGCTGGTTTGGACAAACGCCAGACCATAGAAGATTTGATCCACAGCCAACCATCTTTGGCTCTGGTGAGTACAGTCTCCGGCAGTATGGCTCGCGAGCAAATTGGCAGCTTACATCCGAAGTTGGTCTGGATCGAGCTGAGCCCTGCTCCCGTGCGCGGTCTGTCCTTGCTAGCAGAGTTGCGGGAAACATTCCCACAGCTCTATTTTTTCGTTAGCTACGAAGTTCCGGACCCCGAGTTGATCCGCACCGCGTATCGACTTGGGGCATCCGACTTCCTCGATGCTGAGAGATGGCGTACTGACTTACCAGCCGCGGTACAGAGCATCCAATTGAAACATCAATCGGAGTCTGTCTCCACTGCCGCCGGTAAAGTAATCGCGATCTTTAGCCCGACGGGCGGTATCGGGGCCACCACTTTGTGTACCAACATCGCCGGTTATCTGGGCAAATACGGTGAGGCTTGCATCGTCGACCTCGACTTGCAGTTCGGCATGATCTCTCACTACCTCAACCTGGAGCCTTCCTTCAGCTTGAGCACAATCGACTTCTCGCACACCAACTTCGATGCCACTTATCTGCGGAACTTGATGACCCGCTACGATGATAAGTTGAGCATTCTCGCTGCTCCGCCAGAGCTGGAAGATATCGGCGACATTTACGCGGCGCAGGTGCAAGAGATTCTCTACACGGCAAAACAAGAATTCCGATTCACCGTGGTCGACCTTCCGAAGAACCTTCTCGACGAACGCGCGATCGCCACGCTCGACCTAGCGGACCACGTGCTCGTCATTACTGAATACAACTGGGCCGCGATTCTCAACGCACGTAAGTGCTTAGACACGTTCAAAGCTCACTACAATCAGGAAAAACTGTTGCTCGTAATTAACCGCTCAGAGTGGCTCCCTCAAGACGTATTGAGCGAGTGCCGAGCGAACTTGAACTACCCAGTTTTCCACGAAATACCAAACGATACCAAGACTGCTAAATGGGTGAACAACCAGGGTCAAATCGCCCCCGGTCACACAGCCCTGGGTAAAGCTCTCGATTCTCTGGCTCGCAGAATTGCTGGTGGCGAGCAACTGCTCATCACTCAGAAAGAGGGCAAGAGTGGCGGCGGCTTCAAGATGCCCGCTATTTTTGGTGGCAAGAAATAACGAGGACCAATCAACAAGACAACTAGCAAATAGACTATGGCGAATAGCCGACCTCGGGCACCTAAGCAGCATGCTGCCGGTGCCCACGGAGTGAGCGGGTGGGGCGCGAAGGAGCAAGCGAGAGCTAGCTGCGGAGCGCTTACAAGTAAAAGGTAATGGGTGTTAGGTAATGGCCGACGAAGATAAAAATCTACCAGCGCGTCCAGCGTCCTCTTTGATGGGACAGCTCGTTCGTCAACGTCAAGATGGTGGTGGTGGGGTTGTTCCCGCGCAACAGCAAAACACCGGAGTGGCCGGTCAAGGAGCGCAAACCGGGGTAGGTGGAGCTCGTGGCCCCGCACCAGCTGCCGGTGGTTCCGGTATGGCTAGACCAGGCGGACCTTCTACCGGTGTCGGCGGTGGTGCCAAGCCCGGTGGTGCAGGACTTCCAGCATCTGAATCCGGTCCCAGTCGTGCTGACATCGACAGAATCGACGCCAAAGATGACTACGGCCACATGGGCCATGGCGGTCCTGAACCGAGTGGCGGCGGCGGCGGCAGCGACCTGGGTGCTAAGTTCTCAGCCAACCAACAGTTGATTAGAGAGCGCGAAAAATTGATTATCGACCAGCTCAGAAGAGAGTTGGATACGTCCCGTTTGACCAATATCTCTGAAGACACGCAAGCTCAGGTTCGCGCCAGAATCAGAGAAATCGTCAACTCCGACCCTGCACCTTTGACCATGATGGAAAAAGGTATCTTGCTCCAGAACGTGCTGGACGAGGTATTCGGGTTCGGTCCGCTCGGTCCACTTTTGCGTGACCCAAGCGTTGGTGACATATGCGTCAACGGAACAAACGCAGTTTACGTGGAACGTCACGGTCGTCTTGAAAAAACAAGCATCGTGTTTGAGAACGAGCGTCATTTGAGACAGACGATCGACAAAATCATTCAGCCCCTCGGCAGAAGACTTGACGATAACTCACCAATGGTGGACGCCCGTCTTCCAAACGGGTCACGTGTGAACGCCACGATTCCACCAGTGACAATCGATGGACCGACCATCACCATCCGATGTTTCGGTACATCCATCATGTCTCTCGGTCAATTGACTGAAAAAGGCTCCATGTCGGTGCAGATGGCGGAAGTGCTGAAAGCATGCGTGAAGGGCAGAATCAATATCATCATCTCCGGTGGTACAGGTTCTGGTAAAACGACACTGCTCAACGCCATGTCAGCTCACATCAATCCGCGCGAAAGAATCATCACGATTGAGGACGCGGCGGAATTGAGATTGCAACACGAGCACTGGGTACGAATGGAAACCCGCCCGGAAAACACCGAAGGCAAGGGTCGTATCACACAGCGTATGTTGGTTATTAACTGTCTCCGTATGCGCCCTGACCGAATCATCCTTGGGGAGTGCCGCGGTGAAGAAGCGTTCGACATGTTGCAGGCCATGAACACCGGTCACGGTGGATCAATGACCACAATCCACGCCAACACACCAAGAGACTGCACGAAGCGTCTCGAGAACATGATCCTCATGTCCGGTGTGGAAATGCCGGCTAAAGCCGCCAGAGAACTGATCTCATCAGCCATTCAGCTGATCGTACAGATTAGACGTCTGGAAGACGGTACAAGAAGAGTCACCGAAATCTCAGAGATAACCGGGATGGAAGGTGACACCATCGCTATCTCCACCATGTTCCACCTTGAGCGTGAAGGTCGCGACCCACGCGGATTCTTCAAGTGCCGTCACGTTGGATCTGGCTTGCCGCCTAAATTCCTCGAGCAGCTGGAACAAGAAGCGGTGCCGTTCAAGCTTGAATGGCTGCGATAGGAAGCAGTTGTACGTTGTTCGAAGTGAGTAGCATTTTGCTACCAGGGGGGAGTTAGAGCAGATGCCGATACCATTCGTCGTTTTTGCGACAGTAGTGATTGCGGGCTTGCTTGTCATGGCCGGGACTCGTTCTCAGTGGTCTGATGAACTGTCGCGGTTAGGCAAGCACGCGCGGCGCATGAGTGAGAAAACCAACGAGGCTGAAGAAGTAAATATCTTCTTGACCAAGCGTGAAGGTTATCTGGCTCGAGTTCTCGCTCAGGCAGGTTTGGAAGCCAAATACGACCAAATGAGGATCTCCTGGATCTGCTCCTCGATTGCCGGTGGGGCAGTCTTGGCTATGGTTTGCATGCTTACAGGTATCAGCGAATTGATGCCGGTGGGTTTCGTGCTCGGCGTACTGGCTGGTGCCGGCGGTTTCGTCGTCTACCTCGACCAAGTCGCTAAGCGCCGTCAGGCAAAAATGACCGAACAACTTCCACAGTCACTAGAAACAATGGTGTCCTCGCTTCGTGCAGGTTCACCGATTATGGAAGTGTTCAAAGTGTTGGCAGAAACAGCTCCTGATCCGATTAGAGCTGAATTCAAGCGCGGTCTCGTCTCACTACAACTCGGCAAGCCGTTCCGTGATGTTATGAATGAAATGTCGATGCGTATTAGAACTCCCGACTTCCGACTTTTGACTCAAGCCATCTTCATAAGTCAGGACGTAGGGGGGAATTTGGCTGACGTTGTGTCCGTTATCGCAGAAGCCATTCGTGAACGATTCAAACTTCGCGACTTCTTAAATGCGTTGACAGCTCAAGGTAAAGCTACCGCTATGTTCATCGGGTGCTTGCCGTACGTGATCACGCTCGTCACCTACGTAGCAACGCCGGGTTACATCGTTCCGTTCTTGAACCACCCAATCGCCAGAATCGTAATGATTGTGCTGGTGCTCTGGGAGGGCCTTGGCTTCTACATCCTGATTAGATTGACCACTTTCGAGGTCTGATTAAAATGCCTGTTGCAATGATTGGTTTACTGGTTTTTGTGGTCGTATTCGGCGCCGGGTTGCTGTTTATGCAGCCTGTGTTTACTCAATACGTGGACACTTACGCGGTGCGTGTGCGTCCAAGGAAAGAGACCGAAGAGGTCGCTGCAGACCAACCGAAAGATTCTGCACTTTTGCAGACAATGAAGTCTATCGGTGAAGTGGTGCTGAGCGTTCTACCAGGTTTGGCAGACAAACGCTCGATTCAACTTTTGACGATGGCTAACTATCGTACTCAGGCTCACTTAGCCATCTACACCGGTGTCAGATCGGTGATTGCTGGCACAGCTATCTTCATGGGCTTGAGTGGTGCTGCTGGCACGCCATGGCTCTTGTTCCTAGTTCCTTTCGCCGCTTTGCTCGGTTGGTTGATGCCCAACTTTTTCTTGGCAGGTCGAGTGAGAACGAGACAGACTCAAATTCTCAGCGAGTTGCCTACCGTAATCGACTTGCTTATCGTCTGCGCTCAAGCCGGTTTGGGCTTGTTGATGGCGGTCGACAAAGTCAGTAAAGAGATCACGGATTCCTGCCCGATCCTCTCCATTGAGCTTACGCAGTTGATTCAAGACGTCAAACTCTTCGCAAAATCAGTGCCTATTGCTATGAAAGAAATGGGTGAGCGCTGCGGTGTGGACGAGTTGATCAGTATGGCGTCTGCTCTTATCGCTGCCGAGCAAAAAGGTGCTGACATCAGCTACCCGCTGCGTCAACAAGGTGAAGCGTTGCGCGAACGTCTGAAACGTAAAAAAGAAGAAGAAGCTGCGAAGACTCCAGTAAAAATGGTTCCTGTCATCATGATCTTCGTCATGCCTTTGATCTTGGCGCCAATGTTGGGGCCTGCCGTAGTGACGATTCTTCTGGCGCTTGGACCTCTTATGGGTTCAGGTATGGGTACGAAATAGGGACCCGTGCGGCGTGCCTTCAACCAAACGAAGAATTGCCAGCTGGCAAGCGATGTCTTGATTGCAGACCATTTCTTCGCGCGGCTTAAAGGATTGATGTTCACTAAAAATCTGCCTGCGGGTCGCGGTCTTGTGATCAAGCCTTGCACACAGATTCATATGTTCTGGATGAACTACGCTCTCGACGTCGTTTTCGTCGACAGTAACGGCGTTGTCGTCGGGCTCGTGGAGCGCATTGCGCCGGGAAAAATAAGCCCGATGTTCCGCAAAGCAACGAGCTGCATTGAACTTCCGGAAGGCACTATATCTGATACCAGAACCACGCTCGGCGATCGAATCGAAGTGAATTGAAATAGATTTGTCAGATCTGAAAAGAAGCAGACCGATTGTATCGGTTCAACTTTAAAGCGCGGTCTACCAATCCGGAAAGCCGAGAAAACTCATTGTAGGCTTCATTAGAGCAACCGCAAGAATGGTGCCGGCTGCGTAAAAGGGAGCGCTTGGCACCTTCTTCTTTCTCGCCGCGTTGAATTTCTCGGCGGACTCTTGCTCCATTGACGCAACGGTGCCAACGCTCGCCGCTTTTACTAGCTGCCCAACATGCTTCCATGGAAATGCCAATCCGAGCATGACGATTGAATACGTGCCGTAAACGATGGCGAAATACATCCAGGCGATGACGACTTTCAGTCCCAAGAAAGCACCGACTGCAGCCATGAGCTTCGCATCCCCAAAGGCTAGCTGCCGGCCGGACGTGTTGAAGATGACCACACTCAGGAAGACGCCAATAAACCAGCCGGCGATTGCCAGCAGTCCTCGCTGCCAACCAAAAAACGCGAAATTCATGATGATTCCGAGAGCCGCTCCCGGAAACGTCAGCAGATTTGGAATTTTCGTCGTGCGAACGTCTATGACCGAGGCGATTAGAGTCACGATCACGGCCGCAATGTCGACTGCAAGAACTTGTGAATTCATACTTATTCGATTCTACCCAATCCAGCCTGCGGCTACCGCTCTATTCGACCGCCACGCATTCGATTTCGACGCTCACATCTTTTGGTAGTCGAGCCACTTGGACAGTTGCCCGTGATGGTTTGGTTGATTCGAAAAACTCAGCGTAGGTCTTGTTCATTTCGTCGAAATCGTTCATGTCTTTCAAAAACACAGTCGTTTTGACAACCTTTGAAAGTGACGTTCCAGCGTGTTTGAGAATTTCGCCGAGATTGGTGAGAACAAGCGATGTCTGCTCTGTAATGGTTCCTTTTACAAGCTCGCCTGTCGATGGTTGAATCGGAATTTGACCTGAGACGAAGACAAAGCCGTTGGCTTTGATCGCTTGTGAATACGGTCCAAGCGCTTTCGGTGCTTTTTCCGTGCTGATGACTTCTAGTTGCTTATTCATGACAGCCCCTGACTTCAGATGCGAGATTTGCATCTGAAATGATAAGACTTCGGAGCTCTTTTGCGCGCTCTTGGAATATGTATTAGAAGCCGCTATTCGTGCCAAAAATTCCGTTGGTGCCACCAACTAGCGATGGCAAGCCACCTGGCAAACCAGGAATGTTTACGTTTGGAGCCTGAAACTGTATACCAAATAGATTAAATACACCCGGCGCATTGGGATAGGGCGAGCCTGACATGGACCATTCCGGTCCAACAAATTCGTCACCACCCCAGGCGTCAGGTAAGTAACTGCCATGACCTGTAGTCAATCCGGCAGCTCTGGTTCCACCGATACCAGCACTGATGCGGTGGCTCGCGTCGAATCCGAAATAAGGAGGAATATCGGTCGTTCCTTCATCACCATAAATCGACTCAGCCATACCACCGGCTTCGTAAACGAAGCTGTCCATCGAGGTCGGTGGTAAGCCATTCACTGTTTTAGCATTGCTTTGGTCAAACGGATTCATATAAATGCCGGTGATTTGATTGGCCTGAAACTGCAATTGACTATTGCTGCCAGCGGCGGCTCCATCGATTTGAGTCTCTTGGAACGGCACCCCGCTTGAAGGATCAAAGTTCATCGACTGCGCAAGAGCAGGCAGCGTGAGAAGCGATGAAAGGACTATCGATAGCGCAAATGCTCTTTTAACCATAATTGACCCGCCTGAGTGAAATCGATTGCCAACTAACTTCAGTAATTCTGTAAAAGCTGTTGTGTCGGAACCTGTATCGAACCGCCACCAGGCAGACTGAAAGTCTGTGGAATGCGGTAAGAACCCACTCCTGGAATGTTGATCATCGGAGGCGTATAACCTCCAGGAGAGGTAAAGCCGTCGTTGCCTGTACCGAAGACAGGAGCCAGACCCATCGTTCCGCACTGCGGAAGGTTGAGTCGCTGGGTGCCGGTTGCATTCGATACGTTGGGAATAACTCTGTATCCCCCAGTGGGAGCCGTGATATTGCCCAGAGTGCCTGCGGCGCCAGTTGAGTTGAGTGCTGTTCCTTGTGTTGGATAAATCGCTGTAGTGCTCGACGGCGCTGCCAGTGAGTAGCCGCCAAGAGCAGATGGGTTTGCGGGCGATTGAAATTGTGGTTGCTGATACTCAGGTGCGACCTGCGAGGTTGGTACCATGTCCCACGGAACTTGTGCACCAGCTGGAAGAGCGAATATGGCGGTCGCAAATCCTGAAGTCAAATAAGCAAAAAGTCTTTCTCTGCGCATAATCTAAACTCCTTGCCGATTAGAAGCCGCCACCAAAGAAACTAGAGATGTCGTTGACTGATTGATCGATGAAGTTAATGGCAGAGGCGGGAGTCTCTTGCAGGTTGAGTGTGCCCAAGCCAGGAATGTTGATATTTAAATTGAGCGGGTTGACGATTGAGCCGGTACTGCCGTAGGACTCTCTCAAATAGGGGCAGTCGACAGTGTTGATGTCGACAGAACCTGTTGAAGTGTAAGGCAGCGACTGTCCTGCATACATTCCGTATTGATTGGCGGTGGCGCCTGGACGGATGCTGAAAGCGGGCGGGGTCGTAAATCCATACGTGAAGTGTTGATTGTCTTGCGGCAGCGGCGAGTTGTTAATGCTGTTTGGTGCAATCAAGCCGTTTTGAGCGGTCGGTAGGTTGAAGGAGCGTCCACCTATTGTTGAGCCGGCGATTGCGCCTGCCCCAGTCAAGAGACCTGAGCTATTTGATGCACTTCCCAGCGCTCCGCCTGTATTCAGGGCGCCGTTGCTGGCGAAGGTTGGCGCTTGTGGAGTGACTGGGCTAAGAAAGTCTTGTGCCAGGACAGGTCCGGTACACAGCCCGGTTGTCAAGATTGCCAATAGTGCAGAAATGCTGCTCTTCTTGTTCATTTGAATAAACCTGTCCCTTGAGACTTTTGTGGGTCTATCTAGATTGTAGTTTGGTAAGTGGACATGAGAGCCGGCCACAGTGGGATTATTCCCGCAAAAAGCGGAACTGAAGCGATCGCATACCCGAGCGAAATACTACTCCCGCATTCGGCACTTGTCAACACAAATGGCGGTTCTACAGCTTAATTCTTGAGGTTTTGCGCTAATCGACAATGCTTATTTTCTGCAGCGGCAACTGTCTGAGGCAAGGTCAAACCGTGAAATGGAGCCTAATCGTGGGTGATATCATACGCAATGGGCCATAATTTACTACGTTTTGTTGGAATGAGAGATTCACTAGAGGAAACTCTAGGTCTTGGAGACGCATGCAGGGAGCACGATTAATCAAGATAGCCGTGATCGGGCTTATCGCCGCCGCGGTCTTTTACGCCTGTACGAGAACTTTTGTCGACCTCGATTTGTGGTGGCATCTTAGACTGGGTCTCGATTTTTTAAAGGCGATGCACGTCTCCTTCACCGAGCCGTATTCTTTTCTCACCGGTCATCAAAAAGTCATCATTCACGAACTATTCTCTGACTGTGCAATGGCGATGGCATATCAGTTGGGCGGCTGGACTGGTCTTGTGTTGCTGAAAACGGCAGTTGTTTGTGTGCTCTTGGGACTGATGGTCAAGTTTCTCAACGGCTTGAAGGCTGATTTTATATTTACAGGAATTAGTGTTCTTATTGTCTCCATCTTCCTTGGTCCGGCCACTAATGTCGTGCGACCGCACATGTTTACTTGCACTTTATTGACTGCGCTATTCCTCATGTTGCGGAGTGCGAAAGAGCGCCCCAATGTATTGTGGTTTAGCCCTCTTCTCTTCGCTTTGTGGGTGAATGTGCATGGTGGCTTTATTGTAGGACTGGTCACTTACTTTACGTGGACCTTGTTTGCCACCATCTTCTATCGTGATGCGAAGCAGCTCAAGATTACTGCATGGTCGACACTTGTGGTTTCTGCGATCGCACTGTGCATTAATCCTTACGGCATGGATTTGCCGAGTATTGTCTTCCATGTAGCCCTAATGCCACATCCAGGCATTGCCGAATGGCAGCCGATGGAACTCGTAACAAGTTTCGGATTGCTTTGGGGGCTCACTGTAATCGTTTCCATAGTTGCTTTGTCTTTAACGAAGCAACCGCGTGATATACCGCGGATTATTGTATGGCTTGCCTTTGCTGCTGCACCACTTGTATCTGTGCGCCACATTCAATTTTTCGGATTGGCCACAATTTATATGATTGGCGAGCATCTTCTATCGTTGTGGCAGATGCGCGCAACCAAGACTCCGACTGAAAATTCAACGCAAAAGCTTGGTGCTGTCGATTATGGTTTTGTCGCCATCAGTGGTGTCATTGCTCTCGTCATTTCTGTACTGGCGATCGGAAACTTCTATTCGCCCAAATATGTAATGGACCAGACGATTCCACAAACTGCAGTAGGCATCCTGAAGAAGATTGGTGCCAAAGGCAACATGGTCGTTGATTTTGATTGGGGCGCGTTCGTGTTCTGGCACCTTTCGCCAGACGTTAAAGTATCTTTCGACAGCAGGCGAGAGTTTGCTTATTCAGACGCAGCTTCGCTGGCTAATTATGTGTTTTTCAGTGGTATCGGACCATGGGATTATCTTCTTAGATACTATAAAATTGATATCGTCTTAGTGCATACGCACAGTCCTGCCTACAGTCTCATGAAGACACTGCCTAACTGGAAAGACTGTTTCGAGGATGGAGAAGCTGCGCTCTTTTTCCCATCAGATTCACCTATGGTTGCGAAAACCGAGCAACTGACTGGCGAGAAAAGCGACATCTACTACAAAGACTTCGGGCACAAAGCCAGCGTGAGCCTGAAGCAATTGGATGCTCCATTATTTTGAGCTCTCAGATGATCTATTAGGTAGACGGAGACAGAAGAATGGAATCTTCAGTTGCAGGCGAACTAAAGAAGGATGCCATTCTTCTAGGAATTGAGACCAGTTGCGATGAGACAGCGGCTGCGGTTGTACGCAGCGGAAGACAAGTTCTATCATCCACTCTTGTTTCGCAAATAGATCTGCACAGACAGTTTGGTGGTGTCGTGCCGGAAGTGGCTGCTCGACGACATGTAGAGCTTCTCAACGAGGTCGTCAACAAAGCGCTGGCTGATGCTTGCATAAAGCCGTCTGATCTCAGTGGCATTGTTTGCACTGCAGGACCAGGTCTGATCGGCACTCTTCTGGTTGGACTATCAGCCGCAAAGGCTCTTAGTTGGGGGTGGGACGTTCCACTCATAACCGTCGATCATTTGTTCGCCCACGTATGTGCAAATTACATTGATACTGACCTTGAACCGCCGTTTATCGCATTGCTGGTAAGTGGTGGTCACACGCAAATTCTGTATTTTGAAAACTATCAATCCGGGCGCATTCTGGGTCAGACAATAGATGATGCGGTCGGCGAAGCGTTTGACAAAGTTGGTCGTCTCCTGGGTTTGCCGTATCCTGGCGGACCGCTCATCGATAAACTGTCGGAAGAAGGCGATCCTCGTGCATTTCCTTTTCCAGAAGGCGTAGTCGCAGACTATGGTTTCAGCTTTAGCGGTTTGAAAACTGCAGTTTTGAGATGTGTAGAGAAATTGCCGCCACCGCTTCCGGTGGCAGACTTGGCTGCATCGTTTCAGTCCGCTGTAGTGAAGGTACTTGTGAAAAAGACTTTGCTCGCGCAGCAAGAATTCAACGCTCCACATATAGTGCTAGCCGGGGGCGTGGCAGCTAATTCGCAGTTGCGCCGCCAGCTGCAAGAGAGTTCACCGGTTCCCGTCCTTTTTCCTCCGAGCAAATATTGCACAGACAATGCAGCTATGGTTGGTGCCGCTGGTTATTTCTTTGGCAGTCCAGCCAGTATAAATGTGCAAGCATATTCGCGCACGAAACCTAAACGACCGAGTCGAACAAAAGCGACTGGAGTCTAACTATTTGTTCTGTCGTTTTGGTGCGGAAATCGTTGCGTTGCTGTTAAGTCAACACGTGGATCTCCAGTGTAGACCTTAAGTGTGGATCTTTCGTGCGCGGATGTTTTGTGCGTAGAACTTTGGTACGAGAATCTTTTGGGCTCTATAAATGAAATCTATACAGAAGCTTTCACAAAGCTTGCGGAGCCCCAAACGCTGTCTCTGAGGATGATTTGCGCGAACTCATACTCGATGTCGCACAATAGAATTTCTTTGCACTGGTGTGCAGAAATTGTGAAAACATGCACGTCTGAAGAACGTATTTCTTAAAAGCCTTGCAATCAGGGCATTCTTGGTGTATCACCCAAAAGAGTGATCGGGTGATATGTGCAGATAATCGTATGAAATGTAAGCAAGGAAGCGTCAACTTCTTCTTCGAAAATTGCACTCAAACGCAGTCGGAGAAAGAGTTTTGAGATGCGTCGAGATCGGCATGCAAAGCCGATTTGCAGACTCCAATGCTAAGAGCAAATCCCATATTTTTATCGTAATTTCCTATATAGACAGGTGTCTTGTAGCCCACTGTTGCGTTTGACGTGATAGCATGGCAAAGTCGACGTGTAAACGATCTCGTTTCGGAGCGATCTTCGGTTGTGGAGCTGAAGGTTGAGAGTACTAATACACCGTAGACGAGTTGAGTTTTTAGTAGGTAGCTCGCCATGGTATTTCAGGATAAAGACCTTACTTGTAGGGATTGCAGCAAGACGTTTGTATTTTCGGCAGGCGAGCAGGAATTCTTCAGTGCCAAAGGGCTTGTCAACGAACCTAAACGCTGCCCTAACTGTCGCATTTTGATGCGTGTTCAACGCAATGGAGAAGATCCAAGTCGTACCGCTGAGGTCAATTGTGCAGAATGCGGCTTGCCGACTCGGGTGCCTTTCCAGCCCAAAGGCTATCGCCCCGTCTATTGCAGCTATTGCTTCCGAACTAAAAAATTGGAAGGTCAAGGCAAGGAAGGGGAAGACCAGGGCACTGCAACTGCCGCTTCTGTCTAAGTCTTCAGACTTTGCTTCAAACATAATCACGCCGGACTTGTCCGAGGCGATCACGCGATGATCACTTAGGGCAAGTCTTTGTTTTGAGAGCGTTTCAAGAGTTTTGCATGTGCGCGTTCCGATGTGACACCACAAGTAACGTTTCTTGGTGAGATCTGAGACTCGGATCTCAGTCAATGCATTTGCGTGAGTTAGAAATTTAGTGATTGCTTTGACTAGCGATTCAACTGACCAAGCAGAGCGATTACGAATCTATGGAGCCGTTGACGTTACTAAACGACCCGATGACGATCTTATAGTCTTATAGATAGATGCGTTGTAGATGGACACGTTGATAAGTTGATAAATAGATAGATGCGTTGATAAATAAATTGATCGCTGTCATTCGTTGGGGATAGATCTTTTAGGTGGATAAATCTTGGAAGGATCTTTTGTGTCTCTGATGTGTGTCGGTAAAAAGTTGAACCGATATCGGTTGAACTTTTTAAAGCGGAACTATTTGAATGGAACTTTTCCAAGCGACCGGGACGGGAAGAACCAACATTCCCAAGAAGAAAAAACGAGAAAAATGGCAAAATGGAAATGATTACGATGACGGAACCCAAATCTGCTTGACACGGAAAGATTACTTGAAAACCGCTCCTAACAGCGCTTTTGAGCATTTTTACCTTAAATTACCAGCAGGGGTGATCGCCGTAAGCCCTGCTAGTTGGGATTCTTTGTCGGACATGCAAGAAATGCGTTTCAAATGTGACCTGAGCCTTCCTCCTGGGAATTTAATCACCAGAGGATTCTCGTATAATAATCCTCATCATTTCGATTAAATACTCTTTCTAGGGATTCAATGACCGAAAACACTGAGCCTTGCCCAAGCTGCGGAAGACCCACGCCGGTTGGGACGCGTTGTGTCTACTGCGCGACCGTTACTGACCTGGACTTGAAAAGTCTTCAACTTGACTATCTGAAATCAGCCGAGGTTGATGTACCGGATGCTGTCGTTCCGGTCAGCGTAGCGGTCATTGTTCAGAAGACCGGACAAAGATTTCCCCTCCGTAGCAGTAAATGTAAAATCGGGCGCGATCCATCGAATCAAGTTGTCATTCCTGATGACACCTTCACATCTCGGCATCACGCTTGGATTACTTTTGAAGACAATGAGTTCTGGCTGGAAGATTTGGGTTCGACCAACGGCTCTCTGCTGAATGGGCATCCGGTTGTTAAAAGACAAGTGCTTTCGAGCGGCGACAAGATTCGTGTTGGCCACACTGAATTGACTTTTGAGATGGAAAAGAGCTGAGCAAGCGATTGCAAGGTGACGTTTGAAGTTACGGTACGAAGCTGGGGTGTTCTAAACTCGAATGTCTGATATCGGATCTGGTGGCGCTAATCGAATCGAGTTGGAGAGTCAGATTCTCTGCTCCGCGCTCAGGCTCAGTTGGGAAGATGCTGATACTGAAGGCGTTTTGTCTGCGTCCCGCGAGTTATTCCAGCTATTCCCAGATTTGCTGCCACCACCAAAGTCTGATGGCGGTGAGCGTCCGACTAACCTCTACAATATGCTCGAGTTGACCTGTGATGTGCCTCAAAGCGCCGTTGTTGCAGGTTATTTTCGCGCAGCGAAAAAGTTTCTCCGCACACAAAACATCAAAGATAAGCGCCAGGAGTACTACAAGATACTCACCGCGGGCTTCACACTTCGCAAGCCGCGTTTGCGTTTGAGTCACGATTTAATCGTCGTCCGTGGTTGGCTGATTGAGCGTAAGGTCATTCCTGAGGATGGCACGCTGGAGGCGATCTCTCAGGCTCAAGGCCGTGAGCCGGAACCGGTTCAGATGGTCAAGACGCAGCCGATCGAATCGAAGCTGCCGACACTTATCGAACTACTCAAATATGCCGGTATTATCGGACCGGCCGAAGTTCAAGCTCTCACCAATCAAATGAACATTGCGCCGGAAGTTCCTCTCGTCGAGCTTGTCCTTAGTGCTGGTTATGTAACGGCGCAAGAGATGAAATCTTTGCAACTTGCCGAACTTTTGTTGTCGCAACAGAAGATTACGATGGCGCAATTCGCCGTTGCCATGTACGACGAACGTACGCAGGGTGTCAAAATGGCTGAGTCGCTGCAGGTTCGTGGTTGGCTCGATACTGAAACGAAACGCTACTAATACCTAAAAACGTTGGCATGTTTGATTGGGCCTGCCCTCGGGTGGGTGTCAAGTAGTAATAAAAGTGCTACTATTACCGGGTCGCTTTGGCAAGTACTGGCGTTCTTTCGTTAAGCGATATTGGCCGTTTCTTTTCACCCGAGCCATAGACGATGATGGAGCTTTCCAGCCGGCCACGCCACCAGATCCGGGCACAAGGACGCCGACGCGGGCATGCTGGAGTCGTGATCGTTGAGCAGGAAACTTCTAGGTTGCGTTGGCACCCCGGATCGCAGCGTTCAGTAGCCGTTTCTGTCGTGCCTCAGACGGAGCGGACAAGTCAATCGCGCAATTCTTTAGAGATTTTGGAATTTATCTCGCGCACCGCCGTGCAATCGGAGCGCGAACTTTTGTCGACCCTCGATGAGCCTACCATCGATGTTTCAAGCGATAGAGATCCATCTCAGTCCGTGCAAGAG
This sequence comes from Oculatellaceae cyanobacterium, assembly GCA_036702975.1. Taxonomy (GTDB): domain Bacteria; phylum Cyanobacteriota; class Vampirovibrionia; order Obscuribacterales; family Obscuribacteraceae; genus DATNPX01. The sequence goes on from DATNPX010000043.1 coordinate 179,005, forward strand.
TTTAGACGCATCTTAACGAGTGTGCAGCGCAACAACCGTTCCGCATTCCGGCGCAACGATGGTTCAGAGCCTACTTACGCTCAAAAAGATAGAGAATTACTGTTTGCACCAGATGACGACACCTTTTCAAACGAAGAAAACGACGAGCATACGGCTGCCAATGAATCAGGGCAAGCTTTACGCAGTCTCTTGAACGAACTCAATGCCTGGCTTTCGGCAAGCAATCTAGCAAAAGGCGATTCTTCTTCTTCGACTATATATGAAGCCGACCACGGAAGTCCTGCAGCCCTTGTCGATAATGCAGCGCAACGAGATCTAGCACGCCTCAAAAGCCGGTTCGGATTCGAACAAGCAAAAGACTGGACTTACGGTGTTTTCGATGGTAATGCCGAATCTGTACGCGTGGCTGAGTCGCGAAACAAGCTCTCTCCATTCTTTGATGCCGCCCGCCGCATGGTGGTGGGGGTGAGAAGCCTGCCGCTCGGGCGGCGCCTTGAATCACATGAGAACGGAGCCGTCCTCGAGAAAGACGAATTGGGGCGTGTCACTCAAATCCGGTCCGCATCCGGAGAGATAATTAGTGTCTATTATGGAAAAGACGGAGCTGCCGAAGGATTTGTTCGCACTGACAGCAAAGGCAAACTGCATTCAGTTGCTGAGTGTGATGGTAACGGTGTAGTTCTCCGCGACCAGAGCGGCCGTGTTCGTGCGCAAGGTGAGTCATTGTGCATCGATCCGCTCGGACGAATCAGTATCTGTCGCGCTGACGGTCAGTATTGGAGCATCGACCTGGCTCGCCAGATGTTGAGCGAAAAACGACGCCTGGCTGATCCAAGCGGGCGTTGGAATGCGTTGACTGCCGTCTTTGCCGCTGACGGATTTCGCATGATGACCCTATTTCAGAAGCTCTCTCCGGATGTAGATAAGAAAGTCTCGTCCCCCGCTGATGCCAACCGCATCTGGTCTACCGCTTCTGTCGAAAAAGGCAGCTTTAGATTTTACGGGCGCGATGGTTCGACAATAGAGTTTGATTCCGAGGAATCTTTGGCTAATTTGGCGCCGGCAAATGTGTCATCACCGGCGGTGCGCCCGATCGAGCCATGCTGGCAGGCGAAGCACCAAGCCGGCACCGCGTGGCAATCGGTGCACGAGTATGTAGTTAGTTATTTGGCTGTCTAGGAAAGGGAAAAGACAAAATATGGCAGAGGTAATCAAGTTCGGTACCGATGGTTGGCGCGCGATTATCGCAGAAGACTTCACGTTCAAAAACGTCGAGCGAGCAGTATATGCGATGGGTCTGTATATAAAAGAGACTTATCACTCGGAGAAGAGTTCGCTCGAAGTGCCAGTTTTGATCGGTTATGACACAAGATTCCTCGCTGACAAATTCGCCGCCCATGCTGCACAGTTGCTCATGGATATGGGTATACGTGCAAAGGTAGCAAAAAGAGATGTGCCAACTCCTTGCATTGCTTGGGCCACACAGCATGAGCCCACTGCTGGCGCTCTGCAATTCACGGCAAGTCACAATCCGCCTGAATATTGCGGATTGAAATACATTCCGCATTTTGCTGGTCCTGCGACAAACGACATAACAAACTCTATCGTCAGCCACTTGCGCGATATGCCTGCGGGATATGAAGTACCAAGCTTGCCTGTCGAGTATTTCGATCCATCCGAACTTTATCTCGCTTCTCTCGAACACATTGTCGACCTGAAGAAAATTGGTGCCTCGAAATTGAAAGTCGGTTTCGATGCCCTCTACAGCACAAGCCGCGGTTATCTCGACCGCGTCTTGCGTGATTGTGGATTGAACGTTACCGTGCTGCATGATTGGCGCGATACGCTCTTCGGTGGTGGTATGCCCGAACCGAAGGCCGAATACTTGAAAGATTTGATGGCCGCCGTTAAAGAGAAGAAGTTGGATGTTGGTATTGCCACCGATGGTGATGCCGATCGCTTCTCGGTCGTTGACGAGAATGGCAACTTCTTCACTCCGAATCAGCTTCTTTGCTTGTTGACCAGGCATCTGGTTAAAAATCGCAAGCAGACTGGTGCGATCGTTCGCACCGTGGCGACGACACATTTGCTCGACCGTCTGGCAAAACTTTATGGCTTGAACGTGATTGAAACCCCTGTCGGCTTCAAATATATTGGCGAAATTATGCGCGCCGAGGATGTTTTGATTGGTGGCGAAGAATCAGGTGGAGTCTCGGTTAAGGGGCATATTCCAGAGAAAGACGGCATTCTGGCGAATCTTCTTCTGATTGAAATGATGGCTTACGAGAAGAAACCGCTGACGCAGATCTGGGCAGACGTGCTGAAAGAAGCGGGTGTGACGATGACTTATCGTCGCGCCGACTTGAAGCTGACCGATCGCACCGCGAAAGGCTTGATGGGTCGTTTGCTGGAGAACCCGATGAAGACACTCGCTGGCGAGAAAGTGACCAAAGAGAGCAGGCTCGATGGACTGAAGCTATATATTGATCATGAAAATTGGTTATTGATAAGACCTAGTGGCACGGAGCCATTGATCCGTCTTTACTTCGAAGGCACTTCAGCCGATCATGTAGAGAAGGTAATGCGTGACTTCCAGGCGCAAGTCGATGCTATTCTTGAAGACCTTGAAAAGCAGCACGTAAGCTCCGAGCGTACCGCCCTTAGCCCCCTCAGTAGATAAATGCCGCCAACCAGACCCAGACCACGTCATAGTCAAAGGCTTCAAAAGCCAGTGCAGCAGACCGCTCCAGCACAGACATGGAATAAGACGAAGCTGATACGAGAGCTTTTGATATTCGCTGTTACTGGATTGGCTTTGTACAACGCCGGTCGATCTATATATGATTCGGTGGAGCGTCAGATCTTTTTGAGCGAGCAATCTCAAATATTGAAAAAAGGACAGGCCCAAGCGCAGCAAATCAACAAGGAGCTGCGTGATGGACTTTCCAACTATCGTTCATCTAAAGGAATCGAGCGATTGGCTCGGGAAAGGCTGAACCAGGCGGGACCTGACGAATTCATCGTTCACATAGGCAAATAATAGCCGCTCTGGCAGTTTGGCGAACTTTAGAGCTGAACCGATATCGGTTCAGCTTTTTCGTTTCTAGAAGTTCAACCGATATCGGTTGAACTTCTAGAAACGAACTATTCGGTAGATTGGCTCGAGCCGCGCTGCTCACAGGCTGGCTGATTCTGCCCATCAGCTGGAACGCCCAAATTAGAACTTAAAACAAGGCGAACCACCGTTTCATAGAACGGTGGTTCGTTGATTGTTCGAAGGCACGTACAGAGTACAGAAGTACTGGGTTACCTGTTACCTAACGATAGCTCTGGAGAGCCAGAAAGTACGAATCTGTCGATAGGTCTTAAGGAGTTGCGAGTGAACCGGTGCTTTGGTTACCGGCACAGACGCATTCACTGGAGCCGGTACAGTTACCGGTCCGGCGAGCGGAGTTGCAAGTACTGATGTAGCTACTAGTCCAAGGCCAAAGGCTCCAGACAAAGCTACGGCTAACAAACGTTTCTTATTGGTCATGGGATAAATTCACCTCCGAACTTCGAACACTCAAACCAGGCTAAAACGACTAGATAACACTATGATAGAAGATAGCCTGACCATTGAATCTTGACAATATAATACCACGAAAATAGTTAATAAATAATTGGTTCCTATCTTAAAAATCGCAGATTGCGAGGCTTGAATTGTCTGAATTAGTAATTGTTGTCATCTTTGCCATCCTCGGTCTAATGGCACATGGCGCACGTAAGCACCGGTGGCTCGAGTGGTTTATCCGGGTTGTAATTTTTATAACGTTCGGGTCCGAGCTCTTCTGGTTGTTTGTTCTCACTCCTGAAGAACGATCAAATAGATGGCTTTTCGGCGTTTTCACCGTCTGCACGTTGATTACGGGCTTGGTCCTGCTGAAGATTGCCCGCGAAGGCATGTCTAAAGTGCTTTCCGCCATCAATTCCCTTGTAAGCGGTGGCATGATTCGTGAACTTTTACGACGCTCTGCAGGCGTAAAGGCAGTGCTTTTAACCGATCCGATTTTTCTACCTGACTCAATCCCGCATTTGAACGGGCTTTTCCTCTACGCGAGTACTATCCTTTACCTTTTATCGAACATGAATCCAGGTACCGACATGGGTGCCCCGAGTATGCCTTTGCCGATCCCTGTAGATCTGGGCTCGCTCTTCAACTACAACTGGGTAGGTTTGATGCTTCTTTCGATATGTGGTGCCGGTATTTTTGTTGCTCGCAAACCCAAAGAAGTATTCGTTGAACGGCTGGGTTTCAAGCGCCCAACTCCAGCGCAAATAGGCATTGGGCTTGGCCTTATCTTATTTAGCTTTACTTACGATCTGATCTGGTCGCTCTACACCCACAACACATCAGGAGACCTGGGCGGTAAGCTCCTCAATTACAACGCCGGTACCTTTGGTGTTGTTGGTGGATTGGCACCGTCCGTAGTGCTGGCTCTGGCGACAGCGTTCTGCGCGGGTATGGGGGAAGAGACCCTTATTAGAGGCGCCCTGCAGCCGATGATTGGGATTGTGCCTGCCGCTGTGCTACACGGCGTTCTGCACGGACAATTTGCGCACGCGCCAATTTTTATTTTGCAGGTGGCTGGATGGTCGACTTGCATGGGTATCGTTAAGCGATACACCAACACCACAACTACGATTATTGGACATGCCGGCTTCAATTTGGTGACCGTCTTCTTGTTCTCGTTCAACCCGTAAACTTCAGCTAAATGCAGAGTTCGGAGTTAGCCTGAAAACAAAAATAGTTTTGTTGGCGGCACTCTTGGCCGGCTCGATTATTTTGCGACTGGTGCTTGTCTTTCTGCATCTGAACTCATCCCTGCATCAGCGCAGTTGGGAGAAGGCGCGCCTGGAAGCTCAGCGCTATGGTGCCCATGCTGACGCGGAGCCGGCTCGCAATCTCTATCGACTGGCACTAGATGGGAAATTGCTCCTTCTTGAATTCGAGTTCGCGGTAGAATTCGGCTTTGCGTTCACTTGCCTTGAATATTGCAACGCCTAATGATGGTGGCTGATAGGGGAGACTGTTTGATGATCGAAAAGCTTATTTCCTCGTGTCTTTTGTCTCTCCTTCTCTTGGAAATGCCTCAGATGGCTTTAGCAGAACAGACTCCTTTGATAATTGCTCACCGCGGAGCGAGTGGCTATCGGCCCGAACACACTCTAGCGGCTTATGAATTGGCGATAGACCTAGGAGCAGATTATATAGAGCCAGATCTGGTGTCGACTAAGGATGGGGTGCTTGTTGCGCGTCACGAAAACGACATTACCGGTACTACCGACGTTGCAGAGCACCCTGAATTTGCAAGCCGTAAGAGATCGAAAACAATCGACGGTGAGCCTAGAACTGGCTGGTTTACCGAAGACTTCACATTGAGTGAGTTGAATACATTGCATGCTCGCGAACGCATGCCAAAAGTTCGGCAGCACAACACGATATACAACGACCGGTACAGCATTCCAACATTCCAGCAGATTATAGATCTTGTCAAGAAAAAGAGCGAAGAGCAACATCGAATTATAGGTATTTATCCGGAAGCTAAACATCCGACTTATTTTGCAAGCATTGGTCTTTCTACCGAAAAACCGCTGCTAGAGACGCTCAACAAAAACGGTTATCTTGACGAGAAGTCACCAGTCTTTATTCAGTGTTTCGAGCCGTCGACGCTTAAACGATTTCACGAGCAAACACGAATTCGGCTCATACAACTTGTCGATGAAGAGGGACAGCCATACGATTTCACAATCAAAAAAGATACTCGCACGTGTTTAGACATGGTGAAACCTGAAGGACTTGCCGATATCGCAAAATATGCCCAAGGAATAGGACCTAACAAAAGCTTGATCATGCCTCGCGATAAGAGTGGCAAAATGCTCAAGGCGACATCGCTTATTGCCGATGCCCACAAGGTCGGATTGTTGGTGCACCCCTGGACTTTCAGAAATGAAAACGCGTTTTTACCCAGCGACTTGCGCAGTGCAAATGGCAGTGATGCAGACTATGGAGATATCTTCGCTGAATACAAGCTCTTCTTTGACCTTGGTGTAGACGGCGTATTCAGCGAAAATCCGGATACTGCGCATCAGGCGCGAGTCGGAAAATAGTTTGGCTAATATCTGATTTGATTATTCGGATATTCGAGAGTTTGACCGTTTGGAGCAGCTCCCGGCTGTTGTGCGCCATTGGGTTGTGAATAGTTTTGCTGAAATGAATTTTGATAATAGCCACTGGTTGATGGCTGTGGTGCCGTGGTTGACTGCGGAGCGGTCGACTGCTGTGCGTAAGTCGATTGTTGTGGGGCTGTGGTCGGTTGCGTATAAGTTGATTGTTGCGGCTCTGCTGCGCGCTCGTTGTAGACCGGCTGCTGGGAGTATGGTGCATAGCTTGGCGGCAGCGAGTAACTCGGTTGTTGTGAGTAGCTGGGCTGCAGTGGGTAATTTGGTTGCTGTTGGTAGTTTGGTTGTTGCGAGTAAGATTGCTCTTTGTAGGTGGGCTCCTGCGCGTAGTTTGGTCGTGGAGAATTGAGGGCGTTTGTCTCACCTTCCCGCGCAGGCGGTATCATGAGCGGGTTGTATGGTAGTCGCTGATTTAGATAGATGTTCAGATTAGCGACGACCTTAATCGCTCCATTCGGCAAATTGCTACCAAAGAAAGTATGTTGTGTGCGTCCAACGAAGAATCGACGTCTGCTTTCGGTGTGCAGCACACCTTCGAATAGGTCTGACGACATGCGGCTTGTGCCGTCGGGATTTTCGTAAATGACGTTTCCGCGAATGAAGACTCCATCTCGGAGGTCCGCAGGTATTGGGCACCACTGCATCCATTGTGCCCGTCTTCCTTCGTACATGGTTTCAACATGTTCTTTGCCGAAAAGCCAGGGACCGGCGTAACTTTTATTCGCGGCGTTGAGATCGTAGTAGTGTTTTCCAGTCGATGCATCAGCTCTCAGATACTGGTCAGCGGAATGAGCGTAGAGCGCCTCCTGCTGCCTAGGTGCGTCTTCATAGCTTTTGTCTTTTACTTCGCCGGTTAAAAGCATTATTTGATTTGCTCTCCAGCGATGGGTTCATATAAGTGTAAATATTGTTTGGCTATAGCGTCACTTTCTGTGGTGCGCTTTTGCTCTTTGAGTAAATCTGCATATGCCCGCGGAAGCTCATAGAGTCTGCGTTGGTCTGCTCTGTCTAGGGTCTCGTATGTCTGTAGCGCTCGCTTGTAATAACTTTCAGACTCTTCCGGTTTGTTGTGTCTGTGATAAAAATGAGCGACTTCAATTAGGCATTCGGTCAACGTCATCGGTTTGGTCGTTGTGTTTTTCTGCAATGTGTCGAGCGCATCGTTGTAGATCTTTTCGGCTTCGTCGGTACGTCCCTGTTCATCTGCGACTTTTGCGATGTTTAAGAGATGAACGATGGTATCCGGATGACCTTTGCCCTTGATTGCCTCTTGTGCCGCCAATGCTTGTTTGTATGCTTCTTCCGCATCGCTTGGATGTTGTAGCTTTGCGTGGCACAGCCCAACATAATGGAAGGCAGATGCTTTAAGTGCCGGATTTTTATCGGAGATCTTGGCCGCACGTTGGAGAAACTCGATCGCCCCAGCCGCATCATTGCAGTGATAAAGCAGAGAGCCGAGATTGATAAGGTCGGAAGCGACTTCTTCGTGCGTGCTCCCGTATGATTTCTCATCGATTGCCAGCGCCTGAAGATATAGTGTCTTCGCCTCCGAGCAATTTCTCATCTCAGCGTAGAGGTTCGCAAGATTTGTTTTGGTGATAGCGACAGACGGCGAATTGTCTCCTAGTTTTTTCTCTTTGATCTCGAGAACTTCTTTGTAAAGCTTTTCTGCGTCTTCGTCTTTGCCAAGCTTTTCGTCTACCAAGGCGAGATTGCCGAGAGTTTCGGCCGTCAAAATGTTCGCTTCGCCGAGTTTTTTCCGTCTGATCGTGAGAGCGCGATTTAGACTAGGCAAGGCTTCCTCGTACCTTCCTTGTTTGATGAAAAGATGGGTCATCTGATTCAGCGTCTGAGCTACTTTCAGGTCGTCGGTTCCGAATTTTTCGGCTTCCGCAAGAGCATCCTTCCAGAGTTTGTCGGCGTTTTCATATTTGCCATCGATAAAAGCCTTCTCTGCAGACTCCTCTTTTGTTGTCCATGCATCACTGGCTGTCGGTTCAGCGTATGCAAAGCTGAAGGCACTCACAACAAAAGTTGTCAGCGCAAAAACGAATTGCAAAGATTGACGACGTAAATGCATGGTTCGGCTCATTATACACGTCATGGACGAGCACTCGGTGGCTATAATCTTGCGAGGCCAGCATGCCGAACAAAAACGTTCGAACAGAAAAATAATGGTGTTGAGATGGTATTAAAGAAGAGCGAACTAAATCCCTGGAAGACCAACGGTACGCGCGTTGTATATGAGAACCCCTGGATTCGAGTATCTCAAGACGACGTCACCCAGCCAGATGGAACCCCTGGAATTTATGGTGTGGTGCACTTCAAGAACAAGGCGATCGGTGTCGTTCCAATCGATGAGGAAGGTTACATCTATTTGGTAGGCCAGTACCGGTATCCGCTCGGGCAGTATTCATGGGAGATTCCAGAGGGTGGGTGCCCGGAGGGTGAGCAATATCTAGACGCGGCAAAAAGGGAGTTGGCGGAAGAGACTGGTTTGACCGCGAGGAATTGGACGGAGCTCTGTCGTTCACATCTGTCGAATTCTGTCAGCGATGAAGAGGCGATTATTTATCTGGCCACCGGACTGACTCAAGGACAAGCAACTCCAGACGCGAATGAAGATCTCGCGCACAAACGCGTCAAATTTGAGCAAGCCGTGGAAATGGTTCAGCGTGGGGAGATCACAGATTCCATGAGCGTTATGGCCATAATGCACTATGCATACCGGCTGCTAAAGGAGCAGCTGCACTGAAAATTTTGATTTTAAATGGTACTGAATTTGGTGCCCGAAATGGACAATCACGAAGCCGTTTCCGACTTCGTGACTGCGGGTCTGCGTGTAAAAGGTTTGCGACCGTTCGGGGATACGAGTGGCGACGAGCCGCTCATCGGTCGCATCGTTAAGATAAACAATTGGATGTGACAACTGCGTGAAATTTGCACATGCCGAAAAACTTTTTTGTCTGTTTCTTTAGAGGTTCGTTTTGGGTTTTCTAGCTCAGGTGTACCAAACTGTGACGCCGCTGTCTGCGAACTGCTGAAGCTTCTCCTCGTCGGCGTCAGAAATAAGATAAGAGACATCGCTTAGATCTGCGACGAGGTAAGACGCGACGAAACCGATCTTTTCATGTCCAGCCAGCACTGCGACTTCGGCACTGTTCTGAATAAATGTTCGCTTGATGATGGCGTCGTCGTAGTTTTCTACAGTTGCACCTGCGGCAGCGGTTAAGCCGTGAACGCTGACAATCGACAAGTCTGGTTTGAATTGTTTTGCCTCGCTAATCTGTGCCGGTCCTGTGGTCAGCAAAAGATCCGGTACCAACTTGCCACCTAATAAAATGACTTCTGACTGATGAAGGCTTGCTAAGGCGGTCGCTGTGGGAAGGCTATGAGTAACGAAAGTGCCCTTGAAGTCAGCTGGTAGATGCGCTGCCAATGGAATCGTCGTCGTGCCACCGTCAACGAAGATGAGCATGCCCGTGCGAATTAAGCTCACACTGCGGCGAGCGATTTGAGACTTTTCCTCAACATTCAAATCCTGGCGGGCGCTGTAGTCATATGGGACCGTCGTCATGGCCATCGCCCCGCCGTGAACCTTCTTCAAAAGCCTGGCGTCAGCCAGCTCTTTAAGGTCACGACGAACTGTATCTTCGGATACATCCAATTCGCGAACCAGGTCGGTAGAGAGAACCTGACCTTCCTTTGAGAGCTTTACAAGTATCTTCTTTCGGCGTTCTTCTGCTAACAATGGCTTGACTTCTCGCTCCTGAAGGTCTATGCTGTATTTTACAGGATTTTGCGGTTTTATGCGGGAATTTTCAAATGGCGACAATAGCAGTAGACATGGATGAAGTGATAGCAGACGCCCTTGGCGAGCATTTGAGCCGATATAACGCTCGCTACGGTGGTTCTGTGACCAAAGACCACCTGCACGGTTTTTTGCTGCGTGATGTCGTCCCGCAACAGCATCGCCTTGAGGTCGACCAGCTTGTGCACACCGAAGACTTCTTTGAGAATTTAGGCGTCATGCCGGATGCTCAAGAAGTTCTTTTAAAGCTGAGCCACAGCCACGATATCTTCATCACCACCGCAGCGATGGAGGTGCCCAACTCCTTCAACTCGAAGTATCGGTGGTTGCTTCAGCACTTCCCCTTCCTCTCGCCGATGAATTTCGTTTTTTGTGGTGACAAACACATAATCGCTGCTGACTACCTAATTGATGATAATGCTCGCCATTTCGCCAAATTCGGAGGCGAAGGCATATTGTTCGATGCTCCACACAATAGAAACGTGACTGGCTATCGGCGCGTTCACAATTGGAAGGAAGTCGAGGCGTTCTTCGCTCCCACTCTCGCTTGTGCGCAGGTTTAGAGTTCATTGGTTAGCTCTTTAGGCTGGCTGAGTTAGATTTGATCAGCGCGAGTCAACTTGATTGATTTGGCGCGCCTTCTTGCGGGCAAGATCGATTAAGCGGCGACTTGATAAAACGAGAACGAAAGTGGCTTCCAAATGCGCTCATGAAGAATCTCGGCTGACTTGTACTGATTGTGGCAAGCCGATTTGCGCTAGTTGTTTGGTTCAGTGCCCAGTTGGCTTTCGATGCAAACCATGTGTAGGACCAGCGAAGACCCCTCAAGCTGCCGGGACGACCAAGGTCATTTTGAAGATGATCGGTGCTTGTTCGCTTCTTGGCTTGGGCGGCGGGCTGATTATGCCGTTTATTCAGATACCGTTATTCAGTTGTGTTATTTGCTATTTCATGGGCTTGTTCGGTGGTCGCTGGTTGATACAGTTTATGGACTACCGGATGGGTGAGAACACGACAAGGATTATTGTGTTCGGACTATTGCTCGGTATGTCCTTTAGTTGTCTCAGTGGCTATCCTTTGGTTGTGTGTTGGATGATTAGTTCGTCGATCATGCATGGTGGTGCAGGGCTATTCGATGTACTGGCGAACGCAGTCTGCTGGTTGTTTTGCCCGCTTGCATTTATTTTCGGCGTTCTGCGCCCAACTGTATATGGTGAGCGTTGGTAGTGCTATATGTGGTGCTGAACAGTTGCATTGAATATGCATAGTTGAGCGTCGATAGATTCGAAATTGCCTACCGGTTATTCGCCCGTACTCCTGGCTATGCAAGCTCTGCGAGCTTCGCTGTATATCATCGATTGTCGCTCAACCGCAAAATTTAATAGAGCAATTTGTTACACGAGCTCTTCCCATTTAGCAACTCCTTAAACGAAGGGTGTAAAAATTAGACCCGCAAATTGGAATCCCATTGTTGAGGAGACTCCCATGCCTAGTGCATCTACAGGAATGATCTGGTTCGACATTCTTCTCCGTCCGTTCTTCAAATTCGGTATGAAATTTCCGTTGGTCGGGCTTTTATGTTTGCTCGCTTTGTACGGAGCAGTTGCATATTTCGCATTGAAATCTGCCTATCTTGACCTTGATTACTAACGGGAACGCTGCATTGATGCCTGTTTCAGCAGCTTGTGCGAAGAAACTGGCAGATCTGGTAATTCGTCAAAATTTCATCAACTACTCTATTCGCCGATGACAGGTGGTTATGGTGTGGTTAACTTCAATGTGATTGCACGAGTCGCCAACGTTTGAGTTCAAGAGTTGAAGAGTTGAAGAAATGATGAACTCTTCAACTTATGGAAATTCCGATGAGGACGGCTTGTACGAGTTTATCTATGTTTGAGATATCTCCTGAAAGATGATTTGATGTCGATGCCATTGAGTTCATCGACAGGACTGAAATTAGCAATTTTCTCCATTTCGGTTTGACCTTCGGTCAATGTAATGGCTTCTCCGGCTGCGTTAAACCACTCAGATGAATACCTCTGGACCAAGCGGTTTGGCGCTACGACTTGGAAGGTAGCAAAGCTCTCTAGCTGCTTTGTTTCCCTGATGACATGACTATCCGGATCAACCGCGACGCTTACGCCTCGTTTGACAACGGTGAAAGACCGGTCGTTGTTTGTTTTCAATTCCCAACTTGCTGGAATCAAGTAAGTGCCGTTTGAATGCGGCAATTTGCTTTCTATGTCAGCTGAGGTGTAGATGTTGCCATCAGGGTCGTTCTGATACCCGATGTAAGTTATGGAATTCTCGTATTTGTCAGCTGTTTTTTTTGTGCGAACTCCTGTTTTGATGTCGACGCTCGATACGCCATACCGCCGAAGCATCTGCCATTTTCCTGCAGCTTCCGAAGGAATAATCGCCCAGCGGTCGTCGTTCGATTTTGCTTTGTGGAAGACCTTGCCCGGTTGAAATGCGTCTGGAACTGGTGCTAGCAATTCGGAATGTTCTATGCCCACTTCTAAGGTCTTTGCAGAGGAAACTGGAGCCATGAGAATCATGGCTCCAGTAAGGAGTATTACGGTCGTCGCTGTAGTTGCCGCGAGTCTACGGGAACATGTGGGTATCACGGTTTTCCAGTTTTATAGTCCAATCATGGTGTGTTACCGCTGGGTTCAATACCCCCAAACCCATTTCGATTATTGTTTGGATTGCCTATTTGAGAACCAGCATTGCCACCATTGCCGGTACCAGAACTGCCATCACCAGACCTTCCGCCACCCGACCAACCGGCAAGGCTACCGAGGTGTTCAAAATCTACGATCGGTGGAGTGCCTACCATTTGGCGCTCCTCCAATGTTTCAATTTCTTTGAGAATGTCTGCCCTGCTGCGCTCTGGTTCTAAAATTGCGGCTAGGTCTTCGTATAACAGTGTCTCTTTCTCAAGCAGAGCGTGCGCTATTTGGTCTAGCTGCGCTCGTTTCGTACGAAGCAGATCTTGGACGTTCTTGAGACACCCGTCGACTAGTTGTTTTATTTCAAGTTCCATTTCACGTTCAGTTTCAGGCGAACCGCTTGCCCCCCACTGACCATGTCCGAACGCGGTCTGCGTGTTGAATTTGAATGAGCCCATGCCCCATTCTCGGATCATTGCTCTCGCGATTCTGCCAACACTTTCAAGGTCGGATGAAACTCCAGATGTGGTCACCTCCATGAAAAGGTTTTCGGCAGCGTAACCTCCAAGAGAAACTTCAATGTCAACAAGGTAATTGTGCATAGTCATTTGCACGTAATCTTCTTTGTCTACCGACCACAGGTAGCCCAAAGCTCTTCCTCTCGGCACGATAGTGAGGACCTGTATTCTTTCGCGTCTGTTTCGGTAGTAACAGACGATCGCATGTCCAGCTTCGTGATAAGCAGTGGCTACTAGCTCTGTTTTCAGAATCTTTCGGCTGTACGCCATACCCATGTTGACTCGTTGAACGGCCAAAACTAGATCTCTTTGCGAGATTTCCAGGCGTCCTTCGCGTACCGCTATTAATCCTGCTTCATTGACGATGTTTTGAAGGTCAGCCCCTGAGTGGCCGGTCGTCATGCGAGCAATATCCAATGACGAAGCCTCTGTGTTTACTCTTGTCTTCTTGAGATAACTGTTTAGAATAGCTTCTCGCCCTTCCAAATTAGGCAACGGCACATTGATTAGCCTATCGAAACGTCCCGGGCGAAGTAATGCGGAGTCGAGAATCTCGCCATTGTTTGTTGCACCGATTGTGAGAACCTTGTGCTTTCCAAAGCCGTCCATCTCTGTTAGAAGCTGATTCAAAGTCTTGTTTGAACTCAAGACACCTCCGAAACCCCGATCCTGTCCTCTTGTATGTCCTATGGCATCTATTTCATCTATGAAAACGATCGCTGGTTTGCCACTTCGTCGAGCTTGCTCATAGAGCGAGCGTACGCGTTGCGCACCCACGCCGACCCACATCGAGGAAAAGTCTGATCCTCCTAAAGAATAGAAAGGCACTCCAGCTTCATTTGCAATTGCCTTCGCGAGCATAGTTTTTCCAGTACCAGGCCTGCCTACAAGGAGTATGCCTTTCGGTGCTTTAAGTCCAGATTCGGCAACCAAGTCGGCGTGTTTGAGAAGTGCAACTACTTCTGCAGCTTCAGCCTTCGCTTCGTCCATGCCCATGATGTCTTTCAGACCGACTTCCAGGTCTGGGACTTTGGCAAGATTCATACCGGCCACGCTCATTTTCGCGCCCGCTGTCACTGAAACTTTTTCGCACGCCTTCTCTAACTCGGTTTGTTCGACGTGCTGTTTGCCTGCTCTTATCGACAGAATCGCAGCTTCGTTCACAGCCGCGGCTATGTCTGCACCGGAGAAATTTGTTGTAATTTTTGCGAGTTTGGCGAGATCCGGTTCTGCACCAAGCTTAATCTTCTTCAGATAGCCTTCGAAGATTTTCTTTCTGGCTTCTGCATCAGGTAGACCAACATACAATTTGCGATCAAATCGGCCTGAACGTGAGAATGCGCCATCCAAATTTTGCTCTAGGTTTGTCGCACCGATGGTTATTACATTACTGCGTCCAATTCCGTCGAGCTCAATTAGAAGCTGATTCAGCTCCTCGGTTCGCTGTCCACCGAGCGCTTGTGGGTCGCCACCGTCTTTCCCTACCCCAATAGCGTCGATTTCGTCCAGAAATACGATGGCGGCTGGACTCTTTCTTGCTTGCGAGTAAAGTGCACGGATTCGCGCTACGCCTTCTCCTTTGTATATTCCAGAAAGACTACTGGCCGACATTCCAAAAAACGGCACTCCTGCCTCATTGGCTATGGCTTTTGCCAGCATGGTTTTACCCACGCCTGGAGGCCCTACCATTAGGATGCCTTTGGGAATAACAGCACCAATGCGACGCAGTTCGTCACCCTTTTTCAAGAAATCTACGATTTCGGCGATATCCTGTTTGACATCATCGATGCCTTTGACATCTGCAAGGCGCACATTAGGATCTGGAGTCATGGTGGTTATTCCAGAGCCGACCATTGTGCGCTCCAATCCCACGGCCACTCGATCGAGGGCTTGCTTGATCATCTCGGTTGTCACAGTTCCTGGACCACCTGGTCGCATGCTTATTAGCGCAGCTTCGTTTACCACGTTGGCAATTTCAGCCGGCGAATAATTTGCAGTCAACATGCACAATTCGTCGAGATCAACTTCTCCGTTGTTTCGAACTTTTCGCAGGTAGTATTGAAAAATACCCCTTCTTTCTTCGGGCGTCGGTGCCTGAAAGTAGATGCGCCGGTCCATGCGACCCGGACGCATAAGCGCCGGATCTAAATTGCCATCAGCATTGGTGGCACCAATTACGAGTAAGTTTCCTTGCCCATGGAAGCCGTCCATATGCGTGAGCAAAGTGTTCAACGTCATGTTCATGTCGGTGGTGCCACCAAATCCCTGATCTGATTGGCGCCGTGAGCCGATAGAGTCGATTTCATCAATAAACAGTATGCATTTGTCATGCCGCTTCAATTTCGCAAATAGTGTTTTCAATTTGAGAACACCCAAGCCCATAATTAGGCCGGCTATACTTCCACCTTCCAAAACGTAAAATGGAACTCCGACCTCATTTGCAATAGCGCGCGCGAAAAGAGTTTTTCCAACACCGGGAGGTCCAACGAAAAGCATGCCTTTTGGCATAATTGCACCCGAATCTATATACGGCTGCGGGTTCTGTAGCATATCAATAACTTCGGATATTTCTACTTTCGCGGAGTCGTTGCCGACTAATTCCTGCAGTCTAGTTGGAGCTTTTGGATCAATCGGCGGATCTTTATAGAGGAACTTGAGAAACCGATGTCCAAATGGTTTCGGTGCCTTAGCATCAGCCCTCGGTGGCAGTGGAAATATGACCGAGATCAAAATGTAATACTGAATCAGTATTATCAGCGCACCGAACACCGCCGCTCCAAACACTGATAGCACCGAGTATTTCAGCAGTGCCGGGAATGAGGCGAATGGGTTCCAGAATGTACTCGTTACAAGCAGAACGACTAACCAAACTATAAGTAGTGTCCATCTTGCCCAGGTTTTCATTTGTTTGCCTCTCGTCCGTTTTTTCGGTCAAATTGAATCTTCGTTGTGTACTAATTGCCTGTTCCTGACAGGGGAAAATCAGAATCGTTTCGAGCACTCGCACGCGGATCATTATCGTCATAAACCATTGTGCGTATTCTCATGTCACGGTATCCATCCGTTAGTTTGAAATCACCATACACTTCATCTTTCTTGTAATTGCCTGCGGGAGTGCTCGCCGCGACACCGCTTACACATCCCTTCACGCCCTGCGGCGGCGAGTGTGTATCGAACACCCAGGCGGTGGCAAATAAGGCAATTATCGAGATTATGATGAGCTCTTTCATTCGTGCAGATTCCTGCGTCTAGAAGGTCGTTGAATTTGTTTGCGCTGATGCTGCTCGATTTGGAAGATCTAGGAATCCGAGTAATTCGTGTTCCTTGAGCATTCCAGTGATCTGCTTGGCGCGCTTTCCATCTTTGAAGATGATGTATGTTGGTGCTCCAGTCACATAGTATTCCTGGGCTAACGATGGATGCGCTGTAATGTTCACGCGAACGAAACGATAGCTGTCACCGGCTTTTTCTGCGACCTTTTGAATCGTTGGCCAAATGTTGTTTGATCCCTCAGATCCATCGCAGAAGAAGACGAAAACCGGTGTCGCTGATTTGATGACGTCGCGATCGAAACCGGCTTCGTCAACCATCGGAACGTCGCCGCTGTCGGTCAAAACTGAATTGTTAGGAGAGAGAGTAGGCGTTCCCGCAGGTGTGGCATTGTTGCTTGGTTGCGTTCCTTGAGTTCCTTGTGTTCCTTGTGTTCCCGGCGTGTTATTTGATGCGCTCGGTGTGCTTGGCGGTTCACCATTGAATACTTTGTTGATTGCAGCGGCAATCTCTTCTTTTGGACCTGCGCCTTCCATCTTTGCCACAATAACGCCGTGCTTGAAGATATACATTGATGGCAGCCCAACAATGGCGTATCGATTTACGGTGTTTGGATTTTCATCGGCGTTGAGTTTGAAGAACTTCAGGCGTCCTTGATTCTCTTTGGCCAGTTGGTCGAGTATGGGGGCAACTCGCCGGCACGGACCGCACCATGGCGCCCAGAAGTCAACAAACACTGGCGTATCTGATTTCAAGACGTCTTGTTCGAAACTTGCATCCGAGGTTGCCGTTACCGGGCTTGGTTCGTTCGAGAGAGGCTGATCAGAAGTTTGTCCCGATGTTTCGCCGCTGCCACCAGCATCTTTGGAGGCGTTGATAGCTGAACCAATCACCAGAGCAATCAGAAAAACGATGATCAGATCCTTCATTAATGAGTCCTCGTCAACGGCAATTCAAAGTGGAGCATCCTAAGCCTACAGATCATAGACGTTTGATAATCGAGCAGTATCCCAATATTGCATAGTAACTTTCTTTCGCTGATTAAGTGAGGAGAAAATCGCGGTTGAAAAACTGTGGTTACTCCTAGTGTCACATTTACAATCTTGTGGAAATGAACGTCTGCCAATTTGCTTATTCCACGCCGGTTCAGGCTTCTAGACAGATCGTAACGTCATTTTTGCCAAAAAAGCCCTACCCGTCAAAGTTTTGTCAGATCCGCAAGCCCAGCCGATAGATATTGTCAGATCTGGAAAAGCTAGACCGATATTGGTTAACTGTGTCGGATCTCAAAAAGCTGAACCGATATCGGTTGAACTTTCTTCCAGACCCGGAGATCCAGTCCACCAATTCCAAAACGACCGCAAACAAAAAAGAAGGGGGCTGTAACCCCCTTCTTCAGAACTTTCGAGTTCGACTGGTTTACTTGCCGCGCTCGGGTGAGAGTACTGTGTCGATAACATGGATGACACCGTTGTTGCAGACGATATCAGCTTTAGTTACCATAGCGCCGTCGACGATCTCCTTGCCGTCTTTGCTATTGAGCATTAGAGACTCGCCTTCAAGGGTCGGCACTGAACGCATCGCGGTTAAGTCGCTCGCCATGAGCTTCTTGGCGACGACGTGATACTTGAGCGTTTTTGCCAATTTGTCCTTGTCACCGGAGAGGTTGTTGTTCTTAGGCAACTTGGCGAACGCCGCATCGTCCGGAGCAAAAACCGTGAACGGTCCTTTTCCTTCTAACGTTTTGGTG
This sequence comes from Oculatellaceae cyanobacterium, assembly GCA_036702975.1. Classification (GTDB taxonomy): domain Bacteria; phylum Cyanobacteriota; class Vampirovibrionia; order Obscuribacterales; family Obscuribacteraceae; genus DATNPX01. The sequence goes on from DATNPX010000043.1 coordinate 197,248, forward strand.
AGTCCGGCTGCCTTGAGGTTTGATACTAAGGTCTTGAAAGAACCGTCTGCACAGGCGGTTTGAACGATGTTCTTGCCTTTTCTAGAACAGGTACTAGTACAGCAAGAGCCATGTTTCTTGTGATGATGAGTCTTTGCTTCTACTTGCATCGAGCTAGCGCCCAGGCACAACGCCAGAGGGACGGCAGCTAGCCAGGTGACTGATCTCATAAGTTCTCCTTTTCTGGGGGCGTTTGTGCTTTATCTAGGCTAGCTTGCAATGATTGCAGATCAAAGCCTTGCTCGGAATCTTGGCAGCTTCTGAGCTTTCGAACGGTGATAAGCGGCAATTATACGTGCTTGTTAATCGCAGTTGCCAAAGTTGATTTTGGAACAGCTCCGACGACTTGCTCGACTACTTGTCCGCTCTTAAAGAGGTAAAGACTTGGAATACCCCGAATTGTATACGCTTGAGCCGTCTTGGGGTTTTCGTCCGTATTCAACTTGACGACCTTCAAGCGACCTTCGTATTCCTTCGAAAGATCTTCGACTACAGGTGCAACCGCTTTGCACGGACCACACCAAGGAGCCCAGAAGTCGACCAGGACCGGCACTTCTGCTTTCAGGACTTCTTGATCAAAAGTTGTATCGGTTACGTTTGCAACAGCTGACATTTAAAATAGACCTCCGGATCGGTTCTCGAAGCAGGCTACTGCACTTATTTCGCCATTTTAGAGACACCTTCATAGTTTCCCACAGAAAAAACCATTTGTCTTAAACCTTTGCTAGTGAGAGTCTACCTCGACCGGCGCAGAGTCGCCAATAATTTTGGAAAAGCCCGCAGGGAAAGGGATTTGCGAGTTAGGTATCGCCTTCCTCAACTCTCCAGAAGAGCTGGCGCTGACCAGCAGTGGTTGTCATAGCTCGGGCTGTTGCAGCGTTTGCAGCCTCCGTGCGAGCGAGGCGTTTTTGGCGTTGAAATATCGCCTGGATATATGAAGGCGGATTGATTTGAAGATGCTGCCTGCACGCAACTTCTTGCAAATCGCCAATTTAATCTGCATCTCGCGCCCGATTCTTTTCTATGATTGACTGTTGGAAGCGGACAAAAGGCTTTCGTCAAAATCTTGTAAGAGATTTTGTCCGAACTAAAACGGACGAGCACTCAAAGAGTAAATACCCGAGAAGCAAAATGGGATTTCTCAAAAAGATCTACAGGTGGCTATTCCGCAGTCTAGCCAATCAGCTGTTAGTTACTTACCTCATGGTAATTACCATCGCCCTTTTGGCAGTGAGCATCTGGGCGTTGTTCATGATCAAAGCGGAATCGGTGAATAATCTGCGCAACGCTCTTGAAGTGGAGGCGGTCAATCTTGCCTTAGAAATCGACAACGACCTCGCTCTCGATTCGGCGAAAGCGCGTGCGCGCATCAAGAAGGCCGTCGACAGGCATGCGCAAAATCTCAAAGTATCGATTACCGTAGTAAACGACGAAGGTCATGTTCTTGCCGATTCGGGCGCACGTCCGATTGGTGAAAACATTGCTAATCAAATCGAAATCAATGACGCGTTGGCTGGGATCGTAGCCATCTATGAGCGTCCGGCGCCCAATAGCAATTGGCTATTTATTGCGTATCCGGTGCGTTCAACCGGACACACCGATGGCGTTATTCGTGTTGGCATGCCGCTCTACGATATGGAGCTGCGTTTGAACAGTGACTTATTCGTTTTTCTGCGCATCATTCTTGCTACAGGGGTTGTGACTGTGTTGATCAGCCTTTGGCTTGCTAAGCGCGTCAATCGTCCGGTCCGTGAGATGAGCGCGATGGCTCGCAATATCGCGCTCTCAGGTGATATCAGTGAGTTCGTGCCTGTAAGCAGACGCGATGAAATCGGCGAACTGGGGCTGTCATTCAATCAGATGATTGGGCGATTGCGTGAGCAAGAACGCTTGCGGCAAGAGTTCATCGCTAATGCCAGCCACGAATTGAAGACTCCGACGATGGCTATTAGTTCGGTTGTGGAAGCGCTGCAGGCCGGGGCTAAGAACGATCCGGTTTTGCAGACACAGTTTCTCGACTCTCTGGAGCGTTTGGTGGAGAGGCAATCGAGCCTCTTGCAGGATCTTTTGGATATCAGCCGTTTGGACAGCGGTTTAGACCAGCAATGGCAAGACGATGTTCAGTTGCAGCAAATTCTCACCGATGCAGTTGAGCAGATTCGGCCGCAGGCTGAGAAGAAAGGACTGGAGCTGATTTATCCTGGCATCGGTGAAGCTGCGAACAAAGTAATTCCGGGCAATATTCTGCAATTGCAAAGAGCCCTGGTGAACATCCTTACCAATGCGGTGAACTACACTCCAAGCGGTGGGTCGGTAACGGTGACAGTGCGTGCAATCGAAGACGAGGAGCGCGTCGAGATTTCGGTCAAAGACTCCGGACAAGGTATTGAACCGGCGGATCTCCCGCATATTTTTGAGCGATTTTATCGCGCAGACAAAGCAAGGACGAGAGTTGGTGGTGGCACCGGCTTAGGTCTTGCGATTACGCGTGAGATAATCGCCCGACATCACGGAACGATTAAGGTCGATTCAGCAGTTGGCCGGGGCTCAACGTTCTCGGTATATTTGCCGGCGAAAAGCGCTTTAGGTGTGGGTTTTAGGAGCGAGAGTGATATCGCTTACTAGCAAATGGCGGTCAAATTAGTGTCAGGATCTCAAAACGACTCGCTATTGAATAAAGTAGCAAGCTTTTTAGGAAGTCTCAGGGGCTACCTAAAGTCCAAGAAGGCTGCTGAGGGTAAAGCGTTTTCTAAAAAGGCTGAAGCAAAAGAGGACGATTCAAACAACCAACTTAGTTGTTGTTCTGACCGGGTACATATCGCTTACCGAGGGGTCAGTGATGATAGGCTTTACCTGGCAGAGAATAGAAATACAACAGAGGTGAAGTTTTTTCGTCCCATCGGCTTGAGAGTTTTTTGTGCAGAGTGCAGAAAGCGCCTGCTTTGAAATGCGTGACAATCCGTTGTTGTTGTTGTTGTTGTTGTTGTTGTTGTTGTTGTTGTCGAATAGAAAGAGTTTGCCTTTGAGTACCATCGTAACGACTCCCAGTACTGTTGGTGACATAGTCGGATACAGCATTCGTCTAGCGCGGGACAACTTTAGATCGAACGCCCGGATTTTAATGGTGCCGACTCTAGTTGAGCTTCTTGGCAAAATTATTTCGCTGCTGGGAATCAATGCCTTTTTACATCTCGGTCACGATAAAGCTTTTATTGTTGCCGGTGGTGTCCTCACTCTCTTTGTCGGTGGTGTCACTTGTCTGATTGCCGAATTTTTCTTGACGTTGCGACAGCTGGCCTTAATTCGGATTTACGCTGGGTTTTCGGATAACTTCCAGGATGCATATAAGTTTGTGTCGACGAAAAAATTTCAGCTCATTACCTCCATAGCCGGCACCTATGTTTTGACCTTCGTAGCCTTGATCTTTTGGGGAATTGAGATCGGTATTTGTGCTGCCCTGACTGTGAACAAGGCGTTAATTCTTTTTACGCTGCCCGGCATGCTTTTGGGGTTAATCGGTTTAGTTGTTTCAATGATTTTGGCTTGTTTCCCATTGACGCTAGTGATTCCCGGTTTGGCCATTGAGTCGGAATCTTATTCGAAAGTTCTGGCGCGCGCTTTTCGTTTGGGCATGAAAAACATGGTGCGCTTCACATACTTCTTTCTCTTCTTTACTCTGTGTCTTGCGCTTATGTCGTCGATACTCAATATTCCATCGACAGTTGCATCGATGGCGGAGCTAGTTGGTTCATACCTGTCGGCGAAAGGCGGAGGTCCCGCGGCACCTAATCTTTTGAGCCAGATTTTTGGCGGTGTTTGGCGGTCGATAGCCAGTTTGGTAATTTCACCAATGGGTTTTTTGGGCTGCGGTTTGTTCTATGTGGATTTGAGAATGCGTGCCGAAGGATTCGACATAACTCGCCGGCTCGAATCGTTGGAGCAGCATCCGGCGCCTGGTACATGATAAGCGTGTGTCGATTTTTTGTGGACGCAGGAGCTGCCAGACGCCGATTGAAACAAAAACGCAGTTCCCTCAGGAGACTGCGTTTTTCGTATTGCATTTTTGTCTATTCTAAGCCGATTTTAACGCTATCTACTGATTGGTTTCAGCAACCAGCGCCTTGCGGAGTGAGCCACCACATCTGGTGATAAGCTCTTCGGCCTGAGCGCGGCCGAGCTTGCGTTTCATCATCAAGATGGCGGTTTTGCTTTTGTCGTGAGAAGCTACCAGTGCGCCTTCCGCTAATTGGCGCGGTACGTCTCCCAGAATTGAAATGATAGACACAGCGCGCTCTCTCAGTTTGTAGTTAGTCGGCTTCAAGTCGATCATCAAGTTTTCGTAGACTTTGCCCAGTCGCACCATAGTGCAGGTGCTGAGCAAGTTGAGGATCATTTTCTGTGCAGTTCCAGACTTCATTCTGGTGGAACCGGTTAGTGCTTCAGGACCAACCAGAGCTGCAATGGTTACATCAGAGAAGGTTGACAACGTGCTGTCTGGATTGTTTACGATCGAGACAACTGCTGCACCCTGTTCTTTCGAATAAGTGAGTGCACCGATGACATAGGGTGTGCGTCCGCTCGATGAGATGCCGATTACGACGTCTTTCTCAGTGACCTTGGCTTGGGTTGCATCTTTGACGCCGAGCTCGTTCTGGTCTTCTGCATCTTCATAAGACTGGAACATTGCATCGCGCCCGCCGGCGATCAACGCTTGCACCATGTCCTTTTCAATGCCGAATGTCGGGACACATTCAGCTGCGTCGAGCACTCCCAGTCTGCCGCTGGTGCCAGCTCCGAAGTAGAACATCCGGCCGCCGCCTCTCAAGCGCTCAGTGATGATATCGATCGCTTTTGCAATATCTGGAACGACTTGTTGCACAGCTTTTGCAACTTCGAAATCTTCAGCTTGCACGCGCTCGACGAGTTCGAGGGTGTCGAGGGTGTCCAGGTCCATAGTGCGTTCGTTGCGCTCTTCCGTGACCAGCTTGTTGAATTCTTTAGTGAAGCCCATTTTTCCCTTGTTACCCCCGGATCAGATCCCTTAGTCACGTTCCCTTATCTTGTCATTTGTACTGCATTGATGCTGCATCGTGAATAAATTTATCCTGATCTAAACATCTTTGCTTACGAATTGCCGCAGACTTACCTGATAGCCAACGCTGGTTCCTTGTGTTTGAGCTGCACCGTCGCTCTCTTTTGGAACTTACCATCACCGGGTTTGCCCATGTACTCACCGTTTTCAATGACTACTTTCCCGCGCGATAGTACTGTTTCGGATACCCCTTGCACTTCCTTGCCTTCATAACAACTGTAGTCTACGTTCATATGATGGGTCTTTGCGCTAATCGTCATTTTCTTATTCGGATTGAAAATTACGATGTCAGCATCTGAACCCGGGGCGATTGTTCCTTTACGGGGGAAGAGTCCAAAAATCTTGGCTGGCGCCGTTGATGTAATCTCGACGAAACGATTAACATCGATGCGACCGGCGACGACGCCACCGTTGTAAACGAGACTCATGCGATGTTCGACTCCTGGTCCACCATTTGGGATCTTGCTGAAATCGTCACGCCCCAACTCCTTTTGCTCCTTGAAGCAGAAGGGGCAGTGGTCGGTCGAGACGCATTGCAAATCATTCATCCTCAAGCCGGTCCAGAGCTCTTCTTGATTCCATTTAGCGCGCAGCGGTGGCGTCATCACATACTTGGAACCGCCGAAATTCTCTTCATCATACGCAGAATCGTCGAGGAAGAGATATTGCGGGCAGGTTTCGGCAAAGGCTGGAATGCCTTCATCGCGAGCTTCTTTCACCTTCTTGAGCGCGTCATAGCAGCTCAGGTGCACCATATAAACAGCTGAATTAGCCATTTCCGCAAGAGCGATTGCGCGGTTGGTTCCTTCCGCTTCCGCCTTTGTTGGACGAGTTATCGCGTGATACTTAGGTGCCGTGCGTCCTTCAGCGAGTGCACGTTGAATCATTTCATTGATGACGACGCCGTTTTCGGCATGCATACAGACCAATCCTCCGTTTTCGCCGGCGAAGCTCATCGCCCGGAAAATCGTTGCATCATCGGCGAGCAAAACGCCAGGATAGGCCATGAAGAGTTTGAAGCTTGTGACGCCTTCGTCATTGATTAGCCGCTTCACTTCTTTCAAGCGGTCGGTTGGCAGATCTGTAACGATCATGTGGAATCCATAGTCGATGGCTGCCTTAGAGTGAGCCTTGGCGTGCCAGATGTCCAGAGCTTCTACTATCGCTTGTCCTTTGTTCTGGATGGCAAAGTCGATGATGGTTGTTGTGCCACCATGCGCCGCTGCAAGAGTGCCAGTGCGGAAATCGTCGCATGACGTCGTACCGCCGAACGGCATGTCAAGATGGGTGTGCGCGTCGATGCCGCCTGGAATCACAAGTCTGTCTTTGGCGTCGATCACCTTGTCTGCCTCCATCGTCAGATTTTTGCCGATGACAGAGATGGTCTCGCGTTCGATGAGAATGTCGGCGACATAGTCGTCGACTGCCGTTACAATGCGCCCGCCCTTGATAAGAGTTCTCATGCAATAACCTCGTTTACGACCAGAAGCCTAGCCCAGGCGACAATAGTAGCCGAAAGGCACTGATAATTGGTGGGATCAGCCGGTCCCTGAAATCGGCTTCCTCTGCCGATTTCAGAGGTATGCTCTTTAGACCCCGCCCCCTGAGCGCGATATGGCGACTGGTTATCTGTTGAATACTTCTTAAATATTTGCTGGGCGATGCAGCTGAAATTAACCAAACCGACTTTCCGAAACCCGATATCAAGCGTGCTATAAATCTCGAAGAGATGTGACCGATTGGCGAGGCGCCGAAGCTACACCGCAAGGTGAAGAGCGCAGCCATCTCGTTATCGTCTAGGCTGCTGTTTGGGAGACCGCGTGCGAAAGGCTTGTGCACGCAATGAGGGTTCTCGATTTGAAAGGCGTAACTGACGAAGTAGTCGCGGAAGTTAGAGGTCGAGCGGCGATCCACGAAGTGATTGCCGAGTATGTTGTTCTCAAGCGTTCTGGCAAAGGCTATATCGCTCTTTGTCCTTTTCACAAAGAGAAGAGTGGATCGTTTAGCGTTACTCCAGATAAAGGCATTTACAAATGCTTTGGATGCGGTGAGGGCGGCGATGTTTTCAAGTTTATTCAAAAATACAAAGGACTAGGCTTCATCGACGCTGTGCGTTTCTTGGCTCAGAAGTATGGAGTCGCGTTGGTTGAAACTGAAGAAGAGCGCCACCAATACGACAAACGCAGCACGATTTTGATGCTTCACCAGCAAGCAAGCGAATACTTCGCACATTTGCTTGCTGACCCTATTGCCGGTCAGGTGGCTCGCGACTATCTGGCTGCGCGTGGTATTACAGACGATATCATTGCCAAGTTTAAATTGGGGTATGCCCCAAATTCTTGGGACGGACTTTTGCGATACTTGACTAACAACACCAAAGTGACGCCACAAACTTTGGAAGAAGCTGGGCTCGCGCGCAAGCGTACCGAGTCGGAAAACTACTATGATGTGTTTCGCCATCGTTTGATGATTCCAATTTTTGACGAACAAGGGCGAGTCATCGCATTTGGTGGCAGAACTTTAGGAGATGATCAAGTTAAATACCTGAATTCGCCGGAGACTCTTATTTATTCTAAGGGATCGAACTTATTTGCGCTGCACCAAGCGAAGGAATCGATAAAGAAAAAAGATGAAGTAGTTGTTGTTGAAGGATATTTCGATGCGATCACTTCGCATCTTTACGGATTCGACAATACCGTCGCGGTATGTGGCGTTGGATTAACGGAGCATCAAGCGCGTGCGCTTCTGAAGTATACGGAGTCAAAGCGGGTGTATCTTGGATTTGACGCAGATAGCGCTGGGTTGAAAGCGGTTGAAACCGGTTCCGCTGCGCTCAATCAAATTGCGGAAGGGATAGGTTTGGATTTGCGTGTATTGCGGGTCCCTGGGGGCAAAGATCCCGATGAATGCTTGCGAACAAAAGATGGAGAGCAAATCATTGGACCTGTAATGTACGCCAAAGCAATGAGTGAGGCGCCATCTCTACTGGAGTTTCAGCTGAACACAGCTATTGAGGGAATCAACTTATCGAGCCATGTAGGCAAGATTGAAGCGGCCAAGAAACTGGTTCCTGTATTTGCGCAGATCCGAGTACACGTCGCTCGCGGTGAGTATATTCGCCAGTGGTCGATGAAACTAGGAATTCCAGAGGAGAATCTGCTCTCTGACGTGCGGCAATACATGGCCAATCATCGCAAGCTTTCTCCACCTGAGCCGTCGAGCAGTGCACGCGCAAGAGCTCAAGCTCAGGCTCAAGCGGGTGCGCTAGCATCGCCTTCGCGTCATTTGATCTCAACTCGTGGCATCTTGATGTCTGGCTATGTAAACGCCGAGCAACAGTTGCTCGCACTTTATCTGACGTCCAGAGACGACTATGACGTTGTGTATCGACACCTGGAAGAAGAAGTGTTCATCAGCGCGCCTCATCAGCGGATTAAGGATGCGATCGAGGGAGTTGGTAGCAACTTCCACACAATGGAAGATTTACATTCGCAACTTTTAGACCGGCTTGGACCAGATGTCGAGGCGCACGCAGCGTTCGTCGAGGTGATTTTGAAAGCCGAGACATTGCGTAAACAAAATTTGCCCGTTGAAAAAATTATCCAAGAGTTTCGAGTCGTTATTTTGAAGGAAAGAATTACTCGGGCGCTTGGTGCGTTACGTTCGGCGTTGGCTACAATTGAGACAGATGCAGATATTCGCGATGTGCAGAGTAAAATTATTCAGTTGAACAACATTGAAAAGCTTGCGCTTACGAAACCAGATTTATCGCTCGATGAAATTGCCGATTTGAAGCGTAAAATTGACGATATTAATGCCACGAGCGAAGCACCCGATAGAGTAAAAGCCGGAGATACTGCGTGAGTAAAAGTAAAGACAAGGAAGACAGCTTTATCGAACGACTAGACCGCTTGGAAGAGTCAACCAAGCAGCGTGGCCGGACAGATTTAGAAGAGCTTCTTGTAGACGACGCGGGAGATGACGACGAGCTTCCCGCACTTCCTTCTGGCGGGAGCGGCGGTGGCGGAGCCGAAGGTGCAGATGGTGATCCGGTTTTTCTTAGCGGATTTGATGAAAAGGTCGAGGGCGACGCTGAACAGTTCGAAGAAGAAGCCTCCAAGGGCTTATCGTCTGACGATCCGGTTCGCATGTACTTGCGTGAAATCGGACGCATTTCGTTACTAACCGCCGACCAAGAGATTGAGCTGGCTAGAAAAATCGAGCAAGGTGGTGCCGAAGGTGCGATAGCCAAGCGTCGCTTGGTGCAGGCAAATCTACGTCTTGTCGTTTCAATTGCGAAAAAATATGTCGGACGCGGCATGCTCTTTTTGGATTTGATTCAAGAAGGAAACCTCGGTCTCATCCGGGCTGCAGAAAAGTTTGACTATGAACGCGGATACAAATTCAGCACATATGCGACTTGGTGGATACGTCAGGCAATAACCAGAGCAATTGCCGACCAGGCGCGCACCATCCGCATCCCCGTGCACATGGTTGAGACGATCAACAAGCTCAAGAAGATCACTCGGAAGTTGGCACAAGATAAGGGCCGTAAGCCGACAGAAGAAGAGATTGCAGAGTCCATGGAGATTACGGTCAGCAAACTGCGCGAAATTGTCAAAGTCGCGCAAGAGCCAATCTCGCTTGAAACGCCTATCGGTAAAGAAGAGGACAGCAAGCTCGGAGACTTCATCGAAGATCGCGAAGCTGAAACCCCGGCAATGTCTGTCACGCAGGAGCTGTTGCGTGAGGACATCATCGAAGTTATGGCAGGACTTTCGCCACGCGAGCGCGATGTGTTGCGCCTGCGCTTCGGTCTCGATGACGGGCGCCAGCGCACCTTGGAAGAAGTCGGCCAACTCTTTGGCGTGACGCGAGAGCGCATCAGGCAGATTGAAGCCAAAGCATTGCGCAAGTTACGGCATCCCAATCGCAGCCGCCGGTTGCGCGAATACATCGACTAAGCACGGCGTCGCTAGCTTGGATTTTGACTCGTGCGCATGATTGTCATGTGGCACGGGTGGTCTTTTTTTTCTGATGCGACTACTTGGCAAGCGGTGCTATTTCAACTCCTAATTCTACAACTAAGAAGCTAAACCGATATCGGTTTAGCTTCTTCAGCTGATCCATTTTTGCCACCGGTTGGGGTTCTGTGTGAACTGTCAAGTGGAATTGGCAATGTCACTTGTCAGACCGAAAAGTTGAACCGATATCGGTTCAACTTTCAGAACCACTCATGACAAGCGCCTATTAATTAATTGACATATCCAGGTCAAGTAGGGTGAACTGAATGCCATGTAAATAGCTTGGCAAGCTGCTAAATTCTTGGCAATGCTCAGTCTTCGAGATTTTGAGCTGGTCGAACGATTGCGGTAGCGACGGACGATAGACCCCAACTTGAATAGCGACAACACTTTGATCAAACAAAGAGCGGTCAGTACTGCGGTTCTGGCGGCGTTGTCGTTCGTGGGAGTCAACTATGCACTTGGCGCTTCGCTCCGCTTGGTCAATCCAGACCGTTTCCAGATGCAAACTCATAACTGGGCATGGTGGGCGACAAAAGCGCTGTTAGAGCACAATCAGCCGGTCGATGTTTTGCTGATGGGATCTTCGCTTGTGCAGCGTGTCGTTGACGACGGAGACGCCACTTATTTGAACCGACCACTAGACGCCAGATTTCATCGCAACTCTTGCATGCTCGAAGAAAAGCTTTCGGCACTTTGGCATCGTCCAGTAAGAACCTGGTCCTATGCGGTTGGTGGCTTGCATGCCTCTGATGCCGCCATCGTCACAAAGACACTAATCCGCGGCGAACATCAACCGGGAGCCATCGTATATGGTATCGCTCCTCGCGACCTCATGAATAACTTGCTCGCCGCCCCGTGCGCGACTGAGACTTTTAAGTTGATGAGCCATCTTGCTGACCAATCTGATGTAGCTTATCAGGCACGCACGACAAATGGCGAAAAGCTCGATTACGTGGTATCAACGACGTTTGAAAAGACATTGCCGCTTTATGCGTATCGAAGTGAACTTGCTCAGGTTTTCCGCCGGCGAGTGAAACAGGAAGTAAGCGAGCTTGCCGACTCGCATCTCGGTGGATCAAATGCTGCGCAACAGCTGGATTTGGCGGAACGAATAAAGCTGCAAATGATGCCTGAGGAGTGCGACAACGAACTATTGACGTTGCCATACAACCGGTCTGCATCTGCAAGCGAAGACAGTAAGAACTCATATCTATGCTGTTATAGACCGTTTCGTCCTAAGTTCTACAACGCGCAAAAATATTTTCTGGAAGCCATGCTCAAAACCTGTTCTGATCGTGGAATTCAAGTTGTGTTCGTCAATATGCCGTTGCGCAAGGACAACTTCGATGTAATGGAGCCTGGATTTTATGAGCGGTATCTGCGTGATTTGCGTGGATTGGCCAGTCGTTATCAGGCCTCGGTCGTCGATATGAACAGACAGGATTTGTTTTCGGACCGTGATTTCTCAGACCAGGTGCATTTGACTGGCGATGGTGCAATCAAGTTGGTTACCTTGTCCTCTCCTGCTCTCGGTCAAGTACTTCATAAGCCTTCGTTCGCGATGAATGGAGGTACTGCCAAATGAGCTCCTCCAATACGCAGGAACTGAATCGCACAGTCGTGTCTCCTCAATGTGTAGTCTCCATCCCAGAAAAAGTGGTGCAGAAAGAGCTCAAGGCGGAGCGGCGTTCGGATGATTTTTGGGCAAGGGCTATTCGCAGCAGTGCCATCGTTGCTGTCTCTCTTTTCCTCTCTATCAACTTTGCTGTTGCGGCCAGCTTGCCACATCTGACAGGCGCTTTGTTTGAGTTGCAAAATCACGATGCCTCCTGGTGGGCTGTGAAGACGTTCATGAATAGGCCTCCAGCTGACATTCTCCTGCTAGGTTCATCGCTCATGTGCCGTGTTGTGAATGAGGGGGATGCGACGTATCTGAAGCGAGACCTGAATGCTTTTTCGCATTATCGCTCTCGGCACTTGGAGGACCTGATCACTGCCATCAAATCAAAACACGGTGAGACTCATAGTTATACGAGTGCCTCGCTTGCTGTCGGGGGTATGAATGTCTCTGATGTTGCGACGATGGTTCCGCCATTGTTGAATTCCAGCAACAAACCATCGATTATCGTCTACGGCGTGGGACCTCGCGATTTCTTCGACAACAGCCTCGAGAGTCCTGCAGATGCTCCATCTTTTCACCTCGCCGAGAAATTGCAACAGCCGCCTGATGAAGTCCAAAAATATGCGCGCCCGTCGCGTGAAGCACAGTTTCAATATCAAACGAACAAATTTCTTCGCCGCTTTCTTGGTATCTACAAAATCCAGGAAGAATTGGCCGTTTGGTTTAGAAGGCAGACACAAGCAGTTTTCGACCGCGTAGCGCCCGCGCCTGCTAGATGCACGTTGCCTGAATTTGATGTAACTCAAAAACAGAAGCTTCACCTACTTCCTTCAGATGTCGTAAATTACTGCCGCGTGGTGCCGGACGATCCAAAACATCCATTGAAGTTCGATTTTCAAAATAACTATTACATGTCCTACAATCCCTTTAGACCAGCATTATATAAGCGTCAGTTGTACTTTTTCGACAGGTTCTTGAAATTCGCGCAAGACAGTGGCATCAAAGTCGTCGTCGTTAAGATGCCGCTGCGAGCTGACAACTTCACGTTGATGGTGCCGAATTTCTACAAGCTTTACGAACACGATCTTGGCGAAATCGCTCGCAGAAATGCGGCGGATGTCGTTGATGGTGCCGATGTCGCTTCGTTCAGTGATGCAGACTTTACAGATACCGTGCACCTAAACGGAACAGGTGCATCCAGATTAGTAGAAGGAATGGCGCCGTATGTGAGCCAGGCAATCCCTCAAAACTCTACGAATCAACGCGCTCATTAAAACTGAAAACTGACACTAAAAAACTACTCGCCGTCCGGAAGCCATTCCAAAATTTCGGGCGGACGCTTTATCTCTTCCAGCAGCTCATAAAGCTCACTGGCTGATTGTGCCGGCACCGCCTTTTCCGGAACAGACTCTACTTTTACGGTGATGGCGCGCGAGCCAAGCTCTAGATGCACCTTATCGCCTGGTTTAAGCTCTGTCGACGATTTTGCTATGCGCTCGTTTACGAAGACGCGATTTTGCTCGCACGCCATTTGCGCAACAGCACGTCGCTTAATTAACCTGGAAACTTTGAGCCATTTATCCAGTCTCAAGCAGCGCGCTCGCGGTTATTCTTCGTTATTTGCGTCAATCTTTTTGCTGTCTGCAATTCGACCGTCACGTACAGTGACTTGTTTTTTCTCAGGGGTCTTGGCGCTCTGGATGTTCTTGACCGGCTTGCCGTCTGAAGCAACGACTTCACCGGATACATCGGTTTCAACAGGTTTGCCGACTTTCTTCATGAACTTTTCGTCGCTTTCGTGCCATTTAGGCAGAACGCCGGTCAGTGCCATGATGTGCGAACGCGCCGGTATCACGCGGTCTTCATCTTTGTAAAACTCTTCCATGAATGGCAACTGAACGCCATGCCAGGACATACCCTTTTCTTCGCCCACTTCCTGTCGCAAAACGATGAGCCATTCGCGAACGCATTTATTGAAAAGCGCAGGGTCTTTTTCGACTTGCTTGTCGTATTTCTTCTCGAGCGCTTCGGCGTAAGTCTGGTGGACTTCGAGACTGTCGTAGCTCTTCTCAATTGCAAGCTTCGACAACTTGATAGCTTTTTCGTAGTTGCCATGCTTCAAGCAATAAGAAGCCGACAGACCCAGTGACTCGCCGGTCACTTCGCCCAATTGCATAGCGTCGATTGAGTGAATGGCGCCGGGATAATCGCCGCCTTTGGCGCGCTCAATAGCATTTGTGTCATCGGTTCTGCTCGGGTGCTCAATGCCGAATTCGTCTTCGACGGCAAAAGCCGCTGACGGAATCGCTAGAACAGCACAGAGCGCCACTAGGGAACGGAAGTTACGCGTTAGAGTCATTGATTCTTCGCCGTTGCTTGGAAACCGTGAAAAATTATATAAAAGATATCAATAAGTAGCGGCAGCGTCCAATTATTTAAAACACAGATGACTCTTTCGTTGCAGCGTTGTTGGGTCCATGACGCCCAAAACATCGGCTAGAATTAGGCTCCGGTAATTTTAGCAAGATGAGAATTTTGAAATCTGAATCTGCCTGGCGGTTTGTAAAGTCGACTTTGATACCAATTGTGGTGTTGATATCACCAATGGTGTTAGCATCCTGCTCCAATGTTCAAACGTCGGAAAAAGGTGGCATTAGTGGGTCTACTGCCCCCAATTCGAATCCGAATTCGAAAAACCCCGAAGTCCCTTCATCCGGTGTAGAGACTGGTTCGCATCAGGGTGGCAGCCATGCGGCTGTGAATAATGCGTTACCTTTGTTTTCTGCAGCGCAGGTGAAGACCGCCCCTGTGGAAATGAAGGAGCTAGCCCTGCCGCTTACGCTCAAGGGCAAAATTGAGCCCGATTTCAACAAAGAAGTTGACGTAACTTCACATCTGTCCGGTCGCGTCACAAAAGTCCTGATTAAGCCGGGCGACACCGTATCGACAGACCAAGTGTTGGCGATTGTTGAAAGCAAGGAAGTCGCCGAATTAGAGGCGGAGCTTTTGGAGGCGCAGTCCAAGCTGACGATGGCGAAGGCGCACCAACGTCGGGAGAAAGTTATATATGAGGAACAAGTCGAGCGCCCTAAGTCTTTGATTGATGCACGCACAGCGTTTAAAGAAGCGGGTGCGAAAAGAGATCTTGCTGAGAGCGAGTACCGGCGCACGGAAAGTCTATATCGGGAAAAGATTGCCGCAGCTAAAGAGTTTTATGCTGCCAAGGCTGAACTCGCGCACGAGCAGGCTGCTTATGACCAAGCTAGTTCAAATCTACAGCGTGAGCAGCACATGTATCAGAATAAGGCTCTTCTTTTGAATGACCTGCAAGTCGCGCGTGCGGATACTGAGCGAGCTGAGAGTCACCTCGACACGCTAATGCAACGACTTGAGTTTCTTGGCATGCCCAAAGCGACTGTGCAGCGCACCATTTCGACCGGAAAGCTGAGTGGTGAATTGAGCATCGTGGCGCCCAACTCTGGAAGTGTCACCCATCTCGAGATTTCCGAGGGCGAGGTGGTTCACCCGGATAAACCGATGTTTACGATCACTGACCTTTCTGTTGTTCTGGTTCGAGCCGATTTGCCAGAAACGCATTTATCTCGTGTGAAATTGGGCACAGGCGTAAAGATAAAAGTGCCAAGTTATCCGGACAAGCACTTCACAGGGAAAATCAGCTTCATTGCCGACCACGTCGTGCCTGAGACGAGAACGGTGCCGATTCGCGTTCGACTGGAGAACAAGCAGAAAGAGTTGAAACGCGATATGTCGGCGGAGATTGACTTAGACCCCGAGTTGGCTAAAGTTCTCGTCTGCCCCAAAAAAGCAGTGATCGAAAAGAGAGGACAGGCATACGTATTCGTAAAAACTAAAGCCGGTGTATTCGAGGAGAGACCCGTTACCATCGGTGCTGAAACCGATGAGTTTGTGGAAATCAACTCCGGGGTCAAAGTAGGTGAATCGGTAGCGCTCGATAATCTGGAGCGGGTCCGAACTGACGCGCATAACCAGCAGTAACTTCTTTGATGCTTCACTGAGCGCAAGTTGCGTTGGCGCTGTGAAGTCGCTTGAGCTTCTGTACGAATTCCGGATCTACGAGGCAGACACCGTCCTTGCAGTTGCTTGCTGCAACTTCGCCCAGTTTTGCAATTTCGATGTTTGTTAATGTGTGACGTCCAGGAATCGGCTTTTGCAGTTGTCGATTGTTGTTAACGAGCACAAATTGGGCGATTGACGGGTCCAGCCAAACCGAGCCGGTTCTTACATCTTCTATGGCTGAGGTTAGGTGGGGTGCTCCTTTTGCCTTGAGGACGTATCCGTCGGCGCCTGCCTCCAACGCGTTGAATATGTCATCTTGATCGTCACTGGCAGTGAGCATGATTACGCGAAGGCTGGGCAACGCTTGTTTGACTTCACGTGTTACTTGAATGCCACTGATGTCAGGTAGCCCGATGTCTACGAGTGCTACGTCTGGCTTCATACTAAGAATTTTTTCTATGGCGTCACGCCCTTCGGAGGCGTTTCCTATTATGTTTAACCCAGGTGTCTTGGAGAGGTGAGTCTGTAACCAGCGACTCAATACTGCGTTATCTTCTACGAAAAAGATGTTCATAGCTTCTGCCCTTGGGCAATGTGGAAATGCTTAATATCTAGTTTCATCTTACCGCCCATGTCTCCTTGATAATCGACGGAGGACCTTTTCCTCGTCAATTTAATTGACGCTAGTGGTTTTGGTTCTTGCCCTAGGTGCAGTTCAATCGATGAGCTTTGAGAAAGAATGGGCAGTGACGGGATTTGTGGTCTGCTTACAATTTTCTCTCAGATTTGTTTTAAGTCCAGCCCATTAAAGGGTGATTGAAGGGGGATTCAATGAATTGACCATCTAGATTGCCCATCTAGATTCTGATGTGTTTGCCTGGTCGGCGATCTGTGGTCAGGCTGTAACTAGATGTACTAAGTGATGTACTTGGTGATTGTTTTTGTTTATCGATCGCTAGAGAGTTGGAGAAACTGAGTTTTGTGAATTGTATTTTCCGCACTAATTTTTTCGCAAAGCGAGGCCAAAAACTTTGTGGAGAAAACGTGACTTCGGAATCTCAATTTCATGAATTGTTTCTCGTTTCTGGGATTTGGTCGCCTGTAGATTCGGAAGCTGTTTCTCGAGCGCTGTTTGGCTCATCTGTTCAATGCTTCAATGCAAGATTCGCTTCGGAGAAGCCTTAAGGAGAAGCTTAAACAGAAAATAACGTATTTCGATGAGTAAGGATTGATGGCTTTTTTTGAGCATTATGGCGGTTATTGGTGGGTATTCAAGGTGGTGCCACCGCCGTCGGTCAAGTACGATTTGATGGTGGGAACAGCGGCATCGACGCTGCAATCGCATCTTGGCCCGACGGAAGTTTTATCAGGGGACCGAATTAATCGATGCTAGTTCGTACGCGGAATTTCATCGATTGTAAATGTGCACTATCCTTGGTGCTTTTGCCGGCTTGTGTCTTCGGATTGGCGTTTTCCTCTGCAATACCGACTTGCGCCATTGATATTCCAACTTCAAGCGATACTCACGCATCGCCGCTGGGTTCGGGGTCTTCGAGAGCTGCGTTTGACGTCTCCACTAAGAATTTATTGACAGTGGCAGCGAAATCAATTCCTGCGGTATCAGTGACTACAGTTACCACCGCGTCCGCCAAAACGACAGCGGCGAAAGCTAGTGAATTGTCTGGTTTAGATACCGCCAGCGACCGCAGAATCCCAATACTCTTGCCACTACATCCGGTGTTGGATTCGACTCATTTTAGTCCTGTAGCTGCTCTTCCCGGCAGTAAAACATCGTTGCAAAGCCTGAACAATACTCAAAGCCAACCAGTATCTAACAGTAAAAATCAGCTGACCCCAGCGGCGCCCTCTATGGGAGTTCCGACAACGGCTGCTCCACCGTTGAGTGCTCCATCGCCAAGTGTCGTTCCAAACGCGTCAACAACGGTTGGCACTTCTTCTTCTTCTTCTTCTTCTTCTTCGCCTTCTTTGGGAGCATCTGGACCTTCCCTACAAGAGACACAGCTGCCCACGACCGGAGATAGATCGGCTGTTCCTCAGCTGCGCGGACCTGCGGGATTGCCGGCCGTAACAATACCAAAGACCCCAATGCGCAAATTGCATGTTGATATGGGTGATACCGTTCCTGATACCACCTGGCAAGCTGGTGGTTCAAGGACACCTGGTGAACAAGCAATAAACGATGTCGCCGGCGGGCTAACTCCGTTGCGTGTTAGGCAGGTTATGAATGAAGCCTTGATAAATAGCCCTAAAGTAGCAGCAATTCGGCTGAACCTTGGTATAACAAAGGCCCTCTACGCTGGCGCGACTCAACTGCCAAATCCCGTATTCTTTCGCGATGAGGCTCCGCAATCTGAAGGTGTGCGCCGCGTGGGCCCTAACGTCACTTACGAGTTACCTTGGAAATTAGCTTTTCGTCTTTTAACGGCAAAAAGAGCGGTCCAAGAACAAAAGCTGGAGCTATTGCAGCAGCTCTGGCAGTTTCGCAATGATGTGCGACGTGCATTTACTGAGGTCGTTGTCGCGCAAGAGACTTATGAAACCTTCCATGACCTTTCGGAATTAGCCTTGAAATTGCAAGAGGTCTCATCAAAACGCTTTCAGGCTGGCGACGTGCCTGAACTTGATGTTTTGAAATCGCGGCTTGCGTATTCGCAGGCATCTGTAGATACAGCGCAGGGAAATATGCGTGTTAATCGTTCACGGCAGCAATTGAATGTGATTATGGGACGACAGTTCGGTTCGCCCATTTCAGCGCCACGCTTGCCGACTTTCAATCTCAGTGCTGAGAAAAGCGAGCTGTTGCCTGATTTTTCCGTTCCAATTCCGCCTGTAACGGACTTCATATCTGAAGCAATGGATAACCGACTTGAGATCAAAATCAATGATGCTCAAATTCGATTGACGAAGGCGCAGCTCTTAACTACGTCCGGTAACATCATTCCTAATCCGATGGTTGCCTATGGTTCCTCGACAGAAACGAACTTGCCTTCTGGCCCTAAGCTGAATGGACTTTACACGACCATCAACGCTGAGTTTCCTTTGTATAACTTTCAGCAAGGCGATCTTACGCGCCTTAGGGCGACGCTTAAACAGTTCAAGGCGCAGGGTGCCGCCATTCGCAATCAAATAATCGCCGATGTAACAAATGCGTATAACAACTTGATCACTGCTCGCAATCGCATTCGGACGTATCAAGACCACGTCCTGGCAGATTCAGCAGAAGTTGCCCGCCTGGCACGTCGCAGCTATGAAGTTGGACAGTCTGACATCACCGCTACCCTTGCAGCACAGCAAGCAAATGTTCAGGTGCGCCAAGCATACTTGGATGCGGTGTCGTCATACCAACAGTCGTTTACTGACCTGGAGCAGTCCGTTGGCGAGCCAATCGACTAGATGAACACAACCGTGCGTAGAAGTTTCGATTTTGCCTGGTAGCAAGACAGACAATTTCGCAGCGCTCAGACCGAGGAATCTTTGGTTTGAAGGATGAGCGGCTCAACCTAGAATGGCTGCAAGGGGTTTGCGCCAGGCGCCAACGTGCTGTCCTGATATCGAAGTCCAAGTTGTGATTGGATGTTGACGAAGTTATCTTGTTGATTCATGCGTGAGTGGTACTGTCTTAAGAGTTCACGTCTGACGGGTCCTTGTAGAATCACGAGTGGCAAAAACTGAAGAACTTCGACGGTACTCAAACCAGCCCATACGGTGGCGAGTTTTTTGCCGCTTATGTCTCCATCACCCTTCATAATTGGATCATGCTTAACAGCCGCTAGCGCAATCATCTTGGAAGTCGGCTTCAAGCTGACACTAGTCGATTCGCCGGAGATCGGCTCACCTTGCGGAACACTCAGAAATGCTGTCACTGGAACACTAAATGAGTATGCTCTTGGTGATACGATTTGTTGAACCTGCGCGATTGATACTTGTTGGGCCATGCCACTATCGGATGTCACTTCGAGTAAACCGTTCTTCATGGCTGTGATTTGCCCACTGTAAACATGGTCGTTTGTCACCACTTTGTCTGGTGTGTTGTCATCAATGTATTTAAGAAATTCGCCGTCCTGAAAATAAGCGATACCATTAATGGAAGCATTCTTTCCATCAATGCTTGACCAGCATTTGAGGATGGGGCCAGATAAAACCTGCTGGCGGTCGAATTGCCACTCCGGTACGGCGGTGATCTCGAGCATATTCGCCTTGAAATAGGCGCGGCCGCGAGGAAGGGTGATGTTTCCAACCGTTTGTAAAGGAACGCGACCTACGACGAAGCCCCCATTGAGCTGTGGTTGCGGCGTGAAGCTGACGGCTGCAGCGTTTACTGCGCTGGGCATCGTAAAAGTGATAGCCATGACCGCCGCCGACAGGGTTGATTTAACTGATTGTGAGATCATTCTATCTATCTATGTCCCAAACACCAGGCAGAACCCGATAAGCCTACTTCAGTCGGTAGTTGTGATGCAAGAATTGGCAGTTAATAGCCTGGATAGGAGAAAATACTGTTAACCCAAACCGACAGATCTTGAATGTATTTGACAAACCTCCGTACAGCTTGCAGTGTTTGGTTAGCTTCTGTTAATCTCGGGCTCGTCGAGGCAAGTCCAAGAAATCGTGAATTCGGCTATAGTTCATAAGACGATATGGCTGATTGGCCTGGTGATCCGGATAGATGAACGCTAAAGAGAGCAGAGCCTTTTTGCGAGGGGAGATGAGTTTTACTCCCCAACGTATGATGCGCTACATCCGTTCGCGTGCGCGTTTGGCTACAGACGAGGATGTCGAGGACATAGTTCAAAACGCCTTGATCCTTGTAACCCAGCATTTTGATCCCAGTCATCCCGATGCCAATCTCTCGCTTTATTGCCTTGGCGCATGCAACAAGGCAATAGCCCAGAATCTGGAACGCTATCACAAAGTGCAGTTGCGCAAACGGTCAGCTGCCGATGAAGAACAGACGGCCAAGCAACTATCTGTTGGAGCCAGTGAGGTCGTTTTCGAAGGGCAGACCGTTACCGCGACCCGCTACGCAACAGCTCAAGCATTTTCCGACCAACCTTCAAATTCATCGCAGTGGCGCACTACGTCTCTAGATTCCATGTTTGATGAAGAAGATGGACGTTCCGCAGAGGAACTTTTCGGCTGGGAGTACAACTTTTTATCGGGCGATAGGCAGGGCGAAGATCCGGCTAAAAAGGCCTTATTGAATGATCTAATTAATCAGATTCTGGCCAACCTTCCGGAGCAGATACACCGTACCTGCTTTCTTTTGAAGTATGTCGAAGGATACAAAAGAGAAGATCTGATTGAGTGTCTAAAAATGGACCCCAAGAGTATAGATACGATCGACAAGAGAATCGTCCGAGCGCTCAAGGCATTTAAAGAGAAATTGGACGCAGAAGAGTCAAAGACTTAGGAGAAGGTCATGAATACTCTCAACGAAAAACTAGCAAAGATTCTGGCGATGACTGATGACGCTGCGTGCGCGGATTGTTTTGAAAGTCTCTGTCATGAGTTTCATGGAGACCTGCCTCTTCCTGGAGAGAACAAGCAATTCGACAAGGCTATGTGGGCAGCGAGCAAGTACACGAAACTGTCCAAATCTGATGAGCAGTTGCTCAACCGTGTTACATCCAAGCTTTTGGATCAGGCTGCCGAGCCAAGCAAGGTAGAGCTTAAACTCCGCGATCTAGTCGGAGCCACGAAGCAGGTGGCTATCGATACCTGGCAGGAAATGTTGGCGGCCATGTCCTGGCAGCAGCTTGTGCCTGCCGGTGCCATGCGTAGTTCTGGCACTCAGATGGTCTCCTTAGGCACCATCCAACAAGTTCATGATGACGTGACGATCCAGGTCAATTTAGGATGGCACGTCGATCAAGACCACCTGCGTCTATTGATGCAAGCGAAAGACAAAGAGCAGGAAGCTATCCAGGATGTCGAGATTCGAGTCACTGAATCAGCCGGTGATGTAGTTTTCTCGCGCCGTACCAATGAAGATGGGGCGGTGGTTGCGCCTAACGTGCCGGTCAAGCCAGGTCAATACAAGATTCAAGTGCTGTGGTCTGACAACGTAATCGAAACGCCGTTCTTCCGCATCTAGTATTGCGTCGCGCGCCAGTGACGGTAAGAATCACGATTTCCTTTCGAAAACATAGTAGGTGTTCTGACTTGTTTGAAAGTTCAACCGATATCGGTTGAACATTTCAAGAAGATGGGCGGTGTCCTGAGGGTCGTCAAGAAGGGGGCGGCTTTCGTTGGGTGTCGCAGAAAAAAGTTGAACCGATATCGGTTCAACTTTTGGGCTTGATACTTTTCCCCTATCCAATTTTTCTGACACGGTAGAGTTAAGCGCTAAACTGGTAAAGGGTTTCAGGTGTTTCTTTGATGCCCAGTCCTAAGCTAGTCCTCTTCAGCTCATCAAGAATGGGCTGATTTCGTCTGACAAACCGGTTCTACTGAGGTCAACAGCTGCATCCGAACATTAGTTGGAAGAAATGAGAGATCCTGTCCAAAATCGATCGGCCTGGTGTAGATACATCCACGAAGGGACTATACAAAACCTTCTGAAGCGGCAGAAGTAAAGGGCGGAAATTACAATGACTCTTAATCGGCAAATAGCCAAAATACTGGCGATGAAGGATGAATCGGAACTGGCCGAATCCTTCGAAAGATTTTGTATCGACAACGCAGCCTCCATGCCTCTGCCTGGTGAGAACCCACAGTTCGACAAAGCCATGTGGACCGCAGCTAAATTCTCTAAACTCTCGAAGTCTGATGTGTCGCTGTTGAATAAAGTGACTGCCAAGCTGCTTGAGAAAGTTGAGGAGCCGTCACCTGTGGTTCTGAAGCTGAAAGAGATGGTTGGTACTACTAAACAAGCCGCAATCGATACATGGCAGGACCTTCTATCCGCTATGTCGTGGCAGCAACTCGTACCGGCTGGCGCTCTCCGTGGTGTCGGAACTCAAATGGTTTCTCTTGGAACGATTCAACGTGTCGTTGATGATGTCACCATCCAAGTTAACCTCGGGTGGCACGTTGATCAGGATCAGCTGAGACTACTCATGCAAGCGAAAGGCAAAGAACAAGAAGCTATCGAGGATGTTGAAATCAGAGTGACTGAACTGGCTGGTAACGTAGTCTTCTCGCGCAGTACCAATGAAGACGGCACCGTCGTCGCACCAAGTGTTTCGGTAAAGCCAGGCGACTATAAAATTCAAGTGTTGTGGTCCGACAACGTAATCGAAACGCCGTTCTTCCGCATGTAATTAACTAACGGATACCGCGCCTGCCAAAAAGACTTTGGCGGTTGGCACAACGGTCATCTCCATATCGATGACCGTTGTCCGCGATATTTTTCTGGATGTGCGCGCGCGAAGACCGCGGCTGAGCACCTCTACACCGAGGTAACACGCCATCCTATCATAAGTTACACTTACCATGAGCTTTTTACCTGGTTGCCGTCCGGAGCCTCAAGATTGAGCGCCCTTGCGCACCACGGCAACGCAACTTTTAACTGTTGCAGCTGCAGCTCACGCACACCGTTGTCGTTCTCGAAGGGTTGTCCTGCTCGATATGCCCAGAATCCAGCCATAATTGCTGCAAGTTCTCCCTCATTCGGTAACAATTCCTCCGGTTGTGGTCCGCCTTCAGCGCAAAGACTCGGAAGCCACGAGGCGAGGTCGGCTTTGCCATTGCCAATGCATGCCCAGTTCCAATCGATAAGAATGACACGATGATCCAGCACGCACAAATTGTCGCTGCGTACATCAAAATGCAGGAGTTGAGTGCCACCAAGCTCCGCTGCGTTCTCGGCTGCTACAAGTCGCTCGATATTTGTATTCAACCATTTTTCGCTCACGAGCCCTAATTGCAAAAACTGTGCCGGCTCCTTTGCCACCAGATGCCAGCTGGCAAGTTCAGAACGCAGCGATTCCAGAGTTGGAAGACCCTTCGGCGCAGGTTGGGCATGCACACGCGACAGAACTTGCCTCACCTGCTCCACCGTTTTTTTGTTCCAGGCGATTTTCCAATTCGCACGACTGAGATCTTCTAGCACCAGGACCGGCTGTCCTTCGAAGTCTTGCGATTCATAGGTCCAGGTGTCGACATCGTCAAACGTAATCACTCGCGCCATAAAATCGCCGAACAACACTGCGTAGACTTTATATTCCTGCCGGAGCCATTCGGCAGTGGTGGCATCACAACCGATTTTTGCGAAAACGCTTAATCCATCAGTGCATTCTACTCGTAGCCTATGAGTAGAGGTGTAGCCACCAGCTACTGGCTGAACCGAACTCACTTTGCGCCTCAACAAACGTTCGAGATGCTTGACGATCACGTCTAAAGTGGGTTTTGGTTTGTACATGCTGGATGTAAGTTGCTCTGCGGATTTACTGGATAAAGACGCTTTATTGGCGCGGACTTTTGATTGAGGAGGGTGCCGTTTACACTAAGTTGGCGACCTGGTGGCAGACGATAGCCGGTGTCCTGGATATGTACGTTGACGGCAAGTTGATCTCCTGGCAAAAGCTCAATGTCGCTTCCTTTTTCGACCACCGATTTGACGACAAAGGCACCGGGCAAATTGCTGAAGAAACCATATGCTGCGCCTTTGGCACGCTGGTGGTCGTCGGTCGCAGCGACCGGTTTGTCATATGCAATCGAAGGACTTGCCGCACCGACAGCACCCATTGCAACGGCCGGTGCCAATGTCGTGAAAAGCACGGTGCCCGGTAATGGTAGCATGGTCACAACTTTAGCCGTGTTCGATGCGCCTTTGAGGCTGCCGGCTAGCCCTGCCTCCGCTTTCACGATACGTCCTTCATCGTCGCATTCGACGTAACGACGGGATGATTTAGAGACATCTTTGCTGTTTTTCTGCCGCGGCGATGGTAGCGCCTTAATCGCCCACACCTTCCCGCTTTGGTCGACCAGTTCGTCGAACTGTACGGACAGCCGTCCCCTTTGTTTCAGCGTGCGGTCAGTAGACAGAGCGGAATGCGTTAACGTTCGCGCCGAGCAGATTTCAACCACGTGTCCACGCACAAGAGAGCCTTTGCTGGCTATAAGTTGCGAACCCCAGCGAAAATCCTGGACTAACTTAGTCTCGATCACGTCTCCAAGTTTTGCTGTAGCAGTTGAGAGTGGCGCCACAAACTCAACAGTTACAACTGAGCTCCAGCCGTATAAAGCCTTGTAGAGATTGTCCTGTGAATAGGTTGGCGGCAACATCGCCACCTTATTTGGGCTGTCAATATACAGGGCGTTGGCAGTAGCCGTGCCTGTCGCAGTCGCAGTTGCTGCCGCTGTATCGGTAGTGACCGCCAGTGTGTTCGTTGGCGTCGATGTATCCAGTACGGGCTCTTGCTTGACCAAAAGACATTCAGGCTGGTCAGCAGCCTGCGCCATTTGCGATATCGCATACGATACTAGCATTGCAGATAGTATCAGACGGTAGTGTTGCATTTCGCACTGGGACTCCAAGCTGTGTCTCAATATTACCACTGTCTTATAGTCGTGGCCGAAAATCTAATCACCGCACATGGTGCATCGCTGTCGGATAATGTTTTGCCAGCCGAGACCGCGCTCAGACCATAGAGTTTGAAAGCTAAGGTTTGATGGTGGCTGCCAAAAACGCTTTCAGGCTTTGTGCGTAAAGTGGAGACTGCAGCAACAAAGGATCGCCGGAATGACCAGCGCCTTCAATACGGATGTACGATTTTGGTGCCAAGGCAACTTCGGCCAGTTTGTCGGCATGATGCACAGGAAGCACCGTATCTTTGACCCCGCCTACGATCAGAAGAGGTGGGTGTCGCTTGGAAAATACCGCCGCGTTATCCAGGGCATTTTCTGGAAAGAGAAATTGGGGGTAAAGATGCTCCACTGGAAGTATTTCGACTGCTCTCTCTCTCAGTGATACAAATGGGCACTGCAGGATGACCCCGGCTGATGCCACCTTGGACGCCAGATTGCCAGTAATACCGGTTCCTAGCGATTCACCGAACAAAATGATCGAATCAGGGCGAACGTGTTTACGGGTCACCAAATAGTTATATGCTTGTCTAGCGTCGTCGCAAGCGTGTTCGACCGAGGGATGACCTTCGCTGAGTCCATATCCTTCATAGTCGTAAGCAAAAACGGATGAGCCATTGTCCAACAACATTTTGAAGTTTTCGAGAAGAAACGTTAGATTGAAACCGTTTCCATGACTTACTAAAGTTGTTAGCCTCGCACCTGGTTTCTCAATATACCAGGCGTGTACTCGATTTCCGTCAGAGGCAGTGAAGTACGTGTCTTCGATTTTGCACCCTGCTACCTCTTTCAAGTTGTAGCACCCATATGGATAGCGTGATGGATGGAAGAGAACTAGATTGAAAAGTTGTTGGTCTAGCGGGCAGAACACGACTACGAAAACTGCAGCTGTTACCGCTGTGAAAGCGGCGCAGACGTTCCGTACCCACTTCCAGTTGATTGGTTTGCGATTTCCCATAGCCAAATGAGCATTCCTCACGACGAGCGAGTAAATCTAATCTTCATGCTAGAGTGCGCATAGAGCTGCTTTGAATCAACAGTTCAGCAACTGTTGGTTTGGCCCGGCTAGTTGCTCTTGACGGGAAGCAAATCTTTGCGCTTCAAATAATCTACTAGGAGCTCAGTCATTACCTCGTGTCCAGCAGGGGTCAGGTGCGTGACATATCGAGGTTCACAGTGTTTTGCATTCACCAACATGTCGAAAGGAGCTGTGAAATTCTCCGCCAGGAATCCTTCTTGGGTGGCGAGATCGGTTATTTGAGTAAATGTCTGCTGGAAGCCATCTTTGAGAAGCTGTGGTGGGAAACCGACAACCACCAGAGTCCCTCCGTCCTTTTTACATTCTTCAGAAAGACGCTTTAATATCGCCAACGTGACTTGCCACCGCTCATGGTACCGTTGTTCAAGTTGTGCTTGCTGCTCCTGAGTTAAATGCAGTGTATGGTATTCTGCACCCTGACCAAATTCATATTCTTTCTTGTCAAATTTGATAGGTGTGGCGTTAGACCGATCAACCATGTGCAGCCCGTATGTGAGGGCAAAGCTGGCTCGCTCCTGTCCTATTTTTTCAGGTGATTGTTGGAAGTCTTGCGGCCCGAATTTGCTAACCGGAAACGTCGCTGTTAAAGCGTCTTCAATTGGTGTCAGCAGATGCCAGCGGTCCAGATAAGTGCAGCCAGCAATGAAAAATGGATTCGTTTTTATGCCGGTGAATTCCTGAATTGCCACGCCCCACATGCGGCTGTCGCGGCGGAGTGTCTCGAATAGCGCAATTGGCATTGCCTGCGCGGAGTGTAGCCATGAATCGAAATCACGCCAACTGACAATCAGCTGGCCTTTACTATCTAATCCGAACACGACGTGCGGATACCACTGTGCCATAACCGGCTTGCGCTGATTCTTATCTTCATCACCGGAGTCGTAGAAGAGAACCGTCACATCCGGTTTGTACTGTTTGACATATCGTAAATAAGTGAGCAGCTCCTGTCCCGTTCCTGCCGCACTAATTCCGCAATTGAGAACCTCAATCTTTGTCTCTTTTCCTCGTTTGACATATTCTTCGTTCAATCGTGCAGCCAGTTGGTTTGAAAACCTTAACTGTTGAGGAACTTGCAGCGATTCGGTTTGGGAATCTCCAAGCATTGCAATGCGAAAAATATTTGCATCTTTGGCGATCTTATGTTCGTTATCCAGAAACCCCTGGGAATTGGTTGCATCTTCGGAATATCCTTCCTGCTTCCAAACGATCTTTTTGTTTGGCAGATGCATGAAACCTGTTATAAGGTCAGGCTTCGAGCATTCCTGACCGCCCATTCGAACTAGATCAAACACTGCTGAAGGAAGAGTAAATCCAAGAACAGGCAGGATGATGATGCTTGCTATGAAACTAGAGAATCGAAGTTTCCCCGATTTTGTGGTGGGCTCAATAGACGGTATTGTCCGTTCTGCGGTGGCGGTGTCCGCTGTTTGCTCTATTTGATTGGTCTTTTGTTTTAGGAGCAAGGCGTTTCTCTTGTGCCGTTGAATGCGCGGGTGCACTTCAGAATCTTAGTCTGCGTTAACGTGTGCGTCCACACAATCTGAGGTTATCTGAGGTTAAGCGCTGGCTCATTATAAGCGGTTGTTGAGAGATAGACATTGGCAGCATGTAAGCAATGATTATTGGCTCGCTCTCCTATAGAGAGCTCAGTGCAGGATTCTTGTTTGGAAGTCGGCGTAGGTTGCGTTCAAAATATACTGCAGACGATAATGCGGCAATGTTCCCTATAATGGCGGGCTTGTTCGCAACGCGCGCGCATCGATACTCCCTTCGGTGATGGAAAAGCGTCAGTCCGTATCGTCAATACTATTGAGCGATGTCTAAATCTGTTTTCCGGCAATGGCAAGCAACCTTAATCGTTGCGCGAAGCTGCGACAGCGACAGAGTTTGCGACATGTTCATGCACTTCTCTGTCGAGGATGCTTGGCACCAGATTGTCCATTTTTGTTTGCCCTGCGATCGCATAGGCCGCAGCCAATTTCATCTTGTCTGTAAACCTTCGGGCATGCGACTTTAGCGCACCACGGAAGAGACCAGGGAAAGAGAGTGCGTTGTTAATTGTACGTCCATCTGCTGCATACCGAGCACCGGATTTGATGGCTAATTCCGGATCAATTTCAGGGTCCGGGTTTGAGAGTGCCAGAATGACTTGTCCTTGTTTTACCATGGTTGGCTTGATCAAACCGGGCACACCCGTTGTAGCGAGTACGATATCGGAGTTTTGCATGATACCGTTCAGGTCGGTCGCAGTGCCACCTTTATGAGTAAGGCGCTCCATGGCATCTTTGCGAAGATCGGTGCCGAGAACATTTTTGACGCCATATGCTCGAAGCAGCTGGGCGATACCGGCGCCAGCGGCTCCTAAGCCAATGATGCCTACTGTGCATGCACTCAAATCGATGCCCATTCTATGCGTGATTGTAAGAAGTGCCGCGAGAACGACTACGGCGGTTGCATGTTGGTCGTCGTGCAGAACCGGAATAGAGAGGTCCTGTTGTAGCCGCTCTTCCACTTCAAAACATTCGGGAGCGGCAATATCTTCTAGATGGATCGCACCGAATGTGGTGGAGATGTTTTTAACTGTCTCGACTATCAGATCCACATCTTTTGATTCAATCAGAATGGGAACTGCGCTAATGCCGACGAGCTGTTCGTAAAGAACCGACTTGCCTTCCATAACTGGCATGCCGGCAACTGGACCAATGTTACCGAGTCCAAGTATGGCTGTGCCATTCGTCACAACCGCCACCGTATTTGATATCGAAGTGTACTGGCGGCTGAGAGAAAGATCGTTTTGAATCAACTTACAGATTTGAGCGACACCGGGAGTATAGATCTTTCGCAAATCAGCCAGCGACTTCAATTCTACCCGGCTGCGTACTGCGATCTTGCCCCCCTCGTGCACGACTTGGACCGGGTCATAGATGGCTTCCATCTTAACGCCGTCGAGCTGGCTCATCGCTGATGCACAAGCGTCAAGGTGTGCCTGGTCTGTGAACGATAAACTGATGTCGCGGACAATGAAATCAGGACCCTGGTTGGCGATATGAATGTCGCCTATATTTGCGTCCAGCTCGCCCAGCCTCGTGGCCACTCGACCGAGGTAGCCCGGTTTGTCGGTCACCTTTACCCGAAATATGCGAAGGAGCTTTTGTTCAGTTTTTGCAGGCATAGTTATCATGCTGGTTTATCAGTAGGGGTGTAATCAGACGAACATCCGTCGTCAGTGTAGCTCATGGATATCTTGGCTATAGGTGCAGCAGCTCTTTGCGCGCAGAACGCTGCAACTCTTCTTCCTTGGCGAGTATGCGCTCTCGTGATTGGTTCAGGTAATTTCGCAACGGCCAGGGCTGGCGCAGCGCCTTGGAGATCGCGCTACCGACTCCAAGTTTTATCTTTTCTTTGAAAAGTTGTGGTTGTTTTCGTGACAGATCCTGCCAGTGCTTGATTCGGAAAGATACTGAGTTCAGATACATAAACTCATACAAATTTCGCTGATACGAGTAAATGAACGTCTTGAAATCTTCGACGGCCTCGTTCGGATTCTTCCTGTACGCGGCAGTCTCCTTATGACTTTTGTGGAGAGCGATTGCGGCTTGATATGCTTCAACTGTTCGCGCCGCCACTTCCTTGCGGTCATAGACATCCAGGATTCTGCGCCTGGCGGCTTCACCAAAGCGCTGTCTTTTTTCTGCATCTTTCAGAAGGTCGATTAGCGCTTGTGCCAATTCTTGCACTGCGCCAGGTTGCACGAGTGTTCCAGTGACGCCGTTGACCAGATATTCGGGGATGCCACCAGATGCGGCGCCAACGATCGGCTTGCCGCAAGACATGGCTTCTAGTACTGTATATGGTGCATTGTCGTAAAGTGACGGCACTACACAGATGTCCGCTGATCGGTAGGCTGCAGGCATCTGGTCTAGGTTGACGTGGTTGACGAATTCAACGTGCTGCGTACAGCCGCTCGTGGCCAACTTTCCTTCCAAAATCGCCTTCGCCGATGTGTGATTGATTCCCGTTTCGGTGTCTTTCCCGAGCAGAATGAATCGCACATTGGGGAACGCTTTCACCACCTCAGGCACGGCATCTATTAGCTGGTAAATGCCCTTTCGCTCCTCGAGGCGCCCGGCAAAAAGCACAGTCTGACGACCATCTGAAGGAAAGCGCTTTTCACCCTCAGGATTAAACTTATCGGCATTAACTGGGTTGGCGATCATGCACACTGAACTCAAAGGGAGACCGGTGTCTGTGCAAACGTATTTGGCCAAGTTTTCGCTTGGAGATGTGACGAGGTCTGCCTGCAGAATGGTTTGACGCTCGAACATTCCCGTTAGCTGTTGGTCGAAGTTCGGTGTCAGGTGATGAAAACCTTCAGCGACAATTTTAAATTGCGGTGTATGCAAACGCACAACCAACGGACAAGTCTTCGTCAATGATGGGAACAGCGCTTCCGCCAAGTGCTCTGGCGCTTCCACAACATCAAAGGGCTGTGTCTGATGGATTTCATTGAATGTCTTCCAAAGACCGGCAACGCACTTGAGCACGTAGTGCGAGAAAGGTAGCAGCTTCTCAATCAAGCCAAGCTCACTCAGCGAAAAGCTCCAGGGAACGCGGTGCAATTTGACTTTGTAGTTGGCGTCAGGCAAGGCCCCGTTGCTTGGCGGAGGTTGAACACTAACGCCTTCTTTGGTTAAAGCGATGACTTCAACGTCGTGACCGAGTTCTGCAAGAGTGTTGGCGTGCAAAAAAGTGTACGCACCAATACCCCCCCAACCGGTATCCGGCGGGTATTCTCGTGAAATTAGACAAATTCTCATGAGCCCCTCAACGACGGCTCTGGATTCAAACTGAAAGCAATCGGGCTAAAACCATCAGGCAGCCGATTAGCCTTTGCGAATAGTCCAGAAATCTTCGCCAAGCACATCCCACGGCAATCTGTGCTCGTCCGGTTGCGCAGCGTCGAAGTGCTGATTGACGAAATAAATCATGTGAGCCGCTTCAGTCCAGAGATTGGCTAAACCGTGAGCGACGCCACGCGGAATATAGAGTGCCTGCGCCTTTCCTGCTCCGAGGACGAAGCGCATCGTGTTCTGGTAGGTCGGCGAATCTTTTCTCGCGTCGAAAAGACCGATGAGCAGACGGCTCGAGGGCAAGATGAACCAGACGTCTTCCTGGTTGTAGTGCAGATGGAATGCCTTAATGGTGTCCGGCAGCATTTGCGAAAACGTACTCTGGCGAACTTTGAATTCAGGCAAAATGAGCATATTGCCATTTTCGTCCAAGCGCAAAATTTCGGCGAGGCAACCGCCATCATCGGTAAATAGGTTAAGGTTGATGAGTTGGACGCCTTCAATGGTCGGTTTCTTCGAATAATCTTGAACCGACAAGTCGTCGCGGAAATCCGTACCGATTGCTTCTTTTGTCAGAGGTTTAAGCATGACTAACGTTGTAATCCTTGATGGCGCTGAAGGCGCTCGAGTGCACTGCAGTGTCCAGATAAACCAGACGGGCATAGAATAGCAGCTCAAGCCGCCTACAGTCTAGCTTGCCGGCAGTAAAATGACTCGATTGTAACCGCGCCGTACCGGTTTAGACTGTCGCTTTGGTTTTACGCAAATCGAGATAAGTCTTGAGTGATTCTCTCCACGGAATCGATTCGCGACCAATCGTGCTCAGAAGGGTCGTCTTGTCCAACACCGAATACTTCGGACGCGTAGCCGGTCTCGGCATGTCCTTGGTCTCAATCGGGTGTACTTCGATCTTGTAATCGGCCACTATTTCTTTGGCAAATTCATACCAGTTGGTGACGCCTTCGTCCGCTGCGTGGTAAACGCCGTAGCGCTTCGTCTCAATCAAGTCAGCGATTAGCTCTGAGAGGCTGAGCGTGCAGGTGGGGGTGCCGTGCTGATCCGATACCACCCGTAGAGGCTTATTTTGCTCCGCCAGACTGAGAATAGTTTCGACGAAATTCTTTCCGTTTGGCCCGTAGAGCCAGCTGGTGCGAACAATGTAGAACCTTTGCAGGTGGCGCATAACCGCCTTTTCGCCTGCAAGCTTTGACTTGCCGTAGATTGAGAGCGGACGAGTGGCATCCCAAGTGTTGTAGGGATATTGCTGCTCTCCGTCGAATACATAGTCAGAGCTGACATACAACAGTGGGATATTCAGTGCGTTGCAAGCGACTGCCAGATTCTCAGTACCGTAACCGTTGATGTGATAAGCGAGCGCTGGTTCTGATTCAGCCTGGTCGACTTTAGTGTAAGCGCCGCAGTGCAAGATTAGCTCCGGCTTCGTTTTGGCAAGAACCTGCTGCACGCGGTCGAAATTCGTCACGTTCAGCTCTTCTTTAGGCAGAGCCGTGACGTCGTGCTCCCGCGATTTCAGGCAGGGAACGAGTGCTTGTCCTAGCATGCCACCAGCCCCGGTGACTAAAAGTTTCATGGTGCTCATTTAAGCTCCGGTTAATCTTGGGAATCAGGAATGCCTGCTCCGCTTGAGTGAACTTGGCAATTGTTTGCCAGGCCAGTCGAGCGGGAGCCATTGCCAACGAACGTTCGCAACTGCGCAGAATAGCTTGTTTGTTATCGTTCTGTCCAGAGTCTGGACTAGGCAACCGGCGCGGCAGCAGGAGCAACGACCGGCGGAGTTGTGATTGTCGCTTCTTTTGGAGCAGCAACTGTTGCCAACCACTGTTGATTGTTCTTGTACCAATCGATGGTCTCTTGAATGCCCTTCTCGAATGTATAGAGCGGGGTCCAGCCTAATTCGGCTTGCATCTTAGACGAATCGATGGCGTAGCGGCGGTCGTGTCCAAGGCGGTCTTCGACATATTTGATCGAAGACTCGTCTTTGCCACATTCTTTGATTATCAGCTTTGTGATCTGCATGTTGGTGCGCTCGTTGTTGCCGCCAACGTTGTAGACCTCGCCTGGCTGTCCTTTGTGGAAGACGCTGTCGATGGCGCGACAGTGATCGGTCACGTGCAACCAGTCACGCACGTTCAAGCCGTCACCATACACCGGCACCTGCTTGTTATTGAAAAGATTGGTGATGAAGAGCGGAATCAACTTCTCCGGATGCTGATAGGGACCGTAGTTGTTCGAGCATCTGGTGATCAAGGCTGGGAAATTGAATGTGTGGAAGTAGGCACGGCATAACATATCCGCTGCGGCTTTGCTGGCAGAATATGGGCTGTTCGGTGCAAGTGGTGTCTCTTCGGTGAAAAGTCCTGTTGGCCCGAGTGAGCCATACACTTCGTCGGTTGATACTTGCAAATATTTGATTGCGAATCCATTCGCATCGCCTTCTTGCTTGGCGATTGCACGACCATGGCGGTAAGCTGCTTCGAGCAGTACTTGTGTGCCGAGAACGTTGGTCTCTACGAATATAGCGGGGTTGGTGATTGAGCGGTCGACATGGCTTTCTGCGGCTAGATTGATGATGCCGTGAATGCGTCCGAAGCGGCGACCTGAGACGATGTTGTCGACGAGCTTTGCGTCTTGAATTTCGCCTTTGA
This sequence comes from Oculatellaceae cyanobacterium, assembly GCA_036702975.1. Lineage (GTDB taxonomy): Bacteria > Cyanobacteriota > Vampirovibrionia > Obscuribacterales > Obscuribacteraceae > DATNPX01. The sequence goes on from DATNPX010000043.1 coordinate 231,169, forward strand.
CGAATTTATAGCGTGGATTGTTCTGAAAATCAGCGAGATTTTCGTGGTGTCCGGCGTAGGTTTCGGCATCGAGATTGATGACTGTGTAACCCGGATATCTGTTCAACAAATGACGAACGAGATTACTTCCGATAAAACCCAGTCCACCGGTTATGAGCAGCTGCATGGCGATTCCTCAATTAACGACAAAACAAAACAGAAATTGATTCGTTAGAACTCAGTCAGAACTGGGACAAATTTTCCAGTGTCATTCTCTTGAGATCAAGGCGACTAATTTTAAGGAGTCACATTTTTTGATCTCTTGGAAACTCTTTGTAGGCGGCGGTCTCGAGCTGTTATTTGCCACTGGCTTTGAGTTCTGGAGGTCGTCTGAAAGTTCAACCGATATCGGTTGAACTTTTCAAGTACACACAAGCTGCGTTTGGCATAAAATGTGGTTGCAAAGCGGTGGCGTTAGCTCAACTGGTCTGATGTCAGATATTCCAAACGAAAATCTCTCAACCGATATCGGTTGAGAGATCCCGCTGAGATATGTTTTACATGAGCATCGCTTTAGACTATTAAGAATGTCGTTAAACGACTTCTACCTTACTGTCGTCTCCGAGCATTAAGCGGAAAGCGACGGGCTTGCTGTTGCTGCGCGTAAGCTCCACATTGACGCCGATCAAGCTGTCTTCGATGCGTCCGTGGAAATCGATGATCTGGCACTTCTCGCGCAAGATGCAGTGTTCTATTTCCGCATGGCTAACCCTTGCTCCGTCGCCTATTGAAGTAAACGGACCGACATAGCTGTCTTCTAAAACACAGTCTTCACCAATTACTGCCGGACCACGAACAATGCAGTTTTTCAGGACACTGCCTTTGCCGATATGTACGCGGCCTGAGATTCTAGAGCCACCATTTACGGTGCCCAAATTGCTCACGTCCGTCATTTCATCGAGTACGACTCGGTTTGCTTCCAGCATGTCGTCTTTCTTTCCGGTGTCGAGCCACCAGCTTCTCAAAACGTGGCTGTCGACTGGATGTCCCATGTCTATTAGCTTTTGGATGGCATCGGTAATTTCCAATTCGCCGCGCTTGCTCGGTTTGATTTGATCGATGGCTGTGTGAATCGTTTTGTTGAAAAGATAGACACCGACAAGAGCCAGATTAGATTTCGGTTGTGGTGGTTTTTCTTCCAGGCACAAAATCTTTCCGTCTGGTTTCAGTTGCGCCACGCCGAAAGAGCTAGGATTCGCCACTTCCTTCAATAGAATGAAAGCATCGGCTTTCCCCGCTTTGAAGTTCTCTACAAGCGGACCGACACCGTCTTTGATCAAGTTGTCTCCCAAATACATGACAAAGGCGTCGTCTTTCAAGAAATCGCGTGCGGTCTTGACTGCGTGTGCAAGACCGGCGGGGGCGTCCTGCAAAATGTATTGAATACTGATGCCCCAGCGGCTGCCGTCTCCAGCGCAGTCGCGCACATCGTTGCCTGTTTCCGGGCTGATGATGATGCCGATATCGTTTATGCCCGCCGATATTAAAGCTTCAATGCCGTAAAAGAGAATCGGTTTGTTTGCTACAGGCAGCAGTTGTTTCGCTGCTGTATGCGTAATGGGGCGCATACGCGTACCCTTGCCACCGCTCAGTATTAATCCTTTCATCGTTTGTTTTACCTTTGTTCTCTTTTGTTGTATCCGGGGGATGAGTGTCAATTCACTCCGCGCTTACTGACGATGGCGCCAAAAGTCATGACAATGATCTTTATGTCTAAGGCTAAGGACCAATTGTCGCAGTACCATTTGTCTGCCAGGACCTTGTCATCGTCCGGCAATTCATCGCGACCGTTCACTTGGGCCCAGCCGGTAATGCCTGGAAAAAAACGCAGCACGCCGGCATCTTGACGCTTCTTGGTCAATTCGTATTGATTATACAGAGCCGGTCTTGGACCAACTAAACTCATGTCTCCGCTGACGATATTGAAAAGTTGCGGCAGCTCATCCAGACTCGTTTTGCGCAGAAAATTGCCTACATTGGTAATGCGGCTAGGCAATTTCAGCATCTGGTCGGTTGGAAGGTCTGGGGTCCCTGTGAGCATCGTACGGAATTTATAAATTTCAAAGAATTCACCATTCAGCCCGACTCTTTTTTGTTTGAAGATGACCGGACCAGACGAGTCCAACTTGATGGCGATAGCACAAGCGGCTAGAACCGGTGAAAAGACTATGATTGCGCCAAGCGACAAGAGCATGTCTGCTGCTCGTTTGATGGGCAGCAGCGGATTTCGCTTCTTCGTCGGCGTCGAACTCTCTGACGCAATAGCCATAATTGATTGCTCTCTAGAGACCCATAATTCTACGCCACCCCGAATTTAACCTATACAAAGCTAAGCAATGCTAAGCAAAGACACGTCCCTAACATATATAAGAACCTTTCAAAGAAGCACCGTCTCACATGAGTAGCGACCCATGCGCTTTGCCTGGTAGACCATTAGAATTTGCAAGAAGAAAGTCATCATCATGCTTGTAAGCGTAATTGTTGTTAGTTGGAATACTCGCGAGTTGCTGCGCGCATGTCTTACGAGTCTGCTCGCTGAGCTAGATTCGCTTCCGTCGTCTGAGGTTTTTCTCGTTGACAATGACTCTGCTGATGGCTCCGCAGACATGGTTGCCGCTGATTTTCCGACGGTGCGTTTGACAGCTAACAAAACCAATCGAGGTTTTGCAGCCGCCAACAATCAGGCATTGGAGATGGCGAGCGGTGATTTTGTTTTGCTTTTGAATCCTGATACTGTGGTGCATCCAGGGGCTATCAAAACGATGATTGATTTCATGCGCTCGCATGCGCGTGCTGGCATCGTGGCGCCGCAGCTCTTGAACAGCGACGGCAGTGTGCAACGTTCGTGTCGCCAATTTCCAACATTTCTTGGAATGCTCTACGAGTTGCTCGGGCTGAGCAGATTTTTCCCCGAAAAAGCATTATTTCGTCAATACAAAATGCTTGATTGGGAGCATGATGACGAGCGCCAGGTGGACCAACCAGAAGGCGCTTGCTTGATGTTACGCAAAGAGGTCATAAACCAAGTTGGTGTCTTAGACGAAGGCTTCTTCATGCTGTTTGAAGAAGTAGATTGGTGCTATCGCATCAAAAAAGCGGGCTGGGAAATTTGGTTTACACCGACGTCGAAAGTGACGCACCACTATGGGCAGTCGATCAAGCAAGTGAAAGTGAAGATGATCTTGTCTTCCCACAGAGGACTCTATCGATTTTGGCGAAAGCATTATCGCGGAGACCGCTGGTACCTTGATGCTTTCGCCTACCTTGGCTTGATGACGCTTGCGTATGTGCGAATTTTTTCTTACAAGGTTCGATTGCTCACTCCACGCGCCTGAGCAAATTAAATCGATGTTTTAGTCAGAAATCTTTGAACCTTTTGGATGTCAAAGTCGTTGATCAGATCATAGGGGTAAATTCACAAGACCTGATGTCTATGGAGGACACGTATGAACGCGATCTTCGAACACATACTCTTTTCGGCTGGTGTGGTTTTCGCCGGTACCTATTTGATTCTTCTGTGTGTGCTCTTACATAACGAAATACGCGAGCCTGGTAACTATTTTTGAGTACCGCCAGTAAGTCACTTGAGCCTGTTCTTGATTCTCACGTTGTTTGTTGTTAAGTCACGGATATGAGCTTGAGTCTTTCGGTGAGATCTTCCGCCGTTTTGATTCTGCGTTCGGTATCAAGCGCGGTGCAGTCAGCCACTAGCGTATCCATCGGCTCGGAGACCATGCTGTTTGTCTCGCGTGGATGTGACGTGCTCAATGCTTTGGGGTCGCTCCCAGTGAGGAGGAAGTGGAGAGTGCCTCCGAAAGCATAAATATCGCTTTGCGGAACTGCCTTGCCTCTGAATTGCTCGGGCGAAATATAACACTGCTTGCCGACGAAAGTACCTGTGCTGTTGCCCAGGTACTCGTTGGCAGCGCCGAAGTCGATAACAACGATGGAGCCGTCATCTTTTACAACGATGTTGTCGGGCGTCAAATCTCGATGAACTACAGGTGTGTCGAGTCCGTGCAAATAGGAAAGAACAGATGCGATCTCTTTCGCCCACCCTGCTACGACGGCTTCTCGAACAGAGCCATTCTGTTTCACATATTGGCGCAGATCTTGACCTTTAACATATTCCATCATCATGTAACTGCGGTTGTCTTGAACAAAATGGTCGAGCACTTTTACGATTTTGGGATGCGAAAGGCGCATCAATAGTTGGGCTTCTCGGTCAAAAAGTTCTTGTGCCTTCTTTTTCAATTCAGCATTTCCTTCCGAATTTGGTGTTACTGCCTCTTTGACTATCACTAGCTCTTGTTGGCCCAGTTGGCAGAGGTAAATAGCAGATAAGCCGCCCATTGCCAATTGGCGGACTACCGTCAGGGTTCCGTTCCTGATTATGGCGCCGGGCTCCAGCGGAATGAAAGCCACCTGGCGGAAGCGTCTGTGCAGCTCGTCGTCCCAGAGTGCTGTATAACTTGGCCCGAGATTCTGTTTGTCCTCGAGCAGAGCAGCGGTTTTGATAGTCTCTTGAAGTGTTTTTACGCTGCTGTCTACTGATGGCTCTGAGGACCAAAGCTGAATAGCAAGGAGTAATTGCTCAAGTTCCGGTCCTGTAAAACGCCAGCACTCTATGATACGCGAGCCATGCTCTTTTGTATAAAAGACGAGGCGTGGCCGTTCAGAATCTTCTGCCAGTGCTTCGATTTTTGCAATTGAGTTCCATTGTATGAATGTGCTACTGAATGCGGTGCCAAAGTAGTTAGGCAAATCGATGCCTGACTTTTCTATTCTAAGATTGGATTTTCCAATGAAGGAACTAAAGCGAAAACCTATTCCGGCGAGCAGAAGTCCTGACAATATTGATGCAATGGCTGTTCCGTCCGGTCTATAGGCCGGCAGAGCAAGATACGAGAAGCATCCAGCCAGAACCATCAAGGGGGCAATTATTCCCCAGAGCGGAAACGAGACGTGTGACATCGTGTTCAGTGAGTCTGAAAGGGCATGTCGGTATTTGAGCTGCACGGTGAGGTCAGACATCGACTAGCTTCCGTTTTAGTTCTTTTTTGCTAGCGCCATTTATGACATTGATGGCGACATCAGTTTTCTCTACCCATTCGGATAGTTTGTCCAGTTCATGGATGCTTGTCACGTGTATCTGTTCTTCGAAGTTCCGCTCCGGTTCTCCCTCACTCCCAGCCTCGAGCAGCGCGCTCAAATCAGCTACCGACTTGGCGCGGTCCTGCAGGTCTATGGCGGTGGCAGCCTGAATGATCTGATTGAAGACGGGATTTTGGCTCTTAAGTTGATCTGGAAGTGCCGACTGAGTAATCGGCTCAGGGTCAGTACCGGTTAGCAGAAAATAGAGCGTGGCTCCGAAAGCATATAGATCGCTTTGTACACAGGGCGAGCCGCGAAACTGTTCCGGTGGTACGAAGGCATGTTTGCCGACAATCGTAGCTGTCGTGCCTTCCGATTCGTCCTGGGCAACGTTGAAGTCGATTAGTTTAAGCACTCCATCCCGACGCAAGATGAGATTTTCCGGCGTGAAATCGCGGTGAACGATTCCTTTTCGGTGAAGCACATCCAAAATTTCCAGCATTTGACTGGCTAGGTCGGTTGCTTTCTCATTTGTTAATGCTCCCTGCGTCGAGACAAGCTCTCTCAGGTTGCTGCCTTCAATGTGTTCGAGCACCAAATAAGCACCACGCTCATCGACAAAATAATCAAGTAATTTGACGACGTTCTGACTATCGATTGACTTAAGCAAGAGTGCTTCTGCGTGAAATCTCTCCAGCATGGATTTCTTTACGAGACCGCTCAAATAAGGAGGTATCAGCATCTCTTTGATCGCAACTCTCGGGGCCGTTTTTTGTTCTTTGTCGGTTAAGTCGTGGCAGAGGTATGCCACTCCCTGACCACCTTCTCCCAATCGTCTTATCACTTCGAACCGTCCATCCAATGAAGTCCCTTCCTCAATCGGCTTTAGAATAGCCGCCTGCGGAGCCATTGCTATCGACTGCAGCCACAATTGAGTGTAACTTTTCTCAGTCGATGGCTCTAAGAGTTCGCACAGTTCCGGAGTGATTTCGCAATTTGGTGCAAAGCGCTTAATTGAATGCAAAAGCTTGTTTCTGTCTTTGTTGTCGATGCCGTCCGCTTTCAAAATTAGAGTATGGTTAGACTCCGTTCTGAACACGATTTTGCGCGAATTAGAATCTAGCCCAACTTGTTTTACATCGGTCCATGCGATTCTGTTAATCAGAAAAGATTGAAAATAGTTCCAGTGGTCTATCGATATCTCTTCTGCATTCATGGTAATCCGGTTGGGTCCAGATATGGCGGCCAGGATTTTCCAAATGCTTGGAACAATCAGGGCCAGCGTCATTGTCAGGATAATCGGGTGGGCAAGGGCCTGGCTGACGGCAGGCATGACGGGACCGCACACCGCGAAATTGACTGCGAAGATCATGGCGTTAATAGCTAAGGGCACAAGAGTGTCATAGAACTGTTTGTGAGCTGCAACATTTCCCCAGTTCGCAGTCATGACACCATACATCATGCTGCTCAGCATGCAGGATATTGGCAAGAATACAATCATGGTTCCGGTCGGTCCAAGGTATTGAGACCACAGAGTGAGCTGGTGTACGAATGTATTGGGAATGTTTTCCAATACGCGGTCGGCATGATAGCTGATGTAAGCAGTGGTGCTGGTGTCCTGAATTGGTGAGAGCAGCGCGGTTTTTCGATACTTGATCGTCTCATCTAGCACTGGGGAGACTTTGCAGCTGGGCGACATTCTCTGCAGCGTGTTTACAAGCAGCTGCAAGTCGTCGGCATCCAGGCTCGAACTTTTGAGAGTCAAGACAGTGGAACTTGAACGCGCGCTGATTTTTAGAGTGTTTGGCAGACTGAACCAGTTTTGGGAAATATCAATGGATTTGATGTCGTTGACTGGCAAGTGGCATAAGCCGAGACTGATCTCCTTTCGATTGATGACGACTCGCTTTTTCAGGAGGTCGTTGGCGAAATAGCTAAGCGACCAAATGACGATGGCCACGAATCCCAAATCGGCTATATTCGCAAGTTGAAACAGGCTGCCGAGGATCGGCAAAAGCGGATAAAACCAGGCTGGTACGAGCATGAATGCTTTCCACCAGGTGGTGATCCTGGCGCCTGGGCTATCGTAGGCTAGTGTGATCTGCTCTGTCTGCCTGTATTTCATAGGCGTTACGTACCCGCTCTCCGGGCGCAACTTGCATGGATGAAGGTTACATGAGACAGGTCTTAATAAGGCTTGTGACTCAAGGCTAGTAGCTCAAGGCTAGTAGCTCAAGGCTTATGCTCAAGGTTGAGCTATGGTCTGCCACCAACCGAAGAGCCGCAGAGTGTCGTCGAGGGTGGTGTTATGTTCGACGCTGTAAACGAGCGCTATCTTCGCTTGTTCCATGCCGAGAACGTTTTGTTCAATCAGCTCTTTGATCGCGGACACCAGACCGACTGTGCGATCGTCAAGAAAACCTGCGTCTACGAGGACACGATTGAGACTTCTTTTTGATTGTATTGCCAGAGGTGTTGCAATCTCTATCTCCTTGCCACTCACAAGTCCACTCTCTATCAGGATTTGAGATATCTCCACGACTTTTTCTTCTTCGATGATATCGTCGATATTTGTGAGCACATGCTCCATCTCCGCTTCATTTCTTGCGTGGCGCAGCTTGCGCATGATCATCAGTCCCTGTTCGAGGGTTAGCGAACCTTCTTCTACCATCTGCACCATCTGGATAGTAGCGTCCATGCATAGCTGGGAGACGAACCCTATTTTTACGATATTTTCCAGCACGGGATGCTTGTCGACGAGTTCCAATTCGCGAGCTGTTAAAAGCTGGTTTTCGGTAATAATGCCTGACAGAACGAGAACTTCTTTTAGACCAAATGGACGTTCTGGGAAGACAAAATTCGGCGTGTCTTCAAGGATGGCATCTTGTGCTGACAAACGTTTGAACCGTGCCAAACGTAAGGCGTGCGAACACTGCTCTTGGGATATGACACGGTCTCTCACATATTCCAGTAGAGTTACCGCGCATTCTAGTACATGCACTGATACCGCACCCATATCAACCAGCACCATTCCTAGTGGCAGATGTGTATTGAGCGTGTGATTGATCCCTTCTGCCAGCTGCTTTTGTGTAATTACATTGGTGGACGCAAGCAGATCGCCGATGACATTTTTTGCTTTCGCCTCTTGCCGTTGCACTGCGACCGGATTCAGCTTCCGTATGGCCGCATCGACGTCCATGCCCTGACGAATTACCATCTCGAGGGCTTTTACGCCCGATTCGAGAGTGAGAGTTTTGTCGTTGATTTT
>DATNPX010000003.1:0-97716 GCA_036702975.1 Oculatellaceae cyanobacterium
GCAACAGGGCAGCTTTTTCAAAAATTCCAAGAACTGCTCAGTAGTAATAGCCGTGCCTTCAGCTTCAGTCATCGTAAGGTCCACCCGTGTCTAAAAATTCCGTGGGTCAGAATTTTACTAGTTTAGCGGGTCTACCAGATATATTCAAAGTATCCGCCGGCGCTATCGAAACCAATATGAAACCCTGGCTGAAAAGCCCAAATATTCGGCACATTCGCAAATGACATACATACGTCTGGAAATTTAATCTCCAAGTTTTCCAGGGCCTGAAGACCAGAGGTACTTTTCAACTGGGCAATTTTGAAGTTAGCAATATCCCGTTCACGACCAGGTGAATTCTGCAAGCTTTAGCACTACATTCGGTGGCGCTTAATACTCAGGGCTTTCGACACCTGGAGCACTCAGCTCTCAAAGCGCCAGCTCAACTATCACAGGCAAATGATCTGAAAACACACTCGGTCCAGTCCGCCGATTGAGAACTCGAATACGCGGGTCAACTAAAACATGGTCGATTGGAATCATAGCCAACGGAATCATGGTCGGCCAACTTGCCTGCACTCCGTAGCCCTTGCGAGAATCTTTAAGACCGCTTGTTCTGAGCAATTTTTTGAAACTGTCGCACCATGAAGTCGCATTTAAATCTCCGCAAATAACTGAAGATCTTTTGCTCTTCTTTACGTACTCTGCCAGATTCTCTAATTGCAAATCTCTAGACCTGTAAGCTGACGCTGTCACTGGTGGCCAGGGATGAGTGTTGATTACGTCGAACAACCTTCCATTCAGATCGATAGTGGCGACCAGAGTTTCGACGTGGACATCGGAAAGGTCGAGAATCTCAAAATCTTTCACCGGCAAACGGCTAAAAATTGCGATACCGAAATTGTCATGACGAGGCAGTCGTCTGGAATACGGATAAATCGAGTCGAGATTTTTACTTGCCCAGGCTTCAGCGTCCGCAGAAAATTCTTGCCAGCAAATAATGTCTGCATTACTTTCTGTGGCTAGTGCTTTCAGGGCTTCAAAATTCGAATTTCTGGAATTGAAATTGACGTCGAGAATTTTGACCGTTCGTGTGTCAACCGCTGTTCGAGTGTCAACCGCTGTTCGAGTGTCAACCGCTGTTCGCAAGTCCGCCGCCGTCGCCGTCGCCGAAGTGGTCTTCTGAACGCCACCTCCATTGAAGTAGAGCGGCAATATCTCAACCAGATTAGCGCCGATTGCCGCAGCAACCAGCGCGGCAGGCAGCCATTTTTTTCGTAAAACAAGTGGTACTACAGTCAGTATCAACAAACACAGATACTGCACACGGAAATGACTGAATAAATCAAAGAAAGACTCAAACGCACTCAAAAATCCGGCAATCGTGGCAGCGACGACAAAGTAAGCTGCCGTCTCAAGCAAGTTTGCGATTGCTCCACCGGCACTCTGCATCACCCGCCGTAACTCGCTCACAAAGTTTCACCAGAGTTTGCATTGAAACAACCCAGATTAGTGTACCTGACAATTTCGTTAACCGCGCAGTAAACGAAAAAATGCTAGGGTATTCACATCGAATCTGGTTGCACTATGAACCCAATGCTGATCAACATTCTTGTAGTTGCCCTGGGCGGTTGCGTTGGCTCTGTAACCCGCTATCTGTGCGGCTACTTTTTCGGTAACTGGTTCGGCACCACGTTTCCGTGGGCTACTTTATTCGTAAATATCGTCGGCAGCGCATTTCTGGGTTTTGTCTTCAGCCTCTCGCTAGCTAAGCCTGGCGTAGTCGACCCAAATTTGCGATTGATGCTGACGACCGGCTTCTCCGGAGGTTTTACGACCTTCAGCGCTTTCGCCTGGGAAACATTGAGCCTATATCAAAAGGGAGACGCCAATCTGGCACTGGCAAACATAGCTAGCAATTTGGTTTTAGGACTTGCAGCAGTATTTCTAGGTTATCTGCTCGGACGCACAGTTTGAGGTGAAAGAAAAATGACGATTCGCCGGACGAGTTATCGAAACACTACAACTTAAGCCTGTCGAGGTATTATGCGGACTAGCTCACTGATGAAACGCGTTATGATTTTTGTCGATGAAACGGACAAATTTCGACATTCCAACCTCGCTGCTGCCCTCATCGAACGGCTGAAAAAGGAGGGGTGCAGCGGCGCGACAGTCCTAAAAGGTTCTGCTGGTTTTGGCAGTCACAAACAGATCCATACGACGACAATTATGGATCTGGCAGTCAGTCTCCCAGATATAGTCGTGTTCATCGAAACTCCAGACAAAGTTGCGCAAATACTTCCTATACTGGAAGAAATGATCGAGGAAGGATTTATCGCAATCGATGATGTTGAAACGATCAAATTATCCAAGAAATAAAGACATGAACGCATTTCAAAAACACAATGCCCCGCTCATCATCGCAGGCGCTGTTGTTGCACTTCTCGGTCTGGTCACACACCTGACTGCAAGCGCAGATCAGACTGGAACTCCGAACATTCAGTTTGATTCTCAGATTTTTGATTTTGGTACTGTGGATGAAGGCGCGCGAATAAATCACACATTCAAAGTAAGCAATAAAGGCACGGGGTTGTTGAAAATAGTAGACGCTTATGCGTCCTGCGGCTGCACCGTTCCAAAGCTGTCGAAGAAAACCCTGGAACCTGGGGAAACAACCGACTTATTTATTACAGTCGACACTTCAATGAAGCAAAACGGCATCACCAAAACGGTAAACGTATCTTCCAACGATCCGAAAAGACCAATTGTCGAGATAGCGTTGAAGATGTTCGTGCGTAACCAGCACAAAGGTCTTACCGAAGGGGCGAAAGCGAAAATTCTTACGGATGAAAGCTGCACCAGTTGCCATGTTGCACGCGGCGTCGGCGTCTTCGGGCTCGAACTGTATGTTGCTGATTGTGCCATGTGTCACGGTCCGAAAGCAGAGGGCGAGAGCGGACCGGCGTTGATAGGGCCATACGACAATATCGTGTTCTACAACCACATGAAAGACGTTCTCGTTCACGGAAGCAAGAAGACAAACGCAATGCCGGGCTTCGGTGGCGACGCAGGCGGTCCACTTGCGCAAAAACAAATCGACTCACTGCTGACATATCTCAAAGACCTCTCCGCCAAGCGGAACAATAAGAAATAGGGAAGCGCATTCGCCGGTAGAAGGAGCGCAACCCTGCAACCAGCGAGGTCCAACTCCGCTCCGAATAGATGGCAGAAACATTCAGGTGTGCAGCGGTGCACAACTTTATGCACCCTATCTATGCATAAAATTGCAGGAAAGCCTCGAGATTAAACGCCAGTCGTCAAGAAGAGCAGGGCATATATCTTCGATAGCTGAATTTCTCGGCTGGCTCAATTTTGAAATTAGCTTTGTGAAAATCGAACGTTTTTTGGCTGCAGCGACGAAAGTCTGCTCCAGCTTGTCTTTGCCGCGTTGTCGAGATGCCCCGAAATGCCAAAAATGAGCGAGCGGGCTAGGTCTGATAATGAAAAATGCAAGGTCTTGGCGCTGCTGAGGGTTTATAATCGACGGCCCGTGGAACATTTTAGGAGAGTGTATGGTTGGCGCAGTGATACAACTGCGAACCTGATCCTCCCACGGATGGTTGATCCGGACTAGAACGACAGAGCATGACCATGGAAAGCACGTGTCCAGTTTGTAAAAAGCCTTATGACGGCGTCGTTTGCACTCAATGTACGGTTACCGACCTCGATATGGGCGGTCTCATGGCTGGCGAAGGACTTCGATTGAAAAGTGATGAAGAACCAGGCGACGCACATGCGACTGCGTACCTTGTAGACCTCGTTTCGAATAGAAAAATTCCGATCACTGCACCTCGCTGTAAGGTCGGGCGTGACGATCTAAATGACATTGTCATTTCGGGCGACCAATCAATTTCTAGATTCCATTTTGTAATCACAAAAGAAAACGGACAGTACATGGTTCAAGACGGCAAAAGTCGCCATGGAACTTTCCTCAACGGTAATCAAATTACGGTACCTGAGCCAATCCACGATGGAGACGTGCTCAAGGTGGGTGTATCACTTTTCTGGTTTGTAATCGAGCAGGTAGTTCCTGCAAACGCACCGGAAAAATTCGCACCGGTCGACGTGGCCGCGATGGACCAGCAAGAACTCGAATTCGTGCTGCCTGAGCCGTCGAATCCGCATGGCACCCGCGAGATGAACTTGCCAGATGCAGCAAGCGTCACGATTAGCCCGAAAGGCGAGGCGCCAAAGAGTCCTAATCAGGGCGAAATAACAGTTGCGATGTTGCTAGATCCTTTACAGCAGCAAGAATTGAATAAGGCAGTAGCCAAAGCGGCAGAAAAGCAGCAAGATGAATCAGCCAAAGTCGATGCGAAGAGCGAAAAACCTGTCGAGAGCAAGAGCAGTACAGACGACAAAACTGACAAAGCTGATTCGGCAAAAACTGGTAAAGACGAATCCAAATTAGATCAAGCTGACGCCGCTGCTGAAGCTAAAAAGGATGCAGAAGCAAAAGCAGACGACGAAGCTAAACATGCCCACGAGGTGGTGGCAGAAGAGCCGAAAAATTTCACCGACTTCGATCAGGCATACGGTGAACAAAAAACATTTGCAGAATATTCCTATGGAATCAATGATCTTTTCGATCCTTTGAGAAAAGTCGCGAATGCTCTGAGTGCAGCCCGCGAAGAAGAATCAGCGACTGAAAATAAATCCGAAGCAAACGATTTAGTGGCAAGCGGTTCACATTCAGCGGAATCAACAAAGAGTTCAATAGAAGCGAAGGATTCAAAAGAACCACCGAAGGACTCCAAAGAATCCACAGAAGAAAAAGAAGAAAAGCCAAGCGATATCGCGGCCGAAATCATGGCAGAGACGGAACCAGAGCTGTCCAAAGCAGCGGCATCTTCTCCAAAGCCGTACGCCGACGGTATTGGTGACAAACCATCATCAGCAGCTTCAACTAATGCTGAAGGTTCCGAAACCTCATCGTCTTCTCCTGCTGGAAAAGACGAGTCTCAGGATCTGAAGGCAGTCGAAGAACCGCAGCTGGCAGCGAGCACCGCAGCACAGAAACAAGAATTTGAGCCTCTGCATGAGAAAGCAGAAGAACTGGAGCCAGAAATGGCGGCATCAACCCCTTCCACGCTAGACAAATTTGCCGAAATCATCGGTGAAGTATCTGGCAACACTGAAAAGAAGATCGAAGAACCTGCGTCGTCTTTAAAACTCAACTTTCAATCATCGAGTGATAAGGTCGAACGCGAAGAGTCGAAACGCGAGGACGAAGCGCGGGTATCAGCGTCAACTACAAATGGTGAATCACAGACCAGCAACGGAGCAAAAGGTATGAGCATAGTTAAAGAAGCGGGCTCGAGCACAGTACCAGAATGGTGCAAAAAGTACTTCTCTTCTGAGCTTAATTCACTCAGCAAAGAATTGACCGAGCTGAACGAACAGGTTCGCCTCGCTCAGCAGAAAATCAAGGAAGTAGAAAGCCGTGTTGCTCTAACGAAGGGCTTGCGAAACACGTTGCTCACCTCGCAGGGTGAGGAGCTTGTTGAAGCTTGCGGCAAAGTCCTGGCTATGTTGGGATGGCGGGTGAAAATTTCCGAAGAAGACAAACACGAATTGCGTCTCGACACCGGCGAAGACAAAAATGTTTCGATCGCCAGAATCGTTTGGACTGAGAGCCAGGCCGACCGAACACATCTCGGTCAACTGTCGATTTCTCAGACCCGCTACTGGTGCGAACAAGGTGTTGAACCAAAAGGCATTCTGCTCGTTTGCAAGAGCGGAGATACTGCACCTGCACCGCTCAGTTCATCGGATTTCAACAGCGAGTTAGCTGAGTACGCATCGAAGAAGAATGTCTGCTTGATGACGACTCTGCAATTGTTGGCAGTGTACAAAGAAATAGCTCTGCACGATGGCAGCACAGAAACAGTGCGCGCCACAATCCTGGCTAGCAGTGGATGGTTACCTGGATTCAACCTTGAGCCAGGCGCTGAGTCTGCTGACAAGGAAGAAAGTTCGGGCACTAACAAACTTAGCTCGTTGCTTTCAGCTTAGAATTCAAATTGAACTTTGCAGTTCAATTTTGAATAACCGGAGTTTCAGCTAACCCTTTCGCACAACTTTTGCAGAAGTGCCACCCCTTGCGGTGGCACTTCTTTTTGTGTCCACCGGTAGCGTTGGCAATCCTTTTGTCCACCTGTGACGCTAGTATTTCCTCTTTTGTTGAAAGGTTATTTTTGCTGAGCAAGCTGTTTCAATTCCGTGCCGTGCAGTTTTGACGAGACTATCGCAACCTGAGCACCAATGTTTTTCACAGACTTTGCCTGTTTCTCGTCTTTTAGGGTGCCGTTGTCGTTAAACGCATCTCCGGCTTTCGCGACAGCAACCTGCTCAGGAATTACTGTGCATTTGATGTTGCCAAATATTGAACGAACGGTGACAAGTCCTCGCAAGCCACCCAACAGACCGGGTGACGCAGCCATCAAGCCAACTACCTTCTGGTCATAACACGCAAGCTGAGCTTCGCCCTGCTCAGGTCTCGATACCCAGTCGATTGTATTTTTCAGAAGAGCCGAAATAGAGCTGTTGTATTCTGGTGAAGCGATTAGCAATCCATGATGCTCGAGAAAAATCTTTTTGAGTTTCCTGGCGTTCTCTGGAAGCCCTTCTTTGGCTTCTAGATCGCCGTCATACATCGGCATAGGATAATCTCGCAAGTCAATGTAGGTTACTTCCGCACCGGCTTCGCGAGCGCCTTCTGCTGCGACCTTGACCAGCTTCTTATTAAACGAATCGCTTCGGGAGCTGCCTGCAAATGCCAAAATTTTTGTGACTGACGCCATGATTCGACCTCGCTCGCTGTCTATTTAAGCTAAATAGTTTAACCTATCTGAGAGCGCGAAGCCAAAACCTGATGAACTCAGCAGGCAGTGGTGCTGTCTACAAAAGTGAATACGCCAGATGAATAACATGCTCCCACCGCCACCACTAATGGTGCAGCTGAAGACCTTTAAACAAACGGAACTGGTTCGAGAGAAAAGACTTATCGAACAAGGCAGTGAAGTAATACGCAGTTGCGGCTTAAAGACTGACAGCAGCTGTGCCAAATCGGATAACAGTGTTGTGCCAACGGGTTTTAAACAATTCGACAAGTAAATCTGAAGCAAAACTGAATGCTGTTCACCCAGGGTACACATTGAACCGGTATCGTCATAGTCGCAGTCCCACTACCTGGCTGAAGGAGGTTCAAATGTTCACCACCCCTCAAGCTGTCGTAAGGAAAGAAATGGCGTTATCTGAGCTGCTGGAAGTAGCTGCACAAGTTTCTATCAACGCTGTCGACATCTCGGATTCGAATCAAAAATTCTTGCTTCATTTGTTAGAGACGTATGCAGATGAAGTCCTCGAGCCTGGTCAGGTATTGACCGCTCAAGGAGTTTACATGCAAAAAACGCACAGTCAGGCGATTTTGGTATGTCTAGACTTTGCTGCATAAGACTCACGGAGGCAGCGCACTATTGATCAGTAAGCATGTCCGTACCGGGAGGCTCAAGGACTAACGCAAACCATGAATGCGGTAGGCCTTGACACAGCGGAGTTAGAATTGGACGAACTGAACGCCGGTCAAGCCAGAGACAATATGCCAGGTTCAACCGAGTTTCGTCCCGGTCAGATCGTCGGAGGTCGTTACGCAATTGAATCATTCCTTGGCCAGGGTGGCATGGGTTTGGTCTTCCGTGTCAAGCAAATATTTATCGACAAAGAATTCGCCCTGAAGACTCTAAACAGTAGAACCGCCTCGGACCGAGCTATCAGGAGATTTCAGCGAGAAGCAAAAACGCTGTTTTCCCTCGATCACCCTAGCATCGTAACGGTAAACGATTTCGGCGTTCTCGACGACCAAACACCATTTATCGTAATGGAACTTTTAAAGGGAAAAACTCTTGCAGACCGTTTAATTCAGTCCGGACGCCTGACCGTTGACGAAGCGATCAAATTGTTTGTGCCAGTTTGCTTCGGTCTTGCCTATGCACACGAACGTGGAATAGTGCACCGAGATATCAAAGCAAGCAACATTTTCATTCTCGATGATGTGCCTTTCGGCACAGATGGAAGCATCAAAATAGTTGACTTTGGTATTGCCAAATTCAAAAGCCTGCAATCCGAAGAAGTACAGGCCTTGACTCAAAGCGGTGAGATTTTCGGCAGCCCGCTTTACATGAGTCCAGAACAGGGCAGTGGTTCTCAAATCGACCACCGCTCCGATATATACTCTCTGGGCTGCGTAATGTTTGAAGCTCTCACTGGAAGTACACCCTTTGTCGGTGAAAATGCACTTTCAACGCTAATGAAACACCAGAGTGGAAGAATTCCGTCGCTAAAAGAAGGCTCGCTTGGTGACGATTTTCCTCCTGCGCTCGAAAATATCGTGGCAAAAATGCTCGCAAAACTTCCAGAGGAAAGGTACGGAAGTCTGAGTATCGTCGCACATGATCTTGGTGCGCTAAGCAGACAGGCACCAATTTCCATTAAACCACCGGGCTTGCAAAAGGGAAGCTCCGGCTCTACTAGCTTGTTTGCAGAGCGCAAAACACTCACAGCGGTCGTGATTTTAACAGCACTTTCCTTCTTAGTACTTGGAGTGTTTATCGGAGTTAGTTCGTCTCAATGGTTCAGAAATGCCTCTAATAGCAAGTCCAAAGAGAATTTAACCGACACTAAAATCAGTGATCCAGTTGCAAATGTGTCTCAGCAGATTGATTCAAAATCATTCGAAGAGCTCGCAACAACAATATCTACAAAGTCAGCTCCCGCAGTCGATCTAACTCATGAAACAGAGCAGGAGGCGAAAGATGGTGACGACAAATCATCTCTCATTGTACTCAAAACAAAACTTCTTCCACTAGCAGTCAAAACTGGCGCACTCGATGTGTCAGACATGAAAATCAAAAAAGCAGCGCTAGAACTGATAGCGCGCACCCCTCAGATAAAAAGACTGACCATGGACGAGTGTGAGCTCGACAATGAGAGCCTGAAACTCTTGGCGGTTATGAACCTGGAAAGCATCAGTCTTAATCGCAGCAACCTCAACAACGAGGGTGCCAAAAACCTTGCCGCGAATCGAACTCTGGTACAACTCTCATTGGTCCATGTCAAAAATCTGACCGATGAAGGAGTCACCAGTCTGTTGATGATCCCGACACTTCAGTTTGTGAACCTTCGGGGGTTACTAGTCTCTGATTATTGCGCTAGAGTACTCGGAAGATGCAAAAATATTCGGATCCTCGATCTCTCGGCTGTTAAGGGCATAAGTGATGAAGGATTGCAAAAACTATCGCACGCAAATATCACTGATTTGAATTTATCAGGCTGGGATATATTGACCGATGACGTTTACGCGCTAAGCCAATTTAAAAAGCTTGAAACATTAAGGTTGAATCAAAGCACCTTGAACGGTGCCCTCGCCCGGGTCTTATGTGCAAAAACGGCAGGCCTGCGGCAGCTCTACGTAGAAGACTGTTCCGAGTTAAGACCAGCAGACGTTGAAGCTCTGAAGCGTGAATTTCCGAGCATTAAGGTTATAGATCAAGCAAAACTCTGACTAACGAGCGTCAATCGCTTGTCCAAGTTGCCCCGCCCGCGCATCGCCCTGATGGAGTCTCAATTTGTTAGCCGCACCAACCATAGCGTTCAAAGCCGGCACCACTTCTTTCCAGCTCCTTGTTTTCAGTCCACAGTCTGGATTAACCCAGAGTCGGTCCACCGCGAGAACAGCGGCAGCACTATTAAGCAACGCTGCGATCTCGTCTTCTGACGGAACACGCGGTGAATGAATATCGAAAATCCCTGGTCCGATTGCATTCGGATAATCGATATCTTTCAGATCATCAAGTAGCTCCATTTTGGAGCGACTGGCCTCGATCGAAATGACATCTGCGTCCATTGCTGCAATCGCTTCAAGCATATCGCCAAACTCCGAGTAGCACATGTGGGTATGAATCTGAGTTTCATCTTTGACTCCACAAGTAGCCAACTTGAAACATCTGACAGCCCAGTCGAGGTAAGCCTCGCGTTCTGACCGTCTCAAGGGCAACCCTTCGCGCACTGCCGGCTCATCGATTTGTATGATCTTAATGCCGGCTCGCTCGAGATCCCCAACCTCATCTCTTACTGCCAGAGCCAGCTCGAGACACGTGTCTTCACGTTTCTGATCGTCACGAACGAATGACCATTGCAGTATTGTCACTGGTCCGGTCAGCATCCCTTTGACAGGTCGTGAGGTCAGGCTCTGAGCAAATTTTGCCCAATGCAAAGTCATGGGCTCAGTCCGTAACACGCTACCGTAGATGATTGGCGCACGCACACAGCGCGAACCATAACTTTGCACCCATCCATGCTGAGTGACAGCCACGCCATTAAGCAATTCAGCAAAATATTCGACCATGTCGGTGCGTTCGGGCTCACCATGAACAAGTACATCAAGTCCGATTTTTTCTTGCAAGCTGATATTAGTATCAATCTCCTTTTCCATCGCAACTTTGTACTGTTCAAAGTCTATTTTGCGAGCGCGTAGTTGCTGTCTGCACTTTCTTATCTCTTTTGTTTGCGGAAAAGAGCCTATTGTTGTAGTCGGCAAAAGCGGAAGATTCAATTTGTTCTGTTGCTCTCTAATGCGGTCGACAAAATTTTTCTGTCGTTGGTACATTCCAGAATCAAGATTTTTGATCCGGTTTACAACCACGTCATTCTGACGTAGCGGTGATGAGCGTGCTTGTTGCAAGATCTCATCGCATTTTGCCAGCTCATCTGCCACAGACGTCTTCCCAACTGTTAACGCGTCCGTAAGTATTGATAGCTCTCTCAGCTTCTGCGCAGCAAACGCAAGCCACGGCTTCACGTCTGCGTCTAATTCGACCTCAGCATCAACATCGATCGGCACATGCATAAGTGAACAAGATGGTGCAACGATAAGTCGTTTCGGACCGATTTTTTCAGCTATATTTTCCAGCTGCACAACTCTGGCAGAAAGATCAGTGCGCCAGACATTGTGACCGTCAACAACGCCTGCCGAAAAACACATTTGCGGCGGCAAAGACCTCAAGGCTAGCTCCAGATCTCCCATCCCGTTAACCAGATCTAAATGGATGCCTTGAATCGGAAGTTTCAAGACCCAGTGCAGATTGCTATCCATTGCTCCAAAATAATTGGTCAACATAACGTTCAATCCAATTTCATGGAACCGTACGTAGGACTTTTCAAAAGCAAACAAAGCCTTATCATTCAAGTCACCTGTCAGGCATGGTTCATCAATCTGCACCCAATCTGCACCGGCATCCCGAAGTTTAGTCAGCACCTGACAATACACATGCAGCAAACTGTCCAGCCGTTTTGCCTCGAGAGCGAAGCTGTGACCTTTGGAAAGGTATAAGAAACTAACCGGACCAAGCAACACAGGACGCGTCAAGATTCCCAAATTCTTCGCTTCAAGGAATTCATCAACACACTTCATCGAAGCCAGACTGAACTTTTGATCCTCTTCAAGTTCTGGCACCATAAAGTGATAATTGGTGTTGAACCATTTAGTCATCTCCAGCGCATGAGTTTCCTTTCGAGCACCATTAGTGGTTTCACCCAATGTCTGACCGCGGGCCATCAGAAAATAAGTTTGTAAATCAACTGCATCAGCACCGCTCCAGCCATAGCGCTTTGGCACTGCACCCACCATAGTCATGGTGTCAAGCACATGATCATAAAGTGAAAAATCATTGGACGGAATGTAATCAATATCGTTTCTGGCTTGCAGAAGCCAATTATTTTTTCTCAAATTTCTAGCCACAGATAGCAGCTCATCCTGGCTGATCCGAGCCGACCAATAGCTCTCTAAAGCAGTTTTCAACTCGCGCTTGAAACCGATTCTCGGATAACCTAAGTTTGCTGAATAAACCATTTCTCTTCACCTCGACAAATCGCTAGAACGCACGCCCAGCGGAAGTGCTGGCTCGTGCAGTGGTACAGGTTTGCTATGCTCGTTTACTGCGACGAGTACAAAATTTCCATGTGCACAGAGGTGTCGCTCACCCGTTAGCAAATTTTCCTCGTACAACTCGACACCAACAGATACGGAAGTTGTTCCGGAGCGTTGTACACGACCAACAACTTCAACCAGGCTACCGAGCCTTACAGGACACTGAAAGTCGATTCGCTCAGATGACGCAGTCACCATCGTCTTGCGCGCATAACGTGATGCGGCTATGAATGCACACTTATCCATGAGCGCCAGGGCTTGCCCACCGAACAAGGTTCCATAGTGATTCGTCTGAGTGGGAAATACCATCTCCACGATGCGCGTTTCTGAAGCTGCAATGTCTGACTGCTGGTTCATGTGAGATCCTCGAAAAGTGTAAAAAAAAAGTTCCTCACGTACGTGCAGGAACCGAATCTCGTATAGACCGCAGCGAGCGGACATCGAAATTAGCCTCCTTGCCTCGAAGAGGTAACGTTGCTGACATGTTCAAGTGGGTAGCCTGACTGACAATTTCTTGCTTCACAGTTGCGGGACAGCGGTGGATTCTCACCACACTTCCCCCACCAGATCGCTTCACGCGATCCCGTATTTGTTGAACACCTTAATTTTAAGTGTTGATACCTCCTGCGCTTTCGCCATTAACGTGGCGGCAAGTATACACGAATTTTGAAAAATTTCTGCCGCATCGGCGAATGGTTCTTAATACTCCACCAACGGATGCGTGCACCGCATAGCCGTTCTAATTTAATGCAAAAGCATTAAACTTAGGGTAAATCTAAACTTGTAGTTCAACATCTACAATCTCTTTTCCTCATCCTGAGCAAAGGTGAAACCGAATGGCAATTCTGCTTGATTGCAGGGACGATGGGTCTCTTGCATGTTTTCTGGATGGTGACCTGCAGTTTGACAGTCGCGACGAGCGCATCTATCACGAGGCATTGGCTCTGCCAGCCCTGGCTATCGCTGAATCGCGGGGCATTGGCCCGTTGAAAGCTCTGATCATTGGCGGAGGCGATGGTCTGACAGCTAGAGAACTGCTTAAATCAGCGAATATATGTGCCATCGATCTCGTTGACTACGATGCCAACATGGTGAACCTTGCTCGCTCCGAATTTGCTCGCTTTAACGACAACAGCCTCTCCGATGAACGAGTAAAAGTTCAAATCGAAGACGCCAGAGATTTTGTCAAACGAGCTCAGGCGGCTGGCACCAAATACGATATCATAGTAAGTGATTTGACAGCCGCGCACGATGCCGATGCAGCACAACTGCACACGGTCCAATTTTACGAGCAACTGCGCCAACTACTGGGTAGCAGCGGCGTCATTTCCGTCAACAGCGCTTCGCCGTCGGGCACGCCCGAGGCCTACTGGTCGATTTTCAACAGCATGTTGACCAGCGCGGTTAACCCGCGCGCGTACTGCATCACATTGCCGTCCTTCGCAGAGCAGGGTTACGGACCGGATTGGGGATTCATTCTCGGCTCACCACAATCAATTCAAGCTTCTGAATTAGCCGATTGCATGATTTTACACAAATTGACTGATGTTCAACAGATGCGCGATCTTTTCCTCATCAACGAGCACGTGTTTGCCAGGCAAGCCAGTTCGTGTGCAGCTAATGGCGACAGCGACATTCTTGTGCATTACCTTTTCAATCCGAAACCTGTAATCTCTGAGTCCAGCACTTTTATCGATATGTTGTCCATCGATCTAACTACGCTGACTGCAGTGCAACATTCCGGCAGCCATCTATTGCCGCAAGAGGTACGCGAATCGCTTTCACAGTGGCAGGCTGTTCCGCAGAGTCAAGAACAACTGATCTCAGAAGTGTTCGAACTTATGCCAGCGCTCAGACGTTTCCAGACGCGAGAGATGATCGACGAATTCCTCGTCAGACCAGCTGCTTTTCTTGCTCCAATCGATTTGCGAGAGTTGGTAAATACGCTTCTCAATCGAGTTTCAGAGCTGCCCGAAAAGCTTGTGCAAGAGTTGGATTTTTTGAAAGAGAAAATCGAGGAATTAGCAGGTGATCACGAGCGTTTGCTGGCTCTGGGCCTGCGCTCAATGGCGATTATCACTGTAGTGGTCATTATTGGAAATCTCATGTATCCTGACGCGGTATACGCAAAAGGGCACGCAGACGCACATGCCGCAGCGCATCATGCAGGACGGCGCGGTGGTGGTTACGGATACGGCTATGGCTCAAGTTACACGTATAACACTCCCGGGCATTGGGGTCCATGGTACACAAACAGCAACGGCAAACGAGTGCGAAACTGGATCAGGTAATTACGGTTTGATGCTTTCCACCAACACAAAGGTACTCTACTGAGCTGCAGTTTTAACTGGATTCGAATTCCAGCCTGGTTGTATGGAGTCGATGAATGGCATTGAAGTCCATTACCCTCAAGGACCTGGGTGAACTAGAGCCCGGCTCGCCTTCAGGCGAACAATGGGACCGCCTGGTGCAATCCAACCCGGCTTCGGGTTTCATGCAGAGCACTTACTGGGCTCAGTTCAAGCGCCGGATGGGCTTGAAGCCATACCATCTGGGAGTGTTTGACGATGGCAAACTGTTGGGTGGCGGAATTTTTTACACTGCGCCCAATATGAAAGGGGCGGGTTTTCTCGTTGCGCCCGATGGTCCGGTATTGCCCTGGCACGACGCTGACCTTGCATCACGGGGTCTGGACTTAATGGTGGAGGCTCTAGAAGCAGAAGCTTCGTCGTCGGGCTCGATGGCGCTCCGAATAGCGCCACGCCTCTGCGCGCAGTTGCCACCGGCTCTGAATAGATTTTCCAAATCGCCTCTGCGCTTGATTGAGCATAAAACCATGCTTCTTGACTTACAACCCGAACCACAACACCTGCTTGAGAAGATGAAGCCCAAAGCCAGGTACAACATCGGTTTGGCACACAGGAAAGGGGTTACCGTGTACGAAGAGAGTTCGCTATCAGCGTCCCGAAAATTCTATGCAGTTATGCAGTCAGTCTCCGCGCGCAATAACATTTTCGTCGAACCTCTTTCTTTTTTCATCGCCCTGATTGAAACCCTGTGCCCGCCCGGACTGGCTCGAGTCTTCTTCGCGGAGCACGAAGGCGAAATTCTGGGTGCTTTGCTCATGGTGATTTTCGGCGAGCGCGCCACCTATTTGTATGGTGGCACAGGTGATACCAAACGAAATTTCATGGGAGGATATGCCTTGCAGTGGGCTGCAATTAACGCCGCAAGAAACGCGGGAGCTAATGTCTATGACTTCTGGGGATACGATTCGACGTCGTCGCCTGATAACAACTACGCAGGATTTTCGCGCTTTAAGAGCCAGTTTTGCGGACAATGGGTTGAATTGTCCGGCTCCCTCGATCTCTATTTCATGGATCGTCTGGCGGATGTCGTGATCAAAGCAATCAACGAGATGGCTCTGGAAGCCTGACTTGGTTAAAATCTGCGTCTAATCGACGCGTCCTATCGGGTTAGGGTCAGGTAGGTTTGGGCTAAGCAGGTTTGGATTCATCCGTAGGACGATAATTAGCGACCAGACCGTCCACTTGCCCTCTCAGCGCATTTAGTTCGGCGCTCAGTTCCGCCAGATATTGGGACTGGTTTGCCGCCAGGTCCGCAGAGCCATGCCTTCCTCCCAACCAAGCCAGATCAGAATCAATAACCTTAATCAGTGCATCGCAGGCTGACCAGGTGGCGAGCATGTTGATTTGATCGAGCAATCGATTCGACTGAAAACCGCTTTCGTGAGACTGAGCATCAGTTTTTGGAGCAGCCGCTTGTTGCGGAATTTCCTCCTGAAAGGTCGTTTGGTTGGGTTCTATTTGAGCGGAATTATGCGCAGCTGCGACTGCATTGGCTTCACTTCTCGCCTCCTGGCCAAATGGAATAACCGAACCTTCCCCCTGTTCAGGCGCCAGTGACATGAATTGTGCTTCTATTGGCGGCGTGTATGGTTTCTCATCAAGAACCTGCCTCTCGTCGACATCCTCAATAGTAGGCGCTGGTCCAGTAGGTGGTGGTTCCTTACCAGCATTCTCCATCATAAGAAGCCACTTGCCGGTTTCCTGTCCTCGACGCATTTTTAAGCGCTCCATCAATTCATCAGAGCGTTTTTTTTCTTCGTCTACCTTTTCTTCTGGCTGCGATTTTGCTTTAAATAGTTTGTCGAAAAAGCTCATATTTTACCCTCTGGCAACTGTGATTGATTTATTTCGTGTTTGCCGCCAGACGGATAGGTCTGGAATCTTGAGACGGAGTGCAACACCCTGCTCCGTCCTATTAAGTATAAAGCGGAAATCTTCCGCTTGGATCAAATCAGAAATCCTCACCATGGACGAATCAAACCATATATGTGACTGACCAGACTCTGCTCGCTCTGTCGACAGTTAACTTTCGAGCATGTGAAGCCGGACCTATTGACGCATCGGCGGATGTTTCTTGATGAACTCGACAAGCTTTTGTGGATTGTCAGAAATTGTTATCATCTGCGCATATGGGTGACCGACTGCTTGCTGTGCCAGGCACGAATACACTTGAGACTGCAAATAATGCCCTTCACCAAGAAAAACCATGGGGCTGCAAAAATTGAAGGTTGCATAGTGATTTTGCGCAGCATCCATGAATACTTCTTCGGTGGTAGCGGCGCTGCCAGGCGCGAACACCACACCATACATTGAAATCGCGAGCAATCCATCTTCTCTAATACTATTAGAAAAGTACTTCCCTATGTGAGATGCAAAAATATTGACCGGCTCATGCCCATAAAACCATGTAGGCACCGCTAAGCTTTCTGCTCCGTTCGGATACTTGTCGACAACTTCACGAGCGCGTCCGATATACCCTGCATCTATTGTGCCGTCTGGATTTGCATAGTTGGGGGTCTTAGATAAAATCGCGATAGCTTTGTCGATGGCGTCATCATCGGCGGTGGCAAGATAGGCACCAAGATTCGCAGCCTCCATGATACCCGGACCACCACCACTGGTGACAAAGTAACCAGCCCTGGTCAGCAACCTTGCCACTTCGACTGTCTTTCGATAATAAATGTCGTCACGCGTCGACAGGTGACCACCCATGATTCCGACTGCTTTTCGAACAGTCAGACCGGTTTCATCGTCATAGCCCAGTAGTTCTTTGATTGCAGTGTCGATCGAGTAGTCGTGTATTCGCTGAGACAATGCTTCCATAATGTCAGCGTCGTGCCCACCGTGAGCATCGAAGTGTTTGTTGATGCGTATGTCCAGACTCTGATTATCGACAGGATCGTAGCCCGCCATCAACTCTTGCGGTGAGTAGAGCGAAGTTCTGTAGGGATTGTAGGGAAGTCCGACAAAAGGAGCAAAAAATTGTGCGCCCTTTCTCAAAAGAGTTGTTTCCTCCTCCACGCTCTCTAACTTGCAGCCAAGAAACATGGTATTTTCGGTGTCGACCTGCGCCCAGTTCACGCACAAAATAGCAACGTCAAGTCCCTGAACAACACAGTTTTTCAACGAACCATCTTTAACGTGGGCTATAAAGCTATCGATGTCGCGAATGGTTTCATACTTGAGCGGACGCGGTCTGAGTTGTTGCACGAGTCACCTGCCGTGGTTGAAATCTGTCTACTTGGAGGTCTTAGTGTTTCTTTTGTCCTGATGTTTCTTATCCTGGTTTTTTCTTTTGTCCTGGTAATTTCACCCTGGTGTTTTTTTTGTCCTGGTGTTTTCTTTAGAACTAATGTTTTTCTTCTGGCTTTGGTTTCTTTGTGCTAGTGCTTCTCTTCTGGCTTGGCGTTTTCTTCTGGTATATGAGATTCGACAAGTTGTGAATGATCAGAGGCTGATTCCTGGTGCGTTCTAAACGATTTTTCGCGCTCGGGGTCCGGAGTTACCATTGATGCACCCATGGAATGGTATACAGGTCTCGGCTCGGGTGCCGCCTCAGCGGTGCGCCGATCCACCTCTACAGGTTTGACCTCGGTGCCTTGTTTTAGCTCATCGCTGCCATGCAACGCTACCCTATCACCCTGATTGATGTCGCCGAAGATTTCGACCATGTTGCCCATCATTTGTCCACGTTTTACTTTTACCCATTCGACCTTGTTATCCTTGCTGACGCGGCAGACAAAAGTCTCGATAGTCGAATTAGTCTCAACGGCAGTCATCGGCACAAATAGCGTGGGGTGCTGTCGCTTGGTCGGCCAGTAGACTTCGCAGAACATGCCCGGCAAAACGCGATTGTCGTGATTCCAGTAGTTAAGTTCAACCGGCATTGTTCTAGTCTTCTGGTCCAAATAATTTCCCAGACGTGCAACTGTACCAGTGAATTTTTCACCAGGATGTGTCGATACAGTGAATTGCACTTGCGCACCAGGAATGACACCACTTGTATCTATCTCCGGCACCGGGGCAATGATTCGCAGCAGATTGAGCTGTTGTATTCGAACGATTGGAGGATATGCCCCTTTTCCGAGCGGACCGACAAAACTGCCGACGTGCATGTTTCTTTCGGTGATATAACCGTCGAACGGTGCTGCGATGGTCAAATAATCCGCAATATCGGAATAATTCTTTGTCGCCTGGCTTTGCGACACGACCGAGTTTTTCAAAGCAGTGACGGCATTCTGAGCAGCTCTAACGTTTTCCTGCCAGGCTTTGAGCTTCTCCTTATCAGCTGCAACTATTTTCTCGAGCACAATTACTTCGTTGGCTGAGACAACGCCGGGAACCTTCGAAGCTTCGGCGGTGCGAGTGTATGTATCGTTGTCGCCTTCCAGTTTCGCCGTAACTTCCAGCACCTGCGCTTTAGCACTGGCCAGACGCGACTCAGCTTCATGCAGCTGACCACTGACTGCCTGTGTTTTGGAATACGCTTCGTTCGTCTGAGCATGCAATTCTGGTGCGATCAAGCCGACCATGAGCTGGCCCTTCTTCACTACAGAGCCGCGGTCAACGCCGATCCACTTGATAAAGCCGGGCACCTTGGGATAGATAGCCACGTCCTGATAGGCTTCGATTTCGCCTGGAATCTGGTCAACCCGGTCTAGCGTCTTATACTCCACTGTCACTACGGGCAGTTCACGAACAGCATCTGTTTGATCGCCGATTACCTCTTTGTCCGAGTTTGAACAGGAACAGAGGCTCATCGAAAGGGCGATGGGCAAAACAAATCTAGCGATTCCAGATCGCACTGCGCCAGACCTCATCACACAAGGTCGCACCGCACCAGACTGCATAACACCAGGTCGCACCACACCATGTCGCTCAGCGCTAGATCCCGCCCCGATCGATGTCGAATAAGCTTGTTTGATCATTGTCAGTTTCATTGCGTAAAACTTTCTCCTATTCGCCGCGATCATCAGGATGCATAGACGGTGATTTCAGTGAACTCTTTTCTTGAATCAGTGCAAAAACGAGAGGCAGTATGGTCAGTGCAGAGATTGTCGAAGCTGTCAGACCCCCGATAACGGCGCGACCGAGCGGCGCGCTCTGGGCGCCACCACCGCCAAGTGCAAGAGCCATTGGCACCATACCTGCCACCATGGCGATTGATGTCATCAAAATCGGTCGCAAACGCTCTTCCGCGCCTTTCAACGCCGCCTCCTCGGCCGACAATCCATCCAGACGGTTTCGCTCGGCGAAGGAAACCAACAAAATTGCGTTGGATACACCGACACCAATGGCCATAATCGCTCCCATGAACGACTCCACGTTCAAAGTCGTATGTGTACTCCAGAGGGCGAAGAGCACGCCGAAGATGATTGCAGGCGCCGTCGACAACACAATCAAAGCAAGCTTAGGTGATTGGAAGTACGACGTCAGCATCAAGAAAATAACGCATATGGCCAGCCCTAAGCCGCCAAAGAGATGGTTGAACGTATCCTTCAAAACCGGCACCTGAGCACCAACCCGAGCCCGCACCCCTCGCGGTGGCTTACCGGCGCGGTCTAGAGCCTTTTCAACTTCCTCACCGACATTACCGAGATCCTTACCAGAAATGTTTGCAGTCAAAGTAACCATACGCATCATGTTGTCGCGATCGTATTCCGCAACGCATTTTCCATACTGCACCTTGGCCACGTCACCAATCAATGGATGCTGCCGATTCTCAGAGCGCATGGCTGGGAATTGCTGAATATCTTCGATTGATCTGATCTGGTCTTGAGGCACCTGCACCTGAACCTGGTATGACACACCAGTCTTGCGATCCATCCAGAAATTCTCGAGAATGTAACGGCTCGATGATGTTGCCGGCACAAGCGAATTTCCAATTTGCTGGGGATTCAAATTGAACTGTCCCGCCAATTCTCTATCGATGTTGATATCCACAGTCGGATAGTCTTGCGGCTGTCCGTACTGCAAATCGCGCAGATATGGAATCTTTTGCATCTCAGCTTTGACGCGTTCAGCGAACAATTTATTCTCAGTCAAATCGGGACCCTTGACGATCACCGCAATTGGAGTTGGTGAGCCAAGGTTCATAATCTGGCTGACAAGATCACCGGGCTCGAATGAATACGCGACATCAGACATATCCTTCGCAAAGCGCTTGCGCAGCTTGTCTTTAAAGGCTGGTAGATCGATGTGGGCGTCTTTGCGCAACTTGAAATCCATAACAGCTTCGTGCGGACCGCTCGTCCACAAGAAAACAGAGCTGATTACGAACTGCACTGGCTGCTGCCCTGCGTATCCGAGACTGGCAATGAGATTTCCAGGTCCAGCTTCTTGTTTGATAATCTCGATAGTTTGAAGAACTTTCTGCTCTGTCACCTCCACGCGAGTGCCGGTGGCGGCTCGAATGCGCAGGCGAAATTCATCGGCATCAGCGCCAGGAAACATTTCGCGTCCAATTTGCGTGAAGAGCAAAACGCTGAGTGATAGGAAAACAGCCAGATATATCGGAATGATAAGTTTGCGTAGAGGCATTCCGCGCCCAACCAGCCCCGCAAAGCGTTTCTGAAATTTGTGAAAGGGACCCTCCTCACCGGCTTCTTTCTGCGCCTTGACCAGCCAGACTGCCATAACAGGCACCAGCGTGCTGGAGAGCAGGAAGGAGGAAACCATGGCGAATCCCACAGCCAGCGACAACGGTACAAACAACGCGCGTGTGATACCGGTCATGAAAAACGATGGCACGAACACAGCCAGAATCGACATCATGGCGAGGAATCGCGGCACCATCGTCTCTACACCAGCGGCCAGAGTGGCGCGAGTGATCGCCTCACCTTTGCCCAGATGGACGTGGATATTTTCAATATTTACCGTCGCTTCGTCGACGAGAATACCGATAGCGAGCGCTAGCCCTGAGAGAGTTTGAATATTAATCGTTTGACCGGTCATCCACAGTGCTAGCGACGCTCCCATCAGCGCGCAAGGGATTGTAGTGACGACGATCAGCGTACTGCGAAGATCGCGCAAGAAAAGCAAAATCATTAAACCAGGCAGCATGGCGCCCAGAGCGCCTTCTTGCAACACGTCAGCGATTGAGTCGGTAACCTTTTTGGATTGGTCGAACTCGTAGCTCAGTTTTACATCGGCTGGCAAAATCGACTGCATGCGAGGCAATGCGGCTCGCAGAGCATTGACGACAGAAACGGTGGAAGCATCCGCACGTTTAATTACAGGAACGTAGACAGTGCGCTTCCCGTTATAGAGCGCGTAGCCCGCCAGGATGTCACTTGAATCAGCAATAGTCGCGACATCGCGCATAAACACTGTTGGTCCAGGACCCATTTTAATCGGCAAATACTCGAGCTGCTTGATATCTGGAAGGTCGGTATTGACCGGAGAGATACGCATATAGTCGCCGGTGCGCACGTTTCCAGCAGGTGTAACAAGATTCCCTGTAGCCAGCGCGTTAACGATCATGTCACCGGAAATATTGAACTGACGCAGCTTTTGAGCATTGACATTGACAACGATAGTCCGAGCATTACCACCCATCGGAGGCGGAGCTGAAGCACCGGGGATGGTGCCAAGGTCAGGACGAACACGAACGAAGGCAAGGTCTTGAATTTGATCAATTGTCTTAGTTGGGCTCGACAATACAAGCTGCCCAACCGGCAAGCTGCCCGCGTCGAACCGCAATACGAAAGGTTCTAAAGTTCCCGGCGGCATCAAAGTTCTGGCGCGGTCGACCATGGCAACGGTCGTAGAAAGCGCCTCAGCCATGTTGGTGCCCGGATGGAAATAAATCTGAATCATCGAAATGTTCTGAATCGATTTCGACTCGATATGATCCACACCAGGAATGTAGAGGAAGTGAATCTCATATGTCGAAACCAGATAGCCTTCCA
Organism: Oculatellaceae cyanobacterium; assembly: GCA_036702975.1. Taxonomy (GTDB): domain Bacteria; phylum Cyanobacteriota; class Vampirovibrionia; order Obscuribacterales; family Obscuribacteraceae; genus DATNPX01. Next base: position 22,305 of record DATNPX010000003.1, read on the forward strand.
TCTGATCCGGCGCCATGCCGCCATAACCCTGCACGACGTAGATTGATGGGATGTTCAGGTCTGGAAAGATATCTTCTTTCATGGTGCTCAGCCCCATAATGGCTGCCATGAAAAGACTGATGATGCCGATAAGAATTGTAATTGGACGACGCATCGACGCGCCAATAAGCCACATTATTTACCGCCCTCCGCACTTGCAACAAGGGACATGAACGGGCTCAAATTGCCCTGGGCATATGCCGTCGCGAGGATAGATCGCCAGACTCTGACTTCGGCAACAGCGTCTTCCACTTCCGCTCTTGCCAGAATTCTTTCCGCTTCCGCCACCTCAACAATCGTGGATAGACCGACTCTGTATCTTTCCAGCGCCTTGATTTCATTTTCTTTCGCAGCTTTGATAAGAACGGGAGTTTCGTCGGCGATACGCCTGGCGTTATCAAGCAAAATTTTTGCCCGCGCATCCTTCTGCGTGAGGACCTGGATTGCCAGGTCATAATTTGCTCGCCGTGCCTGTTCGTTCTGAATCGCCATGCGTTTCTGCGCTCTGATTTTGAAGATATCCGCCGCCGGAAAGCTCATCGAGAATCCCGCCACCCAGTTCGCAACCTGAGGCACAGCTCCGTCGGCTACAGGCGACAAGACATTGTTGCGCACGCCGCTGCCGCGTCCCCAGATCGCCGAGTGGAACCAGATGTGAGGATAGTAAGTTTTATTCAAGACCTGCACTTGCGCTCCTGCTGTTTTTACTTCGGCAGTGCGCAATACGGCATATGGATGCAATGCGAGATCGACAACCTGCGCATTGAACATATTGGAGGGGCGCTTGATCCACGGCGCATCATCGATGCCAATGTAGTTGCCCGCTAATCCCATTGATTCAGACAAATCAACACGTGCCAATTCCGTTTCCCGCTCCGCTTCGATCAGGGCGATGCGCGCAAATGAAAGATCTGCGTCAGCTCGTGCAGCATCCACGCCGGGACGTAATCCCTTATCAACGAGGGTGTGTACAATCAGCGCCCATGCTTCCATTCGTTTCACTGTCGCCTTCTGAGCGCGAATCGTTTGCTTAGCCGCGACTGTTTGCAAATATGCCTCGGCTGCGGCTGCGGCCACGTCCAGATCGGTCAGGCGCACTTGTGCATTGGCCGCGGCATAGTCGGTCTTTGCCAGGTTTACGTTGGCGTGTCGCAAACCGAAGTCCCACAATTCCCAGGAAAAATTTGCGCCAGTATTATTTGCAAACACGCTGTTAAACGAAGAGCCGCGCTTCTCTGCTCCTGTCTGCATCGGAATGACATCCAATGTCTGCGGAAAAATCGCACCGGCAATGACGTTTGTTGTGGTGCGTAATTCTTGAAACAAAAGATCGAAGTTTGGTAAGTAAGCAGTTCGAGCCAGGGTAATTCCAGCACGAGTCTGCATCACTCGCGCCTTTGCATAGCGTAACGTGGGGAAGTTTCTAAGAGAAGTGTCGACTGCAGCAGTCAACGAATAAAGTTGCTGGATTGGAGCTCGCAGCGCTGGCGGTGTGTCGCCCGGCTCTTGACCTGCGGCATAGCTGGCAACGGTAGTTGCGTTGGCAATAAAACACGCGATGGCAGAGCAAACGAAAACCAGAACTGGTAATACGGATGCCTTAAAAAGCTTCGTCAAAAACGCAAAGGCGTGGTCGGCCCTTGACACGTCATCCTCCTGCCATCTTCAGAAGGCTGCAAAGCCTCCTGATGAGTACATAAGATACCTAAAACATAGCCAGCAACGTATTAACAGGGATCAAGGAATGAACAGCGCCTGCCAAGAGAATCCGCGTAACTTCGATTATTGATTTGCTCTACCAAGATCGGCGTTCGGGCGTTGGCGCTTAACGTTGTTCGCGATTTGATGTTTCATTCGTGAATTGGGCCAGTCACAAGCATGTCACGAGTGTATGCAATTATGATTGAGTCACCGATGCATCCCGGCGACACCAAGTTAGAGAAGCTGCAAGAAGCCAGCTTCGATTTTGAGGTGAAAAATTATGGCAGGCGATAAAGTCGATCCACGTGCAGAGAAAGCTTGTACAGAACCTGGATTTTGGCATAACCTCGGTGAAAAACTTCACCTCGTTGATAAATCATGCAATCAGTCAGTTGAAGCTATGAGACCGCCTACCAACGCGAACGCGCAAAGAGAATTGCCCAATCTCCTTATTGAAGGCGTGGAAGGCGCGAAACGTCAGGGACGCACCGGCACAATAAATAAGCAAGAAGCTGAGATGTTGAAAGAGATTTAGAACAAAAAAGTATACGGAACATGAGAGCGGTCGTTGAGCCGCTCTTATTGTTTTTATCCAGGAGCGATTGTAAGGCGAAGAGCGATCCGTTAAGGTGAACCAGCGATTAGTAAAATGCAGCAGCAGAAGAATTGAACGCAGCGCCACCAAATTGAAGACTATTTTTCTCTTGCTGATATAAGAAGTGAGACGACGCGCAGTCGAAGCTATCGTGCGGCGCAAATGAAGTTGTAGCGGTTTTCGCGCAGAACAAGTCATCAGACTCTTCTTTGAACTGTAGTTGTGCACGAGGAGTCTCAAATTCTAAAGCTTTGGCACCATCGAAGTTCAGTTGTTGCACTGCAGGTCTGACATCACATCTAACCTGAAGCGAGAATTCACTGCTTCTTGAACGAATTTGTTGAAAGTAAGATTTCATAATCGAGCCTCTGAGCGTCGTTGAGGTTGTCTCAAGAATGCCACAACAAAATGAAAAAGTCGTGACCTGAGTACCTTTTATTGCCCCGACGCAGGCACAACAGGAATTCCAGAACGAACCAGAGGATTGATCGGAGAAACTGGATGCGCCGGCAAACCCGGAGCAGACATATTGATATCATTTACAAGTGCCGTTTGCGGTCGATTGAATAATGCTGTATCTAGGCGAGGATTGGGCATTCCTCGTAAAGCAAACGAATTAACGATGACGATTTTCCAAATGGTGTATGCAGATAGCAGAACCAATAAACCGCCAGCCGCACCGACGACTTTAGAACCGCCCTCGCGATGCCCCAGCACAACGGAATATGCGGCAAAAGCCAGAAATATAGTGGCAGATACGACACCAACCAGAACAAACAAACGAGACAGCCGCCTGACCGTTGGCAGAGGTCCCTGAAAGTCATAAATGTTTTCCTCACCCGGCTTGGGATAATACCGGGGATCGGGCGTGGCAGTCATGTTCAGCTGCTTTCGTGGAATGCTTATCTCGCGCCAACTATGACCACTGGCTATCGATGTTTTCTTATTCCAATCATACGCGTTCAGTCCATCAAGCTTTGGATAGGGGGCGAACACCTGCTGAATTTGATCAAGCTGATCGTCTGATGGTTTGACCGGCTCGATTGCCTGTTGCCCCGAAAGCAAATTGACACCGAGGATTCCCTGAATCGCTGCTAATTGCCGCGCAGATAATTGATCGGGACGAATTGTCACCATAGACCCAAGCGTCTGCTGGCGATGTGCGATATCTCGCTGCTGATTCGCTGTTCTGTGCAAATACGCAACCGTTCTGTCACGACCAATAGCTGTGCCAAAATCGCGATGATGCACCCCCGTGCCCTTATCAGCACCATCAAGGGCGTTTGCGACAGAAGGGCGAAGGGCGTTCAAAGCATCACCGCCGATGACGTCAGCCTTTGGGGTCCACGCGCCATCCCCTACAGGTGGTGGCTCTGGTATCTGAGATGTATTGATCAAGTTAGGAGGCTCTGGAATATTGCTCTGCGCCATTGCCGACTGTAGCGATGCCGCGCCAGTAATTGCAAGAGCAGCGACGAGCGGAGCGGTCAATTTGAGCAACATCTGTACTCTCCGAGCGAAACGATTCAGGTGTAACCATGCAGAAAGTGCACGGTTTAAGGCTATCGACGCAATTGGAAATTCTTCTGAATAAAATTGATAAAAGTTGTGGATTTCGTAATAACCGCACCATATGCGGTGTTATACGCTGCCTCGAGGGACGTAGATAAGGCAGTTCGGTTCACATCTTTTCCAGAAACTCCGACTAATTTGTGAAACGAACTGAATGAGAGGGCCAGGTTTTGCTAATTTCTATAACTTCAGCTAGCTTCGCGACCGTAAATCGAACTCCATGCTGTCAGCCGAAGGAGGTGTGGAAGAAATTTATCATCGCGGCCAAAGCATGTCGCGATAAGGGAAACATCAGAGGTGGTATTGAGTTTTATCGAAAAGCACTTAGCGAGGCTTTCGATAGTGGGTTGGATGAAGCAGCGCCTGAGCTGATAACTTTTCTGGAACAAACCCTGTGGAGCTAATTGCAAATGCGCCACACGAAGTTGTCGACTTTGTAGATAGCATCGTTTATGTTTGCAACTGAAAGCGAAGTGAATTTGCCATTCAGTATGTAGCTGTCAAACAAAGGGCTCTTGTCGCGCTTGAGTTTGCGGGCATCTTGCGTTGCCTCGGGTGCATTACCTTCAAATTCTAGATACTCAGACATCGTGCTGCTCCAGAGAGACATTCTTTAGTGATGCTACTGGTAGAGTCAGTAAAAGTTGTTGAATGCATAAATGTTGCCAAATGCATCGGACCGATAAACCGAACCGGCACATGCAGTCATTATCTGATTCGATATACGTATTGTCTGCAAAATCCCTGAGAATCGCGCAACCACAAAGTGCCGTCCTGGTCGACAGACGGCGTGAAATTGAGCTGTTTGTTGACATGACCGTCTCGCCCTAACAAGAACCACTTGCGATCTTGAAACAAGCGCCAAACCGATTTATCAGGAAAAGTAATTTCGATTAGCCGCATCGAGAAATCATCATATCGATACTCGAAAACATGTCCAGTAGGGCGAACAACGCGTAGCACCTGTCCATCTGCACCAGATATAATACTGGTTCCATCCGATTGAATCTGCAAGAAATTACCTAGCGCGACGTCGTCAACCGGTTTGGTATAAACCATTCTCACAGTGCCGTTGGCCTGGAGAGCCGCAAGGAAACCGGAAGATTCACTAGTCATCGATATCACCTGAATAAGTGTCGCTAAGTCACATACGCCGCTGACAAGCTTGCCTCAAATTGTAGTTGCTGATCTCAGCAATGTTAATGCAGAGGTTTTTTAACTCTAGCTTGCAGTTGTATAAGATCTGTAGATTACGTACCTAAGCGGGTTTTGATGAGAATCTTCTCTAATCGGCAGGGTATATCAAAACGCAATGCGCAACATATTTCACCGTCCTTGAATACCTGCAGAAATTGCGTTGCCGACCTTGTCATTTCTATAGAATGGAATTACGCGACTGAGAAGCCGACAGCATCCGTCGGCTACTCAGTGCGTCGACTTAGTTTTCCGCCGGCGTCAAGGGTCTATAACTACCTTGAGATGGGTCATTATCCAAATGGCTTGGATCAGTGCTTGGATCCTCTGGGCTAGTGGCGAGATCGCCTGGTCCGACACCCGAGTGATGCTTCCGATGTTAGAGCCCCACGGTCCATGAGGTCCATCATTGCCTGGATCCTGGCTGTGTGGAGGCAGTCCAGGTTCAACGGGCGGTTCGAAGGGGAGCATTCCTGGATTTGTAGAAATAACAGAAAAAAGATCTGTCCTTATAGTGGCATATTCGGTGCCGGATGCTGATTCTGTCACACTCTGGTAAAAGTACGCAGAGAATTAACGAGCCTCTAATGCTCTGGGCTAGCGCGGTTTGCGCAGCGAGAGCAACCATTCAATATTAAACCTCCCGGCAAAAAAATGTTAAACAATCATGTATGCAATCTGGCTATTCAAAAATGCTTTTTGTTAGGTTGAAAATGATTCTATTCATACAACTAGAAAGAAGGACTAAAAGAAGAAATCAAAGCAAAGTTATTGGAACGACTACTCGAATCTGCAGATGAAAGCGAATCGAAACATAGAAAGGAATGAAAGAAGTGAGCACCAATCAGTCGAGTTCCGAAGAACGGGCCAACAGCGTTTCAACAGAAACCGTGCGAGCAACAGTTGAAGATCAACAGTCGGTGAAGTTGAGCCGCAAGGAAGCAACTTCTATTGCTCCCAAACCAGAACACACACAAACATTGATCGGGGCGAAGTCGTTGTTTATAAACCAGCCTGACCTGCGAGCCACCGGCTACCAGCCTAGAATCAAGCGGGGCATCACCACCTCCTTCCACAAGCAATAAGGCAGGCAGCAAGAGCTTTAGAAGATGGGCCACGCTGCGCGCGTGGCTCATCCCCAAATAGATGCGATGAATAAGTTCAATATGTTGCACAGACAAACAGGGTGTATATTCATTATCAAAGGACATTCTCAAGCAGCAATTAAATTTGAGCGATGAGCAAAAAGAAAAACAAACAGAAATCTGAACGCGAGAAGAACAAGAGTCCGCAACGTTTAACGAGTTCCCTGCGTCCGCTGCCGCCTCAAAAACCCAAAAACGCAGAGGTGCGTCCACGCGAATTTCTCACCCAGGCAGAAGTAAAAAAATTGAAGCGAGCTGCCCAAATTCTGAGCAGACATGGATTCAGAGACTGGCTGCTGATCACGATGATTTATCGCCATGCCTTCAGAGTCAGTGAGTTAACAAACTTGCAATGGAATCAAATTGATTTCGAATGTCGCACCATGCGGGTGGAACGACTAAATAACGGACAAGCATCAATCCACTATTTAGAAGATGACGAAGTCGATGCGTTGCAAAAATTGCAAGAAGTATATCCACCGACCGAATACGTTTTCACATCGCAACGACAGGGTCCGCTTACTCCCCGAACCGTGCATTACATTATCGCCAAAGCTGGTGAGCACGCGGGGTTAGAGTTATCTGTACACCCGCACATGCTACGGCACTCAAAAGGATTTCAGCTGGCGAATCGCGGCGAAGACACACGAACAATTCAAGCTTACTTCGGTCATAGAAGTATTCAACACGCTGCCATGTATACAAAAGAAATCGAGCCCGAAAAATTAAAAGGACTTGGTCGAGACTAGCGCAACAACTAAAGCTTAGAGAGCCGTCAAAGTGAAATTGCATCTGAGAGCTGCGTGAACGCGGCATCAACAAAAAAGATCGATCCGGGAACAACATTTTTTCGACTCTTCTTGTTGCTTCAGCAGCAGGCGGTTTGATAAGAATGAATCACATTCCGGCAATTCCTTCGATATCGACTCCCAAAAACTCTATAAATCCAATCCTCCTACCAGTATAGAAATCCGAAAGACTTCCCGTCAGTCTTCCGGATAAAACCACTGCAAATGACTCCTGAAACTCCTCGTCATGCGTCCATCAAGGAACTGCCGGAATGCTCGACTCAAGGTTTGATTAGGTCAGGAGAAAAAGGTGTTAGATCAAGACGATGCATCTACTGATGCAGCAGAAGAAAAGTTTAGCTTTTCAATGAAAAACTGTGGTACGCATTTCACGCTGCGATTCACCGTCAGGAAAGACTTCGTCAAGGAAGTCAGGCAAAACCTGCGAATCTTTCCCAAGTTACCTAAACGCAGCCGGCTGGTAATAATAGGCAATAGCAAGGAGTTGGTAAAGGCTCTGCGAGATCGCTACCTTTATCAACAGATCGAGGTGGTGAACTAACATCTCCCAAAAGCGGCGCGAGAACACGATGCGAATTGTGCTTTCGCGCTGCCTTTGGCAGTGCTTTGTTCACACAACGAAGGGATGAAATTGATGATGAAATACCATAGTGAATTTGTACCTGAACGCCTATTCCTAATCAGCACAGTAAAAGCCGTGCCGCTGAACAAGGAATTCCTGTCCATGCTGGAAGCAGCAGGAGTCAGAGTAATCTGCGGTTCGAAAAGAAACCGTCTCTCACAATTAGTTGGGCTCTACAGCGAAGCCGGAACTGAGATAGTTGGTTGCGCCAGCGCAAGCGACATTCAATTGGTACAGGCAACACTGAAACAACACGGTGTCATAATCGCTTGCGGAACGATCGTAAAAACATGGTGCACGCAGGAAACAAGCATCGACCAGGGCAACTATTTCTTTAGCCCAAATCAGGTTGATGGACGACGATTCGCTCGCCTACAGGAGAAAATTGGCGGGCGCTGAAGCTTTATTATGCACCAAGCGTGAAGCGCATCTCAGTGGCGAAACAAGAAACGCTGGAATCTTGCTTCGCCACTTACACTTTTTGCACTTTAACTTCTGCTTTTAAACGACTAAGCAGTAGTAGCATCGCTAGCATTGCCGTCGTAGACAAAAGTATCAATCCAAAGTTGATCGAGAGTGATCCATTTATCACTTTTGGCTCCCCACTGGTTATCGATAGAAACCATGCCGGTTTCTGGATCATAGTCATCAATCGTAACTACATGCGCGCCAGTCCAGACAAGCATGATGATTGGAAATTTGCCATCCTTTTTGCACTCTTTCAAATAATCAATCATTTCATTTTCTGTAGAAAAATTCACGGTATCACCATCGGCTTTTACCAGTCGTCCGGCCGCCGCCAATGTTTCACCGGTCAATTCGAAGACCTCAGCGCCGAGAGAGTTTAGAATCCACCCCGGTCCGTCTTTTGTGTAGTTTCCAGCAGCATCGACCCATCCCCAGCCACCATCGGTATCTTTCTGATTTGGCACCTGGGTCCAGAACACAGGCGCTGATTGTTTTTGTCCAAGCTCGGTAAAGAGAGTCGCTTGAAAGAGCTGAGAGGCAAAGCTGCGCATACCGTCAGGTACAGGAGTCCTGGAAGCTTCTTTGTCTGGTATCAACGCACCATCCCGCAATACAACTTTGTTGCCGTCTGGACCATACCAGTAGCCCTGAAGCGCAGCCGAGGCGACAATGTTTGCAGCCACCTCAGGATGGCGAAACCAGCAAATAGTCTCGACAGTCGTGATATTACAAGTACCATGATCACCTTGATCGGTTTGATTTGGCGTCGCACATTCCTGCATTATCTGCTCTGCCAGTGTAATACGCCAAGCCTGACTAACTTTACCTTGCTCTGAAGAGAACAATTGAAGCATCGACTCCAATGTTTTTGCGACCTGATTGTCTGTCAATCCGGGTGCCGAGCCAGCGCGTTCCTCAAAAACATTCAGATTATTCAAAAAGGTCTGGCGATCAGATGCCGGCAGCAGGCGATGCACCGATTCAATTAAATCGGCAGTTGCCAGTCTCCTTTCAAGTTGCGCAGAGCCCTTCGGCAAATCAGCAAGAAGATCGGTTCCAAATTTTTCCTTGTAAAGCTGTTGCATGAAGTACAAATCGGTGTCACTCATCCCGCTAGTGATGGAGCTAAGTTGATCCGCAGACAACGGTTTGGTTAAAGACAAAACATCCGAATTGATTTGCTGGAAACTGTGCAACGATGTTTGAAAATCGCCATCAGAGTCAATGATCACCATAGCGCCCGATGAGTCAGTTGCAGTAACAGTGCCATCTGATTCGACTTGCTCGCCACTCAGCTTATCGTATGTCTTTTTGCCAAATGGAACACCGGCGTTCTCTTGCATAACGTAAGAGGTAGACACCCTTCCCTGATCGTCATAAACAAAATATCGGACGGAATTGTCTCCATAGTCGGCTGAAATAATTTGACCTTTATCATTTAGAGTCAAAACGGTTCCATTTAGCTCCGTCACCGTGCGCTGACTAGAATTATTGCCGTCGGTGCTACCGTTTCTGCTCACGCCTTCGAGAGGCCCGTTCAGCTTCGAAACAAAAGGAGGCGTGTAATGCTCGGTGCCGGCCCAGAGTTGCTCGATGGTAATCCAGGCTGTTTTTCCACTGCCATCATCAACATTAACCATGCCCGTGTCTTTATTGTAATCGTCGATAGTAACAAACCTTTTGCCACCATCCACCGCAACGATAAGCGGCAAATGATTACTTTCTTTGACTTCATCAATCTCTTTGAGCAAGTCATCTTTTGAAGTTACTGCCACGTCGCCGGGCTGACTGAAGTGGTTTCCGTTGGAAATTACCAGAGTGTCTCCAAGCTGCAATGACTTGAGTTCTTCGTTTAGTTGCGGCGCTGACAAACGCTTCACAGCGTCTTCAAAAATAAGTGAAGAAATTGCAGTCGTAGATTTTGAGGAACCACTCCTTTGACCTGTAAAATGCCAAATGTCCTGGGACGGAATCAAAATGTGCTTACCGTCGACAGGACTGATGAAATAACCGTTTAGCGCTATTGAGGCGATCATTTCCGCAGCCACGTCTGGGCGCTTAGTCCAACAGATTGTTTCGATAGCGCTGATGCCGCTGTTTGTTCCGCTTACTGTGCTTCCTGGGTTGGCACACGATTGGAGCATCTCAAACGCAACCGTGATGCGATCGATTTGTTTTACCGCGCCATTATTGTTGGACATTAGCGCGTCTACTGATGATAAGACCTTTGCCATCTGCTCGTCAGTCAAACCAGGAACCCCATTTGCTCGTTGTTCTAGAATGTTCAGGTTATCGAGAAATGCCTGCCTCTTATCGGGGGTTAAGAAGCGATCAGCGTAATCAGTAAGGTTAGCAGCCTCAAGTTGTTTAACAGCTTTGAAATCGTTGACCGCTGTCAAATCACCAAGAAGCTTTCTGCCAGTCTCGCGCAGGTACGCCTCTTCAAACACCAGCTTCTGTTTGGGATCTAAGCGCTCTAAAACACTGTCCACGGCTAGTGGATCAATTGGAGTGCGGTCCCCAACCAGCTTGATCTGCTCAAAAATAGCGGCAGCGGATTGATCCGACACCAGCTCTTTTCCGTCTGTATAAATGACAACGAATCGATTCTTTGAGTCGATACCAGATATAGTGCCGTCATCGGAAAGATGTTCATTGACATACTGGTCAGGCAAATTGAATTTTACTGGTTCCGCGCCCGACCCCATACCGTCAAAGATGCACTCGGTATAAGACTGACTCAACTGACCGTCGGCGTTGTAGTCAAATACCTTTACGACATTGTTATAGTATTGGATTTTTACAATTTTGCCTTGCGCGTCCCTGGTAATTTCTGAGCAACTGAAGTCTGTTGACGTAGACGAAAGATCGGTATTAATAGTGGTGCTCAGGCCGTTTCTACCGTAATAGCTAAATTCTCCAGTCTCAGTCACGTAAGGCAGAGAAAAGTCTGCCGGCTCGCCTTTGGAATTTACCCATCTATCGCCGCGCAGATAGTAGCGTTGTCCGTCTGGCTCTGTAAGTGCATTGACGTTGCCTCGATTGTCATAGGCAAAGTGTCTAGTTTTACCGCCTGGGTAGTCTATCTCTGTAACCTCACCAAGGATATTCAAGTGAACCACCGAATTATCGCTGCTCTTGCTGACAGTTCCGGTTCCATCGTTGGCGTACGCATACAATCGACCGCTAGAATCCGAATAGGTGAACGTGCCATCTGGCCAAACGGTAGGATGGATCACATCCCACTCGCTTCTTATAGCTTGACTGCCGTCTGAAGACTTCGACGACTGAGCTGCAGCCGTTTCCTCAATCCAGTTTCCATTGACTAACTGAAACAAACTACCATCAGGCTGCTTGATCTCCAGAAGTTCTCCGTCTTTGTATTTGAAAGTCCTATTTGTATGATCTGGATAGTCGACCTCCGCAACTGTGCCATCAGAATTCAACTTCACGTTCGGGGCGTGCTTTTTGCCGTCGAAAGTTTGCAGAAAGATTTCGGCAAGAGAAGCAGCCGCTACATTTCCTTCACCCAGTGCGGCATTATCGAGTTGAGTGAGCGCCTCTTTTGTGTAATATCCATCTACAGGGCGAACATCAGCGTTGCATGCTGCAAATTCGATAATCGTCATCTCAGGCAAGATGGATTTGATTGAAGCATCACTTTTACTGTCAGCTTGAATTTGTTGAAACAGCAGTTTTGCTTCTCGGCGCTGTTCAGTTTTATCAGTGGACGATGATTTTAGAAAATCGTTGATTAGGCTTGCAGCGACGTTTGCGTCGCCACTGCGAAACTTGTCCTCTATTAATGAAGCTTCTTTTTTGAAATCTACCATGCAGGCAGAGTCTCAAAAATTCGTGGTATAGACGTGGAATTTTTTGATGGACGACTTTGAATATCCTGACAGTTGAAAAATCACTTTACTCGCAAATCTCATTAATTCGTTTATTCGTTTATTCGAACTAAATTACCGAAATTATTTAATTTCAGCAAATCACTAGAAAGGGAAAAGCGAACGAAGCAAAGCTGATTGATCGTATACATATGCGCACCGCAAGGACTTCTTGTGGTGCGCATTTCATTTAAATTATAGACATGCTGCAAGCCTAGGTTGAGGACCGCATCGCATCCTGACTGGCACGGCTGACAGCGCACGCCAGCACGGAAATAACGCCGAACCTCAACGCATCAATCGGCTCGCAACGTGGGTCGCTGCCGAGAATCATGCTATGCACAGATATCTCAGCTAGACACTCCTGTAGCAGGTCGAGAGTCACTGATGGCGTGCGCTCGCCGTAACCAATCAGGTCAGCGCCTTTCTTCATCAACCAACACTCATTGAACACAGAACGATACAACACTTCCGTATCGTATAGTTCGATACGCAGCAGATTATTGACGCGATAAACATTACAGTTCAAGGCTGCCAGACTAATGAGGGCGAACCGAATTTCATCGGAAAAGTGCAGCGGTTGAGAATCAGCCTTTTCCACGCCACTCAACCACAATTGGCAACGATAACTGATAAGCAAGAATTTCACATCGCTCATGTCAGCATCCTGAACGGTGAGCAGTTTATTTGACCACCGCGCCAAAAACTCTTTCAGACAGCGCTGCTGACGTTCACTGCTCGCCCAGTCAGGTTCAATCTCAGTAAGCAAAGCAAAAGCGCTGGCAATGTCCCACATGTGCTGACGATGCAAGCTGGCAAGCAGCCTTTGGATTGATTTCTGTGCACGAATTGCGAAACTTTCTGAATTTGTTTCAGTTGGTCGATTCATTTCGAACTTCCTTTCGTTGATTTAACCATCAGATCAATTCGCGAAAAAGCGGAGGCGCAATACAAGGGAGAACCTGTAGCCTCTTCCTTGTATACACCAAAGTGCTGCTAACTTGCGGGCGGGCGCAACGCGACGACAATCGCGCTGAGCACCGCAGAGCGCGCCAGCACGAACGCTTGCATCTGCGCCGGGCGCGCCACAAATATAACCACACATACGAGCGCCGCCACCAGAAGCACAATGAAAATTAGTAACGGCAACACCACTGCAATCGTAATGAACAGCTTCACTACAGGATCATTGAACAGCGGCGAGAAAGTGAATGCGAAGATCATTACGAGGAGGTAAAAGATAAACTTTTGACGAGAAGTGAGTGGATTCGGTTTCATGGCGATTGACCTTTCGTAGGTTATTAGTGGCTTGTGATACGAGTCGAAGGCGAATTACTTAAGGACGTTGCCACCGATCTTGAAGCCATCGGTAGTAAAACCTCTGTCAATATCGGCTGCCGATACGAAACGACAGAATTGCGAGCTTTGAAGCTTCTCGTAAACGTGATCGGGCGCAAATGCGTCGTGTAAAAGGAATAGACGATATGTGGGCAGCTCACCTCCTCGCCCTGACTCGAATGCTTTTCCGGGTACAAGTCGAACAGTTTTGCAGAATGATGTGGAGATTGAGCTGACTTCTGCTGCTGTCAAAAGAGGTGTTTGCTGTTCTGGAAGTTCAAGTTCCAATAACTCCTCTTGCATCTCACGATATGGGTCAATCTCGAAAAATGCCGCATTGCGAGATTCGAAGAAGGTCATAACAGCATCGACGTGTTTTTGTTGCACTTGAAACCTCGCGTCGTTGTTATGCTCGAAAGCTGTTGCACCAAATTGACGAACAAGCTCTTTCATGCCCCGCGTTGTCAGCTCTCCAGCCCCGCCGAGGCTTTTGTATGTACGATCACCGCGAAGAAAAGAGTTGAGATTGAGTAGGGTAAAATACATCGGCTGATGGTTCGGGCTCTGAAAGAGCCGAGTCAAAATCGCATAAGAGATGCGAACTTGTGAGAGGTCGGACATTGCAGATTGCCTTTCATGTGTACATATACAGGTAATTCAATTCATCGAAAAACAGATTGATACTGCGCGCGATGCTCAGACATATCCTTTTTGCAGCTATTTGCTCTCGTCAATCGCTTGGCGCGAAAGCGCAGAGGCACTCGCGTAACGAAGCTTTTGCAGCGCTACCGGCAAAGCGTCAGTCGGCAGTGGCACCAATTCATGAACTGGATATTTCTGCAAGCAGCGACTTAAAAGCCCTGCCACGATAGCGAACAGCTCCGGCTCAGCGAGATTCACGTCTGAAACAACCTCCTTGCCCGAAACCAAATAAACCCCTTCGCTGAAAGCTCGTACAACCAAGAGTCCGTTGCTGTTGTCAAAAGAGAGCAAAGACAAGACTCGTTGGCTATTCTTACTGACGCAAGCGATTGCAACGGCACCATAGAACATTTGGGCGGAAAATGACTGAGACTGGAAGTTTGTGCCTGCCTCATTTGTCACATATACGGTATCAAGCGGCACAGTAAATAGCAGGGACACTACACGGCTCACATCGTGCGCCGTAAGTTCACTTTCGCTCAAGTCGCGATTACGACTCCACTTCGCCAATGAATCAAAAGCGGTCTGCGAGCTGGGTGCAGTAGCCCAACCAGTTTGGCTACGAGCAAGATACCTGAGAGCTTCTACTACATTAGTGAACTGTGCAGAGGCAGGAAGATCGTCATTCACCAGACCCAGCAGAATCTTGCGAAACGTGTCGTTCATTATCTTGTCTCACTTTCCTCATTGATAGAATGAATAGAATTCGATAATTGAGCGAATGCAACAGGGCACGTGCCCGCATCAGGCATTCGCTCAATTTGCTAACATCGGTGCAAAATTACTTTCGATTAGCAGGTTCGCGCCGGGTCCAGCGTTTTAGCTCTTTCGACCAGCTCCAGAATTCTTCCGAGCACGAGCCGTTAACGGAGCGCGTCACAATCCTGAACGAGAATCCCAGATACTGCGCGGCCTTCCCGCAGCAGTGAAACGCCTCGGAGAACCACTCAACTTTGAGTATCTGTTCGAGCGAACAAACCTTTTCGTCAAGGTCGATTCTCAGAACGATTGCCCCCCTGGGGTTCTCTGAGCGATCGGTCGGGTCCACACACAATTTCGCCTTTTGAATAGAGTAGGTTGCGAAATTGTTTTTCGAGTCCTGGTCGGCGACGAAATCGAAGTAGAATTTCGCCAGGCCGACAGAACGCAAAAATTCAATCCATGCCGCGCGGTTCTCGCGGACACGATCTCTGTCACCGACGCATTTATCGGCGAGAACGAGCACAGCGAGCGTACGCAAACGCATTTCCCAAACGGCGCGCTCATCAGCGCTAAGCCCCTCCGGCATCTCGAGCCCGCCATCTTTAAGAATGCCGCTGGTGCGGTGATAACGCACCGGATATGTCACGATCCGGCGATACAGTCGAGGAACGCCCATTTTTGCAAGCATTTGGTCTAGCTCGCGAGCGACCTTTATATGGTGAATTTCTCGGACTGTTCCATCAGCTTTAGTAACAGTCCACCCCTTGAACAAGTCGTGGAATTCGCAAGTACCGGGTATCGCAAACACTCGTTCGACTTCCGAAAATGTTCCAGGATAGTACCTTTCGATCTCATCGACGAGCGCGGTACCCA
This sequence comes from Oculatellaceae cyanobacterium, assembly GCA_036702975.1. Classification (GTDB taxonomy): domain Bacteria; phylum Cyanobacteriota; class Vampirovibrionia; order Obscuribacterales; family Obscuribacteraceae; genus DATNPX01. The sequence goes on from DATNPX010000003.1 coordinate 37,955, forward strand.
TCCACATCACAGGCAGTCCATGACGGAGCTGGCTGTGATCTGTTTTCTTCAGGGCTCTTTGGTCAGCGAGCTTATACAGCCGCTGAATTTTCTCGGATTTGCCTAGAGTTGGGAAAACGTTTCCCAACCACTCAATATCTTCTGTCACTTCCAGACCTTTCAAGATGCAGAATTCCTGAATTGGAACGCTGCCACTCAAAATCGCGATGCAGGGTTCCGATAAGGCAACCCTGCTACTTGAATTGAGACGAACGAAGTTGAATGTGCCACCACGCACGCCGTCTGATTATATGGTGGCTTGGACGGGTTAGTCAGACACTACCGATTCAGGGAAAGCCTAGCGTCGCAGAGTTGTCGAACTAGTCGTCATTGACGGAAGCACCGGGGAATTCGTCATCATCACCTGCGAATCCACCAGATGGATCGTCGTCGGCGAATTCGTCTCTGGGATTATCGCCGAATCCGCTATTGAGTGCGTCAGCTTCTTCAGTGTCGCTATTGTCCACGAATTCGTTATCTTCTCTGGTTTCAAACCCGAATTCGTCGCTTACGTTCTCTTCCATTGAATGACGCGGGTGAGCAATGAGAATGAAAAGCAGCGGCGCGCCGAATATGAGCGACAAATCCAACATCACGGCACTGAACAGGAACACGACGACTGAATTCACGGTGATACGAGTATTGGCGTACATGACGATCCGCAATCCAATGTCGATCACCCACAGCACACTGAGTATAGTGGCAATCAATAATCCTTTCGAAACCAACGAACGCTGCCGCCAGCTATAGAACTTACGCCATCCGGCTCCATAGCGAACGAACTGCAAGAAAGCGAACACAGCGATAGCCCACGGAATCAGCGGATTGCCAGCATCCGAAACTGCCACGAAAGCATGAATTGAAACGATGATTAGCAGCGAAACCGCAGCAGCTACAGCCACCGTCGCACCTTTCCAGCACAATTCCCCGAAGTCGCGCATGAACACGTGCGCTGCATGAGTAGATTCAGCGGTGACACGAATGATCAGGGGCAATCCAAACAGAGCAATGGAGTATGCAACCATTATCTGAATGACGTTTGCCGCAACAACCTGCAGCAGCGATGACTGGGCGTTGAAAAACTGAATGGTGCCAAGAGATGCCAGCAAGCCCGCATCTGCGATAGCTAGCAAAGCCGGAATGTAAAGCCAGCCTGAGTGAGGAGTACGAACTGATTCGACATATTTACAGCCGAGAGCGATGAGCCACCCAGCCAGCGCCGCAAGAGTAATGCTGGCAAATGTAGAGCCTGATGGTTGACCTGTTAACACCGCTACGGCGTTGAAGGCAACGATCAGCACTAAGAAGAAAAGTACCCACACTGCCAACCTGACGAGCAGAGACACCGTTGAGTAAAGAGGCGAATGTTCACTCATGTCGAACCTTTCCAGACTAGTGCGCGAGATGCGCAAACAGTTGAAATTAGCGAACGATAAGAGAGGACCGAACGGCGATTGAACCGCCATCGAACCAGCAGAGAATCCTATTCAGAATGCGTTCTCAGCTTTATCTTGTTTGGCAACACCAACATCCAGATCAGGTACTCATTACCGTCAATCTGGTGGACCCGCGGCGAGCCGGTGAAGGTATAGAACTGCTCACTCTGTTTCGGAAAGTCCCAGCAAAAATAGTCGTCTCCGCCGATGCGACGGATTACGCAGGTAACTTTCTTGAGTCCGCCTGAACACAGTTCGGCGAGCGCGTCGCTGTAGATATTCTGCGCTTGCACAAAGCGGCTTTCATCAAACATAACTCGACACTTCTGAATGTGTCCGAGCGCGTTGTCAAAATTTTCGGAAGGTAGCGCAATACTGAGTTTGGTCAGCAGATTCTGCACCTCCTTCAGCGCGACCAGCGCTTCAGCCGTATACGTTTCACTCAGTGGCGGCGTAAGCATTGCCAGTTCGCCGAGAGCGCGATAGAACCAAGACGAAGCTTCGTTATTGGCTAACAGGTTTATCTTGTACACGTTTCCTCATTTCTGATTTAATCGAACGAAATTAGAAGTTAGCACCGACAGACGGGCATGCGATCGAGCGGTAGAGGCACCGCACATGATGCGGCGCTTCTACCGTACTTACGGTTCTCTGAACATGCTCAAATCCAAGAAACTCGTCTGCCTCGCGCAAACTTCTCTGGCTCGCGCGGGGTGATCAGCAAAAGCGGTTCCGTCTTAATCAGCCCGCCCAGAGAGTTCGTATACTCGGCAACGAAACCGAGTCGGTCAAGCATCTCGCTCATTCGAGTTCGCACCTGAAAGTTGTTCGGACAATCGGCGAATTTGACGATGCGAGGAACCGGCTCATAGTTGGCACCCTTTGCATGAAGCTCAAACAGGGTTCGACTAACTAAGGAACAATATTCCATGCCAAACGACACAGCAACATCAAGCACTTCAGCCGCCGCCGCGATGCTGCGCTCGCGCAGGACAGCACCAGTGCCTAACCAGCTCGCGGAGAATTCGAGTACATACATTGAATCGTGCAATGTCGCAGAGTCATAAATCATTCGCTTCTGCTTGTCCCTTATGCTGGCTGCAAGTTCTTCAGGAGAACCTTGCAGAATGCTGAATCCGCACCAGTCATAGAGACACATCGTTCGATTGATTACGTCATGGAAGCTACTAAACTCCCGATTGGGAATCCCTATTGTTCGATCCCAACGGGTCTGGCTTCTGACTTGACTGTTCATAATAGGTCTGTCCTTTGTTCACTCACTTATTTTGATCAATTGAATAGGTTGAGTTGCATACTCCCGATTACTCGAAGCGCATGCCCGATAGACTGCGTGTCGCCTGGACTGCGTGCAGCTTGGACGCCTGTCGCTTGCAGCACGAGTCGACTTGACTCTTGAATTATGTGAAAGTGCTTTATGCAATGGCTGTTTCGGAACATCTCCCAATAAGCTAAAAAATACGGAACACTTGAACCCTAACATCGGCAAAGTGCCCAAATGCAAGTTCGGATGTATCGATAGAAAATGATTGTTACGGGTATCACCATATTTGGTGCAATTGTTCATATGACTGACTAGCGCAATTTAGCAGTCAAGATTCAGGTGGAAAGTTTCGCTAGCTTCGCGCAATCAGTACATTAAAGAGCGCCGTTCGCTAAGCTGTAAAAATGCTCTTTCCTCACACGAAAACGGAATAGCAAAAGCGCTAGAACCTCTCAAATTGGACACTTAGCCACTCTCCGCCACCTTGACTTCGCAAAGAAGTTAACAGTAGTTTGCGATTACACCTCTCTCCGTTATTCCTGAGCAACCAGCCAAACCATCAATAAGTAAGTCAACCGCTATCACTGAATAAGAAAGCGCAATCAACTGTTGATGCGCTCCGAACAATCTGGTGTTGCTCACCTCGCCGAATCGAGATTCTCACATCTCCGTTCACACGCACGTTCCTCGTCAGTCTTCGCCTCAAATCTCCGTCGCACAGCTCCGACACATCCCCGTGTTTGAGCTGCTTTCGTTCGACCTCAAATTCCTGAGGAATTCGCAATTTCGAAAAAGCAGAAAGGTCTCAAATGAAGAACAGCAATCCGACAGCCACCGTGCCGCCACTGTCATCGGTACCAAACGAACCAAGCCTCGACAATTTGCCCGCAGGTATTCAAAACTTTAGCTATGACCAACACGCGGTAATACCCACCCATGTCCACATTGGACTCGGCTGGTTCTCGATGGCCCATCTGGCGGCCATCGCCAACCAGTACATGAACGAAACAGGAAAGCTTGATTGGGGAATTGTCGGTGTCTCAATGCATAACCGGAGCACCATTGACGCGCTGGCAAAAACCAAAAATCGAATCGTGCTCTCCCAGCGCGAGAACTCCACCAGAAATGTGATCGTCGTGGGGTCAATCGTAGACACGATATTCGCGCCCGATGATCCGCAGAAACTGGTCAAGCGAATGTCCAATCCACAAACAAAACTAATCAGTTTCACGGTGACTGCGGGCGGTCACCACATGCTCGATCAGAATGGCAATCTGAACCTGACATCGCCAGACATAGTGCATGATCTCAATTACCACGGCGAAAGCACTGACCATCCGCACACGATATATTGGCCCCTCGCAAGCTTCAGCCTTGAGCGTATGCAGTTAGAGAAAGCCACCGGTGTCGCACTACCTTGTACAATTCTCTCGCTGGACAATGTTCAAAGAAACTCGGAAACGCTGAAAACGGCTTTGCAGCAGTATATCAAGGCTAGTTTCGAAGCTCCAGAAGAAGTTCTGACTTGGATTGATAAAAATCTGGACTTCAGGATCACTGTCGTGGACAGAATCACTCCGAAGGACACAATCGAGGCGCACAGCGAATTCAAGGATGACTTCGGATTCGACCCGGCAGTGCTCGTAAACACGGAAATGAGATGGCAACTCGCCGTTCAGAATGGTCGCTTCTGGGTTCCTGACTGGCAGAAAACGGGCGTGAAGGAAGTAAGCGATATCGAGTTGGTCTGGAAAGCCAAATATCTGGGGCTGAACGCAGCCCATCAGATTTTAGGCAACGCCGGGCTCAGGCTCGGACTCCGCTATATCTACGAAGTGATGGAGCTGGCGGAGATGAGGCAACTGGTTGAACTCTTTCACGCTGAACTGGCAACGGCTCTGGGTTACGAACTGATGAGGGATTACGGCGCGACGGTGCGCAGTCGGTTCGCCGACCACGCGCTCAAAGACCAGAATCGCCGGGTATGCGCTGGAGGGCGGCGAAAAGCATCAGAGCGAGTTGCCTACGCCTATGAAGTGATTGTGCAGACTGGTGATGGTACACGCCAGAGTCGTGTCCCCGTCTTCACCTTCGCGAACTGGCTCCTCAATCTGCAAGGGATTGATGAGAGAGGCATTGAGCTAGAGCAGGACGATCCCGACTTGCCTTTGCTTGCGGACGTGGCTACGGATGTCTCGAACTGGCTGCGCTCTGGAAGTGACTGGCAGAAACTAGCGCAGATTCTGCGGCGGATCGGGGAAATCTTTGCCGACAACCGCATGATCCTTCTGGCTACCAAGAGCAGCTTCCTGCACGAGCTGGCATGGTCGCTTGCGGAAATCTCGGAGCACGGAATCCTTTTGGCGGCCCGGCACCTGCTGGAGCGATAACAGTCAGGCAAAAACGTTGCTGGTGGGGCACTTTCATTAGTGTCTCACGGCAGTCCATCGAGGGGCACCATAAATAGTGCCCCTCCTCAACATCTCGACGTTCAACAAAATCAAATTTAACTCTCGCTCTAACAACAACACCTATGAAAGGTATGATTCAAGATCATGATCACTAAGCAGGAATATCAACAACTCTCCGACGCCGTTCGCACCGCCGGCGTTGGAAACATCGAACGCATCGTGCAGTGCGCAAATGAGGGAGTAATGTCAGTGCGGAACCTCCTGTTTCTGATAGAGGTTCGCCAGAAATTCCCCCTCCAAATTTATGACATGGATGGAACACTCGCTGATACCGAGCCAACAGCATTCATGGGCAATGCCCGTGTCATGAACCGCTTCGGGAAACGTAATCATCGTGATTTCAATTTCACGGGAGCGCAACTGTTGAAGGCATACGTGGGCCGAAGTTTCACAAGCGTAGCGCTGGAGCTACAGAAGACACACGGCTTCACGGTGTCCGCAGAAGAACTGGAATATTATGCGCGCCTCGAAAAGCGCACCGTCATGCAACAATTTAGGGTCTGCGGCATCGCGCCAGTGGCGGGCAGCAAAAACCTCATCGTGGCCAGCGCTGCGGTGGGATTCAAACTTGCTATTGCCAGCAGCAGTGCACACGAGCGCATAATGCTTTGCGTTAGACTACTGGGTTTGTCCGAGTATTTCACGTCTGATCGTTGCTTTAGCGGCACCGATATGAAAGCATCCAAACCGAAACCTGACGTTTACATCAAAACCGCAGAATCAATGGGTGAACTGCCGGGGCGCTGCATTTCATTTGAGGACGCGGAGAACGGAGTGATATCGGCACGAGATGCAGGCATTGGTATCAGACTCGGCATCACAGACTTGACACCGGTGCCATTGCGAGCCTCAATGGAAGAAACACTGTGCAAGGCGGGCGCGCACGCGGCGACAGCCAGCTTCGACCGAATGCCGGAGCTTATGTGGAGTCTCGCGTCGTCCAAATCTTCCAAGTCTTAGCACAATTGGCTACTGTAAGTTCGGTGAATCGCCTAATACGAATCGGCACCAAGAATGGTGCTCACACAACGAAAGGTAGAAGTGACATGAGTGGATCTCAGCAACCACAGCAGCAGCATCTGTCAGAACAACAGAAACAGAACACAGAAATCGAACGCATATTCGGCGGAGCGAGGGGGAATACGAGAAAGTATAAAAGGATCGACTGCGACTTTACGATTGACATCGAGAAGTCGCGCGAAAGTGAGTTCCGTGCATACCTGCGCAAGATCAAGGCGACAGATGCGTTTCTCATCGCCTGAATCTAAATAGCCTCCATCCCAGTCCAGACAGGGGTTTCAGCGGGTAACCGCAGGAACCCCTGGTGCAATAATTTAGTCAGCCTACTCACATTCTTTGTCAGATCAAAATTACCGAAATAATTTTATTTCTGTTATTAATTGCGAAATAGAACTGATGCCAAGAGAGCCGAAGCAAGTACTGTTGAGCGAGAGTGTTGAACGTAGATGACACTGCCGTATATTTTGCAAAGCGCGGCAGGGAATCGAACTTATCAGTCGAAAAAAACTCAACTGCAAATTCAGTCATCGAATGCTCGACAGCCGAAACAAGTAGCCAGAAACAGAAGGGGACCTCTGCGAGATATCACAGAAGTCCCAAGTGTCATTCGTTACTCAGCCAGTGCTATTGGCGATTTATGCTGTGTGTGCTTGGAAGTCCTCGCTGGCATTCATGCCACGCAGGGTTTCGCGGAACTCGGACTGTCGTTGCGCGGACACAGGAATTTGAAAGCTACCGTCTTTCCGCACAAACAGTATTGTTGCCCCGGACGCGCCGCCAAAAACACTTAACAGCTCGGCGTTCTGCATGACCTTATACCCGTCTGCGGGAGCTTTAGTAGTGGAATTAGGTGCTGCTGCACACATACGAATTTCCTTCCTCTATATGACATGGCGAAAGCACAACATTGGCGCAAGGCGATACATTTTGCGGTCGAATTACCGCTCTGTCGATTCCGATATCAGGCTTGTGGATTTCAGACAACGGTTAGCAAATCATTATTGACTCCTTATGTTCGACGACTTTATTTTCAGGTGCTTCAATCTTTCGAGTTAACTGATTCTGCCTCCTTTCACCGCAACCGCGATAAGCCACCAACCAGCTTAAAACTGGATTGATGGCTTGTTTGTCGGCGTTATCCGAAGTGAGCGGAAGCGGTTTTTATCTCGAGGGAAATGAAAATTGAAGCACCCAACACTAACCATTTTGCTGGTTGTCATGCAAGAGTTGTCGCGAAATTAGAGGTCTACTCTGTGCGCCTCTGTGGACACTCCTGGAGAGAAAAAATAAAAGATCGAAATCAAGGGACAATCTCATTTTTGCGACTAACGCACTTTCACCAACATATCACCTGCTGAAATTTGTGTGGAAGTATGACAAGACATCTCACTGATATTGCGTGCGCAAGAAGCTGCAAATTAGGGTTGAGTTGTTCGATGCAATAAAGAACAGGAAGTAAGAGTGAAAAACCGCGAATAACCCAAGCCACGAATAACAATCCCCTCAACTAAAACATTGACAGAGCGCGAACACTCAGGCGCTGAGATAAAGCTCCAGTTCCACAACAATTACATGTTGTGAAAGTAACTTGGCAATCACATTACGGAACTGGAGGAGAGAACATGCCAGATTGGATTGCAAAAGATGCTCGACTGATCAGCGACAATTTGGAAAAATATGCTCTTACCGGTGACACTGATGCACTGGCGCGCGCACGCCTCGAATGCCTGGAACTTTACAAGAAAGAGGCGATTGACAAAACTATTTCCCCGCAAGAATTTCGAGAATTACAGACGGATATTTTTCAAAACATCAAATATGACATCTACGATTCAAACAACAAAGGACTGATGAACGGCATTGGCGTGCAAGCTTTCATAAGCCAGGAGGAAAACGCGATCAAAAACAATCAGTCTCATCTTTCAACCGACACCGACACGCTATTAGAGGTTAATCCTAACCTACCGTTCGCATCACTTTCAGACGCAGACAAACAGAAGGCAGCAAGCGATGCAATTTTAAGAAATGGCTTTGGTCTTTTGGAGCTTGGAGCAGATCCGAACGTATCCGCAACATTGATGAATGGTGCGTGGACAGTCAACGACCATCAATACGGACTCAATTTTCAGATGAACGCAATGTCGGCTAATTCGGATTTCGTTATAGGAGCGGATAATCAAATTACTGAGTTGCCAATTCTTCCGGCCAGCATGAATACCACAGCTCAGAACATTGCACAAGCAACCAGAGACAGTTTCAAATCCTGGTACCAACAAACCGAGGGCCTAAGAGAAAAAGAATACGCTCGCGAACAATACCTTAGTGCGGTGCTCGCGCTCAGTTCCATCAATACCCCCGAGAGCCGGGCCGAACTTGCATTGTTCAAAAAAACGATAGTTTCTGACCTCACCGCACTCGGTGAAACCGACGGACAAGCTCTCGCTCAATTCGGAATTATCGACATCGTCAATGATGACGGTTCAATCAACCAGCCAAATATGATGAAAGCATATCAACTGATCAGCCAGGACTCAGAAGAAGTAAAACCATAATCATAGTCGTCTAACAATGTCTACAAACTAGCGCACAACACAATGGCCGCACAGGCAACAACAAATCGAACGAATTCGTAGAAAGGATCGTTTCGTGAAGACAACAGCCAACTCGAGAATTGTTTGTTGGCCAGAACGTAATTGGGCCACTCGGGAATTTCAAAGATTCACAGGGAGGTTTGACCTAGATGAAACCAGCGGTCTCTATTTTGACTGCGACATCTACTCGCCACACAAGAGACTTATTGTGCAGGCATTTCAATACACTCCGGAGCTTCTACGCCAGGCGGCCAATTCATTAGCCCTCACAGTCAGCACAACCAGAGCGCCGCGAACCTTACTTGGAGATCAGTCCGCTGTATACGGTGATTGGGACAGACCTCCACACCAGATATCGCCACATCTCGAAATGAGCGAAGCGAGTATAGTCCCAGAACTATTGCTTCCACACCTTGTGCACGAGTGCTCACATCTTTTTTGGGCACTTCAATCAAAGTCAGCGAGAGACCGGTATCAACAGGAGATATTGAAGCTGGCAGAGGGGCACGCAGAGGAAGTGACACTCTATGCGCAACGATTTTTCAACTCATGGCAGAAATCCAAAGAAGCTGGCGGTGCTGCGGAAACCAGCAAACGTGCAGCGCAAAAATGGCTAGTGGAGTCATTCTGCGAAACGGTGAGCAAAATTTGCTGCCCATGGTACAAAAAAGAAGAATTGCTCGACTCACTGCACTTGATCCACGCACGCCATGACATCATGGGATCTATATTCGGATTAGTCGTTGAAACTCAACGGCGGGAAGCGATCAATTTCAACACCTAAATTCAACACTAGCTGACGCGATCGTGCAATCGAATCAAAGGTCCAGGTAGTTCCTGGACCTTTTGATTCTTTTTCACTTTAAAGAGGCTTCCTTGGAACTCGACAAGGTTACTTTTTCGAATTCATATCAGGTGGCGCAACATCATTCATTCCCAAATAAAGAATTGAAATGCCACCATCTTTATTGACACAAGCTACGTAATCTTGCAAACGGCTATCCTGGGCTCGACGTCTATTGAAGTCGGCGATATAGACTGCATGATCAATCGGCACGCTACCGGCAGGTGCATTAGCACTTCTTGCTTCTGTATCAGCTTGCAATAAAGCACTCGTCAAACTTGCGGCAGCAGCGGAAGGCTTGAGCGGAGATGCCGACAGAATGTCAAGCGAGTTGTTTATATAAACCTCCGTTTTAAAATCAACATTGAAGTTAAACGTATCCGGAGCAGTCACGGTGAGCTGAACATCCGTAGGGTCAGCCTGAGCCATTCCTTGAATCAATGAAGACAAAGCTTGACCTCGTTGTTTAGGGTCGCTTAGCGCCTGGATCGCTGTCACATCGGCATTGTATTGAACGGTGCTATCTACATTTTTTCCATCGGCTAATTCTTGTCCGATTTTTTGACCTTCTTGATAAATTTCTAGATTCGTCATGGTGGCCGGGTCAAAAGTTCCTTGCTGAGCATGCACCCTGGAATCATTTGACATCGAAGCCATTTGATAATCAGCGAACAGCGTCGCGGAAGAATCGGTAGGACTCACATTGCTCGAATCGGCAAATCGCTCAAGTCTATTCATTTAATTGCTCTCCACTGGGATATGCCAAATAGAGTAGGTCGAGAACCAATAAAATTTGTAGAAACCACATGCGGGTTCCACGAAGTCGACGAATTTTCAACTGCGCAATTCTGTCAAAAAAATTCCACAACTTTTATACTTGCCGCTCTTACACTCATTCAGGTAAAGGCACAACCAAATCTGGTGGCACTCGTCACCGGACATATTGCGTGGATAGAAATATGGAATTTGGCGGAATTTGGAATACCTATGTAGAACTGAGCACTACGGCCTTTGAGAATGGGCACTACGACGTTGCAGAGACCATGCTGCGCGCCGCGTACCGGCAAGCACCGCGAGATGCTGATGGCGGTCACACGCGCATGGCGATTGTGCTGGAAAATCTCGCGGAAGTATTTGTCAAACAACAGCGATACGGTAAAGCTGAGCGAGTTTATCGAAGAGCATTAGGAATGAATGAGAGAGCGCGTGGCCGCGGCACCAGAAATGCTGCCAGAGTTTGCTTCAAGCTGGCGTACCTGTGCTTGCTGAGCGACCGACTGTCGATGTTCGATAAGTGGTATCAGAAAGCAATGGAAATCTGCAAAGTGTCCACCGATATACCGCTCGAAGAGCAAGCGACCCAGATGCTAAAGCTCGTTCAATACCTGCATAAACACAACAACCGGGAACTGGGTTGGACAATTTACAAACAACTGCTCTCAATGCGACAAGACATGCAACCACCCGGTGCGGCGGAGGCTGTTGTCAACGCGGCCAAAATGATTGTGCCAAGCAATGTGAATCTTTGACTATCACTGAAAAGATGATTGTGCCCAGCAAAATGAATCTCTGACTATCACTGAAAAGATGGGTGCGCCAGGCAACATAAACCTCTCACAACAAACAGCCAAATACTAAACAATGGATCAGCCGACAGCTAATGCGAGTGTCGGTTATTCCATTTCTCAACAAGGGTCTAACGAACTCGAGACAACAGAACTCGCCTGGCACAATCGGAGGGAATGAACACTCCCAAATCGATGCGCAGGTTCAGATTGCATTAACACTCTTAAGTGTAAGCAACAGCTGTGGAACTCACATCGACATTGATATTTCCAAACAAGATATCGTGCCGGTAACCAGCGTTATTCAGCTGCGGAATGTCCTCCAATTTTTTCATTCCAGTCTCAATGGTGCACATCGCGTCGTTAACGTAACATTGAGCCAAAGAAGCCGCAACTGTAGCGATTCCAGCTAATGTCGAGTTGATGGAAGCCAGCTCAGCAAGTGCTGCTCCCGAATCGACTGCTGCACTATTCTGAAACGATTGAGCTATCGCCATAGCCGTGCTGATCGCGGTGTTTATTACCTGAGCCTCTTCTGTTTCGCTAAGCGGACTATTTCTTCTCAACAATGTTGCAACGCCGGCAGCAATAAATGCAAAACCGTCAGTCGGAACATCGACACCGGGATGAAACACAAAATCAGCGCAAGGTCCCTGTCCACCAATCGAAGTGTTTCCAGTTGAAAAATCGTAGTAAATGGGAACGTTATCACCGCCATTAATGCGAGCGGTAGGCCCTGTCTTTCCATCGGGAGAACCGAGCGCTAGCAGAACGGGAGCAAGAGCACTTTCTGCCATCTGCGCAAATTGTGATTTTAGTGCTGATAAAGTCAGATGCTTATCGTTGAATTGGTCAAAGACGTTTTGCACACCATAAGAATTTCCCGCTTCCAACTTCATTGCTATAAGATGCTGCAGTAGCAAGTCGAATCTATTTATGTCATCGGCGTTTCGCAATGTCAGTTTTCGCGCCGGATGCTCCGCGTCGGTCGCAGGAATAATTACGTCGAAACCCTGCCCATCTTCGATCAATTTGATTGTTTCGGGTGGTTCACCTTTAGTCGTAATTGTAAGGATTTTCTGACCCGCAGCATCAGTAGTCGTCGTAAAATTGTACTGACTCGTAAACCCCGTCACATCGCCATTTTTTGCTTTGCTAACGACTGTGTAAGTGCCATCAGCTTCGCTAGTTTGAATCGTGTCTACACCTGTAGAATCGTCGTGAACATACATCTCGCCTTTCGGTCCAACAACATATTCACGGCTTGCAATCTTAGTGCTAAAAGGGCTGTGTCCGTCCCACTGCCCAGCGTCTTTGCTCTGCTTCAAAACAGTATGCAAATCATCCAGCGACTGCTGTGTGGAAGCGTCGACAACAGTAGTCAAATTAGCAGACGGGTTCAAACACTTACTAATCATCGATTCCATAAAATTACTAACTGCAGGGTTGAATTCGATGAAATTCTCCGCCTCGTTAACAAAACCAGCAGCGAAACCCGCGGCAACGGCAATATCGCTTTTACCGGATTTATCACCGCCAGCAGCCAGGCTCGCTGCAGTTAGAATACCATCGGCAGCCATTCGAACCAGCAAGCTCGGAGTCTGGTCACCATTTTTGGTGGCAGCTTCGTTTACTATTTCTCCCAACGGCTGAACCTTATATTTTTCAGCAGATTGTGCGACATCAGCTAACTGCTGCATTCTAGTAATCATAACTAAATCTCCGGACCGTACAGCCTGCCTCAATTTGATGCAATCTAGCTTTCGGATTCTAAGAGGAAGTTATGGAAAAGTTGTATAATTTCGCAACACCACAATCAAATAATCAATCGAAAATCTAATTTCTCAATTGAGCATTGATTTCGTATTCAATATATCGATTGATAATTGAAAAGCAGAAAAATACGCAGACCATGGCTCATCATGCAGTTCTTCACTGAGCAGGCGGTTGGTCATCTCGCGGTATCTCTGCTCAACTATCGCAATCGTGGTGGGTGGAAGTTGACCTTTCCACATCTTTCGGCCCAGCTCAGAGAACAACAATTCGATCTTTTCTCTATTCTCACGGCGCTCCTGGACAACCTCTCCAAGGCGCCTGGAGGCTGGATTTGTCATACTCAAGCCCAATTCGAAACTAGCCAGATCGCGTTCAGTGTCAATCAATTCCACAAGACGAACCGAATAATTCTCTATGACCAATTCGTGATTAGGATCGAAACCGGCCGGACTCTTCGAGCATTTTTTATCGGTTCCCAATGGCAAAGATGCCGGAGAACAGTGCATTTCAGAACTCACAAGGCTCGGCTCACATTCGAATTTATTGTTTTGCTCTTCCATAAGATATTTCTCTTGTTGCCCAATTGGATCGCCAATAGTCAATCTCAACGACTGCTCTGTAACACTTACTACATCATTAATTCGCAACAGATGCAACTGATAACGCTCTCAGGCGAAGCGTTCACGGAGCAGGGCCAACCTCGCTCGCAGAGCCATTCCCCAGAAATTCCACAAACTACTACTGCATAAGAAGCTATCGCAAGCTTCGATAGCGAGAATTCAATATCGCGTTTACGTGGTCGTCACAGAGACAAATCCAAATCTCAATAGCAAAATGATTTGTGACGCAAAAGATTAGCAAGAACATTTTGCATCGCACGATCCTTCTTTCTTGAACCGAGGCCGTCAATGAGTGGAATCAATCAAGGTAAATTCGGTGCTGAGCTCCGCCTAGACTCGCATGTCGAGCTAGCGTCGTCATTAAAGTTAAGCGCTGAAGTTCAAACAATGTTCAGCCCGATGACAAGTGACGCCGCAACGAAATCATTTACTAGTAATTTCTTGGAAATTCCGTCGATCTATGCAAATACAAATAACAGCATCGACTATTTATCTGGAAACGTTGTGAAAGACAGTGCGAATAACTCATCCAATACTGTGGCACCGTCTGATCTCTATAACTACTTTGTAGACAATGGCTTCACCCCAGCGCAAGCGTCTGGAATATTAGGAAACATCCAGACCGAATCGAGGTTCAATACCAACGCCTGGAATCCCAATGAAGGTGCCTTTGGACTGTGTCAATGGGAAGGCGAAAGATTAGTCAACCTGAAAGACTTTGCGGCACAGCAAAACAAATCAATCAGTGACTGGCAGGTACAGGCGGATTTCATTTTGCACGAGTTGCAGACCTCAGAGACATCGGCGGCAGCTAGCCTGAAGACGGCAGAAACCCCTCAGCAAGCAGCACAAGTTTTTCAATCGCAATTCGAGCGCAGTGCATATCTGGGTGACCGCCCAGACAACGCGATGCAGTTTTACCAGCAACTTGGTTGCACCAAGGGGCCTAAATTCGACCCGACACAGCCAATCGATCAACTAATCAGCAGTGGTCAAATTCACCTTAATGCGAATTCCGCGCTGCAGATCGGACTGGAGTTGGGCAAAGATGCACTGATTAAAGTGCTGGATGAAACCGGAGTTAACACAGATAAATTACTTAGCTTCCTGCCAGTTCATGCCATCGATGAATCGGGGGCTCTTGATGCACAGAATCAGCCCGGAATCGTTCTGCGCGAAAAAGGATTCGATCCAACAGACAAGCAACAAATTGCCGACTTCATCATCAACAAAGATGGAACAATAATCTGCAACCACATACCGGAGGTCGGGCAGAAGCAAATAATCATTGAGGACGATCGCTCGCAGGGAGACTTTCTCTCGGGTGCGTCGGCAGAGCAAAAAGCAGCAGCAGCAGCACTTGTCGACTATCTGCAACAACGGTTACAGGTGACCGATGCGGCGGGAGCCCATAAGTCAACCGTGCAAGATCCGGAAGGATTGTTACCACCGGCCGCTTGCAATAACCCGAGCACCAATAGTGATGGCACGAATAGCAGCGGCAGCCCTGGTGAGAACAGTGGCAACTCGAGCAATGGGGGATCAGGATCTGGGGGATCTGGGGGATCGGGAGGATCTGGAGGCTCCAGTGGATATCCCGGCGACGGAAGTCAATCTCAAACTTTGAATCGCCTCGACAACGCCGGCGACGGTCAAATAAGTCAAACACAGGCAAGTGACCTATTTGCGCATCCGTCCAACGAACCAGCGATAGCTGGTGAGTCGAATCAAATGCTTGCCTTGAAAGACGTGGCCGCCAGTTTAGAGACAAAAGGAGTGCCAGGAGACCCATATGCTGCGATAACGGATCAAGGTGACGCGGGCTATGGGGTCGGAAGATTTGCATTCACCTCCGACTGCTATATGAATTGGCTAGATGACTGCTCTGATTCAGATTTTGACGATCTAGAATCGATGGAAGACCCAATTCCTGCTTCGAAAGATCATAAAACGGCTCCAGGAAAGCTCCCGCACGGAACTGTCAAACGGTTGAAGGCAATCAAACAAAAATTCCATGACTTCAAAGCAAAAATTGCCAAAGATGGGCACGGTCCCGAGGGTCAAGACACATCGCATTTTTCAAACCACGACCTGATGAAATTGTTCCTCAGTGAACAAGCAAAACAGAAACCATCTGATACTGCCAGTGATGACGACAAATTCTTGTATTCTCTGGCGCAACTTTCGGTAAAAGGTGACAAACCTACCGCAGACACGCTATCACAGTTCTATCCGCCAGAACTGCAGGAAAAGATGGCTGACCAGTTGGTCAACAAATATGCTTATCAGTCAGCCCAACAGAACAATGGAAAGTTTAAACCAAGCGATGTTGTTCTGGCGATGCACCTGGGTCATTTCCCAACGGCCGATGAACTAAAGCAGTATGGTGACAACATCGTGCATCCCGCCGACCTGGGGTATCCGCTTGCTTACGATGCTCGGCAGAATCCAAACAAACCGGTTTCCTGGAATGAACTGAATGGAACACCCGTCGGCGATCCACAAGCATATTTCATAACCCAGTTCGCGAGCAAATATAATCAAGACGTGCAAGCCGCGCAGGAAGCCCACAACGCCGACTGTGGACCTACTTGCCTGGCGATGATGCTAGTTCGATATGGTCGCGTTGCGATGCCGCAGAACAGAGAGAAACTGATAGAGGAGATAGAAGGTAATAAAAACCTGATGAATACTACCGTCCACAGCGGTGATGGTTATAGCCTGCAGCAACTCGCGACAGCAGCGAACAACGAGAATCTACACACAAGCTATGTCAATGGAATCAATCAGCTCGACCAGGTTCTCAGTCAGAATCCAAATGCGTCGGTACTCTTAGTTGGAAGACCCCGCTACGCATGGCAGGACAATCCTTCGGGCACTTCGTCCACATACATTGACAGCGGCGGTGGACCTCATATAGTTACTATCGCCGGCAAAACCGCCGATGGAAACTATATTCTTCTGGACCCGCTCAGCCTGTCAGGTCCTCGCATAGTAACGCGAGCGCAAGTTGAACGGTACATAGCTGACGGGGGACCGGAAGGCGGACACGGCCTTGTTGTTTCACCCTGAGCGTAAAAGCTCGAATTCCTACTCGCCGTCCGGTACTTCGAACTTATAACCGACGCCATGCACAGTCTGCAACAATGACGGTTTCCCTTCAATATCGAGGCGCTTACGCAACCGCTTGATGTAAGTGCGAATCACTTCAGGACTGGCGTCAGATTCGGAATTCCAAACTCGCTCGATCAAAGCTTCCGAACTGAACACTTTATTCTGGTGCTTCATAAAAAACTCCAGCAAAGCAAATTCTTTTGGCAAAAGCGGCAAATCTTCGCCATTGTAGAGAACCTTACGAGTGCTGGTATCAAGATCGAGACCACCAGCTTTCAAATTAGAACCGCTAAAAACCTGAGGACGTCGCAACAATGCTCTCAACCGCGCCGATAACTCTTTCATGTCGAACGGCTTGGTCAGATAATCGTCGGAACCGGCATCGAGTCCAGCCTCCTTTTCATCAATCATCCTTTTTGCTGTCAGAAAAAGAATTGGTGTGGTTCCGCCAGTAGCCCTGTACTCCTGGCAAACTTGCAGCCCACTTTTGCCCTTGAGTATCCAATCTAAAATAACGACATCGTATTTATAGAACTTCAGTCGGTCGATAGCGTCTTCGCCAGAGGTGACCACCTCAACGACATGTTTGTCGGCTTTTAACCACTCTTTGATGAGGTCGGATAAATCAACTTCATCTTCAACAAGTAAAATCTTAGCCATTCAAATTTTCCTTTTGGTCTTTGTCAATTGATATCGGGTTCGGTCGGGTTTTTAGCCGAATTTCCACGAGAGGCTTTCACAATTTCGTTAATCTGCGAGCCTAGCGTAGTTGGCTCGAATGGTTTTCGCATCACCGCGAGCGCGCCCAAATGCATCAGTCTGTCGACTTCAGACTGAATATTTTTGACAGTGAGAAATATGACGGGAATGTTCGCGGTCTTTGGATTTGCACGCAATTTTTGAATCGTCTCAGTGCCGTCCATAACAGGCATCATCAGGTCAAGAAGAATAACATCTGGAGAATGTTGCGCAGCCAGCTCCAAGCCTTCGGCCCCGCCAGAAGCGGTCAGAACTTGCTCACCGTCGATCAAACCCAGGCACATGCTGGCTATATCGCGGACGTCATCCTCATCGTCAATTATTAGGATTTTCATGACAAGCTAAAACCCGAGAAGGCTCTCCGATTTTAACATTTTGCCAAAGATGCGGTTAGCGCAAACCCTAAGCGACGAAAGAATTTGATTGAATTTTCTACTTTTTTGCCGCAGCCAGAACTTTCGACTCGATTTCCGGGGTCTTTGTCAACCCGGAAAGCATCTCAGCACTCTTCTGGGAAAGCTTCCTACGATTTAGCTGTCGCAAAACAATGAGCCACAAACTCAGAATCGGCACCATCGCTATCCAGATGATACCGGCATCTATGAGGCGAAGAAATTCCGCTCTCTCGAAAAGTGCCAGAACCGACGCACAAGTTTGTACCAGAACATAACTCAAAGCACAACGAAATCGGAAGCGCCCGCTCTTACCAAACACTGATAGATAGCCAAGCGCGAGACAGATCACAGATGAAACACCGACTGCAAATGTATAACAACCCATGGAGTGAGCACCTCCATTTCAATAATGAAAGATAAACACAGGTTTGTCAGTAAAATCTTAAGCTCTGTGTCTAATGTTCAGTTTCTATGCCATCTAGCGCTAATTGCAGATAATTTTCTTGCGCACTTCGATAAAGCTTATTTATGCACCACATTCGGTATCTCGCAACTATCAAGAAGGCTAGCACAGCTCTGTGAACAACATGCGCTTAAGTATGTTTAGGTAAACCGTGTGGTGCATTCGCGGCTTTCTGCGTACACTGATGTTGCATATAAGAGAGGTGCAATCATGAATTCGATCCGTACGTGCTTGTTGGAACCAGTTGAAGTACACGATGAAGATGCGCTCTGGACAACGGCTCAAGCAGCAGTCGTGCTTAACAGATCCGAGCGAAGCGTAAGGCGACTCGTGCAGCAAGGCACGATTGCCGGGCACAAAATCAGAGGGAAATTCGGCGAAGAATGGCGTATTATGCCGTTCGCCCTTGAACACCACACTCGTGACAGCGCACCTGAATCTAAGAACGGTAGCTCTTCTGGGTGTGGTGGCAGCCTGGGTTATGCGTGTGACGCCAGTGATACCAACAATGAAACTGCCGAGGTAACGAAGGAAGAATCAGAACAACAGTCGGGCGACAAACAAAGTTCCGAAGAGGCTCAGGTTCGAACGAAAGTAGAATCGACCTGCTCAAATCGGATGGCTTCTGTGGTCATGCCTGAGCCATCAATTTGGACCAATCTGCTCAACTTCCTCCAGGCGCTGTTCTTTTGGAGTGCCAGACCAGACAAACTAAGCAAGCATTCAACCTGAAACCAAAAACAGTCAATACGGCTTAGTGCGAAGACGCAATAATAATGCGATTTCTGCCAGCCTGTTTAGCTTGAAGCAGGGCGTCATCTGCGGCATTGACCCAATCAGCGAGCTGCATCTTGCTAGCATCAAACATCGAAATTCCCGCCGAAAAAGTGCTGCGAAACTTCTTCTCACTTGCCTTATGTTCAATACTAGAGAAATCAAACAAAAGCCTTTTGGCGAGAGACTCAACTTCGCTTTCGGACAAATCTTCTACTATGACAACAAATTCTTCTCCACCGTAACGTCCGACCAGATCTGCACGCCTCACACGGCGTCGCAACAAATTCGCCAGAGAGATGATGACGCTGTCACCGACAGGATGACCATGAGTGTCATTGATCTGCTTGAATCTATCGATGTCGATCATCAACAGCCCGAGCCGCTTTACTGGTTGTCGAGCCCGACGTGATAAGGCCGCCTGAGCCATATTCATAAAGGCGGTGTGTGTCAGGAGTTTCGTCAATCCATCACGATGAAGTAATGATTTCAAAAATCGCGCACGCTCCAGCTTCGCAGCCACAGTGGAAAGCAGAAGCGATGGTGCGACAGGCTTGGTCAAATAATCATCCCCTCCGGCTTTCGCAGCCCGTATTTTTGCGTCGACTTTTGATTCTGTGGTAAGAAACAAGATCGGCAGAGTTGCGTACGCTTCGTTTTGACGAAGATAGCGAGCCAATTCATAGCCACTCACATCGGGCAGCATTATGTCGAGCAACACAAGATCCGGCTGGTGGTTTGTCAAAGCAGCATCGAAATTTTTCGCGCTATCGCAAATTTCCACTGCATAACCAGCGGAAGACAGAACCGCGCGAACAAACTCAGCTTGATACGGATCATCTTCGACATATAGAATTCGATAGTCGGGCGGATCGGGAGTTTCAAGAAGAAACCGCATGCGCTCTGCAACATCTTGCAGAACAATAGGCTCCTCGAAGAAACCATCAGCTCCGCTGTGAATAGCTTGAACCTTATCAAGAAATCCAGGCATCGCATTCAAAATCAATGCCGGTGAATCGACAGTCGAAGGTAAGCTTCGGAACTTTTCAACGAGGTCGTATCCAGAGCCATCCACCAGGGGCACGGTGACGATCAAACCATCTACCGCATTATCTTGCAGCGTCGCGCTTGCATGCGAAAAATCAGAGTTGATTGTGACAGCAATCGACAGTTCTTCGAAAAGCTCCTTCAGCTTAGCAGCTCGTTTGGAGTCGCTATCAACCAGCAATACGCTGACCTGCTCACTGACCTCGCGCGCTACAGTCGGCAGCGACTGAACACCCTCCGCACCCGCTGAAAAAACTTCTTTAGCGGTGCCAACGAATGCTTGAAGGCGGTCGCGCACCTCAACTACCGCAGCAGCATTAGTGGTATCGCAGAAATTCTCAGCCTCTTTACCTAGCGCAGTTAGCTCCGGGAATCCATAGATGCCGCCCGAACCGGCTAGCCAGTGAAAGTGGTGCCTGATACTTTTAATAACATCTTCTCTCGTAGGTTCGTTTAGCTGGCCAATCAGATCCTCGACCTTGCCTAGACGCTCGCGCGTTTGAACAACATATTTTTTCTTGAACTCGTTGAAAGTGTTTTGCCATTCGTTCATGCAAACTTGATACGCGAAAGTTGGCGGGTTTCAGAGAAACTATTTTGCCATACATAACTACGCGAACAATGTTTGTGAATACAAGCTCATTTTACAGCTTACTAGATGTTCTCAGACGAGAGGCAGTAGCCTACCGAGTGCACAGTTTTGAACATAGATGGCTGCCCGGGAGTGTCTAACTTACGACGCAACTTTTTGATGTAAGTGCGAATCGTATCCGGCGAAGCCTGAGCCTCAGACGCCCATACGTTATTCAAAATCTCTTCGGGACTAAAAACATAATCGACGTTGCGCATCAAAAATTCCAACAAAGCAAACTCGCGCGGCAGAAGAGTGACATCTGAGCCGCCTTTCTGCACAGTGAATTTGCTGCAATCCAGTACCAAATCTTTTACTTGATAAATGAAACCACGAAATACTTTTGGTCTGCGCAGCAAGGCTCTGAGCCGTGCTGAAAGCTCTCGCAGGTTGAACGGTTTGGTCAGATAGTCGTCTGCACCTGAATCTAGAGCCAATTCTTTTTCTGTGACATCAGCTTTGTTCGTGAGCATAATGATTAGACAATTGTCGCGATCTTTTCTTACCTGCTGGCAGATTTGCAGTCCCGATAGGCCAGGCAGCATCCAGTCCAAAATCAAAATATCGAATTTAAAATTTTGCAAAATTTGCAAAGCTTCTTCGCCAGATTTTGCAACCTGCACCGAGTACCGTTGAGAACGAAGCCAGGACTCCATCACCAGCGCAATATCCAAATCGTCTTCGACCAATAAAATTGATGCACACTTCCCGGCTTCATTTGCAAAACTGATGCTGTTGTTTGTTCCTAGACTCAACATTTTCCTTTCCTCAATCAACCATCAAGTGCACGAAGTTTGTCAGACAAATATGGAAAGACCGTGGAATAATTTCAGGAACGTCGTTCCAGCAATTTCTTTCTCAGACCAAACCACCTACCTTTCCAAACATCATAGTGAAAGCGGACCTGTGCCCCAGATCCGCCCACTTACCCTAAAAATTTTCGAGCACCAAATTTAGTGCCTCTTGATGTTTAGATAATAAACGACAGTTCTGGAATTTTTGTAGAATCGCGTAAACAATTTCAGCCACTTTCATCCCAAAAGAAAAGACCTACTCGCGTAAGTCCCTTCTGCCCCTGCAAAACTTATGTCCGAAATCGCCAACCTGGTCATGATATTCAGAAAGTATGGAAAGTATGTGTAATTTTCTAGAAGAATTTCTGGATTCTGGAAACTGCTAACCTTTAACGAAATCGTTCACTAGTTTCCAGCACCTCCGTTCGCGCTCGTGTTCGGCATTACGCGCGCAATATAACGAGAGAGTGAAGCCTCGCTGATTACGTCTTGCCCGTTGTAATCCGGATTAGCCGATGGGTCGTGGACATTTTTCCAATTATCCAACAACCAGCGAACTACTCCTGGGTCCCAGCCCAACTGCTTAATTGCGTCAGACTGTTCTTTGGAAACACTCAAGAGATCTTGATACGTTATGTAGCGTGGTGGGTCGCTATTATTAGAATCGTCGCCGTAGTATTCACCAGAGCCGGATATTTCCTTCATCATTTTGTGCACCTTCAGGGCCACATCTGCTGGAGTAGAACCAGCAAAATTTCGTGCAACATCGAATGTCGGCGTCGCTTCCGGTGCATTTGAGGCAGGCGCACCGCCATTTGCACCATCATTGCCAGGCAAGTCAGAACCGGACTTGGAGCTATTGTTGGATGGGCGATTTGTAAGAGCATTCACTACCAGATAAGCTACGCCTCCAAATAAGAGTGCGCGCACACCATTCCTCACCAGAAACTGAATGCCAGAGGCTAGAAAATTCCCGGCGCCCGTAACTCCTTCAACTGCAGGTTGCACCAAAAGTCTCTGAATACCGTTTAAGCCCCATTGCGCCAGGGTGTCTGCGAGATTTGTTTCCAGCCGCACTACCACTGGTGGCGCACTTCCGCTCAATGCCTCAAGTATGGGCCGTGGAATCCTCGCGCCTTTTGCAATCGTATCCAGTTCAGAAGGCGTCATTTTATCGAGTGGTTTACTGTCAAGCAGCTTTCCTGCTTCTACCTGATCATTAGTGAGAGCTCGGAATTCATCTGGTTTCGTTGCCGCATTTTTTACAGTGTCAGCCAACCGAGCCAAATCCTTCAAGACTTTCGGATCGGTGTTGGTATCAGCTGCAAATTGGTTAAGTTGACTTTCCGGTATTTGATTTACCGGTAAATCTGGAAGTTTTGGTTGCGTCGACTGAGCAGGGGTTGAACCGCTCCCTGTATCCGCTGGTGGCTGGTCCCCGGCATTTACTGGTGACTGATCCCCAGTAGTATTTGTTGGTGGCTGGTCCCCTGTATTTGCTGGTGGCTGGTCCCCTGTATTTGCTGGTGACTGGTCCCCCGTATTTGCTGGTGGCTGGTCACCTGTATTCGCTGGTGGCTGGTCTCCTGTATTCGCTGGTGGCTGGTCTCCTGTATTCGCTGGTGGCTGGTTACCTGTATTCGCTGGTGGCTGGTCACCTGTATTCGCTGGTGGCTGGTCACCTGTATTCGCTGGTGGCTGGGCTCCTGTATTTACTGGTGGCTGGTCACCTGTATTCGCTGGTGGCTGGTCTCCTGTATTTACTGGCGGCTGGTCACCTGTATTCGCTGGTGATTGTTGATTTCCTGAAGGTTGATTGGACGGGTGACCAGCCGTATCGCCCCCAGCAGAACTACCCGTCCTGGTCGAGCTGCCAGTGCCGGTCCCTGCACCCGTGCTCGTACTGTCATTGGTGGCTGCCGCAAAAGCCAACATATTCGGATTCATCAATCCATCAATAGCTCTTGCAATCTCATTCAACCGAGCGTCGATCAGCGCGAGTATTTGTTCCGTGCCCAGCTGTCCACCCGCCTGGCGCAAACTCTGGATCAGCTCGCTGATAGGCGTAACAATTTGATTCTCAACAAAATTGGAAATATTCGTCTTCGCCGCTGCCACCGTATCTGGAGCAGACTCAGCAGCCTTGGACATTACCTCTGTTAACATACTCAACCCAACACCAACCAGAATTGCGGCAGCGGTTGGAAGCAAGTTATTTCCGGCATCCTTCAGCGCTTCCTGCAGCATCATATCGAAAGGTTTGCCGGTTTTGAGGTTTTCGTAAATCGACGTGCCAATCGTAGCAAGGCTATGAGAACTCAGTCCCACAATTTCCATCGAGGCAGTCATAATCAACGCGCGCTGAGGAATGCTGATGCCCTGCAAGGCCTTCGTCGTGGTGGATATCAACAAATCAGTGGCAGAGTTGATTGCGTCCTGTGTAGCATCTTTGCCCAGGATTTTTATAGCGATGCTCATCGCGGTGCTGCGAATGGCATCGGCGCCAGCTTTGCCTTCAATCGAAGTTACCAGAGCTGGCAGACTGCCGCCGAAATCAGCTCCGACTTGAACACCAGCAGCTTCCAATGCGGTTTTAACACTAGCGCCGATGAAACCTGAAAGAAAACGATCGGCGACCGCTCCGCCAAGTAACATCATGGCCATATTGGCGCCGCCGTGCAAAACATCAGGAACAGCCTCACTCGCGAAGTCGAAATCATTTCCCATCGCCGCTTTCATTCCTGCCAGCTCGATCAGTCCAGCAATGCCGACCATAGCAATTTTTCCAGCGACACTCAGACCAGCACCAATGGGCAAGGTGGCGATTGTTATGGCTATCATCAAGGCATTCTGAGAAAATTCACGCTTGGCTTGCACATAAGAAATAATCGAAGCCTGGAAAGAATTGAGATCCCCCTGCAGATCGATATCAGGCCGCTTGCCTGATTCCCAGTCCACGAGATCCCGCTGCAATTTATCTCGCTGCGCAATCATGCCCTGCAGTGCATCATTCCAGAGGGCAAATGCAGCCAAGCCAGTTTCACTCATCATCGATTTAAATGAGGCATCGTTAATGACGTCCTTCCAGGATTCAGGACGGATGGTGAGAGCGTTCACCATGCGGTCTTTCCATTCAGATCCAGATACATTCAATGCATCAGCGAAAACGTCGCTGTGGAATGCCTGGTTATATTCCAAAACCATTTTAATTTTTGTGGCTTTATCGCCTTGCATCCCCTCACTTCCGTCCATCGATTGAAGCATATTCACAATCGAACCGGGGTCGTTGACGTAAACGTCGTTCAACGTATAAAGCCGCATAGTCTCAGCACTGTCGAGAAGAGGAAGATGTCCTGAAGTGCCAGGGCTGGTCTCCTCCTTAAGACGCATCAAGGAGTGTTGAAGAACTTCAATTTCTTGACTCGAAAACTTATGCAAAAGCGTCGCATATTTCTGCGGTCCACTCGCATTCTGCATGTCACTGAGCAGATCATTTCTTTCAGATTGACTCAGTGACAAGATCGAGGTCAGAATATCCGTCTTGCTCTTATTGGACGACGCGAGGCTGTTGAGAGAGGAATCTGCATGTGTGATCTGGTCGACGTTACGGCGATCTTGAGCTAATTGAACATCGGAGGCACCAGTAAAGGTATCAAAGCTAAGTTGTTGGGACGGTGTGAAACCAGGATTAATTGCCGCTGGCTGCTGAAGGTCAGGGCTTGATGCAGACGCATTAATAGTAGCGGCACTGTTACCACCAGGTGCAGCAGCGTTGTTTGTCAGATTGGCAAAATCATCTGCTTTCATATTGATTATATGATCGACCATGATGTTGGCGAGCTGCATTGCGTCCCGCGGCAGTTGGTTGATATCTCGCCTTACTGCACCAGCGAAGTCAGGATTATTACGAAGTTTCTGCATCTCACTGACAGGCATGTTATACAGGTGGGTTAGAATTCGCTGAATGCTGGCAGCATCGCTTCGATCTGGATTCGCATCAAAGACAGCGATTGTATCGCCGCCAGTAGGGCCGCCATTGATTAGATAAGCTTCGTATTGAGCAACCTGACCCCAGGAGATTGGATCTTTTGCGAAAGGCCAAACCCATGCAGCGCCCTTCAAGTCATTATATGTAGTGGCATAAAATGACTCAATATCCGCAAGAGATTTATCGGGGTGCTTCGCGATAAAAGCATTTATTTCGTCAGCTAATGACTTATTTGCCCCCGGATTATTCAAATCGAAATTGTTTATCAAAGAAATTTCTTTTCCGAGCTTATACATTTGTCGTTGCTCGTCTGAGATATTCGTCGCTAGATCAGTAAGTATACGGGTCTTGTCGATATAAAAAAGTTGTGTATTTTTAGTCACTAACTGGTGCAATGAAATGGCACCAAGAGTAGCGTAACCTGTAGCAGCGCTTAAATCATCACCCGAAAAGTGCGAGCTTAGCTTCGCCAATCCATCTGGATCGTTTTTGAAAGCAGTTCTCTGTTCTGGCGAAGCGTATTGAAACGCAATGCTGAATAACTGCACATCATTATTTCTAAGAGCAATGGTTTTAAGAGCGTTGAAAGAAGCATCGTTGAGATATGCATTGTTCTCGCTGCCGACCCTTAACGTATCCATTCCTTGAGCGAGAATTGGCAACGCTTGCCGAAACGAATCTGAAATTCCCGGAGCGTTTGAAATCGCTGAAATTAAATCATAGCCATATCTGTTACGAAATTCTTGCTCGTATTCTTTGATTTGGGCAGCAGTTGAACTTCCAAACAGATAAACTATCTGCTGCTGGGCAATATTCTGGGCACCCTGAAGACCCGTTGCATTAGCGGCTATTTGCATCAACTCGATAACGCTCGAACGAACCAGTCCGTTCTGTCGCTCACCAGTCAGGTAAAGTAGTCCATTCGCTGTTGCCTTATCAACCGCACTCGAATTGCAGACAATATCGACGAGATGCGACGTTTTATTGGTTAGTAAGTAGTACTGATCATCTACAGCGAGTCGGTCAGCCAGCGATAATGTCGCTAACTCCGGCAAAAGTTTACTATTATCATTTTTAATTGATTGGGCGATATTTTTTGCTGTAGCCGCATCAATCGACAGTGCAGACGTCGTTTGTAAACTATCACCATTCGGATAATAGTTCTCGACCGAAAGCGTTGTGCCGACAGCGGACTGCACTTTTACCGCAATCGAAATGCCACCACTTCGATCGAGTTCAATGTAGTCTGCTTCCTTCGCCCCATCTGCGGTCTTCCAGACAGTGCCGTTCCAGTAGAACGTTCCTTCCGGTGTAGCAAAACCATGATCAGATTGCTTACCGTAGACATGGCCGTCGAGAAAAGTCACCTG
Organism: Oculatellaceae cyanobacterium; assembly: GCA_036702975.1. Lineage (GTDB taxonomy): Bacteria > Cyanobacteriota > Vampirovibrionia > Obscuribacterales > Obscuribacteraceae > DATNPX01. The sequence continues at coordinate 64,934 of DATNPX010000003.1, forward strand.
CTGCGGTTGTTCATCCTGAAATGTGATGACTCGACCATCAGCGGCAATCTGCTTGCTAGTGGAATGCGAGGGATCGATGGCCTCGGAATAAATATTATCGACCGGCTGAATCCGCGTGATCGATATGTTGCCCGCCAGATCGACGTCGACGATTCCGGTTACCTTTTGACCGGAGGCATCCGTCGAGACAAGTTTGTTTGACGGTCCGTTATTGTGTGAATCCTGGCTCCAGACCTGACCACTTCTATCAGTGAAATTGTAGACAAAGCGGTAAGGCTTGCCCTCTCCGTCTCCCGCCCATCCGAACTGCTGTTTCGTTCCATCAGGATAGCTGATTTGTTGGACTTCACCATTGATGGACTCGATCACACGGTCATCGACAGTGTATTGCAGAGCGAAAGTGCGGTGATGAGCCTGATTGTCTTCCTCTAAATCAAGAGCGGTCACGTTCCCCTGAGCATCCACAGAGACTTGAAAATTTCCCAAATCTGGAAGTTGACCGTCTGACCCGTCGCCATTCAAAACATGCCACTTTCCATCGCCTCGTAGTTCTAGCTTTCGCCCTGATGAATCGACGACGCCGGTGAGTTGCAAACCGCTGAAAGCACCATTTGTGCTATCACCGTAGGTGAAAGTTGTCGACTCACCGTTGGGGTGCACGACCTCTCTTAGTTGTGGCGGATTTCCCGACGACAGCACAAAAACACCGTTCGTCACCTGAAAAGGCAAAGTTGGACCAGCAGACGAATCTGGCAGAGCAGAATTGTCTGACCCCGAATGTGTCCATGAACCATTTGACCGTATCCATTGCGTATGGTCGGCCAACAGAATTTTTGTCAGGGAACCACTTTTATCCAAAAAATATTCATTGCTATTCAAGACTAGCGATGTTGATTTTCCATCCGCGCCGACATGTATAACCGTTCCATCAGCCAGTGTGCGAACCGATGAACCATCAGCATTAATCAGCTTGGACGAGTTGTCAGCATACTTGAACAACACGGTATTGTGGGAAGGGTCGAACTCTGGCGCACCACTCAGCGGTCGTTCGTTTGCAAAAGGCTTGCCGCTTTTATCAAAGTGTTTAAAGACGCCATCTTGCATCTTCCACACGGAACTATCGCGGAGCACCACCTGATTTCTGGTGGGATCACCGCCGTTCGAAACGAAATCAAATGCGGGAAGGTGCACATCAATTGTGCCATCGGCAGTATAAGTAATCCGCAAGCTTCCATCTTTGGATTGAAGAACAATGCCACCAGGATCTTTTGCTTGCTCGGGCAAATAATTCATCAAATCCATATAAATACGTGGATCGCCAACCACAGACGCATCATATTGCTCTGTCGTTTTTGCTGCGTTTAACCTGGCGGTATCATGCAGCCGCCAACCTTGACTGTCATACCGCCATGTCAACGCACCATCAGGACTGTCAAGTTGACTGGCTTGAAGACCGCGCATTCCACTTGCGTCACCAGGCGCATAAGTCGTTATCCAGTCATTTGCTGCTATCTTTTGCAATGTTCCATTGGCGTCGATGTATTGAATCGCTCCTCCGGGCAATTGTATGGTCGATGTGCCGTCTACATTAGTTGTTGCAAGTGCACCATCTGCAGTTAAACGAGTTGCGGTTCCGTCAGCAAGAAAACTTATTTTCGCGCCAGTTGCATCAGTGACCGAGATCCTACCGGTTGCGGGGTCGTAGATGCTCTTGAGCGTGTCGAGCGTGGCGAATTGATTGCTCGAACCTCTGATCAGACCAGCGTAGTCACCATCATTAAAGTGTTGGCGCCATGTTTTCAAGTCATCAAGAGTGATACCAGCCTGATCTAATCGAGTTTTCCACGTTGAATCGCCGTTGCTGACTGCATCGATGACATTATCCAAATTCCCTGTACCGACATACCCATCCTTGTTTCCAAACGTGACTCCCGCATTGTCTAAGTAGCTGAATAAGCTACTCTTGGTGCCATCTCCGTTATCCACATTATTACTGGATAACTTTCGCGCCAACATAGCGCAAAAAAATTGCGGCTCCAGACTGGTTAGTTTATCGACAACCTCGTTCAAACGAACCGTGCCATCTGGTCGACCAACCAAATTGCCGTATTGCGAATCGGCAAGCGCAGCGAAAGCTCTCAGCATCGGATCATTGCCGGGGTCTCTTGCGAGCAGGCGCAGCTGCTCGCGGGTCAGGTTACCCGCTGGAAAACCTGCGATACCGCTGAAATCAATTTGCGGCAGCAATCCATTTTCTTCCAACTGCAGAGCAAAGTCGCATAGCGCACTCTCACTCTGAAACAAGTTGCGATTCTGCTGAATAAATACCCTTGCTTCAACGTCAACATGCTGTGACGCACGCAAAATCGCTACTTCGTCGGTAATCGCTTTACTGGTGGCATCACTGGACATACTCGGGCTCCCGTAAAATGTGTTCGCTTCTAATGTGACTAAAATTTGTGTAAAAGCTATGGAATCAACCTGAACTGCCTCAGTTGCGTGCGCTCTCATGTGAGAAGCAAAATAAAGAAAGTTTGCATAAGAATTGCATAAACACTCTCGCCACCATCGAGGTATCCACACTGCAGACCGTGGCGCATTTCGATAATTACTAAAAAATTCCACAATCGATCAATAAAGTATCCGCAGAACGAGTTCTCTCAGACTTGCATTGGCACAGGTGCAATAGGAGCTATATTGACGGAACTGTGTAGCTAGAGCTGTGTATTTGGTGCTGTGTATTTGGATTTTTCTGCAATTGGATCTCTGCATTTGAATCTGAGTACTTGGGGATCTGTGGATTGAGCGATGTACTGAATTTCTGTAATTGGAGCACATGATATGCCCGACAAGATTGACGTGATCAACGAAGCAAATCTTCTTTTATCTGAAGCAAGTAAAAAGCCAATGAAGGATGTATTGGCTGACTACGTCGCATATTTGACCGCGCACCCCGAAGTCGCAGCCAATCACGAATTGAGTCATGCGATGACCACTCAGTTACAACCAATCTTGCCCAATTTGATTATCGAAGACGTCCAGGAGTCAGCGTCGAGTGCAACTTCCGGCATAAGCGAGCATCTGACGTCCACGGAAACGCAACAACAATTAGAAGCGCTTGCTGCAGCCGGCTCTCCTCGCTCTGAATTTGCAAAATTTTTGATAGACGAAAAATATTTACTGCAGCAAGCCGGAGCAGTCAGCACGGATGGCGAGACATTTCAGCTCGGACTGCTGAAAATAGACTCGGCCACTCACAAACTAACGGTAGGAAACTCAGGTTTGACCGAACAATTCCTACCCGACGGCACGGGAATTTGGAGAGACGGAACAAATAATATAGTCGCAGCCCAATTTGGCAACGGTATGCTCGTACACCTGACCGGAACAGAGCCAAATCAAATAACAAGCGCTCAGGACCTATTCAAATCAAATTTGGTGCCGACGCAGATTGACTATCCTGACGGGTCCCGCCTCAGGAAAGATCCAGCCTCAAATAACAAAGGATTTAACGAAGGTTGGTTTTTCACGGATGCCAGAGTAAATAGAACTTATCCTGCAAACGCTCCGGCCTTTTCTTCAAGCTTCTTTAGTTCGCTAAGGGACAGCTACATCATTTCGTTGGCGAATGCAGGAAACACCAGCGGAAACAGCGCCTCCAGCGAAGCAACGTTCGACTTTGACGGAAATATGATTGCGTATTCGAAAGTGAATGCTAATGATGCAACTCAAAACATAGTAATCGATAGCACTAAAGGAAAACAAATTCTCCAGCTTCCAGGCAAACCTGAATATCGTCAGGTTGGGCAAAATCAGTGGGAAGTTTCCGTGGACAACGGGCAAGCTGGATTTAGTTGGAAACCAGTTGCTGACGGGGACATTCCCAAGATTACTTCTACAAACGGATTGCTAGATGTGCGTCTTGGTCCAGACGGTCCAGGCGGAACAGATCGAGGAGCGTCAGTCGCCGACTCTGCCGGCATACACCTGGCATTCTATCCAAATGGCGTTAGCTACGATGCTGATTATCAGCGGACGTTCGCCGGCAATGTGCAAATATTCGATCTGAGGAGTGCGACCACAACACTGAATATGAATGGCATCGTGGCAGTGCCCGAGGTCGCCACTGTTGTGTTGCCGGATCATTCAACGATTCAAATGGGCGACGATGGTAAGTGGACGCATTATGCTTATTCACAAGATCCTTCCCGCCCCTTCGATCGAGGACCCAAACTGGGAACAGTGACGCAACCATATTACGAAACTTTTGCCAATGGCGATATAACAAACGCCCACGCTCATGTTGTCTTGTTATCCGACAATCCTGACGCCAGCCCGGTTCCAATAAGCGAAGTCAATTCACAGTACAGCTTGCAAGTGAACGGTGCCCTGGAGACATTCGATCAGTACAGCAGTCTGGTACAGGTGCAAAGGAGAGATGGATCGATCATTAAGTTCTCAAAAACCGACGCTGGGCAAGCGACATCACATCCGGTATCAATAACCTTCGACAAAGTCAATGCTTCCTCTGGTGTAAACACAGCTCAAATCACTTATGATACGAAGTCGCCAACTCGCTGGATGCGTGATGGAAAACCTGTCAGTGTGGAGTTGGACGCAGCGCACGACTATCAACAAATTATTGTCACCGATTCCGACGGCAATCAGGACATCTTTCAGGGTGGTGGACTGCCGCCCGAGCATATCAATGCGACGAACGCAGCAGCAGTAGAGCAAACCAATCAAACTAATCAAACAGACGCTTCTACGATAGCGCTAGCCAACGGCAGTTCAATACAATTGAAAAATGGAACTCCAATTTCTGTGACACTAAACGACTCAGAACTTGGCGATCTGGCGCTTTTATCGATTGATTCCAAACATTCCTCTGTTACCCTTGCTATTCCAACGCCCGCTTCAAGTGGTTACGACGTACAAGTTTCCACTGATCCGCCTCAGGTGACCGTAACGAATATAGCGACTGGAACGACGGAAATTTTCGACGGGCAGAATGTTACCCGATTCGGTTAATGCGTAGGCTCCGAGATCTATAAGCATTGAAAGAACTGGGACTGCTTTGGAAGTGCTTATGTTTGCGCATCGCACCGTCATCTGTGCGAACGAACTTCTAAGGTTGCAGTCACCTTAACCTCCAAGCCCGCTGAAGTGAGCTGGAGGCGGAGGCGGCGGCAGAGGATCGCTATGCTTATACTGGTCTACGACGCTCTGCGGAATGTCAGCACTACTGCCAGGTGGAGTGACACCATACTGATACGGATTCTGCTGATACTCAGGCGATTTTATAACAGCCGCCACAATTTCCCTGGTCGGATTAATTCCCTCCGCTACAAGCCCTTTGCCGATATATAGCTGCTGGTTTGAAATAGAGTGATGCTCAGTATCAGTGTATTTTGCATCGACCATGCAGCGTGCGGCTTGCACCGACTCAGGATCGAAATTTTCGTATGCAATGTATTTAGTTGCATTCAAATTGTCAACCGTCAAGTCAGCAGGAACGGCATTATTTCGCACGAGCTGAGCAGCGGCCACCATATTCGGTGCATTCATTGCAGTCGGAGAAATACCATTGTGTTGCATTATGACTGCAGCCCTGACCATATCGCCATCAATCAGCTTAGGATCGACATGATTATCCAACAGCACATGAGTTGCCTCCACTTGTTCAGCATCAACATTTGTTCCAGAACCACTTACTCTGGCAGCTATAGCATGAGCAATCGTATGATTCGACAACCTACGACCCGAAGTGAAACCTTGCGCTTGCGCCAGGTGCACCATATCAGGAGTTGCGTGCCCTCCGCCATGCTCTATAAGAGCCCCGGCTGTACTGAAATCTTGAGCATCTATGCCTTTGGCATCGTATCCATCGTTTATCATCTGAATGACAATCTGTTTGTTTTGCGGCGTAGGTGATGCACTGATATTTTTTAGCACCTGCTCTGCAATGTGTGCAGGGGAGATTGGATTACCAGCCAGATTCGGGTCGCTAGCCATTACTGCTTGCACCAGGGGCGATGCGGGATTGCCACCAGCCTGAGCCGACAGATTTGCGACAATTGTAGCCGTTTCTGGATTTGAAAGTTGATTGTCTGAGAAACCGGCGCGGCGCAATTGCTGAATTGTCTGAACTGCCGCGGCGATAGCAGATGGCGAAGCATCGCCAATTGGAGCTGGCGCTCCGGGCGAGCCAGCTTGTATCTGCGCATCAAGGGCTGTCAGAGCTGACTCGTATGATTGTTGATTAGAGCCTTTGCCCATATTGGCAACCGCACGAACTAACTCTACATTTCTACAAGCCTCTGGTCCTTCGTCCTTCGCAATGATCATGCAGGCGTTTGCCTCTTCAGGCGTAATCGCATTGACCAGGGGTTGAGCCTCATCGTTCCCCATGCGTGAACCAGACTTACCAACTTTCGCCTCAATGTAATTGTAAAGTCCGATCGCCTTATCACGCTGTCCGATGCGCGTTCCTGCCACAACATGACTGGCGTCGATGGCTCTCATCAGATCGTTGATTTGGAAACCATGATTTATATTCATGCGAGTTGCGGCAGCGTTGGAACGATTCAATCCGCTTTCTGTCGAATCTTCGTCTGTCATTTGAGCCAACGTCGCAGCCTGTCGCTGAGAATCGTAAGATCCGAAAACTTCCTCGAGTTGCTCAGTAACTGCGTTATGATGACCGGCGTCGCCAAGCGTCAGATAGTTCGCTGAGCCGGCAGCCAATTCATCGAGCATGCCAAGTTGACCTCGATTCTGCCCCAATTTTGTCTGATTGAAGAATTGTCCCTTAGCGGTGTACAAAGCGGCAGCGGCAACATGTTCACCAAGCGAGCGAGGTCGATCCAAACGTCGAGCAAGAACAGCACGACGAGCTGCGTCGCGTCCCCGCGGATTGTTAGCAAGATCAGAAGCCATCCCCGCCGTTGCTACCGAAAATCCCATCTCTTCCTCAGTTGCATCTTTTCCATACTGCACCATGCGAGAGCCGCGCTCACCCATGTGAATGACTGATTCATCGCCGTCACCAAAAGTTGCCATATTGGTACCGTCGTTGAGATCTTGAAGCCATGGTCTGATACGAGCATTCAAATAGTTGCTCGCCTTAACTCTGTTCAAGCCTTTGATAGCTTTAGGATGCTCCCCTTTTGGAGCCGGCACCGGAGCAGTGGCAGCTGCCGACACCGTCGATACCGCAGCAGCGGCTGCCGGCACCGTCGATGCAGCGGTAGCTGCTGCCGGCATCGTCGATGCAGCAGAAGCGGCGGCGTGCACCGTCGATGGCGGAGTTACGGACATCGGCGTGGACGCGGTTTCGGGTACGGTCGGTATTGCCGGCACGGTTGGAGGTGTTGCAGCAGATGATTGTGTCGAAAGAGTTTCGGCTGTGGGAGGAGTAACAGGTACAGTCGATCCGGCATCGGATGTCGAATCGTCCGCTCCACCAATTCCTGCGCCAGACTGTGCCCCAGTGCTCGCACCATGATCAGCCGGTCCCTTCTTTTGAAGACTTTCCATACTTCGACCGGCGCCTTTCACTGGTGGCGAAGGGACAGCGGCCGACGCTGGAGCCTGATTAGCAGCTGACTGATCAGCATTGGCAGACTGTGTCGAGTCGCCGCCGGGGACCGCCGAACTCACAGAAGAATTACTTAGTTGAGCACTGCCACCGCTGGCAACTGTCGAACCGCCAGTATCGCTGACGGTACTAACTTCGCTTCCAGCTTTACGCTGAGAGGCATTCAGATGGTACTGGAGCTTAGCCTGATCTTTAGCTTTTACAGGAAATTTCAACGATGTTGCTGTTGTTTCTGGTGTTCCAACTGATGCATACTTAGCGTTCAACTGATAATCGGAAATATCGGTCACGGCTTTTTTGATCGAATCGGTTGTGCTGGAGAGTCCCTTACTGACTAATCCAGTAACAGCACCGGCTGTGAGAAACTCGGATATGGGGCTTATCTGTGCCCGCCCCATAAAAGTCGGCACCTGAATCATAATTTGCAGAACGCCGATAATGAGGAGGATTTGAGCACCAAAATAATCGGGAGAAGTGCTCGAATTCAAAACAATTGTCAGAACCTTTAAAAGAATCAACCAAACAAAAGACCATAGACTGACTTCAATAAACGAACGCACAAACCCTGTCGCCATATGCTCGGTATCAGGAGATGCAAAACAAACCAGAAAGCAATATCCGACAAGAAACTGAGCAGCAAGAAGAGCTTCTTGAATAGCCTTCAGCACCAGGAAATAGACAACCTCGGTTATGACAATCACGCCCAATACAATAAAAAGAAGCCAGCCGACCAATCCAGCTATGCCACCAACTGCGCCACCGATGACCATGCCCGTTGGACCGCCGACGATCGACCCGCCAAGCGCCCCCATCAATGGTGCAAATGATGCAAGTGTTATTCCGCCGACTCCAGCAGCAGCGGCTAGAAAGGCTTGTTCGATTGTCGACACAAGCAAATCACGCTGCGCCGGATCGTTAAACCAGACAGCTTTGATCATTTCGTTGGTCAGATCCAGTTCCAACGTGTAAATTGTTTTCCACAGAAGCAGCAACCCAATCGTAAATATCAAACGACCAATCGAAGACATCCACGAGCCAGAACGTCCACGCCAGGCGCTATCTGACCAATGTCGCCAGATTGCGACGACAAACAGAATCAACGATAAATCGATAGCAATGTAGAACATCACATCGGCGGTCTGATTGAATATCTTTTGCACATCAGTTCGGGCATTTCGCAAACCATCGGCCGCAATGTTAGGATTCAGAACAAAAATCAACAAAACAGCGCTCAGTTTTCGTGCCAGAGGTCTGATTACATTCCCAAGAAATTGTCTGATGTACTTGGAAAAATATTTACCTGGGTCGGAAAGGAAACTAAAAAGATCAAAAGGCAAATTATCGATCCCGGCCACATCAGGGATAGGACCATTGTCGTATGGATCATCGGTATAAGGGTGAGAATCGACGTTAGAACCTGTATCTGCGGGCGCACGATCCACAGCATAAGTCTGCTCGATAGATGGAATCGGCAAATTCTGCTCGGCGCTTTGCAGAACAAGGTTGGTCTTGATCGTGCTAATAGCTTGAGTCGGAGCAGCAGCAACAGCCAAACTCGAAGACCAGAGGAATGTGTTTAACACCACAATTCCGGAGAGAAGAGTTATTGCTACTAGTTTGGATATACAATTTTGTTTGTTCATTGTCTATGCTTTTAAAATCAAATATCACTTGATATAACTAAATAACTGAGACTTCGGCATTTCGTTATCCTTAGCTCCTGCTTACGAGCCGTCAGAACACCGAAGTTTTACTAGGCACGGATATCGTCGCAAGGAACGAATTGCGAATTGGTTAGTACACCAGCAGCACACCCGCCTGTAGCAACGTCCATTGCTGTTTGATAAAGCTGGTCAAAAAGACGTCCGCTGGAAGCTAGATCTGTTCGAAGTTGTCTACCGGTCGCATTACTGTAGCTATCATCCAGTGCCGCAATAAACCTGGGCGGCAACTGATTTACGCGGATCAGATACTGCAACTTAGAAAACATCAACTCAACTCTTTCATGTCCTTGATTTGAGGACTGAGCTGCATAAGGGGAATCAACAAGATCTAGCCTGACAGATGTGCCACCATTTCTGATATTAGAAACCGACTCTATCAACTCATCGGTCAAGTTCGTCAATAAAAGTTCCTGCTCCGACGCCCTCGTAGCGCAAATCCTACTAATACAATTCAAGCTCGGTGCATCAATCTTTTCTGTCATGTCAAAATATCTCCCCATCTCCGCCATCCTATTCAATCGATTTGTAGAATAGAGAACTTTCTAGAAACGTGCACTGGTGTGGGTACGCCAGCAATTTCACAAAAGAAGCTAGCGCAACTTGCAACATCAACGTTTATTCGAACAGCGATCACCTGTACCAGGAAAAGACTGGTACAGGTGATTGGCATAACGCAATGCAGTAGAGCCGCTGTTAAACCTTACAGGTTCTGTCCGGTTGAGTCTGGGACCTGAGGTACGACTGACACAGGAAAGTCATAATTGATGGACATTCTGCCATCTGGCAAGAGTTCGCCTGCAAAGCATATGGTGGTGGCTTGCACCATAAGCTTTGCTCACGAGAATGAATCTGCCTGGAAACTAGCGAACGTAGAGACGAGGACTGGCTGCTATCACAGCCAGCAACCAGGCAACAGCGAACTTACTACGCGCTGGGTCACTCTCAAGTGATAAATCTGTGTGAGCCCATTGCTTTTCCTCCAGAACACTTTTCGCGTATTCCTTCAGTTCTCTGTCGCTGAGATTGCCGCTCCCGTTGCCATACTGCGACGCGATTTCAGAAAGGAGCGCGTAACCGTCCTTCTGGAGGAAAGTTAAAATCAACGGTGAATTTCTTGCCGTCGCCGCGAGAGCGATAGCCGCCATTCTCAGAGAGTCTGTCCACACTGCACTTTCATAAACCGGAACAGGCTCGAGGAAAGCCCAACTCGTAAGAAAGCTGTCTTGCAGCTGCGTGAAGAGAGTTGGAGTCAAAACAGCGGGAGCTAAGAACACATCGACTTGCATTTTTGACTCCGCCATCAGGTGATTTAGCCACTCAATGTTCGTTTGCACTACACTACTGTCGACGCCATGCACGTCGATCAAACCTTCGATCCGAGCTTTCAGCTGCTGATACATGCTCACACCTCATTTTTCATTTGCGAACTTTGCGCGAAATGCCGGTGTCACCGGCTGAATGCAACAGTGAGCATAACTTATGCGTAGTGTTGCACATGCTTGTTAGCTGCTTCAGAATTAGCTAGTGGTGAATGTTTCTCCAAAACAATGCCGGCCGCAGAACGAAGACTCTCCCGGTCTCGGAATTTAGCTCTACTGCCAGCATCGTCTGGGTTTTGTCGGTATCTCGATGGATTTATACTGAAGCGATCTCACACTAACGTTTGCGTTAGTCAGGAAACAATAAGTTTCTCAAAACATCAACATATTTGAGTGTCTAGAAAGGCAGCAGGAACCAATACGCTGAAATCACAGAGATTTCATTTTGGCTGTTAGCAAACCTTCGCCACCAGCGCAGGACTTCGTCAGCAGGTGCACTTGAACCGGACCATACAAGAAAACAGCCTGAGACTTAGACGCTCTGGGCTCTCAAATTTGGTTCGCCGCAAATCTGAGTAGTAATGTGAGCCGCAAATAACACGCACCATATTGAGTGCCCTGTTCTAAAAATCGTATGTTCAGATGTCTACTTACACACTCTCGTAATCAGGTGATTCGCCAAACATCATCATCTAGTGAAGCATCATTGAGGTCGCACAGGAGAAACTGGTCTCACTGGCGATCGCCTATCACGAGTGTCAGTCACTAAGAAAGTGAGGCAACATGCAAATGCAGCAGCGTTAACTCAGAACTGCAATCAGAAAAGAACAACCGAACAATCGAATCAAGCGGGCAGACAGAGCACCGGGAAGGATGTAGAAATGAAAGACGTGTGCAGTATTCTTGGCAGGTGGCGTTCTAAGGGCAACGGTGATACGTTTACACACCGTGTGTTCATCCTCGCCAGCAACGAATGGGAACCCTCTGAGGACGTTATTGAGCCGCAACTGCTAGCGGCCCTGAAGACGGCGCACTACAAAAAGGTAGTGGCGGACAAAGGCTCCTCGAAGCCAGATCGCAAAGCAAAAGTGCGAAATGCTATAGCACTGGTGGTCGGAAATCCGGGGTCCGCGCAGCTAGTTTCCATCTGCCAAACACTCCGAATGCTCGGCAATGAGCCAATCGTCATAGCAGATGGAATCGGGGCGATGACTGACGAAATGTCCGAGTCATTGTTGAAAGTCGGCGCGCAGGGAGTGGCAATATTGACAATCGCTCAATTGTTGCCCCTGTTGAGCGATGAAAACATTCTGGCAAAAGCGAAGTCGTTGAGCCGCAAATGATCGCGGGAAAAGCCTGGCTCGTGCCGGGCTTTTTCCTAATCACAAAAGCTACTGTCGCCTGCACCATATCTGATGCAATTTTTTTTGCCTAGAAAAACCTATCGCAAGCTCGCGAACACGACACATGAGCAAAACGGCACGAACAGTCACACAGCAAGCCGCGCTAGCGCTTGATTTAAGTTCAACTTCGTACTTCCACTGATTCAAAATCAAACTGATCTTCCACAATATTGATCGTGCTCATTATTCAGTGAAAAACTTCCACTAAATTTACACAGTTATCTACGAATATTGCACAATCGCCAGAAGAGGATTCTTTATGGAAGTGCATTCCAACCCAATTTACCAGAACTTTTCTGCACCTCAACCGCCGATAGATTTCAGCGTACCGCTATCTTCTCCGGTGCTCCAGGATATATTAGCAGACGTCAGCCACGAACTGAAAACGCCACTCTCATCAATCCGCAACTCTTTGACGCTTCTGAAAATCGGAGCCGCTGGACCGATCTCCAAAGATGCACAAGAAGTTCTCGATGTTGTTGAAAGGAGCACCATTCGATTAATTGATCTGGTTGAAGAGATACTAAACGCACAGAGACCAGCGCCAAAACTAGAAACTATTTCGACAGACGAACTCGTGATAGCAGCAGTAGAAATGGTGTCAGGAGAGTTGCGCTCAAAAGAGTTGAAGTTACTGTTCGCTCGCTCAAACTTGCACGTCAGAGGCAACGAGAAAAGACTTCTGCAAGTACTTGTAAATTTACTATCCAACGCCATCAAGTTCTCACCAGCTGGCGGTTACATCAAGATTCAAGCACGAGCAGAGAATAACCAAATGGTAGAGATATCAGTGACGGATGAGGGTGCCGGGATTGTTAAGCAGGATCTGGACCGAATATTTCGTAGACATGAACAGGGTCCCTATTTGAGCGACCTGGGAACTGGACTGGGATTGTCTATCACTAAACAGATTATCGAAGAGCACCAGGGACAAATCGGTGCATCAGATAACAGTGAAGGCGGCGGAGCAACATTCTGGATTCGCCTTCCTCGATCCATGTAAACGAGAACCTTCAGAATCGATGAGTTGAGAATCAGTGAGTGAAGAATCGGTGAGTGAAGAATCGGTGAGTGAAGAATCGGTGAGTATCATCATTGACCTGAATCCCCTAATTTCGGCTCAAATAATCATTTTCCCGAAGCCATGTCCGAGCCTCTGCCAAGCCATTCTCAGCCGCAAGGGTGCACCAGAATAAGGCCATGTCCGAGTCTTTCTTTGTTCCACGTCCGCAGTGACAAAGCTGAGCCAGCAAAAACTGTGCCACCGGCATCGACTCCATAGCAAGTTTTGCACATTCGAAAAACGCGGCTTCGTCATTGAAGAAGGGGCTTTCCCTATCGAGGCGCAGCTCAACAAGGGACAGACGCGATGCGGCGTAACCTTGCGCAGCCGCTAAAGTGAAATATTTGTGCGCCAGTCGATAATTTTTCCGGACTATGGCTCCGCTCAAATACAACTCCGCGAGCTTATGTTGAGCTGGCGCAAACAAATCAAAAGCAAGCTGCTCGAGGCGCTTGTAACTTTCCGTAGGATTACAGTCTGGAGCAGTACCATCTAAATGCATCAGCAACAAATTGAATTGCGATAGCTTGTACCCGGCACATGCTGCTCTTTCAAAGTGTCGATATGCTTCCCGATAGCGTCCTTGCCTCGCTAAATATAATGCAAGATTATTGATGGAAGGTAAGTAACCAGACCGCGAGGCACGTTTGTAGAGAAGTAGAATCTGGTCTACATTTTCTTCAGTCTCTTCAGTTGCCAGAACAACAGCAGCATGATGCCAGCCTTCGGGCACATCGCACTGTTCCGACTTAACAAACCATTCCAGGGAAGACTGAAAAAAAGGATTCGACCGATCGGAGCGCTCAATAATAGTTTTAAGTGTCATCTGCGCATGAGTATCACCTTTAGTTGCCGCCCGTCTGCATAAACTCCAGGCTCTTTCCATGTCTTTCGGAACGCGATATCCAGTCTGGTACATGACGGAAAGCAGAAAATCTGCCCCAGATCGCGCTGGTCCTGATGTGATACTAGCCGGGCTGTGCATCTCTAATAGAGTCTCCCTGATGACATGAACATCATGCATTCGGTGACATCAAAAAAAGCTATAGAGAATAAGGATTATTTGTGGACACCGCATCTGGTGATTCCACAAAAATTATCCATTCAGTAAATATATTTTCTACTGAGCATTCCTAGTATGTCATCAGGCGTATCAGGAGTGACACAGAATGCAATCCAACCAAGCCACAGATTTCGAAAAGCAACAAGAAGGCGCAGGAGGCATACATATACCGCGCACTGAATCGGGTGCTCCAGAGCTCTCCCTGAAGGAATGGTACGAAGGCACCAGGCACATACTCAAAGATCGACGCTCTTACAAACACAGAATAGACATGCTGATTCTTGTGGGCGCAGAACCGATTTTAGATTTCGGGGTGTAACTGATGACACCACAATCAACTACGGCGATACAAGTGCTGGCGGCACCACAAGTACCGGCTGCACTACAAGGCTCGGCGGCACCACAAGTACCGGCTGCACTACAAGGCTCGGCGTTATCACAAGTATCGGCTGCACCTCAACCGCCGGTCACTCATGAGCACAATGAGAACTCCGCCTCGCCAGAACAGCCTGAAGAAATCTTAGCCAATCCGATACTCATGTCCAAAGGCACCTACTCTGTACACCATGACGAGTGCTATGCAGTGCCAGATTACTATGAGAGTGCCTACGCCAAACGACAACCGTGGCAGGAAAGAAACACCAATTTTGCACCGTCGCTAAATTCACGAGGACACTACAGATCGCTCTTCAATCCTGGCGGGAATTATAAAAACTTCTACGACATATTTGCCATGTCACAGGCAGATCCGTATCACCATGCCAGCGTAGTCCCAACGTTCTACTCGAATGATGAAACGTGCAGCGAGACAACGATTTCGCTTCCTCGTAAAAACAAAGAATTTGAAAGTTATCGACCTTTCAGGGCGGAGTCGCGCGGATACACAAGATCTTACTTTTACGGCGCTGGACGATAGCAAAACGCGTGTAGCTTCCAGCTCTTTTCTACAAATTAGTCCTAATCTTAGACTGCAGATTACAAGAATCAATCCACATCAACAATTCATATAAAGGTGATCAGAATGGATGCTATTAACGCCAAACCCGATTCGGCGATCAAAGAATCAAGTATAATTTTTGGTGACGAGACGAGCGCTTTTTCGCTGGCAGATTGGAAAAGTCATCTAGTTTTTCGCGCTCAGATGCTGGCGAAAATTGATGTCGAAAAGATCTGTGGCGTCTTGACCCTGTATGACTCCTCGATGGTGCCTAAAACTGAGTCCGAAACTTGTACGCTCCCAGGTCAGGCAACCTTCCCACAGGCTCTGACAAACGTCGCTGCGCTAGCAACCTGATCGATATTTCGAATTTTTGCCGAAGAAAAGGGAACCCACGTTGTGAGTTCCCTTTTTGCTGGAACGATACCGTTCCCAATTTTGCTCAACCGAATCCTACCATGCTACTCGGTCGGTGCTCACCATTATGCGCGAGCAAGTGTTTGTCAACAAAATAATTCGTCTCAACAGAGGCAAATCAACCGTTTACATGTGGAGTCGCTGGAGCGGCAAAAGGATCAACAGGCTGATTACCGTCGACTGCAGTCGCAGGAGGAGCAAACGGACTGACAGGGTGATTAATTGGAAAATTCGTGGGAGCAATCGTCGGCTGAATCTGCGGCGAAAAAGCCACGTCTATCTCCGGATCAACCCCACCCATATAATATTTCTTCAGCCCATCTTTGGAAGTCTTTACGGACAGCGTCAGCGTTTGATTATCGATGGAAACAGTTGTTCCATCAGCACGATTCGTAAATGACCAACTCGATTGCAGCGGAATTTTTCCGGCATCAAAGGTAGAATCAACCGTGAACAATTCTTGTTGCTGTCCATGGTAGTTCGGCATATTTACTACGACTTTACTAGCAGTGCGCTGAAGGTTTGGAGAGATCTCAATCGTTGAACCGTCAGGATATTGAACTACAGTCCGTTGAGGTTTGTCGTTTTGTCCCTCGACATTGATCTTCAATCCATTAGCCTGCAAAATGGCAGATCTCATAACGGTCTTGCCATCGGTCCCAACATAGCTCACCGTAGTAGCATCCGCGCCAAAAGTAGTTATTGTTTGATCAGCAGGATTGGTGACAATCAGATCAGGATGTTTCGGATCATTCGCATTATATGACACGTCCGCCCTTGGGCTGGAAAGATCGGGTGTGGGAGGATTTTGAGTGTAGAATCCGGCTTTGCTCACGTCAGGTTGCACCCACGTCCAGGTTCCGGAAGCGATGTTATTCGGATCATCAACTTTCAAAGTCATGTTGTCCGAACTTAGAGTGTAAGAAAGACCTGTGCCAAATGACACACGCGTTCCATCAGGCGTTGTCAAATCAGGAATTTTGGTGTTTATCTCAATGCCATTGCCATCAACAATAGAAAACGGTGGAATGATGGTAGAGTCAGCGGTTGTTGCCGCGCTCAAATCTCTGAATAGAGCCGAAGCGCGATCTTGCCAACCGGCTCCATTTGTCTGTAGCAAAGTTGGATCACCGTAGATAAAAGTGCGAGCGTCTTCAAAAGCTTCTTTGTAATTCCCCTTCTTCTCGGCCGATTCAATAAGATTTACGTAGTCTTGTTCAGTAGGCATTGCTGAAATCTCCGTCGCATTACGCCGTCAGCTTACGGCAGAGAATCAGTAATTGTTGTGGAACGCGTTTCGTAATCACCGCATACGGTAGCACTTAAGTTAGAGCCCACTGGTGAGTGATAACTGATGTGCTTCCAAGCCTCCAGGTTGCATAGCAGCAACGGAGTGCGGGGCACTAACCAAATGCGCGCTGACTCCCAATCGGGCAGAACTATCACTGGCCGAAGACCTTGTTGCTGAATTCGTTGCAGCCCTGACAGGGGAATGATAACTAAGTACAGTATCAGTTTCTGCATGCGAGGCTGCTGGCGGAGTTCTTTTGCATAATAGCGCTGAAACCAAACTGCCATCGGAATTTCGAAGACCTGAATTCTGAGTACCCAAATTTTGCATACCGAGACTTCGGAATCGCTCTTGCCGAACTTTAGCCACCGGTAACGGTGCCCTTACAGCCTGTGGGCCAGTGGCGGCAGTAGTATTGATGGTGCGACGCACCATAGGCTCCCAATAATAACGTGCCAGGTTGGGATTGCCTTGAACAAGCTGCCACTCCCAACCTCGCACGCGCGTGAGCACTACTGAGCGAGAGTTGAGAGGTTTTCGAGGAACTTGCATTGACTGAGCCTGGGCACCCGCTTCTGCGCTGCACAGACAAAGAAAAATTAGTAATACAAATTTGATTCTCATAAGAACCCCTTCAAAATCAACGATACAGACCGAAATTATTCGTGCATCAGAATGGGAATCTTACGAAGCGCTCATGGAATAGTTGTGAAAAAAGAAGACGCGGTTTCAGTTTTCATAGTCGAAAACATCAGTATAAGGTAGCGAAATCACAACGCCTAAACCAAACAACTATTCCATGTTTATTCCACACCAACCAAATAGCATGCTGTCATTGACTACTGATTCAGTGAGGAGCGCTCAACATGCAAACATATTCCGAACTAAAACCGGTCACAACAACCTCGCAATTCGAAAGCCCGAGCCAATCGTCACCGCTTAAAGATAGTACTTCCGTCATTTTAATCGCTATGCTAGCTGGTGCAGTCGCGATCGAAGTAGTGAAAATTTTCGGACTATCTCATGGCATGAGCGAGCACATGCGCACGGAACTATCGTGGATCGGAATGTCGATCTGCTTTGTATCGGCTCCGACATTCCTTATATTTGGTAGAAAACTCCCAGTCCGGGTTGGCTTCGGCTTGGTGGCAGGCTTGATTTTTGCAGTTAGCGTCATCGCGTCAATGGTCGCATAGGAGGTTTTGTGGGCTTCATAGAAAAACCGCTCGAGGTTGACGATACGCACCAATGCGTACAACTGACTCCAGATGGCACTGTCCGTTATGTAATCGATGTGCACGGACAGAGAACAGACTTCGAATGGAAAGAAATTGACTCGTCGCTGGTGCTGGTTGGTCTAACCACATGTAGTGGCAGAAAAAAGCAGCGAGTGGAAGGAAACGTTTGGATATCTCAATCCATGTCATCAGCCCTAAATCCTGTGGCCTGGTACGGAGACATTGTGGTGCGCAGCACTGGAGCATACACATTGCTGCCCGATCTTACCGTGGAGGACACAAATTTCCGAGCGATTACCTTCAGTCCAGATGGAACAGTCAGTCGGACGCTGCTGGATGGCAGCAGAATCGTAACTTACGGCGCTTGCGGAGAGATCCTGGAACGAAGTGATCCCCGAGGTTTCACACAGCGCTTCGAATGGGATTACTGCCTCAATTATCTACGCTTGAAGCGTGTGCTCTACTGCGACGGCACCGTAATGGAGAAAATTGCCGAAACGCGCTGGGTACGAATCGGCAAGACTGGTCACACGACAATTATGAATGTGATTCTCGAAGTCGACAAACTCGGCTTGCTAAACATGAGACGCGCTCCCGGCTGGCAGTTGAACATGGACCTTTCCGAATATGTCTGCAGCGCCAGAGCAAGTTCAAGATTTGACGAACTTGATGATTTTTCCGCCGTAACTGCATGTACAGAGAAACTAGAATTGGAGGTATCCAGTCCTGCCATTCAACGATCGACGCTGACACTTTTTCGTTAGAGGCTTGTCCGCAAGTAAATCAACTGGATAAAGCATTTACGCGGATCGAGTTCAAACAGCCAACTTAAACCTTTAGCTTGTAGCCAACACCATGAACAGTTTCGAACCACTCTTTCTGTCCATGTGCAGTGAGCTTTTTCCGCAACCTGTTCATATGCGTTCTAACAACCTCCGGCGAGGTCTCGGAGGTAGAGGGCCAGACCCGTTCGAGCAGCGACTCCGTATTAAAGACTTGATTTGGATGACGCATAAAGAATTCGAGCAGATCGAATTCTTTTGGTAATAGATCAATTTCGTTGCCGGCGCATTTTACGACGTGACTTTTACGATCAAGCTCGATTTCACCGGCGACTAAAACGTCTCCCGAAAAAGCAGCTGGTCGACGAAGCAGCGCTCGTAAGCGGGCCATCAATTCTCGACCATCAAAAGGTTTCGTCAGGTAATCATCGGCACCGGCATCAAGCCCTGCCGTTTTTTCGTCGATCATATTTTTGCCGGTCAGAATCAAAACCGGAGTCTTTCCACCCCGCCCTCGAAACGTTTTCAGAACCTCAAGCCCACTGATATCAGGCAGCCTCAAGTCCAAAACAATGGCATCGTAATTATTGAAACGCAAGTCCTGAAGAGCATCCTGACCATTGTCTTTCAGATCAAAAACATAGTTTTCCAGCTTCATCCATCGACCGAGAGTGGCTCCCAGGTCGGCGTCGTCCTCAACAATCAAAATTTTGGTCATACAAACACTTCTTGTCGATATTACTTACGCTTTTTCTCATTATCTCAGATAGCACAGCTTTTACGAACTCCCATTCCACACAAGTGCCACGTTCAATACACGACTTTGTCAGGAGCTTGCTGTAATTTCGTAACTTGAGCGAATCATCTAACCAAAAACGGATCGGCCAAATGACAAAAAGACAAAACACCGGGCAAGGAATACTGGCGCTCAGCATAATGGTGGCATTGATCATTTTACCATTGCTTGGCATTCTGGCATTCGAGGTTGCTCGCTACCAGCTGGGTATGCAGGAACTGCAGTCAGTGTGCGATGCATCGGCACTGTCAGGCGCAGCGATGCTCGTCACCTCTCGATATCAAAAACCAGCCGACAGACTGAAAAGATTCAAAGAGGCGACAACGGCAGCCGAAAGCACTTTAAAGAGCACGTTTAAGGGGTTGCCCAACGAATCACAGGATGTACTCGGGGGAAATCTCCGCTCAGCAGTTAATGTGGGGGTCGACGGCAATCTCAGTCTTGGCACCACCCCCGGTGAATGTACTTTCAAAGTTCAAGCGGTCGACCCATCGACGCTGGCTGTAATTGCACCAGATCAGTTCAATGCCAAAGCAATTCGTGTCACCGCTGAATTCACGACGCAACCGGCATGGAACAAATTCATGGGCATCATGGCAGTTTTTCCAATCTATCGCAAAGCGACAGCCGGAATTCCTTCCGCTGATGTGGTTGTTTGCATGGATGTCTCGGGTTCGATGGACGACTCAACCAGAGTATCTCTCGTCAATCGCCGCTTCAATCTTCCACTTCCATACCATCAAGATCTGGTGGATCTGTACAACACATACGTACCGCTGAAAAACGCGCTAATTCAATACATCGCGAAATATCCATTCGACCAGCACAAATACCCGCACTACGAAAATGGCATTCTGATCGGGTACGGTCCACCGCAGCCGCCCGCAGATTACGATAAAAATTACTGTATTGAACACTTCTACAACCCAGCGAAAGCAGCCTGGGATGCTTACATTAACAAGAGAATTTATTACGGGCAGCAATTAAATCCAAATTTCGGAAAAGTGGAATACGGGCAAGTTGCCACCGGAACATTGAACGACATCGTCACCAGACCAGGATATCCATACGGAACTGTCGCGAATTGCCTCTTCCCACAAAATTTGAATGCAATCAATACCTTCGTCGGCAACGCCGAAGGAAACCCGTCGCTTCCGACATTTAACGCCAGAGAACGGTATTTTCAGGAAACCGGCTCGATGGCAATTTTGAATCCGCCGCCCTTGCCACCACCGGCAGCGGCATGTCAAATTCAAGCCAGCCCGGGATTTCCATCAAATTATCTTTGCTATTGCCCACCCGCACCGCAAGGATTCTCAGACATCATCGTGCATGTCGACAACCGCGCCAATAACGTTCCTCAAGCGCAGCCGATTTTCGGAACGTTGGGACCAGTCACACCGCAAGCGATTCTTTACAAGAAAAAACGCGAACCGAACAAAGGTGAAACTTACCTGTTCAACGGCATTGGCTATCTAACCGAAGCAGCGCGCGGCAATCTGGAGACGGCACGCTTCAATCAATTGAAAACACTTTTTCAAAACAACATCAGTTCTGGAGAACTGCCCGCCTCGGGTAAAGATGGATATCAAAAGGCTTACTTTGAAATGGCGAGCCAATATTGCCAACCGGTGGCGACAGCAGTTGATGCGCTGGAGAACTTTTACCAGGCCCTCAACGGCGCGGGGTCGAGCCTGAAATTCGGAATGGTTTCATTCGAGACAAACTGCGCGACGTCATCACCTGGATTCACTAACACGGTTATTCACGATATCGCCAACAAATTCCCAGGAAACTTCGCCAAAATCGACATCGATAGCACCTCTCCTGGACCCGCGGCAGCAAAGAAATATCCGATATTGATGATGCCACTGGACGATCTAAGAGATCCAGATGCGCAAATTGTCAATGATCCATACGGCAACGACAAGCTTTCAATGAACGACATCTTCGAAAAGTACATCGTACCGCTGCGTTCAACAAACATAGCATCGGCTTTGAATCAGGGGCTCGACCTCCTCAATAAAAGCCCCCGCAAAGCTTATGTTCGACAGGTAATGGTTCTTATCACAGATGGCGTGCCAACCGTGGACTTGAACGGCAATCCAAATCCTAATGCGGGCGAGCAGCTCGCAAGACAGGCGGCGGCACTAGCGAACCAGCGTCAAATTCCGATTTTCACTATCGGCGTAGCGCAAAATCAGACTATTCAAATGAAACAAGATCAATTTCTCAGCTCATCAACGCCAACTGGATTGGCAGCCATCTCGGGAAATGGTGCCAAATATTTTTCAGTCACAAAGGCGACCATGAATTCCAGCGATGGTTCGGTGAACGCAATCAGCGCCGCATTTTTGCAAGTCGCCAGAGGTCTGGTGCAGTTATTGGAATAGTGCAACCTTGCGATCAAACATAAACCTTTCAGCAGATCAACTACAAATGAATAATTCTCAAATCAAAAATTTCAAAACACGTACAAGGCACCACAATTCGATGAACCATCGGCGAAGCCAGTCCGCCGCATCTGTAATCGAGCTAACGATAGGCGCGTTTATGTTTGCGACATTTAGCGCCATTAGCGTAGACCTGGCAATTTGCATCGCCGCCAGCGGTGTAAACAATCAAGCATGTCGGGATGCAGCAAGGGCAGCCGGGTTGGCTCGTCCGACCGAAGCGCGAACTGCCGCAAACGCTTCACTCAAAGTTCATCAAAAGCTAGACGGTAACTTTATCAAGGAGCTGAAGATAACCAAATTTACTTACAACGGCACCGCTCCATACGGCTCAGCCGACTCGCAAGACCCTGCGAACCAGCCGATGGTATCGGTCTCGTCGCAGATTACAGTCGAATTACCAGCCCCAGTATTTCTCTACGGATCGGAATTCGCAGTTCGCAACGGCAAACTTTCCTTTGTAAGCAGCTATCAGTATCCAATTCTAAACACCGATATAACGCTGCCCAAAGGTCAGTTCGATCCAGAGCATGCTGGTTTCATCCTCGGCCAGCAGCCTGTAGTGTCGAGCCCTTGCGATGATGCTCCACCAACTTGCCCAGAGCCGAAAGTGCCTACACCCCCAATTGTTCCGCCACAACCGCCGCTGCCTGCGGACCCACCGGATCTGGGTTGAAGACTACAATTAAGCGGGAACCTATGAAAAAACACGAACCGACAATCCTTCTTCTGACCATGCCACTGGTCACAAGCATGGGTTCTGCGACCGCGAGTAACCATCTGTCAGTAGACACGAAGAGTCCAAACCAAATCTCACATTTTGCAGATTGCGACAGGTCACTCAAAGTCGCTCGTAGTGCCGTCCAATGCCACCCTGAAAGTGCAATTGCGCACTTGAAACTGGCAGCAAACCTTCAATATTTTTCCAATTACCAACCAGCGCTTCACGAGTACGAAGAAGCAATCAAACATCTAAATCCAGTTGGATACAATCACGCCAGCAAAGATAACGATTTATCATGGAAAGCCCGGCTTGGTATCATCCAGTGTCTCGTCATGCTCGACCATGAACAGCGCGCAATCAGCCTTTGCCGAACCTTCCCCGCTCCACAAATGCTGCTTGCCACCACTTCATATTGTTTCGCCGACACATGCCTGCAGCTCAAACTCGATGACCTGGCAAAGGCGCACCTGGAACGCTGCTTGACGGAATCACCAGACAAAATACAAATCAGTACGCATAGCGCGCTTGAAAGTCTCTATATTGCATCGCTCAGATCAAACAAAGTAGACAGAGCGCTAGAAATACAATCGACAGTCATGGCAGGAAAACCGCAAAACAGATCAGTCTACGAGAGTGCGGTCGAATATTACAGCTCGACCGGAAAGGAACAGGAATGTCGGACATTGATTGCAGAAGCTCATGCAAATATGAGCTACTGCGGCGATCTGTTCTGGACCCTTAACAAAATATTGAGCAGTCATCAGTCCTCGGCCCAAGGCGGAGCGGGCAGGCGTGCCCGTCTAAAATGGTTGAAACTGGCTGAATTGTCTCTAAAATTCGCAATCGAAGCGGACCCAAATGAAAACAAATTTCGCGTTGCCCTGGCTGACAATCTCGACAAACAGCATCGCTTCGTTGATGGACTGCGCGCACTCGCGGAAACCAACCCAAACCGAAAAAATGCACTTAGTGATTTCGCGGCAGCCTGCCTATTTCAAAAACAAAACGACATCGCAGCTCGTATAAAGCGAGTTCTCATCGGACAAGATGCTCGAAACGATTTGCCCATAGCCCTCCAATCATTAACCTTTCGAATAAACAAACTCTCGTGCGGGTGCCGATACTCAGCCATCGCATGCGCGCTCCAAAAACATTCAGATGTAGTCCGCGCGTCGTTCTCAAAAAGTGGAACAAATAAGGCGCTTTTGATTTATCGCCCCACAACTTTAGCATCAGGCATAATTCGTTCGCAGCTAAAACCCGATGAATCTCTCGACGTTATCTGCACTGGCAAAATCCGCAGCCTGGCAGAATTGACTGAGTCAGCCAGTCAGTTCGACACCACAAATCTACAAAGGCACTATAGCTTCCAGATTCCAGATACGAAATGAAAACAGGTCCAGTCAAAAAACCGAACCTGCCCTCTTGCCCTAAACTTTTACTAGCACCGCTCTCGGTGTCTTGTTGAATGCATCATATTAGGAAGATATGGAAATTTTGTAGAACTTTTCCACAATCTCGATCCGATTCGATTCGATTCGCAATTGGTATTTCATGAACTACCTGGGATTTCATAGACTACATAGACTACATGGTTAAACCGCGAGGATTTTCAAAAACTCTTTGACCGTGAGCACTCAATTTTATCGGACTGGTCAGGCCTGGAATTGGACCGAGCATGCCGCCCCTGTATGTGATCAAAGGTTCAGCCTCCCCATCTACGGCAACGTCCAGATAGTATGTATTGCCGAATTGCTGATCGACGCTGGAAAGCGGCTTGTACACGGGTCCCTGCCGATTGCCGCTGGCATTGCTTACTGTAAGAATACCGACACGAACCGCCGAAACGTTGACGCCGGAGAAATGTGACAGGTAATTCTTGACCGTGACGTTCGCAGTCTGAATCGCTGGCGTTATATTTCCGACTGCACCAACAGGTGTCGCGGAATAGGTTAACGACTTGGAAGCAGAAATTGACGCTTCCCGCGCCGAGTTCATCAAAAGAGAACTTCGCAAACCGAGTGTACACAGGTTCATGAGCGGAAAAGCGAGAAAGATGAAGAAAACGAGCAAAATGCCTGCTAATTCAGCAATGGAAGTGCCGCTCTGCTGCATGCGCAAGTGTCTTGACTGGTACCACAGCCGGTGTCGTCTATGTTCCGGCTCATGGTCTGGTCTGCTAGCTTTCATAAACAATCAACCTATACGAGGAAGGCTTTGCGATGCACTATAAGTGTGCTCACACAATCGCACACGGAAATGAATTTGTATCTGGGGATTCTACAAGAATAAAATCATCTTGCCGCCTCGCGAAGCTGCGCAAAGATTTACTCAATTCAACTGAGCCAGCTGCTGTATCAACTGCGGGACTCGAGCGGCTGGGCCAGCTGCTGTATCCACTGCCGAACTCGAGCGGCAGGTTCCGAGTTATCAATTACATCGCGAACAACTGCAACGCCGCTGGCTCCGGCACGCAAGGCAGCACAGGCGAGGTCGAGAGTGATACCACCGATTGCAACCAGCGGATAATCCAGCATGTTAGCCCACTTAGACAATCCATCGAAGCCCTGAGGGGAAAATTTCATCACTTTCGTAGTGGTTGGAAAAATTGGACCGATGGCAATGTATGAGGGTTGAACCGCAAGCGCACGGGCGACTTCGGAATAACAGTGGGTACTGACACCAAGACGAAGACCCGCTCGCGACAACGATTCCACGTCAGCTTGCAAAATATCCTCCTGTCCTAAATGCACACCGAAAGCACCATAAGCGACCGCCAATTCCCAAAAGTCGTTGACATACAGCTTGCATCCATAGCGTTTCGCAATTTCCACAGACAGAGCGATTTGACGTTCTATTTCAGCCAGCGGTTTATTTTTGATTCTCAATTGAACCGTTCTGGCACCAGCAGATGCGACTCGCTCCACCCAATCGCTGTCTGGAACAACAGGATAAAACCCTATTGCGTCATCGCGATAAAATTGCGGTCGGCAAAGGCCGTTAGCGGCGCTCTGCGTCAGCCAGGGCAGATCCGAGTTCGCGAATTGCGCAGGTAAGTGTGCGAGCGGCCCCCGACCCAAGCCGATTTGAGGCGCCAGCCTGAGTGCCTGATTAACGTATGCTTTTGCCATAACGATGGCATCCAAGATTTCCAGACCGCTGGCGAGTCCTGCAGCAATTGCTGAAGACAGAGTACAACCCGTACCATGCGTGTGCCTGGCGAATTGACGGTGACTGGTGAGCCAGGCTTTTGAAGTTCCGTCGGTCCAAAAATCTTGCACGAATTCGCTGCTTTCGTTTAGATGTCCTCCCTTGAGAAGCACTGACCTGGCGCCACGCGCAAGAATATCTCGAGCCAGGGCTTCAACATACGGCTCTAGATTATCCGCATCCAAATGCAGCTGATAAGTGTATTCGCGCTCGGCAAGAACATGTGCCTCTGACCAATTTGGTGTCACCACTGTCGCCAGCGGCACCAGACGCGACCGAGCGACTGACAAAGCTCCACCATCAATTAAAGCATCACCACTAGTGGCAACCATAACGGGATCGTAGACAATTGATCTGTCACTCGTGCTAAGTATTTTCGCCACAGTCTCGGCAATTTCCGCGGAACCAACCATTCCGATTTTAATTGCAGCTGGCGGCATGTCGTCATTCAACGCATTCAACTGTGCGGCGACGATGTGAGCCGACATATTGGAAAGATCAAATACATTGCGCGTGTTCTGCGCCGTGACGGAAGTGATCACAGAAGCGCAATAAACCGATAGTCCTTGCATAGTCTTGATATCAGCTTGAATACCTGCGCCGGCGCAACTGTCGGAACCGGCGATAGTCCAGGCGACGGGAGTCGAGACAGTCGGTGATGAAGCAGTCTGCCCCGAACTTTCCGATGCTAAATCGACAGGTGACAAAGTCATTTTTCACGCACCGCCGTAGCTAACGGCTGCTGCCAGAACGGCGTACCGATTACCGGTGTGCTCGCCGAAGCAACTTGCCGCGGAATCATCGGACCCGCCTCGTATGCAAGGCGTCCAGACTGCACCGCATTCCTGAAAGCGCTCGCCATTTTCACGGGATCATCGGCAAGCGCAATCGCCGAATTCAGTAGAACTCCGTCATATCCGAGTTCCATAACTTGCGTTGCATGAGAGGGCTTACCCAATCCAGCATCAACAATCAAAGTCAAATCAGTAAGGCGCGTTCGCAACGTTTCTAACGCGCGCAAATCTGAAATTCCTAAACCAGTACCAATTGGAGACGCCAGCGGCATCAAAATTTTGCAACCTGCATCAACTAGACGTTGGGCGATCACCAGGTCGGATGTGCAGTAAGGAAACACTTCAAATCCCTGATGGCATAGAATTTTTACGGTGCTGACGAGCTGAAAAGGATCTGGATGCAGCGTATAATCGTCACCAATCACCTCCACTTTAATCCAATTCGTTCCAAAAACCTCCCGCGCTAAATTTGCGGTCGTTACAGCTTCTTGCTCAGTCCGGCATCCGGCCGTATTCGGCAATATGCGCAATTTCAAGTCGCGCAAATATTGCCAGAACCCCTCGGCAGACTTCGCATTGGAACCCTGCCTTCGCAACGAGACAGTGACAACATCTGAGCCTGAAGCAACCAGCGCCTCTTGCATCAAAGATGGCGAATCATACAACGCCGAACCGACGAGCATGCGACTTTGTAAAACTTGTCCTGCTACATTCCACATTTCAACCTCCCTGCATGGGCGAGAGAATTTCTATACTTTGAAAGTTGCTCAGTTTCGTTTCACTCCAGAACGGTCGAGGTATGTGAGCACCATCGACTGCAACCGCAAACCACTGATCGGTGTGTCCCAAATAATCCAACAGCTCCGCCAATGAGAGCTCTGGAACGTCGGTAGACTCGCCATTTATGATCAACTGCATACGAACTCCAATGTCTCAGGTGCCGAACGATTTGATCTCAAAGTTTTTGCTGCCAGATTTTGCAATACCACATTTTCCGACGCGAAATTTTTCGATGCAGAATCTTCTACTTCATCTCTAAAATCAAACAGCCTCTCGAATCTGGAATCGTGTGGGACGCCTTCAATCAATCCAACGATCAATGACACTATGGACGGAGTTACCAGAAATCCATGTCGATGCAATCCATTCGCCTCAATCAATCCTCGGCGCACTCGAATCGAAGGAAGATTGTTCGACAAAGCCGGTCTGCAGTTGACCCGCGTTTCGACAACATTCGCATTGGCAAACGCAGGCTCGAGGCTGAACGCCGCAGACAACAACTCGAGAGTCGATAAGACTGAAATATTAGAGTAATCCTCAGATTCGAGAGATGTCGCTCCGATGATGAAATTATAGTTTTGGCGAGGCACCACATAGATTGAGTATCGCGGATGCAGAACCCGAACGGGTCGATGCAAAACCACTTCGGAAGAGTGCACAGCAATTATTTCGCCTCTAACACCGCGTAAATTCGCGAACTGCTTTTTAGCACCCAATCCACGACAGTCAATGACGAAATCAAAATCGTGTTTTTCTGTCGATGTATGCACTTCATTTTGACCAACTGAAAGAACTTCAAGATCAGTCAGCCACTCGCAATTACTCTCGCACAAACCGGCAGCCAACGCTGTGAGCAACTGGCGATTATCGACCTGCCCTTCCGCTCGAGCAAAATATGCACCATCAAACCGCTCACCTAGAGAAGGTTCCAACTCGGCGACCTGGCGCGAATTACACCAGACAATCTCTTGCGCAACCTGCGCCTCTTTGCGGCTCAGATTTCCATAAAACTGCTTGAGCAACCCAGAATCAGCGCGGTGAGCAATCACCAGCGTGCCTTCATTCTGCATGAAAACAGGCTCTGGAAGAGAATCGACAATCGACTTCCACTGGGCGACGGAATTTTCGCCGAGTGCGAAAATCAACGGGTCGCTAACGTCAAGCTCGCAAAATGGAGCCAACATTCCCGCGCCAGTGTAAGAGCAACTGCTCACGCCAGCGCGAGAATCTCGGTCAAAAAGGGTCACCCGATAGTTTCTTCGGGACAACTCAAGGGCCGTCGTTCTACCGAGTAAGCCTGCACCAACGATACCAATACTGGTTTTCACCGAACCTGTTCCTCATCCTATCGACACGTCTGTCCGCTCGATCGATATTTGTCGCAATTCTTGCGTCAGATTCATCGAGCAGAACTTGGGCCCGCACATCGAGCAAAAATGAGCTTCTTTAGCCGCTTCCGCAGGCAGCGATTGATCGTGATATTGCAGGGCGGTATCCGGATCAAGAGAAAGATGAAACTGGTCATACCAGCGGAACTCGAAGCGAGCTAGCGACAAAGCGTCGTCTCGTCTTCGTGCGGCAGGATGTCCTTTGGCAAGGTCGGCGGCATGAGCAGCGATTTTGTATGTAATCACGCCCGTCTTAACGTCTTCTCGATCGGGCAAGCCCAGATGTTCTTTGGGTGTGACATAACACAGCATGGCTGTACCGAACCAACCAATCATGGCCGCACCAATCGCGCTGGTTATGTGGTCATAGCCGGGCGCGATATCAGTCGTTAGAGGTCCAAGAGTATAAAATGGTGCCTCAGAACAGATTTCCATTTGACGGTCCACATTCTCTTTGATCAAATGCATCGGCACGTGTCCTGGACCTTCGATCATCACTTGCACATCATGCTTCCAGGCTATTTTTGTTAATTCTCCGAGCGTCTCCAACTCAGCAAACTGCGCCCTGTCATTTGCGTCAGCGATCGAGCCGGGGCGCAATCCATCACCAAGCGAAAATGCAATGTCATAAGCTTTAGCGATCTCGCAGATTTCCTCAAAGTGAGTATAAATGAAGTTCTCCTGGTGATGCGTAAGACACCACTTAGCCATAATGGCGCCACCACGAGAGACGATTCCGGTAATACGGTGATTCGTGTGTTGAATGTGGCGCAGAAGAACTCCAGCATGCAACGTAAAGTAGTCAACGCCTTGCTCTGCTTGCTCAATTAGAGTTTCACGAAAAAGCTCCCAGGTCAGATTTTCAGCAATATCCCCAACCTTGGCCAGAGCTTGATAGATGGGCACTGTGCCAATGGGAACTGGCGAATTGCGCAAGACGAAGTCGCGGGTTACGTGAATATCATTGCCGGTAGAAAGGTCCATAACGGTGTCGGCGCCCCATTTAATGGACCAACACAATTTTTCTACTTCATCGTTGATGTTTGATGCCACAGCAGAATTGCCGATATTTGCATTTATCTTCGTCAGGAAATTTCGACCAATTATCATTGGTTCAATTTCGGGATGATTGACGTTCGAGGGGATAATCGCCCGTCCGGCTGCCACTTCTTGACGAACAAACTCAGCGGTGATGCGGCTTTGAAGATCAGCTCGAAATGGTTCGCCCTTGAGCCGACTGTTGCGCTCGCTGGATTCGTGAGTATCCGAGACTTCTCGCAATTGATTCTCACGAATAGCCACAAATTCCATTTCTTTAGTGATGATTCCACGCTTTGCATAATGCATCTGCGTAACATTCGATCCAACTTTAGCTCTTCGCGGAGCCCGTTTCAAAGCTGCTCGAATAGCCTGCTGCGATTCGATTAATTCGAGAAATTTTGCAGACTCTATATGTCCAGAATAAACTTCGGAGTCGCCGCGTTCTTCAATCCAAGATTGTCTGATTGGCGGAAGTCCCTGCGTGATGTCAACGGCATAGTCGCAGTCAGTATATGGACCTGAAGTGTCGTAGACGACGACGGGTTCCAAGTTCATGTCCGATAGGTGAATCGAGCGCATAGGCACACGCACATCGTGATGCACCGGACTGTTCACATAAATCTTTGAGGATGCCGGAAATGGCTCAATCAAATTGAGCTTCTTATCTTCAGTAGCCGAAAGTGTTTTCACAGTATGCTCCTCGGTGCGCGGAAGAGCATGCAGACAAAATGTCTAAGCTCCCTCCGCTGGTTCTAACCAGGTCAGGTTCGAAGGGTTGAACACAGTTTGTTCTCTCAGCCGTTCGTCGGCACCCCTGCTTTGCGTAAAAGAGTAGCACACAGATTCGCAAATTCAACTCAGTAATTTTTGTGAAATTGTTTGAACTGATAAAGCGTATTCTTTTCCACAGCAATTCCAACAAAAGTCGATAACTTCGTGCCAACGGTAAAAATGCATGTTTGGCGGAGGTTAATAGTATGCTCGAAGCTGAAAACATGAATCCAAAAGAGTCTGTAAACAAAGGTCAAAATTCCACAGTGTTTAACGACCTTTTCAAAGACGGTGACCCCAACAGCATCTTCATCAAGGCGGGCATCAAGACGGTAGCTGACGAAACGATGAAACTCTTTGGCGAAGTCAACATCTTCGATACGCAGCAAGCCAATCAAGTAAGCCCGAGATTTGCAGACGATGCAGCTTTCAACGCTGCAGAATACATAATTCAACAAATCAAAGACACATCAGCGCTTGACGGAGCTGCTGCCGCTTCCGCTCAGCAAGATATCGATGGAGAGATCAAAGGTCTGAGCACACTACCGGATTCGATGTTTAACTTTAACCAATTCTATGTAGGCTTGGAGATGAACATAAGTGATCAAAGCGCCGCGCCCGCGCTATCGAAGTTGGACAAAAATAACGTGATCCGAGACGAACTGGATAAGGACTACCTGGACAAACAAGGAAGCAACAAGGCAGACGATATTCACAAGAGTGTGAACGCCATCGTTGCACAAGTGGTGGCATTGTCGCAAGAACCGATGTGCCCTACTGATAACGCATTGGCTCCAATCTACGAAGCCGCAAAAGAAGATATGAGCAAATTGACCAGGGCAGAACAATACGTTTACGCCTTCAACCTTTCCTACGAACTGCAATCTCGTACCAATCTCGATCCACTATTGGACACCCCTACAAGCAAAATCGGCAAATTTCTCTATTTCGGAATTTTTGATGTGAAACCGACCGATTACGAGTCTCCTGTCCAATCGACATTTGGTTATGACACTTCCACGCTGAACGAGCAAACCATAAAAGACGTTATGAAGTTGCTTGATCAGCAAAAGCCGCCAGAGCCGTTAGAGCCGTCTGATGTGAAGTGATTCATATCTAAGCAGGCTCTGAAGCGACGAACGTCAAATGAATAGTCCTGGCAGTGCTCCACTCTTAGTACTGCCAGGCTTTTGTTACATAGTGGAGGGTAAACATCGAGCTTGCATGCGATGCGGAACTTCGAGCGCCAGAAGCAACTGGTCTTCGAAGTTTAACATCGTCTCGATCAGGCAACTCAAGATGCTCTTTAGGTGTATCAGTAGTCAGAGGTCCCAATGTACAAAATGGTGCCTCTGAACTTCCATCTGCCGGTCGACATTCTCCATTATCAAATGTATGAGCACGTGACCGGAACCTTCGATCACCGCTTGCACATCATATATCCACGCCAATTTTCCTCAGCGCGCCAAGCGAGTCCAACTCGGCAAACTAAGCTTTGTCGCTGGCATCTGCAATCGAGCCAGGGGCAAGGCCTCACCTGTTGCAAAGGAAAAAAACGTATAAGCTTTCGCCACTTCAGAATGACTGTAAATAAAGCTTTCATGGTGATGAGCAAGGCACCACTTCACCATGATGGCACTACAAGGGACACTATACTTACCGTGGAATTGAATCAATCGCTACATAATTTGGTCATCAACAATTACGAAACAACACGCACATACCGATTTGGCATGTGCGTGCTTGCAAGTTTAAAAAAATCCTCAGGACCGCAATTTAAAACAATCGCAGATCTCTATTCGTGGATCGGCGGCACAGAGGGTTCTTGAATTGGCTTATCTACGGCAAAAGAGGTGGACCCCAAAAACTGGGCCACTAGCTAAGTGAGGCTTCTGCTCCTAAAGTAGACACATGCTTGAAAGGAGCATCACTTGAAAAGTACTCGAAGAAAACATAGTCCGGAGTTCAAAGCAAAGGTAGCAATGGCCG
>DATNPX010000005.1:0-47281 GCA_036702975.1 Oculatellaceae cyanobacterium
CCAAAATTGTTTCGCCATCTGCATTTCAAGCTGCTGACGATAAGCATGTCTGCTCCATTATCAAGCTTGAATGTGTTGTCTCTGTGAAGAATCTTGCGGAGTCGAAGAAGCGAACTAGCATGAAGCTAGTTGCATGTTGCCAGCCTTTTTCTCGTCCGGAGAGCGGTCCGGCAGGAATTATGACCGTACGTTTCTCCGGGGTTCCCGTTCAGGGACTGCAAAGATGGAGTGACTTCCTCCAAGAAACAAATTTCCGAGACAATCAGATTAGTAGGTTTGAAGCTGTCGGTGGCGACTTCCCTGTCGACAAGGGCGCGCGCGTGAGGCTAATGAACGCCATTCGCCAGACTTCGACTGCCCAACAATTTGGCGAGCATCTCTATTATTTCCTCAGGAATGGTCATTTACGTCCAAGGCTGGATTCTGTTTTAGCTATGTTGAATGAACCGTTTATTGCCCAGCCTGATCTCGCTTACATATATGAACTGGCGGGAAATGGCTCTATTGTGAGGCGAACACTGCCGAAGAATCCCTTTCAGGTTGGAATCATCGCTGATTGCCAAGATTCGATCATTGCTGACACAACCATCTCCGGTGGATTTAGTCCAGTTATTGTCTTCCGAAACGACGTAGCGCACCTTGGCTCAATGTCTGGTGGAAAGCATGGCGGCCAGCCACTTGCTGGAGATCCACTGAATTGGTGCGAACTTCAGGATTTTGGAGGCAGCGAGAGTCTCGCGCAAGGATTAAGCAAGGGGCGACTGGGAACGAAATTGACGGTTGTCGAACCATCAAACCCAATCTGGCCCATTGATTCCGCTCGAGCAATGAACTTTGATGTCTTCAGAAAACTTGATGGAAAAAGCTTGAATTCGCAGCCACGGAAGAATTTTTATAGTGGTGGCCTAGCGCTTGATATTGAAATTGGCGGCATTCGCCCATCCACCGCTGCGCTAGATGTACTCTCAATGCGAAATTTGCGGTTTAAGCGGAAGGTCTAGTCATCCGGCACCGAGTTCGATTCTACCTCGAGTGACAAAGTCTAACTAGGATAATTTTTGCAGACGACTGTTCTGCTACAGTCACACTGCCGAACTTTGAGAGTATGATTCGTAGGATAGGTGCCACTTGTTTAACTTACTTGTATTGGAGTGGTAAAAGTTGAAGATACTAATCGCGCTTGATGAATCACCCTATTCGCGTGCCGCACTAGATTCGGTGCTCGCTCGCCCGTGGCCGGCCGATAGTAAGTTCAAAATCTTGAGTGTGATGGAGCCTTTCCACCCCGAATATGCAGGATGGCAGACCGCTTACACTCCTGTTGCAATCGAAGGTCAAAAGACGATCCGCGACAGCGTTGTCAAACTCGTTGAAGAGGCTGAGAAGTTACTCGCTGAATTGTTCGGTGCTGAAAATGTAATTGGTGAAGTTACAGAAGGCTATATCAAAGAACGGATTCTTGATGACGCAAAACAGTGGCAAGCTGATTTGATCGTGGTCGGTAGTCACGGTCGCCGAGGTTTTACGAAATTCCTACTCGGCAGCGTTTCCGAAGCAATTGCTTCCCATGCTACGTGTTCTGTAGAAATTGTGCGCACTAAGGAAAAGCCTGCGTCGGCGACTCCTGTTACTGCTCCCGAATCAGCTTGAATTGGCTCCTCTGCTGTTTGGATGTCTGACTTCGTTGTGCCTCTTCTAAGCTGTTCGCTTCGCCCTTGAGCCAGCTCATAGTTTTGCTCAGCTGCATTGCCTTTTTGATATCGAGAATCGCTTTCTCGTATCGCTTTAAGTCTCCTTCTGCCCTGGATCTGAGCACGTAGCTGTATGCGATCGTCTCTTTGTCTTTTATTTCTCCTGCTTGGTCGATGAATTCGTTCATTGTTTTTATTGCTTGCTCCGGTTTGCGTAAGTGTATGTAGGAGTCTGCGAGTATTTGCATCGAATTCATCAACTTCGGGCTTGCGACCGGCTGTAAATCTTTTATTGCTGCCTCATAATCTTGCAGGTCGTGGTAGTAATACCCTCGCGTATTCAATAAATCAGGTGTTTTCGCGATAGCTATTGCTTTCGAAATTTCATCTATAGCGTCAGGTTTTCGATGCGCCTTATTCAAGAAGTACGAGTAATCAGAATGATACACAGGTACTGAGGGACATAACTGAACGAGTTTTTTGCAATCTTCAATTCCTTGGTCTATGTTTTCCATCTCGACGTCAAAACTCGCGCGTTGCTCATAGGCCCCAGCCATGTTCGGTGATAATTTGAGAGCCGCATCAATGTAGCTCAGACCTTCTTGCGATTCTTTTTCTGCCAGTTTAGGGTTTGCAGTTTTGTCTTTGCGATATTTTTCGACGAGCTTTGCCGCTTTGTCGACCAACGCCAGTGACTCACGAGCTGGTTGTGTCTCTGCTGTCGGTGTTGGTGCTGTTAATGTTTGCATTGGCGTTCCGGCTGTGCCAGATGCCGTTGAAATTACAGAGCCCGAAGTGCTTTGCCGTTCCACTGTCTGTTGGGTTTTCGAAATCGCGAACCCTGTTTTTTCATTTACAGCCGCGAATAGCAACCCGCTAACCGCCGCGATTCCGGAAAGTATTACAACGCAAATCAGTACCGTTAGTCTTTGCCTAGAATTGTTGGCGACAGGTGTTGAAATCTCTCGTGATGTGTTTGACGTTCGCCGTGTCGGCAGCATTTCCAAGGCATGCTTCAACTGCATCGTGTTTTGAAATCTGTCATCTGGATTTTTTTCTAAAGCCCTTAAGACGATTGTTTGTAAATCAGCAGGAATATTGAGCGCTGGGTCAAATCGTGGTGGTGCGCCCTCTTTGTGCAACATCATCGTCTCGAGCGAACTCTGTCCCATGAGCGGTGGGTGGCCTGAAAGAGATTCGTACATCACACACCCTAAAGAGTAAATGTCCGAACGAGCATCAACGCGCTCTCCTTTGCATTGTTCCGGGCTCATATAGAGAGGACTGCCAAATATGTCACCTGTTTTCGTGAGCGTCTGTCCTTGGACATGAACCGGTGCTCTAGCAATGCCGAAGTCTACGACTTTGAGATGCTCTAAACCTGCGGTGTCGCAAGTGATCATAATGTTCGCCGGTTTCAGATCGCGATGAATAATGCCAAGGTTATGGGCATGAGTGAGCCCTTCGCAGATTTGTATGAAGAAATCCACGGCTTGTTGAACGGGTAGTCTATGTTGTCCGGCTAATCGATTTGCGAGAGTGTTGCCTGCAACGAAGTCCATTACTATGAATGCTTCGCCGCTTTCACTGATTCCGGAGTCATAGACTGAGACTAGATTCGGATGATTGAGTTGACCGGCAGTTTTGGCTTCGCGGTCCAGCCGCAGCATGAATTGTTCTTGCTGAGATAGCTTAGCTGGTAAAAGTTTGAGCGCAAAAAACCTGTTTACAGCAAGGTGTTTTGCCTTGAAGACTGTACCCATGCCGCCGTGCCCGAGCTCTTGTACCAGCTCGTAGCGATTGTTGATAATTGTTCCTAATTTTGATTGTAGGGCCGGCACAACATATGGTGCCTGAGACGTGTTGTGCTCGGTGAAGTCCTGCATGGTTGCATATTCATGCGGAGCCGGCTTTGGTGTCACTGGATCCTGCCGGCCAACAGCCTTTTGTGCTTGTGAACTTAACAGCGGTGTACAGGTACAGCGAGTGCTGTAATTTTGGCACACAGAGCAGACTTGAGCTGGGTTCTGTCTTTGTAGTTCGGTTGGCTCCACGGGGCTTTTCTTTTTTTTGCTGACTGTTCGCAGACACCGGGAATCAGGGGTTTCCGAAAATCAGAATGGTCCGGAGGCATTGAATGCAAATCCAGACCTGAAGATCCAGCATATCAAGGTTTGTGGCACACCGCCGACTATTAGGTTTCAGTCTTTGGAGTATTTTCCGCCTCTTCCGGTGGTTCGGTAAAAGGTTCGAAGAAGACTCTCTTCCCACCTATGAATAGCGAAAGGGCGACATAACCGAAAATGATGATGAGAAATAACCACCAGGAAGTTGGCTGATACATAAGAGCTCTTCTTTACCTCGTTGATTCTTGGTCGATAATCCGGAGACAGAACTAGAGATGGAAATAGAAATATGAAATATATGGATGCGTACGAACGGTACTAAGGGACTAAACCGTGGACAAACCGAAGCAAGAATCTTACTAATAGCTCATCCGAATAAGTTTCATCAATTAGATTATAAACATTTGAGGCTCGGTCCGTCGATGGCGCTTTTCCCAGTCCTCTTGGGATGCAAGCTGTTACTGCTGGCATTCCCTATGACGGACCTCATGACCACCGTTTTGTATGTGCTATAAAAGCACGGTGGTCTTTATCGAGTAACTTCTCGAGTCAATGGCAAGGGAGAATCTAATGGATACCTTCAAGCAGTCAAAAGTGTTTGCGACTGTTAGTGCAATGTTAGGGATGTTCGTTAGCGGCAGCGCGGTTTGGG
Organism: Oculatellaceae cyanobacterium; assembly: GCA_036702975.1. Classification (GTDB taxonomy): domain Bacteria; phylum Cyanobacteriota; class Vampirovibrionia; order Obscuribacterales; family Obscuribacteraceae; genus DATNPX01. Next base: position 4,470 of record DATNPX010000005.1, read on the forward strand.
CTGGACCATCCTCCGTGCTTGACCCCTATGTTGAAATCGCGGCTCCGACTACTAAGGCTGCCAAAAAGCAAACGCTTATTCCCGAATCGAATACAGAACAGACATCCACTACATACGTAAACATGGATGGCACTGATACAAAGCCGGCTGTACCGATGCACATCAAGAAGCCGCATTTTTCATTGCATTCAAATTCGACGAAACCAGAAACACAATCTATAGCTAAGACCAAAGTTGAGAAGATCAAAACCGCTAAGATCGAGACCAAGAAAGTAGAAACGAAAAAAGCTTCGATCGACCCTGCAACGTCTGGGGATGGTGCAAAGACGAAACTAGTCGACGGCACCAAGTCTATAGGAGATGGAGTCGCGTCCGGCACAAAGAAAGTCGGTGACGGTATCACATCTGGTGCTAAAGCCTCTGGTGCCTTCTTCGTTAAGGGCGCCAAAGCCATTGGCAGTGGCTTCAAGGGGTCAGACGATAGCTCGGCTCAGAGTTCGGTAAAGAAAGACAAGGCCGAAAAGGAAAAGCCAGAAACTAAAATTGGCGAAGAGATCAAAGAAAAGAAAGTCGTAGCCGAAAAGAAGAAAGACGACGCGAAGAAGAAGGACGACAAGAAAAAGAAAGACGGAGTTCTTTCGCCGATTTCAAATACCTTCAAAGGTACGATGTTTGAGATCAAAGACAGTCTTCACGCTGCTACCGACAAGTTGGCAATCACAAAGCCGAAGCCAGGTAAAGACAGTGCTGCTGAACGAATCGCTCAGAAGGCGGCCAAGAAAGAATCAAAACAACAGCCTAGCTATCTTGCGAATGGAAAACAGGTCAAGAATTCTTCGGACAGCGGAGATGGATTGTTGAGCAAAACGTTCGGCAAACTACCTTTCGTGGGTGGTGGAAAGAAGAACTCCGATGGCTCTGAGACCAAAGTCGCTAAAAGGAGTGACTCAGACTCAGATGGGGTACTGACCGACGAAAACCCTCGCCAAACGGCAGACAAGTCCGAGACTCCGTTGGGTGGTTCGCTCTAGGTTGAGGCAACTTGTTGCTGGACGCGTTGCGCCATCGGCAATAATGTGTCGCGCTTATATGATGATTTCGCAGGCCGGCAACCACTTGGTCAGTTCGACCAGACCGGGGTAGGTGACTTTGGCGCTGCGCACCCAAAGTTCTTTCAAGTTTGTCAGCCTGGTCAGATAAATCAGTCCTTCGTCAGTAATCTTGGTGCAGTTAAGTCGGACCTTTTCTAGGGTCGTGCAGGCTTTGATGTGCCCTAAGCCTTTGTTGCTAATCTCCGTGAAAGACAGGGAGAGGACTTTCAAGTTCGTAAATGAGCTAATGTGGGACAGAGCCTCGTCCCCAATTTCGGTGTTGTCCAGGACCAACTCCCTTAGGACCGAGCCCTCAGGAATCAAACTAAGACCATAGTTGCTGATTTTTGTTGAGGAAAGGTTCAATTTGGTCAAATGGCGCAGGTCTTTGAGGTGTGAGAGCCCTGCATCCCCAATCTGCGTGCAGCTAACGTCTATCTCTTTCAATCCAGTCAACTTGCCGACGTGAGCTAGTTCCTGGTCTGAGATTTCGCTCCCTAAAAAAGAGATGCCGTAAAGCCCATCGGTTCTTAGTTCGGATAAAGCGCTGCAGCCGGTTGTATGGTCATAGCTGCAATACAGCGCCAGGCGTGCGTCTGCGGGAACCTTAATACTGCCCATTGCTTCAGCGTGATATTTGGCTTTGCCGTCATCGTCGAGCATGTACAGCTCGCCCAATGAGACCTTTGTCGGGAACTCCATGGTCACCAACTCAAGGGTGATTTTGTCTGATATCACCGAAGCCCCGTCGGTGCGGGAAGCTACCTTCCCGAGTTGCTCGCTTTCCGTGCCCAAAACGGTCTATCCCCTTACTAGAGGTCTTAAGTGAATATTCTTATATTTATCTTACCCACTCAATTTTTTGGTAACCCCCCGCGGGGATTTTTGCTGAGCCATTTTCAGGATTAATGTTGTGCTCGCCACCCGGCTTATAATTCACGGCCATGAGCCGGGAACTCCTTGTTTAATAAGGGTTTCCATTGTCTAGCTGTGGGGGCGCAGATGGGCATGAGAAGGCAGTCTATAGTCGTCCAAAAGCAGATAGACGCCACCGAACTAACGAGGCGTCTACCCTTATTGGTTAACTGCTGCGCTTTTAGCGGGCAGCTGCCAGGCGCATGCGTTCTGACTCTATGATATTTCCTGCTTTGCCTATGCTGCGCGGAAATTCGCGACCGCGCATGAGCAATTGCTTGTCGACGCTTTCTGGTTTGAATATGCTGCAGAAATATTCGACTGCAGCGTCAACGTCGAATTCGCGACAAGAGAAAATGTCGAGAGTGACGAACTGTTTGTCTGGAAATGTATGGATCGAGATGTGTGACTCGGCGATCAGCACGATGCCGCTCACTCCCCAATCATCCGGTACGGTTCCTTGATAGCGGAAAACGTACGGTGGCATTATTTTCGTCATGTCCAGTTGCTCTGGATAAGCATCTAGCGCTTGACTAACTAATCCCAGGTCTGCCAGCAAATCTTTTGGGCAGCCATAGGCTTCTAGGATGAGATGTGGTCCGAACATGTTTCTTCCCCCTTTCGTTCGTTGGTGTGACGAACGTGTTGTAGGCTCCGGTAATCAAAACGCCTTTCGAGACTCGTCTCGATCGGTCATCTTGTGGGGTACACGAAACGCTTACTTACACCAGTGTTGGACAGACCGTTCTGGGAGTTGGGCGTTGTTGTGCGTTGCGAGTCAACCTCCTTGTGGAATTCTCGAGAGAGTTATTCTACAAGAAAAATTCTGGGATGGCTCGAATTTAGTTTTGTCGAAATGTTTTGTCTGGGTCAAAAGTTGGCTAACTTTTCCGGAACGTTCAGAAGGTGATCGCTGGCCCGCTTAGCGCAACTTTGGTGTGCTGTGAGAAAGCGCACTGTAAGCCATTCTTTGCGTCAACAAAGGAATTGGTGCCTGTGCTAGACCATGACTTTACGAACTGATACTTTTACGCTTTCTGGGAAGTTGTTGCTGACTGAGTTGGCGAATTCTTGTGAGGCCGAAACCCAGAATTGTGAGCCTACCAGTATGGTTTGATTGCGTTCACCTTGCGGGAAGTGCAGCAGAACTGGATCTTCTCCTTTGTATGTCACCAACAGATCCTTGAGCCGGTGCAAATCAGAGAAGCTTTGCTGAACGCTGAACTCAATGTCTACCATCGAAGCATCAGCAATTCTTCTCACTGAGTTGCCCATGATTGAGGTGTCTTCGTCGTTCTTTTTCACTTTGCCTTTGATAAGAAGCAGTGCTTGCGGCAAAAGAACCCCCGGCGGAATCTTTTCCAGCAGTTCGCTGTAGACTACGATCTCCGCTTTGCCGGCAAGATCTTCCAAGTGAATGATGCACAAAAGCTTGTTTGTCTTTGTCAGCTTCTTCTCGATCAAACTCGCTAGTCCACCAACGATCACTGTCGTTCCATCTTTGGCTTCGCGAATCTCGCGCAATGAGTGCGTTGTCATGAGTCGCAGGCGGTGGAAAACTCTCTTGAGCGGATGGCTTGTGATGTAGAAGCCCAAGAGCTCGTGCTCCATGCTTTGCAGCTGCGCTTCTGCGTATTCTGATGTGTCACCTTTGAGCGTCTGCTCGAGTGCCGGACCTGCTCCTTCGTTGAGTGAAACGCTGAAGAGTGAGATTTGACCGGACGCTTCTTCTGTTTGGCGGCGGGTTGAAAAATCGACAAGCGAGTCAAGATTTTCAAGAGCCTGCTTGCGTGTTATGTCGAGACTGCCGCAGGCACCACATTTGATGAGTGCTTCTAAGGTGCGCTTATTAACTGTGCGCAGGTCAATTCGCGAAATGAAATCTTGAAGGTTTTTGTAGGGACCGTCTTTTTCTCGCTTTTCGACAATTTCTTGCACGGCCGCTTCGCCGACGTTTTTAACAGCCGAAAGACCGAAACGGATCGAGCCCTGATCTGCGGTGAAGTCGCTGCCTGAGACGTTGATATCTGGGGGCAAAATATCGATATTTATCGCCTGGCATTCGGCAATATAACCTTGAACCTTATCTTGTTCACCGCTCACACTCGAAAGCAGAGCCGTCATGTATTCGACCGGATAATGAGTCTTCAGGTAAGCCGTTTGATATGTAAGCATCGCATAGGCTTGACTGTGCGACTTGTTGAAGCAGTATTCCGCGAACTGCACCATCATGTCGAAGAGCTGGTCCGCTACGTTGTTCGGCACGCCGTTTTTTACACAACCTGAGACGAAAATCTCACGCTGTTTTTCCATCTCCTCGGGTTTTTTCTTGCCCATAGCTCTGCGCAACAAGTCGGCTTGACCGAGGCTGTAGCCTCCAAGCTGTTGCGCGATCTGCATGACCTGTTCTTGATAGACGATCTGCCCGTAGGTGTCTTTCAAGATCGGCTCTAGAAGCGGCGTTGAATATGTGATCTTTGTCTTGCCGTTTTTGCAGTCGATAAATTTGTCGATCATCCCCGTGTCCAGCGGACCCGGTCGATACAGCGCGATCAACGCTGATAAGTCTTCCATGTTCGACGGCTTCATATCTCGAGCTACCTGGCGCATGCCAGAGCTTGTTTCTAACTGGAAGATGCCGGAGAGATCGCCATTGCTTACGGTTTGGTATGTCTGTTGGTCATCTAGCGGCAGAAGGTCTGGATCTAACGTTATTCCTCTAGTCTGTTTGATGATTTTGACCGCTTTGTCGATCATCGTTAGGTTGCGCAGACCGAGGAAGTCCATCTTCACAAGTCCAACGTAAGCGCAATCTTCCATATAGAACTGCGCAATGATGGTGCCATCGTTATTGCGCTGCACTGGGACGAGCTCTTCTAGTGGCACGTCTCCGATGACGACCCCGGCCGCGTGCATACCGAAGGTTTTGTTGATTCCTTCTAGTTTGCGAGCAAGATCAATAACCTGCCTGGCCTCTTCACTTTGATTGTATGCGGCTTTGAATTCAGGATGTTCTTCCACCATCTCGTTCAGTGGCGTCGGTTTTCCACGCACCACCGGCACCATCTTCGCGAGTTTGGTCGATTCAGCGAAGGGAAATTCGAGTACTCGCGCAACATCTTTAATGACGGCTTTGCTGGTCATTCTATTAAAGGTGATGATCTGTGCCACCTTATCGGCACCATACTTTTCTGCCGTGTATTTGATGATCTCGTCGCGGCGTTCGATGCAAAAGTCCGTATCGATATCGGGCATCGACTTTCTTTCTGGATTCAAGAATCGCTCGAACAGCAAGTTGTACTTGAGAGGGTCGATGTTGGTTATGCCTAGTGCAAAGGCTACCAAACTGCCCGCAGCTGAGCCACGTCCAGGACCTACGGGAATACCTTTCTCTCTTGCGTAACGAATGAAGTCACTGACGATGAGAAAGTAGGAAGCGAAGTTCATGTCTTCGATCACTTTCAATTCAGTGCGCGCTCGCTTTTCGATCTCTTCGTTTAGACCTTCGGGGAAGCGCTTCATTAGCCCCTGGAATACGAGCTCATTCAAAAACGACTTGTCGGTGTGACCTGGTGGCACTGGGAATATTGGCAATCGCGGGTCGCCAGCGAGTTTGATCTTCTCTACTTTGTCGGCAATCTCGAGGGTGGCAGCCAGCGCCGCTTCAATGTGTTCCGTGTCGAGATGATCTCTGAAGAGATAGCTCATCTCGTCGCCATTTTTTATGTACTCCCATCCGCTGAATTTCATGCGCTGAGCGTCAACGACTTTCTTGCCCATTTGAATGCAGAGCAGGCAGTCGTGCGCAACGGCATCATCTTTGTTAGTGAAGTGACTGTCGTTTGTAGCGCAAAGTTTGATCCCTAGCTCTTTTGAGATCCTTACCAGCCCTCGATTCGCTTTGCGGTCTTCTGGATAGCCGTGGTCTTGAATCTCGAGATAGTAGTTGTCTCCAAGAACCTCTTTGTACCAGGCTGCCGACGCTTTGGCTTTTTCGTATTCGTCGTGAAGAAGGTGCTGGCAGAGCTCGGCGCCGAGGCAACCGGAGAGAACTATGAGTCCTTCTTTGTGCTCAGCGAGCATCTCTTTGTTTATGCGTGGCTTATAGTAATAGCCCTCGATGTGCGCTCGCGAATTGAGTCTGACCAGGTTTTTATAACCTTGCAGATTCTGCGAAAGCATAGTTAAGTGATGCAGGTTTTGACGCGATGTTTTATCTTTGATATTGCCATCGATGATATAGGCTTCGCACCCGATGATTGGCTTGACACCACCCATTTCGTGGCAAGTCTTGTTCAATTCCACTGCACCATACATGACACCATGGTCAGTAATGGCTACTGCCGGCATGTTCTCTGCTTTTGCTTTTTTGACAAGATCTTTTACGGCTGTGGCACCGTCCAAGAGACTGTATTCAGTATGGAGGTGTAGAGGAACGTATGGACGAGGTGGCATGTTATGTTCCTATTCTCATGGTGACGGCGGTTAGCACTGCGATTGACAGGGATGTTAATGCGCGTGTCTTGAAGGACTCGCGTCTGGACATCCTAGCCAGCTGCCCGACCTGACTTTCGCGCTGAAACACTCTAGTCTTCTATTCTATCTTCCCTCAGAATAAAAGACGGTCAAATGCAGGATTAAGTTCAATCCAATCGAAAATTCGAGTCATAAAAACGACGAAAAATCTGAATCCATTATCTATGCGTTGCATATGCATCTGGTGCTCCAGAGTGCGTATTTGCAGTATTTCGAGTCTTAACGAAAAAAGACTGGCCGGAGCCAGTCTTTCAATGTTTTGCCGAATTGCCGAGCGGCTAAACTGTGACTTCTTTTGAGTGACCTGCAACGGTGGCGCGTTTCGCGCGTCTTCTTGTTACCGGTGCTTTATGTCCATCGAACTTGCCTTCGAGAACTTGTCTGCTCTTTATAAATTGAGCGGTGGCTTCTTGCACTTCCAGTTGGGTGATTGCTTGGCGAAACCAGCCTTGAAGGCAGACTCGCTCTTCTTTGGTCAACTTAAGTTCATTCATGCTCGGCTATTCCTTAATTTCTTGAATGTCTTGGGGAATTGATTTAAGACTAGACTTGCATCTAGTTGTCGTGTCCCTATCGCCTTCGCAGGCTGGGCGCTCTGGTTTCGATTCAGCAGAAATGGGTCGTCAATTCGACTGCCACTGCTTGTGTTGGCTCCACCTGCGAATGATTGCGGTGGTTCCGATAGCCGTATTGTATTGGCTTCCCAAGTGGATGCATCTCTTGACATTGCTTGCTCAAAAATAATACCTGGCTCATGCTCGGAAGCGCAGTCCTTGTAAGCGTTTACAGACTCGCTCTTTATTGTCGAAATGTTTTCACATGAGCGAGTGCTAATAAAAGAGCCCGCTTTATTAAATGCTCTAAGGTTCCAGGGCGATCTTTCTATCGATAACAAGAGGCTGATGCTTTGAGCGCTTCGAACCTATTGTATGTGTTGTATGTATGTGGTTGTATGTGCGTGTTGTATGTGTGTCCAAATCGAATGTGTGCCAATCGATTTCCTAGGATATCCGCCCAAGCGATGGCTGCGTATCCATCGCTCAAAGAAACAACTCACACCTGAACGGCTCCCAGATCATTCTAAATTCTCCGCCGCAAAGTCGGCGTTAAACACCTCAATACCGCATACGGTGGCATCAAAGTTTATGAGGAGAAATCCAACAACATTCGCTCATAAGCCAGATTTCTGATTAAGATCCGAAATGAAGCTACGCGTCGCCTGCGAAAACTTGTCGTTGTTCGCCAGTGATTTCATCAAGCTTTGTCCGTGGTTCCTAGAAATCTCGTCGATAGCCCTGTATTCGTCAAGAGAATAGCCCGCAAGTGTATCGCGTACATGGCTTTCTGCTGTCGCAATCATGCGCTCGCCTTCCTGAATAAGTTGTTGTCCTTTAGGTGAACTTTGACCTATCAGTGGAAAGTGAAAGTCTTGCTCGCTTCCCAGTAGCTTGTCGTAAGCTCCGGTTTCAGCCGCCAATTGATCCGTCTGAAGCATAAAGCTGTTTTGTGCCAGCCACCCAAGCACATGCGCGCGTCTCATCGCGCCAAACATCTTCGCTGGCTCCTGATGAAAGTCTTCTGCTGTGTCTTTTCTGTTTAACTGTTCGAGCACAGTCTTTTGCGCTTCTGCCGAAAGCGTTTGGTCTGCTTTTATTTCGGTGATCAAGTCTTTATGAAATTGGCCCTGATAGCAGCCTAGCACACCGCCAAGATTCGACACGTCGATCTGTGAGACTGTTTTGAGCAGATCCGCGTTGTTATGGCTGGCCAAATCCTCATGAAGCCTGTTGGAGGTTTGTGTGAGCAGCTTGTCTGTCGCCACTGCTTCTCGCAGTTCTTTTGGCGGAATATGTTCAGGCGCGGCCATTGCTCTCTCCTTATGTCCAAGGAAGGATGCTATGGAAGAACCTTCACTCCCGCAATGTGGTAAATACGAAGTCTGTATATTTGCCTAAAAACTGGTATTGGCCAGATTAATTGCGGCTGCTGCATCCGGAATACCAGCCCCATATTTGAGCGGATCTCCGCCTGATGGTACATGCGCTGTTTGGGCCATGATTTGCAATACAGTAGATGCCGGAAGTGTTGGATGCATGCTCCAGATCTGTGCTGCCACTCCGGCTGCTAGAGGCGCGGCGAAGGATGTGCCTGTCGCGCCTACGAAAGCTTGGTTGTTGTCGCCAGTGTTAGCGATATTTTCGGCTGGTCCGGCAAAGCTTACAGCCGGTCCGTAGGTCGAAAACTTTGATGGATTCAAGCTCGGGTCGACTCCTGATACTACAACCAGTCCATTTTGCTTGACGCCGCTTCCGTCTTCGGTGCCGCTATTTCCGGCTGCATTGAAGATTACTCCTCCGGCTGCTGCAAAGCGTGCAATCTTTTTGTGCAGGAAGGGATGTACCGGATCAGAAAGTGTGTATGGCGGCTTAGCATTGAAGCTGAGGTTGGCTAGTTTGACTCTCTTTTTGCGCAATATGTTGAGCCCGCGGCCTATGCTCCAGTCGGTTGCTCGCCCCTGGGCATCAGTGATCACAATCGGCACGATCATCGACTGAAATGCCGGTGAGGCGAAGCCTTGATCGTTGTTGGTATTACAGCCGAAACATCCCATCGTGAAAGTGCCGTGCCCAAAGGACTTGTCGGTCTCTTCACCGCCGACTTTTTTCTGTGGCACATTGAAGCCCGGAAACGCTTGCCGACCGCTCAACTCCGGACCACTGAAATCGACGCCTGTATCGAGCGACCCCATCACTATGCCTTGCCCGGCAGCGCCCAAAGCCCAGGCCGCAGGAACGTTCATTTGTTGCAGATAACTTTGTAGTCCGGTTGCATAGCCTGGGTCGTTTGGACTCTTGGAGAATTGCACGAATGCGGTCGAGTTGGGGGCGACAGCGTCGAAATTCTTATCTTGTTTGGCCTTTTTCATAGCTTCAGCCATCTTGGATTTGTCTACCTTAACTAGGTAGCTGAACATTTTGCCGTCTCGTTCTTGGTCGATAATCGTGCCGTTCAGATCTTTAAGCGACTCTTGTAACTTTCTATCAGAGGTCCCCGGGTGAACTGTGACGATAATCTGGTCCGGAACGGCGTTCGGCGCATCTGACGGTTGCGTTGCCATCGGCGGTGTCTTGGCGTTGGCAAATGGCGTCGCATTCGAAGCATTGGAAGCATTCGAAGGTGCGGCTTGCGAGCCGAGCGCACAGGTCAGAGCGAGCGTCAACGACAAAACTCCCGCGCTAGCGGATGAGTAGGAAGCGAGAATGACTGCCATTTGCTTCTGGTTCATATAAGTCTTCCTTACGTCTACTGAAAACCATTCTAGAGACCGAGCCAGTAGCGTGCAAGTGCACTACACAAGTTCTCCACAAACCGGGAGGCATTGCACAATAGAAAGCGGGCTTTTGTTAGCCAGATTGCAATTTTCTTTCGTCAATTGCTGCTGTTTGGACTCTGCACGCCATTTGCATTTGGAGCGGGCATGCCACCGTCTGCAGTGGCGGTGGAACTGAGTCTTACTGAAGCCTTGTTCTCGCCGCCTGAGACGTTCATTCCTTGTACTAGTTGGATTGCACCAGGCAAATGCACTGTTCGTTCCATCGTCGGTTTTTGACCTCGAATCACAACGGCTCCCAGGTCGAATACATCAGGGTTAGCCAGACGTACAGGAGCTATCGAGTTTGCAACATCAGCTGGTAGAGATGATAAGTAGAAATTTAAATCGCTGTCAGGCGGTGGCAATTTGGCATTGATGTTGCCGACGTACAAATTGCTTCCGCCTTGAATGTAATTCTGACTGAGGTCGTAGTCGCGCAGAGTCGGAATCACTTGCAAATTCTCTACGTTGCTCTGCACTCCTTTTATCGATCCAAAATAAACGTCAGACACTTCCGGATAATTGGTCTGAAACCACGGTAACGTAAGCCTGCTGCCAGTTTTGGTGTTGACGTTATGCTGCTGTATGTAGGACTGTATCGTTTTTGTCGTTATGTTGATTTGATTGAGACGTTCGGCTTCAACCAGCGCTGCGTTGGCCCGTGACTCTTCCAACAACTGCCGTGCAAGCGGCTGGTAAAGCGGAGTGTTTAATCCTTCGGCCAGGTCCTTGTTTACACGGGAGACGTACACGAGCTCCCGGCAACGTTCTACGACGTTGTTCATCTGTCCGATGCGGTCGTCACCATTTAGCATCTTCGCTGCATTGATAGCGACTTCGTCTGTGTCTGACTGTCCGCGCTTTTGTTGCGCCAACAGCATGTAGCCAGCAAAACCGACGACGCAAGTGAATAGAACGATCCCCCCCACCAACGCAACCATTGATAACATGCTGCCCCGGCGGCGAATGCCTCGCGCGGCAAAACGTTTCTTGTTTACTGTCGATGCCTGCACGCTCGCCAAAACCTCTGCATGCTATTCTTCCCTGTGGAGCTATTGTAACCCAGGGCTTGAGATTGCAACGTGCGTTATAAAAGTCGCGGAGCGAAAGGACAGCAGATAACCGAATTCGGTGCCGCTCTCATTCTGTTGTTTCTCATCTTTTTCATGCCAATGCTCGACTTGGGAATTTTGCCGATTCGCTGGTTCCTGTCACGCGAGATCATTGCCAACTATGCTCGCAAATTGTCGCTGTGCGAAACTTATAGTCAGGCACTGAGTATGCTTAATGCTGATCCATCAATGGAGACGCAGCTGATACGTCTTGGTGGTGTAAAGCCTCGCAATATCCGCTGTGACTTAATTGTGTCAAGTGTTAGATCGGGTGAGCGTTTTGTGGTGACGCAGCCAAGAACTGTTCCAGGGCAATGGCTGCCTAACGGTTCACGCGCGCCTTGCGACTATGCTATGGAAGTAGCTGCTGATGTCGATATATCTCCGGTTTTTCTGGTCAACATAGGTGGTGGAAAAATACCTGGTCTTAATTGCCCTGTCTCGTTCACAATAGCTGCAGAGGCAAACTGGGAAAATCTTGGTCGCGACCCCGTCACGAAGGTGTTTTTTCTAAATGAGTAGAGCCCGCTTGAGCTTTCTTGCTACTCCGTTGTTTTCTGCGCTGTTTGCGCTGATGTTTTTTGTGACCGCGTTGCCGGCAAGACCGCAAAACCTTTTCGATAAGGGCTCCTTGGAGCAGAGATTCGACTTCATTATCACCGTGCAGACCCAAGTGCTCAAGGGATATATGAGTTATCAGGGCTCAACGCTCAACCCGATAACTCAGCTGACGATCACCTATCAAGAGACACCGCGTCTCAATCAAAGTCGTGTATCCAAAACTGTGCAATATGAAGACCTCTGGTATCACAATTGCCATGCGATCGGGTGTCGCCGTTACAATGTCTTCCAAATTGAGCCTGGTGAGCAAGGTGCCATCAGGTTTGTGCCGTCGGCAGATGCCAGCAACTCCGGCTGTGCAATTGCTAATGCAACCACTCGACTGTTGCTCGATATAGGACTAAACAAGAGCTCTCTTGCCGCTGTCTTTGTTCCAGCAGATGCCGTGGGCGAGGTAACGACACAGTTCGAGCAATTTAATTTTCACCCCTTTACGCCGCAGCCCGACCATGGAATCAAAGCCGCCATGGCTTTATTCATCTGCTCGGAACCCGAGGGCACAAAACAATATATGTATTATGACGGGAGCAATCTTTAGAGGACAAGGATACGATTGCTCTGCTGGGCAACTATCTGCTCAGCTTGTTGTAATCTTTGAGTAACGCGTTTCATTGTAAGTTGAGTGGAAGATATAGGAGTTGGGAGTGAAAAGTAAAAGCGTCATCGGTCTTTGCCTGTCGTTTTCGCTGGCTCCTTTTTTCGGTTGTACTCAAGTGCTTGCTATCGAAGAGAATAGCGTGCATGGTGATAAAGCTTTGCTGGCCGCCTTGCCTATTACTGCCGCTCCGATGACTAAGCTGACTTTGCCTCCCGTTGAGCGTGAGCCGGCGCCAAACATAGAGCCTTTGAAGAACTTCGATATTTATGGCGAAGTTTTGAAACGGATAAACCAACGGTTGAAAGCAAAAGTTACGCCTGGAGATCTACTTGAGCGAGGCAGAATATATGCTTTGAAGTCAGATTTTGCTTCGGCTATTAAAGATCTGACTAAGGCGATATCCATGAAGAAAGACTTGGATGATGCCTATAAGCTAAGAGGCTACTGCTATTCTTCAATGAACAAAGAGAAAGAAGCCGAGCAGGACTATGTCACTTATTTGCAGCATAAACCAAAAGAAGTTCCAATTTGGATCGCATTAGGTGCTTGCTACGATAAAGACAGGCAGCCACAGAAAGCGATCGAGGCGTTCAATCACGCCATCGCACTTACACCCAAAGAAGCGACATTCTATGCTTTCAAAGCTGACGTATATGGTCGCTCGAATCAGTTTGACAAAGCAAACGCTGCCGTAGACGAAGGTTTGAAAGTCGACCCGAATAGTCGCACTTGTCTGTTTGAACGAGCCTTTATAAAGGAGTTGCGGAAAGACAAGGATGGTGCGCTCAAGGATCTTGATGCTCTAATCGCTCAATATCCTGATTTCATTCAGGCTAGAAAAGAGCGAGCCACGATTTACGAAGACCAGGCAAAGTATCAAAAGGCGCTGGAAGAATACAATGACCTCATTGATTTAGTAACTGCAAGTGCCGCTAAGATGGTTGATGGTGCTGTTAAGAAGGCTGAACAGCGCGATCTCTTTGGTGGTGCAATGGCTGTTTCTGCCGCGCTTGCTTTCTATCCTGAAAAGGTGTTTTTCCTGAGGAAGAGATCGGAAGCATATCGCTTGCTGCGAAAATATGATGAAGCGATGGAAGATGCAGACAATGCAGTCACTCTTGCACCAAGCAATCCGCTCGGTTTCATGCAGCGGGGCTATGTCGAATTCAGTATGGAACGCGTTGATGACTCAATCAAAGACTTCAACAAAGTTCTGGAATTAGACCCCGAAGAAGATACGGCCAACTGGGGACGTGGATTTGCTTATTGTTTGAAAGGCGACTATAAGAATGCCGCTGCAGATTTCGACCGCTACGGTAATTCGCCGACAGTCGATATGTATGTCAAATATTGCTTTGTCTACCGCGCGCTCATGCTTAAGCTCTGTTCGCAAGACAGTGAGTTGCCGGCACTGTACGAAAAAGCTGGGAAGAAGCTAGATCACAAAGAATGGCCGTATCCGTTCCTTGAATATTTGAGCGGAAAAATTACAGAAGAAGAGCTGACGAAAACTGCTGATAACAACGATAAGCAGACAGAGCTGCATTGTTTTCTCGCTCTGAATGCGATGGCCAGCAAGAATCAAACCCGTGCAAAAGATGAGTTTCGCTGGGTTCTAGACAACGGCAACAAAGATTTCTTTGAGTACACTCTGAGCACGGCTTTGATCAAAAAGCTATAGGGCGACCAGCGCCTTAGGGATTGGACGTTTCGCCCGCACTGAAACTTTCCTCTCTGGTCGATTCGCGCATGCGGGCGAAAATCCATCGAATGGCAACAGTTAATCCGGGAATCGCAAGCAGTGGAAACCAGCTCATAAATGAAAGTGCAAGACCTCCCAGCGAATAAGAGACTGCTTGATATGCCCTTTGCACATCAGAACGCACGACCATTCCGTTAAAAGTGACGGAAGCGCTGATAATCTTGATCGCTTTGAAGAGGAAATAGGTAACAGTCAGAATTCCAGCTTGTCTGATCGTTGAGTCAATAGGCCCTGACGTATTGACCGTGCCCATATGAGTGCGTTCACAAAGTGCGCAGGCGGCTACATATAAATATAAGCAGGCCACAGTCAAAACCCAGAGCACGTGCTCTTCGTCTTGAAGAAAAGACGCCCATTCCCTGCTCGACTTTGGTAACTTGAATGGCTCTCCATCGCTTGCTCCGTATACTGTGAGCAAATATTCTGCTTGCACTGATACCAAAACGAAAATAAACAAGCAAGCAAGTTCTTGCCAGTGAAAGTGGGCCGAATAAAACTGACGATGTGCCAGGGGGGAGTTCAACAGACCCACTTTCCAGGCATTGAGAAGATAAGATGGCCAATTTATGTGCGGATGGACTTGCCCCCACTTGATCGCATACGCCGGTGCCACGAATATGACGATTCCCAGTAAGAATCGTAGACTCAGACGTTTGCAGATGTTAGCGGCTGTTGCGGTCAAAACAAGATCAAGATGTAGCTGCGGCGCCTAATACCTTCAAGCTATACCTTACCAAGATTTCGACGTCGTTTTCGATTGAGTTTTCCCTGGCCTTTTTCAGCGCATGCGCAATTTCGGTAGGCGTGTAGCCCAGACCCTCGAGAATCTCGCGCACTTCGTCCGCCGCTTGCCCTCGTGGTATGGCTGCTTCGCCGCTCTGCAAGCCGCGAGCCTTTTGCCATTCCTCAATCTTTGTTTTCAGTTCCAGAATTATGCGCTGAGCAACTTTGGCTCCAACACCGGGCGTCTGCGAGATCATTTTCTGATCTTCAGTGGCGATGGCGTCTGCAAGTTGTTGCGGTCCAAGTGTGCCAACGAGTGCCAGTGCCAGTTTCGGACCGATACCGCTGACTGTTTGCAGCAATCCGAAAATCTGTCTTTCTTCTTGCGTGGCGAAACCGAATAGTGTCCATTCAGTTTCGCGAATCGACACCGCTGTTTGTACTACAACCGAGTCACCAGGTTGCCCAATCAAAGTAAGGGTGCGTCGAGAGACAGAGAGCTCGAATCCGATGTCTCCAACTTCGAGCACGAGCCGATCGGCAGGACCGCCGGTTATCTCCTTTGAGTGAATGCGTCCTCGCAGATGGGAAATCATTCAGTGCTTTGCAGTGTTGCTGTGATTTATGAATTCAGTTTTAAAAGAAAATCGGGGCGAGAGGATTTGAACCTCCGGCCTTCCGCACCCGAAACGGACACGCTACCAAGCTGCGCTACGCCCCGACAGATCCAGATCTTAGCATATATTAGGATGGCTGCATTCAGCCCCGATAGGCTTGTTACTCAGCTTTTAACGTGACATTTCCGCCTGAAAGATGCCCTTGTTGCAAAGCTGCACGGGCATGAGAGAGCAGAATCTTGCCTTCGTCATCCATGCTTTTGTTGTACTCACAAAGACCCAGGCTTACCGTAATGTTGAAATCCATTTCGCCCACTATGAAAGCCGTTTGGGCGATCTTGTTGCGCAGGCGCTCAGCTACTTCTATGGCGCCGCCGACAGGAGTTGCCGTTAGTGCAAGCGTGAATTCGAACTCACCTGAACGCACGACGATGTCTGAATCGCGCATCGCTTTGCTAAGAATCTCGGACAACTGTCGAATTACGCTATCTGCTGCATCTTTACCGACTGCCTTAATCAACTCGCGGTGTTGATCCACCTCTAGAATCACCACACTCAGTGGCACCCCGTAGCGCTTTCCTTGTTTCAATCCGTTAATTAGAAACTCGTTTAGATAGCGCGGGGTTTTCAAGGAAGTCAGTGGGTCGAGCATCTGAAGCTCTGTAATCTGAGCGTCTTTGCTCTTCAATTCATCTCGCAACTGCTTGACTTTAAGAAGATTGCGAACACGTGACAACAGTTCGTTTGGCTCGAACGGTTTGAAGATAACGTCCTCCGCTTGCGTTTCATCTGACTTGAACGGCGGAATCGGCTTGTCTTTGTTACCGAGAAAAATAATTGGGATATTGCTTGTCTTATCTTCCGCGCGCAGGCGTTCGAAAACATCCATTCCGCCCATGAGCGGCATATGCAAATCGAGAATAACTAGATCTGGCGTTCGCACTTTGCAAGCAGCAAGCGCTTTGAATGGATCGTTGGCGGACGCGACTGTGTAGCCGGCGCGCCTAAGCAACTCGGTAATCAACATGGCGTGGGCTTGCTCATCGTCCACCACTAGGATGTTGTTACTGGTCTTCACTGTTTGCCGGGCTTTCTTCTAAAAACGGTCCAACTTCACCTGTAAACGATAATATCCGCTTTCTATCGATTCAACAACTTGTCATTTGTTCCTTGAATTGATCTTTGGTGGCTTCGGTAACTCTTGGCCCGTTTCAGTTTCAGCGCTGTCAGCGCTCTCCAGAAAATGTAAGACCGCGCTGAGCGACCGAGTCAGTGCTAACACGTCGAGTCCCATGCAGACAGGCTCGAATTTGTGCAATCGCGGTAGGGCCCGGTGGAAAAGCTTGATGGCACCGACTTTGTTGTTGCGTTCCAGATGATAAAAAGCGACGGCGCTTTGAATGATACCTTGTGTAAATTCTCGCTCCGGCATGGGCTGTGTGCGCCAAAATGTTTCGAGTGTCTCATGACACTCAAAAAACTCGCCTTCGTTAAACTCTCTGATGCCCTTTTCGAAGAGGTCTGACTGTTCGTCGTTCATAGTCGCTTATATAGGTTACTCACCTAGCTGTTGATTTTGGCCAGGACGATCAAAAGTTGCTCGGAATGGACGTTCTCTAATTCAGTGCGGGCTACAGCTACGACTTGATCGCCGTCCAGTAGTCCTGCCAGGTCAATAATTTTCGCTCCGACCAGCAAAAGAATTCCTGGAATTACCTTACCGGCATCACCCCAGGAACTATTTTCGTCGATAAGTTTTACGATGACTTGTTCTGCAGTTGCGGCTGTTGTTTGCACG
Organism: Oculatellaceae cyanobacterium; assembly: GCA_036702975.1. Classification (GTDB taxonomy): domain Bacteria; phylum Cyanobacteriota; class Vampirovibrionia; order Obscuribacterales; family Obscuribacteraceae; genus DATNPX01. Next base: position 21,616 of record DATNPX010000005.1, read on the forward strand.
GCTAGCCCGCTTTGACTTTGCAGTCTGATACTGCCACCTTTGTCTAAGACTCTGTAGCCCCGAGTCTTTTCGCTTAGCAACCCGAAAAATTTGCCATGCTTGACTTCAGCACTGTAAACCGTGAAGGTGGAAGTCTGAGCGGCTATTATTACTGACGACTTTTCGGTACGCATGGAGGCGGCAGCCAGTTCTAACTTCGCTTCTTCACTCAACTCTTGGCGTTCCTGTGCGTTCGTTGTAGAAGACGACGCACCGTATGCAGTGGCCCTGAGTGTGTTGGTGCGACCGTCGATCTCCAGGTGCACCTCGACTGTGCTTTGATCGGCTCCCATCCTCTCGATGGCTGCTGCTGCATCCGCGCGAATCTTCAGAATATCTTCTTTTGTCGGATTGATGATTTGACGTTCGACTGTCTCTCGAATCAACGCCATCGCCACACCGATCGCAGAGATTACATCGGCGTACTCCGCAATTGTGTACTGCATATTCATTTCTTTTGCCACGGAAGGCACTATAGCTGCAGCCCCCCCACCACCACCAATGAGAGTCACTAGTTCCGGGTCTAACTTGTACTCCTTAAGCATTGCTTTGACCGTTGGAATACACTTTGCTGCAGCCATTTTTTGCATTTCAGCCGCTGCCGTCTTGTTGTCTACTCCTAGGCGCGCTGCCAGTTTGCTCATGGCAAGATTTATGGACTCTAGATTGCCGACTGCGCAATTGTCTTTCGGTACTAGGTCCAGTACGTTCGCGGCACAAGTTGGGGTCAAGCAGATAGAAGCATCGGTACTTCCGGCGGTGGCAAAGGCGAGATAGTCGTCTGGATCTTTTTTCAACGGCTGGACTGTTTTGATAGTCAGTTCGGTATCACTCGCCAGAGTGGCGAAGGACGCATAGCCCAAACCCGCAATATGCGCGCTTCTTGGGCCCACATCAACTAGCTTGTCTCCTTTAAGCCGAAACATCGAGCCACCGGCCACGCCTAAGGTTCTAACATCGAGAGTGCGCATGTAGACTTTATTGCCGCCGATCTCGCCTGACTTGACCAAGGCCCGCCCGTCTTTGATTGTAGATATGTCGGTGCTCGTGCCCCCGACCTCCAAGAAGACACCGTCTGAAATGCGCAAAAACATAGTGGCAGCCGCAACACCAGCAGCCGGTCCTGAGAGCATGGTCATGATCGGTTTCTTCCGCATGGCTTCAATGTCCATGACACCGCCGTCTGACCGCATAATCATGATCGGTGCTTTGATGCCTGCTTGCCGCACGCTCTGCTCGGTCATATTGGCACTGTCGAGCATCTTTGGCAACATAGAAGCGTTGATGACGGCTGTGCGTGTTCGCACCTTGAGACCATACAGTTGGCTGACTTCGGTTCCAGCTGTGGCGAGCAACCCCCGCTCTCTCGCGATTTTTAAGGCTGCCTCTTCATGTGCAGGATTGTCGACAGAAAATCCTTCCGAAATAGCGATGGCTTCAACACCTTTTGCAAGCAGAGTATCCAACGCCGCATTGACCAGGAGGGATAGTTCACCATTGGCGGTATCGATAAAGTGATGATGAATTTCGATAAACTTGCCTTTGGCGACTTCCACAACTTTGAGATTTGTCGTTTGTTTGATGAGCCACGCATTGGCTCCGCTTCCCATTGCCAGAATACCGACTTTGGCCACGTCTCCTTCTAGAAGTGCATTCGTCGCCTGGGTCGTGCTGTGCGCTATGAATGTCACCCGACTAGATTCAATCTTTGTCTCAGAAAGCAGTTTTTGCAATGCTTCGACGATGCCGCGGGCGACGCCTTCTTTGGCTCTGTGTGTTGTTGGAACCTTCACCTTGCCAAGAATGGCGAGCGAGCGGGCATCGAGCGCGATAGCATGAGTGAATGTGCCGCCAACGTCTATGCCAACGCGTACGGCATTGGAAATCTGATTTGTGTCGGCTGCCACTGCCGCTTCTGCTGGACTCTGCATCGTCGAATGTTCTGTCACTTTTTCACCAATGCACGTAACCGAAGGATGCTGACAGAATGAGACCGCAGATTACGGCAAGCCATGCGTATGGAATGGTTTTTGTCATCAGCACCTGAGTGTCAGTGCCCAGGTAGTTTGCGATCCAGATGTTGGCGGTGTTTGTTGGATCGCAGATGCCTTGAATCTGACCGACCGACATGAGCATACCCATGACGGCTTGAGAAGAGAGTGTGGTTGCTTTTTGTACGAGCGCGACTAATCCACTGCCCATGCCCCACAGGCTGAGAGGCCCTCTATATAAAGCCAGTGGTGCCGCAATCGTGAAGACTATGACATAAGGCAAAGCGTGAGTTGGCACGGCCATGGCCAGTAACGGTGAAATAGCAGCAGTCACTTCTTTATGACTGACAGCCACTATGAGCATGCCGATTCCCATCATAAGCACTACTGCTGGTATCACAGCCGAGATGCCGTCCAAAATCGAGCGTGTGAGGAGATTGATCGAGTCTCGCTTCCAGGTGATCAAGGTGCCATAGCTTATGCCGGCAACGAATGCTGGGATGAAGTCCCAGTGGAAGAAGAGGACTAGGCACAGAGGCAGAAGTGGAGTGATTAGTGAAAGACCCGGATTCTCCTTTTCATTGGTCCGATGGCGATAAATCGCGTAAAGGATGAGGATTCCGATGAAAGCCGCCACCACCTGAATGGATGTTTGGTCTACCCCCGGAGCTGCCTGCGAGGCTGCTGGGCTGTGTCGATTCAACAGATAAAAGCCTCCTGAAGCGAGCACGAGAAGACTGACCAGCATATAGCGCCAGTTTTTTATGTTGCGAAGCTCTATCGCCAAAAAGCTTAGAATAATCACGCTTATCAATAGCGAAAACGGAACTACGAAATTGATGATGTCTGCTGGGTTTATTTTAAGAACATCAATATAGAGTTGCCATCCGGCAATATTGAACATGCCACCGAGGCTAATACCAAACAGGAATAATCCGCCCGCTGTCAAATTGTTAATGCCGAGCGAGAGCATGACCGGCAAAACGATCGAACCGATCATGATCACGGCGCCGAGTCCGCCTAAAGTCGAAAACAAGACGGCTGTAGTCAGGGTGAGGATGACCCCGAGCCCGAATGGATTGTCACCGGCAAACTCCGCCACCCAGCGAACGAGCGATTTGGCAATACCTTGCTTGTTGAGGAGCTCAGCCAGCATGGCGCCGAACATTGTCGTCGTGTAAGTGTTATAGAGCTTGACGGCGCCCTTATTGAGGACGTCTGAAACAATGTCAGCAGGCGGTATACCCGCAATGGCGGCTATTGTCACAGCCATGATTGGCAAGGCCAGAAGTGCCGAGAGCCTGCGGCTCGACATCAAAAGTGCCATGACAAAGAAGACGAAAAGACAAGCGCAACCGATGGCCATTGGTTTTATTTCATGCAAAACGTGTCGAATCGCACATGATCGACAATGTGAAGCTTCGTGTCAAGGTAGTACAATCGATATCTACTTTGTCTACTTTCATATTTTAGAGAGCCTGGAAATGAGCACAACTGTCACTGATGTTATCTGGCAACCTCATGGCGATTATTTGAAGACGCGTGTCGTCGATTTTATGAAAAAAGTGGGTGTCGAAGACTGGCGAACACTGGTCAAGAAATCTACTGAAGACACCGAATGGTTTTGGTCCAATGCGCTGGAGTATTTCGGCTTCCAATGGCACAAAAAATATGACGTCCTCAAAGACGAGAAAGATGGCTTCCCGTGGACGAAATGGTTTATCAATGGCGAGCTGAATGCAGCTTACAACTGTCTTGACTGGCATCTAGAGACCGGACGCAAGGCTGGTGCCAGGGAGTCTGTCGGGAAAGATCATCCGGCCTTGATTTGGGAAGGCGAGGGGAAGCCCAGCCGCACTTTGACTTACGGCGAACTAAATGACATGTCCGCTCGGGTTGCCGGACTTTTGGCAAAGCTGAATGTCAAGCCTGGCGATGCAGTCGGCATCTACATGCCGATGGTGCCGGAAGTGGTGGCAGTTCTCTTCGGTTGTCTAAAACTTGGCGCTGTCGCTGTTCCGGTATTCAGTGGTTTTGGCTCGCAAGCCTTGATTAGCCGTATGGAAGACGCCCAGGCACGTGTTCTGTTTACAGCCGACGCCGGTCGCCGCAAGGGCAAACATATTGCCATCAAGAAAGACGCTGATGAAGCAGCCGCCGCTCTGCCTTTGCTAGAGCACGTAGTCGTCCTCAAGCATTGCGACTCGGAAGTGGAGTGGGATTCTAAGCGCGACATCTGGTTCCATGAAGCGATCGCCGCTAATGAACCACTGCCTACTAAGGTAGACCTGCCGGCTGAACATCCTTCCATGTACTTGTACACGTCTGGAACGACCGGTAAACCCAAAGGAACCGTACACACTCATGCCGGTGCATTGGCACAGATAACCAAAGAGCTAGGCTTGAGTTACGACGTACAGCCGCAGGATGTTTTCTTCTGGGTCACCGATATCGGTTGGATGATGGGACCTTGGGAGATGATGGGCGTTCTCTTCTGGGGCGGAACGTTGGTCATTTTTGAAGGCGCTCCGAATTATCCACAGCCTGACAGGCTTTGGGAGATAGTTGCTAAACACAAGGTTACAAGTCTTGGTGTTAGCCCAACGGCCATTCGTGTATTGAAAGCTGCCGGTGAAGAGTGGGTGCACAAGCATGACCTGAGCAGACTACGTATTCTTGGGTCTACAGGTGAGCCCTGGGACCAAGAGAGTTATATGTGGTTCTTTGAAAAGGTAGGCAATAAGCGCTGCCCAATCATAAATATCTCCGGTGGCACTGAAGTAGTCGGTGGACTGCTTTTGCCACTGCCCGTGATGCCGTTGAAGCCGTGCTCGCTCGGGGCTGCCGGTTTAGGAATGGACATCGATGTCTTTGATGAATCCGGAAAGAGCGTTCAGGATGCTATCGGACATCTGGTTTGCAAGAAACCTTCACCGTCGATGACGAAAGGGTTTCTTCGAGATCCGGAGCGATACATTGAAACATATTTCACCAAGTTTCCCGGTGTTTGGTATCACGGCGACTGGGCTAAAGTAGATACTGATGGATCTTGGTTCCTGTTTGGACGTTCGGACGACACTATCAAGGTTTCTGGAAAGCGCGTTGGACCGGGCGAAGTTGAGTCGATTTTGATCGAGCACGATTTGGTCGCCGAAGCTGCTGTGATTGGTGTTCCCCATGAGATCAAAGGCGAGGGTCTTGTCTGTTTCGTAGTGCTTATGCAAGACAAGCGATTGAATTCGGAACTGGAACAAGAACTAAAGGCTATGCTCGGTCATCGCCTGGGTTCAGTCCTTAAACCAGAACGCATTCACCAGGTAACTGTATTGCCGAAGACTCGTTCCGGAAAGATCGTGCGCGGCTCGATTAAGCGTCAGTACCTGGGTCAGGCGGTTGGTGATACATCCTCAATTGAGAACCCGGAAGCTCTGCAGCAGATTGCTGGTCCAGCGGCTGTTTGATGTCAACTGCCTGGACGGGTTAGTTCTCTTGCCGAATGGGCAAAGAAACACATAGCCACGTGTATCCTCGGATTCTCGTGTTTGTTTGGTTCTCTTAACTGCCGCGTGCCTCCAAGATATGGATGACAGCCAACTAGAACAGCACGTTATGACCTCAGCTGCTGAAGAAAATGTCACTTCTTCTTCGGAGTCTATTGCCGTCAGTGCCGTTGCCGCGGATGAATCTAAGCCCTATCCGTGGATAATACATCCAGCGGTCGACATACTCTTTTGCTGTGGAGTGTTTCCCATTATTCTCTGGGGTCTGATGCTTGCCGGCATCAGCCAGGACCCGTACAAAAATCCTATGACTTTTAGCATGTGGGCGCTCGGCATAATCGCCGTGCACCTTTTTCAGGATGCACATGGCGTCGCTTCCTGGCATCGAATACTTACACACAAAGAGACCATGTCTGCCGTAAAGCCATATTTCATAACCATTACCGTCATTGCCGCCTTAGCTTTTGTCCCCCTGTTGCTGAATCCGCCGCTATTGCTCATTTGCTTTCGGCTCTATTTTTTGCTCGGGGCGTATCACTGGTTAATGCAGTCATATGGGGTGAGCCTTATCTACCTGTTTAAACGCGGGTATATGATGAACCCCGGAGAGCGTCGACTTTTACTACTTGTGTTTCAGAGTATTTGTGCTTTCGTAATCGTGCGAATTTTGACGATACCTGCGTTTGGCTCGTTCGATGTGCAGAAATTCTACGTTAGCTTCCCGGTTCTATTGCCTGGTTGGGCGCCAGACGTTGCTCAGGTTTGCTTGGCACTGGTGGTGGTGGCGTTTTTAGTGATGGTTGGACTTAGGTATCTCAAGACCAATGTTATGATACCAGTACCGGTACTAGTTCTGTTGGCTACCACACTGTGGGTTTACGCCCTTCCAGCTCCCACATTTTGGGCGCTAGGCTTCTTTATCGGTGCCTTTTATCATGGCAGTCAATCGTGGTGCGTGACTACGTCAGTGCACTGCAAGATCGAAGGACTGCCGCCAGGCGTGACTAATCATTCGATTTGGAAGATATTTCTCAAGAAATCTACTTGGCTTTACTTGTTTTTACTGTTTGTCATCAGCGAGCTGATATTCACCGTTGCGCCGCGCGTTCTTGTCAATTTTGGTCCATCAATTGGAGTGGCTTTTGCCACAGTGGTGGTGATTTTCTCTACTCATCACTTCCTTTGCGACTCTGCGATTTGGAAATTGAAAGATCCAAAAGTGCGTGCTCTGCTGGTTAGATGACCATTGCAAACTCGTCTCGGCTCTTCCGCTAGTACCTAACCGATGTCTAAAACAGGCTTCGGTTGGGAAAAACTATTAGTTATGAGCCAAAATATCGGTCGAGAATCTTACGAAAAGACGGCGGGTGTTACACCCAGCACACGCAAGTGCTCGCATTGTGGTCTAGATGTGAGTGCGACTCAGTCTACCTGTCCGGTTGACGGAACACCTCTCGAATCGACTTATTCACCTGGTGCTACGCTAGACGGAAAATACGAGTTTATACAGCTTATCGGTGCAGGCGGCATGGGGGTCGTCTACAAAGCACGTCAGATAATCTTGAACAAAGTCGTCGCAATAAAAATGTTGCACACGGAGATGATAAATGAGAGGGCTCTGAAGCGCTTCCAGCGCGAAGGCAAAGCCGCTGCTGTTCTTTCTCATCCCAATATCATCAAAGTTTACGACTTCGCCATTTCGCAGCACGGGCAACCATACATGGTCATGGATTTCGTGCAGGGGCAAACACTGGAAGACAAAATTTCAGCTGATGGCTGCCTCGAAATCGAGTTTACGGTCGATGCGATGCTCCAGATTTGTGATGCTCTCAGCCACGCACATAAGCACGGAGTGCTACATAGGGACATGAAGCCGAGCAACGTTCTCATTATCGAAAATGAGGGAAAGCCGCCGAGCATGCTCATTCTCGACTTTGGTATCGCGAAGATAACCGACAATGAAAAAGCGACGGTCAATCTCACTCAGACCGGTGATACACTCGGAAGCCCGCTCTATATGAGTCCCGAACAATGCGCGGGAAAAGAGATGGACAGGCGCACTGAGCTCTATCATCTTGGCTGCACTATGTATGAGTGTCTCACCGGATTGCCGCCTTTCGTCGGCAACACGATTGCTCAAATCATCGCCAAAATCACCCTCGAACTGCCACCGCCCCTGAAAGACTCTTCTCTTGGTAAGGAATTTCCTCCGGCGTTAGAAGAGATCGTGATGAAGCTGCTCAATAAAAATCCCGATGACCGCTATCAATCGGTAGATGAGCTGAAGTGGGTTCTCGAGATGTACAAAGAGGGCGAGCCCGCTGTGCCAGCTCCGGTGCGGATCGACGTGTCCGAACTGCCACCCGAGAAATCTAAGTCTGCCAAAACTATTGCTATTGCCAGTGCTGTCGCTTGCGCTGTGGCATTGGTCTTGGTCTGGTTCACTATCCAGCATCTTACAAAGCAAATTCCACAGACTGTGAAACCTGTGTTGCCTGCGCGTGTGGCTGCGCCTTCTGGCACCGCTGATGGTATCGAACCATCAAAACCGGTAGACACTGCCAAAGCCGTTCGCGATTTCGTCGACAAAAATCCAATGACTAGTAACATAGACATGGGTTACTGGGAAATCAAAGATTCTGACATGGCTCCGCTTGCAGGAGAGACCGGCTGCCTTGAGCTGAATCTTCCTGGAAATTCGATTCATGGAGAAGGCCTGAAATACATCGAACCGTTGACAAAGCTAACGTCACTGAGACTCGACAGAAACGACCTCGTCGATGCGGGGTTGGAGCACTTGAGGAACAAGAAATCCCTCGTGAGACTCAATCTCAATCAGACGAAAGTGGGCGGCTCGGGGCTGTCGTATTTGAAGGACTGTCCTCTTGTTTTTCTCGATATGTCGCACAACAAGCTTGACCATAAGGGACTTTCCTCTCTCAAATCATTGGCAAATGTTGCAAGCATCAAGTTTGACGACACGTCCTTCAATGATGAGTGCGCTACTTACTTGACCGGTATGCGGAACTTGAAGGTTCTCGATCTCAGTCATACACATGTCACCGATGCCGGTATCGCTGAAATCTCGAAGTTGGATGGTGTGCGTGAATTGTGGCTAGTAGGCTGCGACATTGACGATCGTTGCATGAGCAGCATCAGTCACATGAAAGGGCTCGTCAGGCTGGACATCTCTGGTACGAGGATTACAGGTGACGGAATGCGGCAACTAGCAAATTCGAAGTCTCTCATGGCTGTCTATTGTGCTGCTTGCCAAGGCAATATAATGGGGGCCTATGATGAAATCAAAAAACATTTGCCTGCTTGCTCTTTGATACCGACGACACATCGCGGATAATCTTAGTACCGAATGTAGTGCAAATGTTCGCTGTCTGACTAGGGCTGTTTTCTGCTTTTGTTTAGTCGTAGCTGGAGGCGTTTTCGTATTTCTACGTCGATTAACTCCACCACAGCAACTTTGAGAGCGTAAGGCCTTAGCCTCGTTTTGTCCTTCGCAACTCGTTGCGTTGTACAGGCAACAATTTTCGCTGACCTCGATAAATTCATGGCGTTAATGTTCTTAAAGCGTACTTTCCCCATTTATAACCAATAGCCTAGAACTAGAATCTGATTGAGTCTTACTCCATGCGACTCAATCCTGCGGCCGCCCACCGCTTTCATCCGAATCCAACTTCCGGAGATGCCAGTTGGCTGGAGATAAACCGTCAACATCCGCTGAGAAACTGCCTCAGCCGCAGGACTCGAACACCGAGTCTCATGGCTGGTTTCGCGAAAACGTGCTCAATCCGTTCATCAACGGTACTGGCGTTCGGCAGATAAAGGACACTTTTACGGGCGAAGACTATAAGCCCTTGCAGACCGGAAAACAAGACTCACTGGTCAACAACGCCGTGCAAACAGTTTCCGAAGTCGCCGGCGGACTGGCGCCCTACATTGTTCTCGGAAAAGCATCTCACTCGCTCATGGGTTCGGTCGCCGAAGCTCGACAAATGACTGGCCTCGCCAACACCCTCATGCGCAGCGAAGCGGTTGCCAATGTTGGAACAGCGGGCATTTATGAATATCTGAAAAAACCGAGCGACGGACAAACCAGAATTGGCAATAGTGTTGGAACGATGCTCAGTTTCTCGGCATTTGAGGCTGGAAATTATGGCATGTCTAAGCTTGCGGCAAAAACAACCTCCCGCTTGGGCAAAATCGCTATTGTTGGTACCGGCAGAGCTTTGACTGGAGCCGTTGGTGGCGAAGTGCAGTACGAAACCTCCAACATTATCGCTGGCTGTACGGGCGGCAAAAACCTCGCCACAAATGATGGGCGCTTGCAAGCGGCTGTATCCGGAGCTTTGATGAACGAGGCTCTGCCGATCGCCCAGGAAGGCTTGGGTCGGGTTTTGAAGTTGTCGCTGGGAAATACTGATGCTTTGCGAGTTAAGACAGCTGCAGCTGCAGATGCAAAAGTCGAACCGTCGTCAGTAATGACTTCTGAGGCTTCGACGAAAGCGGTGTCTGCCATCGACGCCGGCGTAAAGAAATTGGCTGAGGTTCGCGATGCGGCGGCTGCTACGATTATGGGTATTGGAACTCCTAAATCAGGCCTGGCGTTCAACGGCTACGAAGGAGTTCCAGCCTCCGACGGTGCCGGCAATGTACTGCCTAAAGTGGAGTTGGTGGAAGATTACACCCGTCCACATGGTTCTGATCCTGCCAAACCCGAGGCTCGCACCACTGAAAGGGTCGAACAATCGGCCGAAACCAAACCTATCATTCCTGAGGCGAACATCGGCAAGCCCGAAGTTGGCGCCACCTTCACTCCCGATGGACGCATCAACTTCGGTGTGCGCAGTCCGGAAGCGACAAACGTGGAGCTAGTGCTTTACGACAAGCCAGATGCGAAAGAACCAAGTCGCATTCTGCCGATGACTAAGACTGGCGATGTCTGGCATCGCGTCGAGGATCTACCTCAGTTCACGGCCTATCAATATCGAGTAAGTGGTGAGTTCAACCCTGAAGGTAACGGCACGCGCTTCGACAATACCAAGCTACTTCTCGATCCTGAGGCGAAGGCTGTCTTCCGGGCAGACACGGGACCGGATGTTAATGATGCTCGAGCTATCGCCGTTCGCGACGATTTCGACTGGCAGGGTGTGAAGAAGCCGAACACCGCAATGGAAGACACTGTCATTTACGAATTGAATGTTCGCGGATTCACGGCTAGAGATAAGTCTCTCGGTGATCTGCGGGGAACCTATCGTGGTCTGGTCGAGAAGATTCCTTATCTAAAGAGCCTCGGCGTGACGGCGGTTGAGCTTATGCCGGTCATGGAGTTTCAGAAGGACATGAAGGTTGACCCTGCCACCGGTAAAGTTTTACTGAACGCCTGGGGGTACAACACAGTTGGATTCAAAGCAGTTGAAGGTCGCTATGCGCATGACGGTACAAGCGGACAGCAGGTCGCTGAGTTTAAAAATATGGTGCGCGAGTTACACCGCAACGGCATCGAAGTCGTGATGGACGTAGTTTTCAATCATACAGGCGAAGCCGGCAAAGACGGGAAGACCGTCAACTTCAAGGGTCTCAACAACAATGAGATGTACCTCCTCGATAAGAACAATCAAAACGCCTACGTCGACCACACGGGTTGCGGAAACACTGTCAACGCCAACGATCCGGCTGTTCAGGACTTCATCATTAAGAGTCTTAGATATTGGGTGCAGGAGATGCAGGTGGACGGCTTCCGGTTCGACCTGGCTAAAGCTCTTAAGTACATGCCCGATGGTAATTTCAACGATACAGCACCACTGATTCAGGCGATTAAGAACGATCCTGTTCTCTCACATGTTAAGTTGATCGCCGAACCGTGGGATATGAGTGGCTATGGTCCAGGCCGATTCTCCCAGGGTTGGGCCGAATGGAACGGCCGCTTCCGCGATGTCGTTCGGCAATTCGTACGCGGCATGACGGGCCAGGTGAAGTATCTCGGTGACATAATCGCCGGTTCTAACGATGCTGGATTCAATCCTGAGACCGGACAAAGCTCGATCAACTTTGTCACCGCCCATGATGGCTTTACGATGAACGATCTTGTGTCTTATGACCATAAACACAACGAGTCGAACGGCGAAAACAATCGTGATGGAAGTGACGACAATGCCAGCCGCAACTATGGACATGAGGGACCAGTGGAAAGAGGCAGCCCAATCGACATTCTAAGAGTTCGCCAAATCAAGAATTTCATGACGTGGTTGCTCTTCTCGGAAGGAACGCCGATGTTGCTCTCCGGTGACGAAATCCGTCGCACCCAAGACGGCAATAACAACGCTTACAATCAGGATGAATTGAACGAAGTTGATTGGGATTCGGCGGATGCTAACAAGGGTGTTTTCAACTTCACGCAATGGGCGATTGGCGTGCGTAAAGCTTTGAGTATAGGGCACATGCGTCCGGCAGACATCATTTGGCATGGTGTCAAGCCATTTGAGCCTGATTGGAGTGATGGCACGCGATTCATCGCCAGGCAGTACAAAGCAGTTGGTGATGGAAACAAGACCATATACATCGCTGGAAATTCATGGGAAGGTCCAGTCGATATCGAACTTCCGGCTGGCAACTGGCGCCGTATTGCTGATACGAACCTAGCAGAAGGGCAAGACTTCAAGCCGTTAGATCAAGGTGACCCGATGGACGGCTCACACTACAGGGTTATGCCGTATACCACCGCCGTTTTTGTGCAAGACGTTCCGCCCGGAACTGGACGCCACATAGGAAACGACCGGTTGCGGTAGGCTCTCAGTTTGCCTCTACAGCAGCAGCCGCAGCCACACAGACCTTGAACGAGGCCCATCAATAAACGAGCACATGAATAAACACAGAACCGAAGTCAGAGCGCGAATTGACTCAGAGCCGAAATTGACTCAGAGCCGAATTCAATAACCGACTTAGCGCTGAAACAAGGCCTCGACGAAGAGACCTGGTTCGAAGTCTCTCAAGTCGTCGATTTTCTCGCCAAGTCCGATGAGTTTGACCGGAATCTTCAGTTCACGGTTAATACTGAATACGACACCACCCTTTGCGGTGCCATCCAGTTTCGTTAAGATGACTCCAGTAAGTGGGCAGACCTCTGTAAAAACTTTCGCCTGTTGCAGACCATTCTGACCAGTAGAAGCGTCCAGCACAAGAAGTGACTCCAGATTTGCGTTGGCTCCTTTCTTTTCAACGACGCCACGAACTTTCTTGAGTTCCGCCATCAGGTTCGCTTTGTTGTGCAATCGTCCAGCGGTGTCGATAACGAGCACCTCGAAATTTTCGGCATTGGCTTTCTCAAGAGCTTGATAGACGACAGCGCCAGGATCGGCACCATCAGCTAATCGCACGATTTCGACTCCAGCTCGATTCGACCAAATTTCCAGTTGTGATTCTGCTGCTGCACGGAAGGTATCGGCCGCGGCCATCAAAACTTTCTTTCCTTCCGATTTGAAACGCCAAGCTAGTTTGCCGATGCTCGTCGTTTTGCCGGTACCGTTAACTCCAACCACGAGATAAATGTTCAGCTTCCCAGGAACGTATTTCAGTTTGGAAACATCATCTGTCGCGAGCATCGATGAGAACTCTGACTTCAGGAAAGCCTCTACGTCATGCGAGTTCCAGTTTTTTGACTTGGCGTCTTTTCGAAGATCCTGCACGAGCGCTTCAGCTGTCGTCAGACCTAAGTCCGCTCTGATTAGCTTTTCCTCAAGCTCTTCTAGGTAGTCATCGTCAATCGGTACAGCTGCTTTTTGTGCCGGTTTAGGCACTGTCATTTGAGCTGCTGGAGCAGTAGCTGTTTGCACTGCCGATGGTGCTGGAGCTTGAGACGCAGCGATTTGGTGAGTTGTAGTTTGCGGTTCAGTCACTACCGCGTGCTGAACAGTTTGCTGTGAAGCTGCATCCTGTGCTTGTTCTATATACTCCCCTTGATACTCTCCTTGCTCTAAGGGCTGCTCATCCAAAACAGGATCGACGAGATTAGACTTAGTGCGAGCCAGGGCCGATTTAAGTTTGCCGAGCGTAGAGCCCCACCATCCTGGCGATTGATTGTCACTCTCGTTGCTCATTTTTTATTCTCAGGTGAGGGATGGCTCTACTGTTCCGGTGGCTTCATCTGGTCTGAATCGACCATGTATTCGGAAATATTTGGCTTGTTCCGACAAATCACCGAGAATTCCATTCACAAATTTTGCTGCACGCTCGTCTGCGAAGCGATGACATAGTTCGACGGCCTCACTGATGCAAACGCTTACGGGAATATCGGGCATGTAGAGCGCCTCGGTGCAGGCGAGGCGCAAAATATCGCGGTCGATACTAACCATTCGGTCTACCTGCCACTTCGCTTTGGCTTCTTTTATGAACTGATCGACTTCCGTTCTGTGCGCTACGTAGGTTTCGATCAAACTGACCAGAAAGGCTTGAACATCGGTTTTAGTAGGCGTTTCGATGTATGAAGTACTGGTTTCGTGGCACTTTTTGCAGCGCACGTTCATCTCGACGAGCCCGCTGCTAAGCGCCATCTCGGGAATGTCTAATGCTTCTGATACTAGATTTAGCGCTCTTTCGAGGTTGTCCAGTTGCTCGCGCAAATCTTGAGATTTCAGCGGAACTGACGCCAATTTGTCAACATTCTGGATGTTGTCGGGGTGCTCAGCCTCTATTTCAGCCAGCTTAGCGTTGCTTTTAAGAATGATGGCGTTTGTCTCAGCCAACTTCTCTTTCGCATAATCCCTGAGCATGTGTACGGCTCGAGCGACCAATTCATCCAATTCCAGCGCTTCCAGCTTCGCCCTGTTCTTGGGAAGCTGGGGCATGACGATGACGGCTAGTTCTCTTGCGACTCTTCGTGCGGACATATATTTGAAATCCTTTTGGAGTCTCATGGTACCATGCTGCTTCGGAGTCAGGCGGCGTAAGCATGCACGGAGTTAAGTCGATGTTACCTTGGCGTTTCAATGAGATTTGCTTTAGAACTGTTCCGGTAGTATGGGAAAACCTCGAACATCTCGTGATGGTAGGCTTCTCCAGCCGATGAGAATCACAGGTGGTCAAGCAAGAGGGCGTACTGTGGCCAGTCCCGCTGGCTTAACGGTGAGACCCACGGCGTCTAAAGTCCGCCAAGCGCTTTTTAACATATTGGGTGCGCGCGTCGTCGGCGCGAATTTTCTTGACGTCTTTGCCGGCAGTGGACTAATCGGGCTGGAAGCACTTAGTCGTGGTGCGCAGAGTTTAGTTAGTATCGAAGAGAACCGCAAAATGGCGCGTGCCATTGAGCAGAGCCTAGAGCAACTAGAGTTCTCCGGCAACGTCTATTGCAGCGACTTTCGCCAAGTTTTGCCCAAACTGCAGCCGGCCAGTTTCGACATTATCTTTGCCGATCCGCCATATAAAACGCCTTTTGGTCGTATTATGGCGGAAAAAGTGGACGCGCTGAATCTGTTGTCGCCGGACGGAGTATTTGTTCTCGAGCATCTACGAGACTATGAACTGCCTGCCGAGCTGGGAGTGCTGGATGCAGTTGATACGCGGCAGTATGGGCAAACGTGTTTGACCTTTTACCTCGCCCGCAAGAATCAATGATTAGCTTTTGTCGGTAGTAGCTGGGAGGACTTGAGTCGTAGCCGAGCCACCTGCAGCTGCCGACGGCGGTACTGCGGCTGGTGGTACTGCCATGCGTCCGGTTGTGGTTGATGGGTATTTTAAACGCTCATGGTGCAGGGTGCGCCAGACATGGACGAAAGCTTTTTTGATCTTCTCCAGTTCTCCGTAAGTCAAGCCTGCTTCATTGAACTGTCCATCGTCCCAACGATTCTGAAAGACTTTGGTCATTGCTGCTTCCACTTCTTCTTGAGATGGATCGTGCATGCTATGAGTTACTGCTTCTGAAACATCTGCCAACATAACGATCGATGTCTCTTTCGATTGTGGCTTTGGCCCTGGATATCGATAAAAGTTCGGATCAACATTTTCAGCCCCGTCTCTCATACAGGCCTTGTGATAGAAGTAAGCCATGAGAGATGTGCCCTGGTGCATCGGTATGAAATCTTGCACTGCCTTGGGAAGGTTGTACTCTTTAGCTAGGGCTATGCCGTCTGTGACGTGTGCGAGAACGCGTTCGCGACTGTCTTCTGGTGACATCGAGTCGTGTGGATTTTTGTCGCCGAGTTGGTTCTCGATAAAGTATCTTGGGCGCACCATTTTGCCGACATCGTGATAAAAGGCACCGGCGCGAACCAGATTAACGTCACCGCCAATGGCTCTTGCACCAGCTTCCGCCAAATTGGCAACGGCTAGGCTGTGCTGATAGGTTCCAGGCGCATTCTCTTCAAGCCGCCTTAGCAATGGTTGATCGGCATCGGTCATTTCAGCCAGTCTAAATGGAGTAACCATTCCGAAAATATTTTCCAAGAATGGCAACGAGCCAATAGCTAGGATTGCCGAGACCATGCCACCGCCGAACTCAGTCATGACACTAGGGAACAGTTGGCTGAATACCTGCGCCAGCGGCTGAGTGCTGATACCAGGATAAGTGACGAGTGCGCTGAGAAAATAGGCGACTCCTTGTGCAATTGACATAACGAGACCAGACGCAATCAAAGAATGGCGTCGCCGAGAATAAACTGCTATAGCGGACCCTGCAGCGGTTCCTAGAGCGACCAGATTGGATGTGTCAACAAGTCTATCGACAGCTAGGAAGATGACGGTAGGAATTGTGATGGCTACAGCGACTCGTTGCCCAAGGAAAATAGTCAGCAAAAGAGCGATAGCGGGCAGTGGCACATAGGCTGGATAAGAATGTCCGAATGTAGTTGAGGTTGCACAGGCAACTGTGCTCAACGTAAAGATGAGAGCAACTGATGAAGAAGAGAACAAGTGCTTTGGTTCGTAAGCATACAAAAATAGCCCAACGAGAGCTGTTGCAGATGCTAACGAAAGCCAGAGACTAAGTACCAATGGCCATTGATTTACATCATAAGAAGCACCGATGTTTTGGAGAGTATCGACGTGTTCTTGGGTAAGTACAGTATTCTTCGGAACTATTAACTGACCAACGTTTATGTATTTAATGATCGGCTTAACCAAAGATTCTGTGCTGGCCATTTTCTCTTCTGTGGATTTTTTGTCGATCTCCATGTTTGGTATTGCAGACGATGCCATGACTTCGGCGGCGATTTTACGCGTGGCTAGTGGAAGCGATTCCGGCAGATATTCAAAGGCGTGCTGCTGGACCTCGCCTTGGCAGTCCTGGGGCAGTCGAGAACAAGTTCGGCATAACCTTGCGTGGGCTGACTCTATTGATGTCGATGTCGATTGCAAATCTGCAGGCTTAGTGGCAAACGTGAGCCAGATTAGTTTGCGGTCGAGTTCCGATAACTGGGGCAGAATCTTTTTCACCGCAGCCCTATCTTGTTGAAGATCCACAGTGACCGCTTGGCGGAGGTTGTCTTTGCTGGTTGCTTTCGACCACTTGCTGAGCAAATCTTGAGAGAGACCGGTAGAAGAAGTTGATGCGTTGCCACCCAGAAGCGACGCGAAATCTGTTTCGCTGCAACAGGCGAGGGCCGTAAGCTCGGACGGAGTAAACGTGGCCAGTTCTGTTGGTGTCTGCACGCCAGCTTTTTGCAGTTCGCTCAGAGTGCCAAGTCTCTGGTGGAGCAACTTCAGTGATTGTTCGTCGGCTTCCTTATTTCTGCTAAAGATTGGCACCACCGCATTACGAGCTCTGTTTCGAGCTTCTTGCGTTGCTTCCTGATCAACGACCATAGTGGCGCGTTTGGCTACCAGATCGTGTCTGACCTGCTCTCCTACTTTGAAGCCCGGATTGAAAATATGGTGCGCGGTGAGAAAGAAGCATAAGCTGGCAAATCCAATGATGCAGATGGCCAACCACGTGACAAGAGCGCCTACCGTATGGAAAACGGCGTGATGGGAATCTGAATGCCCTAGATCGTGAGTCTGTACCGTAGAAGGTGGTGATGCCTTCAACGATGCCTGCTTGGCGGTGGCTTCTTGGCCGCTTGCTGTTCGAGCCTCAGGACTGGTATCAGTCGCGCCAGTAGGCTGTAATTTGCTGTCTCCGTCGCTTACCATGGTTTTGGTGCGTCAATGCTTTGAGGTTGTGAATGGCATAATTAATCGCTCAATTCTTCCATGTTATTCCTATCCAGGTAACTTTCTAAGCGTTTCTATATAGAATTTTGATATAGAAAAAGCATCCAGTCGATAGGACTATTGATAGGGTCGAAGTCGCTGATGCCAGCAGTAAGTGCTGTTTCGCTGCTGTGTTTGCAAAGGCTTGCTGTGAATGCGCTTAGTGTATGACCGGACACAAAATACTTTTCATCTAAGCGATTATTGGCTGAAAGTGCTCTAGTTTTGGAGATAATTAGGCCATGGCGATAATTCCAAGTTTCAGTGATGGTTCAGGCAAACCCGACGATATGTCGGTGAACGAAGAGAGCGCCCGTGTAGGACGGCGCAAGCGTTCACTCGTGCTGTCAGCTGACGAGACGTCGAATGATTCGAAAAGCGAGGTCTTTCTGAGACCGGTCACCTTGCAAGAGTACATCGGTCAATCCAGGCTGAAAGCGATGATGCAGATGTCCATCGCCGCTGCGAAAAGTCGCGGCGAAGCGCTAGACCATGTGCTTTTCTACGGTCCACCAGGACTTGGCAAAACAACATTGGCACGAGTCATAGCGAATGAGATGGGCGCACGGATTCACATGACATCCGGTCCCAGCCTCGAACGTCCTCGCGATATTATCGGTCTGGTCCACCAACTAGAGAAAGACGATGTGTTGTTCATTGATGAAATTCATCGATTGAGCAGAGTAGCAGAGGAATTACTTTATCCGGCGATCGAAGACTTCGCCGTCGATTTGACTTCCGGCAAAGGTCACGCGACGAGAACAATGAGGCTGAGTTTGCCGAAATTTACGCTGATTGGTGCCACCACAAAAGCTGGCATGATTTCAAACGCGTTACGCGACCGCTTCGGTTTTGTCTGTAGACTCGAGTTCTACACATTAGAGGAGTTGACTCAGATCGTAGCTAGGACAGCGGGTATTTTGTCGGTCGGAATGACCGATGAGGCGACCGAAGTAGTTGCGTCGCGCTCTCGTGGCACACCACGAATTGCTAATCGCCTCGTTCGTTTAGTGCGCGATTTCGGGCACTATAGTGGTAAGGACATTATCGATAAAGACCTGGCTAATCAGGCGCTACAGACTTATCAAATCGACTCTTCAGGGTTGGACCCGACCGACCGCAGATTTCTCGAGATTTTGATCGACAACTATAGTGGTGGTCCTGTGGGAATTGAAACTATTGCAGCCACGCTTGGAGAGGACAGTGATACGCTTGAAGATGTCTACGAACCGTTCCTGATTCAGCGCGGATTTATTCAAAGAACACCACGCGGTCGTGTCGTTACGCCGTTGGCTTATTCACACCTCGGACGCCGGGCACCCGGTTTGCAGCTTAATCTGACCTTCGGTGAATCGCAGTCCAGCGAGTCATCTTTGGCTGGAGAGTCGTGAACAAATTCTATCGTTGCTGTTTTGGTTGGTTTCTTTTGTCCTTTCTTTTTTTCGGATCGGGCGTGTCTCCTGCGTTTTCCACGAACACGAACGCACCTGCTTCTACGACTGCTGGAGACAAGACTGGTGCTTCAGCGTCACTCGATGAACAATTCGTTGCAGCCAAGGTTATTGAGGTTGGAGGCGCAAAAGTTAATCAGGCTTTGCTGAACGGAACCGGCATGGTCAGCAACAAGCAAGAAGTGACAGTGGAAGTCCTTGAAGGACCACTGCGAGGTGAACGATTCATCGTATTTAACGAGATTACGGATAATCCAGCCTACAATGTCGAAGTCAAACCGGGCCGTGAGGTCGTGTTGTCTGTTGTCACCGAAAATGGTGGCAAGCCCGATGTGAACATCGCCGACTATCATAGAACGCCTGCTCTTTTCTGGCTCTGCATAGCGTTTCTTGTAGTGTTCCTGTATTTCGGTGGCAAGAACGGGCTGAAAAGTTTAACCGGACTTATTGTCAGCGTGTGTCTGATCGCGTTCGTTCTTCTCCCTCTTAGCATGAGCGGTTTCAGCCCCTTGCTCACGGCAGTCGTGATTTGTCTTGGCGCCACAGCCAGTACCACCCTACTGATAGGCGGTCTGACAAGAAAGTCGGCAGCCGCCATCATAGGCACCGTTGGCGGTGTCATTGCGGCCGGCATCGCGGCGCAACTAGTTATCGACTTCGCTCCATTGACTGGGTTGTCGAGCGAGGAAGCTCAGATTTTAAGAGGTTCAGTTCTGCACCAACCTGCTCATTTCTATAGCGGATTGCTCGCCGCCGGGATGCTGATTGGCGCGCTTGGAGTGATCATGGATGTCGGCGTCTCGATAGCTTCCGCCGTATCAGAAGTGGCAAAAGCCGACCGAACACTTAGCGCTGTGAAACTTTATGAAGCGGGCATGAACATCGGCCGAGACATCATGGGCACGATGACGAATACTTTGATTCTTGCCTACACGGGTACAGCTTTACCACTTTTGCTCCTCACGTCCCAAATGCCAAGTGCTAAATTGCTCAACCTTGATCTCGTTGCAACTGAAGTAGCATCGGCGCTGAGCGGCAGTTTGGGGCTGGTTTGCACGATTCCTATCACGGCATTTGCTGCGGCAAAACTTATGCAATTTAGAGCGCAGAAAGGTGCCGAAAAGTAAGGCAACCGCTGGAAATTTGAGATAATCAGGCTGTCTGTCCTTTCTCAGGCGGGAGTCGCCGGCTTTTGGGCGCATACTGAATATATGAGAATCATCTACGGCTTCGCACTCTTCTTTATAGCCGTTGCCAGCATTATGGCTGGCGGGGCGGTTTTCGCGCTCGTACTGGGAGCCGCTTGTTTCATGGGTGGCCTTGAATTCATCGGCATGGCGAAAGCCAAGGGTATGCATCCTTCGCCGCGCATTATTTTGAGCATGATCGTCGCCTTCTTTGTAGTAGCTGGGCTGCCCTCGGTTCGCTTTCTTCATCTGCCGTGGAATTTTTCACTCGAACATTTCCCTATTTTGCTCACAGTCGGAATCTGTATTTCTTTCTTCCGTCTCTTGCTAAGAAACGAAAATCCGCCTGCCACCATCGCTGATATCGCTACGACCATTCTTGGCTTCATTTATGTTGGCTTTCTACCGTCGCATCTAGTCCTTTTGCGCAATCTCCCGATGCCGCCTGACTATTTCATGGACCCCAATCCCTTGAAACAGCCGGGATTAGCCTATGTATGGGTTAGCCTGTTTATTATCTGGGCTACTGATGTGTTTGCTTATTACTGCGGCAAAGTGTTTGGCAAGCGATTGTTGTATCCCCAAATAAGCCCCAAGAAGACTATCGAGGGTGCCCTGGGCGGGTTAATCATGGCCATTTTCTGGGCGACAATTGTCGTCTATACGGCCGATCACTACTTCTTCGCTTGTCAGCCGTTCCGCCACAAGCTCTGGCACGCTCCGCTCATGGGGGCTGCCGTTTCTATTGGCGCCCAGCTGGGCGACCTTTGTGAGTCTTTGCTTAAACGCGACGCCGGAATGAAGGACTCAAGTCAAATCATTCCAGGGCATGGCGGTTTCCTCGACCGCGGCGATAGTCTGATTTTTGGATCGGCAATTTCTTATTACTGGATTTGTCTGGTTGTGTTGAACCTGCTGTAGTTGTAAGCAGGCAGTTTTAATCTCAAGAGGAGCCGAGTGGGTGCCGGATTTGCCTGAAGTGCGCCCCCATCAGGCAATCAGGGAACCGTTACAGCGTGCGTCGGAGCCGTAACATGGCTAATGCTGCCAAAGCAGCTATGATATAGTATTAAGTTCTTGCTTCTTTCTTGGAGAGGTGGCTGAGTGGTCGAAAGCGGCTTCCTGCTAAGAAGTTATACGGTCAAAAGCTGTATCGAGGGTTCGAATCCCTCCCTCTCCGAGTTTTTCAATCGAATGTCTGTCGGTTGCGCTTTATTTAAAGGCTTTGTATAGCCTGACAGGATCGTTTGCTTTGCGCTGTGTTATGCGGCCGCATTTTGGTTGGGCTGGGCGTAGTTCTTGAAATAGAATGAGGCGTTGACGCAACAATATGCGTCAACGCCATTCAGTTATTGAAATTCGACCGGCTACAATTAGCTTGGAGAAGCTTATCTTGCCGCAACTAAAGCTTCCTTGCCGCTCTTAGAGTATGCGCGTTCGCCCATAATCCAAGTTTCGTCGATGTTGCGGTCGTCTCCGAGTGTCATGATTGAGAATAACACGCTGGCCGCAGCATCCATTGTCTGCGGACCTTCGCTGCCTGTGAGTAGCGACTCGTGCCATGGCATAGCCATCTGTCCCGCGTTCCAGTCAAGAACTACGAAATCTGCTTCCTTACCTGGATCGAAGTTACCTAACACATCCTCCAGGCAGAGAGCCTCGGCACCGCCCAAGGTGGCAGAGTAAAATCCACGATACGGAGACAGTTTGTTCCGCTCCGCTTCAGCGGCATCGGCCAACTTCGGATCCACACTGCCGTCGAGCAATGTGTTGTTACACATGCCGACTTTATATGCTTCATCCAGCACATTAATGATTGAGAAGCGATTTCCTGCACCCATGTCACAACCGAGTGAGAACTTGATTCTGCAGTCAGGATCAGTGACTCGTCCGAGTCTGAACAAGCCGCTGCCTAAAAACAGATTTGAGAGCGGGCAGAAACAAACTGCCCCACCGAGCTTGTGCAGTCGACGATATTCATCATTGGAAGTCCAGACTGAATGTCCACCGGTAAACTTCGGTCCAACCAGTCCGTACTTCTCGAGCGATCCGAGGTAATCATGTACCTCATGGTATTCATTCGTGCCTCTTATCTCGGTCGGATTTTCGTTAAGATGGGTGTTGACCCAAACGTCTGGAAACTCTTTCTTCAACTTGCCGCACGCAGCCATAAGATCGTGGCTGCTACCCAATGGGAAGCGTGGCGTGATTGCGTAGAGATTCCGCCCTTTGCGATGGTATTTCTCAATCATCTTTTTTGAGTCTTTATAGAAGTTGTCGGCAGAATCCATATTTTCCGGTGGTCCGAAACGATCCATCCCCGTTAGTCCACCAATTACACGAAGGTTGCGCTTAGAGGCTTCATCAAAGTAAGCCTCTACCGAAACTGTCGATGACGTGAGAAACGACTGGCACGTAGTAGTGCCGCCAGCCAGTAACGCATCAAAGAAATGTGTAGCGCCTTCTTTTGCGTAATCAGGTTTGTTGTATTTTTTCTCTTCTGGAAAAATCCATTGCTGCAACCAGCCTAATAGTTGTTCTCCATAGGCACCCAGCACACGCGTTTGCGCCATGTGAATGTGTCCGTCAATGAATCCGGGCAGGATCAATCGCTCTTTAATGTGAGTGACTTTGACGTCTTTGTATTCAGCGGAGAGTTTGTCGTACGGACCAAAGGCTTTGACTTTTCCGTCTTCAATGACCAGCAATCCGTCGCTGTAGAATCGAGCAGCCTTTTCCTCATGACCAACGTGTTTCCAGGGATCGTCGATAAAATCAAAAAAGGAACCTCGGACCGCGGTCATAGTTTTGGCCATTGAGCGTACCTCACTATACTGCGTGCAACACAGCCGCAGGAAGCTGACTACGATCTAGTTGCCCGGCGGCACAGCTTTAAAAACGTAGCGAAAATTCCATTAAATGGTGATATCGAAGAAAATTAATCTGCTATTCGCTAATAGCTGACGCTGAAACCGGCATCTCATTTCTCAGCCTGAAGGCCACGCGCACTTCAATCGCCTCTATCACTTTGTTGATTCCTCGTGATTGTGACGGCACCGGATGTTTCTTGAAGAAGTTCTGTACTTCCTCAAGTTGTTGATCTGTGCCAAGGTTGTTCATCGCCATTACCACGTTAAACAGCAAGTGATCTGAGAACCTCCACGCAATCCTAATTATGTGCTTATGAAAGAAATGCCAAGCTGGTCCACGGCCACTTCTAGTCTCCATCATTTTGGCAATCAATTGCGGACCATCCTGACGGCGAATCTTATTGGAGAGACTCAATTTCAATGTTCTTTCCTGTAGTTCTGGCTCTTGGAAGAGTGTGAGAGCCATAAGTGTGCTCTCTGCGTCTTCGGGTGTTTTTGCCTGCTGCCAGAGCGTCAACACTTTTTCGTAGTCGTTTGCATCTCCGTTGTAAGCGACAATTTTAATTATAGGCTCAATCAATTCGTGGTCGATGGTTACTCTTCTCTGCTTATCTGTTGCTGTCACAGCAGCGAAGTAGTCTTTGAACTCTCTACGTGCATGATTGATCACATCCTTTTCACCGCCTATGGTGCCAAGTGTCAGTAACAATTCGCCGCGTTCTCGTCGAGTCAACTCCATCTCTTCGTTTCGCGCGCTCCAGCGTAAGGCATACTTTGCGCCTTGAAGGCGGTCACGAACAAATTCTCCAAAACCTGGACGATTTGTATCTCCGATCATAAGATTTAGTTGATTCATCTGGTTGCATAACGCTGATACAACGGATGGATCTGTCTCGTTGCGATATGCCTTGGTGAAATCAAAGTATTGGCTCACCGGAATCTGTCCGGAAACAGCTAGATAAAACTGATCTGCAAGAACTGCTGTCCGTTCAAGTGGTGTCAGTTTGTCCAAATTGTTTGCAATCTCGTTCAAAAGTTCTGCTGAGTATCTGACATGAAAGTATCCTTCGCCTCCAGCATTTATGATGACAGGAAACTGTTTTATCAAGCCTATGGTTTTGTTCTTGTCAGACATCACTACTGTTCTTGGATAGCTATCCGCTCTATCTATCCTTCTGATTCTAAGTGGTATTTGCCAGGTGGTTTGCGATTGATTCTTCAGGCGTTCGAATGAAAATCGTTTCTGAGAAATGGTCATGTTGGTGCCGTCTCTGCTTACGTCAAGCAAAGGGAAACCATCTTGATAGACCCAACCGCGCATCAACTGCGAAATGTCTTTGCCTGATTGTGCCGTAACAGCTGACCACAGATCCTCCGTTGTTGCGTTACCAAACTCGTGGTCTTTTAAATAACTTCTGATGCCATTTCTAAACTTGTCGTCGCCAACGTATGTCTCTAGCATACGTAGTATTGATGCCCCTTTCTCGTAAGTGATTTCGTCGAACATCTGTGCGATCTGATTAGGCTTGCTAACATCAAAATGAACTGCCCGCGTAGCTTTCAATGAATCGCTCAGCATCGATTGGTCGCGTTCTTGGGCGAATTGATTCCAATAGTGCCAATCAGGACGAAGTTTATCGACTGTTTTTGTAGAGAGCCACTCAGCGAATGCTTCGTTTAACCACAGATCGTCCCACCAATTCATGGTGACTAGATCGCCAAACCACATGTGAGCCATTTCGTGAGCGACGTTAATAGCCACTTGCTGTTTGGCGTCCAGCGAGCCATTCTGCTCGTCTACAAGAAGGTTCTCTTCTGCGAATGTGGCGGCGCCGAGATTTTCCATCGCTCCAAATGAGAAGTCTGGAATTGCTACTAAATCTAACTTCTTCGCCGGATAAGGGATAGCGAAATAGCTGCGGTAATAGCTCATCACTTGGCTGGCAATGTTTTGTGAGAACTTTGCCAGCCGAGCTTTCCCAGGCCGATACCATATTCTGATTGGTACGCCTTCTGAGATTGTAGTTTCGCTCGAAACAAATGGACCTACTACAAGCGCGACCAGATATGTCGATATCTTAGGTGTCGTTTGGAACTGAATGAGCTTGTGAGCTTTATCGATGACTTTCTCTGATGCGACCGGCGCATTCGATATTGCTACATCGGCTGGATTAATCGATGTCGAGATCGTGAACGTTGCCTTGTATCGTGGTTCGTCAAAGCAAGGGAACATGCGACGTGCATCGGTCGGTTCCATTTGTGTGGCGGCAAACCAGTGTTTGTGCCCATCGTTATCAGAGGTGGACCCCAAAAACTGGGCCACTAGCTAAGTGAGGCTTCTGCTCCTAAAGTAGACACATGCTTGAAAGGAGCATCACTTGAAAAGTACTCGAAGAAAACATAGTCCGGAGTTCAAAGCAAAGGTAGCAATGGCCG
>DATNPX010000009.1:0-51913 GCA_036702975.1 Oculatellaceae cyanobacterium
AAGCAAAAAAGAAGGTGATCGAAAGTTTGTCTACGCAAATGAATAATGAAAAAACGGCGATAGAAATAATGACTACGCCGGTGCGAACCGTCAGACCAGATATTTGTATGGACGAGGCTGGACGCATTATGCTTCGCTATTCGCTTGATGGTCTTGTTGTGATGGAAAACGATGATATTGTCGGCGTCGTTTCAAAACGTGATGTGGACAAAGCAAGGCATCACAAACTCGGTCATGCTCCTGTTCGTGGATTCATGAGCCACCCGGTCATTTCTGTGCGCGCTGAAAGTAGGCTCAGCGAAATTCAAGCTCTTATGGTCGCAGAAGATATTGGGCGCTTGCCTGTGCTCGATGAAAATCGACGCCTGCTCGGTGTGGTCGGACGCCATGAATTGCTTGCTGCCCTATACGGCAAGGAAGAAAATTCCGACTTGCACAATGCTGAATTAACAGCGGCGCGAATTCATCCTGAAATGAAGACCGTAGGCACAGAAGCTCTTTTTGAACGCATTGACGCCGAACTTCTCAATATTTATAAAGAACTTGGCGCAATTGCTGCTGAACTGAATATGGTGGCATATTTGGTGGGTGGTTGTGTGCGCGACTTAATTCTTGATCGGGAAAATTATGATCTCGATTTTGTCGTCGAGGGCTCGGCGCGAAAATTGGCGCTGGCTCTAGTGGAACGCTTACCGCAAAGTTACGAGCTGATTGTTGAGCATGCTCGCTTCGACACGGCCGCGCTCTATGCCCATCACTCGAAACGGCGCGAATTAGATATTGCCACGGCGCGCACTGAGTATTATGAGTATCCTGCCGCCCTGCCTACCGTAGAACCTTCCTCTCTTGAGCAAGATCTTTACCGGCGTGACTTTACGATTAATGCACTTGCCCTTTGTTT
Source organism: Oculatellaceae cyanobacterium (assembly GCA_036702975.1). GTDB lineage: Bacteria > Cyanobacteriota > Vampirovibrionia > Obscuribacterales > Obscuribacteraceae > DATNPX01. The sequence continues at coordinate 902 of DATNPX010000009.1, forward strand.
GCACCCTGAGCGATTCGGCGAAATTGTCGACTACTTTAATGGGCTTGGCGATTTGAACGAAGGAATTATCCGTGTTCTTCATCCCTTTAGTTTTATTGAAGACCCGACGCGAATCGTCAGAGCAGCTCGTTTTGCGGCTCGACTCAGCTTCAAGCTGGATGGGCGTACCAAGCTCCAGGCCGAGCGAGCAATCGCTCTTGGTATATTCGATAATCTCGGCGGAGTGCGCTTGAAGGAAGAATTGAAATTGATTCTTCAGTCGCCTCAGCGAATTGCTGCTTTGGATTTGCTTGAGGAAATGGGCGGTGGGTTGCGCTTCTTAGATGTGGCGATTAAGTACGATAAAAGAGTGCGCCTGCATTTGCGACGTGCTGAAAAAATCCAATCTGCGTATTCGCTTTCAGACCCATTTGTTATATTTCTTGGAGTTTTGCTGCACAAGCTTTCGCCCGATGCTTTAGAGAATGCGCTTGCGCGCCTGCATTTGTCGGATGACGAAAGGTCATGGATTGTCGACGCTCAGAGCCTTTTGCGAGGCTTGTTGGAACTTAACGCTTCGCCAAAGCGTTCGCAACTTTACCGTGTATTAGAAGGGCATAATGAGCATTCTCTGGCAATTGCAGCCTGTGTGGCTCCGCTTGCTTGCCAACTCAGACGCAGTATCAAGCTTTACTTTGAGGAGTTAAAAGGAATCAAAAGCTCTCTGCGTGGCAAGGATCTGGTCGAGTTGGGAATACCGCAGGGTCCGGAAATTGGGAAAATCCTCGAGGAGCTTCGGGACATGCGGCTTGATGGTGAACTCACTTGTTCTGAAGATGAAAGAGCTTTCGTTTTTGAGAAGTATCAAGCGGTTTTGAACCGCAAAAAGCAGTCCTGACAATAGCTTTGGCGCTTGTAAAGAAGACTTACGAAGTGGCTCAAAATGCTCTCATTTTAACCGAGCCTTAAACGTCCTGAGTCAAACTAATGACATCTTTTGTGTGACCCGAGTGGAGCCGATGTGGCCGCTTTTACTGGGGCAGGTGACATGGAAGATGAGCCAGGGAGTCATTAACAATGTTCTCGATTGTTTTTTTCACTGTATTGATTGGCTGTTTTATCGCCGTAATGATTGGCACGCTTGGAGACGAGCTTCACCATTTTGCTTTGCGAATCTTGGACCGTTTTCACAGGACCGACTCTGCAGACCAACAGCTGCGTTCCTTGTATCAGAAAACGGTTACACGACACGCCCGAACAGATTAGCATTTGGGCAAGGCGCTCCATTCTTGCGTAGGGAGCTATCGGGGTCGCAAGAAATTAGCTGAGAACACTGGCAATTTTTGGCGCATGCAGTGTCGCAGCCAAGTTTGGACTTTGCTAGTTTGCTCTGCGATACGCGATCACTTGGGGCATAAAATGTTGACTGCAGAAGGGAAGACTTCGATATCAATTGGCGTCTCCCCTAAAGAATCGCCATCGACATTTGCTACCACAGGTCCGTTCAAGCTTTCGATCCGAACCTTTTTGACTTTGCGTACATAAAATGGCGTGTCACCCAGAACAATAGAAGAGGCTACGTCAAAACCGAGCTTGACGTAATCACCGAATTCGCTGAGAGTCATAATACAAAGATCGAGGCAGCCGTCGTCTAAACGAGCGGCCTCGGAAATGCGGGCGAATCCCATGTCTCCGACGTTAGCCACAATTACCGCCAGTGCTTTGACTTCGAATGTGTCACCATCAGCGGTGACTTTGAATGATACCGCTGGTGATGTTATGGTTCGAATCATCGGACCGACATAAGCCAGCATGCCCCAATTTTCCTTTTCTTCCTGAGTTGGAGCCAGGATCGCTTCACAGATTGGTCCGACTCCAACACCGACGCAGAAAAAATTTCCGTTTACTTTTCCCAGATCTATCAGCCGCGGCTTAGCTGCTGCGATGACATCAATGGCATGCTGGAGAGGGTCTTGGAAGATATTTTCTTCAAGTATTCTTAAATTACGTGCAAGTTGATTGCCGGTTCCGAAAGGAATTAATGCAACCGGGATCTTAATTTTCGTCTCGGCAAGTGAGCCAAGAATGTGTCTGATAGTGCCGTCGCCGCCCGCGGCTATAATGAGCTCAGGTGATATGGATATCAGCTCCTCGAGAATATCGGCTGCGCTAGTACCGGCAGTGGTGGCGCTTACGAGCACTTTGTGTTGTAAAGAATTGCAGAGCTTGTCGACGATGGTACCGAGCCAGAGGTCGCGGTCAAGCGCGGATCCGGAGCGCGGATTGTAAATCAATACAGATTTAGGGAACGTTTTATAATTTGCTGAAGTCATATGCCTAATGAGAATTTCTTTTCAAATATAAGCTCAAACAACTTGAGTGCTGTTAATGAAAAGAGGTAGAATTTCGGCTTCTTCTGTCTGAATGGACATGATGGCATTATGCGAGCTAAATCCGATGTACTTGAAAACTGTGTTGACACATAAAACGGATTTAGTATTGTATGTGATGGCACTTAGTTTGCAGGCGCAATGTTACCTATCCAAAGGACGGTCGGGCATGGGCATTAGTAGGCTATCGTTGGCTTTTATGAGTGTGTTGGCACTCAATTCATTTGTTCCCTCTGCGCTGCCGTCAGCTTTTGCTGCGGAAAAATCGCAGTCAATTGAAGTCTCAGAAGAAAAAATTGGTGACAAGAATTATCAAGTCAGTAGAATTATTGTTCATGTTAAGCCTGAACATATCTGGCGCATACTCACTGATTACGAAAATGCACCATCAATTTTTCCCTGTTTGAAAAAATGCAAGCTTGTAAAAGACAAAGGCACAACTAAGCTTGTCGAGCACCAAATCAAACCAACAGGCGTGCCAAGCACTTTCGATTACGTTATTGAAGTAAAAGAAGTTGTCAATAAGTTGTATGAGTGGCACAGAATCAGCGGCGACTTCCGCGAAGTCGAAGGATTCTGGAGGCTTGAGCCTGCAAACGAAGGCAACTCAACAATGGTTACTTATGCAAGTTATGTCAACGGCGGAATATTCCTGCCCCCACCATTGATCAAGCGCCAAGTCCGCATGGATATCCCTGCCGTAATGAGCGCCTTGAAAATGCACGCCGAAACTTCAAGAACGATCGCCGGCACCGGGCACATTAAGAGCAACTAACTCAGCTACGGTTTCAAATTGACTTAAGCGGGCTCGAGTTGCTCGTATACCTGATGGGACATTTCTGTCGCACTTGTTTTCCTCTTTTTTGCGTTTCCTGAGGTTTTTATCCATTGTGGCGCAAGCGTTTGCAGCTGCAGCTGACAAGTGGACAGCGTTTCCAAGCGCGACAAAAAAGTCCCATCAGGTATACGAGAATAGTGCAGGAATAGTTGAGAAAAATTTGCTTTCAAACAGCAGTGCAGACGGGGAAATTTAGCTCAGCTGCATTTGGATTCGTGTGCTCGTCCATGCGACCGCGTCCGGGCTAATTTGCTACAATCATCGCTATTGAGGAGAGGTACCGAAGCGGTCATAACGGCGCCGCCTCGAAAGCGGATGGGCGCAAGCCACGTGGGTTCGAATCCCACCCTCTCCGCCAGTTTTTCTTTTGTGGCTCATTTCGCCCAGATTTCGGTTCCAATAGGTACATCGTTTTTTGTTAATCCTGGCAGCGATAGTGCCAAGATTTTTTGGGGATTAGGCGTGTTCATCTCGACATACGCGCAGTGTTCCAGAAGCTCGCCATTCGGGCGCTTTAGCGATACCTTGTTGCCGCTTTTGAAATGTGTTGGATAAATGTTTGGTCCGCTGATTACTACGAGTCCGCGGCCAGTAATGTCGAAGGTATCCTCAACGGTGAATAGGAGGTGCATATCCGGCGTCAGTTCAATGCTCACGTCCCACGCTCCCTTGCTCTAAAGTAATTTGAGTCTGGCTAAATCATCATTGTTTAAGCCGAGCCTGTGCCTGATCATAAACTGTTTGACTTGATTTCCGCTTTCCCTTCGCTTTCATCAAGTCAAGATAGCGAAGGTCATCGGTGCCTGGTTCTGCGGATACCAGTGTGTGACGTGAACCGATTGCACCAATCAGTTCGGGACGTTGCGAATTGCATATTTGGATGAGCCGAATTTTTCATTGGCTCTCAAATAGATTTTGAGTTAGTCCACGCGGGGCACAAATGATGTTGACCTCGCTATGATTCGACCACCTTTCCGCCAGCTTCTCTTGAACTAATTGTGGCGCAAGTAATTCGGGGCATGATTTGGCTTTCCCGATTTTTCTCTTAGCAGTGGAAGAATGAACTTGTCCACCTTAAGGGATGAACTAGAGCAATACTATGGATCAACAGAGCACGAAGGCGGCAAATTCTGATAGCAGTCTCCAGTCAACGGCTACCGGAAAGAAAAAGCAAGATCGTATGATCGGGACGAAGATCAACGAGCGCTACGAAATTCTTTCAGTTGTCGGTCATGGCGCAACGACCTCCGTCTACAAGGCGCGAGACACGAAAAGCGATCGGTTTGTGGCGATCAAGATGCTACACACGCATTCAGTATCCAGCGAAATGACAGTCCGGCGATTTGAACAAGAATGCAAAACGCTAGCCCTTCTCAGGCATGTCAACATCGTGTCGCAATACGAGAGCGGGGTCACCGACCAGGACCAGCCGTTTCTCGTCATGGAGTTTTTAGAAGGTGCGAGTCTGATGCAGATGATTCAGGATAATGGCGCTATTCGTGTCATTCCGGCTCTGTCCATCTTTACTCAGGCATGCGCCGGTCTTGCTGCTGCCCATGAGAAAGGTATCGTGCACCGTGATATGAAACCGGCAAATATCATGTTGATAAAAGATGACCTGGGAAGAGATCTCGTCAAGATTCTTGATTTCGGTGTAGCGAAACTTTTAATTCAGGGTGAGACCTTTCAAACAAAAACGCAGACAGGCGAAATGCTCGGAACGTTGCTCTACATGAGCCCGGAGCAATGCCTCGATCAGGACCTAGATGGACGTTCGGACGTCTACTCACTCGGTTGCGTATTGTTTGAAGCGCTAACCGGGAAACCGCCAATATGCGGTCGCACAGCATTTGAAACGATGAATCAACACCTGACTGTTAAGCCTGCCAAACTTTCTAGTGTTCGGCCGGATCTTGTATTTCCACTACAGTTAGAAAAAATAGTGCAGAAGGCAGTTGAGAAAGACCCTAAGCTTCGATATCAACGAATCAGTGATTTTGAGGACGCGTTAAAAGCGCTGCTTATGCAAATTGAATTGGCTCCGCCAGTTCACGAGGCACCGAAAGCGCCACCGCTTCCGCCACGGCCATTGCCACCATCTCCTCCTGAATCTGAATTGTCTTTGCCGGAGGAGGAAGCATTAATCAACTTCGACGGTCCCGAAAGTGACATTCCTTTTGCTACTCCGCCAGGTTCAGACGAGCAAGACCGGTCTCGCGAAGGAACTATCGATTTCCTCGCCACTGAATCAATGGACGGAGCTCCTTGGCAGCGCATTTATTCTGACCTAATCAAGACATATTCAATTTCAACCGAAGAAGTCTTGCGAAGACAAGATAGTTTCATCACTCAACGATATAACGTTGAACAGATGGAAAAATTTGCGCTGGAAAAGTTTTCGACCATCGATAAAAACAGCGACGGATTTATTAGTAAGGAAGAACTGACTGAAGTACTGCGGTCACAGCAGGGGTGGCGTGAGGCTCACTTTGTCGATTTTTTGTTGAAACATCTAGATGAGATCAGAACGTCGGGTGCTGGTGGAAAGTGGCCTGCATCTGCGAGTGGAATCTCGCGCCGGGACATCGCTACCTATTTCGGTGAACTCAAGAAAGGACGGTCAGTGAAAATTAGCTAACCATTGCAGCTGATGTCGCGCCGCTACCCAGATAGGTCGAAATCCAACGAGTCAAATGCTAAATCGAGTCAAATGCTAAATCGAGTCAAATGCTAAAGAGTGAATCAATGGATGCAGCAGGTTCTGTGCATCCAAACATCCGTCCGCATACTTTGGGCCACAATTTTTGTCGCTAACCGTGGGGGGATTACGGTGTCAAAAGCTTTGACACAGGTAGATCCCACCTGTATGCTCTTGACTTGTTAACCAAAGAAATGGTAGCGCCGAGCAAATGACGTATCCCTCTGAGCAATCGAGTCTGAAAGACCATCTCGATATCTCAGTTCCGAAGAACGATTTGTCGCTATTGGCTGCTGTCAGTTCCCCTTTTTCATACGCTGGCCCGCAGAACGAGCAAGTGCATACGGGGAAGACCGATTCAGGTTTACCAGAGAAAAACTCTGCTTCTCCAAAACAAAGTTCTGAGTCATGGACTTATGTCGTGAACCTAACTGCCACTCTGTTCCCGGCTTTGGGTGCCGGTTCAGAGGGTGCCGGGGCAGGCAATAAATACAGCGAGCTCATGAAGCTAAAAGAGTTGACGAAGAATTCCAACTCGGAAGTCATTGTGCAGGAGTTCGATTCCACCACCGCTATGCTCGAGCGGTTTGAGTTGTCGCACGGCCAGATTCACGAGTTTACGCCAATTAAGAGTTCCGGCAATGCAGACGATTTGCAGAAACTCCTATCAATGGCGCCCAAGACTGGTCACCTGGCACTCATACAGGAGGCTCATGGACAGGGGGATCTCGGCTTCGACACAGACGCCGGAGTATTTGCTGTTGCGGATTTCACACAGGCTGTGAAAAAGGGTCTGCGAGAGACTGGGCGCAGCAGTCTAGACATGCTCAGTATGGACAGTTGCTTGATGGCAAATATTCAGGTTCTGGCAAAGATGTCGGGGCTCGCGGACAAAGTCGTTGCATCTGAACTGGAGGAATTCTCCTCGGTTGAATTGAGCCATTCGCCGCCCATAACGCAGTTCGATATGCAGCCAATAAGTAAATATCTTGAGGCTCTGCTCAAAAAGCCGCCTAAAGATGGGGAAGAAGCCGCTGAGACAGTGGTTTCTGTCAGTGCAAAGAGTTGTTCGCTTGAAACCCCGAAGTGGCAAACTTGCGGTACCCCAACTCTGGGAATTTATGACCCGGCAGTGGCTCCCGAAGCCGAGAAAGCCCTCAATCAATTTGGCGTCGCACTGCAAGAGGCGGCCAAGAATCCTGCGACTGAACGCGCCATTGACAGCTTGATTGATCAGCTTCCAGACATGAGCGAAGTGGCGGACCATCTACGGGATGTTGACAAATTTGCGAATGGCGTCGTTTCGCTCATTAACAAAGGCGTTATCAGCGATCCGTTTTATCACGTTCTGAATGCAGCCCAAAATGTTTTAAGCACTGACCGTCGGCTCATGAGCAACTTTTATCTGAACCCGGAAGCGAGAATTGTGAAAATTGTAGGTAAAGACAACCTGACTGGCTTGAATACATTCCTTCCGGGCACAAATTTCGATGTGGTCTCCGAGGCGGAAAATGTCATGAGTGAAAATTCGGCCAAATTAATTCCGAGAAGAACACTATTGGACGCGGAGATTAAGCGGTCTCTGCCGGACGCTTATCCTAGCGGTTGGTCAAGTTTCATAAAAGCAATTCGGTCTAAATAGTCAGCAGGGAATATTTCCAGACTCCCACCGGTTAAGTCTTATGCGGCGTACGCGCCGGCAAGGGCAAGCGATGTTGGAGCGAATTGGAATGCCAAAGATTCTACTGCTGGAAGACAACGAAGAACAGTCAGCGTTCATGATGGAGCTGCTGGAAAGTGAGCGGTATTTGGTAGATTTAGTGGCCGACGGAGAGAGAGCCGATTTGCAGCTTCGATGTGCGGAGTATGATTTGCTTATTCTAGATTGGCAAACACCGCGGATGTCGGGCATAGATGTGTGCCGGCGTTATCGCGCGAGAGGTGGCGGTGCGCCTGTGCTTATGCTAACCGCGAAGATGTCGGAGCTTGACAAAGAGACCGGGTTCGATGCCGGAGCCGATGATTATCTGGTGAAACCATTTAGCCTGAAAGAGTTGTTGGCGTGTTTAAAAGCTCATTTGAGGTGCACCACTGTGCGAAGATTGAGGCAGAAGCTTGGCGAAGAATCAGAAGCATCAATTATTGAAAATGTTCATGGTGTCGGTTATCGGACTCGCTCTAGCTCGAAGCAGGTGAGTCCTTAAATCCTGCCAACGATGCAGCGTGCAGGTTCGGCAAAACTAGAAGGTCTGCGCCCTTTGAATTTTTGGCACCAGTCCACCATCCCATCATCTGATATGACTTTGAAACCAGCAGATTCAAGTTCAAGTCGCATGGACTCTTCTGTTCGCAAACCTATTTGCGGTTCACCGCATCTCCGCAGCAATGCATTCATGTATCGCTGCCAGAAGTCGTTGCCGGTTGTTGGTTCCCTATATTCAATTGCGACATGGCTTCCTGCTGGCGACAATCGCGCAATCGCCGCCAACGTGCTACGCATGGCTTCGTCTGAGAGATACATTACGACGCCTTCCCAGATCCAAACCGATGAATGTTTGGGATTGAAACCAGCTTCAAGCAGTTTCTGTTCGAGACTGTCTCTTTCGAAATCTACGGCAACAAATTTGAGTGAGCGCGTTAGAGGCTTTAGTCCGGCAGTCTGTGCCCGTTTGTACTGCTGTGATGCCGGATGATCAACTTCAAATATATTTGTGTCGGCTAATCCGTGCAGACGAAAAGCACGAGAATCTAATCCAGCTCCCAGAATTACGATTTGTTCTGTTTTGACTGCTCTGTCGTTCACGGCTGACAGCACAATCTGGTCGATTGCTAGAGTTCTCATGGCAAGCAGATCGACAACGGGTCCAAATTGGTACCTTAAGATTCCTCCGGCGCCAAACAATGATACAAATCGTGCTGCCTTGTGAAGACATGCGAAAAATGCAGGCAGCATTTTCTCCGCACAGGGATCGCTGAAACCAGAGGCAGAGGTCATTCCAATGTCTCCGAGTGCTCGCAGAAGAGCCGTATATTCAGCGGTTCGGCTTGGTCGTTCGCTTTTCATCGACGTTATTTTACACAATCGGGTTGAACTGGTCGACCACGAAAGGTGTCGAGATGTGATTCCTACTTGGTTCGCTCAAGCAAATTAGCCACGGCAGCGTTTAGTTGATCGTCTTGTGGTGAGCCATACTCGATGTTGGCCGGCTGCGCCACCTTGATGTCTGGTTGGAGTCCGACCCTATTGTTTGCAGCATCACCAGGCCAGACTCCGCTGGGCGTAGTGTAGTGGCTGTTGGTGACTTTGTTCGTTGTGCCTTCTGGACCGCCCTGCAGAAGCAGTTGCGCTATGCCTTTGCCGTAAGTTGTCTCACCGATTGTGGTGGCTTTACCGGTATCATGAAGAGCTCCGGTAAAGATTTCGGCCGCAGATGCGCTGCCTCTGTTTACCAAGAGAACTACTGGCCGTTCGCCCACTACGTCTGGCATTCTGGGTTCGACATCCGTTACCGTTGTCTTCGCATAGACAGTTGTAATAACTTGACCGTGAGAATCAGCTCGGTAAGTTACGTCGCTGTAGACTGGGTCACTAGGAGCCGACGATTCGCGACTGCGCTCGTGCAAAAGAACGCCCTCTTGAATAAAGAGTTCTGCGGCATGCAGCGACTGGTCCACGTATCCACCGGGATTGTCTCTGAGGTCAATTACAAAGGCTTTGGACTGCGGATTAGCCTGAAGTGCTTTCTTGAGGTCGTTGGCCGTGTTGCTGTTGCTAAAGTTCTCTACTCGAATATAGGTAATTCCGTTACCTAAGTCTTTCGGTTTCTCCACAGACGGTGTCTCAATATTGGCACGAGTGAATTTTTGATCGATGAGGTCGCCGTGACGATTCACGACGACCTCCACGCTGGTACCGATGTCTCCACGTAAAAGTAGTTCCACGTTGTCTATGTTCATGTGGCTAGTGTCTCGACCATCTACGCGAACTATTACATCTCCCGGATGAAGGTTTGCTGAGGCTGCTGGAGTTCCGTCGATGGTTCTTAAGATGGTTGGTTCAGTCGGCGCATCTTTTGTCGCAGCCGAATCAGATGTACTGTTTTTCTTTGATGCTGCGGTTGGAAGGTTTACGATAAGAACGCCCACGCCGCCAAAGTGACCAGCGGTACTATCGTTAAGAGCTTTTGTCTCTTCAGCACTCAGCACTTTGTCGTATTTGTCGCCTGTTACTGCCAGTGCGCGATTCGCTTTCGAGACCAAGTCACCCGGGCAGGATTTGTCATTCATAATCGCATTCAAATCGCCTAGAGATTTGGGATCGTAGATATGCTCGGACATCCACCGCATAACACTTTGATAAGCCGGCGTTGGCTCACAAACATGGTAATTGGTATCGGTCTTGAGGTGCTTGGCTGCGGAACCTGCAGCGGTGTCTGCGATGGAAGTCTTAGGCGTTGGCGATGTATCGAGGCCGACGAGTTGAAAACCATCGAGGCTTTCCGTCGACTTAAGCTTCATTGGGTGGTGGTTGAGACTAGTGCTTAAGCTGTCGCTGAACAATGCGATTCTGACATCGTTAGCAGGAAGGGCGTGCGAAGCATCTGGTTGTTCTAGTGCCACTGTTTTGCATCCATTTCGATTTCAATGTAGTCTTTAAATTGCGTCGTGCGCCTGAGCTGAATCGCTCCAAGCCGCCAGACTCGTGCTCGAGGATGATCGTAAGGAACAACTGTGGCATGTTTGTGGCGCGTAGAGTCGTATTTCTCCCCGATGTGTGTCTTATGTAGTGCACAGTTTTATGCAAGAGACCGATTAATCAAAGGAGTATGTAATGTCGGAAAAAACGACGATTGCACCAGAGAGTACAGCAGTGCGTGTAGCTTTGTGGCGTGCGATGCACGTTCAGCTAGACGCTCTGCCGCACGTTATTGAAGACGAAGTCGGGTTGCGGCTCGTAGCGCCGGCTGACGGATGGCGAGAAAGACCTGATATGGATCCGAAAGGGACTATTTTATTTCGCTCATCGATTGTTGCGCGCGCTCGTTTTATCGAAGACCTCGTTATCGATGGTGCAGAACATGGTGTCTCACAATACGTAATTTTGGGCGCCGGTCTGGACACTTTTGCCCTGCGCCGTTCTGACATCGCATCTCGTCTCGAAATATTCGAGGTTGACAGCCCAGGTCCATCGACATGGAAACAGCGTCGCCTTAAGGAGCTTGGTATCGGCGTTCCTGATTGGCTTAAACTTGTTCCCGTCGACTTTGAGGCTGGCGAGTCGTGGTGGGACCAATTGACGGCAGCTGGCTTCGCATCGGAGCAACCTGCGATTGTGGCATCGACAGGGGTTTCTATGTATCTAACGAGAGACGCTGTCGCTGCTACGCTTCGACAAGTGGCGCGACTTGCTCCCGGTTCTAAGTTCGCGATGACTTTTATGCTACCGCTAGAGCTGATAGATACCGAGGAACAGCCCGTACAAGAAATGACACTCATGTACGCAAGGCGAAGCGGTACGCCCTTCATCACCTTCTTCTCACCTGCCGAGATTGCTGCTCTGGCAATAGAATGTGGCTTCAAAAAAACAGAACATGTGTCCTCCGGAGATCTCCATAGACAGTACCTCGCGGGAAGAACAGACGGGCTATTCCTTCGCGAGTCTAGTGCGGAGCAAATGCTTTTAGCAAGTACTTGATTGATACCATGCTTGGTGTTGATTTCGTGCTTGGCGGGTGGAAGAGTGGCTCTGTTGTAGAGTCCTGGCTGATAAGAAAAGGTCGTACCGGTCCCTTCAGTAGAGACTTTTTTGTCCAATTCGAGTTTTTTTCCTGGATGTGATTGGCATTGCCAGACTTGGGAATAACTTCTGTGTAGGTGCTCTTTGGCGTCTTTACAAAAGTCGGGGCATTTACAAAAACACTAACAAATCACACAAATTTTTCATTTGTCCGTGTTTGAATGATAGTGGTGGAAGCTTGGCTGGGACGGGAAAAACGTCCATCTTGGCAATAATATTTGCTTCCGTACGACCTTTAAGGGCGGAACTGTCTGATAAACAAAAGACCCATTCGAGGCAATCTTTACGATGTCACTACATAACTCTCTAAGCTCAATGCAGACCACCAGGCTGATGAAGATGAATGCTCTTCCCAGCACCGAAGACCTTCGCTACATGTTAACGACGGCAAAAGAGTCGAAAAAGGTTGTGGAGTTGCCTTTCAAGTATTCAAACGGTCTCAGCTTCGTTATCAAAGTAGTTCCTCCGCAGGCCCAGTTTGGCCCCAAATGGAGCTTCTGTCGCGGAGAGGACGGCTCCGCAGCCGTCTGGACTCGGGAAAGTGCCGACGTCATGATGATTCAAAACAAGATGAAGATCGATGCAATTTCCACAATCGGCGGAACTGGCGGGCAGACTGAGTCATCGCCTGCAAACAAGATTTTCAGACCGACCGTCACGGGCAACAATATTCCTGCTTTCCAGGATCCATTGCAGCAAACTCCCTTCGCTAGTGGCGGGCTGCCAGATTCCACAGGATTTGGAGGAATGTCAGGGCTGAGTCACGGGTGGATGCCTTCGTCCGATTCTTCATCCTCTTCTTCTTCTCTTCCAGCTTACGCCCCACCACAGACATTTGTGCCCATGCCGGCGGGCTCATCGGCAACAGCCAGTGGCGAAGCACCTGCCGTTTCGGTTGACGAGGGCGCACCTTCAGCTTCTGAAACTTCCAAGGCTTCGGGCACAGACGCAAGCGCAACACCGGCCTCGGCAGCTCCAGCTGTGTCAGCTGCTCCTGCAGCTCCGACCGCCTCCGCCGCCCCTGCAGCTCCAATTACTGTTCAGGTTCCTGCAACTTTTGCTACAGCGACTCCATCTGCGAAAGCGCCGACGTTGCCACCACCGGTGGAGCTAGATCCCGATTGTGCGGCTCAAACTATGCACGCGCTCGGCAACCCGGATACTGGTCTCATGGACTTCGTTCCGTTTAGCTATTTCTTGCTGCGCGAATTCAGTAACCACAAGCGCAATGGTGTGAAACTTGCTGCAATTGTTTTCGAGTTCCGCGACAAGGAGTCATTTGAAATCATCGATCTTCCGATTGAGGCACTGGAAATAGTTTCCAGACATGTCAAAGAACACAGCACCTCTTTCGAGGTCAGTGCTCGGATGCCCACGGGCGAGTTTGTGATTCTGCTTACAGGTTTATCGTCCGAGCGAGCGCTCTTATTCGCTGACACTCTCTGGGAGGATTTGACTCAGGAGTTTATGAGTTCGTTTGGTGAAGATCCGGCTTCCTTGTCCATGGGCGTTTCGGCTATTCCGGAGTTTTGCAGCGATCCTGGTGTGCTTCTCTCGACTGCTCAACAAGCTAAAGATCTGGCACGCAGAACTGGGCGACCAACGTCTACATATCAGCCCGTCTAGCCTATCTCGTTTAGATTGTTCAGATTCCGTTGTCAGCTTAAACTATTGCAGCAGCTCTTTGTGGACTTTGATTGGGTCAACTAAGCTCTATTGCCTGCCGTTAACGCTGGTCCAATCGTAGCGAGTATCTCGTTGCTGTTCAGAACGGTAGCAAATTCATTATGCAGGCTGGCTAAGGCGGCGATGTGCACGGCGTCTGCCGTGAGTTCAGTACCGTCGTGTGCAGTGCGATTAAAAGTGGCGCACGCGTCTGCTACCAAAAACACTTCAAAACCTAGATTACCAGCCATTCTCGTGCTTGTGGATACACAGTGGTCCGTGCTGATTCCGGCAAGCACAAGTGTATGAATCTGTTTGCTTCTCAGATGTTTCTCCAGGTCGGTGCCGATAAAAGCGCTGTTTACAGTCTTTTCGAAGACTGGCTCTCCTGCCTTCGGTACGGCGATATCCATAAATTCGTTGCCTTTGTAATTTGGACGCAATGGCGACGCTGGCTCAGTCGACATGTGCTTGACGTGAATTACCGGCAGACCATGCTCTCTCCAGGCTGTCAGTAATCTACCAATGTTCTCGGTCAGCGCTGGATTGTTGCGGGTTCCCCAATATGCTTCATCAAACCCCTTTTGGACGTCAATCAACAAAAGAGCTTTTTCTGTGTTGGTTGCTGGCAGGTTCATTTCTTTCTCGTATGCATGGACCAGAGCGCAAATGATAGCAAAAAGTGCGCGCCACAATCGGTATTCAGGATAAAATACGAGATCTCCTATTTCCCTCGTGATGGCCGGCGGTAGAGCGGCATTCAAAGCGGCCATTTGAATTTTATGAAAATATCTAACATCGACCTGATTGCTCAAGAACTAGGTATCAATGCTCGCCAGGTCAACGCCACCATTGAGCTGCTAAGCGATGGTGGCACTGTTCCGTTTATTGCGCGATATCGCAAAGAAGCGACCGGATCACTTGACGAAGTAATGGTGACAAACATTCGGGATCGGCTGCAGCAGCTGGAAGACTTAGACAAACGCCGTGAGTCGATTTGCAAATCGCTCGAGGAACGCGCACTTTTGAGCGAAGAGTTGAAAAACAAAGTTTTTGCGGCGAAGACTTTGGTTGAACTCGAGGATGTCTACTTGCCGTACAAGCAGAAACGCAAAACAAGAGCATCGGTAGCGCGAGAGAAAGGTTTGGAACCTTTAGCTAAGGCGATCTTCGAGTTTACAACGCAAGAGCCTAGAAAAGACGCCGAGCGTTACTTGAATTCGGAAAAAGGAGTCGAAACGCCTGACCAGGCGCTCGACGGAGCGCGGGACATCATCGCTGAGTGGATAAACGAAAATCAGCAAGTACGTGTGCAGGCTCGTCACTATTGGATGAAAAATAGCCGATTGAGTTCGCGCGTTGTCGCCGCTAAAGAGTCAGAAGCGGCAAAATACAAGGACTATTTTGATTGGTCTGAATCGGCAACGACAGCTCCTTCTCATCGAGTTCTCGCTCTCCTTCGAGGCGAAAACGAGGGATTCTTGAGCGTAGACGTATCGCCGCCTGCTGAAGAATTGATCAAGCAATTAGAGAATTTCTTGCTGAAGAAACGAGGTGCTGCTTCCGAACAGGTGCGATTGGCTCTTGCCGATTCTTATAAACGTCTTCTTGCGCCGTCGATGGAGACTGAAATTCGGCAATTGCTAAAATCAAAAGCCGACGAGCAGGCGATAAAAGTCTTCGCAGACAATATTCGACAATTGTTGATGGCAGCGCCTTTGGGGCAGGTGCGGGTGTTGGCTGTCGATCCAGGCTTCAGAACAGGCTGTAAACTGGCTTTTCTGGACGAGCAAGGTAAGTTGTTACACCATGATGTTATCTATTTGCACGACGCCGATAGCACCAAGGACGTTACACAAACAATTCCGGGACGAAAAGTTTTGGACCTGGCAAGTAAATATAAGGCGGCAGCTATAGCGATCGGAAATGGTACTGCAAGCCGTGAGTCTGAGTCGTTTTTCAAGAAGCTAGGTTTAAAAGGAGGCGTTTACGGAGAGTCTGGTTCCGGCAAATCCGGGCAGCGTGCGCGCGATGCAAATCTTCCGATCATCATTGTTAACGAAAGTGGTGCCTCTATCTATTCTGCGTCGGAAGTCGCTCGTGAAGAATTTCCAGACCTTGATCTGACGGTGAGAGGGGCGGTTTCGATTGGTCGCCGACTGATGGACCCGCTCGCTGAACTCGTCAAAATTGAACCGAAATCGATTGGTGTTGGGCAGTACCAACACGATGTCGACCAATCGGCATTGCAACAAAGTCTCGACGATGTTGTGGTCAGTTGCGTAAATAACGTTGGGGTGGAGTTAAATACGGCGAGCAAGCAACTGCTTACTTATGTGTCTGGGCTCGGACCGCAACTTGCATCCAACATAATCAAGTTTAGAGAAGAGAACGGACCTTTCAAGTCTCGAGCCGAACTGAAAAAGGTACCGAGGTTGGGTGCGAAAGCATTTGAGCAGTGTGGTGGATTCCTTCGTATTCGTGGTGCCAAAAATCCACTAGATGCAAGCGCTGTTCATCCTGAAAGTTATGCTGTAGTCGATGCTATGGCAAAAGATGCTGGCTGCAAAATTTCGGAGCTTGTTGAAAATGAGAATTTACGTAAGAAGATAGACATAAGCAAATATGTCTCGCAGAGTGTTGGGCTACCTACACTGCAAGACATAGTAAAAGAGTTGGCGAAGCCTGGTCGCGATCCTCGCGCTCAATTTGAGACCGTCGAATTTGCCGAAGGTATAAATGCGATTTCTGACTTGAAGCCAAACATGACTCTAGATGGAGTTGTTACGAACGTCACCGCGTTTGGTGCTTTTGTTGATATTGGTGTTCACCAGGATGGCCTAGTTCATGTAAGCGAGCTCGCCGATCGATTCGTGAAGAATCCAGCTGAGGTAGTAAAAGTTCAGCAGAAAGTAAAAGTGCGAGTGGTGAGCGTAGATGTGGACCGCAAGCGCATTTCACTGAGTATGAAAAATTTACGGAACTGACTCGCCAATCACGACGCGGACTGCGTGAGGATAGTAATAGCTAGCAGGATTTGCAGGTAAAGACTCTTTCCCCGTCGCGATCGCATTTACGCAATACGTGAGTGTTATCTCGCCGGGGTTTTGTGACTGCTCGGGATGCGCCTTCGCGCTGTAGAGGAGATACTTTTTCGTGTCTTCCGGACATTGATATACCGCCTGGGGCTCACTCCATGGACCTTCAGGATGGTCGGCGTGCCGCATCACAATGGTATTTCCGAAGCCTGGCGGGAAGTAAAATGCGAATAACCCCGTCTGGCTGGGGATTTTCGTTACCGACATTTCTGGCGCGCCGTCGGAAAACAGGATGGTTGCGTGAGTGTGAGATTTATTCCAAATTTTCTTTTCAGCGTTCGCAGCGCTTTGCTTCCCACAGTAGTACTCAATTTTTCGGGTAATACTCCCTTCTTGAAAACCGGCGTGCTCTAAGTCTTCAAGCGAAATGCGCGCCAGAATGATTGGATGTTTGGCGTTACCGTGTCCATCCTTCAGACTAGAGCTGTACACGTAGATGAATCGGTCATCAATGGAGGTTGCGTTTCCCAGCTGCACGCCTGGCACTTTGCAAAGCATAGTCGAAAATTTCCAATTTCGAGCCTGCTCCTCAGGATTATTGAGGTGCATGAGCACCTGATGCCGGACGTGAAAAGCAAAGTTTGGGTCTCGCGAACGCTCCGCTGCTACGACGTTCATAAATTCATAGATCTGTCCGTCGATTTGTTCCCCATCCAAAGGCCACAGCCAAAACTTGTTGCCTGGAAAAAGAGAACTGTCCTCGCGACCCCATATAAATTCCAGCGGTTCTTCGCTTTTATCCAACTTCTGCCGTGCTGCCGAATTGTTGATCATTCGCAGCGCTTGGCCGGAACGACTTAAAAACGTGTCACCGAAAAACCACAATGCTTCATGCGTACGCAATTGAAGGCTATATGCAGCATCAGCGCCATTCCAGACTTGATTCGCTTTTGGTCGAAGCTTTTCAGATAACGATGGCAAAGGCACCGCGCTAAGGACTTTAAACCTAGCGCTGTCGCTGCTTGCCACAGCTTGTTTAAGTGTCATCAACAAACAGAAGGAGAGAATGAATGGCCCAAAGGCTCTGGTCTTATTCAGGTGTTTACCTTGATATTAGAGACGGTGTACCGAAGAGCTAGACGAACTGTTGCCCTTGTAATATGGACTGTTTGGATTGTTCGGGTTGTTCGGATCATTAGGATCCATACCGTTTTGATTGTTTTGGTTATTATACTGATTGTAATACCCTCCGCTGCGACCACGACCCATATTCATGTTATAGCGATGGCTTGTCTTGGGCTTGGGTGGTGATGGTGGAGCGGTGTAGGTCGAAGTCATTTTTGTTGGGCTAGCACTTGCGGGGTTTGCACTCGCTAGGTGCGGTACGCTTGCCGACGAAGTAGATACCCCAGTGCCCGTGTTCGCGGTATTGTTTTGCGAACTGAGCCTGTTAGCCCATCCGCTGTTTGAACCGGCGTTTGAATTGTAGGGATTATTGTTCTGTGAACTGAGTCTGTTAGCCCATCCGGTGTTTGAACCGGCGTTCGAATTGTAGGGATTATTGTTCTGCGAACTGAGTCTGTTAGCCCATCCAGCATTTGAACCACTTGAACCACTGTTGGAATTGCTCGAACCGTTGGTACTGGTCGAAGTATTTGAGTTCCAATGGTAGGTTTGGTTCGCCGATTGTCTTAGTTGTGCTTCCGAGACGGCTGGACGCGCCGCTGCTGCGGCAACACTTCCACCGCCTGCGAAATTGCTGCTGGAAGTGCCGCCGTAAACCTGGCCGCGTGGACCGCCAAGGTGTCCGCCATTGTTTCCGGTCCACTTGCTCGGTGCGCCCGTAAAAGCTGCGGACTCGCCGCCTACAGACGCATGGCCACCCGCGTGTCCGCCCGATGAACGGCCGACCGAGGCGACTCGTACACCGCCACCGGCCGAAACGTGAGCACCGCCGCCACCGCTGTGACCACCGCCACCTCTGGCTTCAGCTGGGCTGGTTCCAGCCGATAGGTAAGCAAGGGCGATCAGTGCGGCCATTAAGTTAGCATTGAAACGCATAAAATCCTCTCAGCTATAGATTTCAGGGCAAGCGAGGCCAAAAATGACGGGTGAAAGTCTACCGTGATTGTTGCGATCGTAGATCTTATTTGTGGATGAGTCGTGAATATTCTGCATCGGCCGATCTAATACCATTATCATTATCACTACAGCCATTTCTTTCCCTCGGTAGCCCGTGCACCAGAAGCTTATCCTCGGCGATTGAGAATAGATTCGGATTGCGAGGGGCGCATTTAACTTGATAAGAAAGTGAAACTGACAGCACAAAAGACAAAATACCTGTGGTTGTACTGTTTTTTTTCATCGTCTCTTCTTTTTGTGTTTGATGACATTTCGCGAGCGCATTCTTTTTCCTTTTTTCTTTGGGGCGCTGGCTCTTTTTTCTGGTTGGAACGGTATGGCATCGGGAGCGATGGCTTGGGCTCGTGCTTTTAACTGCTCGGATTCGCCGCGGCGTCCGAGATAATACAGTACATAGGCATATCTTTGTAAATAAGGCACCAAGCTAATCGATGAGGACCCGTCGACGGCTTCAGTTATCTTTAGCGCTTTATGCAGTGATTGTGCGGCAGCTGCGTAATTGTGCAGCATGATGTAGATGCTGCCTAATGCATAGTCGGCTCTAGCTTCGTTATAGCTTCTTGATGATTCAGACTTCCAGAAAGTCTTGGAACGCAAATAAAGTTGTTCGGCTTCTTCGAGTTTTCCTTCTTTTACCAAGCAGCGAGCGAGCTTATCCAGCCGATTGAAAACTTGTGGATCGTTTTTCGGTTGGATAGCCTCTGTTATGTCCAGTGCATCGCGATAGTACGTTTCGGCGTCTTCTAGTTCGTCGCGCATCTCGCAGAGACTGCCGAGATTGTCATAGCTACCTGCTAACGAAAGATGCTGTTTGCCAAGGATGGTTGTTTTAATGTCTAGAGACGCTTGGTAAAGTTGGTCGGCAAGTTGATATCTCTTGTGCGCGGAATAAAGATTCCCTAACTGGTCGCAGGTAATCGACCATTCGAGCAATGGGTCGCGCATCACAGGCGGTGCCGTCCCTGCCCAACCTTCGAGAACGGTTCCTTTTTTAACCTTGTTCTGCAAGTCGCCTGAAACTATCTTGTAGCGACCGAGAACAAATGACAATAAGTCGTCTGTCAACTGATCTGCTTTGCTGGCAGTTCCGTTTGTCATGTAGAACCGAATCAAAGCAGCTGTGAGAGGAATTAGCTTCCCGCGCTCGCCGTTGTTGGCTGATTCACTTATGTTCAGCTCCTCTTCCAAGAGTGGCTCTGCTTCTGCAAAACGAGCACGAACCGACAACAGCCGCCCTAATTCTCCGCAGCTTTTCGCCAGGCGTACATCTCCGGCAGGAAACTCCCTTGCCAAACTCATTGCGGCAGTTAGTTGTCGCTCGGCGTTGCCATACTCCATATTCTCGAATGCTCGAGTACCGGACTGCTGCAATTTTTGCCAGTTCTTATCGTTTTCATTCAAAGTCTCAACGGCTAGTGCTGATTGTGTCGTAACAAGCGCCGCAGACACAGAAAGCGAGAGCAGAAAGTTTTTTCTCAGTTGGCAAAATTGATCTTTGAGCATAGTCTTTAACCATACATGGGCGGAGGCAAAGAAGCTAGGTGTTGCCGCCGAATGACATGATTCGACATGTTAAAATACGGGACAGAATGACAGTTCCGGCAGCGCCAATTCGCAAAATTATTCACATTGATATGGACGCTTTTTACGCGTCTGTCGAACAACGAGATAATCCTGAGTATCGTGGACGCCCCCTCGCCGTCGGTGGGTCGCCGGAGCAGCGCGGAGTGGTGGCTGCGGCAAGTTACGAAGCGCGACGATTCGGCATTCATTCCGCCATGGCTTCACGTACTGCTGTTCAACGTTGTCCCAATCTTATATTGGTGCGCCCCCGATTTGATGTTTATCGCGAAATTTCACTCGCGATTCGGGAGATATTTTACCGCTACACAGACCTTGTTGAGCCGTTGGCCTTGGACGAAGCCTATCTTGACGTGACGCGAAACAAACGAGAAATGCCTTCGGCGACTTTGATAGCGCGTGAGATAAAAGCGGCGATTCTCTCCGAAACAAATCTCACTGCCTCAGCTGGTATATCGATTAATAAGTTCCTTGCGAAGACCGCATCTGGCATCAACAAACCGAACGGACTTTGTTTGATACCTCCGGAGAAGGCTGAGTCTTTTGTTGAGACTCTTGAAATTGAGAAATTCCACGGTATAGGGCAAGTGACCGCGGCAAAGATGCGGGCGCTCGGAATTAGTTCCGGTGCCGATCTCAAGACCTGGAGTGAAGTCGATCTGATCAGAAAATTCGGAAAAGTGGGTACCTACTACTATCACATCGCCCGTGGTCATGACGAGCGTCCAGTGGAACCAAACCGTGTTCGTAAATCGATCGGAGCGGAAGAGAGTTTTGCTCAGGACCTGGTAGAAAGATCAGCTATCGATGCTGCTTTACATGAAATTGCCGAAGTTCTGCACGACCGCATGGAACGCAGCCATTCAACAGGTAGAACAGTGACGCTGAAGGTCAAATATGGTGACTATCAGCAGGTTACGCGCAGCCGCACTTTGAACGAACCAATAACTTCAATCGATGAAATTTTGAAGATCGCGGCTGAATTAATCAATCAAACAGAGATTGGCGTGCGCCATGTGCGCCTGCTTGGACTTACATTATCCGGTCTGGAAAATGAAAAGGATGATGACGAACTGGTGCAGTTGACGCTGGAGTTGAAGCAATGAGCGCTAACACAAAGCTTTTCATTTGGCGGTATGATGTGGTCTTCAACAGCTTTAGCACTTGATAAGGTGATGCCATGCAACAATTAAGTAGAACGCAAATGCTTGAGCGCGTTCGATCTAAAACAACACCCTGGGACATGGTCATTATCGGCGGTGGTGCCACTGGCGTTGGAGTGGCTGTTGACGCAGCTTCTCGTGGCTATGAAGTACTGTTACTTGAACAGAATGACTTCGGGAAAGGAACGTCCAGTCGTAGCACCAAGCTTGTGCATGGCGGTGTTCGCTATCTCGAGCAAGGCAATATACCGCTTGTGATGGAGGCTTTGAAGGAGCGTGGATTGCTGCGTCAGAATGCACCGCACCTTGTGCATGACTTGCCCTTCATCGTGCCGAATTATGATTGGTGGGAAGCCCCTTTCTACGGTATGGGTCTTAAGGTCTATGATTTGCTCGCTGGCAAATTTGGCTTTGGGAAGTCGCGCATTCTTTCAAAGGAAGAGATTTTGAAGGAACTGCCGACGATCAAAACTGAGGGACTGCGTGGTGGTGTCATCTACTACGATGGGCAGTTTGATGATTCACGCTTGTTGATCAACTTAGTGTCAACCGGTATTGAAAGCGGTGCCACAATGTTGAACTACACCTCTGTGATCGGCTTGGTTAAGGATGACGAAGGCTATATCGATGCCGTTACTGTACGAGATGTCGAAACCGGTGCTGAGTTTTTTGTCAAAGGAAAAGTTGTCGTGAATGCAACTGGTGCATTTACTGACGGCGTTCGAAAACTTGCCGATGAACAGGTGTCGCCAATGATTGCGCCTAGTCAGGGCATTCACCTTGTCTTTCCGCGCTCATTGATGCCTGGCAGCAGTGCCATCATGGTTCCACACACCAGCGATGGAAGGGTGATGTTTGCAATTCCTTGGCACGATCACGTACTGGTGGGCACCACTGATACACCAATTGATGCGCCCACTCTGGAACCGAAACCGTTTGAACAAGAGATCAATTTCATTCTTGAAACCGCAAGTAAATATTTGGCCAGACCACCTCTTCGCGAAGAGGTGCTCAGTGTTTTCGTCGGCATACGTCCGCTTGTGAAAGCTGCAGGTGCTGGCAGTACTGCAGCGCTCTCGCGCGATCATACGATTCATATCGACAGTTCCGGACTGCTCACCATATGCGGTGGCAAATGGACTACGTACAGAAAGATGGCGGAGGACGGCGTCGACCACGCTCTCACATTGGCTAAACTGGATGAGAAGCCGTGCGTGACTAAAAACCTGAAGATTCACGGCTCTAACGGCAATGAGACGGACGAGGGTCCGTTGTCGTTCTACGGCAGCGATGTTGCCAAAATTCTTGCTTTGAGCAAGGCTGAACCAAAGTTAGCAGAACAGCTAGATGAAGCGCTGCCTCACATAGCTGCGCAAGTCATCTGGGCGGTGCGGTTCGAGATGGCTCGTACTGTCGAAGATTTTCTGGCGAGACGCGTGCGAGCACTCTTTTTGAACTCTGCCAGCGCTATGCGCATGGCACCGAAAGTGGCAGCTCTTATGGCTGCAGAGCTCGGTAAAGATGAACAGTGGCAAAAGGAGCAGGTGCGTCAGTTCACTGAATTGGCTAAGCAGTACCAGATGTCCGAAGTTCCAAATCCGTCACTGGTTGGCCGATAAACGCTTCCGCCATGCATTCTCGCTGCGTAGTTCTGCCATAGTTTTCGTAGTCTCCCCGCTGTCAAGCGAAAGTAGCCTCCCTATTATGAGCAAAACTCCTTGGGGGGGAGACGCGATGTTCGATGGACAGAATTCGCAAAAAGAATCGGACAGCCTTTTTACAAAATGGAAAGACAATCTTCTTCCTGCTGCGGGCGAATATGTTCATGATGCTTGGAATCACAAGGCGCAGTTTGCTGAACACATAGTTGGCGAAGCGACGACGGCAATAATGGCTGGAGCTGCAGTTGGTGCGCTTTTACCAGCAAAAGGACCGGCAGGTCTCATCGTCGCTGGTGCTTTCACGATTCCAGTGGCCATTAAAGCTGTAAAAAACTGGCATCAAGCAGAGCACGACGCCTCTCTTCCTGGCGCGAACAAAGATCAAATTGCACACGATCTCGCTCGTAGTTCAGTTTCGGGCACCGTTGATTTTGGAGTAAACATGCTTTCCGGCTGGGGTGGCTCGGAGGGCGGCTTTATGCTTGCCCGCACCGATAATGCCCTTGGTGCAGCGGCTCAGTCAAGTCAACGTAACGTCATTGGTATGGAAAATGAAAGCATCAGGTTTGGTGCCTCTATGGCCAGCAGAATGGCCCGTGGCGCAAAAACCAGTGGAGATGCTAATCCTATAGCTGCAATGAGTGAAGCTGGTCGTTTTCAGCCAAAACGCCTTGGCGGCGAGACAGTGAGCGAGCAATTTGCCAGTCAGCCCACCAGCCGTCTAGCCTTTAGTGCACGCAGCATAGAACCTGAACAAAAAGGATTGTTGGCTCGTCCGCTGGCAAATCTGGCACGCCGCGCTGATCAATACAATGCGGTGCGAAGCAATCTTAATCCTACTGTTTCATCTGACGTCGCTCCCGCTTTCACTGCATACAGAGCCACTCTTCATGGGCACACCAAATTCGACGACGGTATGGGAACGGCGGAGGAAAACTATGCCAAAGCGAAAGAGGGCGGGCTGGATGTTGCATTCCTAACGCCGCACAACCACGACGGTGCGAGGCAGGGTGTTAGTCCCGACGATCCTCGGGCGGCTGCTGAAAAAGGAGTTCCGATTCTTGCACAATCGCCGGAGGAATATGGCTCTATCATCAGTGCCGCTAAGGCTGCATCGGAGCCAGGAAAGTTCTATGCAGGTTATGGAATCGAGGCTGGCACGATTGGACCATCGGGACACGGAGGCGGCGGACACGACCACGGTGGTGATGGGCACGATCATGGTGGCGATGGGCACGATCATGGCGGTGGTCCTCATGGTCACGAAGAAGGTGATGGTTCTCAAACCGAAGCCAGCGCTCAATCACTGTTCTTTAACGATGCCACCAATTCAGTCGCAGCTGAGACGAACCGCCTTCTGGCTCATAGAGATGCCTTTGCAGAGCAAACAACCTCAACTCAATCGGTCGATGGACCGTTTGATCCTCTAGCTGCCGCAAGATTGACTCACCATGGCGGCGTCAATCACATCAATATTTTTGGTGTCGACAATCTAATTGTTGCCCAACGGCAGCCGCACCCGGTGCAAAATGCTGTCGCTAGTTTATTCGGCAGACGCACACCTACTCCGACAATAGAAAACTATCCTGACGGTGACTATGTTGCTCTTTCGGAAATACTGGCAAAGAGTACTGATGTGACGGGACAAACGCCGATTGTTCAGTTCAATCATCCGCGATTCAGCTCAAATAGTGCAACCGATTACGGTGTGACATCATTCTCCAGCACTCAAGATTGGTTGACCCAATTTGTCAAACCCTATGTGCGCTTGCAAGAAGTTGTGAAAGGTGAGGCACTCAATCCGAATCCTGTTGTAGAGACCATGAAACCAGGTGATTTCGATCCTCAGAGTTTCGCTGGCTACATCGATATGGGTGTGCAAGCAGGACCAACTTATGGACGCGACTCTCACTTCGGTGATCCTGGTGGCAGACCTGCAGGCACTGGAATTCTGGCAAAGACCCTGGATGAGCCCGGCATTTACGAGGCGCTGCGCAATCGTCGCACATTTGCCACCACCAATTATGCTGATCTGCAAGGCGTGTTAACAGCAAACAATGATTCCATATATATGGGAACAGTCTTAGATCAATCTGCTGTGCCGACACTTAATCTGAAGCTAAAAGTTGGTGGCAATATCGATCCAGGTGCTAAGTATCAAATCAAGCTATTAGCTGATGAACAGATTGGAGATGGAAAAGTTGCAGCGCCAATCAAAACCGTCAATGTAACGGGTGCCGATCTTTTGAAAACGAATTCGGAAGTGACCTTCGATCCCATTCAACATAAGCTCGGTAATACTTCTGCCTACTATGTAGAAGTCTCGCGAACTGGTTCAGGCAGTGCCACCACAGACAACATGCTAACTGCACCGATTTGGGTTGAGCCACTCTCCGGTCAAAAGCATGGACTCTTGACCCACATGATGGTTGGAAATGGAGCTCAAACCATCACTTCACCTTGGGTGCCTAAGTTCTAATAAGAGCAGAAACGGCAGAACTGCGGTTCGCTCAATTCTTTAAGTTGTGCAAACCGGTCCACGTTGCAATTCGTTGCTGGCGAAGACGAGCGACCTGTTTTGGATTTGAAATGGGATTAGAATGCTAGGACCTCGACTCCCTTTGAGTCGAGTAATCGGTACTTTGGTGTCTGGCTTCATCGGAATTTCAATGACTAATGCAGTAATTGTCCACGGTTCTCCTACTCACGAAGAGTATTACGATGAGAACTATCCTTCATGCAGCAACTCTCACTGGGTTCCGTGGTTGCAGAAACAGTTGTTGATAAGAAATATTCCAGCCGCCACGCCCGAGATGCCGGATGCTTGGAATCCACAGTATCCAATATGGCAGCGCGAGTTTGAAAGATTTGACATCAACGATGAAACGATCCTTGTAGGACACAGTTGTGGTGGTGGATTTCTCTTGCGTTGGCTGAGCGAACATCGCGATGTTCGAGTTGGGAAAGTAATCCTCATTGCCCCGTGGCTTGACCCGCAAGAGCGCAGAGCGCCCCAGTTTTTTGAATTCGACTTAGACCGCAAGTTGGCTTCGCGAACTAAAGGTCTCATCGTTATGAACTCCGATAACGATATTGAGGAAGTTCAAGAAACCGTGCGCATAGTCCTTGAAGAACTCGATGATGTCGACTATAGAGAGTTTCACGAATATGGGCATTTCTGTGCCGACGATCTAGGCGGTGACGCCTTTCCCGAACTAATGGAGCTAATTGTCGGCGCGTAGCTTGGCGATCTGCTGGTTATGTCGGCCCAGTGGCTGTTTTGCGCCTTGTAAGAAATCTTCGAAAATTTATTTCTTTCTCCCAAAGTCCCCATCGCCTGTGGCTTTCGCCTGATTTTGCGTTCATTTTCGGCAGCGCCGCTGCAGCGGCAAAAATTAGAGATTTGATGAAATTACGTAGAAAGTCGTAGGGCGGGGTCATGCGGATGTCATAGCTGGATGACAAAGTATCAACATTCAAAGCGGCGCCATGAACAACGGCAACCGACGAGAACTTAAACGAACTTTCTAGCCAGGTGATGAGCAAAATGAGCAGACATGAATCTCCAAGACAGCACTTCGACAATGTTGAGCACCAGCTGAACAAAGATTTGGCAAATGGTCATGAAATCAAAGCCGCTAGCTTGCTTTTAGATGAGTTTGGCAAAAATCCAGAAGAAGCGAGAGCCCTAGTCAAGCGGGCAATGGCGTTGCCGAGCTCTGACACTCTCCTCCACCTGAATATCGATAAAAACGGCGATATTTTTGTTTGGGACTCCACCGAACGCAATGGCATCTATGCGGGTCACGCTGAAGACCTGATCCCTAAACAAGATTGTCCGCCAGCTGCTCCCCCTGTGGCCGATGTGCCACCGCCCGCGGCACCGCTGCCGCCGGCATCAGATGTACCTCCTCCCCCACCACCGCTGCCGGCGCCGGAACAAATCCCCCACCCAGAAGTTCCGGCACCGGCGGTTTGCGTGGCAGACCACAAATTCCAGGGATTGAACCTCGGCTTGGTCCGTTTGGGTGTATTTGACCACAAGTCTTTCGGAGTTGGGGTCAATGTTGGAATCGCCAAAGCCGATGGAATGATCGGTGGACATACCGGAGTCGATGCCCGTGTTGGATTGCCAACCTTAGGAGCCTGTGCCGCTGGCGGAATGGATGTAAACGACACCGGCTTGCACGCAGGCGGCAAAGCCAGAGTCAACGTTGCTAATATCGTCGGCGGTGGCGCCGAAACTGCAGTAGGACTTGGACCAGTATCTTACGCCAGAGCAGAAGCCGATGGTGAAGCCTTCGGGGCACATGCATCAAGTGAGACCAGTGTTGTTGCAAATGATCAGGGCGTCTTCGCCAATCACTCAGCGGAAGCCGGTTACTTAAATTGGGTCGGTGTCAGCAACAAGGCTCATGCAAACATAAGCGGTGATAGCAGCGCCGGTTCCAGCGCCAAGGTTTATGTCGGACCAGCAAGCATTGAAACTGGTGGCGGTGTGGAAACAGATAACAATACAGTAGTTCGCTCAGGCGGTTATCTCGATTTCGGTTCGGGAACGCAGCATGGTACCTTGCATGGAGAAGTGCAAGTGGGACCAAGCGGTGATGTAAGAGGATCGATCGGCGCCACCAATCACGATGATGCTAACCCAAGCGATTGGCAAAGTGGTACTGTCCAAGCCGGTGTCGGCATCAGCGGTATAGGTGTTCGGGCTATCGACGCAAATCCAAATGGAGTGAAAATCTCACCACTTGGAGTCGGTCGTGACTATCAGCCGCAACAACCTCAACAGCCGCAATAATCTAGTTGCGCTAGGTCGTAACTGACTTGATGAACTCTGCGCTCTTAGCCAAAACAGCTTCTGCTTGATCGCTGTGTGGTGAATGACGACAGTTGGAGAGTACGAGTAGTTCCGTATTTGGTGTCACGGCTTTGATGGCGTCCAATTGTGCAAGAGTGCCGTACTGGTCATCCTCACCCTGGATTGCCAGTATCGGGCACCGGATGGTTCGAATCTCACCCTCGATGTTCCAGTCTCTGAATGAAGCATCAAGCCATATATCGTTCCATCCCCAGAATGTTTTTTCTGCGTCTGTGTGATGAGGTTGTAACTTTTTTCCGAGGTCGCCGTTCTTAAAGTCATCTTTGGCTTCAAGAATTCCTTCGATGGTTATCTCTTCGACGAAGACGTGTGGTGCTTCAAGAATAACTCCGAGAGGCTTGGCTGGATACTTTGCCGCGTAGAGCAATGCAATTGTCGCTCCATCGCTATGACCGAAAAGTATTGGTCTGGTTATCTTGAATTGTTCGAGCACTTTCGGAAGAACTTCGTATCCCTCGTGGTGCAGGTAAAACTTGTCGCGTTTTTCTCGCAGTACTTCCGACCGTCCGTATCCGTACCGTGAATACAGCAAAACTGAGCAACCAGTAGCTTCAGCCAGTTTGGATGGAAACTTGTGCCAGAGATTCATCGAACCAAGACCTGAATGCAGCATCACAATAGTCGCGCCTTCATTGGTGCGCGATTCTATGAACAACGTTTCCAGTAGTCTTCCTGCGATCGGAATGGTTGAAGTCGCAGTATTCAGCATCTGATTTAGTTACCAGGATTTAGTTACCAGTGCGATTCTATGCACGCACAAATGGGTCTCCGCTGTATCGGAAGTCCGGAAAGACTTTCGCCATCTGCTGGCGAGAGAGGCTCAGATGGTCGCCGATCAGTGACGATATAACGGTTCTGAAATCTGTGCTTGTCGGGAGGTCTCTTTGTTCGTGGAGAGCTCCTGGCGTCAAGCCTGCCCAACGTCCGTAAACTTTGCCGCCAGCAACGTCCTTTCCCAGCAACCACATTACATTTCCGTGTCCGTGATCGGTGCCGCCATTGCCATTTTCTTTGGCGGTTCTTCCGAACTCAGACATTACTATGATCTGGGTGTTTTTGTACATGGGACCGAGTCCATTTATAAGATCAGCTAATCCAGCTCCGAGTGGAGTCAAGTGATTGGCAAGTTGTCCCTGGGCTGATCCTTCGTTGATGTGTGTGTCCCAACCGCCAAAGTCAACGAAAGCTACCTGAACCGAAGGATCATGTCGAAAGAGTGCGGATATCTGTTTGCCGAAGTAGTTGAAATTCTTCGGCAACGGCGCGCCCTTGTTTGCGATCATTTGCTCGCGCGACATCGGATCGTTTTGCTCTGCCTCAGCTTTCTGCATGGCATCTGCTACTTCCTTGTGCGCTGCCATGCCTTCTGAATAGACATGACTCAATTCGTCCTTTCTGCCGCTGTAAAGTTGCTCGAATGCGGAACCGATCGCCGGACGATCTACTGCCATTTTTCGAGTCTTAGCTTCTTGCGCGACGGTGGCTATGTTGGCGGGACCAGACATGATACGTGGCAGTATGGGTCCGATGCTCACGGCTTGCACTGGAGATTTTCTAGTCGGCAGTTCTTGTACAAGTCTGTTCAACCAGCCAGTGTTGATGTTCTTTAGGCCTGGAACGCCGCTTTCCATGTAATCTTGCGCGTCGAAGTGCGAACGTGTGCTGTCGGGCGAACCAGCAGCGTGCACGAAAGCCAAACTGCGCTCTTGCCAGAACGGCATCAGTGGCGCAAGTGCTGGGTGCAAACCGAAGTAACCGTCGAGGTCTATTACACCTCGCTGATCGCCGGGCTTTTGCAGCGCTATTTTCGGCCGAATCTGTTGGTAGGTGGCGTCCGCATAAGGCACCACGACGTTGAGACCATCCATTCCTCCACGCAATAACACGACGATCAATTTTTTTGAATATGGATCATCGTTTCCATTGCTGAAGGCCCAGACCCGACTGTGCGGGACTAAAAGGCTGGCTGAAGTAGCGGCTGCAAGTTGCAAAAATTGACGACGGTTCATAACGCTTCCTCTTCCGTTTAATAACGCATAAACTCTGGGCTTCCAAGAAGCAAAGCTGAGCGCAGCTCTTCGGGCTGCTTGGCTACGGTGGCGACAGTCTGTGATGAGAATTTGCCACCGCTAATAGTGTCACCTAGCATTCTGTATTCTGGCGGATCGAATTGATAGCCGGCAAGGTTTCCGTTACCGATGGCAGTTGCGAAATTCAGCCGGCGCAGTAGTGCATCCGGATTCATCCAAGCTTCCTTGGTGTTTTTATAACCGTCAGGAGTCAGGCATCCGTATATTGGTTGTCCTTGTTGTTGCAAAAACTGATTAAGAACATCTGCACGGTCACCTGGCAAACCGGAAGCCCTCATTGTCGAGACGACATATCTGAACGGACTCTTGTATTTACTGTGCTCGTATTTCGGGTCCCAAAACTCTTGGCTGTTCAACATCGTTTGCATAACAAGCTTGATGTTTCCGTCAGTTTGCATGAAACGCTGAGCCAATCTATTGACCAGGCTTGGTGGTGGATTGTCGGCGACAAAATATTGCGCCAGTTGGAATGCAATGTGGTGCGCGGTGGCTGGCTGTGCAGCGAGCAAGTCAAGCGCTTCTTCAATCTCTCCTTCGCCACCACCCTTGATGTGGTGCCCGAGCAGGACCTTATCGCTGAAATCATGACGGTTTGGATCAAAGGCGGCGCCAAATGGTCCGACCATTTCAAGGCGCTGATTGTATTTCGCTCTTGGACCAGCCAGTCCGAGACCAGTTAGGATGCGGGCAAGCTCGATTACATCCTTTTGTGTATAACCACCGTCCACGCCGAGCGTGTGCAATTCCATTAGTTCGCGTGCATAGTTTTCGTTTAAGCCAGTTTTCTTTGCTCGAGCTCCGTTTGATTTTGGATCTGTGTTTTGCCAATTATCCAGATAGAACAGCATTGCGGGATGGTGGCAGGTGGCGCCGAGCAGATCTCTGAACCGTCCAAGTGCATACGGTCTTATTGCCTGTTGCTCATATGGTCCGCAAAGTACGCGGTCAAGCCCTTTTCCTGTAAAAACGTTGAAGTGGTTATACCAGAAGTCGGTCATTACTTCTTGCAGTTGGTTTGGACTGTCGATTGCGCGCTGCAATTTGGCGGTTTTGTAGGCACCTTCTGTCTCCATATAGAAGCGCTTGATTGCGCGCTTTGCCTCGGTGAAATCAGCTTTATTCGAGTTTTCCTGCTTCTTTATTTGTTGGGCCTCTTTTCGCATTTCTTGAAATCGCTGAATCAAGCCCGCAGCGTTTTGATTGAGAACCTGGAATCGCTCGTCGCTTACTAGCGGATCGGCTAGAGGCTGAGGATTTAATTGTTCGTCGATATAGCGCTCGATTCCGATCTGTCTTACGTGCTCGATGTCCCCAGGACGCGGTCCGAATGCCATTCTATTGAGTGCGTGGATGATGTCTGCGTTCGCCTCTACTGTTGCTTGTCCTTCGTTTGAGTTTGCTTTGGCTTTGTTTGTCGCATTTTTGTTTGAAGCTTTCTTTGAAGCCGTGTTTGTCGCCGCGAAGGTTTCCAGTCTGCAGTTTGTGCTCAGAAACAGGGTCGCGGCGAACAGGCAGAATAGTTTTTTCATGGAGGCACGTCCCTCAAGCAAATTGCCATAGTTACGCTGTTTTCGGTGGCTACCAAGGCCGACCGACCAGAAGAATTACCGTTATAAGTTGATACGTATGGAGGGCGAGAAAGGTTCAATCGATTTTGATTAAATTTTGACTTTTGCATATTAACTGGTGAAGCGTGTGCATTCTGTGGATCTTTCAGGTTAAAGCTTTAAGCTCATTGATCACACCGCGCTCGGCAAGTCATAGCAGGAGAATGCCTCAGTCGGGAAGATATTGCTTATAGACTTGGGGAAAAGGATAGAGCGCCGCCGCTGATATTCAGTTATCTTCGAAGTTACAACTCATTTGTGATCAGTATCTAGGCATCCGGGTTTAGAGTGAGGGTGGTTGATGCCGCCGTAAGGAGCGACCGGTGGACGAATCAAGCGAATCAGAGAAGTTCGACGCCTCGAAACAAGCGAATGAAAGCAGGGTTTTTTCGCTCAAAGAGAAAGAAGACATCGTTGTTCATTTGAAAGACCACACGTGTCATGAAGTTGCCTTAGTAAAAGACATCGCAGAACAGAATAGCGACAATGGTGTACCTTCGCAGGACTCGACGCCGAGCTCCGCAAACGAAGCCCTCTCCAACACTCCAAAAATCGAACCGACCGGTGCGACAAAACCTGCTGAGTCAGAGGTTCCTCCGACGCTTGCAACGTATGGTAAGAAGGTTCGCTACTCCAGGCAGGAGTTACAACATTTGCTTTCTGTAGTCGGTGACCACTCTGCGCCCGAAACTTCTTGGATGCGAGCGTGTCACCTGCTAGGTGACTACAAGCATCAGCCTAAACGCCCCCCGTCACGCCCGTCTCTGATTTTGTTAGCAGTTTTGCTCACTAGTGGGACTGTTTGTTTTGTCTTTTTCAATTTTTTGGATTCAATGTGCAAGCAGATTCACCCAACGCCATGCCCTTTGCCGGTCGCGACAGACCAGAGTACGGCGCCAAGTTATGGAGCCTACATGGTTGACATGCAGCGCCGAATAAAACGAAGCTGGTTTCCTCCGAGAGGCGGCGAAAGCACGCAAGTTGTAGTCGCTTTCAAGATTGCAAACGATGGCTCGCTTCTGAGTTCGAAGATACATAAATCCAGTGGTTCCGCTGCGGCTGATCACGCGGCCATGGTCGCTGTTTCCAATGCAGCTCCTTATCGGCATCTCCCGGACGCTACTAAAAGCGTCGATGTCGAATTTACTTTTGACTACAACATGTTCACTGCACATCACAAAGGACAAACCGAATACACGCCCGAATACGCGCCGACCGTGATCAATGATCACAATGCCGATCATTTTAGTACTGAAAGTATGCCATCACAGCCATCACGAGATCTTCCGCCCGGCGGAAAACCACTGCCTTCAGGCGGTACTGAACTTCCATCTAGTGGGACGGAGCTACCTTCGGGTGGGACTGAACTACCCGAAGGTGGGACTGAACTTACTTCCCAGTAACTAAACGCGCTCCCAACCAACTTTTCCGCCAGCTACGTCCATGACGTTGATGTTTAGTTCGGCCAGTTGTTTTCTAATTAGATCAGAAGTAGCGAAGTCTTTTTTCTCGCGGGCGTTTCGTCGCAGCTCGAGAACAAGATCTACTACTGCTGCCGCTGTTGTCGAATCCAACACTTTCCGGCTGTCTTCCAGTTGCAAGCCTAGAACCCCAGCATATTTGCGCAACTCGCGAGCATATCCAGTTTGAAGGTCTTTGCTTGATGTCTGAATCTTGTCTGCGAATGCGAAGAGCGAGGCAATAGCAACTGCCGTATTGAAGTCGTTATTCATCGCTGCTGTGAACTCTTCACGCAATTGTTTTACGGATGGATCTGCATCACTCGACGAATTTGCGTCTGTCGTTTCATCGCTGTCGGCATTACTGGTGGAGGCAATATTGGCCGCGCGAATTAACCGCCCGACTGCATTTTTGGCAGCAAGCAGGCTGTCTGGTGTAAAGTCGATCGGATTTCGGTAATGCGTTTGCAGCACCAACAGGCGGATTGTGTCGGCGGAATATGCGGATAACAACTCTCTGATGGTGGAAAAATTGCCCAGAGACTTAGACATTTTTTCAGCGCTTACCTGGACGAAACTATTGTGCATCCAATATTTGGAAAGCGGCTTGCCATGCAAGGCTTCCGATTGAGCGATTTCATTTTCGTGGTGAGGGAAGATGAGGTCCTCGCCGCCTGAATGAATATCAATCGATTCGCCAAGGACATGTTTGATCATCGTGGAGCATTCAAGATGCCAGCCTGGACGACCCAATCCCCATGGGCTTTGCCAATGCAATTCTTTCTCACCTGCAGACTTCCATAAGGCAAAATCGACCGGATTGCGCTTCAATCCGGCGAGAGCATCTTGCGATCGGACCTGCTCTCTCGCACCACTCATGAGCTGTTCGAGATTTTGTTTGCCCAGCCGTCCATAGTCTGCAAATTTTGATACTTCGAAGTAGACGTCGCCCTGGCTTTCGTAAGCAAAACCTTTGTGTACTAGCTCTTCGATGAAAGAGATCATTCGCGAAATATATTCAGTTGCGCGCGGCTCGAAGTTGGGGAGGGACACATTCAGATTGTGCATGTCATTCCAAAAGGAATTGATGTATTGCCGCGCCAGTTGATCCGGGTGCATGCCCAGCTCCTTGGCGCGGTTGATGATTTTGTCATCGACATCTGTGACGTTACGAACGAATGTGACCTTGTAACCGGCGAAGCGCAAATATCGTTGCACCACGTCCCAAACTATAAAGGCACGAGCGTGACCGAGGTGACTGTCGTCATAAACAGTTGGTCCGCAAGCGTAGAACTTCACTTCTCCTGCGGACAACGGAACGAAGTCTTCTTTTCGACCTGATAACGTGTTGAAAATTTTGATGTCTGTCATTGGAATATCTCGTGGTGAATCTGTAAAAGCGCTAGTGAAGCGCATCAACACAGATTCATGGCCGACTCCAGCCGGCTTCTGACTTGTTCTTCGCCAAGCACTGAGAGCATGGTGCCCAAATCCGGGCCGTGTGTTTTTGCAGACAAAGCTGCGCGGATGGGCCAGTAAAGTTCCTTGCCCTTTATCGAGATCTCTTTGCCGATAGCGTCGATTACTGCCTTGCAACCCTTGTGGTCGCCCCAGGGCATCCTGCCTAAATTCTCGAGAGCCTTGTCCAGGACTTTTTTCGCATTCGGGTTACCGAGCACGCCGTCACGGACATCTTGCGGTATTTGAAGATTTTGAGCGAAGTAGAAATTAGTTGCTGCTTTAATTTCTGAGAGCGTGGTAAGCCCTTCGCGAACGGAGCCCACTATCTCTTCCAATTGAGCGGTGCTGAATTCTTTCAATTGGTCTTGGTCTAGAAACGCGCGTGCGCGATCTGCAACCACGCTCAGTGGCAGGCTGCGAATGTAGTGACCGTTAAACCAGTTCAATCTTTGCACGTCAAAGACAGCAGCGCTCTTGCTCAACTTGTTCAAGTCAAACATTTCACCGGCTTCGGACAAGCTGAACAGCTCTCGGCCGTCGCTTGGAGTCCAGCTCATTTGGGCTAGGTAGTTCACAATTGCTTCGGGCATGTAGCCGTTCTTTCGATATGAATCAACATGCACTGCTTCGCCGTGAACACGTTTGGATAGCTTATGCCGGTCAATGTCTTGCATCAATGGCACATGTGCGAATATAGGATGTGTTTGGCCGAGGGCTTGATAAAGAAGAATCTGTTTTGCCGTGTTACTTATGTGGTCTTCGCCTCTGATCACATGTGTGATCTCCATATCGATGTCATCGACCACTACAGCAAAGTTATAGATCGCGACGCCATTTGATTTGACGATGATCATGTCGCCGCCCAACTCGGACGCGCTGAAGGTGATCTCGCCACGAATCTCATCGTGCCAGGTCACTTTTTGGTTATCGTCAATGATGAAACGCAGAGAAGGTTTTCTACCTTCCGCTTTGTAAGCGGCAATCTGTTCGGGTGTTTGATTGCGCCCGCGATTGTCATAACGAACGGCTTGATTGGCAAGTCGTTGCTCTTCTTTGAGGGCGGCAAGCTCCTCTGGAGTTTCGTATGCCCAGTAGGCTTTACCGGCGTCGATCAGTTGTTGAGCGATGGTCATGTAGTGGTTGATCTTTTCAGTTTGACGATATGGAGGATATGGTCCACCAATGTCCGGACCTTCTTCCCAGTGGATGCCAAGCCAATGCAAGCCATCAAGAATGTCTTGGGTGTATTCCTCGCGGGAGCGCTCCTCGTCAGTGTCTTCTAATCGCAGGATGAAAGTGCCTTTGGTGCGTTGTGCATAAAGATAGTTGTAAAGCGCAGTTCGGGCAGTTCCAACGTGGAGCGTGCCTGTAGGGCTTGGAGCGATTCGAACTCTTATCTTGTTTGGCAAAGGACACCACCGAAGAAAAAACGCGCTATACGACAGCGGAGAACACTTACGCATAGCTTACAGCAGGCTAAAAGCTAGCAGAATTTCATGGCAAAGTAAAACCATGACTGCTTGCGCAATCTCAGACGATTGTTCAAATCCTTGTCGGCTGGGCGCCGATGAGGCTTTACATATGTTTTGGTTGTCAACCCAGCGCGAAGAGTGGCTCGATTACATGCCAAGAACGAGGCAGTCGACGGTGGCAACGCCTGAGCCGAGCATGTCTAACTGGCGAGCGGCTCCGCGGGATAGGTCGATGATGCGGTCACCAACGAACGGTCCTCTGTCATTGACCTGGACGACACATGATTGACCGGTCTTACGGTTCATGACCAGGAGTTTGGTGCCGAAAGGAAGGCTACGATGTGCTGCCGTCAATCCATCTTGATTGAAACGGCTGCCGTCGGATGTTTTGCGTCCGTGGAACTTACCGCCGTACCAGGAAGCGTGCCCGCTAAAGCATCCTTTTGTGTTGCTTGGATTGACGTCTTTGTTTGCCAGTTCTGCAATTTTGGCGAAAGTGGGTGGCAATAGCTGTGCACCAAGCGCGGTGCGGATGGCATTCACTGTTTTGCAGCTCTGTTCGAGAACGCTCTTGCCGCTTTCCGTCTCAATTCCTTCGAATTTCATGATTGTGACGCCATCGACGCGCGCTGAGGCGACCTCACCATCACGTGCTGGAATCAATTTGTTTGCATCAAACTTTTCGTCATCGAGAGCTTGCTTCAAGCGAGAAGCAAAATTTTCGGCTCTTTGTTCAGCCGAAACCCCTGAGGCATCACCTTTGAAACATGTAATCTCTTTACCGTTCAATGTAACGGAAGCTTTGAGCTGGGCATTCTCTTCCCATACACTAGATGCAATTTCAGGCTCGAATGCCGGAAGAACATCTGCTTTTGCGGATTGCGTTCCTGCATAGGAACAGGCTGCCAGGCAGCCGGCAATCAAAATAGATTTTGCAATGTGCTTCTTCACGGGAGTCCTCTTGTGTGTTCTTCGATCTTTCTTTCGCTTGATCTCGTTAATTTGATCTCGCTCTCATTCTCTTTTAGTTGACCGCAGCCCGAAAATCCGCTTGGGAGAAGGAAAAAGAGAAGTAATTGAGCCGAAAAATCGTTTCCAAATCGGCGTTCGCTGAAGCAGGCGGTAAATTAGCAAATTTCCATCAATCGCGTCAAAAGTCACTTGGAATCTGCAAATTTCGCCAGCCATTCAGTTGAAACCGTTCTCTGAAGCCGGTTTTAGCTGACCGTGGTTGACAAAAACGAAGTCAATATGCCTAATGGGGCGCTTGTATATACAAACTGGCTCGCTGTTTGCCTTTTAACTCATTAGCCCTGGTTAAGATGTGGGAACATTCCGCTTGACAATGATTGCTGGATGGCGATATGTTTCGGTTTGTAACAAAAATCGAGATACCACTAGCCAAGTGTCTAGCAACCCTACTCGAACGCTTTGTAAATTGATTGAAAGCCTCGTGCAAGCTTGGTTTTAGACACCGAGTTTGCCTGCGTTTAGTCCTGTAATCTCGGTTTACAAAAGTACATATAATCTTGAGCTCGCGTTTAATCTCTGAGCAGACCGATATGTGAATTGGAGAGAAAATTGCACCTTTATCCGCCACATTTCAGTGCCTAACAATGATTCGGTACATATTCGACTGGGCAGATTTGATTTAGGGGCGCCGATTCATGACTACATGGCGCTGGGAGCGTTTAAGGATTCGGTTCGTGCAAGTCCTTTTAGAAGGTCATCTTTCCTACGAGCAACCGCTCGGTCAAGTGCTGCAGCAGATTCTTTCATCTGCGCGGGCAGGGTCGACAGTGCTTCAACTTGCTGATCCGATGACTGGAGCTCGTGGAGATATATTGATCAACGATTCGCGGGTGCTTGTCGGTGCTCAAATGTACGAGCCAAAAGCGATGGGTTATCCGGCGTTGAAGACATTGTGTGCTTTTGCTTTGGCTGACTTTCGTCTCGTGCAACCAGATGCGGCGAAGGCTAACAGAGGCGACCATTCGCTGAATCTTGAGATC
This sequence comes from Oculatellaceae cyanobacterium, assembly GCA_036702975.1. GTDB lineage: Bacteria > Cyanobacteriota > Vampirovibrionia > Obscuribacterales > Obscuribacteraceae > DATNPX01. Next base: position 38,841 of record DATNPX010000009.1, read on the forward strand.
GACAAGATGTTGAAGTTCTTGCCAGAGCTACCTGAGAGCCCTGACCAAATAGATAACCCGCTCGAGCGTGTGTTCAATAACTACAGCCATGTTGCTGGTCCTGCCGAGCCTCGTGTTGGGCGTCTCGATCCCGGCCACGAAACTAACTACATGGAAGCATTTGAACAGCCTCCGGCGCCTGCCACCGAAGGCTGGCGTTCGCTGAGGCGTAATGGCAACAATGGGTTGGATTCCACAAGAGCGCTGCGCCCTGAGCTGCAATCGTTGGCCGACCGCGTCATGGATGAATTGCCTCGTTCGGAGGTTCATCACCCTGCAACTGAACCTGAACGTCCAACCAAAATCAAATATCGGGCCTCTAATCCATTCCAGAGCCCGTCGACTTTCTTTTTGACCATTTTCAGCCTGCTCAAGATTCTGATTCCACGTGTGGTGCTGCCTTGTCTAGCTATCTTTGTTCTTTATAAAGGTGGCACTTATGTCTACGAGAAATACAAAGACTCCAAAGCGCTCAATAATTCCAGCAATACTGCCCAACCTCAGCATCGTTCTGTCGTTGCCGCACCGGTCAAGTCTCTGTTTCCGCGAGCAAAGCCACGCCTTGCCGCTCCGGTTGCTTCTGTAGCTGTGCCTGTTGAGCCGGTTGCGCAACCTGCCCATCATGCAGCTCCAGAGTCTGTTCATGCCAAGCAACCACCTGTTAAGGCTGTTACAGCTAAGCACGAGCCGTCAAAGCATGCGGCTGCGCATGCTAAGTCTGAAGCCGCTACGGCAGCCACAAAGGCACTTCCTGCGAACAATGAGCCGATACCTGAATATAAAGGTCCATCAACTGTAACTGGCGAGCCAACCAAACACAGGCATGCCTATCAGACAATGCCATCGGAATAAAGTGGTATTGAATACGACACCACTATCTGCGCTCAGTTGAGAAATTCCTGCATCCACTCCTGGTTCATGTCGAAGTTGGCGTAGACGTTTTGAACATCATCGTGATTTTCAAGAATGTCTAGAAGCCGCAACAGCTGCTTTGCTACGTCGGCATTGGTCACTTCCACAGTTGACTTCGGTGACATTGTCACCTGGGCTGAGCTTACTTTGTAGCCTGTTTTGACAAGTCCGTTGCGTACTGCCTCCAGGCTATTAGGCTGGCAGTAAACGTAGGCTATAGACTCATTGCTTGTGTCGAGATCGTCTGCACCGGCTTCGATGGCTGCTTGCAACAGCTCATCTTCGTCAGTTTTGGCTGTTTTTTCGATCTCTATCTCTCCACGTTCTTCAAAGTTCCAGCCGACACAGCCGGTCTCACCGAGATTGCCGCCGTATTTGGAAAAATAGCTTCGTACGTCTCCTGCTGTGCGATTGCGATTATCAGTCATACACCGCACGATCACTGCGACGCCGCCTGGACCGTATCCTTCATATGTCAACTCTTCGAGATTGTCAGATGAGCCTCCGCCAGCTCCTTTTTCAATGGCTCTTTGAATGTTGTCGTTGGGTACACCCTCTGCTTTGGCTCTTTCAATTGCCTGGCGTAAGCGAAAATTTGCTGCCGGATCTCCTCCGCCTAGCTTTGCGGAAACAATGATTTCGCGGGACATGCGCGCATATACGACACCTCTTTTGGCATCGACGACTGCCTTTGTCCTCTTGATATTCGCCCATTTTGAATGCCCAGACACGATTTCTCCTTGCAACCAAAGGCTGCTCATGTTTGCTGCGACGTTTTAAAATATAGTCCGCAACCCTAACTTGTTACTTTATTGCATAGTCATGGCCGCTTTTGCGATCTCCTAATTTTCTTAGACCGAATCTTTGATAAGGTAGGCGGTTAAGGTGGCGAAGCCTGTTTTGTTTTGGTTCGCTCATTTCAGTTCCAGTTTTGTCGAGTCGTTCATTTATATTTGGCTATATATGGCTTCTGATGGTTTCTGTTATGGCTTCATTTGTATGGCTTCTGTGGCTACATTGATTGATGGATCATCTGAACGCCAAGTCTCTTAGTTGGAGGAAAAAATGAGATCGAGGATTACTCTCTACTTAGCATCCTGTTTCTGTGCGGTGTCTTTGACGATGCCATCTACCGGGATGCAATCGGCTGCCGTTGCCGCCGACAAATCGGGGAGTAGCAAAGACCTCTTCAGACCCGCGGGCGGTTCAGGCGGTTCGCAAGGCGGCTCACATAAAGGGAAAGGTGGAGGCGCCGGCAAGCAAACGCTGAAGATAAAGATAGACAACGATGTTGTGATGGCAGATGACCTTATGCTGAAGGGCAAGTATAGCGAAGCAGCGGAGGCTTATCACACAGCCACTCAAAAAGGCAAAGGTAAAAATCTGCAAGCGACCATTGGTTACGGAATGGCGCTCGCTAAGCAGTTCAAGCTAGATGCGGCAAACGAGCAATTTGATAAGGCGCTGGCTCTCGATCCTCGCAATGCCATGGCCCACAGTGGCAAGGCGATGGTCATGTTCAACAGATTGCAGTCTTCGTCGAAAACGATCATCAATCAAAAAGACTCCATATTAAAGAATGCCGAGGACGAGTGTAAGAAAGGGCTGGCTCTCGACCCTGGTATGCCCGAAGCGCACTATACGCTTGGCATGATTGAGAAAGAGCAAGGTCGTTTCGATGATGCTGAAGGTGAATTTACTGAGGCCACTAAAATCGACCCGCAATATTCAGAAGCCTGGGCAGGTTTAGGCATGACACGTTTGCAAAAAGGCGACATGCCTGGCGCGCAAACCGCGTTCAAAGAGGCTTCACGCTTAAATCCTGGCAATTCGACCGCTCACTACGGACTCGGTAAGTGCTATGTGAAACAAGGCAACTTCGATGATGCAATCAAAGAGTTGAATACTTCTCTTTATCAAAATCCCAACAGCGCACCTGCTAGGTTGGCTATGGGCGAAGCGTATGCCGGGCAGGGGAACAGTGTCGCTGCGGTTAATGCCTTCCAAGACTCTATCCATATTAAGCCGGAAAATCCTGAGGCTTATCTGCACATCGCCGACATTCGCGAATTGAGAGGCGACCTGGAGCACTCGATTGCAGAATTGAGATCCGGTCTTGAGCTCTTGCCGGACAATGTCGAACTGCATGAGCGAATTGCAGACGAAAGCTTGAAGTTAGAAAAACTCGATGATGCCATTAAAGAGTATCAGACTGTCTTGGCTAAGAATTCGAGTGATTCGAATGCCGCGCAAGGACTGACCCGAGCGTTCTATATGAAGGGAAATAAGGAAGCATCGGGTGCTTTCTTTACTTCCAATGAATTCGAAAATGCGAAGGCCTACATTAATAAGGCCGTTGAGATGAATCCTAACGATATGGAATTGCGTCTCGCTGCCGCCAAGTTGAAAGTGATGTCTGGAGAGTCTGTTGATTTGAGTGCTGTTGGCACACCAAATAATGATGGGGAGCGCGTCGCATACGCGGAAGCTTTGCTAGCACAGAACAAATTCAAAGAATCAGACGAACAGATGCTCAAGGTGATCAACAATGCGACCGATGCGAAGCAGGCCTTTGCGGTCGGAGACTTATCTTTGATGATTCACGATCTACCGAGCGCGGAAGCTGCGTATAAGAAAGCGGCCTCTTTGAGCAAAGAAGACGAGCGTTCGAAGCGCAGTCTCGACCAAGTTGCGAAGGCCAAAGACGTGGCGCGGCAAGATCTCACTCTGGCCAACGACCTAGCAAAGAGGAAGCAATACGACAGTGCGATCGACAAGTATCATGCAGCCATCTATGAGAATCCAAAAGTCGCTGACACTCGCTTAGGTCTTGCCGACACTCTCGAAAAACTGTCGCCGCAAGAGTCAAAAAACATCAAACAATCGATCGTGCAGTGGAAATCATACCTGTCTCTTGGTCCGGATCTAACTCCGAAAGAGTTGGAAAAAGACCAAAAGCACATTGCTCAATTGGAGAAGTTGGTGCCGAAGTTAGAAGCGAAAGAAGCTAAAGAAGCCGGAAAGCCGAAGAAAAAGAAATAGAGCTCGTGAACGAGTGGAAGTGGAGCAGCGGGTGAACCATGGCTAAGGTCTTAGTAGTCGAGGATGACCCTATGGTGGCGGATGTGGTGCAAGAGGTTTTGCGCTACGCAAACCACGTCGTAGAGGTTGTCGATAACGGCGAAGACGGTCTTTACCGCTTGAAGAACTACAGTTACGACCTGGTGATCATCGATTGGGGCTTACCTGGTGTGACCGGAGTGGAGGTATGCGCGCAATATCGGCAATCTGGTGGCACCGTGCCCATCATTATGTTGACTGGACGACGCACAATTCAAGACAGAGTTACGGGGCTCGATTATGGTGCTGATGATTATGTGATAAAACCCTTCGAGCCTGACGAATTGATGGCTCGAGTGCGGGCGTTGCTCAGAAGACCGGGACCAGTCTCAAGCTCGGTGCTGGAAGCCAAAGGTGTTCAACTAGACACAGTGAAGAAGACCGTGACTGTTGATGGACAGGAAGTGATTTTGCAGGCTCAGGAATACGCTTTGCTCGATTGTTTGTTGCGCCATAAGAACCAAGTTCTCAGTATCGAGGCGTTGATAGACAAAGTTTGGTCGGCTGATGCCGAAGTCTCAGCTGATGCCGTTCGCCAATGTGTTACTAGATTGCGCAAGAAGATCGACCGGCCGAATAACTCGGTTATTACGACGGTCGTTGGATTGGGATATTCAATTAAAGACAGCGAATAGGGAAACGGAGAGAGCTCTGCGGAATGGGCTGCGATGGACGTCTCGACACAACGTTCCAATTTGAGAGCAAGAATCGGAGTTTCATGCAGCTGCTGGAAGCGTAATATTCTTCCCTGTACGTAAGCGTTTTCTCACCGACGGGGGCATAGAAAAAACGAATGGCTATTGCGCTATCAATAAAGAACGAGTTAGTGCTTATGATTGGCAAGCGCTTGTCACTGAGCTGGACAGTTACGGCTATACCGTATTGCATAACCTCTTCTCGTCAGAGGAGTGTGGGCATATTTCGAATCTCTACTCTGATGACACTCTTTTTCGTAGTCGGGTTCATATGGCCAGGCACGGCTATGGCAAAGGAGAATATGGCTATTTCAAATATCCGCTTCCTGCCTTGATCGATGAATTTAGAACAACCCTGTATCCACGCCTGGTAGAACAGGCAAACAGATGGAACGACCGCATGGGTATTGATCGACACTTTCCGAATGATCACGCTTCGTTCCTGAAACATTGCCATGACGGTGGACAAATGCGTCCGACTCCGCTATTGCTGAAATACCGGGAGGGTGATTTTAATTGTCTCCACCAGGATCTATACGGTGCTCTGGTCTTTCCAATTCAGGTGGCCGTCCTACTTTCCCAACCCGGAACGGATTTTACTGGTGGCGAGTTTGTTCTTACGGAACAGCGTCCACGAATGCAAAGTCGGGTCGAGGTCGTGCCGTTGAGACAAGGTGATGCTGTTGCGTTTGCAGTGCATAATCGACCTGTGCAGGGAGTAAGAGGGAGTTACCGCGTCAATCTTCGTCATGGTGTCAGTCGGCTTCGCTCTGGCAATCGGTTTACAGCCGGAATAATTTTTCACGATGCTAAATAAATAGACTGGCGGACTGTTATCAGATAACAAAATTAGCGAAGGTTCATATCGTTCGACTCCTAAACGGGCATCTGATAGAAAGACCGTTGAGCTATCGGTTTACTGGGTTCAGTTGTCGTCAGACAAGGAGAACGCAAGTGACGCGCCTTAAGCCGGCTAAAAAGACTGATGAAGACAAAAATTGGTGGCAGCGTATAGAGGAATTCTGGCGCGTGCTAGGTGCCTCCCCGAGGGCATTAGGACTTATTTTCAAAGCACATCCTGTGCTTACGCTGACTTTTATCGTTTTGAATATCTTTTGGGGACTCCTGCCGGTGGTGAATGCATGGGTGACGAAGCTTCTTATGGACACCATCGTCCTGGCCTCTAATCATAGTCTTGCGACTGTTCCTTTTTTGTCGCAAATTCCATTTGCCATAAAAGCAGCGACTTCAATAAAGATAGCTGCAGTCATTGCCTTACTTTTCTTGATGGCCATAGTCGAATTGCTGTCGGCTGCCAGCGGTCCGATGTTCAGCTTTATATCAAGCGAACTCGGCGATCATCTCAGCCGCGATATCAATATGCGAATTCTGAAGAAGGCAAATTCATTCGTCGATATTTCAATGTTTGAAAATCCGAAATTCTACGACCTTCTGCAAAAGGCTGAACGTGAGGCGAGCCACCGACCAATGTATTTGTTGCGCGAATCAGGAGCGGCACTGACTCAACTCATTCAGCTGTGTGCGATGTTTGGAGTGTTAGTCACCTTTCAACCGCTAGTAGCAGCTGGTGTGGTTCTCATTTCGCTGCCCCAACTTATTATTTCGATTAAAAATGAGCGTGAGATGTTCAAACTGCGATCCTGGGAGTCGCCGGAGATGCGCACTATGTGGTACTACGGCATGACGCTAACAAATGAATGGACGGCCAAAGAAGTCCGACTTTTCAATCTTGGCGATTTCTTCCTGCGGCGCTATCTCGATAAATTTGATGCCTTCCGCAAAAAAAAGAAAGTCCTTTCCGTGAAGCAGTGGCGATGGTACACATTCTTCAGCCTACTGTCGACAGCGGGATCTATAGCAGCCTATTCCTACATTGCAATCTGTGCAGTTCTTCAAATTATTACTCTAGGTAGCCTAACTCTCTATACAACCGCTATTGGAGGTGTTAGTCGCTCTATGTCCACTTTGATCCGGTCATTGTCTTCCATATACGAGAACAATCTCTTCATCTGTGAATTGTTTGAGTATCTTGAATTGCCAGAACCGATGATTGTAAAACCATCCAATCTGGCGCTAAAAACCGCTGTGCCACTTAAGACAGGAATTGAATTTCGCGATGTCACATTTTCCTACGAGGGGAGCGATCGAAATGTTCTAGACGGTGTATCGTTTACGCTCAAGTGTGGACAGTCTGTCGCTCTCGTTGGCGAAAATGGTGCAGGCAAAACAACGCTGGTCAAGCTGCTGTCCCGCCTTTATGACCCAACAGGCGGGCAGGTCCTTGTTGACGGTGAGGATTTGCGTGACTACGACCTCACAAATTGGCGAGCACATGTCGGAGTTATTTTCCAAGATTTCGTACACTACTCTATGACAGCTCAGGAAAATATCGGTGTTGGTCAGGTAAGTCACGTTGATGATTATGGACTGGTTAAGTTGGCTTCCACCAAGGGTGGTGCCGCCCCAATTGTGGAGAAGATGAACCGCGGATACGATACGATGCTCGGCGGTTGGTTTGGCAATACCGACCGCGAAGATGTCACAGAGTTGTCCGGCGGCGAGTGGCAGAAGATAGCCATCTCGCGCGCGTTCATGCGCTCGAAGCTGAACGATGAAAGCGATCTCAACGGAAAGCAGCACTGGGAACATGTAATCGATGAGAATTTCAAAGAAGCGCAGTTGCTCATTCTCGACGAACCGACAGCCGCTCTAGATGCGCAGGCGGAGCATGAGGTCTATCAGCATTTTAAAGAGTTGACCGAAGGGAGGATTACATTGTTGATCTCCCACCGCTTCTCCACTGTGCGCATGGCAGACCTGATTATCGTTTTAGAAAACGGACGCATCAGCGAGCAAGGTACCCACGACGAGCTCATGACCAAAGAAGGTACATACGCTCGTTTATACAAACTGCAAGCTGCGCGGTACACATAATCACCAATCACGATATCGAGACTTGTTTCTTTCGCGATTCTCTTTGTGAAGTTTCTTCCACCGTTTTCGTTCCTCCTCTGCGGCCGCACGGTCGTGCTTCCTCGTTTCGAACGCTGCTTCCCGCTTAAGTCTTTGCCAACTTTCAAGGCGCGATTCGTCTACAAACTCTTTAACAGCACAGCCTGGCTCGCTCGAGTGAGTGCAATCACTAAAGTGACATTCTTTTGCTGTTTCTGATATATCTGTGAACGCCTGATTAACCGCTTCGCCCGCGTCAGAGAGCGCGAATTCTCTCATGCCGGGTGTGTCGATTATTGCCGTACCATCGGCAAGATATAGCAAACTACGACGTGAAGTCGTATGGCGTCCTCTATCGTCATTTGCGCGAATCGAGTTCACCGCTTGCGCTTCATTTTGCAACAGAGTGTTGATCAATGTCGATTTGCCCACTCCGCTGGAGCCAACAATGCCTATGGTTTTATCTGAACCGCAATACTGATTGAGAGATTCAAATCCGACTTGATTCCGGCTGCTTATCGCATACACAGGGATGTCTTTGAGCAAAGACTGCGCCAACTCTATGAATGGTTTGGCTGTTTCGACCAGGTCGAGTTTGGTTAGAAGCAAAACCGCAGGGATTTGACAACAAGTTACCGCCACCACGTATCGTTCCAATCTGCGTAGATTGAAATCTCTATTTAAAGCGATTGTGATGAATAAGGTATCGATGTTTGATGCGATAAGCTGTTGCTCGTAACTACCGTCGACTCCGCGACGAAAAAATGCATTCGTGCGCGGCAACAATCGATCGATTAGTGCAGAGCCTTGTTCTTCCCGAAACGCGACGTAGTCTCCGACAGTTGGAAAGTCGGCAGCGACAACTGCGCTGTGCTTGAAACTGCCGGATAGTTTTGCTTTCTTTTCACCTTCTTTTGTAGTGACTGTGTATTGATTTAGATCGTGTGCGGTTATACGACCGCACGAAAATGGCGGCTCTACTTGGGCCGCAAAGATATGTGGGATCATTGTGAGTCCTTGTTGATTGTTGTCTGATGATGCAGCCTGAAGACGGGGCGCAACATGCGACACATATGCGCGCTTGATCGCTCTGTTTGTATTCGAAATTTATCTCAAGCTACACGCCCTCGACCATGGTTAGATCGATGCGAGGTTGTTTGTTGAGCGAAAACGTTGGCGCTTGGAGCTTGCGCTACTGCAGTACAGAAGCGTTCACGAATGTGACGGTGTTGCGCCCGCTAGTGGCAATGACAATATCCATGTACGCCTCCTTTTTTCTTGAGACAGTAGTTGCGACCTTTGAAGAATATAGCGTGATCTTTCAATGCACGTCAAGAGCGTATTTTCAACTTGCTTCTAATTGTTTCGAAGATGTGGCGTGTTTCAAACTAAAGTAAAAAGTGCTGCCCTGATTCTCGACGCTGCGCACTTTCAGGTCGCTTCCATGGGCATGTAGAAGTTGTTTGCAGATGTAGAGCCCGAGCCCAAATCCGTGACCAGATTTGGCATCTCCGGCACTACTCTGGCGATAGCGTTCGAAAACTGTTGCCAGTTTATCTTGTGCGATTCCGCGCCCCCGGTCGATTACGCTCAATTCTATTTCGTTTTCGTTGATCATTCGGGCTGTGAGGGTAATGGAACTTTTCGCTTCGGAGAACTTAATGGCGTTGCTTATGAGATTCACCAATACCTGTACTATGCGTTCTTCGTCAGCGATAACGGTAAAGCTCTCTTTGTCTCGCTCGATGGTTATATGTTTGCTGATTGCTGCACCATCAACCACGCTTGTTGCTTTCTCAAATAACACTGTTGTGTTTGTCTCTTTGGGTTCCAATTCGAAGATGCCTGATTCGAGCCTGTCTACATCCAGCAGATCATTTATGAACGCTAGGAGTTGGCGACAGTTGCTTATCATGATGTCTATTTTGGTAGCACTTTTCTCTTCGATTTCGCCATAGGCGCCTTTTCGCAACATCTGTAAATTCGAAAGTATTGAAGTTAGTGGTGAGCGCATGTCGTGTGTGATCATGGCTATGAATTCTTGTCTCAATCTCTCGAGCCGCTTCTGGGCTGCGATATCGCGAGCAACGCAAAACCAGCTGTTTTCCGATGCCGACCAGCTGATAGTCCATGCCGTTTCCACGTTGCCCTGGTTTGCCGATTTGAAGAGAAATTCGGCTGTAACTGGCGTGTTAGTCTCTCGCGCCGCTTCAAACTCTTTTTTTAATTGCTGCGTCTGCTCCTCAGGTACCAAAATAGTGGCTTCGGTGCCAAGCATTGAATCTTCCGATGAGTTGAGCGCCCTGGCGCATGCGTCATTGAGCTCAGTCAGTCTCAACTTCTCTGATACCGAAAATATCATGTCAGCTGTATTTTCCGTGAGGGCCCGTTGTCTTCGTCTTGATTGTTCTATCTGTTCAGCCATGCGGTGAAAAGTTGAATCCAATTCGCGAATTTCATCCTCTCCATCAACAAGGGGATGCAATGGCTTGCCGAGTCCGAAGCGAACCGTATTTTCTTCAAGAACACCTAAGCGTCTGGAGATTGAAGTTGAGAAAAATCGAAACAATATCAGCGTCAGGACCAGATTCCCCAGGATACCAGCTGAGATCAGAGCATATTGAGTTTGGCGTAACCGCTCTTGCTTCACAGGACTCTCTGACTCGATATGCTCAGCACGTGCGATGAATTCTTCTTGCCAATCGGCGAATCCGCGCGTCAATTGGCCAAGTTGGGTCATCTCTTCTGTCATATGTTCGATGCTTTCGATGGCGCCGTTCTTTTTTATGAACGATCCCACGTAGTCAATGTCTTTGAATATCAGGTCAAGCATTGGTTTGTGTTCGGCGAATGATGCTTTAAGCGCCGGGTCGAAAGCGCTGGCTTGCTCGAGCTGCCCGCTGATTGTCTTTAGCTTTATGACAGACTCTAGACATTTGGCACGATACTCTTGCCGGCCTTTGGCCCACATCGTCAAATAGTGAGCGGCTCTATCGTAAGCGAGACTCAATTGGCTCGTGCGAAGCAATACTTCTTTCGCTTCGAACTGTCTAGTTTGTTCGGTGTTTGAATCAAGCAGGAGTTTTATTAGCACTGCGAAAAAAATGAGTTCGCACACCAAATGAAGGCTGATCAAAAGCAACCCTTTTTGCCCAATGCGCAAATTCTTGAGTTGCAAGTTTGATACTCCTGCGCTATTGCCTGTCTGATGTTACCCTGTTTTGCGGCTGAAGTTTCGTCCTGTAATTAAAAGAATACATCGAATATGTCTTCCGACTGGTCATTGTCCGAAATGCCTAAGATGCAGGCTTTGCGGCCTGCATCTTGGTGCCCTATAGCTTTTGAACTTGGCGGTCTTAGCTGTCGCTCCACAGCATTCTAATGTCTAGCGATTGCAGTTTTCGCTGCCCACGACCGCGCCGGCGATTGCACCAGCAGCGGTGCCAACTCCCTTGTCGTGTCTTCCCGCGATCACATTACCTAGCACAGCACCGATTCCGACCGAGGCTACGTTGCAACCGACGTTATTGCGCGGTGGTGGCGGTGCTTCCGTATAATACGGTTGTGGCTGATAGTAGGCGGCTGGCGGCGGTGGTGGTGGCTCGGGAATGATTGTGCCGACATCAAGAGCTTGTCTTTTAATAAGAGCTTCCCTGGTTCCGTTGCCGTTGTCTACTATGATCAGATCGTCGCCGACATTTTTTTGTTCGTATCGCGACACCATCTTCAATAGAGCACTGTATCCCTGGGGTCCTAAATATTGGGAGTCTTGTTGCAATCTTGCTGCTACTTCGTTGCCCTGTCCGCGATCAAGATTTATCGCTAGATTTCTGGCTTCTGCCTCAAAGTTGAATGGCGGCATTGTGATCTCCTCGTAGTGCAAATGCTTTGTTGGGTAAGGGGATTAGGTTTGATGTCAGGGGAGTTGCAAACCCGATGTCTAAATAATACGGATCGCTATGACATCGGTATGACGCGTGCCGTGCTTGCGTGCGGTTATTACGCAGACGTTAGCTTTTTTCTGAGATGACGAGCGCATCACTGGGCGGCCGTTGCCTTTCCCAAGATGCTCCGGTTTTGTCTGGCGATAAAGCATGAATATATATAGAATCGGTGCACAAAACTTTTGCGCAGGTGCCCGATTCGCCCGAAAATAGCTTGGAATGCGTGATTAGACGTACTAAAATAAATCTCGTGGCAGATTGGCGAGACAAACGAGTTTCAATATTAGGTTTCGCACGCAGCGGCGTGTCGAGTGCGCTTTATTTGGTCAAGCATGGTGCCAAAGTGCGCGTCTCTGATTCGAACGTCTATTCAGATGCGAAGGCTGCTGACGTTGCGAAGCTGGAATCTCTCGGCGTCGAAATTGAATTTGGTGGTCACAGTGACGAAACGGTCGAGCAGGCTGATCTGATCATCACGAGCCCTGGCATACCGCCTAGAACACCAGCGATTCAAAAGGCTATCCAGCTTGGACGCGAGGTGATTTGCGATATCGAATTGGTGTGCCGTGAGGTAGATACACCGATCGTCGCCATCACTGGAACGAACGGCAAATCTACAACGACTGCCTTGACTAGTTTTCTCCTCGAGCAATCCGGACGCAGAGCTCCGGCTTGTGGAAACATTGGTGTTCCCATCTTCTCGCAGCTCGAGAGTGACATCAAGAATGACTTCCTTGTCGCTGAACTGAGCTCCTTTCAGCTTTATTACACCAACAAGTTTCGTCCTTTCGTTGCTGCCTGGATCAATTTGACACCAGACCATCTCGATTGGCACGGAGACCTGAATGAATACGTTAACGCCAAAAAACGTATTCTAGCCAACCAAACGCCAGATGATTATGCGGTTTTGAACTTTGACGATCCTTTGGTGGCTAAGCTCGAATCTAAATCGCGGATCATGCCGAACAGCTCACAGTCAGATCTGCCGACTTATGCAAATGCGGCCTTCGAACGTGAAGGGCAGCTTTTCCTCCGCTGGAAAGGAGAAGTTCAGCAGGTTTGCGCGCTTAATGAGCTGCAGATAATCGGACGGCACAACATTGAAAATGCTTTAGCTGCTTTGTCGATCGCCGCTATTTGTGGCGTTCCCGCGGCGGAGATAGGAAAGCATCTGAAACAATTCAAAGCCCTGGAGCACCGGTTGGAGTTCGTCGCCGAGAAGAATGGTGTTGCGTTCTACAACGATAGCAAAGCGACCAATACAGATTCTGCAATTAAGGCTCTGGAAGCCTTTGCCGACCGAAAAGTGGTCTTAATCGCAGGGGGCAAAGACAAAGGAACACCGTTAGGTGATTTTGTTTTAGCTGTTCGAAAACATGCTTCGGCTGTT
>DATNPX010000016.1:0-378354 GCA_036702975.1 Oculatellaceae cyanobacterium
AAAACAGTGAAATGAGGGGGAGACTTTCCCCCCTCATAATAAGCATTGAAACAGGCTTGGTGACCACCTGGCGTTATTTGAAAAAGCTCGAAAAGGCGTTGAAGCGCTTCGAGCCGTGGAGTTAATCGTCATGGTTAATCAAGATGACACCGATACGCTGATCAACATCGTCACGAGCGTTGAGTGCTTCGTACATTCCCCCACACACATTTGTTTCTCAATGCATACGAAAAAGCTTCCGCTGCCTCACATTGCGAGATTCATCGGTCACTCGACATCGATACATTGATACGAAATTACGCCGCTGATATCGCAGGCAAAGAGAAATCCGACAACGGTCAGAAATTGCGCTCAGTTTTCGAAGCAAGTGCGAGTCGGAACAAAGTCGGAGCTGGATCCAAACTCAACCAATTCAAAGTACGTATTGGGTAGTCTTCAAGATAAAAGTCGGAGAGGGCGGGATTCGAACCCGCGTGGCTTGCACCCATCCGCTTTCGAGGCGGCGCCGTTATGACCGCTTCGGTACCTCTCCTCAATAGCGAACATAATAGCAAATCCAATGAAATCGAGGCGCAAATGGGCTTGCCAAGACCCGTCTGTTCGTTACGCGCCAAGCAGCTTACTTATTGACAGCGCCGACGGCGCCAGATTGTCGCAGCTCTTCGACTACTTGCAAAATGTCATCAGTCAAAGGAGTCGAGCCACGGCCTTCCGCATCAATCAAAACAATGATCGAGTCGGCAACAGCGTGACACTTGTCGCCTTGAAACACTGCATGCCCAATGCCGAGGGAGCTCTTGCCGACACTGATCAAGCGGCTGCCAACTTCAACTGTGCCAGGGAAGTACAGCTCGACCACAAAATTCATCGAAAGTTTCGCCAAGGTAAATGTCCGCCCAGTCTGCTTGGCTTGCTCGAAACCACCACCAAAAAAGGCGAAGCGTCCCGATTCAAACAGCGTCGCGTAGACGGCGTTGTTGATGTGTCCCATGCCATCGGTATCACCGAAGCGCAATGTTACCGGAGTGAAGTGTGTATAGGTGCTTCTGTCGCTTGCACCAGGAAATAGATCGCGCGATGCCATGAACAGATGATAACTGATTCAGAGCCTGTTCCTCAACTAATCTGAGGACACTGTTTCGCTGTCGTTAACCCAACTGTAGCAAGCTTGAATTGAGGGAAGACTTTATCAACATGCTGGGCATGCAAACAATTCTTCAACACTTCACCAAGCACCGAGCGATAGTCAAAGCCGATGGCAAGACCAGCCGGACCAGGCTTATCCACGCCATCATGCTGGATACCAGGCCACTCGCCGTGCACTTTTCCACCATTCACTCCGGCACCCATCGCAAACATGGCGTAGCCGCGCCCATGATCGGTGCCTTGCGAGCCATTCTCGTAGCTGCGTCTACCAAATTCGGTTACAACGATGGTGGTCACTTTATTCCTGTACGCTTTAAGATCTTCGTCAAACGCTGAAAGTCCCTTCGCCAAATCAAGCATATTATTTGCCTGAATTCCCTCGCCGGCTCCTTGATAGAAATGAGTATCCCAGCCAATATGATCGATGGTGGCAATCTCGAGTCCGACGTCAGCTTTTATCAACCGGGCAAGTTCACTCAAGCCCTTACCAAAAGCACTATCCGGATAAGCGCTTTTCTTCTCTACTTGAGGATCTTTGCTGCGAAGTTTTTCTATACGTGCGTTCAAGCTAATGGCGTCTCGGCCTGCATGCCCAAGCAATCCAGTTTCAGCACCATACATAGTACTAAGCGCCTGGGTAACTGCGTCAAGCTCCTTAGGCGGAACTTTTAAGCGAGACTCATTCATAGACGTCATCGCTGCAGCCGAAGGCGCGCCGCGAAGAGATTCGGGCACAGAAGTCCCAATCGCCACAGCGGAGAAAGCCGATGGATGGGAATCGCGTTTCGACTGCATATAGCGTCCAAGCCATCCGCCACCAATTGTTTTGCCGAAAGCTTCGCCGTGTTCCACTTGATCCATCGCATCAAAGTGCGAACCACTAGGATTATCCGAGCCTACACTCTGAACAAACGCCAGTCTACCCTCGCAATAGATTCGATGCAGGGGTTGCAACTTAGGATGCAACCCATAGAAATCATCGAGCACTAAAACCGAGTTCTCACGAGATTTTTTCGGAGCATCAATGGCAATGGTCGGTCTCACTTTATAGTACTCGTTATCCCTATATGGCACGAGCATATTCAAAGTATCCGCGCCACCACGCAGAAACACACATACCAATGTGCGATCGCTAGTAGCAACTGGCCCTGATGCCACAAGTAGATTCCGCAAGAAAGATCGACGCGTTACACGAGCCATGCTCAACACCTCTGAAAAGCTGGTGAGGACAGGATAAGACCAATAACAGCCGCAGAAACATCTTCTGTTCGTTCAACTGCAACAAAAGTCTGCAGTGCACTCAGCTCGGTGTTGCTAGGTCTTCGTCCAGCGAAATACGCGAACAAGCGTGAACAATCAATTTTTCGAGCCGAAGAGGTGGCAGCAATTGCCGGTTGCGCAGGAAGAGGAACAGAAGCCGATGCCGGTTCTTCCTCCACCGCAGCGATGAGCCTCGGCAATGAAACTTGAACACTGGGAATACTATTTGAAACTAGCGCACTGGCAAAATTCCACCGCCATAACATGGTGCCGAGCCATGGCTCTGGTTTATCAGGATAGCCATCCGGAGTTGGACAAGAGAACGGCCCCTGCCCCATTCGCGATATGTACTCAATCAACTCTTCATGCACGTATGTGTCAGCACCAGTCATGCGCAGCGCACTGACGACGTAGTGAAACGGGCGCTTGAGCTTTTCACCTTTCGCTTCACGAAACTCTTTCGACGTGAATAACGCCAGCACCATTGGTTTGATCTCACCTTTAGTGCGCGTAAAAATCTCTGCCAACTCAGTCACCAATCGTGATGGCGGATCATCAGAGACAAACTTGTGCACAAGCTTGGTTGCTATGTGTTGGGCGGTCGAAGGATGATAGCAAACGATGTCCAGCAGTTTCTCCAGATCTTTCTCGTACAAACCGGCTTCTATCTTGTGTCCAAGAACAGTTTTTTCTCCGTTATCATGCAAGGAAGGTTGAAAGTTTTCCTTCCCGCGTTGCCAGCCAGTTTGAATCGTCCATCCCGTTAGACAGCGGGCCGTCTCGTAAACGTCTTTCTGCGTGTAACCTCCACGCACTCCGAGTGTATGCAATTCCAATAACTCGCGCGCTGCGTTTTCATTTGGAATCGATTCCGGAGTAGGCTTCTTGTTCTCTTTTCCATCAAGATAAACAAGCATTGCCGGTGACAACACCGATGCGTGAATGAGATCTCGAAAATTACCGAGTGCATGAGGGCGAACGACAAGACGATCATCGCTCGGTTTAAAGTACAAGCAGTCACCCTTGCTGATGCTGATGTTCAAATGGTCGCTCCAGAAGCCGACCATTACTTCGAACAACTGCCGCTTGCTATAGACAGCTCGCACAATGGCATGAGCAGCTAATTCGCGCGTCAACACCGGACGCTTGTATTCAAAACAAGTACCAGGATCCAGATGGATAGTCTCGAAGCGTTTTGCTCGCAACTGACATGCGTCATCTTTAATCTTGTCGTAGTCCAACTGTTCGTCTAGCCAAGCACGGGTCCCGATCTGCTTTATATAATCCAAATCGCCAGGCCAAGGACCATAAGCTGCACGCGAGAGCAGGTGAAAATGTTCGTCAATCTCTTTGTGTTCCGGCACCACAACATGCGACGGAACTTTCTCGCCCATTCCTTCAGTAGCTAGACTCACTATACGCTCGCAACCGGCAAGCGGCACAGAAGCCGCTATCAGTGCTGCTGCCTGCAGAAATGATCGCCTGCCGACAGTCATGATGGCGCGCCGAGAGAACCGTCTATTTGAAGATTTATATCCGGGATTCTGGTGCTTCCACCTTTTGCTCTGCTCTTTTTGGCGGTTGAGATAAGCGATCTAGTAGTCAGTCCAGCGCCAATGATGAGCGAGATTGGCAAAATGAAGAACCAACCGATAACAGGAAGAAGATAGGAAAGCTCCAACACGATACCACCGCGAACGGTGGCATTCCACGGGCGGTCTTTATCCGCCGGAGATGGAAGCCGCTCGCCTAAAATGCTGGCTATAGCAGTGACTCCGATGTGGGCGTAGATGAGAACAGAGCATAAGAGACCAATGATAGTGATTGCCGCGAATGGCTGCGGCAACTTACTTAAAAACATCACCGTTATGAATGCAAAAACTGCTATCGGTAAACCGATGAAAAACGGCGTTATCATGCGGCGGCGGCAGTGAACCGCGGATTCAGTTACCAGATCCGGCCAGAGTCCCCGACAAAGGAGCCAGAGCCCCGGTGTCGCCAGCATTAAGCCAAGCACTGTAAAGAAGATCGCCATAGTGTCAGCCATCAACATTAAAAAGCCCTCCCGGCAAGCACCGCCTCTGGAATTCGAGCAATTACAATCCGCATAGACACCTAGCTTTCTATATACCCAAACAGGGTGGCGCTCGTACCGTTTTGGATGAGCTATAGTTGTTCACTCTTGGATGAAAGGAAGACCTATGCACATGATTAAACGCTCGCTTGGAATGTCCGCATGCCTGGCATTTTTGCTTGGAACAGTGTTGCAAAATGGAACACTAGCCCAGGATCTACCGGGGCTTACCAGCGCCTCCCTCGGTCATATTTCGTTAAATTGCGCGAACATTGATCTGATGACAGATTTCTATATAAAAAAACTGGGCTTCGCCATCGAAACACAAGGCAAATCACCTGAAATAGGCAATAAGCGCTTTGTCTATTTAAAGCTCAATGACTTTATCCTCGAGCTGGCTGAAGCAGACAAAGACGTTGCACATGACCAGCCGCTCAAAAACGTCGCCGGTGTATTTAGCAAACCGGGACTCAGTCACATTGGCCTCAGAGTGGGCGATCTTGACGTCGTTTCCGAAGAACTCAAAGGACGCGGTGTCAAGTTGTTCTACCCTCCGCAGACGTATACCCTAGTCGGCGCGCCCTATCAGCGCAACGCCGCATTCATCCTCGACCCGGAAGGGAACGTAATCGAGCTTGGCGAAGCAGCCGACGTTCAAGAGAAGCCAGAACCGCAGCCAGGCAAGAAGAAAAAGTAGAGTCGCTCTGCCTACTCTTGCTGGGCAACCTCCACTTCCAACTTATTGAGTGCTGGAAGTGTCCGAGCGTTTTGCGATCTTTATGCCTTCGGACTCACTCTTCAAATTCGACAAAACGTTCGGCATATCTACCCGGCACTGCCTTTTTATAAGCATTTGCGGAATGAAAAAACCGCCACTTACGTAGTTCGAATAAGTAACAAGTGTATCGTGCCCATTATTCAGTGGTTCGAGTCTCCAGAAGCCATCAACAACTTTGAAATCGCCACTCACACGATGCCACTCGAGTGACTTGGCATAGGTCTCTTTCACTTCGACCGTGTAGGTATAGGTCGAACAAGCCGGCAACCCTGAAGGATTTACCTGGTGCTTGAGAATCTTAGTGGCACCTTTATCTTGCACCAACTCACATTTCTTGAGTTGAGGAAACACACGCGGTGCATTGTGGTAATCGGTCAACACATGCCATACCTGCTCAGGCTTGGCATGTACTAAGACGCGAGAAACCGTGAAGTTTTTGCCATCAATATTTTCGTCCCCTACAGTAGGGCTTTCGATGTTTTCAATTTGTCCCTTGGCAGCCACCACTTGGGGCACCGCTGCTGGTAGCAATAACACCGAGAGGGCAAATAGCTGCGTCAGAACAGCAGCACCCGAAAATGCTCGCGCTCTCAACGATTTCCGTCCTTTCTTAGCTGATAAAAAATTGGCGGTCAAACGACCTGGTACCGAATACAATACTGAAATGCAATTAATTGTCAATGCACCGAACCCCGGAAACCCAATAAATCGAATTCGAGACATGCTAGATATATTTATCGGACAAGGTCGATATCTAGTCAAAATGCTCTTCAACGGGCTCTACGCCGAGCAAGTGGATGATTTTACTAACTACTGACTTCTCTCTCAAGCGAAGTTTGGTTATATAAGAAATTTCTTGGTTTTTCTCACACCCCTCATGAAAAGCGCAGAAACAGCCACAAAATGACTCTTCCACCCATTTAC
Source organism: Oculatellaceae cyanobacterium (assembly GCA_036702975.1). Taxonomy (GTDB): domain Bacteria; phylum Cyanobacteriota; class Vampirovibrionia; order Obscuribacterales; family Obscuribacteraceae; genus DATNPX01. Next base: position 6,183 of record DATNPX010000016.1, read on the forward strand.
AAATTCATTGCTAACAACAAGCTCAACCGGCTAAAGTGACTATTGGTGCGCTAATCGAGAAACACAAAAAGTGACATGCCCCACGCTTTAGTTGTTTACAATCCAGCCTCTGGCTCAGCCGCAGATGCGGATCTGTGGCTAGGGAGCGTCATCCATCGAGCCTGTGAAAAATACACTGTGACGGTGTTGCCGATGCGGGCAGACACCCAGCCAGACGAGATTTTCACTACTATCAAGAACGATCTCGACCTGATCATTGCGGCCGGAGGTGACGGCACCATCAGATTTGTTCTCGGCGCCGTAGCGGCAGCGAAATCGACAGTGCCGGTCGGTCTTTTGCCCATGGGAACGGGAAATCAGCTTTGCCGAAACCTGGGTGTGTTTGACGAAAATCTGCTCGTAGACACGCTACATGAGTCGCTGCAAATAATCTTCACTGGTGAGCCCAGACCTATAGATCTTGGTCTTATGAACGGCGAATACTTCTGTGTCGCTGCAGGTGCCGGTCCCCTCTCTGACGCTATTCTCTTGCCGGAGCAAATGGAGAAAGCTAACTGGAAGATGCTCGCCTATGCCGGCTCAGTATTGCAAACCTTTGGATTAGAGCCGGTCATGTTCAGGATCACGCTGCCACATGAAACGTTCAAGATTGCAGCTGCCGGTATATTCGTCACCAACATTTCCGATTTGGGCATAGGAACATTGTCGGAAACAGCTGATCTAAATGACGGACTACTTGATTTATGCATCTTGAATCCAACCGAGTTTCAAGACTACGTAGAGATGGGGTTTAGATTCGCAGGCGCCTTTGTCACTGGAGAAGCTCCGTATTACATTCGCAAAGTGAGTAATGTCACCATAGAAGCAACATCGGAACCGATCAAATTGTCACGACTGCAGAAAGTAAGACGCCGCGTAGTGACCTTCTTTGGTGGACAATCTGAGCCGGCTTCAAAGGCAGAGAAGAAAGTGACCGCAATGATCGATGGCGACGCATGCGGAACCACACCAATGATCATCTCGGTAGTACCGAATGCAGTGAACGTGATAGTACGAAAAGGATTTGGCAACAACACTCAAAAGCAGTAGAGCAGAAAGAATTGGCAAAAGCGATACAGTTCACAAAATACGGGAATCCAGACGTGCTTAAGCTGGTGGATGCCCTGGAGCAAGAGCTCCGCAAAGATGACATTCGTTTCCGAATCATTGCAGCAGCGGTCAATCGTTATGACATAGATGTACGAACCGGCAGAAAACCGGTCGAATCTGAAAAATTCTCATTTACTCCTGGAATAGAAGCCGTTGGCGTCATCACAGAATGCGGCAAGGGCGTGCACGGCATCAAAGTCGGAGACCATGTGATCACGATGATGCAAAAGCTCGGCGACACTTCACAAGAAGTAGCCGGAGCCTATCAGGAATATGTAACCGTAAACGTTTACGCCGTGATGAAAATACTTGAGGGAGTCGATCCTCTTGTTGCGATCTCACTTGGACTAACATCTGTTGCCGCACTTAACGGTATAAATCGTTTAAAGATGCACAGAGGTGAAACTCTACTCGTAACGGGGGGCTCCGGAGCCGTCGGCTCAGCAGCCATTCAGATTGCTAAATCGCTCGGTTACAAGGTCTGGACGACCACAACAAATTCCGACAAAACAGACTATTTGAAATCACTCAGCGTCGACCGCATAATTGATACCACTCAAACATCAATCTCCAAAGAGATTGCCAGGGGCAGCACAGACGGAGTAATAGACACTATTGGCGGTGCCACATTCAAAGACTGCGTCGGTATCATAAAAAAGGGCGGGCGCCTTTGTTCGCTCGGAAACGTCGCGGGAGATACACTTGCGCTCTCGGCAACAGATCTAATGCACGAAGTAATCCTCACCGGTTATGACTGCGTTGAACTGACCGGCGACAAATTGAGAGCCGACCTGGGCCAACTCATAGATTGGCATTCATCAGGAAAAATCAAAACTCCAAGATACCAATGCTTACCATTGTCCCAAGCGGCTTTAGCCCACCAGATCATGGAAATGAACGAAGCACCAGGACGACTTCTTCTGATACCAGAAGGCTAACTACTTTTCCTGACTTCCATTTCCATTTTCAGGATGCAGGTGCTGAATATATGCATGCTCGATAAGACCGATTCCTATATCAGCGGTGCGTTCAGTAAATTCAGTCGCAAGTGCGCTGGTTATGGTCTCGTACCAGTCATCGAATTTGCCAGCACTTTCAGCAATGTCCTTCCCAGCGCGCCAGTTCGGAAGTACTTTCGGACTCTCTCCGAATGTCTCACGCAGTTTATCATTGTCTCCAACAATGGTTTTATCCGGTGTACTGTCGGCGTGGCCGACAGGATTTAGCTGCTCGTCCAAGTTGCTTGCAGCTTGTTCGAAAACACGCTTACCATTTCTCGTTACAAGCGCATTACCGCTGTTGAATAGGCGAAGTTCGGCACCACCTGGGGTGCGCAGATATTCATAACCTTGAATTTTCGCACCAAGGGCAGTTCGTTCCAAAAGGCTAGCAGAAAAGCGCGAACCGAAACCACCAGCAACGACTGCCATTCCGTAGTTGAAGACGGCATCACCAAGGTTCTTTCCGACCATAGCGCGCTCAGTATCGGCCAAAGCAGGATGCACAATCGCATTGTAGGACGGCACAGCAACACGACTGGCTAGATCTGCACCCGCAACAGCCATCATGGTCCGATTAATAACGCGCACCGGCACAGCTAATTCAGGATTTCTAGAAGCAAGAACCATGGCAGAACCGATAACGAGTCCACCAGCCACTTCCACGGCTGTCAGAGGCCAATTCTTCGCAGCTTCGTGAGCAGCCGTTTTTATGCCGGCGCCAGTCTCCTTTGCGCCAGACAAAACGTATCCTTCACGATGAAGGATGTCACTCAAAGAATACGTGTCGTGCCCCTTAGAGAGGGCATCGGAACTAGCTTCAGCAGAGGCTGGCTCAGGCACCTTCAATACACTAGTGTCAACGGCTAGCCCGGTCGGATCAAAATTCGCCGGCATCCTATGGCGGTCCACAGCTTTTCGCTGGTTCTGATGCTGCACCTCGCCCGAAATAGCGTCATGCTTCAGGGAATCAGGCGGCGGCTGCTTGCCGGTCGACTCGGACTTAGAACCAAGCGCATTCAAACTTATCGAATTTTCGCCAGATGCCACGGTTACCTGCCCCCAGGGACGCTTCGGATTATATAGCTCGCATATACGAAGCGCGATGGTGACAATACGCATGAGCTTAGATTCAAGAAAACAGGCGAAATTGACTCGGCATCGACAGCAGTCAAGACCTGTACTGAGCATGATTTAAGAAATAGTTCGGTTAGCTATTCATAAAACCGGGAATGAAAAATCGTATGGCGGATAACATATTGGTACGAGGAATTGGCAGTGTCCTATCAACCAGATAAAGTCGAACAGACCGAGCAAGCAGGAGCCGATGCTACAGCTCCAAATTTTGGCTTTGTCGATTTGATGAAAAACCGAGAGGTCTTCAAGACCGGCGACAATACTGCTTCGCTCCACAACCTTGAGCTGGGCGACAATCAGGCCTTTTCCAAAACCCTGGGCGGTACCGGCTTCCTGCTCGGCGATCGTTCGCCCATCGTGGACAAAGCAGCCTTTCTAACCAGAAATGAGACCAAATTGCCGCTGCACGCACGCCTGGATGGACTTCACAACACTTAATCGCTAGTTTGTGTTTTTAGATTAGCTCCAGCCGAAAGCGTTCCGGCTGATTGAACGTGCGTACTGGCGCTCAGGCTGCGAGCGAGCTCGAGTTCGCTCGCCCTATCTGAGACTGCCCCGTCAAGCTTTGCTTCAAAGACTCGGCGCAAAATCTCACCGACGGCCGGTCCTTGCTTAACTCCAAGATTAATCAGGTCGGCACCGGTTACTTCGAGTTTGGTGGATTCGAGCTCCCCAAGATAAGTCTTAATCAAACGCCGTATCGGAGCCCCGGCGGCCGCAACACCGGCGGCAATCGCCAACGATTGGTCAGATTTACCGCTCAATACCTTATATATCTCGCTGCGCTTGAATCGCGTCTCCAGATCTCGCCGGCCAAAAGGCTGAAAAAGGTCTGGATAGTTCGAAGGAATCTCCAATCCTTTTATGATGTTTTCTTTCTGGATATTTTGTAGGTGCAACCGGTCCAAAACCATTGGCACACGGTCTTGTGGAAGCGAGGAAAGCAGTACGCCCAGAAAGACAATCCATTCATCTTTAACCGGATATCTGTTCAATAGCCGCTCCGTCCATCGAATGCGCTTGCGCGTTTTGGATGTGAATTCAAGGTGCGAATCGAGGTAACAAAGGCGGGCGCCTAGCCCCGCCAGCAAGTTCAATGCATCCAATCGATGTGGCGAATCTAAGATCGCCATCAGTTCGTTTTTCATGCGTGTCCCGCCGAGATCATCAAAGATCCCCATAGACACAGCACGTTTAGCTTGCTCCAATGTTCTCTCGTTGATGGCAAAGCCGAGACGTGCAGAAAACTTTGCTGCTCTGACAATGCGAGTAGGGTCTTCAATGAAGCTGAATGGATGCAAAATACGAATCGTTTTGTCTTGAATATCCTGATAGCCACCAAACATATCGACCAACTCGCCAAATTGCTCAGGATTCAGCTTGAGTGCAAGAGTGTTGATCGTGAAATCGCGGCGTAAAAGGTCTTGCTCAAGCTTAGATGGTTCGACTGTCGGCAAAGCTGCCGGATAATCGTAAAACTCTATTCGCGCCGTCGAAAGATCAACTTCACGTTTCTCTGCACCATGAAAATACAAGTGCGATGTTTGAAACCGTTCATGATTAGTCTTCACTTCGAATTTTCCAGGAAAATCTGATTGAAGCTGATTCGCAAGCTCAATGGCAGAACCCTCGATAACGAAATCCAAATCTAGGTTCTGAACTCCTAATATCAAATCTCGAACAAATCCGCCCACTGCATATGCCACCATATTCAGTTTCGCGGCCGTCGCTCCAACCAACTTAAAGATTTCTATAGTCTCATCGTTTACCGACTCCAATTGAGCTTGCAAACTTCGCGTTACTTCGCGTTCGCGCGTACGGACGCGCTCCCAGCCCTCAATCCCAGCCAAAAATCCTGAAGTTCCGTAGCCTACCCCGTCACGACTGGGTCCAAAAAGCTGCGTCAAAACATCGGCACGTGACACCAGTCCAATTAACTTCTTCGATTCGTCTAAAACTGCCAAGCGGCCAATGTCTTCATTGACTAGAATCTCTTGTATTTTGCTCAATGGAGTGTCCGGAGCTATAGATATCACAGGACGGCTCATAAAACCTATAACCGGCGCATGTCCAAGCTTGTGATGAGTTGCTTGATCTATATCACGACGCGAAACTACGCCTTCGACTTTTTCGTTTTCGACCACCAGCAGACCATCAAGTCCATAGCGAGTCATAATGCGACTTGCCTCATCCATCGACACTTGTGGCACGATGGTGCGAACCGGAGTAGACATTATCTTACTGGCAGTAATTTCCGGACGCACAAATTGATAAGCAAGTTCTTCTATTCGCTGCATGACCCAGTCCAGATCGACGCTCTTCGCAACCGCTGACGCAGCTCCCGGGTGCCCGTCACCGCCGAAATCACGGACAATGTTTCTAACATCCAGTGCACGCGTATCGCTACGCCCGACGATATGCACACGGTCCCGCATGTAGACAGCACACACCGACGCATCTGCAGATTCAATCTCGGCGATCTTTCGAGTGAGCGTAGCGAGTCCGTCTATATAGTTTTCCGATCTGGCATACGAAACGACCAGACGCACACCGTTTATCTCTAGACGCCTGGTGTTATCGAGTAGAGTCTCCAACAACTCTATAAGTTCCTCGCTAAGCTTCGGTCGCATGTGGTCGCCGACGGCATGCAAATCAGCGCCACACCTCAACAGATGCGCTACGGCCAAAGCATCGCGATCTGTAGTGCCACCATATATGAGGCATCCCGTATCTTCATAAATGCCGGTAGCCAACAAAGTTGCTTCAAACGAGTTGAGCTGTATATTTTTCTCTATAATTCGCTCGACCAACAATGTCGTCGATGAACCAATCGCTTCAACTTGCGAATCAGGATGCGCGCGTGACATCAAGCCACCGTGAGCGGTGTGGTGATGGTCAAAGACGACCACTGGACACACGCCATATGAACCAGACAATAACTTGCGCGCACTTTCGTCCAATCTCTCAGGTTGCTGGCAGTCGACAACATACATCTTTGTCACTTTGCTGAGATCGACGTACTTAATCTGCACCACAGGGAGATTCGAGCGATAAAGAGCTACGAAGCGGCGAACGTTTCCGTAAAGCGGATACCCAAGAGCGATCTTGGCTGCAGGATAAAGCTTGGTTACCCCGTAAGCCGCAGCTAACGAGTCGAAGTCCATATTGTTATGTGTAAAAACGATTTCCACGGACCGACCCGAACAACCAGCAAAAACACCTCGAATAAATAGTATAGCCTCCCGTTCCTGTTGGACAGGGCGCAAGCATTACCCAGCTAGGGTTTTGGAGACTCAAGACACCGCAGCCAGTTAGAAAAACAGGAAAAAGGGTAATGCTCAAGTAAGAGCAAGAAGAAGCTCAATAAATAAATGATGTCGCTTGGAATACTCGGTCAAATCTACCTCGTCAGCATGCTTGTTGGCGGGGGATTTATCGCCGTAAACCTGTTCATTGGCAACATCAGCGACGGCGGTGATGACGGAGGCGCAGGCGCTGACGGCGGAAGCGGCGATGCGGGTGGCGGTCACGATTTCAATGCTGGCAATGGCGATGGCGGCGGAAATGGCGGCGGTGGAGATGGCGGCGCCGGAGACGGTGGTGGGGATGACTTTGGCGGCGGCGGCAACAATGTCAAATTGATCACACCAAACATCGCCCGGGTCAACTTTTTTCACAGCGGTCAGAGTCGACCGCAGCATCAGCTATCGATACGGATGCACTCCAGTACGGGCGCTCCGCCATTTCTGGGTCGGGTAGGCGGCACTATATTGAGTATCCTCAGCCCGATGGCGCTAGCGATGTTTCTCACCTTCTTCGGCGTATTCGGAATGCTGTTCGAGCGCTTGATGCCATGGCTTGGATTTTTGACGCTTATTCCGGCGGTGCTCATAAGCATTGCTATCTCGAACATCTTCAAGTTCGCTGTTCAGTGGTTGATAGTGCACGGCAATGTATCGACGGAAGCGAAAGCGGATGATTCGATTGGACAAGTTGGAGAAATTATTACGCCAATCAAGGAAGGTCGCGCCGGTGAAGTAACGTATGTAATAGGCTCTAAGCGTTATCACGCTGCGGCCAAGTCAACCAAAGAAGGCCTAGAATTTAAACGAGGTAGTAAGGTCATCATCACCGGAATACAAGACCACGTAGTGTTTGTTGACGAATGCAATCTGCTGGAACATATGTGATGCTCCCGCTGCAGTAAGGAGCTGAGGCATGTCTGCAACTTTTTCCATTGTTTCTCAAGTCTATATAGTGTCGACAATCGTCGGATCAGGATTCATGATCGTTTCCACCCTCCTTGGTCGCATTCCACGGCACGGTAGCGTCCACGCCGGTGGACACGTCCATGGTGGCGGTCATGGTGGCGGGCTCTTGCACGGCGGACACGACGGCGCAGGACACGGCTTGCGCATTGGGCATAGCGGCGGTGGTCACGGTAGCGTCGGTCATGGCAGTGCAGCCGGTCATGGAGCAGCCGCCCACGGTGGTGCAGTTGGAAGTCATGGTGGCTCAGGAGTCGCCGGACACGGTGCTGGCGCAAGTCACGGTGCAGCCGGCGGTCATGGCACGGCTCCGGGAAGTCATGGCAGCGCACCTGGAAGTCATGGCGGCGCACCTGGAAGTCATGGCGGCGCACCTGGAAATCATGGCAGCGCACCCGGAAGTCATGGCGGCGCTCACGCAGGCTCCGCCGGTCACGGCGCTTCCGGCGCTTCCGTAGCGGTTCACAGCGGTACAGCGGGACCAGCGAGTGGACAGGGAGCCGATATCGGGAATCCGATGGCTACAACCGGACCGATTGTGAGCGAGCCCGCCGGTATCATTACGAGAGCATTGTCGAAAGTGCACGGGTTACATGTCGAACTCAAAGAAGAGAGCCTTCTCGAGTCCCTACTCGGGCTACTCAATCCTTTGAGCATTGCGACCTTCCTCACATTTTTTGGGCTGACCGGGGTGATTGTCAGCATCGGCTTCAAATTGCCCGAAATAGTATCGCTACCGCTCGCTGGAGTCGCAGGCTGGCTCGCGGTGCAACTTGTCGTACACACAATCGCTTGGTTGTTTGAAACAATGGGAAGTTCTTCTGAAGCTCGAATGGAAGATCTTGTCGGACGCATGGCCGAAGTGACTGTACCCATTGGCACTGGCAAGGTCGGAGAGATCACCTACATCATCAAATCCAAAAGATACGCATCGCCCGCCAAAGCAGTTGATTCCACGCAGCCTTTGACCAAGCGAACCAAGGTCATGATCAGTGAAGTGCAAGATCACCTGATGCTAGTCGAACCATGGACGGACTCTTTTATTGATCCAAGCTTCGACTCGGCACAAAACCTACAAACTTGATCTCCGCAATGGCACCGAATTTGGTGCCTCAAGGAGATCAACGAAATTTCGGAAATTATCTTACATAGCGTCAACGCTTCCGTTTCAGACTAAGTTTGAAGTAGTGTAAAACTACTGACAGCCTGACTCTTTTGCTTAACCCGACCTTTACCCACCTGATGCAAGAATGAAAATGACCAAAGGAAAGTGTTTTAAAAGAAGGGGCCAGAGCAATGTTCAGCAGACTTATCCGCAAGTTGTTGGTCAACACCGTAATTAACTTGATTGTTGCTGCATTCAAGCCGATACCGATCTTAGGTACGGCAATCCACATTGTTGCATTGGCAATCTAACACCGAAGAATTTGAGAAAGCTATGCCAAAAGCATAGCTTTCTCGCTTTTGTAGTCTATTTAGGAATCGATCGGTAACTCATGGTTGTACTAGAAAACGAGATAAACAAGTCCAACAAGTGTTTGCAAAATGCCTACACAGCCTTCTTAGAAGGTAATCCAGAGCATGCAATACGCTCGCTCAACATCGCCTTCAATCACGTGACCAATACTGATTGGTCAGCGGTAGACGTCCAGAGAATATTGCGAACCTTATCCTGGCTGTATTTCTATACAGGCCGTTACGATAAGGTCGAAGAACAGCTGGAAGAAGCAATTCTTCACTTCAAAAAGACATTCCAAACTAACAAAGTCGCACTCGCGTATCTTTACTACAATCTGGCAGAATCACACCGCCGTCAAGATCGACTAGAGCAGTGCAAAATCAGCTTCCTAACCTCCTTAGATTTGTTGGAATCTTCGGTAGGTGTGGAACACCGCTCCTTCGCGATGATCTACGAACGGTATCTCGAAGTCTGCATTAACGAATCTGTCGAAATCGATTTCTCCGATGATTTTTTTGAATTGGAAGACGATGGGAGCCCGTCGGGTTCGATTGTATGCAGCTCCCGAGACGTGATTATGGACATAAACACTGATCACGAAGAAGTAGCTGAATTTAAATCAGTCGTCGCGCTCTAAGTTTTTGTCCGCCACTGGAAGAAAACGGCGGGCAGATCGTTAATTCGCCCCTGGCAAAAAGGGCGGAGAGAAAGTGGCAACCTTGCCCACAAAGTCACAGGATGACGGAAGGCGAACAAATTGTTCTGAGCGACAGTCACGCTCTGAACAATTTGTTCACCTTCTAGTATGCCTTTACCATGCTTCTGAAGCTGTTGATTCCCGCGACCCGGCGGCATTCAGCGGCTCGAAGATCATAACGAATTCATATCTTTATTACGAGTTGTCAAGCAATGCGCATAAGATAGTGGCAACGAGAAGAAAGATATGCATGGGAGGAACCAAGCAAAGTACTCGGAACCAGGGAATAAGTTAAGTAAGAAAGACTTTGCACAGGCAAAGGCTAATTTGAGGAGGATGTTTTATGTTTGGTGTCGAGCCCATTATTTTAATCCTGGGCGTGGTGGCATTTATCGGCCTCTTCGTCGTAGGAAGCATGGTTGCCAACATGTACCAGAAATGCAGTCCAAACCAAGCGATGATTATTTCAGGTATGTGGGCAGGGCAGGCCGATCGTAATTTCAAAATTGTGGTAGGCGGCGGCGCGGTGGTTTTACCGATGGTGCAGCAGCGGAATTCGCTGAGCCTTGAGGTCATGACCATAGAAGTTCATGCTCAAGCCCCGATGATCACAAAAAATGGCGTCCCGATTTTCGTAGAAGGTGTAGCGCAAGTAAAAGTTCGCGGTGACGATGTTTCAATCGCTACTGCCGCAGAACAATTCCTTGGTAAAACAGACCAAGAGATCTCGATGATCGCTCACGAGAGCCTTGTTGGTCACTTGCGAGCCATTTTAGGTACGATGACCGTCGAAGAGTTGATCCAAAGTTTCGACTCCTTCGCCCAGAGAGTACAAGAAGTGTCCCTCGGAGACCTCGCCAAAATGGGTCTTACCGTTGTCTCGTTCACTATCAAAGAGATCAAAGACAGCGTAGGATATCTCGAAGCACTTGGTCGCCAACAGACAGCCGAAGCCAAACGTAATGCCGATATTGGTGTTGCCCACGCCTCTAAAGAAACTGCTATTGCACAGGCTCAAGCTCAAAGAGACTCCCAAATTGCACAAGCACAAGCCGCTGAAGAAGGCGCAAAAGCGAAGTTGCTAGCCGACACACGCGTAGCTGAAGCCTCGAAAAACTTCCAGGTGAACCAAGCTGCGTTCCAAGCTGACGTTGCCAGCAAGAAAGCCGCCAGCGACATGATGTATGCCATCGTGGAAGCGCAAACCAAACAAAAACTTGTTGAGGAAACACAGAAGATCAAAATCATCGAAGCGCAAAAGGAAGTCGAATTGCAACAGATCGAAGTGCAAAAGAGACAAGTGCAGCTGGAAACAGAAGTGCAAAAGCCCGCTGAAGCCGAGCAATATCGCATTCGCTTGATGGCTCAGGCCGAACAAGAGAAGCGCAAATTGATGGCTGAAGCTGACGCACTGACAGCAAAGTTGCAAGCGCAAGGTGCAGCTGATGCCACCAGATTGAACGCGATGGCTAGCGCTGAAGCAGCAAAAGCGATCGGTTTAGCGAACGCTGAAGCAGCAAGAGCACAAGGTCTGGCCGATGCAACAATTGTTGCAGCCAAAGGTCAGGCAGAAGCCGAAGCCATGTCGAAGAAAGCGGAAGCTTTCAAACAGTACAACGACGCAGCCATGACAAGCATGATCGTCGAGAAACTGCCAGACATGATCAAGGAAGCAGCCAGCCCGCTCTCCAAGATCGGTTCGATGACAGTATTGTCGACAGGTGGCGATTCCGCCTCAGGTTCAGGAGCCAGCCGAGTAACAAGCGATGTGTTGAACGTTGCAGCTCAGAGCATGGCGATGATCAAAGGCTTGACTGGAATCGACGTAGCAGAAGCCCTGAAGAAGGACCGCAAGGTGCTTACCGATGGAGCCCCCGCGAAAAGAGACGGAATCAACTAGCGAGATGCACTTTTGTCGATCGCTCAGCTTGTAACTAAATTCAAAACAGAACATAAGCGGACGAACTAACGAACAAAAACAGTCGCATACGAGAACAAACAAGAGCCGGCAACAGGAAAGTGTAGGCCGGCTCTAACTTTATCGGTGAGCTATTTGACGTTATTAGTCACAGCTTGAATCAATGCATTCGTCAATCCTTCGGATTTGAGCTTATCGAAAGTGACCGAATCGACTATGTCATATTTGGCGCCCTTACTTATCAATCCCGTATCGAGACGCCGACAAAAATCCTTTCCATCATAGGTGTCTCCGATTTGCAAGAAGGTGACAAGTACTTCGTTTGGTTCGCGCATGCGTTTCGTGTAATCAATAATCTCTTTGTCTATCACAGTAGTATCGTGCGGAACATTGGGTAATCCGTCATGAATGACCACTATGAGAGTTCGCTTGTTTCCGCTATGCCAGATGGCATAAGCGGCATCCAGCCTCTGTACAAGTGGATCCACCAAGTCGGTGTTCCCTTCCGGCTTTATGCTTCCATAGATTCGCTCGACTTCCTCTAAAGCGCAATTTTCGCGCGTATCAAAACTGGTATTAAAAGTGGTGATAGTCACACGATTTTGATACGGGCTCAACTTTTTCACCAGATCCCTTACCTGATTGTGACACCACTCGAATTTAGACATTCCATCTGTTCCATCTACCCACTGCATCGAACCGGTTCGGTCAATGATCAACTCGACGTTGTATTCTGCCAGGCGTTCGATTCCAGCTGTAGTCGGTACTTTGTTTGGCACATCGACAATTGGACGTTTCTGCATACCGACATCTGTGAGAGGAATAGCAGGTGCGTTTATGTCGACAACATTAGTCTTGGTCGAGTCGCTATTGGCATTCATTCTCTTGAGGGGCGCTCCTGTATCGCTGGCCTTTCCATGCAAAAGGCTTCGATGAACACCATTTCGCAAATCGTAACTACCGCTTAGAGCGAACTCGGGCTGCAAAGGAAGCTGGACTTGATATTTACGACCATCGCGCAGAAAGTCAATCTTCAAAAGGGTGTCCGCCGCTGTGATACCAAGTATATTGTCATTGGCCTGCATTCCTTGATAATAAGCGGGACTACCAAGTTTGACGGCATATACATTCAATCGCGGCTTCGGTCCGTCTTGCAACATAAGCTGCAAACCATTAGAAGAGAGCGCATCCGCCAATTGGTCTTTTGACACCGCACCATCGAGCCGTTTCGGCGGCGCAGCATTTGAGTTAGAGGCAGAAATCGCAGGAAGACGACCGGTGAGAACCAGATTTACAGTTGCAAAGAGCAAAGCCAAAGCATGCCTGTAGCTACCATACGAAGTTTGCATCGTTCAACTCACAGAACAGAGAGCGCTTTTGCTGGAGGAGCCTGGAGTGGAATGGCTCCGTTTGAAGGCTGCGACAAAGTCTGGTAGCTGCGGGTGTAGATATTGGTGCCTAATGGAACCAATTTCACACTCTTGCTCTTGGAGTTGTACGCCTCGCTAGCCGACAATGCACTCTCACGCAAGGCATCTTCTTTCGCTCTATAGTAAGCACGAACCTCGTCGCACCTTTTCGTTGTGTCGTCTTCGATAAGCTTTCGTTTTCGTTTGTATTCTCTTATAATTGAACGGTAACCTTCGTTGTTCTCGTGTTGATCAGCACGAATACGATAGTTCGCATCATTGAGACTAAGCTGTTCCCCTGTATCTTTTTTCAGTTCAGCGATCGCCTTGTTCTGCTGTTCTAGTAAGATTTTGACTCTCTGATCGCACTCCAGCGAGAACTCGTGATTGGACAAGTCAGCGACCTGAGTCGGAGAAATTACAGAACCGAGCTCTTTCGTTTTTCGCTCTGTCTCTTTGGTGACAAGCCTTGTTTGCTCTTTATCGCTAGTTTGAGCTGAGTCTACAGCTGACGTCTGTGCTAACGGCGCAGCCTCATCTGTTGAGGATTGAGTAAGTCGATTGAGGACAGACTTACTGTATTTGCCTGCACTGCTCGTAGGGGCAAGTGTGTAGGCAGCAGCATATTGTTTTATTGCTTGCAACTTGTCGCCATCACGCAGATAGACATTGCCGAGCAAGTAGTGTGCGGCTGCGTTGGATGGATGAAGCGCCAGCTCCTGCAAGACTGTCTCTCTTGCCAAGTCTAACTCTCCAACGGCATAAAGACGTTCGGCATCTGCCAACAAGTCTGCAGCACAATATGCCGGTTGAGAAAAGCTCGTCGCCAATATCAGAGCTAGGACCCGGCCTGACACCATAGCTGCAGAAACTTTGCGCATCTGAAACCTCACGACATCAAAGACTCCACTAATATGCCACACAAGAGTGGAGAAACTGTGAATAGTCAAGATTCCAGCAGCTATATAATGTCCGAACTGAACCGTGGACTTCTACTACTATTAGTTGCTGCGAAGAAATGCATACGACAAGCTTGAGACTGATCATCACTGGCGCAAGCGGCGTAGGAAAGACAACGCTTGCAGAAAAATTAGCGCCTAAACTCAAACTGGAGATCATTCCAGAACTGGGGCGAGCCATATGCGAAGAGATGGGATACCAATACATAGGCGAAATCCCCGACCAGGAAGGTTTCAAACGACGCGTGCTGGATGCGCAAGTCAAGGCAGAAACTTCGCTGCACTCGCAAGGATTCATTGCAGACCGCTCAACCATTGATTGTTGGGTCCTATGGCAACGTTGGAACATTTGCGAAGCGATGTCTTACACGACGGAAGCCTATTATCAAAAATCGGCAGCACAAACCAAAATCTATTCGAAGATAATTTACGTACCACCTAAATTCGATCCACCCGAAGACGGATTTAGGTGGACGGACAAAGACTACCAAAAGCAAATCGATAGGCTTATCCGAATGACCCTCTACGAGTGGCAGCTGCTGGACAAGACTCTATTTTTGCAGTCGGTTGATCTCGACGAACGTGTAGATGAAGCAATGAACTGGCTGAACGCAGGAAACCTATAAAATGCTCGACTCTCAAACTGTTCGCGTATCATCCGCGATTGCTCTAACGCTTTTTTGGAATACCAATCTATCGAGTGCTGCAGCGCCCCCGCAGAAAACAAATGCGCCGATTCGATTGGTGAGTTTTGCACCCTCATGCAGTGAGTTGGTTGAGTCATTAAAAGCTGGTAACTGCTTGGTTGGAGTTTGCAAATTCTGCGACATTCCGCCTGGCGATAATGTACAGCGAGTCGGTGATTTTACGACTGCAAACATGGAGAAACTAACTCAACTAAAACCTGATGCGATTCTCACGGTTAAAGGGCAAGAAGCTCTAATTCATAGCCTTAGTAAAAACGGATTCAAAGTCATTACGTTCTCAAATAGCAAGATGTCGGATATTAGTCACAACCTGGTCGAGATCGGCAAGTTGACCAAACATCTCGACTCAGCCCAGGAACAGGTTAGGAACTTTGAAAACAGTGTATCCGAATTAAAAAAGCTGTGCAACGGCGCCAATAAGCCTGCAGTCTTCCTCTGCGTCTGGCCGCAACCGCTATTAACCGTCGGCAATACCAGTTTTCTCAACGAAGCGATTACCATATGCGGTGGCAGAAATATCGGAGCATCGCTAAATGAACCATATCCCCATTTTTCACAAGAGCGCTTGGTCATCGAAAATCCCGAAGTTGTAATCATGCCGGCCGAAGCCCAAACTGCTGAATATTTAAAGCGGGCGCCATGGAGTCAACTCCGCGCCTCAAAGACTCAACGAGTCTATTTTTTGGACAAGGGTATGAGTGACAAATTGAACCGGCCAAGCACCGAAGTAATCGACGGTCTCTACTGGCTAGCAGTAAAGTTTCATCCGGAGTTGGAAGGCGAACTAAACTCATGGCGAAAAAAAACACACGCAAACTTGAAAAACGAGATGACAAACCAACACTTTTAGAACTGTTGGTCAATCCTTTGGTGTAAAGATTAACCGCGTTAGATTCGCTATGTAGTTTGTGTTGGCATTCATGCTCTGGACTATGTGGCGAAAGAGTAGAGTGAGAAATATCGCTGAACATCTCACATTGGGATTCTTAATCGCTTTCGGGCTACCAGCACCAGTCTTGGGCGTGAGAACCGCCACTGTATCTAATTCCGGCGACATTTCAAAAAATAGCATCCATGTAATTGCAAGCAGACGCTCAAGAAACAAGTCTGGTACTTATTTCAGCAGCCAGCCGTATCAAATACTGTATGCAAAAGCCGAAGAAGACCACTATCGTCGTTGGAGGCGGCGTGATGTCATTCTGTCGATTGATGCAGATTCTGACCAGTTTTATAACGAACTCTCAAGCGAATTGCACAGACAGAAAAAGTCGAAATTTCTGGTCTTTGTACATGGTTACAACAGTAACGTGAAAACCACATACCGGACAGCCAGCAGACTGGCTAAAGCAATGGACATGCCGGTCGTCGTTTTCGCATGGCACTCAAAACGGAACCCGCTTGCCTACACGCCAGATGAATGTACGGCAGAGTGGAGTTCGTGGCAGCTCGCAAGAGTCCTCACCGACATGGCTAAACGCTATGACAGCGCCAATATAACTTTAGTTGGGCACAGCATGGGTTGCCGCATGATCTGCTGGGCCCTTGCTCAATCAAACCTCGAATGCCAAGCCAAGTTCAATCGCGTACTCTTATGTTCTCCCGACATTGATTCACTAATCTTCGAGGAGAACATGCCACTTCTGGCCGCCCGCTCGCAGCAAACAACTGTGTTCGCATCGACAAAGGACGCACGATTGAGGCTTTCAAAACTTGTGCACGGAAATGGACGAATGGGTCTATTACCCAAGCGCTCCAGGAGAAGCGTGCAGCAAACTCCGCTCCTAGCACATAACGATCGTACCGCTTCTAATACCACTTCGTCTCAAGTACTACGGAGGAAACGCGAGCCAGTAAGGACCTATGAGCTCACCAGTGCTATAAAAATTGTCGACTATACCAGCGAGGATCGCTCCTTGTTTGGACACGCGGTCCCCTATGCACTGCTTCAAGCGCCAGATGAGGTCAAAAACATCTCAACTTGAAAATCTGAGACGGCACTCACCTGAGACCGGCGGTCCATAGATGTAGAGCACCCTTGGAAACTCTTCATAATTGATGTTTTATGGAGCGCGCTATCGGCGAATTACGAGAAAACTAGGGCATCTTAAAGGTCGGAAGCAAATATAAATTCTTTACGCTGGTTCATGGAGAGCCGCAAGGGATGCGCGGGCTAGCTATAATTGGCAGCACGGTAAGAAACCGGGGCTGAGGCAGAGGCGCGCCTCATTTGCCCAATTTGACTCAGCGCATCTGAGAATTACACGTGGTCGCGACGCACACAGACAGAACTCGTTCAGAAAGCGACGTTTTGCCCATGACGGAAACCCAGGCAGCATGAATCACCTTGTAGTTTGCGGGCTCAACTACCACAACACTCCGATAGCCATTCGAGAGCGTTTCACGATTCCGCAATCTTGCTTGGGACATGCACTGACAGCTCTCACCCGTCTCCCGCACGTCAAAGAAGCAGCTCTAGTCTCAACATGTAACCGTACAGAGGTCTATGCTACCGTCGATAACGTGCAGGCCGCGTGTCAGGAGATTGCGGCATTCTTCGCATCTACGCAAGGTATTGTTGACCACGAAATCCTACGTCCGAACTTCCGCCTGCTTCGCGAAGATGTAGCATTGCATCTTTTCCGTCTAGCAGCCGGTCTCGACAGCATGATTCTCGGTGAGAACCAGATCATGTCTCAGTTGAAAGCAGCACACCAGATAGCACTTTCGAGCGGCGCCGCTGGACCAGTTTTAGACTACCTTTTCAAGGCCGCTTTGAACTGCGGCAAACGTGTCAGAACCGAAACGAATATGGGACGTCGTGCAGTCTCCGTCAGCTCAGCCGCGATCGAACTTGGACGCAACATTTTCGGCACACTCAAAGCCAGATCCGCTGTCGTTATCGGCGCCGGACGAATGGGTCAGATTTGCGCGAAGATTCTGCTGAATGAGCAAGACAGTGGTCCTGTCATTCTCCTAAACCGCACTCATGAACGCCTTGCCGCCTTCACTGAGAACAAGCTTAGTAACGCACATAAGCTGCAGACAGCATTTGTCTTCAACGATCGTTATAAATTAGCGGCAGCTGCCGATCTAATCGTTGTATCGACTGGCGCTCCTTCATTCGTTCTCAACAAGGAAGAGTTCGCAAAAGCAAGAGCAGGACACGAACATCACAACATCTGCATCGTTGACATCTCAGTTCCACGAAACGTCGATCCCGAGATTGGCTCGCTGCCAGGAGTGAAGCTCCTTCATTCAGACGATTTGGCAGAAGTTGTACAAACGAACCTTGCTGAACGCGAAGCGCTAGTTGCAGATTCCGAGAAGATCGTGTTCGAGACTCTAGACGAATTCCATGCCTGGCAACGTTCACTACTTGTCGTACCAACCATTGCTGGTTTGCGCGAGAAGATCGAGTCGATTCGTCTCGAACAAATGGCAAAGAGCAAAACAAAGAACGCTTGCAGCGTTGGAAATAATCAAGACAAGCAACAAGTCGAAGAGATAAGCAGAGCGATAGTCAACCAAATCCTGCACCATCCGACAACACAGTTGAAAGCAACACGAGACTACGAGATTTTGCGCCAACAAGCTGAGGCGCTGAGAACTTTGTTCAGCCTCGATCCTTTGGCTGAAAAAACTAAAGCCAGAAATCCGCATGGCAATCCGAACATCGTTTCAACTCTGAGAAACTAAAATCCTCATGCTGGTTATTTCAGTGTCAAGTCCAACCCAATCAAAAACCAAGAGTGATACCATTCGGATAGGCACGAGGGAAAGTCAGCTAGCTCAATTGCAGACATCAATCGTTGTTGCAGCGATCAAAGCCAACTATCCCGATGCAAAAATCGACGTCATCTTCGTCACTACTCGCGGTGACAGAACACAAGATCGACCGATTTCAGCACTCGGCACACGTGGTGTCTTCGTCAAAGAGCTGGAAGAAGCACTGATGGCGGACGAGGTAGACTTGGTTGTTCACAGCTTAAAGGACCTGCCGACAGATCTTCCTGATGGATTATGCCTCGCATCAGTCCTGCAGCGTGCCGATGCACGAGATGTACTTGTTAGCAAGAACAAGACTCGTTTTGTAGATCTTCCTGCTGGAAGTCGCATAGCCACCTCCAGCCGCCGTCGTGCCGCTCAACTACGAAGCATTCGCCAAGACTTAGAATTCATCGATATTAGAGGCAATGTCCCCACGCGATTAAGGAAGCACGACGAAGGTCAATGCGAGGCTATGGTCTTAGCTGCCGCCGGTCTTCATCGCTTAAATCTACAAGACCGTATCACTGAATATTTTGAGTCGAACGTTTCAACACCAGCTGCAGGTCAGGGCGCTCTGGCGATTGAATGCAGATCAAACGACACGCGAGTCTTGGAGATCGCAGCTTCTATTGAAGACAAAACAGTTCGTGCAGAGATAACAAGCGAGCGAGCCTTTCTCGACAAGCTGGGTGGTGGCTGCTCTGTTCCGATCGGAGCTCTCGCCACTGCTGATGATGCAGGACAAGTGAAGCTAATCGGCTGCGTTGCATCGATTGACGGCAAGACCGTGATCAGAGCTGAACTCGAAGGGGCCAGCACTAACGCCGAGAAAATCGGCGTCGACTTGGCCGATAAATTGCTAGCACTTGGAGCCCGAGACGTTCTCGAGCAGCTGAAGCAAATTCCCGTGACATTATCGCCTCCTTGATGCGTTCAAGTCTTACCGGAATTGGAATTGCTGTTACTCGCGATGAAAGACAAGCGCCAGATTTAAGCGATCGCCTGAAGACTCTCGGAGCTTCGGTATTTGAATTTCCACTGCTAGAGATCAGACAAGCAGCTAACTTGGCTGATCTCGACAAAGCGCTCGATGCATTAGAGACATACGACTGGATCGTCTTTGCTTCAGTGAATGCCGTCGATTATTTCGTCCGACGCATGGAACAACTTAATATTCCAAGTAAACGACTCCAAGGTCTCTCAATTGCTTCGGTAGGTAGTAAGACGGGAGAGCACCTAAAGAAGCTCAATTTAGAGGTGAATTTCGTTCCGAAAGAATTCTCCGGCGAACAATTTGCTGCCGAATTCTGCGAAATGAAAAATCCACATGGCTTAAAAATTCTCTGGCCTCGCACAAATGTTGGAAAGCTGACAATAAAAGAGAAGCTGGAAAACAACGGAGCCACAGTCGACGCAATCGTCGTCTATGAAACTCATTTACCAGCTACCGCTACCGACAGAGTGCATGATTTCGTCGAACTCATAAGGCGAAAGAAGATACAGGTCATTACTTTGACCAGCGGACAAGCAGCTCGAAATCTGCACGAATTGTTGAAAACGACTAACTCGCTTGAATGCTTGCGTGAACCGCATTCGGTTGTACTTGCCGCGATAGGTAACGAGACCTCTCAGGTGGCTTCGGAGCTATTCACTTGCGAACTGCTAACTAGCAAGACCGCAACTATCCCTGCATTAGTTGAGACCATACAAGAATTCTTTTTCCTCCGCTAGTAAACTCTAGCTAGTTGAGGTACGAATCCTCAATTGACAGACTTCGTTCCAAGTAATGCTGAATCTCATTGAATGCCAGTTGCCGCTGAGAATTGTCATTCAAGAGGAAGTTGTGTGCAGCCCCATTCAGCGATACTAAACGAACAGCAACATTGGCTTTTTTAAGAGCCTTTTCCAATCTCGACGATTGCTCGAATGGGACCACCTTATCCTCAGTACCATGCACAATCAAAGTCGGGATGCCGAACTTGGCCAGATTCAACGGAGAAGACTTTTTCAAGATACGAGAACCTTTCTCGATTTTGTCGCCAAGATATTCTGCCGTTAACGCCTCCGGCACTTGCCGTAAATCCGTGGCCGGACACACTGCAATTACTGCGCGCAAATGCTGCCGGCCAAAACCCGGAGAGTATGCGGCCATCAAAGACAAATATGCGCCGGCAGAAACACCCAACAATGAAACACGCGTCGAATCGACTCTGTATTGAGATGCATGCTTGGAAAGAAAGACAACAGCAGATTGTACATCGTCTATGTTGTGGGGAAACCTGCCACCTTCATCTATCAAACGATAGTTGATACTAAAGACAACAAATCCACTCTCTACGAGTAGACGCGCAATGTCCTTTATATCAGAATCGTTCTTGCTACCGCCAGTCCAGGCACCGCCATGTACGAGTACGACTGCGGGCAAAGAGCTGCCAACCTCGGGCGCAGGCTGATACACATCGCCGATGCAGCAGTCACTGTGTTTGGTTTCATATATCTGATTTTCAATTAAAACTGGCACTTTGGCGCGGGCTGCCGGCAAGCAGGTAGCTAACTCCAAAACAGATGCATCCGTCTCCGCGATGGTGACAGCCGCGAAGGCACTACCCGGCGGAAGTCCAAGGACTGAACTCAGCGCCGCACAAACAGATGTATATTTGAACAAAATCCTCTTTAACTGCATATCAAGATTGGCATAGTAACGTCTCCTGTCGGAATACAGAGACCAGTCAAACAATCAACTTCCCATAGCTAAACTTTCGAAATCGTAATCGGTACGACTGCCGAGATTCAATCACCGCTTTGTAAAGCCTTTGTGTTGAATCGGACTATCACCTTTCACAACTTCCTCGCTGCGATAGCCTAGCCACAAAACACTGCGAGGAATGACCCCAAGAGAACAGCCGAGTATCCCAATTTGTGCGCCTTTACAATTCCTTGGCAAAACTCTCGGCTATGGAAATAAACCGCGAACGAAAACATAGTTTCATATGTTTGTTACTTTGCGGCAGACCCCACTGACTGCAGGGACATCACCAAGCCAACGTCGAAGCCAGCTTCGGCATCTTGGAGGATAAATTGCTCGCCCACTGGAACTCGAACTACGTTCAAGCCTTGATCGCAGTAATTCAATATAGTCGTGACAACGGCATCTTTGATCAAGAAGAGAATAGAAAAGGCAGACCGATTGGTTAATCCCAGTTACATTTTTGAACTCTAGTTCATACAGTCAAGAAAATACTAAAGATCGCAAAGCATAAGAGCCACTGGCAAAGCCTTTTCAGTGTTCGCAAGTAAACCAAGTCAGCTCGCCCGTTCCGGCACATCACGTGCGGAGTGAGTTACTGGTTCGTGCTCTTAACGCGTCAACACAACGAAGCACCAAAGATATTGTTATGCAACTAAACCGAACCGCTTTTCTGATTCTGCCATTCTGTCTCTTGCTTGCAACAGTACTCTGTCAGATCCCAGCGGAAGCGAAGGTCGTACTGCCATCAATTTTTAGTGACGGCATGGTCATCCAACGGGAACAAAGCATCGTAGTTTGGGGTAAAGCTGCCCCGGCGGAACAAATACAATTGACCCTTGCAGGGCAAACTCGTCGAGCCAGTGCCGATGCAAAAGGCAGCTGGAGTACTACATTTTCCGCGCTGAAACCAGGACCAGACGTCGATTTAATTGTCCGAAGCAGCAATGAAATTCATATCAAGAACATCAAAATCGGAGATGTATATTTGTGCTCCGGTCAATCAAACATGGCTCTGCCGCTCAATCAAACAGACTTCCGCAAAGAAGACATTGCAGACCTAGACAAGCTGAACGTGCGAATCTATGTAACACCAGTAGCCACATCGAGCAGCGAGCTCTTCGACCCGCACGGCACGTGGATGACGATAACCGACAAATCAGTACGCACGTTTCCGGCAATTCCATATCTTTTCGCCAGACAACTCAGCCTGTTAGAGAAGCTCCCTGTGGGGATCGTATCAGCATCATGCTGCGGCTCTTACTTGGAGAGTTTCCTGCCTCCGGAAACCGTTAAACGGCTGCATCTTCAGCCGACTCCGCTAATTCCCAACACTGTAATAGGCAATAATTTTCGAGTACTTCTAGCCCCATTTTGCAAAGCTCGGTTCGCTGGAATGTTGTGGTACCAAGGAGAAGGCAATCTATTGAATACCGCGCAGTATGGCACACATTTCTCAGCCTTCATTACCGACCTGCGCAAGAGGTTGGAGGCACCGAACTTGCCCTTCTATTTCGTGCAGCTACCAAGCTTCGGATGGAAGCAAGAAGATGTAATCGACTCTTATTGGGCAGATATGCGAGAAGAACAGTCGACCGCGGTCGCACTTCCAAACGCCTATATGGTTGTCTCCATAGACACCGACACGGACGCGCCATCGTTGCACCCAAAAGAAAAGCGCGAAATAGCTCTCAGACTCGCAAACTTGGCGTTCCAGAAGAACAAAGGCGCGAAGATCGACCGCCTGCCCTCAATAGCAAAGCTGCAGACCGAGGGTGACGCTATCACAGTGTCACTCAATATCCCGCAGGGTCAACTCCAGACGCTAGATAAAATGCCTCCGAGGGGCTTCCAGATTGCAGGCGAAAATAAGCGTTTTTATTGGGCGGAAGCGACTCTATCAGGCAATTCCATCAAATTGTCGTGTGATGAGGTAGCCGCACCGCTTGCGGTACGTTACGCCTATGCCGATTGCCCCGACTGCAACGTGTCATATAACGGCATGCCGCTGCCACCATTTCGGACTGACACTTGGCCGACCAATCCCAAACTTAATCCAGCCGCTAGAACACGCGCCGTGGCAGCTCAATAGCAAAGGCCGGGGCACAGCTTCGCTGTACCAAGATTCTGCTATCCCACCAATGCTCTCGGCGGTATTGGCGGTGCGGCAGTGAAGTTATGCATCGCTGCACGAAGACATTGACTCACTCGCACACCGTCGCAAAAGCCTTGACGACTGTAGAAATTTACAGGTCTTCAGCTCCACGCTTTTTAATAACCTTGCCACTAACGCCAACCGAGCCAGCCTTGGTCACCCGCTTGATGAACTGCGCATCGGTCTCCCACGCACGAGGGCAATAACCAGTCAAGGACTGCAAATGCGCTTTGGCGGGAATTGCGAAAGTCTCGTCAGCAAAAAAGTAACCGGAACCAGGCACGTTCAATCCGTGAAAGGTCAACTTTTCGAACCCGACTTCTTCCCTCAAAATAATCAACCATTCTTTCACGCATTTGGCGAAAAGCTCCGGATCTCGCTCCGTCTGGGTGTTCAGCTTTTTCTCCATGGCAATTGCATACGCCTTGTGAGTATCGCTATCATCATAATTTTTTTGTAGAGATGCTTTCAGGAAGCGAATCGCGTCATCGTAACGACCGCGTTTCGTTAGGAACTCACCCGATCTTCGCAATGCCGATGCAGACACATCGCCCATGTCATCGCTAGTCATAAGGGTTTGAGTGTCACCAGCATCCCTGACTGCAGCTGCCGAAATCGACTCAGGAAGCTCATCACCGCTACTCGCACTTCCAGAGAGTTCACTTTTAACATCATGGTCAATTCCGTATTTATCCTCTGAAGCACTCGCTAAAGAGGCAGAGAAGGCAAAAGACAGGCAAACACCGATAATTGCTCTATGCATGAAAAACCTTGACTAATAAAAGAGACCTTTTTAGCCTTTAGTATAAAATTATACCAAACGTCATTCAGATGCCGTCAATCAAAATTTTGCACACATTCAATGGCGCCATTCTATGCTGCTTAAGTGACGAACATATGGCCGAGTGTGAACACCATGTACTCAGCCAGATACGACTTGGCTGGGCGAGGCTTATAATCGAATCGCCAAATGCGAGAGCAATATGAGAATCGAAGACATCTTAAGACAACCGTCCATGCCCATTGCCGGGCCGAGTTATCCAGCCGGCCCTTATCGTTTCGTTGATCGTGAGTATCTGATCATCACTTATGTTTCCGATCCGGTGGCGATTCGAGAAGCCGTGCCCGAGCCTCTCGAGCCAGACAATAGCGATACGGTGCTTTATGAGTTCATTCGCATGCCAGACAGCTCAGGATTCGGTGATTACACAGAATCGGGTATTGTGATTCCTTGCCGATACAAGGGTGAGAGCGTCAATTTCGTTGCTCAGATGTATCTGGATTGCGAGCCTCCTATTGCGGGCGGGCGTGAGATCTGGGGATTCCCGAAAAAACATGCCAATCCAAAGTTAGACATAGCCGGAGACACTCTGACCGGAACGCTAAATTATGCAGGTCAGCTGGTGGCAATGGGCACCATGGGCTACAAGCACTACGATTTGATGAAGTCGAAAGAGAGTGTTGAACTTGCGCAAGAGATGATGTCGACGAAACTCAGTAAAACGCATGTCAATTTGAAGCTAATTCCTAACGTCGATGGAACGCTGGGTATCGCACAGTTAGTGGCATACAACATGACTGAAATACACGCTAAGGGTGCCTGGAGTGGACCTGCGCGTTTGCATCTAATTCCTCACGTTAACGCCCCGGTTGCAGATCTTCCGGTAAAGCGGGTTATTGGTGGCAGTCACTTCGTGGCCGATTTGACACTCCCTTACGGACGCATTCTGTACGACTATCTGGCTCCGTCGACTTCGGAGACTAGAGTCCAAACGCAGGCTGTCGCAGACGCTGCAGCATCATCTGCGGTGACTATTAAGTAGTTCTGCGCTCTCGAAGCCTTAGTAACCAAGCTGTAACCATCACCACTTTACAATCAGACGGGTTTGCGCTTGGCAGATCCGCTTCTAAAGAATACAGGTTTCACTGCCGTCAAAAAGCTGAATTGAAGCCACTTAGCCATCACTCAAAGCGTTTTCACCAGCACCGCATACGATATCACCACTTCAACAGGAGCCGCTTTACCGGCTCTTAACCAGGACCTGGTATTCGTTACATAAGTGAGCAATACGTAACACGGAGTCACAAAAGGTTGCCGAATACAACAGTCCGACATAACCTGAAGAAAGCTGTTAGCGCATGAGAAGGAGCATAAATCCGCATCGTGCATTAAAAATGGAGGCTCAGCAAAATATGCAACAAACCATTCAGCAGGCACTGTGAACATAAGGGCAGCGCATACTGAAAATCACGCGAACTCAGGTCCAGCCGGACGAGTCGCTAATCTGAATAATGGAGAACATCATGAAAGTTTTGATTGCTGCAAGTAGCGGCGAAAATTTTGACGCGGCGATTGATTTCCTCAAGGGGAATACATGGGCACCACATACGGTGTTCAACCTCGTACACGTCGTTGAACCGTCTGAGGTTACAGACCTGTGGTTGTCTCTTTCTGGCGCAACCAGACACAGAGGGATCATGCAGGAACGTCAGACCCACGCACTCGAGCGATTAGCCCAACTCAAATTGCAATGCGCCGAAGGAGTTGGCGAGAGCCCAAACATTGAAACGTCTGTTGTAATAGGTCAGCTGGACGAGTCTGTTAGTCGGCTGGCGAAGGAATGGCAAGCGGACTTGGTTGTGTTGGGATTGCCGAAAGCGACCTTTATTGGGCGCTACAGCCAGGGCATCAGCTTCGCTCACATGATGCAAGAGTCGCCGTGCCCGATTACCTTTGCCCACCCGCGTCCGGCAGTTCAACCCAAGCGAGCATCCTAAAAGCGCAGCGTAACGCACTTATTTGAAGACGCATGGTATAACTTAGCATTGCTCAATTCGACGCGACCTCGTGCAAAAGGCGTTACATGGAGCCTGCTAAATGACGGACGAATCGACATTTGCCGTTGTCGGAGCCGGTCCCTCCGGATTGGCGGTCGCCAAGGCGTTGCGGGACAAAAACATTCCATACATCCAACTCGAAGCCAACCATGACATTGGGGGCAATTGGCTCAACGGTGTTTACGAAACAGTTCACATAATCTCATCAAAGAAAGCGACTGAATTTGCCGACTTTCCGATGCCTGAGTCTTATCCGGATTTTCCGAGCGGCAAACAGATGCTCGAGTACCTGCAAAATTTTGTGCAGACATTCGACCTGCGCCAATCGATCCGTTTCAACACTTCTGTAACGGCAGTAACCTTGCGACCAGATAAACTCTGGAATGTAGAGTTGAGTGATGGAACCTGGCACGCTTTTAAAGGTGTAATCATCTGCAACGGTCACCACTGGGACAGACGCTATCCGGCCTATCCCGGTACGTACAGCGGTACCATGCTGCACTCAAAAGACTACAAAAGCGCAGAGCAACTCAAAGGCAAGCGAGTGCTTGTTATAGGCGGAGGGAACTCGGCCTGTGACATTGCAAGTGAAGCAGCGCGAGTCGGCGCCAGCAGCTCGATAAGTTTAAGGCGGGGCTATTGGTTTCTTCCCAAAACAATATTCGGCACTCCCCTAACCGAAATCTTTAGTGTCTCGTGGCCGGTTTGGGCTCAGCGACTCGTCTTAAAGGCAGCACTGAAAGTGACAGTCGGAGACTACGAGAAATTCGGATTGCCGAAGCCGGACCACGACATCTTCGACAAACATCCGACTGTAAACAGCGAATTGTTGCACTACCTGCGGCACGGGCGTATCACGGCATATCCTGACATCAAAAATTTCGACGGCTCGTTTGTAGAATTTGTGAATGGCAAAAAAGAAGAATTCGACGTTGTTGTTTGCGCAACAGGCTATCACCTCTCGTTTCCATGCCTACCATCATCGCTCCTGACGATCAAAAACGGAGTCGTCGAATTGTATGGCGGATGTGCACTTCCTAACGCAAAGAATCTATACGTATTTGGTTCACTGCAACCACGTTACGGTTTTGGTCCGCTCATGACACCAGCAGCAGTACTGCTATCGGAGCTGATTAATATGCAAGAGCATATGGAACTACCGATCGGGCTGGTGCTAAAGTCGATTGGCGACAAACCACCAAACTCTCCATTAATCGATCCATATGCAACGATGAGGCTTTTAAAATCATTCAAACACAAAGCAGGATTAGTTCGAGCAGCAGAAAAACAACTTCGGGGACGAGTGAAGGCTGAAATTCTATGAGGGATGAAATGCAGGCGAAAGAGATCAAGAAAGTCACCATTGCTGGTGCAGGCACCATGGGTTCCCAGATTGCTTTGCAATGCGCCAGAAAGAGGTTTACGGTCGTTCTCTATGACGTCAGTGAATCAAGTTTGGCGGGAGCCAAACAAGTAATGCACCACCTCTGGCACGCATTCGGCAAAGGTAAATCACAAGATTCAAGCCAGGCTCTAGAATCTTTGGACGAAATCCTGACAAGAATCAAATTCACGACATCGATTGAAGAGGCTGCCGAGGATTGCGACCTAATCAATGAGTCAGTTCCAGAAGATCCAAAATTGAAAGGCGAGCTTTTTGCCAGGTTCAACAAACTCTGTCCGGCTAGAACAATCTTCACCACCAACACATCGACACTTTTGCCGTCAATGTTTGCGGAAGAGACAGGTCGCCCGGAACGCCTAGTGGCACTACATTTTCATAAGCCTTTAATGTCCCCGGCGATTGCAGACGTGATGGCCCATGCCAAAACAGACAAAGAACTCGTTAAAGTCGTAGCCGAATTTGCAGAATCAATCGATCAGATCGTCATCATTCCTCACAAAGAAAACAGTGGCTATGTTTTCAATCACATGCTGGGAGCAATGCTCGACGCGGCCATGGACCTGGTAATTGACGGAGTCGCCACGGTCGAAGAGGTCGACAGGTCGTGGATGGGAATCATGCTGATGCCGCAGGGACCATTCGCCATAATGGACCACATTGGGCTGGATACCGTGTACAAAATTTGCCAATTCTGGGCCGAAGCCGAAAACAATCCCTTGAGACACCGCCGCTGCGAGTTTATTGGCGAATATTGCCAGCGCGGACACGTAGGAATCAAAACCGGACAGGGTTTCTACAAATATCCGCAACCATCATTCCAAGACACCAACTTTGTCGCAAAAACTGCGGCAATTGGTTAGCCTTCTGAAGAGAGATCTATAGATGAGGGAAAAAGGCGGCGAAGCCCCGTTAGAACGGCGTTTAGCTGCCATGTAAGAAATTTTCCGAAATTTCAAAACATCAGCCCAGATGCCATTCTCCGAGATCGCATCTCCAATTTTTAGCCTGAGAAATTTTCCCGAAAATTTTTGCCAAAAACACCTTCTTCGGGCGCGCAAACGCTCGAAATCAGTTCGACAGATTAAACCCGCAAACACTTACCAGTCTTGCCATTGCCGTCGGCAAGCGAAAAGACGTACAGCGACCGGTTGTGCAAATCGTTTCCAAATCGTTTTCTAACCGCGAAAACACTCAGTTTTTCGAAACGAAAACGTAACCGAAAAACGACACCAGGTCGGCGCTTCCACCCATAAATATAGAATCATTAAGATCTGCCTGTACTAATCAACTAAGCATTAGGATGCTTATACAACTCCGGTTGAAGGAATCGACAAGTGATTTAGGGAATATCGACTGACTGAAGTAAGAAGCACACAAAAACGAAGAACCATATGTGGTGCTAACGCTATATGCGGTGCGTGCAAGAAGATCGAATTCGATATTTCCCCGTAAGTTTAAAAGCTTACGTAGGCTCTTGGCGCAAGCAATCAGGCGTAAAAGCAAGCCCGAAAGAGCTATGATTTCCATCAGCGAAAGTAAAATCTCACGGCAAACCGAGGTTCATAGCGTTAAACAGAAGCTCAAACTGCAACTGAAAAGCGACACGCCTCACCAAATATTCTTACTGGCAATGCGGCAGATAATAATCGTTCCCGTCGATCCTGGTTTGCCGTTCCGGCGGGTGGGAACAGACTTTATAAGAGAAGAATTTATCCATCACCATCCCGATAAATCAGTCGATGAAGGAGCTTGCAATGAAGTCCGATAAAAAGTCATTGTGTTCGGTAATGACATACATGATTTTGGCGACGTCCCTGAATATGCCGAGCGCATGGGCGTTAGACAAGAATGCAATCCAATATGAACAGCCAAAGCCTCTGTCTGATATTTTGCAGGGGACGAAAGCGCAGCCGGTTAAGGGCGGACCGATCAGAGTTCCGACGATTACTTGGCCAGGTGACGTCGCAACTGTCGACACAGACATGGAGGGGCTTTTCAAGCAAGAAGGCCTCGACGTCAAACTATTCTGCGAAAACGATTTTGCAAAACAAGTACGCGGATTCATCCAAGGTGACACGCCCTTCTTGCGGGGCACCATGGGGATGATCAACTCCGCTTGCGAAGCTTGCAACAAAGCTGGGGTCGACATGGTTGTCATCTACCAGCTCACCTGGAGTGACGGCGGCGACGTAATGGTTGTTCGCCCCGGCATCAACGGCTTGTCAGATTTGAAAGGCAAAAACATCGCCTTGCAACTTTACGGTCCTCACATGGACTTCCTCACAACTTTGCTCGCCAAAGCGAACATGAAACCGACCGACGTCCACATGCGGTGGCTCAAAGAACTATCCGTACCTTCGTACGATACGCACGGGAGGATAGTAGATCCGCGCTCCGCATTCGAGGCAGCACCTGATCTAAACGCGACCATGGTGATAAGCCCTGACGCAAGCGCTCTCACTTCCGGCGGTAAAGTCGGAACTGGTGCAGAGGGTTCTGTAAAAGGAGCCAAGATCCTTCTATCGTCTAAAAGCGCAAACAGAGTTATAGCGGACGTCTATGCCGTTCGAGCAGACTACTTCAAAAACAATCGCGACAAAGTTGAAAAATTCGTCCACGCTCTGATGTTAGGACAAGAGCGGTTCTCGAATCTTCTGAAAGACAAGAACTCAAACCAATCGAAGTACCAACAACTTCTTTCGCACTCGGCAGATTTGTTGTTTGGTTCACCAAAAGCGGTGCCTGACGTTGAAGGATCGCTCGGCGATTGCCAATGGGTAGGATTCTCAGGCAACGTTGAATTCTTCACCGGCAAAAATACACTGCGTTCGTTCAGCAAGTTGAAGGACGAGATTCAATCAAACTTCGTCAAGCTAGGCTTGATGCGAAGCACTGCCGCCTTGAATCAGGCAAACTGGAACTATCAAAAACTTGCGTCAGGCATGAAGAACGCTCAGATGGCAGCGGCCATCAAACCAACGTTTGATACGGCCAAGACGCAGAAAGCGGTAGAGAAAGAGATTGCTGCCGCCGGCAAGAATGAGATGGGTAGCCTCTACTCATTTGAGATTTACTTCGCTCCTCGGCAAGCAGCGTTCACTCCAAGCGAATATCAAGATGCCTTCAAGAAGGCTTTGGAGATATCGCAAACCATGGGTGGTGCCCTCGTAGTCATCGAAGGACACAACGCTCCTGACGCATTGAACAAAGCCAAATCAGATGGTGCAAGCGACGCACAGATAGCGCTCATCGAACAAGCGGCGAAAAACCTCTCCTATCAACGCGCTGTTGCCGTGCGTCAAGCATATCTAGATTACTGCAAACAGCAGAATATAAAAGTCGACGAGTCACAATTCCTCGCCGTCGGTGTAGGTACCAAGTCTCCCAAGTTCCCAGTACCCGCCACTGAAGAGCAGTGGAACGCCAATCGCCGAGTCGTTTTCCGCGTTAAAGCGGTGGAGACCGAACTTGACTCATTCAAGCCTGCTGGTAAGTGATCCCCAAGGAGTGGACCATGAAATTAGTTCAACGAGTCAAACTTCCCTGCCTTGTGCTGCTTGCATCTTTGCTTGCCAGCGGGTGCAGCAGTTCGTCGAGCAACCAAGATTCGACAGAGCCAAGCAAAGTGAAAAAGGTCGATCTGCTCGAAGAAGATTCTTCTAGCGGTGCAGATACTTCTGGTTCCGTAAGCTCCGAAACGTCTGGCGAAAAATCATCCTCCTACTTGAAGCGAAACTTCTACTTCGTATTTGACGGCTCAGGATCGATGAAGGACGCTCCACCAGCATCAGACGGTGGTGACACTCAATTCAATTCAAAGATTGTCGCTGCAAAATGGGCTGTACGTGAATTTCTCCAGAAGGTCCCGCAGGACGTCAATCTTGGTCTATTTGTATTCGACCGAGATGGTGAACGCCAGGTGATACCACTTGGTCCGAACAATCGGGCGCAGTTTCTCGCCGCTATCGAACGGATTCGTGCCAGTGGCGGAACGCCACTGGGTGATGCCATCAACCAGGGAGCAACTGCTCTGGCCAAGCAGTATAAGCGTCAGATGGGATACGGTGATTACCGCCTCATCGTTATCACTGACGGTGAAGCTAGCGACCATATCAACACCGGCATTGCGCAGGCAGCCAAATACAACATTCCGATCTATACCATCGGGTTCGGTATCGGTCCAAACCATTCGTTGAGAAAATATTCGATTTCGTATCGGTCGGCAGATTCCGCCCAACAAGTAAAAAGCGCGCTAGAGGAAGCGGCCGCCGAACTAGACGTTTTCGACGCCCCGACCTTCAAGAAGAAATAAAACCTTGTCCCGACCACAAACAAATCAAGCGAAGTTAGAGAACTAGTTATGAATCGTAATCTGATAGGAGCGCTATTAATCCTTTTCCTCGGGTTGTGCGGCATTGCTGCCTACAAGCTGATTACTGGTTACATCACCGAGAAACAGGGCGGGCAGGCTAGCGACTCCAAGGTGAATACGACCATCCGCATGGGTGGCGACAGTTATCTCGGCTACTTCTTTATCAACTCTCCCGAAATGAAAAGACAAGCGGCTAAGCGCGGTTTGGCCGTCGACTTCACAAATGATGGTGGCACTTATGCACCACGACTGGAAAAATTCAATAAAGGCGAATATGACTGCATTGTTTTGCCGATTAACAGTTATATTCAGCATGGATTGAAATACAACTATCCTGGTGTAATCGTTGCGTCCATCGCTGAATCCAAAGGCGCTGACGCGATTGTGGGCTTCGCCAACAAATTGCCGACGGGCAAAATTTCCGACCTCAACGACGCATCGCTCAAAATTGTTTACACCGGCGAAAGTCCTTCCAGCTTCCTTTTAGACTTGACCATCGTCGACTTCGACTTATTCAACCTGACTCGCACAGATACCTGGAGACAAGAAGTCAACGGTTCAGACCAAGCCTACCAACGCGCCAAGAACCATGATGGCGACGTATTTGTAATGTGGGAACCAGACGTATCACGCGCCTTGCACGATGTAGATGGACTCAAGCCCATCTGGGGCTCCGATGGCTTCAACGGTTACATAGTCGATGTCTTCGTCTTCCGCAGAGATTTCGTCAGCTCCCATCGCGAGGACCTGGTCAGCTTTTTCGAAGCTTATTTCAACACAATGAAGTCGTACTACAGCGACCACCAGCGAATGGTCGATGACATGAAACAAGCTACCGGACTGAAACAAGAAGAAATCGAGCCGATGCTGAAAAAGATTGCCTGGCATGACTTGCACGAGAACGCAAGCCACGAATTTGGGCTCAATACAGGTGCAGGCAATACTGCGGTCGAAGGCGTGGTAAATACAATTATCGCCTGTACCAACGTGCTGGTGAAAACAGGAAAACTGAAAAAAGACCCCCTTGGAGACCCGTACAAAATCGTCAACTCTTCCATTTTGAAGTCAGTGCAAGGACAGTTGCCGGCTGAAATTGGTTCTGGAGCCCGCAAACACGAATTCGCCAACCTGTCCCCGAAACAGTGGCGCAACTTGCACGAAATAGGTGTTATGAGAGTAGAACCAATCTCATTTAAGCAAGGCACCTCCGAGCTAAGTTCGCAAGGCGACGAAGATGTTGACCACATCGCCGAGTCTCTAGCCAATAACTATCCAAACGACCGC
Source organism: Oculatellaceae cyanobacterium (assembly GCA_036702975.1). Lineage (GTDB taxonomy): Bacteria > Cyanobacteriota > Vampirovibrionia > Obscuribacterales > Obscuribacteraceae > DATNPX01. The sequence continues at coordinate 39,452 of DATNPX010000016.1, forward strand.
GTAATGATTTTGGGTCATACGGGCGCAGGAAGCGATGAGAAAGAGAGTGTGCGGCTTTCACAAGAACGCGCAGAAGCTGTAATGCAGCGGTTGATCGCCGTCCATCAAATCCCAGCGAACCGCATGCTAGCCAAGGGGATGGGCTCTTCATCGCCGCCTCCGAGACGCCCAGATGAAAATCAACGTGCATACATGTACCGTTTTCCTCGTGTAGAGTTCAAACTATATGCGGACAATTAACGGAGGCATCGAGATGGCGGGTGGTTTTGACTCAAGGCGTTATCGCTATGCGCCCAAGCCAGAACTAGGAAAGAAACCGCAGGCATCAGACTTCACAGGTGAAGCGGTGTCTAGGGCTGTCTTGAAGGAGACTCTCGAGCATCCGGCAACAATATATCCGGCAGCCGGTAGCGCAGTGGCACTGGCCTGGACGCTCATGGTCGGACTGTCGCCAGCCTCTGTCGCGTTCGGTCTGGGTTGCGCATTCATCGGCGCCAGCTCGTTTATTTACAACTATGTGATCAAGGGTCCAGATCGCGCCACCGCTTATATTGCAAAATTGCGCGAACTGCGCCGAACCCACTCTCTCATAGAACTGGATGACCTCGGGCAAAAATGCCGGAAGGCGGGGCTAAGAGAAGGTTTCACCGAAGCTGGCGAACTGAAGGACGTCTACCAGCACCTGACAGGTTATTTGGAATCTCATAAGGACAGCATGTCCGCGGACCGCTTTTTGATCCTGGCGGAAGATACATTGCAGGAAGCGATTCGAATTCTTAATCAAGCGCTCGAAATTTACTCCTCTGTTGAAGCGATGGATGTGCAAGAGCTGCAAAACGAGATCGCCTCGTTGAAACATACCCGCGGCACAGTCGACGACAAAAACCCCATGGCTAAAGCGATAGATTCTCAGATTGAGTCAGGCGAAAAACGTATGAGCTTGTACACCCAACAACAAAGCGAATTGACTCAGCTGTTCTCGCAGATCAGTGACATTGAGTCTGCCTTACGCTCGTCTTATGTCGACCTGGTTGGAATGCAAAATCAGAGTCTGTCTGCAAAACTCAATGACAATGAAGGCGCAGCCGGTCGATTGAAATCGGCCGTAGAAGTAGCTCGGCGCGTAGAAGCAAGGTTGAGAGGGGATGACAACGAAGATCAAGCACGCAGAGAAAAGTATTTAAAGGCATACCAAAACACCGTAAACCAAGAGACAAGCCAATCCCGAGAGGAGCAACAATGAACTTTTTTCAATCACTCTGGCGGTTCGTTACCTTTTACCAATTCCGCAAAGCAATGGGTCTCGCACGTGCAGCCGATGCCCAGTTCACATCCAGCGCCGACGGTATCTCCGATGCCTTCGATATTCATCGCGAGCAACTGATTAAAGAGTACAAAGAGTTCCTCAATGCTCTGAGCGAAGTTGAAACTGCAGTCGAACAAAAGAGAAATCGACTCGAGCAGGTCAAGAAAAACAAGAAAAACTCGGAGAAGGCTCTGGAAGGCGCATTGACCTTGTATGAGCAAGCGCAAACTGCCGGCAACAAACAGCAAATGGAAGATGCTGAATCTGACGGCAACACTTTCCGTGCCGAAGTCAACAAGTTTGCAGAGCAAGAGAAAGAACTCACTGAAGACATAGCAGAACAAGAAGGACGCCTCGGCAAGCTGGAAAACCGCTTGAGCTCAATGCAGGCCGAGATCGCTAAATTGCCTAGTGATAAGGCCGATGCCATCGCTGATTTCGTTTCCAACAAGAAGTTGCTCGAAGCCAATGAGCGTCTAATGGGGTTGAAATCGAGACTCGATGCAGGTCCCATCGATGCTGTACGCAAAGCAAACGACGAACTGGCAGCCAAGGCTCGCGTGTCAAATAGACTCGCCGGTACAGATTCCGATGAGAAACGGAACAAGTATCTGCAAGCGGGCGAAACGTCGGCCGCATCGACCGACTTCCAGAAGATGCTTGCTGCTCGTAAGGCAGAACGAGAGCAGTCTACTGGAGCCGCTCAACCAACAACTGAAGATCGTCCGAAAATATAGTGCAATAAAAAAAAAGATAGAACACAAAAACAACAAAGACTCAGACCATTAGGGACCCCAGTTACAAACACCAACCAAACAAAGGATATAGGAGTTCACAATGAAGAAATCGATTGCGACAGCCTTAGTCATGTGCCTGGCACTGATGACGGCCGGTCGACCGAGTGAAGCAGCTGACGCTAAGAAAAAGCACCTCACTCTCGCTGTGTCAATCTATGCAGGGTGGATGCCGTGGTACTACGCCAAAGAACAAGGCATCTTGAAGAAATGGGCGGACAAGTACAACTTAGACATTGACTGCAAATACATGGACTACGCTCCCAGTCTTGACGCCTTCGTCGCAGGGCAAGCCGACGCCTGTGTAATGACCAATATGGAAGCCCTAGACATGCCTGCATCCGCCGGCGTCGACACTTCTGCGATCATCATGGGCGACTACAGCAACGGCAACGACGCCATTCTCACCCGCAACAAACTAGACCTTCCGCAACTCAAAGGGAAGAACGTCTATCTCGTAGAAAAGACAGTCTCGCAATATCTCTTGAGCCGAGCGCTCGAAAAAGACAAGATGAAAGAATCCGACGTGAAGATAGTCAATGTTTCTGATTCCGATATTGCACCATCCTTCCTGGCGAGCAAAGACCAGCAAGCTGTCGTGACCTGGAACCCCATGGTCATGGAGATTGAAAAAAATCGTGGAATCACCAAGATATTCGATTCGTCGAAAGTTCCTGGCGAGATTCAAGATCTTTGTGTCGTCAATACAAAAGTGCTGAACGCTAATCCTGACTTTGCCCGCGCCCTAGTCGGTTGCTGGTACGAAGTTCTCGGAGTCATGTCTTCGCAAGGCGATAAATCAGAGGCAGCGATCAAAAAAATGGCCGAGCTCTCCAAGGCATCGCCTGCGGAATTCAAATCTCAAATCAAAACGACCGCTCTGTATTACACTCCGCAAGACGCAGCCAAATACATGAAGTCGGAAGAGTTGAAGGGTAAGCAAGACCTCGTCCGCAAGTTCTGTTTCGCTCACAATCTTCTCGGTGAAAACGCCAAGTCGGTAGATGTTGTCGGCATCGAGTACCCAGATGGCAGCGTGCAGGGCGACAAAAACAAAGTGAAGATGCGCTACGTGGCTAAATACATGGAAGAAGCCGCAGCTGGCAAAATCTCGCTCAAATAAGGGAAACGCAACGAAAGCGGCAGACTGACACCCTGTCGCTTTCTGTTTTCTCGGGCACCACCGGCGAGTCAGGAGACAGGACAATATTTCGCACAGATACTAAGCTGCCCAAATGGCTCAAAATAACACTTAGCCTATTGCCTTTCGTTCTAGTGATCGGATTGTATCTCTTCGGCTCATATCACCTGCGCGCACTAGAGGCACAAGATCTCGACGCAGCCACAGCGTCGTCTAAATTGATGCCAACACCGCCTGAACTGTGGGACGGTTTCAGTCGCGCAGCATTCGAGAAAGAGTCAAACGGTGACTTACGTTTATGGGTTGACACTGGGGCATCGATACAGAGATTTGCAATTGGAATGTTGTTCGTCGCATCCGGCATCGTAATCGGGCTATACATGGGCACTTTCCCTTTCGTAGAGGCACTCTTTTACCGCTTTTTTGTATTCTTCGACAAAGTTCCACCACTACTTTTACTGCCAATTTTATTCATCGTGTTTGGTGTAGGAGAACTTTCAAAAATCGCCCTGGTGGTAATAGGGGTGCTACCGGGAGTGGTGCTAGATGCTCACGGACGCACGAAAGAGATTCCACACGAACAGTTTTACAAAGCACAAACGCTTGGTGCCAGCGAAACCGAAGTGGCGTGGCGTGTGGTCTTCCCACAAATCTTTCCAAAAATGCTCGGTACACTGCGTCTAAATTTCAAGGCTGCTTGGGTGTATGTCATCGCCGGTGAAAGCATTGCCGCCTCATTGGGTATCGGTTATCGCATATTCGTGTTGAGACGCTACGTCGCGATGGACATAATCATCCCTTATGTTATTTGGGCGACGGTCTTGATGTTCGTCCTCGACTATCTGTTTCAACTCTGGGAGAACCACTACGAGTGGGTCGGAAAGTGAGGTAGAGCGATGACAACAATGATTGATGCCAAAAACGTCACCGTCTCATACCCGGACGACGACGGCGATACCCAAACCATCCTCAACGACATAAATCTCAAAATCAGCGGTGGCGATCTGGTCACCGTAGTAGGTCCTTCAGGGTGCGGCAAATCGACGCTTCTCAGCCTGGTACTGGGCTCCGCCTTTCCTACGCTCGGAACTGTTCAAGTAGCAGAGAAAACCGTCGAGCGAATTACTCGCGACTGCGGCATTGTCTATCAAAGCTACTCGCTACTGCCACACCTCAGTGTCTTGGATAACATCAGTCTTGGCCCTCTCTTAGAAGACACTTCCTTGTGGGATGTATTCGGCGCCATGCCGGTTATCGCCACCGAGCACATAACGAAGTCACTGCTCTCACCGATACAGAAACGTCACTACGCAACTCTTGCGCGCAAAGGCATTGCCGTGCAAGCGCCACCACGCAAGGTGACCTCATTGCCGCGTCCTTTGGCCAACATGTTCAAGTATTTCAAAGTAAAAAATGAGGCACGCGAGCGCGCGTCTGAACTGCTCCTTAGTATCGGATTGACTCCTAAAGATGGGGACAAGTATCCCTACGAGCTTTCCGGAGGGATGCGTCAGCGCGTTTCGATCGCTCAGGCCCTTATTATGAAACCAAAAATTCTGCTAATGGACGAACCATTCGGCGCACTCGATCATGGGCGGCGAGAAGAGATGCAAGACTTCATCCACGAGCAGTGGAAGCAACACAAGCTGACAGTGATGTTTGTCACGCACGATTTAGACGAAGCGATCAAACTCGGCACCAGGTTGATATGCCTCTCACAATATTGGCTCGATGAAAAAGGAAATCCCGGCACCGGTTCGAAGATCGTCGTTGATAGAAAAGTTATGGGCGGAGACGAAAAGCCCTCCACTTTCGTGACACGGCAAGAATTCCGCGACATGGTGATAGACATCGGGCACAAAGTCCTCGACTCTCGTAATTTACAAAGAATGGATCAATTCGATCTCTCACATCCGGACGCTTTTTGCCCGAGCCCCGCACTTCCGCCAGCCTCATAGCCTCTGCACCACTACGCATCACTCTGCACGAAAAGGAGCAGTTAGCCGATGACCCAGCAACTCACTGCCTACGAGCGTCCAGCCTTTCTTGACGCTTTGAGTCACGCTTACTCAGATCGCGGCAAGAGTGTGGTCATCCTGACAGGCGACACGCATGACCTCTTCTGGTCGCCAAAGCAAGGTAGATTTATGGCACTCGAGCAGACCTTATATCAAGCGCTGCATGAAGCCTTTACAGTGCTCAAGTTGGATATAGCCACGGGCATCGGATTTTACGACAGCAAAGATCTGGCCACGCTATCGAAGATCTGTGCACAAGCAGACAATTTAGCCCTTTTGCGTGAGGACCAGCTCGGTGATTTGCGAGAGCAAGTCAACTCCACCAGACACAGCCCGCTGCCTGCGCTCGTTTTACTGCAAGAGCTTTTGAACAGCGCCACCACAATCAGGCGTGACAACAAATCAATAAAACCGATTTGCACCATAGTGCAATTCGCCGGCTCTCTCTTTCCGACCGGAGATTTTGATAGACTGGCAGAGCTCGACAGACAGCGCCTTGTCACATTCATGAATCTGATTGAATCTCCATGGTTCAAATCCGGAAATCATCTGATTATTCTAATAGCCGATACGAAAAGCGAAGTCAGCAACAGAATTGTGGCACTACCTTCGGTGCAATGTGTAGAGATAGAACTTCCAAACGGAGCCGAACGCGACAAATACACAACGTCTTTTTGCGCAAGCGGCGCAGACTCACAAATCTTCGAACAAGGACAACCAACCTTCGTTGAAGACACAGCTGGACTAACATTGACAGCACTGCAGGACATACTTGAGGCCGCTAAGCGCACGAACAAACCCATTAGTCGGGTTGATGTTCTTTCATCGATCAATAGTGTTCTAGAGGCTGATCTTGGCGACATCATCAAACTATCCCGTCCCGACCACAAGCCTTCCGATATCGTCGGTTATAAAAAATCGGGCGAATTTTTCCTGGATATTTTTCGACGCTGTGAAAATCCGCAGACAGCAGTTCCTGCAATTCTTGTTTCGGGGCCAAACGGTGCAGGCAAGACCTTCCAGCTCGAGGCATACGCATCTGAGTCCGGGCGCGTCGTCATCGAATTGACCGGACTGCGTGGCATGTATTTCGGACAGACGGACACTTTTTTCGAAAAGCTTCGCTTGCGACTCAAGACCTACGGGAAGATTCTGATCTTAGTCGACGAGGCTCACACGCAGTTTGGAAGCGTACACAAAAGCGATACGCACGAGACTGAAAAACGTCTCGCCGGCAACATCATAAAACTGATGGGCGACCGATCGATGTTCGGGAAAGTACTCTGGGGATTAATGACATCACGCCCAGATGAGTTAGATCCAGACGTGAAAAGCCGCGCTCCGATCCAGATTCCCATTTTCGATCCGGCGGGTGACGACCGAAAGAATTTTGTCAATCAACTATTTACGAAACATGGTGCACCAATTCCAGAATCCGAGCTTGACGAAATGCTCAAAATAACGGCTAACTACTCAGCCCGAGATTTTGATTTTCTAGTCAAAGAAATGAAGGGCTCAGGACGCACATCTGTATTACAGACGTTGGCGGTGTGGCAGGCCAGTGCCTCCATTTTGAAACAGCGGCGGCTGCAAACGTTGCTGGCAGCGCAGCATTGCAGCTATCCTGAACTGATTCCACAAGACCTGCGCGATAAGCTACAAACAGACGAAATCGAAATGGAAGTACAGCGACTGAAGGATCTGCTGCTACACTAACTTTGACTTCGCGGGTAACCTCGCAAGGAGTTGCCGATTGAAATCTGATGAAGAGCTAAACAATTTAGCAGCGACAGCCATCCTCCATTGGACAGTCGAAAACGGGTTCTACATCAACTCAGTGAAACACAAAGTCTGCGCCGTCCTAGATTATCGTCCTATAAGCGATCCGGAACAATACAAATATCTGGCAGGAAAAATGCAGGCGCGCGACTATCAAATAGTAGTGCGCGAAATTGAAGGGCGATTTGAAGTCGAATACTCGAAATATGGTGAGTTTTTCAAGTTCATAGACATAACGGAATCGAGGGCCGGAACAATTGCGGCACTCATGGCATATCAACAGCTGGGACCAGATACTTTGCGAGACAATGTCTAGACACCTATGATTTTCTGGCTCCAATTCGTGCTCTGCGCAGCGCTCATCTTCTTCGCCGGTGGTCGATTGAGTAGCTGCAGCGATCTGATCGCCGACAAAAGCGGGTTAAGCAAAAATTGGGTGGGGCTGGTCCTGCTTGCGGTCACAGCTTCATCATCTCAGCTCGTTGCCAGCATCACCGCAGTCACCTGCCATGACCTACCGGACCTGGCGGTCGGTGGACTTATGGGAAGCTGCATGTTTAACATGTTAGTAATAGGCTTACTCGACTTATTTTCTGCCAAGAAGCCGGTATCTAATGTGGTGCATAGGGGACATATACTATCTGTGGGCTTTGGCATCGTGCTTTTGGGTTTTGCTGCAATTGATATTTTATTCGGAAAACACCTACCAGTGGTGCAGGCGATGCACCGGATGGACCCAATCACCCTGGCCTTTGTACCGATTTACTTGATTGCGATGAGGCTTACGTTTCTGTTTGAGGCGGCAAGAATTCAGGAAGACGAACGAACAAGGTCCGAACACGCAGGACAGCAAGCATCTTCTTGGTACAAACTGATCACGATATTCGTTATTTGTGCATCAACTATCCTAGCAGCGTCAAGCTATCTACCGTATCTTGCCGAGCAGATTCAAGCTCAAACTGGTTGGAGTCAAAGCTTTATCGGGCTTTCTTTCATCGCGATTATCACCTGTCTTCCGGAGGTTGCCGTATCAACCTCAGCAGCAAGACGTGGCTCCTTCGACGTTGCAGTGGCCAGTCTACTTGGAAGCAATCTTTGCTACATGGTCATTCTTGCAATTACAGATTTTTTCTATATAAAAGAGCCATTGCTTCGGCACGTGTCCAGTTCAAACGCTCTTGCAGCAATGGCGGCAATCATATCGATGGGAATAGTCGTCATCGCATTAACTTACAGGTCAGAGCGGAAATTTTGGTTCATAGCGGGCGATGCTGTGACTCTCGTACTGGTTTATCTATTCGCGAACTATCTGTTGTTCACTGCTCGATAGTGGACAACGACAAAGATGTCTCTGCAAGGAAAAATTCTTGTCAAAAGCACTAAATTCTTATCTACTGGCTCTACTTGGCGTGGCCGTAACTACAGCAGGACTGTGGTTCTTTCAAGCTGGAACGCTGGGCGCCAATGTGTTCATGATCTACATCTTGCTCGTCGTCATTATGGCAGTTCGAGTCGGCCGCCTGGCTGCGGTTCTGACTGCCATCACATCATTACTTTCAATTGATTACTTTTTCGTTCAGCCTCTTTACCAATTTACGATCGCAGATCCGACCGAATGGCTGGCTCTGACAGTGTTTCTCATTGTAGCCGTTGTCACTAGCGAATTGACCGCGCGCTTGCGCACCGAAGTAGAAAATACTCGACAACACGATGCAGAGATGACTGCGCTTGCAGAGACGAGCTGGCAGGTCGCGTCAGAATACGATAACACGGTGGCTTTACGCAAAACATTCGAAAACATGGCTAAGATCCTTGCACTTTCATCGATCGCAGCAATACTCCTCAATGAGAACGAGCACTCGAAAATACGCGCCACTTACGGCATGACAAATGAAGACATCGAAAGGCTTTTGAACGAGCCCAACCTCCAAGCCATAGACTTGGTACGTCAACAGGCGCTTCCGCTGGGACCTTATGCGCCGACATTTCCAAACAATTTCTCAATGAAGATGACTTCGAACCCCCCCCCACCTTCGCTAGACAGTAACGTCACATTCGTTCCTATTCATATTGACGGCACCGTTAGCGCAGTCATCTATCTGCGTTCGCAAAAATCAGACATGGCAACACCCCGCGAACGCACATTACTTCAGGCATTGGTAAATCACGTCGTTCTAATCTTGCAACGCGAAAAGACTTTTGCTGCCGAAGCCAAAGCACAGGCATTGCTTGAAACCAACAAATTGAAAACGGCGCTCTTGTCCATGGTTTCGCACGACTTTCGCAGCCCACTTACATCGATAAAGGCAAGCATCCAGACGCTTAAAAGCGCCGGTCGCGACCTGTCATCCGAGGACGCAGTCAACCTTCTTGATGCAGTCGATGAAGAGACCGAGCGAATCAACAAAATGGTCACCAACATTCTCGACCTTTCACGTCTTGAAGCCGGCGCCTGGCGCCCTAAGTGTGAGAGCATCCCGCTCGAAGAGTTGATCGGTTCGGCGCTTTCGGCATTCAACAAAGAAGCAAATGCCCGCATCATTACTAAAATCGCTCCCACAATCGCACCCATTTACGCCGATGGCGTGCAGATAGTTCAGGTGCTAAAAAATCTGCTTGAGAATGCGCTCAAATATTCGCCCGCCAGCCAGAATGTCAATTTTGAATGCCGACAGGAAGACGATCAACTCATCATCGAAATTAAAGACCGAGGCATTGGGCTATCTCAAGACGAACGAGAGAAGGTTTTCGAACCGTTCTATCGTGGCAAGAATTTGAGCGAAAGCAATGTTCCCGGTGTGGGAATTGGGCTCTCGATTTGCAAAGGACTAATCGAGGCTCACGGCGGTATGATAACTGCAGCTAACAGAGATGGTGGAGGCAGCGTTTTTCGGGTTACACTTCCAATTATGAGTGAAACGGCGACCATTGCAGCGAAAACGACTTAGCAACTGAAATCCACAAGACTCGGCGCCTCTCACAAACAGGCATGCAACCAACCGGGCGAACCAACATGAAAGTACTTGTAATTGACGATGAACCACAGATAAGACGTGCGTTGAGAGTTTATCTGGAACACAATCACCACGAAGTACGACTGGCAGCATCTGGTGAAGAAGGGCTCGACCAGGCAGCAGTAAACGTTCCGGAGCTGGTGATTTTAGACCTGGCGATGCCGGGACTGAGCGGTTACGAAGTCTGCAAGCAGCTGAGAGCATGGTGCAAGGCGCCAATCATAGTGCTCTCCGTAAGAGATCAAGAAGAAGACAAAATCAAAGCACTTGATCTCGGTGCTGATGACTATCTGACAAAACCATTTGGCATGGGCGAACTCATGGCTCGCATTCGGGCGGTATGTCGCCGCTCTGGGACCGAAGAGCCAGAGCCGAGCTTTGATTGCGATCCGTTACACATTGACTTCGTTCATCGCATCGTCACCGTGCAAGGTAACGAAGTGCATCTCACTCCGAAAGAGTTTGACCTGCTCAAGTACATGTCGACAAATATCAACAGAGTGTTAACGCATCGCCAGCTTCTGACGAAAGTCTGGGGACCGGAGTATGCCGACGATACGCACTCCTTGCGTGTACATATCGCCAATCTGCGCAACAAGATCGAGCAGAGTCCGGAGCGTCCGCAATTCATTCACACAGAGCCCAGAATAGGTTATCGTTTTCGAGCCGAGCCAGTCTCGAACTGATTGATCAAAAATTGATACTTTATTGACACTTAATTGATCTATGAACATACTAAGTGGACCTCATCCAAAACGGTTTCTTGATTTTTTCGCCAACGTATTTAACTATTCTTGATACTTTCTTGACGCAAAGAGGAGTATTTTATGCTCAGAGACGCTTAAAGAAGCAGCTCGGAAGACAGTCGTGGACATACTTTATTTAGTCATTACAGTCGCCTTTTTCGCCCTGAGCTTGCTCTATGTTGAGGGCTGCGAACGTCTCTGAGTACTGCCTCAAAAAAACCTGATATACGAAAATGACTCTCGAATACATCATTGCCGGTCTTTTGACTGTCGGGCTAGCTTTCTATCTCTTTTACGCACTGTTGGCACCGGAAAGATTCTAAGTAGGCATCCAGAACACCGTGAGCGCTATCGGTTGGACACAAATTGTTCTCTTCTGCTTGATTCTCTTAGCAAGCGTGAAACCACTCGGACTTTTCATGGTCCACGTTTTCGAGCAGAAAGTCACATGGCTTGACCCGATACTTAGACCGGTCGAAAATCTTTGCTATAAGCTGTTTGGAATAGATCCGCTGGAGGACATGCATTGGACAAAGTATGCAAGTTGCATGCTTTCGTTCTCCGCTGTCAGTCTTATCTTCAGCTATGCAATTATGCGACTGCAAGGAGTTCTGCCGTTGAATCCAATGGCATTTTCCACGGAAAAAGCTCCCGCTTATGCCACGTCGATGACGCCGGATTTGGCATTCAATACCGCAACATCATTTACAACAAACACTAATTGGCAAGCCTATGCAGGCGAAGCGACAATGTCATATTTGTCACAGATGCTTGCACTGGCATTTCACAATTGGGTCTCTGCAGCCACTGGAATTGCAGTTGCAGTGGCGCTCGTGCGGGGCTTTGCCAGGCGTTCGGAAAAAGGCGTCGGTAACTTTTGGCAAGATATTACGCGCTCAATTCTCTGGCTCCTCCTGCCAATATCCACTATTGGCGCACTGATATTGGTATCGGAAGGGGTAGTACAGAACTTCTCGCCGTACGTTGTAGCAACAACAATAGAGGGAGTGAAACAGTTAATTCCCCAAGGACCGATGGCATCGCAGGAAGTAATTAAGATGCTTGGAACCAATGGTGGTGGCTTCCTAAATGCTAACAGCGCTCATCCTTTTGAGAACCCTACACCCTTTTCAAATCTCCTGGAGATGTATTTGATCTTCCTCATTCCTTCAGCTTTGACTTACACCTTCGGCCGGCTGGTGAAAGACACAAGGCAAGGTTGGGCTCTACTTTTAACGATGACACTATTTTTCCTTGCTGCCGTAGGTGTTTGCTATAAATTCGAATGCCATGGCAATCCGAATTTTTCTACCTACAAGGTTCAGACATCAACAAATGCGCTCGGAGACCTGGGCGGCAACATGGAAGGAAAAGAGATCCGTTTTGGTCAGGCGAACTCTGCGCTGTTTACCGCAATCACCACCGACGCCAGCTGTGGTGCGGTAAACTGCACATTTGATTCGCTGACGCCGATCGGTGGACTAGTTCCTCTGCTTAACATTCAACTTGGCGAAATCATATTCGGTGGCGTCGGCTCCGGACTTTACGGCATGCTGGTTTTTGCTGTTATTACAGTGTTCATCGCCGGTCTTATGGTAGGAAGAACACCCGAGTATTTAGGCAAAAAGATAGAAAAGAAAGAAGTGAAAATGGCGATGCTGTTCATCCTCACATCAGCGGCTTCCATTCTAATCTTTACTGCCTTGGCATCCGTCGCTCAATTTCCATACAAAGACTATTGGAATCCGCAGGGTTCCCCGACGGCCAACTTGAATAACGCAGCCGCGCACGGGCTAAGCGAAATTCTGTACGCATTCTCATCGGCGACTGGCAACAATGGCTCTGCTTTTGCCGGATTGACAGCCAATACGCCCTTTTACAACTTGACGCTCGGATTAGCTATGCTCGCCGGGCGTTTCTTTATGATAATCCCGGCGTTAGCTATGGCAGGGTCTCTCGTGCAGAAGAAATATGTGCCACCAAGCAGCGGAACATTCCCAACTCATAGTCCAATCTTCATCATTTTACTCGCTAGCATTATTCTTATTGTCGGGGCCCTGACGTATTTCCCTGTGCTTACGTTGGGCCCGATTGTCGAACATATGTTGATGGAGCAAAATCGGCTGTTTTAGAGGGCAAACGCGGAACCGTGGAAGAGCTAATTGAATCAAAAAGAAAAGCGACACCGCTGCTCGAGCCGACGATCGTCAAAAGAGCGATCACCGACTCGTTCATAAAACTGACCCCGACCGTTTTGGCAAAAAATCCGGTCATGTTTGTTGTTGCCACCGGAAGTGTTTTTACGACATTGTTGCTGATTAAAGACATAGTCTCAGGCAGTCAGCACAACTTGCTTTTTGAAACACAAATAACGCTCTGGCTCTGGTTTACGGTTCTTTTTGCCAATTTCGCCGAAGCGATAGCCGAAGGACGAGGCAAAGCTCAGGCTGATACCTTGCGGAAAAATCGCACTGAAACTACAGCGCGTCGAGAGCTGGAAGGTGGAAAATTTGAAACGGTTTCGGCCACGAGCTTGCACAAAAATGACATTGTCCGCGTGGAAGCAGGAGAAGTAATTCCCAGCGACGGCGAGGTAATCGAAGGCGTCGCTAGTGTAAATGAAAGTGCTATTACAGGTGAATCTGCACCTGTCATCAGAGAGAGCGGCGGTGATCGAAGCGCGGTCACGGGTGGAACCACAGTTCTCTCTGACTGGTTGCGTATCAAGATTTCGGTCGAACCCGGCGAAACATTTATAGACCGCATGATCGCTCTCGTTGAGGGAGCACAACGGCAAAAAACACCAAACGAAATTGCTTTAAATATCCTCTTGGCCGGATTAACCATCATCTTTCTGTTTGCAGTAGTTACTCTCCTGCCCTTCTCAATCTATTCAGTGTCAGCAGTGAGTTCAGGCATTGCACCCGACATTTTTTCGCTGGTTTCGTTGCTCGTCTGCTTGATCCCAACAACGATAGGCGCCTTGCTCTCGGCAATCGGTATAGCAGGAATGGACAGAGTGCTTCAGCATAATGTTCTTGCTATGAGCGGTAAAGCAATTGAAGCAGCTGGTGACGTCGACACTTTATTGCTGGACAAAACCGGCACAATCACCCTGGGCAATCGGCAGGCGGTCAAGTTCATTCCCGCTCCGGGCATCACCGAAAGCGAACTAGCAGACGCTGCTCAACTCTCTTCGCTGGCTGACGAAACGCCTGAAGGGCGCTCAATAGTACAGCTGGCAAAAGAATACGGAATGCGCGAGCGACAACTCTCGCAGGTCGAAAGTCACTTTATCGCCTTTAGCGCACAAACACGCATGAGCGGAGTAGACGTCAACGGTAAGCAGCTCAGAAAAGGCGCAGCCGAAGCTGTATACAACTACGTGCGATCAAACAACTTGACAGTCCCCGCAGAAGTGGAGTCGGAAGCAAGCAAAATAGCCAGACAAGGCGGAACACCGCTGGCGGTGGCAGACAACAAGCGCGGCGCGCTCGGCATAATCTATTTAAAGGACGTCGTAAAAGGCGGTATGCGCGAGCGCTTCGAACAGCTTCGCGAAATGGGTATCCGCACAATCATGATCACAGGCGACAACCCGCTGACTGCAGCGGCCATTGCCAGCGAGGCTGGTGTCGATGACTTCCTGGCTGAAGCGACTCCTGAAACGAAAATGCAACTGATTCAAAAAGAGCAGGCGGGCGGGCGGCTTGTGGCCATGACGGGAGATGGTACAAACGACGCGCCGGCGCTTGCGGCTGCCGATGTCGGTTTAGCCATGAACACGGGCACGCAAGCGGCCAAAGAAGCAGGAAACATGATCGACCTGGATTCAAATCCGACCAAACTGATCGAGGTCGTGCAGATCGGCAAACAGCTCCTTATGACTCGCGGAGCGCTCACGACTTTCTCCATCGCCAACGATGTCGCCAAATACTTCGCAATCCTTCCTGCAATGTTTGGTACTTTATACGCGGCTTCAGCTAATGAGCATGGCCCGCTGTGGAGGCTGAACATCATGGGATTGCACTCATCTGAATCCGCAATCTTGGCAGCAGTCATCTTCAACGCAATCATTATCGTCGCTCTTATACCGCTGGCGCTCAGAGGAGTCTCGTATAAGCCAATGAGTGCAGCAGCCTTGCTCAGGCGCAACTTGCTAATTTACGGCTTTGGTGGGCTGGTTGTGCCATTCCCCGGCATATGGGCTATCGACCAGGTGCTCGTGCTACTACGACTGGCTCCCGCGAATTAGGAAACAAAGTTATGTTCAAAACCATTGTGCAATCCATTCGCGCCACTCTCGTTCTGGCAATAATAACAGGCATCTTTTTCCCGCTGTTCATAACAGCCCTGGCTCAGTTGATAGCTCCACACCGCGCGAATGGCTCCTTGGTGAAGGATAAGAACGGCACCATCATCGGTTCTGCCCTTCTTGCCCAGCAATTCACAAAGCCTATCTATTTTCACCCGCGTCCGTCTGCTGCCGGTAACGGATATGCGGGAGAGGCTTCGTCCGGAAGCAATCTCGGTCCAACCTCGAAGAAGCTTTTTGAGGGACAGCCAGATGATCCGAAAACAACTACCGTGGATGAATCATTCCAGGGCGTCAAGCAACTGGCAGAAAACTATCGAAAAGAGAATGGACTGGCGCCAGATTCGCTGGTGCCGGTTGATGCTGTGACGCGTTCGGCATCGGGGCTCGACCCCGAGATCTCGGTTGAAAACGCTAAGCTGCAGGCAGAGCGCGTCGCCAAAGCGCGTTCGATTCCGCTCGATAAGATTATTGAGGCCGTCAACAAACATACCGCTCGCCGCCAGTTCGGAATTCTAGGCGAACCCGGAGTCAATGTGCTTTTAGTCAACATGTACCTGGATCAAAAAAAGGACTAAAGTAAAACTGAAGCAAACTAAAGCAAAACTAAAGCAAAAAAAGGAACTGAAGAGTCTGGCTCACAGCACCCATCATCTAAGAAGTCACTAAAAACACAAAGATGGAAGAAAATCAGAGACCAGATCCCAAAGAGTTGCTCGCGCTCATAAAAGAGCAAGAGGAGACTAAAGGTCGTCTCAAGATTTACTTCGGCGCAGCAGCAGGAGTCGGCAAGACATACGAGATGCTCCTGGCTGCGCGTAAACTCGTGCACGACGGCGTCGATGTGGTACTTGGAGAGATAGTCACACATGGCAGGAAAGAGACAGAAGCACTACTAGAAGGGCTGGAAACCTTACCTCCCAAAGAGATCCACTACAAAGGCACTATCTTAAAAGAGTTTGATATCGACGCCGCACTGCGTCGCAAACCAACGGTTATGGTCATCGACGAACTGGCACATACCAATGCGCCAGGATCGCGTCACGAGAAACGTTGGCAAGACGTGGAAGAGATCCTGGCAGCTGGCATAAGTGTCTACACAGCGATGAACGTGCAGCATCTGGAATCGGCAAACGACGTTGTAGCTCAGATAACAGGTGTCGCCGTCAGGGAGACTGTGCCCGATTCGGTGTTTGACAAGGCATATGAAATCATTCTGGTCGACTTGACACCGGATGAACTGATTCAGCGGCTTGAGGAAGGCAAGGTCTATATGCCTGCACAAAGCCGCGCCGCGCTCGCAAATTTCTTTCGCAAGGGCAATTTGATCGCACTGCGTGAACTTGCATTACGGGCAACAGCCGATCGTGTTGACGCGCAGATGCGCAAATACAGAAGCGCGGAAGCTATAAAAGACGTATGGCCTGTCGCAGAACGGATTCTTGTTTGCGTCGGTCCCCATCCCATGAGCTATCGCCTTGTGCGAGCAGCCAGACGCATGGCAGGAGGTCTAAAAGCGCAATGGTTCACGGTCTACGTAGAGACACCAGCCTCATCGAGAATGACCGACAACGACCGCAATAAGATCGCACGCACGCTACAGTTGGCCGAACAGCTCGGAGCCCACACAACTACGCTCTCAGGTACGAATGTACAAGAGGAAGTTCTCTCCTATGCCCGGCGTCAAAACATCTCCAAGATCATTATTGGGAAACCGGCAAAAGCGCGCTGGAGGGAACGGCTTTTCGGTTCGATCGTAGACGATTTAATTCGCAAAAGCGGCAACATCGATGTCTACGTGATTACAGGCGATCACTCCGGTGCAGCAGAACCTGTGCGGTCCGCGCAACACAAGCCGACCTTCAACTACAAAAGCTATCTATATTCCGTGTTGGTGATTGCACTTGCCACAGCGTTGGCGCGTCTGCTGTCTCCTCATTTTCATCTCGTGAATGTCGTGATGATCTATCAACTAGCGGTTGTAATCATTGCAGCACGCTGGGGGCGCTGGCCATCAATAGCTTCTTCCATCATGGCCACCTTGCTGTTCGATTTTCTGTTCGTGCCACCATTTTTCTCCTTTAGTGTAAGTGACACACAATATCTGATTACACTCACCACAATGTTCTTGACGGCGGTGACGATCAGTACCTTAACCTCAACGGTCAAACAACAAGCAGAATTGGCGCGGTTGAGAGAGCGCCATACTTCGGCACTCTATGAGTTGACGCGCGAGCAGGCTTCGGCTTTGAACAAAGAAGGAGTGCTGAAAGTCTCTCTCAGGCATCTCAACGAGGCATTCGCCTGTAAATCGCACGCTTTTTTGCCGAGCGAGTCAGGCCAGCTCATGCCAGTTCAGGAACCAAACGACAAAGAGGCTGAGATTGACTCGAAAGAATTGGGTGTGGCCCAGTGGGTCTACTTAAACAAGCAAAGCGCGGGCAACGGAACCAAGACGCTGCCGGGTGCTCGCAGTATGTATCTGCCTATGAAAGGGACAGTCAATATAGTCGGTGTTTTGGGCATTAGACTACCGACCGATGCGCCACCTCTGACACCTGAGGAATTGCACCTGCTCGAAACTTTCGTGAACCAAATAGCGGTCACTCTGGAGCGGGCGATTCTGTCTGAGCAGTTGGCTCAAGCCACAGGCAAGCTTAGCGCTCCCAGGCTATGACCGATTATCAGCCTGAATCGGTCATCCCTTCGGGCTCTACAAGCGAGCAAGACAAAATCTTGATACTGTCGCGCAAAAATTGTCGTCGCCTTAACGAAAGCAGCGGTATAACGATTTAGTCCACTTCACAACGAGCAAAACCAAGAGTAGACGGAACTTCCAGGAGTCGGGCCGCAAGGTCTACAATAGCAGGAAGAGAAGACATACCAGTTGCAGTTCAAAGACACTGGTATCTCGGCTCTTTCGAGTTGGCGGATTGAGAGCTCAACAAACTAACTATATGGATAGCGAAGCCAAATCCCCCGAAACAATGGAGTCAAGCCCAACTAGGGACACAACTGCAAGCGGCGAAGCCGGCGGTAACAATGGTTCATCGGAAAAAGTTGCCGCTGTTGCAACCACTTCAGCTGTCTCCGAAAAAGATCAACGAAGAGTAAATTTTCCGTTGAAGTGGTTGCGGGCAGTTATTTATGGCGAACCACTCAAGACCCAAGAGTCCGACGTCAACAGACTGCCCAAACTTCTGGCGCTACCGGTATTTTGTTCGGACGCAATTTCGTCGGTGGCTTACGGTCCGCAACAGATTCTTCTTGCTCTCACTACGGCAGGCTTGTGGTTACCTGTGATGGCAGGAACCTATAGCCACCACGTGATGCTTATCTCGTCGACGATCTTTCTTGTATTAGTTTTGGTATCACTATCTTACTGGCAGACGATATTCGGCTATCCTGGCGGCGGCGGTTCGTACATCGTCACCAAAGACAATCTTGGCACCAATTGTGGGCTCTTTGCCGCGGCCGCGTTACTCATCGACTACGTTCTTTGCGTGTCTGTCTCAGTCGCCTCAGGTCTGCAAAACCTCAAGGACGTTCCGATTCTTGCCGCGTTGCATATCGGCGACCACCTCGTTATCTATTCGCTGCTGTCTATCTTTCTTATGACGTGGCTCAATCTGCGGGGCTTACGTGAACCAGGTCTGCTGTTTGCAATTCCGTTCTACATTTTCATCGGTATGTCCTTCATTATGATCGCAGTTGGTCTCAGTGCACCAATCTTTCACTGGCCTCTGCACAGTGAATTTGCTAATCAGGTAGTGCCGCAAGAATATAACTTCACGTTGACGGCGTCAGCATTCAGCATTGCTGTTGTTCTCAGAGCATTCGCTACCGGTTGCTCGGCATTAACCGGAATCGAATGTGTCAGCAATGGCATTCCCGCTTTCAAAGAACCTTCTCCCAGAAATGCAGCCATCACTCTCATTTGGATGGCTGCCATCTTAGGTTCCATTTTCATGGGTGTTGCTTTGCTATCTGTCAAGTTACACATCGTGTACTGGGAGCACTCCGGAATCACCGCGCCTGCAGTGATCGACCAACTGTCTGGCACCGTCTTTGGAAAAACCGGCATCGGAAGTATCTTTTACAACTTGATGCAATTTTCGACAGCATTGATCTTGCTGGTGGCGGCTCAGACAAGTTTTGCCGACTTTCCGCGCGTCACATCAATTTTGGCTAGAGACGGATTCATGCCTCGCCAATTGACCAATCTCGGAGACAGACTAGCATTTGACAACGGAGTTGTCGCCTTAGGATTTATCTCCAGCCTTTTCATCATTGCCGAGAAGGGCAGCGTAGACATGTTGATTCCATTCTTCACAATCGGAGTCTTCCAGGCCTTCACCCTCTCACAGATTGGAATGGTGAAACACTGGTTCAAAGTAAAACAGAAGGGCTGGCATCTAAAAGCTCTTCTAAATGGTCTCGGTGCAGTCGCAACACTGGTTGTTTTTCTCGACATTATCACTGAGAAGTTTCTCGACGGAGCCTGGTTCATCGTCATCATCATCGGCATTCTTCTTTTTATCTTCAAAAAGATCTCCGGGCACTATCAAGACCTCAACCAAAGTCTAAGTATTGGAGAGCTCCATCCAGACACTGAACCTGTCCTTGAAACAAATGTCCTGGTGCTCGTGCAGGCCATGCACGCAGGCACAATAAATTCTGTGCGTTACGCGCGCTCGATCTCTCACGAGTGCCGGGCCCTTTTCGTGGAGATCGAACCAAACAGCGGCGACAAGTTCAAAGAAAACTGGCAGATAGTTTTTCCAGATGTTCCGCTGACAATACTCCCATCACCATACAGATCGCTTCTGCAACCGGTTCTCAACTATGTCGACGAACTAAAAGTACGAGAACCGGATCGCAAAATCACTGTCGTAATAGGTGAATTCACATCCGAAAAGTGGTGGCACTCTCTCTTGCATGGAAATACCGGATTGATGCTGAAGCTTGCTCTGCTATCGCGCCCGGATCTCGTCGTAACGAACGTTCGCTACAAAATCGACAGCACACACTGAGCATTTCTCTATTAGCGAGCAGGAACATAGCTCGGGATGGGGGGATTAGGAGTCGCAGTCGATGAGGACTCGTTCTCCAAAAGACTGGTTAGATGGTCACCCATGCCCATCTGCTCTTTCGTAAATGGTCTATTCACGTTTCTGATACTGTTGCCAGGACCATACAGAGGTCCCTCCAGTACTCCAAGAACGATACTGAAAGGCATCCAAAAAGTTCCAGCCAGACCTTTGGCCAGTTTGTTATCTGAGTCGCCGACAAGGCCCTTGACTCCATCCCGGTCTTCAATTGCAGTTCGCCTCACCACGGCAACAGGCATACCGACGGCAGCTCCAAGCAAAACACCAGCAGCCTTTTTGGTTATGGATGCTTCGCTCCCATTCGGCTGGGCTGCAACCGGTTTAGCTATCGATTTGCTAGACGAGGCGGCAGAAGATTGACCAGGCTTAGGTGGAGATGCAGGTGGAGATGCAGGTGGAGATGCAGGTACAGACGCAGGTTCAGGTGTTGTTCCAGGAGCAACAGATGCAGGTGGCCGTAATTGTTCTTCGTTCTCCGGCTGATCCACTCCGGTATTGCTGTTTTGCGAAGGTCCACCTGCGATCGCCCCCTGGCTATTGATTGGGACTGACGCTTGCGTAGACTCTAGTGCTAACGATTGCTGCGCAAGAACAGGTGATACAGTTACTCCTGCAACCCCTAAGACTGTGAAAAGAACACTTGCCGGGAACTGAGAGACCCGCAACGCCTGAAAAATGTTTATCGTCATTCGAGCTCCGAGGAAACTACGCCAACTGCAGAAATCGCTCTATTAAATTTTAATTGCTGAGCGTTTGCTATTATCGACGCTTGTGCTGCAACCATCAATCGCCTTGATAGTTTCTTGATAGTCATATGGATTCAGATCCTGATGCATGAAAGTTTATAGCCCCTCTGAACACTTCAAATGGTGGCACACTATATTCATGTTTTTAAAGCTCTCAGTCGCGAAGAGCGGCAGAGCAGGAAATGCCTTTCATGGTCACAACTGAACATTCATTGACCACAACGCATGGAGAAGCGTTAGAGCCGGCGTCTAAGCCGTCGAATGGTTTCATTGCCTGGTTTCTGGAAGGAGCGGACGCGAACGACAATCAGGTCCATCACCAGGATGCCTGGTGGCGCGTAATGTGCCTGACCGGAGTCGACTACTTCTCTACTCTCGGATATCAGCCGGGCATCGCATTCCTCGCCTCTGGAATTCTTTCGCCCCTGGCAACGTTGATTTTGGTTCTCGTGACAATCTTCGGCGCATTGCCCACCTATTGCATAGTGGCAAAAGCGAGCCCGAACGGTCAGGGCAGCGTCGCGATGCTGGAGAAAATGTTGCCCGGCTGGCAGGGAAAGATACTTGTGCTGTTGCTTTTGGGATTTGCTGCAACCGCATTCATCATTACCATTACACTCTCGGCAGCTGACGCTACAGCACATATCGTCGAAAATCCGATCGTAAGCCCGCTTGGTCTGGGTGGACATCGCGTCGAGGTTACCTATGTTTTGCTGGCGCTCTTGGGTGCGCTGTTTCTTAAAGGCTTCAAAGAGGCGATCGGGCTTTCGTTTGTAATCGTCGCCATCTATCTTGGTCTGAGTGCGGTCATCCTGGGCGAATCGGCATTGTATGTATTGCAACATCCTGCATTGGTTTCGGGCTGGACGGGCAGGCTCTTCATCGAATACCAATCACCAATGACAATGCTTGGAGTGTCAGCACTACTCTTTCCTAAACTTGCACTGGGTCTTTCCGGATTCGAAACTGGCGTCGCAGTGATGCCTTTAGTCAAGGGAGACCCAACAGACACAGAAAGCGATCCTAGCGGTCGCATTCGCAACGCTCGTTACCTGCTCATTACAGCTGGGCTGATCATGAGCGTCTACCTGGTACTTAGCAGCGTCGTGACAACGTTGATGATTCCGGCAGAATACTTTGAAATCGGTGGACCAGCGAATGGTAGGGCATTAGCCTACCTTGCACACACTCGACTTGGATTTACTTTCGGCACTTGTTACGACATAAGCACGATACTTATCCTCTGGTTCGCGGGGGCATCCGCTATCGCGGGCCTGTTAAGCCTCGTGCCTAAATATCTGCCACGCTACGGAATGGCGCCGAGTTGGTCTAAGGCCGTGCGACCCCTCGTCGTATTTTTCTGCGCAGTGGCGTTTGCCGTAACGGCAATGTTTAGAGCTGACGTCGACGCCCAAGCCGCAGCCTATGCTACCGGAGTCCTCGTATTAATCACCTCGGCAGCGATCGCCGCCACAATTTACATCTGGAATCGCGCCCGGCCATGGCGTCTCTTCTTCCTCTGCGTCACGGCTATCTTTATCTATACCGCTTTCGACAACATGTCTGAACGCCCAGAAGGTGTCGCGATTGCTCTTTTCTTCATTACTGCAATCTTGTTTGCATCAGTTTTGTCACGCTGTATAAGGTCGACCGAATTGCGAGTGGAATCGGTAAGCTGGGATGACGCTGCGAAAGAATTCATCCAACAATCTTTGCGCTCTCACTGGGGCGAAATCAGGCTTTTGCCACACCGCAGCGGCATGATGGACCTAAAACTGAAGGAGTCACGGTCGCGCAAGGTGCACAGTATTCAGGCAGAAGAGGGTGACTTCATTTTTTTAGAGGTCGAACTTAGCGACTCGTCTGACTTCTCCAGCGAATGCCTACACGTGAAGGGCATAGAATCAGGTCCTTACAAGATCTTGCGTTGTTCCAGCCCGGCAATTCCTAACGCCATAGCGGCAATCTTGTTGGATATTCGTAACACGACCGGCAAAACGCCACATGCCTATTTCGGCTGGGCAGAGGGACATCCTATCGCTTACACGCTCAAATATATTTTTCTTGGAGAAGGCGAAACTGCGATGGTAACCCGCGAGATCTTGCGTTCTATAGAACCGGACGAAAATCGCCGCCCGGTTATCCATGTGGGCTGAAGTCAAACAAATAACTAAGCGGACCGTGCATTAATAACCGCGAACGAGAGCAGCTCCCTTGTCATTTAAGTGTCAAGTTTTTACTCTTATTCGGTTGTTGACCCAGCATCCTGGTATTAATACTTAGTGCGGTGGTCAGTTTGAAGCAAACGCTCTTGCACAACCGTTCGAGGAGAATATACACTGTGATGCAGATGAAGACAGAAGATGACCTGGAGACAAAGGGACCGCTTTCAGATGTGGAAAGCCTCGTCGATCGCGCGAAAAATCTGCACGAACAGGCCGCTGATACCTATAGCTCTTGGCGCTCCCGAGCAGAAACACTGATTGCGGCGATCGCCAAGTTAGAGAAACGAGAGATTGAGCCAGACTCAGAAGTGACACTGTTCAATGTGCCTTTAATCGAAGTTGAGCTCCGCGATGCCGCAGAAAAGGCTCTCAGACTCTGCGCTTTTTTTGCTACAAACGTCGATGAGCGAATTGCATTGATCGACGAGGCGAATAGCGTGCGCAATACGAGTTGGGTCTAGAGCCTCACATGCAAACAACCGCCGGTCCAATTCAAAACGCCTTTACGCGCAGTACTAAGAACATTACACCGTTCCGTTTGCGGTTGTTGTTAATGCTGATATTTACGGTATCGACCGCCTTCTGCATCCTGTCGATACACACGATCCAGCAACACGACAAAGCCTTGCAAACCATCGGCATCGAAGCTGGACCGTCAGTGATTGCCGCGCAAAATATCAAGATCGGCATACTCACTATGGATTCAGATCTCGCCGACGAGCTGCTCTATAAGTCAGGTGAAAGCGAGGCACAGGAGCGTCTCGAGGATTTCAACAAGAGCCGTATTGAGACTAGCAAATATCTCGTCGCTGCCGCTCGCAACATCACTTACGGGAACGCTGAACTCTTTCCGGTCGAGAATCTGCAGTCCGGTATCGGACAGTACTTGATGCAAGCCCAGATCGCGCGTGATGTGCATCAAAATGGACAGATCGACGATACGATCAAAGCTTATCGTGACGCCCTCAATACCCTGCAAACCGTGGTGTTGCCAAACGCCGATGCCTTGAATAAATCAAACCAGGACATGCTAATTGAGATTTACAATCAGGAGAAATCAGCATCTGCGCTTGCTCGTGGTGTCGTCTTGCTGGCAGGCCTTGTTTTGCTCTGCCTTCTAGCCTATACGCAATATTATTTAAAGTTGCGCTTCAAGCGCATTCTCAATCCACCCTTGCTCATCGCTTCCGTCGTGTTGCTCTTGTTTCTGCAACATTTATATCAATCACTGGCTGACTGCAGTAACAGTACAAAAGTTGCAAAAGAAGATTCTTACGACTCTATAGTCGCCTTACTCGGCGCAAGAGCAGCCTCTTATGACGCCAATGCTTCGGAGAGCAGATGGTTGTTAGACCCGGATCGCAGCGCTAATTACAGCAAAGAGTTCCAAGATGATATGCACAAAGTGGCCAAATTCTCCCCATCGAACGACCTGGACAAAACAATAGCACTAGCACAGAAGCAGCTTGCCAACGCGGATAAATTTGCCCTGCCCCAGTTCAGCGGCTACATGGCAGAAGAGTTTAACAACATTCGTTTTGGCGGAGAGGGGCAGGCGGCTATCGATGCTCTGCACGAATTGAAAGACTACATGGCTACTGATGCGAGGATGCGCGCACTCGCCGATAGTGGCCAACGCGACGGTGCCCTGAAGCTTGGTTTAAGTCGCGACACCAGGGGCAGCGACTATTGGTTTCAACGCTTCGACGACGCAGTTGGAAGGGCATTGGCTATTAATCAAGAGCAGCTGGATGCAGCAGTGAAGGAAGGCAAAAAGAGCCTCGACAATCAAATTCTGTTTGCGCTGTTGATTGCAGTATTTGTAATCTGCTGCGCATACTATGGATTACTGCCGCGAATCCAGGAATACTCGCGAAATTAAAATTGAATTATCGCGGCAAGTGTTATCAAAGGATCAAATTTCGAACGCCTTCCATAAACAAGCTGTAGCATTGTCTCCGGCCTAGGAGTCATTTCAATGCGCATCCGTCAATCAAGTCGGCTCAAGTCAGTGGGCCTCGCCCTGGCAATCATGGGAACCACCTCTCTCTCGGCGTGGCCAGCCAATAGCTTATCTGCCTCAACTGAATCAGCACCCGACTCGAAAACGCCTGAAACAAAGGTGAGCGAGACAAACGCAAAGCCCATTCAGCGAGCTGCAGAGCCGCCCTCACAACAGTCAACTACTTCCACAGCGCTTGCCGATGCTCAGATAGCCTCGTCCAGTGCGCAAACATTCGAACCAGGAGCGAATCAGGAGAAATTTCCAAAAGAGATTCTCAGAAGCGGCGTTCGTCTTCAAGCGACCACCATCTCGGATAATAGTCGCCAGCTCGCAGAACAGCTTAAGTTGCTGCCCCTACTACAACGGATTCAGAGTTTGCGTGGACGATTCGATCCTATCAATTTCGAACCGACGCAAGCGAACATCAGCATGAGCCAGCAACTTACGGCTTCCACAATTGCCGCCATGCAAATAATCGATGAGGCTAATCTTGCTATCGACTATGTTCTCGGTGAGATGACCGCAGAGCAAAACATTTACAACGAAATACTTTCGACACTAACGTCCGACAGAGACAAAACCGTGTTCAAAACGAACGCCGTCAGTTTCATCACAAATGGAATTTTGTGGGCTCTGGCGGAGGCACTAGACATCCCGACAAACCGCCATCCAAACTTTTCTACGTCATCTGGTACATTCGGAATTCTCGCCGGAGTCGTTCCGTCGATCGCATCCATTGTTGCCCTGTACCAACTGAATGGAAAGAAAGAAATGTCGGAAAAGGATCCAAACATGTTGTCACAGATCTTGGGCTATCCGGCCAGCCCAGAAATAGAGTACCCAAAGCCAGTCTGGGACTTTCTTACAGCCGTTCCAGCCAGCAATGAAAGCGCCAAAACTCGAAAAGATCAGTTGATCGACCGCTGGGTATCGGACAAAAACATCTCAAACTTTACTGACCGCAATTCGCAAGAACAGCTAGATGTCATAACCGCAAGCGCTCAACATAAAAAGGGACTATCCATCGCAACCCTGAACGCGCGGCAAGCGATGCTGCAGCAACTTGCTGCCGAGATCTTGAAAATGAAGCGATTGCTTTATGAGCTCTCGATGGCTGTGCGTGGAGCAAAGAGCGTCTGAAAGTCCTTGGATATGGTTCGCAGGCTGAGCTTGCGCAGCTGGGGCCACTTATGACTCGGCGTCAAGTCTGAGCTTGCGCAGCTAAGACCACCATGACTCAGCTTCAAGTCTGAACTTCGCGAGCCTTGTTCGCGTTTGTTGGCTTGGATGGAGAATTGGAACTTTCTTGTCTATTTTTCTTGTCTTCGTGTCTCGTCTTGTGCCCCGCTGACCTCGTGCCGGTAAGGACCATCGCAGGGCATGCGAATGTAGGCGCTTCAAGCGTTAGACAAATCAGCACAATCAAAACTCTGACGCACAGCATAAGATATTCTTTCTGCCACCATATTTGATGGTATCTCAGAGCCCATCAAGGTAGTGTCAATAATGCGTCAAGGAGTCGTCAAAACCGGCGAATGATATCGGCTCCGATAGTGAACTGATAGCGCTTGGTGCCATCGTCATACGGCGTTACCGCGACGCCGTTTTGGCGATTCAGCGCTCGCTCGTATCTAATTTCCGGACGAATACACAACTGCGGAGTGAAACGGTGGCACCAGCCGAGAGTCCAACTTGCGTAGGTTGTAGGAAAACCTGTTCGTTGACCACGAGGATCGCCAAGAAAATCGATCGGTCGCAGAGTGATGTAGTCCTTATCTGTGATTTTGAAGTTAGTGTAGTTGACGACGCCCCAGGCTTGCGAAAGTCCATGCAAGAAGACACCTGGTCCGACGGCAGTAAACACGGGACGCGGTGTGCCATCGTTCACCGTGCCTCCGGCCAAAGCGTTGATCTGGTAAATGTAGTAGCCTTCTGTGGCCATGTGCACTCGATTGTTGAATTTGTGAGACCAGGTCAAATTGAACTGTTGCAAGTTGTCGTGACCGTGAGCGCCATTTTGTTTGTCTGCACGTCGATAGTGCCCATCATTGATGGAGTTGCAGCCACCGTAGAACGAGTCTTTGTTGTTCTTCGATACCCATCGCAAATGCATCAAGCCAGTCGGAATAGCAGCACGGCTCCACGGCGCGATATCAGGACCTGAAGTGAACCCGGTTTGCAGCATCCATTGTTCATTCAGCTTTATGCTAGCCAACAAACCGGTCTGAGTATAGTTGTCGTAGGTAAACATCAAAGAGTGAGTCCACAGGTAGTTGTCCGGTGCCAACTGTGCCTCAATATCGGGCGGCGAGATGAACCTGCCAACCTTCAAAACCATGCCTTTAGCCACTTTAGGCACATAGTACATGCCATAGCATTCAACAGGGTCCATACCATAAACGTAGTTGTGACTGAGCAACTCACGGCTGGCTGGGAACCAACCTGCCGCTGTAGTCCAGCGATAATCGATACCGTACAATACAGAGAGTCTAAAGCCCCAGTCAGTGTGCTCCGTTTGAACCGTATCCGGTGTTCGTTCGAATCGCAACACCAACTGATCCATCTCAAGGCGGTTTGGGATAACCGCATACGATAACGGTATGTTTGAACGATGTGACGTGCTATAGTCCCAGCCCGGATTGGCCCAACCATAAATCTTGATCCGAGCTTCTTTCAGCATCGGACAAGCTTTGTATATCTCTTTTTCCAGCGGATAAACAGGATCTGTATCCGGAACGCCAATTGGCAGTGTGCCTGCGGTACCGATGAATTCAGACCCAGGAAATACCGAATCATAGGGAGCAGGCATAGCGCGCCTCAAAGTTCCCTCAGGAGCAAACGGCGTATCCGAATTAGCTATCGCCTGCCTTCTCTGCTTCTTTGTGAGAATAGGATTCAATGCAGAATTGGCAGACGGCGCGCTCGTACCGGAAGGAGAAGCAGACGGCGCAGAAGGCGTTGCAGCGCCCGAAGGATCACTGCCACCGGAAATTGGCTGCTCTCCAGCTTGTGCAGACGGTGAGAAGTGTATGGACGCTCTCGACGGATCGATTTGCGCCTGACCAGACCGAACCTGACTCGGCTCCTGTGCAGCCGCCAGTGCCTGGTTTAAGAAGGGTGTCTGTGAAAAGGGCGATGGAATTCTCGTCGGTGCAGGAATGCGAGTCGTAGCCTTTATCTTTGGCAAATCACTGGTGTTGACAGGCGCTGCGACAGCTTTCGATGCCGAGTTTTGAACCGCAACCGGAGCGGTAGCGACGGACTCAATCGGCATCTCGGCGAACGATTTCGTTGCCACCATGCCATTCACAGATACCGCAAATGCCACTGTATATAGTGGCATATTCAAAAATCCACAAAAACCCGCGTCACGAAACCACACAGAAAAAAACCTGCAGCAAGGCTATCAGAGCTATATATAAGAACAGGAAAAACTCTAACAGCACAGCTATTAGGATTCTGTGCTGATCAAGCTTAAATTTATCAACAAAGTATCAAGAAGACCGCTTGTCTTCTGTCGGCAAGTTAACCACAGGTCGACAAATGACGATCATGTAACTTTGATAATTCAGACCTTGGCGGCAACTGCCGAATCTGCCACTATCTGCACAGCTTTCTTGGCAGCCGTCCAAAGGAAGTGACTATCCACTCCAGTTGCCACCAATTGATATCCGCGCTCCACACACTCGCGCCCTTGCTCCGGCAACATCGTAAAAATACCGACCGGCACTGCCTGTTTTTTGCACGCTGAAAGGACGGTGCTCATTGCCGCTTGAACCTCAGGATCTTGGATTTGGCCGAGCTTACCGAAACTGCCGGAAAGATCGTAGGGGCCAATGATGATGGCATCGATTCCAGGAACACCCAGAATCGCATCAATGTTGTCCACAGCTTCTTTATGTTCAACTTGCAAAAACACTAGCGTATCCTGATTTGCAGTATCCCCGTAACCAGCAAAATTCATTCCGAAAGAGTTTGCTCTGGAAAGACCGACACTTCTAATTCCGACCGGAGGATACTTAGCGGCAGCTACAGCACGGCTAGCTTCGCTTGCAGTCTTCACTTGAGGAACGATGATTCCATCGGCGCCAAGATCCAATACTCGCTTTATCCACACTTCATCATTGAATGGAACACGCACAAATCCGGCGCAGGATTCGGCTTTCGATTGCAAGAGTCCTTGCACCTCATTCAGGCTCAAAGGAGCATGTTCCATGTCAATCCACAGCCAATCGAAACCACAACGCGAAATCATCTCAGAGACCATTGGCAATCCCATGCTGACAATCGTTCCCACCAGCGGATTCCCTGCCTTCATTCGCTCTTTGAAAAGTTTCATCCGAATTCATCTCCTAAATATTCAAATCCACCGATTTGAGGGTGCGAATCGCGCCGCATGCTATATGATCGGAATCAGTTTAGCGCAAGTAGGCACATCCGATGGTTGATGAACAGCAACCTAAGAAAGATGACCAAGAGCAAAAGGAAATTCTTCTCAGACGTCGCGCCGAAGCAGACGCGGCAATGAAGGCATTTCGATTCACGCGTGAAAAAGACCAGCAGTTTTCCATAGATATGGGCGATGGAACAGACGTACAGGATCGACGCCCACTCAGACCTCACCGTGAAACGAGTTCAAGTACAAAAGCTGCTGCACCAAAGGAAAAGCTGACACCACCGCCGCCAAACACTCCGTCTCAGACGGCACCATCCACAACGAGAACGATGCCGCTTTCTCCTTCGGTACAAGCAAAGGTCGAGCAGCTTGCGCAAATATTCGGTGTGGTCATTAAGCCGAGTGGTCCGCAGTTGGAATATATTCGACTGACCGGTGGTCGAGAGCTTTCGCTGTTCTTCGCGCCATCCTCAGCTCAAGGTCTTGCATCGGCCGAAAGTAATCTGAAGAAGATCGCACTCGATCTTATGAACATGCTTAGTGCCAAATTCGGTATCAGCTTTAGCCAAAGTGATGAAGTAATCTTACATCTACCAGCGCAGCCTGGAAGACGTGAAACAACCGTGTTTGCACGACAAGCATCGCTTTACGAACTCGACGCCATCGCTGATTCGTTGTACCCTTCAGATCCTGCTTATCGAACACTTTCCGGCACTCCCGTCAGGTTTTGTTTTGTCGATCAGTCTACGGGTCAGAGCAGCCATGTATCACTAGACATAAAGCAAAACGGAGATTTGGATGTCTACATCTGTGCAGCTGCAACTAATGCAAACCAGCGTCAGTCCCAGCACCGGGGGCACTCTCAGAATCAACATCAGCAAGGCGCCGATGGACAACATAATGCGCTAGCGAGACATTTAGTTGAGGCCTTTGCAGATTACAGCGTTTACAAAGCTGGCAGCATGCAGTCACAACTGATACCAAACCTCGCTAATCATTTGGCCCGGTATCGTGGCGGACCATCAGATAGAAGGAGCCTCCTCCGCGAAGACCGCAGCATCTACCAGAGAACAAAAGAGTTCGATCAATGGGAGATAAACAAGTACTACGGTCTCCGCGCAGACGGAACAGAGGTTAAACTACGATTGCCAAACGGAAAACTCGTTAACGGCAAACCTGAAATGAGAGAAGAGATTCACAGATTCGAGGAAACCACAAACTAATGGAATCAGCAGACCCCCTGGGCCGGATATTCAAACAAGTAGGATCGGAAGCACCATTCTTTGCGCTTGTCGATCATTTTTATGCCGGCGTCGAGAAGGACTTACTTCTCAGACCAATGTATCCCGAAGACTTAGAACTGCCAAAAAAACATCTGGCACTCTTCCTCATTCAGCGTCTGGGAGGTAGGACAACTTACAGTCAAGAGCGTGGGCATCCGCGAATGCGTGCCAGGCATCTGCCTTTCAAGATCGGTCAAGCCGAACGCGACGCCTGGATGAGAAACATGAAATCAGCACTAAATGCAGTACCAGAACTTGCTCAATACAAAGAAGAGCTGTTGGCTTTCTTTGACGATTTCTCCACATTCATGATCAACCAACCAGCCTGAGCTGGTGGCAATAGTGCGATTTACATTGAGAAGACTGAGTGTCAGTCGTCTTTTCCGAGACTATCCCAGGTGGATAGAGCGGGAACAAGAATGTCCTTAAATTCTTGAACGCGGCGAGTGCGCTTCATTGCTTTCTCAACTGCATCCATATCCTGATTTTGGAAAGCTCGCGCGCCGTGCTCAGCGAGATTGACCAGCTCTTGGTCTACGGAGTGTTTCATCATTTCGATTGCCGCGACCACGCTCATTTCATCCGTCTTAGGCATACTGTTCTCCTGAGGTTGTGATATATCTTGTGGGGCTGTAACGTGACTCTGGCTTTTACGAGCCGTAATTGACTGAAGTGATTCAAAGAAGGTTTTCGGAGCAGCATCTTCCGCTTGCAAGTCTTGCGACTCATGTGCCGAAGCGACCACTCCGTGGGGCTGGAAGCTCCGCGAAGAGCTCTGATTGACTTCAAGAGTCTTCGAATCTTTTACATCTTTTGCATCTTTTACATCTTTTTCTTCTTTTTCTTCGACCTCGGATATTTCAGAGACTTCTGCAACTGAGGGCTCGAGGGTTTCCGCCGATTGCATCAGCGGCGTAACGGATGTCTCCATAACGGGCTCGGCGGACAATTGCTCAGGTTCTGGCATCTCCGCTGCAAGCTCGGCTGGAGCAGACGCTTCAAGAGAATCGAAGAGATCAGCCGATTCAGCAATATCAACAGATTCGACAACGCCAGCAGGCGAAACCACTTCTGTGGTTAATGGCTCGGCCGAAACCTCGACTGGAGATTCTTCAACTACAGGGCTGAGAGTCGCAGACTCGACATCCTGCTGAGCTAACACTTCCGCCTCGGCAATATCAGTATGCATCTGTTGGTTCAAAACTTCTGCTTCCAGAGCAGCATGGTCGGCAGCGGGCAGCTCGAAGGACTGCTGCTCGAGAGATTGAGCAGCGACATTCGCTTCGTCCCGTTGATTCGCCGTGCTGGCTTCTTCCAATTTGGTTTGCGCCAAAGACTCCGTCGGGCTGATCACAGTATCTTCCGGAGCTAAGTGCAGCGATTCAGCAAAGACTCCTTCTTGCATCGCCTTCTCAAATTCATCGAAGTCAACATCATCGTCTGAATAACTATCGACAACATTAGTGGCTTCAGGCTGCGTTTGCAGCTCAACAGCGTTTTGCACTATCTCAGTATCGGCTACGACCTCTGGTATCGACTCTTCGGCTGCCGCAGAAACACTGTCAGTAGATGCATGAGACGATTCGATTTGCTCAGGCATTTGAGATGCTTTCCGTTCTTCAAAAACTTCGTGCTCGCCGCTTAACTCGCTTGCCTTACGATTGAAAGCACCAATAAAATCATCAGCAGTCTGCTGCAGCTTGGATGCAAGCTTTTGAACCTCGGATGACAGCTCATCTCGAGACAAAGACTCATTGCTCTCTGGTGTGGGCGTCTCGGTAACTTTCAGTAAAGCTTGCGCAATCTCAGCATCATCGTTATGAACTTCCATTGGAGGAGGCGTCATATCAACATCTGCAGGAGTTAGCAGGTCAAGGTCGTTGCTGCGATATCCATGAGCATCAACCGTTCGCACCACATTCGGTGCCTCGACTTTCGCCCCGGCTTCTGACTGCCACGAGGAGTGAACCGCAGAAGCAGAAGTAGCAGACGTTACCGGAGTAATAACCGGAGCAGGAGGCGTAATCCGATACTGGTCAACCTGAGATTGAACGGGCTCGACCGGCTCTGCCGCCAACACAGCTGGATCGACAGTGACTGGAGAGATTTTCGGCTGACTATAGACAGGCGTCGACGGTGCATTCTCTTGCCGTTCCGCATTCGTCTGCACGAGCGCTGCCCATTCTTCTAAATCTTGTGATCCGGTCTGTGCAAACTGTTCGTCATGTGCAATGTGTTCAGCTGATTCAGCCACTTCTGACAACATTCCGGTCTGTTCGCCCGATTCTGCGCGAGATGAAGCATCTCTTTGCTGCCATGATACAGGTGTTCCTGATTCCCATGTAACCGAACTCTCACTGCCACTCTCGTTCGTGCCGGATTCTGCGACGACTTCGGCTACTTCTTCCTGTTTCGCTTCTTCCTGTTTCAGCTCAATAGGCTCTGCCCCCCCAGCCATCGGAGACGCTGGTTGCGCAGGCATATTCTGCATGCTGGACGAAAGAGGTGAACTGGGTTTGGTGGGCATCGACAATCCGTCTTCAGGCGTTGTCTTTGTCGATGCACTGAGCAAGCCATTTCCGCCATTGGCAGGTTCTAGCTCCGGATCTGGTGTCAATCTATATTCTGAATAATAAGTGGCTTCGTCTTCAAAATCCAAAAGCGCATAGCTATCGAGCGTCTTCGTTGCAAAGTCAGACGAGCTACTCTTGTTCTTCTTACGCATCGATTCGGCTTGCGCATCTAATTTAGCCAAGTCGATAACTGGATCAGCCGAAAGTTGAGCAAATGGACTGTTCGATGTCACCGAATCGGTTTGTCCAGATGAAGGCACGAAAGCCTGCTGAGCGGTCTCCTGTTCATTTTCCGGAGCAGGAGTCGGTGACACAGTACTGCCGAAGTTGAGAAGGTCTTTGAACATTGCTTCGTCATCAAAGACAGGTTCGTCTGAGTCAGTTGTCTCAGTCGTCGCTTCCGCTGCCGGTGCAGACAGGGCAGAGGGTGGTGTCGCTTCACCCGGCGCAGCGTTTTCGAAATTGCTCATGTCTTCCATTTGAGCAATCTCAATTAGTGATCCGAAAAATCTCTTAGCCAGATCCGGCAACTGGAAAAACTCAGTTGGCTTGTTATCAAAAGACCAAACTGCAGCGTTTTCATCACCCAGCGATTCGATCAAAAAGATTCTCTCGAAGAGAGATTCATCGCGAAGGAACGTCTTCTCCATCGACATGGGCAGAAGAAAACCGGCGATACCATCTGCTTGCAAACGCACAGTCAATTGCCAGTACTTGGTGGCAACCACACCTTGGCTAGGGCTTACCAACGGATTATCGGAAGGTTTGTCAGTCGGGCGCAAGCACGTTGTGACTAAGTGAGACTCGTCGACTAACTTATTAACTTCAACTGCGTACTGTTCAAATAGGTCGAAGAGACGCTCGAGCCATTCCCGCCTGTTATGCCTGTTTGAAGGAGCAGCAGTAGCAACATTAGTCGTTCGAGCCTCATTCTCTTTTGCTGAATGTTTGTATTCGGCGAATCTTTTCGCACTGGTACGAGCGAACCCGCCCAGTATCGAATTGTTTAGACCACTGGCACTTTTGCCCTTTTGGTCCTCGGCTTCGCCGTCATTCACTCTGTCTGTCATCGCCTTTACCTATTGATTCTCTTCCGGCAAGACGAGAGCATAGCTCCACTGTCAATTTTGCCCACTTGAATAAATCGCCCACGCCACAGCTATCTCTTACCCTAGAACAGCAATCTTTAACTACTATCTTTAACGACGAACCCTTGGCCCACATCCCGATTGTCCTGAAATGTGGTGTTTTCCAACAGGCGTGTTGGAATCGGGTGTCAGACATCCAGCCAAAGCCCCCGAGAGCGAATCTTTAATGTGCAGATCTCAGTTAAATTCGGGAACCGGCTGCAGAGCGTTAGCGTCGACTACTGGTTTTAAACAATCAGGCGATTTAAGGCCATAGGTCAGCAATGGAAACATTCAAACATTAGGGCCAATACTGCTTTTTCGAAGCTGGT
Source organism: Oculatellaceae cyanobacterium (assembly GCA_036702975.1). Taxonomy (GTDB): domain Bacteria; phylum Cyanobacteriota; class Vampirovibrionia; order Obscuribacterales; family Obscuribacteraceae; genus DATNPX01. The sequence goes on from DATNPX010000016.1 coordinate 74,363, forward strand.
GAGCAACAGTTCACCTTTACAAATAATTGACCGTTTCAGAATGCTAGAGATTAAAAAGTCAAAGTTTATTACGGCAAACCCTAGAAAATTGAGCTTGCAAACTTCGATTCCGGCGTGTATAACAGCGCTCGCTAACATGGAAAGAGGTCACTATGCTCAAATCTATATACAAGCCGACAACTGTCACTGCCTTGCTTGCAGCATCACTCTCTGTCGGTTTGAACGTGGTATCGTATGCGGCACCAAACAAAGTTGTCGCTAACGCGCCCACGAGTAGCAAATCCAAACAAACTCTGAGCGCAAGAGTCAGCACCGAAGTACAAGAGGCTGATAAATTGATGGCTCGAGGCAAATACAAAGAAGCCGAAGAACTCTACCATCAAGCACTAAACGTCAACTCAAAAGATGTCGCAGCCAGAGCCGGATACGGGCTCGCATTGGCAAAAGGCTTCAAACTTGACCGCGCTCAAGAAGAGTTTGACAAAACTATTCTTGACGATCCAAAGAACGCACTTGCCCATTGTGGCAAAGCCTTAATCGATCTTTATCGTTTGCAGTCATCAAATGTCACCACTCAAAATAACAAAGCCAGTCTCTTGAGAAATGCCGGCGAAGAGTGCAATAAGGCTTTTGATGGCGACACAAAAGTTCCAGAGGTGCACTACACACTCGGCCTCATCTTCAAGGAAGAAGGTCGCTTGGATAAAGCGGAACAGGCATTCAACGGTGCCCTGAAAATCGACCCTAAATACTCAGATGCTTTAACAGGTCTTGGTCTGGTCAAGCTGCAGCAGAACAATTTGACCTCCGCTGTCGACAATTTCAAACAAGCGATCGCGCAGAATACAGGCAATTCCACAGCACACTTCGGATTAGGTCAAGCCTACTTGAAGCAAAATCAGCTTGACCAGGCGATTTCGGAGTTGAACACGTCGCTTTATCAAAATACAAACAGTGCCCCCGTGCATTTGAGCCTGGGTCGCGCTTATGAGCTCCAGGGCAACAGCGTAGCTGCCGTTAAGGAGTATCAGGAATCAATTCGCATCAAGCCGGAAAACCCATCTGCTTACCTTGGTCTGGGTAACATTCGCGATGCACGTGGTGATATTGAACTCGCTATTGCCGAAGTGCGCTCAGGACTGGAGTTGAGCCCGAACAGCCCTGATCTGCATTTGCGCATAGCTACCGACAGCATGAAGATTGAAAAACTTGATGATGCGATCAAAGAGTACGAAACAGCACTCACTCTTTCACCGCGCAACCCGAGCGCAATCGACGGCTTGACCACCGCCTATTACCTGAAATCGCAGAAAGAGACATCTGGGGCCTTCATCGCCACCAACGATTTCGAGAAAGCACAGACTATGATCAACAATGCCATCAAGTTAAACCCAGACAGTCTGCAACTTCGCCTGGCCCAAGCCAAGTTGAAAGCACTGGCCGGCGAACCAGTGAATTTGGCGACAACCGGCGTTCCCACTAATGACGGAGAACGCATAGAGATGGCTGAAGCACTGCTTGCGCAAAACAATTTCCAAGGCGCTTCGATGCAGATGAACACTGTAATCGGAAATACCCGTACTGCAAGAGATGCCATGGCCGTGGGCGATCTGGCACTGATGATCAAAGACCTCAACAGCGCAGAAGCCGCTTATAAAAAGGCCAGTTCGATGCCAGACCTGAAAGATATGGAGCGTGCAAAGCGCGGACTTGCCAACGTCGCTAAAGCTAGAGATAAAGCGAAACAGCAACAGACACTTGCAGACGACCTTGCCAAGCGCAAACAGCTGGCCAGTGCGATCGATAACTATCACGCCGCAATTTTTGCTAACCCCAGGCAAGCTGATGCACATTACGGGCTCTCCGAAGCACTAGAGCGCCTCTACCCGGACTCACCAAAAGATCTGCGCGAGTCTTCCACACAGCTGCGCGCATATGTGTCTTTGACCCCGAATCTACCGCCCAAAGAGGCTGAAAAGATACAGAAACACATCGGTAAACTCGACGAAAAGGCCTTCAAAATCGATCAAAAGATTGCTAAAAAGCACAGTGCCACTAATGTCGTCGCCCAGCGCTGATACAAATTTGTATTAAAAATTGGCCAGAAAACAAGAGGATGCGACGGCGAAAATCGCTACACATGCCTGATTGCATGTGCTAAACCGCCAGGCGCAGTCCGATGACAGCACCCGGAGAGCGAGATTCTTTGGGCGCCGGCATTGTATATTTAAAGATTCCATAGCGGGTTGATTTTGTATTCACAGTCGGCATCACGAATCTGCGCCCGGCAGTCGCGTGAACGGTGAAAGAATCGCGAATGAGCCAGCGGAGCACTATTACGCGCAGTCGAGGTAATCCAAGATGAAGCTCAACGAAGCGACGATAACCACGAGAACCACAACTAAGATCGCACCCACGCAACGCACGCGCCGCATGCGTTCGCAAGAGAATCTGCGATCGATGGTTCGCGAGTCTCATCTTAGGCTAGAAAAGCTCATTTATCCGCTGTTTTTGGTGGAAGGCACACGCACTCGTACACCAATCAAATCCATGCCTGGCATCTATCAGCAAAGCCTCGATGAAGCAATCAAAGAAGTATCCGAGCTGGTGAGCGAAGGAATTACGTCTATTTTGCTCTTCGGAATTCCATCTCATAAAGACAGTCAAGCAACGGCCGCTTGGCACAAAGACGGAATCATACAAATTGCTATTCGCGAGATAAAGAGCCAGTTTCCGAAGTTGACCATTATTGCCGACACTTGTTTATGTGAGTATATGGACCACGGACACTGCGGGATCGTCTCGGAAGGTCAGGTATTGAACGATCCAACACTCGAGATCTTGGCTAAATCAGCTGTCGCACAGGCCGAGGCTGGCGCCGACATCATTGCCCCCTCGGACATGATGGATGGACGCGTCGGTTTTATAAGACAGGCTCTAGACGAAGCAGGATTCGAACATGTGCCAATCATGGCTTACAGTGCCAAATTCGCCTCAGCCCTGTATGGACCTTTCCGGGAAGCGGCTCAGTCTGCGCCCCAATTCGGCGACCGCAAGAGCTATCAGATGGACCCGGCAAATGGACGCGAAGCCTTGCGCGAGATCGAGCTCGACATAGCCGAAGGTGCAGACGTGGTCATGGTCAAACCCGCGCTCTCCTACCTGGATATTATCTCCAAAGCTAGAGAGCTAACGAAATTGCCGATTGCGGCATATAATGTTTCTGGAGAGTATTCGATGGTCAAAGCTGCCGCTGCTAACGGATGGATCGACGAACGCAAGGTCGTCCTTGAAACTTTGACCGGCATCGTGCGCGCTGGCGCGGATCTAATCATTACCTATCATGCTCGTGACATAGCAAAATGGCTGTCTAACCTCGAAGAAGCTCGTTGAGTCTTCGCGAATTAAGACTAGGGAAGAGAAATTCAATGAAAACCAGCACCGCGTATCAAATCAGCTTTGCAAACGCTTTCGCGGACCTATATCTAGACAAAGAAAACGGAGAGTTCGCTCTCGATTTTCGTCGGCAAGAAGTTACCATTTACTTGAACAACACTCAGTATCAGGCTCTCGTGCTGCTTATTCAGCAGAGCCTGGAGGATCAACAGTTCATCGACTATTTGAACTGGCAGAAAGATCCGTTGCAATGTGATGAGAACCAGCTTTTTGAAGTTTGCGGACCAGACCACATGGTCTGCATGGCATGTACTCCAAATTGTGAAAGAGTGAAGCTGACATTCGACCTGGGCATGGCTATTGATCTTTCCTTCGCAGACTTCCAAGGTCTGGCAAGCTTGATCAAAGAAGCACAAGCCGATTTGGAATGGCGTCGTGAGCTATTGCGCTGGAATTTAACTGACAGCGGTCCTGATTTCGCCAGCGGCACACAAGACTGACGACGACACCATCTGTGGTATCATCTAAAACCAGCTTGGCAATAGAGAGCGCAGTAGACGACAAAACTGCGAAAAACTTTCTAAAGTCTTTGAAGCGGCGAACAGATTTCATCTTGACGAGTATTGTTCTTCTGGATGCCCGCAAACGTGCAACCAGATTGGCATTTTGCAGCGTAACAGAGGGCAAGAACTCCACTAAAGACGCGCTCTCATCAAACGGACATAGTCTATAATGGCAAATCAGATCGTTGGGCGCGGCGGAGGCCAACGAACCTGGTCAGAGGGGAAACCCAGCAGCCATAAGTTGTAACCTTCGGGTGTGTCCAGCGGTCCTAAGTTTTTTGATTGTTGGAAGTCTCGCCATTAAACAAAGTTGGGAAGTGTCAACATGAAGACAAAATCGTCTGATAAACCCGAACAACCGAAAGGTGCTGATCCGGAACAGCGCACGTTGTTAGGACAAATTCTGGTTGAATTGGGTTACATCACGATCTATCAGTTGGACGAAGTTCTCAACATCCAGCGCAGCGACAAAGAGCATGGCAAAGAGCACAAACCACTAGGTCAAATCGCTCTTGAACTCGGCTTCTGCGGGCCAAACCAGCTTATCCGCGCGATCCAAGTGCAGTCTGAATACAGAAAAGCTCAGGAAGCACCCAAGGTCTAGCGGCAAAACGCAGCCGACACACCTGCACAATTCTTTGGCTGACCTCCTGAAAACCTGCAGTTTTCCCCCTTTTAAATCGCCTTTTTCCAGCGAAAACTGGTACCTGAAAAGCAAACGACGTAAACTGGTTGTGTTTCTGGTGACCTCCTTCTAGCCGTCTGTATCTTGGGAATTGGGACCAAATTAACGCTGCAGTTTCTGATCGTTGTTGCCTTAATGGCGACAGCTTCTGTGCTGAGCGGAGTTATTGTCGATTTCCAATCGAGCAGAGCGATAGCCGGCGCAAGAGCGCTTGACGCACAAAAAAAGTTTGAGGAAGACCGTAGGTTAATCGACAATGCCAACACCGGGCTGGCGCAAACAATGAGCCAAGACCCGGTCTTAATCGCTGCGATTAGCAAGCATGATCCGCGTGCCGGCGGCGAACAAGTCAAAACGATCACAGAAAAAACGAATTATCCGGGCGACCTCGCATTGCTCGATGCATCAGGCAGGCTTCTTTACAGCACTGACAACCCCAAAGGCGGTGAGCCCGATCACAGCGAACTGTTGGATAGGGCCATTAGAATCGGCAAGAGTGGCGAGAACATGCCCGCACAAGGATTTGCTCCGTTGAATGCCGGCCGGTTGATGATTACAACTTTCGTACCGGTCAGGAACAACGGAAAGTTTGTCGGGTTGATTGCAGCTAGCCAGCCACTGAGTTCACAGTTCTTATCAGGTTTGAGCAGCAAATGGACAATAGAGAATCCTGATTTCCACGACCTTGGTGTGGCTGTGGTACCGACTCCAACTAAAGGGCCCAAGGATGGTGAAGTCGACATAATCACCACTCCCAACCTCACGACCAAGGGCTTTCTTGGCCAAGTCAGCTCTAAAGGTGTTAGCGCTCTGCCGAAGTCACCGATGAATATAAGTGGCCCACTGTTGTACTTGATGCCATTTACCGTAAGCTCTACTGACTTTTCAGCAGAGGGCCGCTGGTGGCATTTAGAGCCATTGCAAAATGAAGGCGTCATACTATTTGCTGCTCCAATTGACGATATCAGAATTCACGCAGCCGCTATGGTGGCGGTGACAATTTTGTTGGGCATCGCAGTTGGACTGCTGGCAATGGTGATGGCTCGAAGCATTGGAAAAAGCATTACTAAACCAATGCGCCTTATCACTTATCGCGTCGCGGCTATTAAAGAGCAAAAGCGCGCGCTGCCACCACTTGAAGGACTGGAAGGCGAGTGGCTTGAACTGGGAGAGCAGATAGACACAGCCTTGTCCGCGATGCGTAGTTCATTGCAAAGTATTCGCACCCAGCTGAACAAGCAAGCCGAAGAGTTCGAAGACAGATCCAGAGCCAATCAAGAGAGCACCATGCAAGTGGAGAATCTCAATCGGCAAATCAGTCAACAAGCAAGACAAAGCACCGAACTATCCAAACAAGTAAACGTCGCAAACCGGCAAACGATCTTCTTGCAGCGCAAGTTTGAAGCCGTGATGCAAGTTTCGACGGAAGGTTTCTTGATTCTTGATCAATACGGCAATGTTCTTGGCGCCAATCTCACATTTCTCAATTGGATCGGAGCCACAGAGGGAGAGATTGCCGGCAGGCTCTGCTTCGACCTGGTGAAGAAGCCAGGCGAAGCACGAAGCGACGTCAGGCAAGGTCAGGCTTTTGCCATACATGGCGGCGATCCGGCAGAATTGATCAACCAGTTCTACCCGGAAGGCATCGTATACAACCTACAAAGAAACAGCGCCGTGGAGGTTCTTGCGCATTTACAACCGATTGAAAGCGAAGACGGCAACACGCAAGGTTACATCATGGTGCTGCGCGACAAATCGCTGAGAAGCGAGATATCACACCTACGCACTGAGATCGTGGCCATGCTAGCTGATTCGATCCGCACACCGTTGCTTCAGGGAGAAAGCGGCTGGCAAACTGTATTGAATCATTCACAAACACTGCCGCCGCCAGTAACCGACTCATTAACCGCACTGCACGAACACTATGTAAATCTGCTTGGTGTAACCGATTCGCTACTTATGATCTATAGCAACTTCGTGCCGCCAATGCCGCAAGTCCAGCCGAGACAAGAAGTTGTCGTCAACAGACTGGTCGCCGACTGCCTCGAGGAGGTGGCGCCACTTGCACGCGATCGGCAGCTGGCGCTCGACTATAAGAGTGTGACCGGATTGCCAAATCTGAACGTCGATAAAGAGATCCTGCAAGGCATTATCATCCAGCTGCTCGAGAAGATGATAAGCATCACTGGCGCCGGCGGTCGCGTTCGTGTTGAAAGCGTCTACAAGGGCAACGAAATGCGCATCGGCGTGCTCAGTTCAGGACCGGCACTACCTGAATCTGAGCTCGGCGATATGTTCGTCGGTTTCATTGACGGCAAGCACAGTATGGATACCTATAGCTCACGATTGGCAATGTATTTAGCAAGAGACAGCGTCGAGCGGCTAGGAGGCGCGATTTGGGCTGAATCAGACCGCGGCACCGCGATCTACTTTACTGTGCCAATCGGTTAGAGCTACCGTTACCGAAAATGTATGCCTGGTAAAGATTTGGACACACGGTAAAGGTCGTCGTCTAATTGACACCTCTTCTGGGTATGTGATTGACTGAAGATACTTACTATTGGTTTTCCCGTCCTATCTTTTAGGTTATTTAGTAGGAGAGTCGTATGCAAGCGATTCGCAAGGGCTTAGATGCGGGCGTTCCGGCAGTGGAACCGACGGTGTTGCCCGAGATGGCGGTTCCGATTGAAGAGGCCAAAGCTGAGAGTGCGACCACAGATCCAGCACAAGCCAAGCAGGCTCTATACCCTTGGATTTTGCATCCGGTAATCGACTCACTCTTTTGCTGTGGCGGCATACTTTGGCTTCTTTTGTTTGCAGTCTTGGCTGGCTTTCACGCAGGACTAGACTGCGGACCGGCTGGTGTCACACTTTTACTACTCAACGGACTTGGGCAGGTCTTCTTCGCAGACGCACATCAACCAGCAACTCTTTGGCGTGTGTATCTAAGTCCGCGAACGCGTCAGAGCGTCGGCGCTTTTGTCACCATATGTGGTATCGCAACTATCGCATTAGGAGCCTTTGGTCTCTACAATGCTTCCTTCACGGCAGGGCTTGTTGTCGTGACTTTAGCCTGGTCGATTCAACATATATTGGCCCAGGCTTACGGCGTATCTCTCATTTACTGCTACAAACGCGGTTACATGATGAGCAACAACGAACGGCAGATTTTTTACTATCTGTTTCAAACCGGTCTCGCTTTTTGCGTAATCCGCATGTTTACTTACTCAAGCTTCCTGTCCAAAGACCTTTACGGTTTGAAAATTCCGTTTTGGGGTCCGCTTCCTGAGTGGATCTGCTATCTCTCGCTCGCTGCGTTTCAAATCAACGTGCTGCTCTTCGTCGGCATGGTGGCACGCAAGTGGATGAGAGAGAAACGACACTTCCCTCTACCGGCACTGGCCGCAACTCTCACAGCAATCATGCTGCCATTGTTGAATCACTGGGAACCGATCGCTTTCGTAATATTCATTCAAACCTTCTATCACGCTAGCCAGTACATCGTAGTAACAACGGCGTACTACCTGAAAGAACAAGGTATGCCAGAAGGCGTACCGTTGTCTAAGATCTCGTCCCTGCTAGTCAAGCCAGTGACTTTGAAATACATAGGCGTCATCTCAGTTGTGGGGCTTTTGATGTTTGTCGCATTGCCGTTGACTCTTGCCGCTGTTGGATTCGACAGATCGGTTGCATATTGTGTTGTCTACTGCATCTTTAACATTCATCACTACATCACCGATGCAGCTATCTGGCGCATGAAAGATCCAGAAGTTCGAAAACTACTCGTCTCGTAGTAAATCGCCCTCTGCCTTGGCACGGAGCTGCCGGCTGCGCTTCTCTCAATTTCTCTCGCGCCCTTCGATGACTCAGATTAAGCCTCGAGCTTGCTTTGAATGGCCATGATGCGTTCGGCCAGTTGCTGCGCTTCTTCAATTCGCTCTTGTTTCCGCAGCAGAAGCGCGTAATTCTCCAACAAAGGAATCAAGCTAGGATGCAACATGCCGAGATGCAGCTCTTTGATTTCACGAGCCTCAACATACAACTCCTCAGCCTTTGCATAATTACGTTTGGCGCTATTCAATGCAGCCAGGTTGTGCAATACAACTGCAATCTCGAGATCTTTTGGACCGAAAAGCTCTTGCTTCAAGGTCAAACAGCGTTGCCATAAATCGTCAGCCATCGTGTACTTGCCCTGTGCATGATAAATGGCAGCCATATTGTTGAGACTCTTCGCAAGGTTGGTACGCCTAGAGAGCTGCTCATCCTCCGAGAGAGTCGACAAAACCTCTGCAGTCGTCATCTTCTCTACTATCCGCAAAGCCGATACGAAGCGAATCTCCGCCTGTGCGTAGCGCTTCTCGTTGAAGAGACTGTTGCCCTCGTTAACAAGACTTTCCCACTCCGCAAGAGGGTTTTCGTGGGTTAACTGGTGCTGAGTAGTCATCAAAATAGATCCTCATCGCGATCACAGAACGTAGCTAAGGATACCGCCCTGAAGTGGTATTTCGCATGACAATCAAAATCTTTGAATGAAGGAGCCATTTTTATATACATGTATGATACCATACAAATGTATGATTCAAGTAAACGAAATTCACGCTGCTTCCATTTTGACACCGCAGAAATTCGGTTCACTATCTGGTCATTACGACTTTACGATTAATCCATATGCCGGTTGCGCTTTCGCTTGCTCTTATTGCTATGTGCCTAAGTTTCCCAACGCGCACGGTGTTCATGAATGGGGTGAATGGCTCAACGTCAAAATAAACGCCGCAGAATTGATCAGGAAAGAGCGCGCCAAGATATTCGGCAGTCGAATCTTCTTCAGCTCGGCCACCGATCCGTATCAATACATCGAGTTGAAATACCGCATCACACGATCTTGCTTGAAAGAGATGGTGAACTATCCTCCTCGGCGACTGACTATGCACTCTCGCTCGCACCTTATGCTGCAAGATCTTGAACTGCTAAAGAGTTTCGGCAAAAGGCTTAATGTAGGCATTTCCTTGCCGACTGACAGTGAGGCGGTAAGACAGGAGTTCGAACCAAATGCACCGAGCATCAAACGGCGATTGGAGTTAATTCGCAAGCTGACAGAAAATCAAATCTCTGTATATATATCGATGGCACCACTGCTGCCATGCAATCCTGAGCGCCTCGTCAATCTTGTGACACCATACACCTCCAAAGTCTGGGTTGATACCATGAACTGGCTGGAGGTAATGAGAAAACCGGCTCTGCTAGATAAGTACAAAGAGTTTTTCCAGCAGAATCGATACGAAAGATTAGCCGAAGAGATCTCCGGAAGATTCGAACGACGCAGAGAATGGAATGAACAAAAATTGTCAAACGAAAAACTACCGCAACCCGCACCACTGCAGCTTCGATTAAGCCTGAAATAGCGTTAGGTATGGAAATCAAATCCAGAATCAAGTCCGAAATTCAGCAGCTTAAAATCTGCCACCACCTCACATGAAAACGAACTAATGGTATAATTTGAGAACCGAGCGAAATTTATAGATACTCTTGAGCTGACATCGTCCCTGAATTATCAGGCAGGAGATTGCTCGGAATGTTTTTACTAAAAAAGAAACGGCGGGGGCGTGTCCGAAAGACACGCGGACAGGGCATCACGGAGTATGGCGCCATAATAGCTTTTGTAGCTGTACTTGTTGCGCTGTGTTTTGGCATTGCAAACGGAAAACTTGCGAGTTCCGTTTCAGCAGCCTTCAGCGCAATCGCCGGACGCCTGAATGTAATGTCAGGAGCGATCGGCGGCTCCACTTCTTAACTTCAACTTGAACTAGGTTCGCAGAAAAAATACACGCGCCTGCAACACCTGCTATACGCTGAAGACACGATCGCCCCCGCGCAAATTTGCAAACTGCAAAGCTTCGGTCGCTCGCGCGATTAGCTTGTCGTGCGAATTTGCATGAGCTGGAAAAGCAGCGACTCCAAGGCTGGCGGTAACTGAAAAGTTCTGCCAATTGTGCGAGATTGCTTGATTACCAATTCGCGTGCGAATCCGTTCGGCGACGAAAGAGGCCACGGCGGCATGAGTTTGCGGCAAGATGGCACCAAATGTCTGTTCGTCGTACTTGACCGGGATGTCTTGCTCTCGCACTGAATTCTTGAGAACGTTGCCAACTATGCGCATCACCGAGTCGCAGGTAAGATGCCCAAATTGCTGATTGACACTGTCAATGTTGTCAACGACAAGCAAAATCAAGGACACCGGTTGTTGATAGCGGGTGGATCGGCTGATTTCTGCCTTTAGCTCTTTGATAAATGTCCGATAGTTATATAAATCGGTCAGATTGTCGAGCAAAGCCAATCTCTCGATATCCTCGGTCTTTGCTGCGGCAATGGTCGCTGGACGATTGTAGGCAAAGCTCTCTTTCTCAAAAAGGCGAACACGTTCGAGAATCTCGGGATTGCCGGCAAAATCTAATTCGCCTTGCAGCTTGCGTTTCTTCAGGTCGGTAAGAACCGCCTGGGCTCTGGCTTCCTGTTCAGCAGTCATTGCTAGTATCCTTCGCCTGCGCCTTCGACAAGTTTTATTCTTTCACACCCGGCTCTCGCCTGTCACTTTTTCTTTTTGGATTTCTTGTAAAACAGATCCTTCATGGGCTTCTTCTTCTTTAAGTGGTGTTCAAGAATTAGATTGCCTATCAGGTTGGTAACGGCACCGTATTTAACACCATCTTTTTTCACCCACAACGCTGGCCCGTGTTTGCACAAATCCAAACAGCCGGAGCGCTTGATTTTAAAATGATCGACAAACAATGCGGATTCAGAGCAAGCCCTGAGATGTTGATAGAGCTCCTCGCCCCCAAGTCTCTTGCAGCTTGAACCCTGCGTGCAAACAAAGACCTTTTTTCTCAAAAGACTTTCCTGTTGAACTGAGGGGCTCCGCGGTTCAGCTGAGTGACTCCGCCAAAAGATTATTTTAGCCAGTAGGGCTTCAACTTAAGCGGCAGAATCGGTTCTTCCGGTCGCACATCCGAGAATTAATGGAATTAGCATGGGAATCTCCCCATCGACGACGGAGAGTACATTAAATAGGATAAATGAGTCCTTCCCATCGAGCTGGATACCACCCATGTCGGACTTACCAGTAGTAGCAGGCGGTTACGCCAAGGTCAATTTAGACAATCCGGCTGTTAAAAAAGCGGTCGCATCGACTTTTCAGCTCGCCTATCACCCGTATTGGGACATGATGCCAAAAGACCATGCCACCGAATCCGGCAACCTAATCGCGTTGAGCGACCAACAACGTGCCAATATTGGTGCCAGCAAGGACGACCAAGTCGTACTCACCGATGCGCACGGGGTCGAAGATGCACGCGGGCCAATCATGATGCAGGCGTCCACCGGCAAATGGTATTTCGGTACTCTACTCAAGGTAGATGATGTCGCGGACCTCGCTTATGTCAAAGTGAACGGACTCGCCAAAGGCGTTTTGCCAGAAGTCGAATTCGCGGACAAAGACAGCACACAACCTGGAGACTTGGTGTTTAGCACCGGCCACGAAAGACAATCGGCAACAATTTCAGTCAATGGTGGCACGTATGAAGGACTGACAACCAAATCCTTGCAAGTACAACGGCTCGATGCCATCTATCGGCAGTTAACGCCAGACAATCCGTCAAACTTCTACCAAACAACTGCAAACGCTATCAAGGGCTTGGCGAATCCTGCGGATAATCGAGATGCAATACGAGACTTCACGCGCACGTTACTAGAAACGCATCTAAACAATCAGCCAGGAAACTCTGGTGGCTGTCTATTCAATCTCGAAGGGAAATGCATAGGCGCAGGGGAAGCAGTCGAAGCCGACAAAGACTTAGGCACGCGAGGTCACGATACTTATATCCCACTGAGCGATATTTTGGCGTTCACCAACAGTCCTCAGAAGTTCAACATGATGTATGGAATCGGAACCTATAAGGTAGACGGAAGCGCACCACAACAGGTCCCCTATCTCATGGGTCTACGCCGCGTGACTGGAGAAAGGCGGTTGCCTTTCAACGCAGACGATTTACTTTCGCATCCGGAACGTCTGCAAGCAGCAAAACCTTCTGAGTAGTCCGCAAGTTGTTCAGACTGTGTCGAACAACAATTTCGGGAACGGGTCTGATCGCGGGAACAGACGCCGTGGTTACAAAGGAAAAATCATAGTATGAGCATCCAGATAGTGACAATCGGAGCCCCTTCTTTGCGGCGCAAAACGCGCCCCGTAACCAATTTCGAAGAAGCACGCACCATCTGCGACACCCTTGTCAATAATCTGCGCGAATTGAAGGGCGCCGGACTCGCAGCCAATCAAGTAGGAATAGACTTGAATATTTTTGTGGCAGAGGTTCGTCCCACGGAGTTATTTCCCGAGCGAGAACAATCTGCGCTGCACATCATCGTCAATGCTGAGCTCCTTGAACATTCAAAAGAGCTGAATGCGGACTGGGAGGGTTGCTTCAGCATTCCGGGGTTGCTAGGCTCCGTCAATCGTTATGACTGGATCACCGTAAGATATGATGACCTGACCGGCAAAAAACACACCGATACGATAAAAGGCTATCTCGCACGGGTTTTCCAGCACGAGATGGATCACCTCGCCGGAAAGTTTTACCTTGACCGCATGCAAACCATGCTTTCATTGACTACCCGCGAGAATCATCTGGCCAGGCTAGAATCTGAGAGAGCAGCAAAAATTCAAGTCGGTCACTGAAACTGGTTCTCGCCAAGGGCTCCCGACTGAGGCGAAGAAAAGAACTAGTGCTCGGACCAGCCTCACATGTGGGAGAATGAAGCCCAGATATGAGCGAACAAGACAAGCAAATTAACATACAGTATTTCGCCGTTCTCAAGGAAGAGCGCGGGCTTTCTTCGGAAACGGTACAAACAAGCTCGAAAACCGTCCGCGAGCTGTTCAATGAACTGAGCAAAAAACACCGATTTTCATTGAACACGGAAAGGTTGAACGTCGCCGTCAATGACGAATTTCAGCCGTGGGAGACAACTCTGAAGCAAGGAGACACCGTAGTCTTCATACCTCCGGTGGCGGGTGGTTAGTGTTTAGCGTAACCGACTCAGTTATAGATATCGATTCTTTGCACAATGGTCTGCGCAACAGCAAAGCTGGCGCATTCACCAGTTTTGAAGGGTGGGTTCGCGACCATAATGAGGGAAATTCGGTAGCAAATTTGCACTACGAGTGCTACGAGGCGCTGGCAGTCAAAGAAGGTTTACGCGTCATCGCTGAGGCAAAAGAAAAGTTTGAGATTGTTGACGCAACATGTTCTCATCGAGTTGGCTCGCTGAATATAGGCGACCTCGCGGTCTGGGTTGGCGTCACTGCCGCTCATCGCGGAGCCGCTTTCGATGCTTGCCGATACATCATCGATCAGATCAAGCTACGTTTGCCCATTTGGAAAAAAGAACAATACACAGACGGAACGTCAACTTGGGTAAACTGCTCAGAGCACGAACACGGGCGTCATCAACAGAAGGTTTCCACAGAGCATCAACATCCGGGCACAACTATGATCGACAAGAGCGAATTTTATTCGCGTCAAACGAATCTTCAACAGGTAGGAAGCAAAGGACAAGACAAACTCGAAAAGAGTAGGGTTCTTGTGGTTGGCGCAGGCGGCACAGGGTGTGCGGCTCTAAATTATCTCGTCGCAGCCGGAGTCGGTGAGGTAGCGATATGTGATTTCGACCTTGTTGCAGTAAGTAATCTTCATCGACAACCGCTCTACACCGTCGATGATATAGGCAAGAAAAAAGCCACAGCAGCCAAAGATAGGCTCAACAGGCTAAATCCATTCGTTCAATTGAAATCATTCTGCGAGAGATTCAACGCCCAGTCAGCTGATAAATTAGCAAAAAACTACGACATCGTCCTTGATTGCACCGATAATCTCACAGCCAAATTTGCCATTGCCGATGCTTGCATAAGATTGGGCAAAGTTCTGATTCAAGCTTCAGTCCACGGTTTCGACGGACAGCTATTAATGTGGCATCCAAATAGTGTAGCCGCTGGAGATAGCGAAGGTCGCACCACCAGCAATGGCAGAGGCCAGTGCTACCGCTGCTTATGGCCAGCTGAAGACAAACTGCAGATAAACGGGCGCGACTGTATCGAAAGCTGTGCTGAATCTGGTGTTCTAGGAGTAGTGCCAGGTCTGCTCGGCACACTGCAAGCGACCGAAGCAATCAAATTTATGCTCGGCCTGCCAACGCCACTATCTGACCACATCATGTTGTTCGACGGTATCTCTTGCACCACAAAATTGATAAAGACGCATAAGCAGACAAACTGCTCGGCCTGCAGGTCCTCTGTATTGAGCGATCCAAAAGACCTCGAGCAAGAACAACAGCAACAAAAATCTGGTGGCGCAAGCATAGCCTCAGACGATAACCAGGACGACGAGCAGGAGTTTGAACTGCACTGGAACGTCTTGCGAAGCCGTTCTCCACGAGAACTTGTTTACGTAGACATTCGCTCTGAATCTGAAAGAAAAGCAGACAATGTTGCAGCTTCAAAGCTCAGCGGTCGAAATACACAGCTTTGGAGCCTCGATGAGCTAGACGTCGAACAGCTGAAACTTGATAGAAATTTGACTTATCTCATCATGTGCCAAAGAGGACGACGAAGTGCAAAGTTAGTCCACCAATTGCGGCGGCTCGGTCACAAGAATGTCTTTTCGCTCTCACAAGGAGTAGCTAGCATGTCGCCGGAGACGAGTAGTAGCATGGAGTTATCAGCGGGAGAACGAAACAGAATCTAAATGGTCAGGCGGCAAGATTCGAATTCTTAGGTTAAGGGCGAAACACGATTGAGCACGGTTGTACACAACGAACTGACAAACATCAAAAAGCCCAATCAGCTGGTTGATTCGTTCGGGCGCGCACACACATACTTGCGCATATCCGTGACCGACCGCTGCAATCTGCGCTGCGTCTATTGCATGCCAGCTGAAGGCATCAAGTGGAAAAGCAACAAACTTCTCCTCAGCTTCGAAGAGATCACACGGCTTGCTGAAATTTTTGTCGACATGGGAATCAGCAAGATTCGTTTGACAGGTGGCGAACCGCTGGTCAGACGAGAGCTGGAAGTACTTGTTGCCCAGTTGCGCAAGATCCAGGGATTGCAGACACTGGCCATGACGACAAATGCAATGCTTCTCGCCGAGAAAGCACAAGCTTTACGGAATGCTGGTCTAGATGACCTAAACATCAGTCTTGACAGCTTCAGGCGCGAACGATTTCTAGAGATTACACGCCGCGACGAACTCGACAAAGTGCTGGCTGGAATCGACCAAGCTTTCAAAGCCAATTTCAGAACTCTCAAGTTAAACGTCGTTGTTATGGCTGGTTTCAACGATGATGAAGTTATGGATTTTGCAGATTTCGCAAATGAAAAGAGGATAAATGTTCGATTCATTGAATACATGCCGTTCAAAGACAACGGTTGGGCGAAAGAAAAAGTCATTACGTTCTCTAGTCTCCGCGCACAAATAGAAGCTAAATACAAGCTATATCCGATCGAGGCAGAACCATCTGCAGTGGCAAAAGATTTCGCCATCGCTTCAGGCAAAGGCAGCATTTCCTTTATCAGTTCAATGTCAGACAGTTTCTGCAGCACGTGCAATCGAGTCAGACTAACCAGCGACGGCTCAATCAAAAGCTGTCTCTTCTATCCGGCTGAGACAAGCCTGCGCGATGCGATGAGAGCCGGAGCGTCTGACCATGACTTGCGCGAACTAATCATGCGCTCAATGTTCCTGAAGCCAGAAGCACATCCTCCGGCCGAAGAGATTGCCACTTCCGAAAACCGCACAATGATCGAGATTGGGGGATAAATGCGCGACATAACGAGAAAAATCAATACACACCGTACTGCATTAGCAAAAGCGCTCGTTCGTGTTTCACCTGCTACCATCGATCTGATCAAAGAAAACAAAACGCCAAAGCCCGACACGTTACAGACCGCACGGGTAGCAGGAATTCAAGCCGCTAAGAATACAAGCCAGATCATTCCGTATTGCCATCCGCTTCCACTGACGTACGCAAAAGTGGATTTTGTCATGGACGAAGACACGATTGAAGTGATGTGCGAGGTCAAAGCTATCTATCGTACCGGTGTTGAAATGGAGGCTTTGACGGGAGCTTCAGTAGCAGCATTGACGGTATACGACATGCTGAAGGCTGTAGATGATCTACTCGAGATCGAATCAGTTCGTCTAATTAAGAAGACTGGTGGCAAATCATCTTTCAAACGAAAAGCCGAAGACAAGCGTCGCGCCGTAGTTCTCGTTCTGTCAGACAGCGTTGCCCGGGGTGAAGCCGAAGATGTGTCAGGCAAGCTGATTGTCGAGCGTCTGAAAGCTGAAGGGCTAGAGCTGGTAGAATATAAGGTTCTTCCCGACGACGAAACAGTGCTCTTCCCATTTGTAAGAAAATGCGCCGACGAGCTCAAGGTCGACATAGTCATCACCACCGGAGGCACCGGTGTCTCGCCGCGAGATACGACACCAGAAGCTATATCTCGTCTGCTAGAGAAGGAATTACCTGGAGTAACCGAAACCATCCGTGCCTATGGACAAGAACGCAATCCATACTCAATGCTGTCGCGCTCTACTGCTGGAGTAAGAGGGAAAACAGTCATCATCAGCTTACCAGGCTCTACTGGCGGCGTTGAAGATGGCATGGATGCTGTCTTTCCTGCGATATTTCATACGTTTGCCATGCTTGCAGGTGAATGCCATTCGGCAAGAAACAAAAAAGAAGTACGACCGAACTCATGATCACTTATCACGAAGCCTTGCACAAGGTCCTTGAAGAAGCAAGGGTACAGAGCACGACAGAATTACTCTTGCCAGAGCTCCTGGGATACACTCTCGCTGAGCCAGTCATCGCGCACTTCGATCTACCATCATTCGACAATTCTGCCGTAGACGGCTACGGCGTGCACGTCCAAGATATAATCAAGGCAACGCCAGAAAGTTCCGTGCAGCTGAAACTGGACGGCGAAGTGCGCGCTGGCAAAGTACAAGACTTAGAGCAATATAGACTCGCGCCCCAGACCGCTATCAAGATACTTACAGGAGCTACTGTTCCGCCTAGCGTCGAGGCGGTCGTGATGCGAGAGTTCTGTGAAGAGAGAGACGGCGACGTGTTTATTACTCAAGCCGTTACGGCCGGTGAAAACATCCGCAGAAGGGGCGGCGAAGTTCACGCTGGCACAACGATATTGAACACAGGGACTAAAATCGATCCCGCCGTGCTGGCGTTGATAGCCACCGTAGGCAGTGACCGTGCAGTAGTCTATAGAAAACCGAAAGTGGCGATTGTAGTAACCGGTAATGAACTCGTGCCTCCTGGCGGCAATCTTCAAGCAGGACAGATTTTCGACTCCAACTCTTTCGCCCTCGAAGCTGCGCTCGGTTGCCTGGGGATTGATCAGTGCAAGATTTTCCGTGCTCAAGATACGCTTGCAGAGACGAGTAAAGCATTTAAAGACGCGTTGGCTTTCGCGGATGTGATCATCTCCTCCGGCGGAGTCTCAGTCGGTGATCATGATTATGTAAAGCCAGCACTAGAAGGTCTAAATGTAAAGACAGTTTTTTGGCGCATTGCTATCAAGCCCGGCAAACCCGTATATTTCGGTACCCATGAGACCACTGACGGCGCTCGAAAATTAGTTTTCGGGTTACCAGGAAACCCGGTCTCTGTGCTCATCACATATCATCAATTCGTCAAGCCGGCACTGAGAAAAATGATGGGAGAGAGAGAGGTCAGGGCACCACTCTTCTATGCAAAACTCAAATCTGCGATTCATAAAAAGGCAGGCCGACTCGATTTTATGAGGGGCAAATTAGAGGCAAGGCCTGCTGGAGATCTCTACGTAACAGCTGTGAAGGGCCAGGATTCACACATGCTAACAGGACTTGCTGCAGCAGACTGCCTGCTTCACTTTGCAGCAGACGATGAAGATATGCAAGCCGATGCCACCATCCCATTTCAATTTCTCGACTGGTTCAATTGAGCACCTGAAGGCTGAGATCTAAATTCCCAGCAATCTCTTTGCCTCACCAACCCAACGATTGACGTTGCTTACGTAGTTTGGATCGCTCGGATTCTGAGAGATCAGTGCCAATTGTCCGGGATTAGAAGTACGATTCTGATTAGCCCTGAAGTATTTCAGCGCGGTTCGAGCATTAATATCAGGATCGAGTGCCTGAGCAGGAGTCAGATGATTCGCAGTGCCCTCTCCACCTTTGAAGTTGAGTTGAAACAATCCGAAGCTATGCGGTTTATGGTCTCGTCTTCCATAATCACCAGGTTTGTTGGGATCACCACCACTCTCTTGCAACATAGCAGCAACTGCAGCAACAGTAGCATTTTGAGTCATTCCCAACTCTTTTGCATGGCGGGCAACGAGCTGAGCCATCTCGGCTGCACGCGGGTGAACTCCACTCTGAGCACCACTTAGAGTGCTCTCTTCTCTTCGATGGTGATGCCGTCCTTCGCGCGTTGTCAGTTCAAGATTTGGTAAGTCAGATTGAGTATGTCCCCGCATATGGTGGCGGCCGCTGTAGTAGTTCTGCATATGCGGTTCGGCGTGATGAGGGCGATGTCCGTAATAGTTTTGCCCTTCATAGCCGTTGTGTCCCTGATAGTAAGATCCGCGAGGATGCTGATAGTAGCTATTGGTCTCATACCCGAAAAAATTATGCTGAGCCTGCTGTCTGCCGAACTGCTCACGGCCATAGTGCTCTCGTCCGTATGCATGGCGAGCGGCCTCCGCCTGCCAGCTCGAGTGTTCACGAAAATCACCACTGGGATCCCATTCGCGCTGTCTATGAATTCGCACTTCAGTAACCTGGGGTAAGGGGTTAGCCGAGTGAGAATCATATTGTTGTTGACGTGAATTCTTCGTGAAAGTATTTAGGAAGAAACCGCCTCAAAAGCACTGCCGAAGCTTAATTCCAACGCCCCACTTGTGAACCATTCAAGCCAGAATAGCGCGACACCAGGTGCAAACCCTGGATATTTGCAGTCGAACAACGCTCATTTGTATTGCAGTAGGATCGGCGACATCTATTTGCTATCGCGAGCACCTCGTGCACATACATCTTTTAGATTTGCCGGCAACTCATTCGGTCATCCGTCCTTGAGATTTCATGTTGGACAAAGACAAAGTGTCAGACTCTTTGCCATCACCAGCCAGGCGTCCGCTATAATTGTATTTCCGCTGCTTGGTATGACAAGCGGCGAATCGTCGGATCACTTGATTGCGCTTGCTTTTCATCTGCTGAGGTTAAGTCGGCATCACTGTCTATTCCAGCGCGGGAAAAAATTTTGAGACTTGCGGGTCCAATTCTTAAAACGACCACGAGCCTTTTGGCGTTAGCGGCACTTTGCACAGCACTTCAACCTGCTCAGGCTGAGGCCGTCTTCACCAAAGACACGACTGAAGGACAGACACTTAGCCTGCCAATCTATTCATGGTCAGATGCTCAATCACCGGCAAAAGCGATTATCGTGGCCGTCCATGGCGTCACACTGTACTCCGCCAACTTCAACGAGACCGCCAAACATTTGGCGAGCGACGGATATCCAGTATATGCCATGGATATGCGCGGCTTCGGTCGATGGCAGACGGAGTCTGCAACATTCTCAGGTGACTCGCAGATTCATTACACCCAGTCTCAGCAAGACCTTGAGACATTAGTGAAAAAGCTGCGAAGTGAATTTCCAGGAAAGAAAATCTATCTGTTAGGCGAAAGTATTGGCGCCAATATGGGAATCTGGTTGGCCTCGAAAGATCCCGACCTGATCGATGGACTGATTCTGGCAAGCCCCTGTATCAAAGCCTGTTTCCATCCAACGCCTCGCATGGTGCCGGATTTCTTTCGCGGACTCATGCATCCAAACACGAAACACCAGACACGCCCCTACATCAAACCGTATATTTCAGACGACAAACGCGTGACAGCGGAATACTTTGCCGATCCTATAATCATGCATAAGATGAGTCCGGTCGAGATGTTTAAGAGTCTGAAAACCAACACTCGTTCGCTCCTAGCGGCAAAAGACATACCGACTCAATTTCCAATCTTGATTGTCGCCGGGAAACGAGACAAGATTTATCACGCTGATGCTATTCCACTGTTCCTCCAACAAATCGGTGCCGAAAATACAACCGTCGTAATTGAAGAGAAAAAGGGACATATTCTTTTGGAAACAAAGTATGTGGAACCGAAGATCTTAAGTGTGATTGATACCTGGCTGGCAAAGCACGTCACGGTCAAACCGGAAAAGCCAGAAGAAATCTCCTCGGCCGCACAGCCTTTGGCAGAAATGAATCCCTAAGGATAATTTTTCACACCATATGGGTTACCGCCGAGTCCACGCGGTCCCATGAGTCCGTTCAACAAGCCACCAATTCCGGTACCATATGGATAGCCAGATGGCGCGCTGAGAGGCACGTTCTGCAGATGGCGCCCACTTAAAGCGTCGGCTAGAGATTCTTTCACACCGAGTCGCAAGACTTGATCGAATTCGACGAGATTTACGATGTCTCTTTGCGTGCCTAGTTGGCTGTCCAACTCTTCCATCAAGCGATTGCCGCTCAGATGCCCGTTTACTAGAAGGAAGGTCACACTCACCTCGCCATCGCGCTTCGTGGCATTGGCGGCGTCGATCAACTCTTGGCGCACGTTACCAAAATCGCCTGGCAACCCATCGGTGATAACTACGACAATGAGCGGCTTGACAGATGGGTTCGAGTTTCGTGCTCCAAAGTAATGTAAAAATGTAGCATTGAGCGGGGCACCAAGAGCGGTACCACCACCAGGATGCACTCTCGAAAATATCAGAGGGATCATGGCAGGATTTACGTGCTCGAGCACCTGAAAGCCGCTGGAAAACAGCATCACAGTCAGGTCACTTGAGGCTTGCTGCGCAGCCATAGCTAATTCATTCGATTGAGTTCCTACCCAATCCCAACGAGACAAACCCTGACAGTCCCTAGTAGTCATGCTTCCGGACATGTCCAGAATCAACACCACGTCGTGGTCTCTCAAGTGTTCGACCACACCTTTCAGCTGAACTGAAGTTGTACCAGCAGAGAGCGAAACTCTAGTGGCGCTTGCGGCAGTCGGCTGCTCTAGCATGTCGAACATGCCTGCAGTCTTGATGGTGATCTGCAATGTTTTTTGCGCTCGCTGCAATGTTAGATGCACCGAATTGCTGTCAACGACCTCTTTAAGCAGCATATCCCCAGCCCGCACACTGGCTGACTCTGCTTTAGAATCGGGCAAAACTCTGAAGATTTTCGCAGGCAGCGGAGCAGTCCCTTCACGTTTTGCCAAGATTCCCAGATCAACATTGAACGCTTGCTGCTTTGCCTCCCCGTATTGATCTATGGAGCCTTGCAAAAGTCTCGATTTGGGAGCGCCACTCATTGCATTTGAATTGACAGGAACGCTGCCAGCTTCTTTGTTCAAGCCATCGAGGGTCGCTCTCAGGTCATCTTGATTGGGCGCAGGGGAAACTGATTCACTGTCATCAGCGGGAGTCACAGCTGCCCCCCCGCCCGAATTAGGGTCGGTCGGGCGAGGCAAACGGTGCGAACTACTTCCCGGATCATATGCCAGCAGCCGAGAATCCAACTCGCCATTGGCTAAAGCCGCTGTCTGCATCAATGCGACTAGCAGCGAAGCTGAAAGTACTGGCTTAAGCATAGAGATTTCCTGGCATTAAGACCTCTGAACCAAGTCGCAGCACAAGTCGTGCTCATTGATAGCTGCTCTTATTGAAACATGTCCTCGTGCACCTATCGTGAATAGTCACGTAGTGCCCACAAACGCTGTCCACAGGTGCAAAGAACCTACAAAGAAAATCTGCAAGAAGAATCAGCAATCAGCCATGGAAGCCGAAATAGCCTTGAAGAAATAGCGCTTCAAAATCTGTCTGCAACGGACCTCCATAGCGCGAGTGTCTCGGTTCTTTCCGTCCATTTCATAAAGCTTGATCATCGATATCAAGACCAAACCAACAGCAGCACTCTGGGCACCGAACCGTCGCTCCGACCAGCTGAGCCCTCGCCTGTATAGTCTCTCAGCATCGTCAAATTCGGCACTGGACATCGCCGCTTCGGCGGCGGACAAACACAAGTTAAGGTTAGTGTCTCCGCAATCTTTCAGTAAAGAAGCGAACTGTCTCTCTTCCATCGACCGAACCGTCGCAGGGTGTTCATTACTAAATTCCCTGTACAGCTCAATATCAAACGCAAAATAGCAGTTTTACCAAAAATAGCAGTTTTCAAGAATGAATTTTGTTTCTGTCAAAAGAAGGCAGCATCAGATAGACGCAAGGCGTCCCGGCGAAGTTTCAGGGCATAGCCGATAGAGAACGTGTCGGCTGAGCCTATCTCCAACCGGAATACGAGGGTGAAGGAAGTCATCATCAGGGTTTCGCGTCATGCCCAAACGCTCCATAACCTTCATCGAATTTACATTGTGGATGGAGGTCATCGAGACTATCTCCTGCAGCCCAAGCCGCTCATAACCATCAGCCATCGCCGATTGCGCAGCTTCGGTCGCATACCCGCGCCCCCAGAAGTCCCTGGACAATCGCCAACCGACTTCCACACAAGGCGTGAAGTGGGCATCGAAAGTGGGTCTATGCAGACCAACGAAACCGATGAACTGCTCCGAACTCAATATCTCAACAGCCCAGAGTCCGAGGTTTTCTTCTTCAAACTCCCTGGTCATGTGTCCAACAAAGCCATTGCTCTCTTCTACGCTCAGCATCTTGGGAAAGTGCTTCATCACTTCCGGGCAAGCGTTCATCCGAGCAAAAGGCTCCAGGTCACGGTCGAGCCAGCGGCGAAGTCGAAGGCGTGAAGTCAGCAATTCGTCAGGCGCTGATCGTGACATAACTCCCTCAGAAAAAGAAGACTTCTAAGACAAGTAGAAAAAGAGGCTCTCACAGACAAGGTTAACATTGCAAGGCTCAAGCTCCGGGTTTGCAAACAAGATTAAAACGATGCCTGCGAGTAGGGAATTTGATGCAGACCGGCTCTGATCCGCTTGCATTTTCCCTTACCCTGGACTAATCTTTCTTTCGGTAGCTTTTGATCTTGCAGATCAAAGGAGCAGACGAACGTGAAACTACTGCATCTTCTCTGTCTGACAGTGGCAGGGCAAACCGCTTTTGGCATGAGCCCGTCTTTTGCAGCAGACACAACTACTTCCACTCAGACGGTTGCTAGCGCACGAACAGCGGCAGCTGAACAAGGCGAAGAAGAGATTCTGACCCCGAAAAACTACGGTCATGCGTCGACGGTGGTTTCTTCCAGTCAATGCAAGATTAATTGCACGGCTCCGCATGCTGCCTGCTCAGAATCAGCCGAAGTACTGAAAATCGTGCAAGATATATACAAATCTCTCAGTGAGCGCGATTTTGATTCAATTGCAAAACACCTGGACGCTAATTGCACAAAGTTCGACCGGAGCACCAAACAGACAATCGTTGGCCGCGACGCCATCATCAGCGATTTGAAAGAACAGCTGGAAAAGGTCGGACCAGGATCGGCTACACCGCTCCTTTCGTACACGATCGATCATCCTTATGCCCACGTATCGAATGACACTGCCGTGGTCACATTCACCGCCTACAAAGAATTTGGCGGCACTCATCCAAAAAAATATGAGTCTCGTTGCACTGACATCTTCAAAAAGGAAGGCAATACCTGGATGAAGATAAGCTACAGCAGTAATTGGAAAGAGACAAACCTCTAAGCCTCACTTGGTGGGTTTAGCATTTAAAGCGCGCTCAGAGAGACGGCGTTAGCCTCAAGCTTGGTGCGCCTGGCGCAGGCGTACGTTTGTCAGGCGAGCGAAGCATTTACTATAATCGTTTCTTCCCGAGTTCCCGCGTTCAAGGAGTTAGGCATGCCGTTGCATTACATCAACAACAGATTCACCAGGGGCAGTGGCACTGAAGAGATTGAAGTAATAAATCCGGCAACTGAAGAAGTATTGGACACGGTGCCGAAAGGTACTAGCCAAGACGCTCTGGAAGCTCTGGCGGCGGCGAAAGAAGCTTTTAACACCTGGAAGAAAACTCCGGCAAATGCGCGAGCGCATATGATGCACGATGCAGCAGCAAAGATGCGCGCGCATAAAGAGAAAATCGTCCACTTGCTAACACTGGAGGAGGGCAAGCCTATTCCGGAAAACGAGGAAGAATTTGAATGGTTGACGAATACATTCGATTATTACGCAGAGCTTGGAAGACATGAACGAGGACGTGTGCTTCCATCCGGTGAGTACACTCAGCTCAATCTTGTTTTGAAAGAGCCCTATGGAGTCGCTCTTTGTATAGTTCCATGGAACTACCCCCTTCTGCTCATGGCATGGAAAGTGGCACCTGCTTTGGCTGCGGGCAACACTGTAATTATCAAGCCGAGTGAAGTGACACCACTGACGACACTATATCTAGCCGAACATTGTTTCGATCATTTTCCACCAGGAGTGATAAATGTCCTGAACGGTACAGGCTTAGACGTCGCCGAACCGCTAGTCAAACATCCGGACGTGCCTATTATCGCATTCACAGGCAGTCTTGCTGTTGGACAGCGCATCGCCGCAATTGCAGCACCGATGATGAAGAAGCTACATCTTGAGCTGGGAGGTAAAGACGCGTTTGTAGTAGCCGAAGATGCCGATCCTCAACTTGCAGCAAAAGCGCTCGCTTATGCTGCACTGACCAACGCAGGCCAAGTCTGTACGTCTACTGAACGCGTCTACCTCCCAGCCAACAAAGCATCGCAATTCACAGAGGCACTCGTCGAACACGTGAAGAGTTTGCGCCTCGGTCCAGGTCTTGAATCGACCACAGATATAGGACCGATGATCGGCGGCAGCTACCGCGAGAAGGTAGAGAAACATGTGTCAGATGCAGTTGCCCACGGAGCCAAAGTCCTTACTGGTGGTCGCCGACCCGAAAAATTTAAGAAGGGCTTTTTCTATGAGCCAACTGTTTTGAACAGCGTAACACACGACATGTTAATCATGCGGGAGGAGACATTTGGACCCGCTATCCCTCTTATGGAATACAAAACTTTCGACCAAGCTATCGAATATACAAATTCATGCATCTACGGGCTTGGCGCCTGTTTGGTTACAACTGATCCGCTCAAAGCAAAGTTGTTCATGGAGGAAGTGAAAGCCGGAACAGTCTGGATCAATGATCCTCTGACCGACAACTATGCAGGGCCCTTCGGCGGCATGAAAATGAGTGGTGGCGCGCGCGAATTAGGAGCCGAAGGACTCGAGCAGTTCAGAGAGACCAAGCACGTGCATTGGGAATTCGCGACACAACCGAAATCTTGGTGGTATCCGTATTAACGAGCAGCAAAAATCTTCTTGATCTCGTCTTGAAACGTGAAGAAAAGTCCGATGCTGCCTAAGCCGTCAAAAGCGAGCGGCGCGAAGAAAGGCGGGAACCAAGCGTTCGGTTCTGATTTGGTCACAAGCGACTGCCAGACAGCCAGAGTCTTCACCATGTGTTCGACGAAATGTCCGTCAGCGTGAAAGAAGCAACCTAGTAGACCGACTATAACTGCCACACCATAGCCAAACGCTAGCAGTTGCTTGCCACCCTTTTTCCACAAAGCCACACCAAGCGGTATCAAAAGAATCATCACTCCGCTAAAGACAATCGGAATCCAGGCGAAAGGCGTATCACCGACTGCCTCGCGATGCTCAAATCTGATATCGAAGATAAGCATTACGAATCCGCCAATCAACAACGAATGTGCTATCCAACGTACGGCCTCTTCAGCCCTTGCATTCACACCCAAGACTTCCTGAGTTGCGTCAGTTGCAGACACCTTAGTTGACTCCATATATTATGTTTGACCTATCCACTCAGTCGTTGCAACAGCCTGCCACTTCGCACGAATGGCTTCAAATTGAGAGCCACTCAACATGCCTTGTGCAAGAACTTCGGCATTTTCGATCCACCGGCCTGGCTTGGTGGTGCCGACAATCGCCACCGAAACTCCCGGAATAGACAAGGTAAACCTAAGCGCAGTAGCTGCTGAAAGAGCAGGATTACCGTTGATAAAGTCATAGTTCAATTTATGCAAGCGCTCCCAGTACTCAACATGATAGGAGTTGCTCGGCTTGGATTTGCTGCGCCAGGCTGCGTTGGCAATTGGTCGCTTAGCGATAACGCCCATCTTTTTCTCCTGGGCACGCGGCAGTAATCTGTCGATCGCTTCCTGGTCGGCGATGCTGACAGAAGTCTGCAGGGCATCGAAAACTCCAGTATTGATCGCATATAGCGCCGCATCAGAGTCACCGCTATATCCTATGTAGCGAACTTTCCCTTCTTTTTTTGCTTTTTCGAGCGCCTCGACCGCTTCACCTTTCTTAAGCAAGTCTTCTGAACAGCTGTGCAGTTGGACCAGATCGATATAGTCAGTTTTCAGTCTCTTGAGACTGCGCTCGATCGTTTTTGCGATATCAGATTTCGACCAGGCATCGCTGAAATTCTCTCCATGTCCGCATTTCGAGAAAAGATAGAAATCTTTTCTGCGTTTGCCAACAGCATTTCCAATCAGTTCCTCGCTCCCAGCGTAACATTCAGCAGTGTCGATAACGTTTAAACCCTGGTCCAGAGCAGCCGCCAAAAGGTCCTTGACTACATTCAAAGAGACGTTCTCAAAGCCTATTTCTGCCCCGCCAAAGCCCAGTATGCTCACTTGCATATCTGTATTGCCAAAGGCGCGTTTCTCCATCTGCCCTCCTCCGAATCCGCGAAGCTGGTTCGAAGTATACTACTTCCAGTTCCTCACAAGCCGCGATCGCTACGATTTGCATCGGAAAGTCCAACTCAGCTTCATGACTCTAAAAACGCTGGTCGCCTCAAACAACAGAAGTACTGTCAATCGTGTCAAACTAGCATTCGACGACGTCGACTGCGAAATCATTCCAGCAACGACTTTGTCGCTCGCTGTCTACCTTGCGAGAAAGAACTTTCCTGACGTTATACTCGCAGACTATGAACTGACAGACGGCAATGGGTTGCAATTGCTGCAAGAGATACGCTCAGAGCAAGAATTGCAAGCAATACCATTTGCGCTGTTCAACTCAAACTCTAAAGATGAGCCAGCGCTTGATGAGACACAGGCAAAGGCTCTCGGCATATCTGCTTTGATCGCAAACGAAACCCAAGGACGCGAACTGTACGAACGGATAATGAAACTGGTGCGCGCGTATTTAGCAGTAAAAGAGAGTCGCGCCGAAGAGACACCGGAGTAAGCTCCGCGTAAGCTACCCAAATAAGACAACGGCGAACAGCCATATAAGGCGGCCGGCACTGAATTAACGGGCGGAAAATCAGCGCCACTAATTTGACAACAGAGTTTATTTTGCACACTTTTCTAGTACGTTTTTGCAAAAAAATTTTCCAAAATTCCACCTTTAATGGTTTCTACAGGATTGGCTTCATTCGGAAGCTGAGACCGAGATAGAGGCACTGACGAGGCTTGACGGATTCAGCTATCCCCCGGCTGCGGTACATTTCAAGCTCATGGGCCATACCTCCCTGTCTCACAGCATTTTCATAACCCGAGCCTAGGATAAAAACGTTGAGGTTAATCAAGCTTCAAACGAACCAAATAACAAGCCAGTTGTTTAAGGTTTCAAAATTCAAAAAGAGGGCGATGGCGATGAGCAATGCAAGAGACGAACAACTTCTGAAGGCTTACCTAACCGGTGGCGGTGCCAGAATTGAACGAGCCAATTCGACGCACACTGAAGAAATCCAATATTTCCTGCAAGTGTTTTTGACAGCAGGTGATGAGGCAAGAGCCGATGGAGACCTGACCAAAGCAGAACGTTTCTACCACGAAACGATCAAGCTTGCTGCCTCGGAATTCGACGAGAGCGTTCCGGAGATAGCGCTTGCGAAGTTTCATCTCTCAATGATCTACCTCGACAGAGGAACGTTGGTAGCAGCAGAGCTCTTCGCCAAATCCGCTCTAAAAATATTTGTCGAGGTCTTCGGTGAAGACCATCCCGCTACGGGCATGGCGTTGCACCAGTTAGCAGAGGTGCGGTTGGCCCAGAACAAGAGCGCTGATGCCTCACCACTAAAAGAGCAAGCAACCAAGATTCTTACGCAGCACTATGTTGAATATGCGAATGAATCCACAAAAAAAAACCAGCCGAGTAGCCAGGTGACGCACTGTGCCAAGGCGAACCTAAGAGCCCTGATGTTTCAAACACAAATGCACGAAATAAGTGTTCTGAATAATTAGTAACACTTCCGGTATCAAAGTCACACAAGAAGCTTCCAGCTACGCGCGAAAACGCAAATTGGAATAAGAGTTGGAACTGAAGCGTCGCTACGGTTTCGGGTGCAAGTTCGCACCCGTACACCGTGGCGGAAGGAAAAGCCATGAGCCACCAAGAATTCAGCAAAGTACGTAGACCACGATGCGCAGCCATGCGTCGGGGAACCGTAGAAGGACATCTTCCCGATCCGCATCACGTCGAAAGGTTAGTGGAAACAACGTTGCTATTGAACGAAGCAGTGATCAAGTGCGATCAGATACTCCGATATCAACAACTGATAGCCCTCCGCCAAGCACAAGAGGAGGAAATGACCGATGAACCGGTCCACCCACGAAGGACCGTTGTTAGGGCCGCGAAGGAGGTGCACACCGCATAAATCGCTTATAGTTCCACGAGTTAAGACCAAATCTCCTGTTGCTGCGCACGGCGACCCTACTGAAGGCGAGCAACAGTGAGGGTCGAACTAAATGAGAACTAGCAAAATAGCCCTCGCACCAAATATGGTGCACGGGGCTATTTATCTGCGTTAGACGCTTCGTCTCAATTGGGATTGCTGTTTTCAGTTTCCCGCTGGTCCAGGCAGTAGCCAACACCGTGAACAGTCCGGATTGCTGAGGCACAATCAGGGTTATCTATCTTCTTTCTCAGAGTTTTGATGTACGTGCGCACAGTATCGAATGAAGCAGCGGAATCAGCCGTCCACACTCTCTCCAAGAGAGCCTCCGGGCTAAATACCTGATTCGGATAGCGCATAAATAGTTCGAGAAGATTAAACTCTTTAGGCAGGAGCTTAACTTCATTGCCGGCCTTGAACACCTTGCAAGCTTTGGCATCCAGCGCCAGGTCTCCCACCGCCAGGTCTTTCGAAGAGCTCACGGCCTGAGGGCGGCGCAAAAGTGCTCTAATTCTGGCGAGGAGTTCACGAGGGTCGAACGGTTTTGTCAGATAGTCATCTGCCCCCGAATCAAGCCCTGCCTCTTTCTCTTCAATAGACGACTTCGCCGTTAACATCAGTATGGGTGCGGCACCGCCACGGTTGCGGTACTCTTGACAAATAGCATTGCCGTTCATGCCAGGCAGCATCCAATCGAGAACGATAAGGTCGTATTTAAAGACTTTCATCATTGAAAGCGCATCAGTACCGTTGGCTGCTGTTTCGGCTATATGCCGTTCAGCCACCAACAGATTGCGAATTAGGGACGACAGGTGCGAATCGTCCTCAACCACCAAAATTTTCGCCATACGAAGGGCTGACCTCAAGCATTCATTTTTATCGTTATGGTTATGGCTACCCTGGCAACTATAATATCGGAATTATCGACCGAGATGCTTATCTCATATGGATATGGAACGCCCATGGCGAGTTTGACAACCATAAACTTTCAACGCTGGATTGATGAGAACCGGCATTTGCTGAAACCGCCTGTCGGAAACAAGTGTATTTTTGACGGCGACTTAATTGTAATGGTCATTGGCGGGCCTAATTCGCGCACCGACTACCACGTAAATCAGGGCGAGGAGTTTTTCTACCAGATAGAAGGCGACATCGTTCTCAAGGTAATAGACGAGGGCAAGCCGCGGTCAATCGAGATTAAACAGGGCGATATCTTCCTTTTGCCCAGCGGTGTGCCTCATTCGCCGCAGCGCCCGGCAGGCACAATCGGATTGGTGATCGAACGAAAAAGAGTAGACGGAATGTTGGATTCTTTTCGTTGGTACTGCGAGGAATGCGGCGAAAAGCTCTACGAAGAGAGCTTTCAACTGGAAAATATCGCCACACAATTCCCACCAATTTTCGAACGCTTTTACGGCAGTTCCGAGCATACAACCTGTAAAAAATGCGGCTTGCAACTCACACCGCCGAAAAAGACGACCTGATCATGCAAAAAATCGATGTCCACACTCATATCTTGCCGCCTGAGATTCCGAAGTTTAAAGACCTATTCGGTTACGGCGGCTTTATCTGCCTGGAACATACAGACGCCTGTCACGCGCGCATGGTCAGGGATGACGGCAAGTTCTTTCGCCAAATTGAAGACAATTGCTGGAATCCGACCACCCGAATATGTGACGCAGACCAGCATTCCGTAGATGTGCAGGTACTGTCGACAGTTCCTGTCATGTTCAGTTATTGGACCAAGCCCAAGGATGGACTTTACATCTCCAAGTTCTTAAACGACCATCTTGCAGAAGTTACATCCGCGAATCCGCATCGATTTATCGGACTCGGCACATTGCCCATGCAAGACACCGAGTCATCCGTAGCCGAGCTGGAGCGGTGCGTTAAAGAGTTAGGGCTCGCCGGCGTGCAAATCGGCTCTAATGTAAATGGTAAAAATCTCGACTCTAAAGAGTTTTTGCCTATTTATCAGGCGGCCGAAGAGCTCGATGCTGCCATATTTGTGCATCCGTGGGAAATGCTTGGCGAAGCCAGAATGCCCAAATATTGGCTTCCCTGGCTAGTAGGCATGCCTGCTGAAACATCACTGGCTATTTCATCACTGATGTTTGCCGGAGTTTTCGACCGTTTTCCCAAGCTTCGCTTCTGTTTCGCGCACGGCGGTGGCTCATTTGCCATGAACGCGGGGCGCCTTCAGCACGGATTCGAAGCGCGTCCGGATCTTTGTGCGGTTGATAATACTGTAGAGCCACAAGAGTATCTGGGTAGATTCTATGTAGATTCATTGGTCCACGACAAACCGACTCTCAAATTCATTGTTGATCGGTTTGGAGAAGACAAAATCGCTCTGGGCACCGATTATCCCTTTCCGTTAGGCGAATTGGAACCAGGCAAGCTGATAGAGTCTATCGATGAATTCAGTGCACAAACCAAACGCAAGCTATTGGTAGAAAATGCACTAAACTGGCTGGGACCGAAGGCAACTAAAGCTTTGCGGGCTGAGGTCCTATCGCAAACGGTGACAGAATGACAACGCCAACAGTAACATATGCCAACGATCTGGATTTTGCCAAGCATATGGACGAAACAGATCCCTTGCGTGTCTTCCGCCAAGAGTTTCTCTTTCCTAACAGAGCTGGCGACAGCATCGTTTATCTGGCAGGAAATTCGCTCGGTCTACAGCCCCGTTCGGCGACTGGTTACGTTCTCGAAGAACTCGGAGAGTGGGCACGTTTGGGTGTCGAAGGGCACTTCCAAGCACGCCACCCCTGGCTGCTTTATCACGAATTCCTTACTGAAATGACCGCTCGATTGGTAGGAGCGAATCCGTCAGAGGTCATCACGATGAATTCCTTGACGGTCAATTTACATTTGATGCTCGTTAGCTTCTACAAGCCAACAAAAGAGCGATTCAAAATCTTGATTGAATCAGACGCATTTCCGTCAGACCGTTATGCCGTCGCATCCCAGGCGAAATTCCACGGCTATGATCCCAAAGAGGCGATTCTAGAGCTTGCACCGCGTCAAGGCGAGCTGACCTTGAGGCAAGAAGATATCGAGGAATTTATCCAAAAGCACGGCAACGAAATCGCTGTCGTTTTAATCGGACAGGTCAATTACTTGACGGGACAAGCCTTTGACCTGCTGCGTCTGGCCGAACTGTCACACGAACATGGGTGCATTTTTGGCACTAACCTCGCTCATGGTGCCGGTAACTTGCGCCTCAATCTACATGGCGACGACGTCGATTTCGCAGTCTGGTGCGGCTATAAATACTTGAATGCAGGTCCTGGAGCAGTCGCCGGCTGCTTCGTTCACGACCGTTATGAGGAGTCTTTTGATCTTTCACGCTTCGCCGGTTGGTGGGGTCACAACAAAGAGACTCGCTTCGAGATGGGTCCTGAGTTCGATCCGCTGCCTGGAGCGGAAGGCTGGCAGATAAGCAATCCACCGATTTTTCAAATGGCGGCGTTACGTGCTTCGCTAGAGCTGTTCGACAAAGCAACAATGTATGCATTGCGCAAAAAGAGCGTGTTGCTGACAGGTTATTTGGACTTTTTGCTTAAGCCAATCTCGAGCGACATCTGCACGATCATCACGCCGTCTGATCCGGAACAACGCGGAGCGCAACTCTCTCTGAAGGTGCCTAAACAGCCACAGCAGTTTGTCAGACAGCTGAAAGACCACGGCGTCATCTGCGATTTCCGTGAGCCAGACATAGTGCGGGTTGCTCCGGCTCCGATTTATTGCTCCTTTGAGGATGTCTACAAGTTCGGTCAAGTTATGACCAAGTTTGCCAACAAATAAAATAAGTAATCGAGCAGAATCGAGCAGAAATGAACGAGGCAATTACCCCCTTGAAGACAGAGATCGCTCTGATTGGAGGTGGACCCGTAGGTGCCTTGCTCGCTTGTGTTCTTGCTCAACGTGGCTTTTCAGTCGATGTTTTTGAACGCCGTCCGGATTTGCGCACCACTGACGGTACTGGTGGACGTTCTATCAACTTGGCACTCTCCACTCGAGGTCTGACAACACTCAAATTTGTCGGGCTCGAAGAAGAAGTCCTCAAGCTAGCTATTGCCATGCGAGGACGCATGATTCATGCCCCCAGTGGTGAACTGGCCTTTCAACAGTACGGCAAAAACGACTCCGAATACATCAATTCAATTTCCAGAAGTGCTCTCAATCAGCTGCTCCTTGACCACGCCGAGAAGTCAGGCAAGGTTCGTTTACATTTCAAACAAAAAGCATTGTCTGCAAATATCGCAAACAACAGCGTACGTATCTTAGATGACGAGGCGAAGCAAACGCTGGAATGGACGGCAAAACTTCTCATTGGCTGTGACGGTTCCGCGTCGGCCGTCCGCAATCAGATGCACAGCGATGGTTTGAGCGAAACAAGGGAAGATGTACTCGATTACGGCTACAAGGAACTCACTTTGCCAGCTGGACCGGACAATTCATTTCAGATCGAAAAGAATGCTCTGCATATCTGGCCCCGTGGTACTTTCATGCTGATTGCACTACCCAACCTCGATGGCAGTTTTACTTGTACGCTCTTCTTACCATTCAAAGGTGAGAACGGCTTTGAAAACCTGAAGACACCAGATACGGTGTTAGCGTTTTTCGACAAACATTTCAAAGATGCCAAACAGTTGCTTCCTGACTTGGCAAAGGACTTTTTCGACAATCCCACCGGACACATGTCTACAGTCAAGTGCCAGCCATGGAATGTAGACGGCCGCGTGCTCTTGCTTGGAGACGCAGCCCACGCCATCGTTCCTTTCTTTGGTCAAGGTATGAACTGTGGTTTCGAAGATGTAATGGTTTTCGAGCAGTGCATAGCCGGACGCAATGAAAACGACAAACTTGAGTGGGACGAGATCTTCAACGATTTCGTCAGCAAGCGCAAAGTGAATACCGATGCAATCGCCGACCTGGCTGTAGAAAACTTCATAGAGATGCGCGACAAAGTAGCTAACACTCAGTTCATGCTCGAGCGAGCAGTCGAAAAGCGCTTACAAACGGCGTTTCCTGGAGAGTTTTTCTCGCGATACAGGTTGGTAACGTTCACCAACGTTCCTTACAGCTTTGCTCAAGCTGCAGGAAAAGTGACCGATGAAATACTGAAAGAGCTGTGCTCTCAGATAAACGATCCTGCACAGGTCGACATGAAACTCGCCGAGAGACTAATTAAAGAACGGCTGGCACCAATGCTGAAAAGACAACCGGAGCTTGCCGAGGTTCTTTAGCAGCCAGAGCCAAACAAATTGGCGAGTTTGATGAGTTTGGCCAAAGGCTTACTTGCCTTCACTACTTGCCTTCTTTGATCTCTTTGTACATGACCAGCGGTTGCCTTGTCTGACGCGCCTTGTTCATCGCAGCGTCTGCAGCGCCGAGAAGCAAGCTGAGGTCGAGGAAATCCTCCGGCACTGACGCTGAGCCAAAGGAAAGCAATAGCTTGGAGGCGTCAATACCACCAGCCAAAGGTGCTGATGTCAAAGTCTTCACTAATCTATTGGCAAAAATCTGAGCCCCACTAGATCTTGTGTTTGGCAACAACATTGCGTAGTCAAAAGCATCGTAGTGCGCGAGCAGATCGACGTGCCGCTTCAGCGTGCTAATGCGTCCGACTGCATCCAGTAGCGCAGGCGGTGGCAAAATTTGCCTGACCAGTTCGTTTCCAACTTGAGTTAAGAAGCGCATTTCGAATACAAGCACCGAAAGAGGGCTACCAGAGCGATAGCTGCGGAAATATTCCTGCTCGAGGAAGTATAAGAAAGCGGGATAGATAAACATCCCAGTTTCAGCACGACGCAAGCTCATCATCACACTTTGAATAGCTCCCGAGTCGATGTTTCGTGGTTCGACCGGCAATGCTGCTACTTGGCCGGTAGTACCAGGCGCGCCAGGAACACCAGCGGCTGCCGCCGCAGCATAGCTCGGAGCAACACCCGGACGAGCTGCGGCCGCAGCCGCTGCTGGACTAATAGTGGGTACAGGAGGAGGAGCTGTTATCATCGGCGCTCCTACAGCTCCTGGCATCTGGGCGACAATATGGTGCTGCGGTTGCAGGGCACCAACCTTGATGCAATCGCAGATCAAGAGATGATAAACGAGAATATAAATCTGAGTTACCGACATGCCGATAGACAACGAGACATCGGTCAGAGTCTTCTTGCCATCGAGCGCCTGGTAAAAGCGAGCCAGAGTGCCGATGTCCATTGGCGAGTTACGGCTTACCTTTTGTATGAAATCCAATTCGGTTAAATGCACATTGACTGGTACCAAAATAGAATTGGCGTCAATTCCGGCACTCTTCAAATATGCCTTTCGGTCAGCCAGCTGAGTGCCTTGAGCCACCAATGACTCAATGATCGAACGCACCGTTTTCACATCAGTTTTTACCCGTGGTTCAAACTTGAACTCACCGGTTCTCCAACCCATAGTGGCCATTACAGCGTCATCGCCGACCAGCTCGCCGGTCATCGCATGGGTAGGCGAGCCCTCTTCATACCAGATCATCGAATTGCCTTCGGGTCCGCGAATTTCGAGAAGCCCAGTAGCTTTACCTGGCAAAAACGACTGCAAAAGCTGTCCCATGGCAATGTTACCGAGCATTCCTTGAATCGGCATACTGGCACGCGACCACGAATTATCGCGGACCATGGTCCCTTTGCCGTGTTCAGCATGAGCTGCTTCGATATCAACCATGTATTGCTTGCCTGTGTTGCGCGCTGTATCGCGCTGAAATTCAGAGACGTTGAGTTGACCTTCAGCTCTAATCGTCGAATGCAACTCGCCGCAAGAGGACATGGTCAGGTTATAGACCAGCAAAACATCGCAACTTGTGTATTCCCATACGAACTCGCGCTTTGTGCCTCTCTGGCTGTACAAACGCCACTCGGGATCGCCACCTTTTATCGGACTGATGATGTCGAGAGTAAATTCAAGAGCTCTATCTAACGTGAACCAAGAGACCTGAACGTGCTTGCCGCGCTTCTCCAACGCCATTTTCAAGAAGTGGTGTATCTCGGGCAGTCCTGGAGCTGCCGGAAGCTTCTGCAGTTGGGTAGCCGGTCCTGTTTTCTTTAGCATAAACGCGTTTCTAGATTAATCTGGGTAACTGCCACTTTATTCCCAAAGGCTGTGCATTTTAAAATGCCTGGCGCGCCATTTGTGGCATTTGACAACAATCAAACCGTCTCTGGATGCCGCATTCCCCGATCTAGCCGGACCTATATTTGTATCTCAGAGCTCAAAATCGGCTGTGTGCTTTAACTTTGAGCACTGACGTCTGATAAGTTTGGCTTCCATCGACAGTAATATTATGCGCATGATTGCAGGGAAACAAAAGCAAAAAAAGCTAAGCCCAGTGAATGCCCGCTGCATTTATCAAATTATGCCGGCAAGGGCATGCCACCGAATATAGTGCCGTTAGAGATTAATTCGCGAGAAATTTGACTCGGGAATAAAAGATCACACTGCACCAGTATTCAAAATAAGCCCGATGAAATTGCGTCCAAAAAGCAACATAAATTGACCGGCTTATCTTACTGCTGAGCTGGGGTAGAATACTGAAAATATTCTCCACCCCATTCCGCCCGCCAGCAAAGGCTTTTACCATAAATGCGCATAAATACTCATACTAGCCAGGCGGTCCAGAAGATCTAAAGCAAACAAATTTAACTAACTGTATAGTTAATTATTGGCGTTTAAAGCTTGCGGCAGCGTCCGATAGGTACTAGGATGCAATATAGTCGTACTGAAAACTTTGGAACTTATTTCTCTTCTGAATATTGGTACGACGGAGGGAATCCCAGAGACGAAGGTGATTAATATGAGTACCAAACTTGAATGCCCGATCATGGCCACAATCGCCATGGTGTCCGATAAGTGGAAGGTTCTCATCATTTGCAAACTCAGACAGAATACGTTGCGTTTTAACGAGCTTAGGAGAGAACTTAAAGGCGTCACCCAACGGGTTCTGACCCACCAACTGAGGGAACTGGAAGCAGACGGATTAGTCACGCGGCAAGTATTTGCCGAAGTGCCACCCAGGGTCGAATACTCTTTGACTGAATTGGGTCGCACTCTAGTGCCCGCCTTACAGCATCTTGAAGTTTGGGCTGAGGAGCATGCCGATGAACTTCTTGCCGCTCGAGAAAGGAAAGAAGAGACCAAACGCGCACTGCTACGTGCCCAAATGGCGGTCGAACTCGCGACCTCCTAGTTCACACTTCTGACTTCCGACGTCCCCGCGTCACTATTTCTGCAAAGACATTGCTTTTGCGATATCCGCAGCGGCAAGAGAATCGCGGTGCAAGATCTTATAGGCCTTCGCTCGCAGATAGTAGCCGTCAGCGTTTTTCGGGTCCAGCTTGAGGCCTTGCGTGAGGCTCTCGAGAGCATTCTTGCTATCGCCCAAGCTGGAAAAGCAATTGCCGCGCGTGAAGTAATCCTCAGCGATCGCTGGTCCGAGCCTAATAACGAAGGCCGAATCTTTAAGGCTGCCTTCGTAATCGCGCAATGCAAAGTTTGCCTCCGACCTATAGCGATAGGCAAGCGTGTTTGCGGGCCCGTGCTTGAGTGCTGAATCTGCATCTTGAATAGCGTCTTGAAAGCGACGGTCGAGAAGACAACAATGCGAGCGTTCTAAATATAGCTCCTGATTATCCGGAAACTTCTTATTAGCCTCCGCAAGCAGATCGATAGCTCGCGTTGAATCACCAGCTTTTTCCAGCTTCTTCGCCGCTGCCAGCGCTGCAGCGGCAGAGGCAGGGACTACAATGTTTGCGGACTTTACCGGCGCCCTTTCTGATTGCACTCGGGGAAAGGATTGATAAAGCCTTGCGTGCACTTTCTCGTGCGGAATATTTTGGGAAATCGACGGTTGCTGGTCTACGATCAGACCCATAACTAACAAAACTGCCAGCGATTCGATTTTCGTCATTTTCTTCTTTAGTAAGTGTGCCCGCATTTTATACAGAATGAAAAGTCCTTTGATTTAGGCTCGCCACACTTAGGGCAAACAATTGCGCTCGTCTCGTTGCTACGGGCGGAAGTAAGCCCTGCAACTGCTGCCGTCGGAGTTGAGACTGTCGAGAAAAGCTGAGAAGCGAATGAACTATTGAACTGATCTGCGGCACCACTCAAAGAAGCAAGCTGGTCGCTTGTGGTGCCAAGCAACTCACCGGGCAAACTCGATATTGCCGCTACAGTCTCCAGCGCAGCCGGCACTGTATTCGGTGCATCGATTTCGTTATCAGGAATGCGTTTATTAATCGAGAGCATGCTACCAGCGTCCACAAGAGCAGACGATTGGACTTCAACGGGGAATGGAGCATCAGGCGATATGCCCGATTGAGCCGATGGGAAGGAAAAGTTTTGCAGCTTGGCGGGTGTCACCGCCGCAAATGCTGCATCTTCATTTCGACTAGCCGACATCGGCGCTATCACAGCTTCATCTGTGCCAAACGAAGCAGCATAAGTCTCCGAATCTGCCTCAGGTAGTGGTTCCTCGTTTGGTGTGTCATCGAAGGAGAGTGTTGCTTGAGAGAGAGCCTGTTCTTTGGCATCTAGACGAATCTTTGCGGCTGAACTATCGATAGCAGCTTGAAAATCAGCGGCAGAATCGGCATCGAACTTACCTGCTCCCGTCACTGCATTCAGCTTGTCGTGCGTTTTTCTTGCCACTCCGCCAGCGGTGGCACGCTTTTTAAATTCAGCCATCGGCACCTGATCTACAGCAGAACGCATCCTGCCGCCACCTTCACCGTTACCCGTCAAACGACCAATCCGCTCCAGATCGGCGCTGAGCCCTGTTGACGGACGATCATCGAAACGCATCCTTCGCCTGTCTACATTGCGGCGACGCTGCATGGAGGCAGCGAAAAGTACCACGACTAAAATGGTGAAAATAACTGAGTTGCCAGGCAACATGTGCCGGTGGCTACCAGCCGGTTTAGTTGGTTGCGCGGTCTGAGAATCAGCACCATGCTTAGTATAAGCATCAGAACGAACTATGATGCGGTCGATATCCTGCAGCGTGGCATTGAGCGCAGAATAAAGATGTTCTTCTTGGGCTTCAGCTGGCATTCGCTGTGCAAAATCGCGTTTAAAAAACTCGACGTCGACGCCGGCTTTTGTATTGAACTCTCCGCATGCGACATGCACGCTTTTATCTGATGGTGCATAGATGATGAGCATTCCATGCGGACCCAATCCCCAGGTCTTCGCTACCTCATCAACCATAGCGTCACCATTTTTGACTTTGTAGTGCTTCGGAAGCACGACAATAATGGGATGGAAATGAAGAGAGCGAAGCTGCGTTCGCAAAAGACCTACTTGCGCAGGAGTAAGCTCATCACCTTGTAGAACGAACGAAGTGGAAGGTCGAGCAGTCTGTAGACAACTAGGGAAATTGCTCATTACGGCGTTCTTACAACACTCTGGCGAAAAGTTCTGCGTGACTTTGAGACAAGTAGTGCAAACTGATAACGGACCGATTACACCCATTGTGCCATCGATTTTGGCTTCTGAAGCTAATCTAATAATTTCACAA
Organism: Oculatellaceae cyanobacterium; assembly: GCA_036702975.1. Classification (GTDB taxonomy): domain Bacteria; phylum Cyanobacteriota; class Vampirovibrionia; order Obscuribacterales; family Obscuribacteraceae; genus DATNPX01. The sequence goes on from DATNPX010000016.1 coordinate 114,357, forward strand.
TGGTTAGTTCTAACTAAAATCAGCTACCAGAATCAACACCGAAGTGCTCAATAGTTGGGTCTTCACTCGCGCTGTAGGACTGCTCAAACAGCGAATCCATGCCAGTCTGCTGTTCAGAAAGCTTCTGCTGCGATGTCAGCTGACGCTCGGTCGAGTGTAATCCACTTCTTCGCTGATTTTTCAGACGGTCTCTCGTCTCCAAAAGACGCGCAGTGATGCTGACTGCGATTTCGTGGGGATCATTGGTGCCAAACGCCATGCCCATGGGACATTCAAAACGCTCGATGTGCTCTGGACCGAGACCGGCTTCGGCTACGTCCTGACGTAATCTAATGGCTTTGGCGTCGCTTCCTATAACGCCTATATATGGAGTAGATTCAGCAGTTTTGCACCGCAGAATCTCCAACAACACAGGCTTGTCTGTCGTATGCCCCATAGTCATAAGCAAAAGGAAGTCACCTGCAGGCAGCTTCTCAACCTCGCCAACAAGATCTGAACTACAGACCTTCGTAAGGTTGGCACTCTCCGGTAGTCTTTCCAGCCATTCGCTTCGAGTGTCGAAACAAGTAATCTTGCAATCTAATTTAACTAGCAGGCCCAGCAATGCATTGGCTATATGTCCAGCACCAAATACGGTGATCCGCCACGGCTTGCAATGGAACGCCTCCATAAACATCTTTACCGAGCCGCCACATGTCATGCCGATATCTTTGCTGAGGCTCCAATTCCAAAATTTGGTGTGACTGGGAACGTGCCGATTGCGGCTGCTGCTAAGCACTCGAACCGGCTCACCGAGCATGCTTTTTGCTTCAGCAATGGCGCGAGCCTCGACTTTGCCACCTCCGACCGTCCCAAAAAACAGCCCCTCTTCAGTGACTAACATCTTGCTCCCGACATCCTGCGGCACACTGCCAATGGTGTCAACAACGGTCACCATTACAAATGGACATTGCGACTGCAGAAGCTCGTTCAACTTGGAGAAAAATAGGCTCAAAATTACATCTCGGGCGCCGGACCAGCTTCATTATGACAGCCTCTGCCAACTCTATATTATGTATACGGAGCAGGAACAGCAAAAACGCCCAATAAACTTACTACGCAATGGTTTTCAGAGTTTTTAGATTTCGAACTTGCGATCTGCGGATCGGCATTTCGGCGGACTATGAAATTTCGGAAAATATCTCACAAATCCCCAAACGCCGTACCAGTGCGCCATCCGACATCGAACAGCGATTAGTGAATGGTGCTAAGCCTGGCCAGCAGCCCTGATTGCGCAACGCTTCTGAACGACGGTGCGGTCCGCTCTAGAAACGCCTTGTAGAACTGATTCATATCAGTCGGCAATGCAGACCGCCAAGCATGCAAGTCATGCTTCAACAGCTGACGCATGTACTTAAGAGAGTATGAGTGCTCGCTGCGATGAGCGGCAGAGAGGATAACGATAGCCAGCAGATGTTGCTCAACTTCGTCGAGTTCCGCGGCAGTCGTTTTATAGGCGGCGGTAGCTTCTAATATACGCACGGATGTCCGCTGCGCATCTTCTATTGTTTTGGCGGAGTGAATTTCCGCCTCTAACGCTCGGGCCACAATGAAATTGCTCATATTTTATTAATTCCCAATTTTGCCGCTTTTCCAACTCTAAATTTGAAACTTTTGACAGGAAAAAATTAGGAGGCAAAATCGAACGGCAAAAGCCCGAAATGCTTAACTGTCGTGAACTACAGAGATTCGGAAGTCAAGAGATGGGTTGATTTCGAGGCCACTCGCATCCAGCCATTTTGACAACAGGCCAGTCCGAATTTCTACCGACTGAACCAACCTAACAAAGTGTGAAACAGACCACGTACTTCTATGCTTGGCCCCAGCATTGGGAGTCAAAATAATGGCGATGCGAATTGCGGAAGAGTTTATCAACGTTGTTGGACCGATCGAGCCGATCTGGGACAAAGTGGTGGAGTGGAAAAATTGGCCATCATGGGACCACGGCATGGAATCCATAACGTTTACCGGTCCGCTCCAGGTCAACGCACACGGAAACCTGAAGCTTAAGGATGGTCCCAAGGTCACTTTAGTCATTACCGAACTGACGCCACTCAGAAGCTACACGTCTGAGTTTTCATTTTTGGGAACGCGCTTTGTCTTCGGTCACTTCCTAACGGAAGGTAACAGCACAGACATCGTCGAATTTCGAGTAACAGTAGATGTTGATGGATTCTTGGCACCATTGCTTGCGAACATTTCCAAGCCGATGCTCACCAAACATCTGCCTATCTGGCTGAACAATTTCAAGGCTCAATTCGAGAATCCCGCTCCCAGCCTGGGTTAGTTTGGATTCAAAGCCAGGCATGGGTTCCCGGAACCAAATCACTTCAGCAAGTGTAGGAGTGCCGGATCATGACAGCGGGAGCTGGAAGAGAATGTATTTGACCCAACCGAACGAACTACTCGTCGGCTCAGAAAAAAGAGGTGTCAACCATGTTAGTGAATACGCTTATAGGAATCATTCTGTTCATTTTGTTGAGCGACCTGGCAATCCAAAACAAACTGGTATCACTGCCGGGGAAACGCGGTCAAGTGAGAATGAGTGACCTCGAAAACCCTGGTATGGACTGGCTTGGTGCCTGGACGAAATAACAAATCGGCTTTTGGTTTAGAACTCAAGATACCAAAAGCGCCTTAACTTCCGTTTGCTGGCACTGCCTCCAACTGCTGAATCGAAGGTTTTCGATACTCCCACTTCTCCTTGAGTTTCAGGAAAGGCAACTCGTAGTAATTGTATGAATACCAGGCACAGAGCCAGGTTAGTCCAAAAGTAAGTCCATTCAAAATCCACAATGCAAAATCATTGTCTTTGAAAGGCATGTGGATCATCAAGGAGAGCAAAAAGTTGAGCACGACGGGATGATACATATAAATTCCGTATGAATACTTGCCCATCTTCTCCATAAGACCGTAAAGACCGCCCCAAGCCCGCGAGCGAGCAGCAAAAAAGATAACCGCTGCGCTGCCCTCCATCAAATACAGACCGGGCTCCCAGGCAAAAGAATTCACTATCAAGAGAAAGGCAGGAACAACGGCTATTACTAGGTTTAGAAGCTCCTTCTTCGAGGGCCAAGCGGTACCGCCATTTGTACAGACAAATGTGTATGCAGTGACACCACCAACTGCGAAACAGTCTGCAGACCATCGATTGATAATGTAATTCGGATTGTCCAGGTGATTCTGGATGCAATAGGCGATCAACAAGTAACGAATTAGCAGAACGAAAATAAAAGAGAGAAGAGGCACCTTAGCGAATATTCGCAACAAAATAGGCCAGATAAGATAGAACTGCTCTTCCACTCCGAGCGACCATAACTGTGACGCACCAATTACTGGCGTGAGAGGAAGAATGGCAAAGTTAGGCAAAAAGAACACGTAGTAAGGGATAAAATGCCAGAAGTTATCGCGTAAGTTGACTTGATAAAAGCCGAGTAGTGAGTCCTCTGGAAAATGAATCATGAAAGGAACAGCAAAGAATGCCAGGCCAACCATCAGATAGTAGAGCGGCCAGATTCTTAACGCGCGGCGTATGTAAAAGCGCTTGAGGTCTATGGTCCCGGTGTCGTGCTTCTCATTAAGCAACATGTACGTAATAATGAAGCCGCTCAGAACAAAGAAAAACTGAACGCCACACGGTCCTAAAGGTGGCAGAACTGGGTTATCCCAGTAGGCATGCAGCCCGCACATGCTCTTGGTCTGCTCCAAATGATGGGCGATAACAGCGTTAGCAGCCAAGAACCGCAGCGCATCTAAATTGTTGAGACGCGCTCTCTTCGGCTTGTTGACCGGAGTTTCACTCGATTCTTGTTCTAGTTCCACGCTGTTACAACGAGCTGATAATTGTCTCTAAAGTCATTAACCATCAACATTCAATCGCAAACATACCTCTTAAATCGCGATGCTAATCACTGGCGCAAGTCAAGTACAGCACGGAATTACACCGTCGAGCCGTTAAGGATTTGGCGAGGAAGGAAAGGCGAAGCCTTGTTGGGCTGGGGTTTGCCTCGGTTTGTGAGATTTATCGAGAGATTTTCAACAGCGGTTGACATGCAACCAAATGGTTGCATATAATTTGGAACAACATGGACGTCAAGACAGACGAAGTTTTTAAAGCGCTGGCGGACGCCAGCCGCCGCCGTCTGCTTGATGCGCTGTACGAAAAGAACGGACAAACACTGACCGAACTATGCACTGGGCTCGAAATGAGTCGCCAGGCGGTGACTAAGCATCTGGACATTTTAGAGAATGCGAATCTGGTTGTAACTCAAAAAGAGGGACGACACAAAATGCACTATCTGAATCCAGTACCAATCAACGAGATAGCAGAGCGCTGGATAAACAAGTACGAATTACACAGGCTGACACTGTTAAGCGCACTGAAGCAAAAACTGGAAGGAGAAAACAATGACTAACACAACGGCTACCAAAAAAGGTACCAAATTCATTTACGTGACATACATACGCACCACACAACAAAAGCTCTGGGATGCGCTGCTGATGCCTGAATTCACAAAACAATACTGGAGAGGCTGCTATCACGTATGCGACTGGACGAAGGGCGCAAAATGGGAGCTCTTTTTGTCTGATGGCGTGTCTGCAGATAGTGGTGAAGTTTTGGAAATCGACCCTCCAAACAAATTAGTTGTGCACTGGAAGCATACTTTGCGCGAAGAGTTGCTTGACGAGCCAGCAAGCAAGCTCACCTTCACACTTGAAGATGTAGGCGAGATAATCAAACTAACTGTGGTGCATGAGTCTCAAAGAGACGAGTCTAAACTTATCGATGCAGTGTCCAAAGGTTGGCCAGCAATTCTGTCTAGCCTCAAGAGCCTGTTGGAATGCGGCAAGGCGCACCCTGGCGAAGCAGCTACAAGCACGGCTGTCTGCAATATAAAGTAGAACACGCCAAGATCCACGAGTTAGGCAGACCTGAAATCAAATACTGGAGCCGCTTCCGCCTTGAACTGGCGGAGGCGCGACCAGGACAGGTCTGCGAGTTGGAGAATCAGAATTTTCTCCGGTTATCCTACGCAATGCTTGGTTGACCATGGCTGCTTCATTCGTGTGATTTTTACCCTCTTCCTGCAGGCTGGGAATTGCTTCACTTGCGCTAGGACCAATCGCACCAAGAGCTCTAATAACACTGTAGCGAACACCAATATCCTGGCTCGACAAAAGAGCGACCAGGGAAGTGACTGCTGGGGCAGCCAGAGGTCCTAAAGATTCCACAGCGTTTAGGGCAGCTGTCTGAATCTGGGGCTCACCTGTTTTCAGACAGGAAACAATTGTTGGCATAGCCGGCATTGCAGCACCCTTCATATGTCCAAGTGAACGCATAGCATTACAAGCCTCAGTACTGTTTGGCTTATTTTTGATCAGTGCCTCCAGAACGGGAACGGCCCCCTCGGCTTTCTCTCCATAATTACCTAACGCCTGGCAAGCGGCAGCGGATACTTGGTTGTAGCCATCGTTTACAGCCTTTAAGAGCGCAGGTATGGCAGTCGCGCTTGCACAAGGAATGCCACCTAATACAGTGGCAGCTTCGGCACGGGCACCATCGTAATCATCATCTTGCAAAGCGTGCACTAGAACATCAATCGACTTAGCTTGAGCATCGTCACGCTGCGAAGATGCAATACTACCAAGCGCAGCAAGAGCCGCTACACGAACACTTGGCTGCTCATCGTTGCGAGCAAAATCGCAAAGAGTTTTGCACACTTGCGGGGAACGAGGTCCAACTTTGCCAAGCAAAATACATGCTTCCTCTCTAAATCTGACACTTTTATCCTTCGTAGTTATTTTGCATATTTGATTGACGACCGACATAGGCAGGATGATCTCGTTGTTCCCAGTGCGTAAATGTCTAAAAGCAACGATCCGGTGAAATCCATCTAACGGAGAATCAGGCAGCAGTGCATCAACACACTTCAGCGCTGAATAGCACTCGCTGTTACTCGAACTTTGCAACATCTGGCCAAGAGCCGGCAAACAATCGGCTCCGATCAGCTTCAGTGCACTAACTACCATCGGTTGTGGTCCTAGTTTTTTAACTATGTCCATCATGCTTGGAACGGAAGCCTCACCAAATTGGCCAAGAACATTGGAACAGGTCTGCGCAACATTGGAATTAGCAGATGATAGATTTTCTGCCAAAAGCGGGCTGATGCTGGGTCCTAATACAATCAACTTGCTCTGCAGCGATTGCAACTTTTGACGAAACGAAGCGGAGGCAGCATTACGCTCCTCCATCCACCCAGTCGTTCCAACAGGAGTATGCGCCTCAGGATGCTCCAAACGTTCTATGTCATGAAGAATAACCTTTGCCTTTGTAATCGAATCTTCTTTGCCCGCATCTTGTCCTGACTGCCCTGTAGAATGCACTGCAGATTGGCTTTTTGCGGAGTTCTGTTTTCCGGTTTTGGCAGTGCTAGCAGAACTACCGTTACCAATTTTGTGTTCTTGGGCTGCCACCGGAGCCCGGTCAGTTGCCATGGCACCACAAATGAGCCCAAAAACAATCAATACGGATTTCGCCGACAGCGTTTTCATCCGAAATTCCTCAAGCGCACAGAACAACAAGCACTAGAGCTTTATACCCTCTGGTGCCTATGCATTATTACGTCAACAACACGGAGGCCGATTCGTCCTTTTTACTAGATACAACGCCTGCATCATGTTTACCGTTGTGTTCTTGCCAGCGCTTCCCTCTGTAATAGCTGAGCCTAGAGAGAATTTGTTCGTTAGTCGCGGGCAGGGCCAATCGAGGAAGCTCATCACCTGAAACGAACGACAATGCTTGCTTCACCGCCAACCATACGCTTAGTCCCAAACAAAGAGGTGGCTCGCCGACAGCTTTTGTACCTTTAACGTGCACATTGACGCTCGCATTTGCCTCATTGTCTACAACAGCAACGTTGAATCGGTCGGGAATATCCTGAATATTTGGAATCTTGTAGGTAGTTGGCGAATGGGAGAGAAGAGCACCATTTGCGTCGTATCTCAGTTCCTCGGTCGTCGCCCAACCAAAGCCTTGCACCACCGCGCCGATGATCTGCCCGCGATTGATACCGGGATTGATCTCCTTACCGATGTCCATCAATACATCCAATCCAAGAATTTTCAAATCTCCCGTGAATCGGTCGATCTCCACTTCCGCTACCGCACAACCGCATGTGTAGTAGAGGAACGGGCGACCCTGGCCGGTAAGCCAATCGAATTGCAGATGCGGCGTTGCGTAGAACCCCTTCTCACCAAGATGCCTTCTGTCTCTATAAGCCATACCTACTAGGTCGACGAATTTAAGCTTGAGGCCTGGCATACGTGGGTCAAAGACTTCCGAATCAACGAAGCGAATTTTGTCGACATCAGGCTCAATTTTACGGGATTGATACTCAGGTCCCAAATGGGCGACCGCACATTCAGCCATATTGCGCTTAATCGCCTGGCATGCAACGACGGCAGCACTGCCATTTAGATCGGTAGCTGATGAAGCCGCAGTTGCTGATGTGTTGTTGTTCTTTTCAGTGGAAGTGGTCATAACAACCACATGCTGGTGCGGAATTGAAAATTCATCAGCAACGAGCTGCTTGATGTTAGTATTCACGCCCTGTCCCATTTCGGTAGCGCCGGTCGATACTTGTACCGTACCGTCAAGGTAGACGTTAACCAGTGCGTTCGCCTGGTTTAGGAATTTTGTCGTAAAAGAGATACCAAATTTCACAGCTGACATGCAAATGCCGCGAAGCTTTGTCTTCGATGTCCTATTGAAAGCTTGCACTGCCTGATAGCGTTTTTCGTAGTCCGAGGTTTTATGAAGCTCATCGAAAATAGCTGGCAATGTATTGTTTTCGACGAGTTGTCCATAATGCGTTGTGTTGCGTTCCTCTATTCCATAGCAATTCAATCTTCGAATCACATATGGATCTTTCTTCAGGTAAGCGGCAATCTCTTCTAGGATATTCTCAATTGTGGCAATACCCTGTGGTCCACCAAAACCGCGGAAGGCAGTTGTCGGAGGATAGTTAGTTCTGCATATGGTGCCCAGCACCTCGACATTGGGTGCGTAGTAGGCGTTGTCCATATGAGTGAGTGCTCGCCCAACAACGGCGGTTGACAGGTCGTTTGCGGCACCACCATTGGCGTAAAGATGAGCTTTCACCGCAAGAATTCGCCCTTGTTCATCGAAGCCTACTTTGTAGTCATTCTGGAAAGAGTGCCGCTTGCCTGTGTACTTCATATCATCATCTTTGCTGTAGACGATGCGAGCCGGACGTTTTGTCTTAAGTGCGACTAGCGAAGCCATAGCAGCGGGGTGCGAAGCCTGAGTCTCCTTCCCACCAAAGCCACCACCCATACGCTTTGTCAATACGACGACCTGTGCTTGTTGCAAACCGAGGACGCGCGCGATTACTTGCTGCACCTCTGATGGTGCCTGAGTGCTGGAGTGCACGACGAGCTGATCGTTCTCTCCCGGATAGACCAACGCAGCGTGAGACTCCAAATAAAAGTGATCCTGACCGCCAATGTGCACGGTTCCTTCGATTACATGTGGCGCAGACTTCAATGCCGCATCGACATCGCCTCTGGAGATTGAATACGTCCTATCGATGAAATCCTTAGCGGCCTTTGCCTCGTCTATAGTCAAGACTTTTGGAAGCTCTTCGTAATGCAAAACAATGGTCTTCTTCGCCAGCTCTATAGCTTCGCGAGTTTCACCAGCAATGACAACGATCGGTTCACCGATGAAGGTGGCATGCTCTTCACACAACAACACTTCGTCTTGAAGCACAGGACCAAATTTGTTGATACCGCCAAGATCTCGATACGTGAACAATCCTACGATGCCGGGAATTTTGGAAGCTTCGTGCAAATCCACCGAGAGAATTCTGCAATGTGCCACCGGGCTGCCGAAAAAGTCGACTATTAGCTCATTCTTCAAAGGATGAATGTCGTCAATGTAAACTGACTGCCCAGAAACGTGTCCGCATGCCGAGTCATGGGGAATGTCTTTACCAATAGCTCCCACCGATGGGTCCTCCTTAGCTACAACGAGCAGGCCGGCTCAGGTGCTTCCAGCGAAAAGTAGAACTTTAGTAGTATGTTCTCCGCCAACTGTTTGCGAAAATCGATTGAACCACGTACGTCAGCGATCGGTGCAATCTCCTCAACCGCTATAAGACCAGCCCGTTCGAAACTGTCAAACGTGCAAGCTGCTGTCTCCAGAAAACGTTCGGTCTTGGGCAGGCGGACAACTGTTGGTGCAACACCACCAAAAGCAATACGCGCTCCCTCGATTTTGGTCTCCGGTCCAGTTTTTCCTGACTTGGTGGTGAGTAAAACAGCGGCAGTAAAACTGGAAATATCTAGGTGTTCGCGCTTCGAGACTTTAAATAGACGCACTACGTTGTTCGAAGAAGGAAGTGGAATAGAAATGCGCGTGATGATTTCGTCGCTCTTCAGGTCTAGGGTCTTGTAGCCTTTATAGAACGAGTTGATAGGGACCTTCCGGGTACCATGCAACCCGGTCACCTCTACGTCAGCTTCCATCACGAAGAGAAATGGCACTGTGTCTGCAATCGGAGACCCGTTTGCAATATTGCCAGCCATTGTGCCAGCATTGCGAATCTGGGGTGCTCCAAAAACAGAAAGGATATTGAAAAATTCAGGTATTCTGTCCTTAACGAAGAGTGCTATTTCAGCCAAGGTAATGCGGGCACCAACCAAGATCCGGTCGTTTTCGAGCCTCAATTCATCCATATCGCGCAAGTTACATGTGCTGATTATACTCTGCGGTCGAAAACCACGTTTATTTATGTTGACGCAAACGTCGGTACCGCCGCTGACAATCACAGTTCCCTTGTGCGTATTTTTAAATTCAGCAGCCGACCTTATCTCTCCCGGAATCAGAAGTGCATGATTCTCAGTTTCAATTAGCACATCGGTCTTGCAGTGGCTTTCAAACGCAGTTGCCATTGCTTGAGACGGATACATGGACTCAAGTGACGGAACGGCCTTTGAATCACACGTCAGAGCTGATTTGATAATAGACTCGTAACCAGTGCATCTGCACAAATTGCCAGTGAGCGCATCCTTCACATCCTGCCGGCACATTTGTGAGTCTCTACCTTGATGTTCTTCAAAAAGTGCCGCCAGTGATACCACAAACCCAGGGGTGCAATAGCCGCACTGAGCACCATGGCACTCAACCATTGCTCGCTGAATCGAACTTATGTTCTCTATGGTGGCAGACGCAACTGCTGGCGCAAATTTCGGTGAAGAGTCACCTTTACCATTAGCGTTCGCCGTACCACAAAAAGATGCAGACGGGGTGAGCCCCTCAATTGTTATGACATGACTGCAATCGAGCTGATAGATAGCCTGAATGCATGAATTGACTGACTTATATTTCAGCGCGCCAGAGCCATTGTTCCGCCCCAGCAAAATGGAGCATGCGCCGCAATCGCCTTCGGCACAAACGACTTTCGTTCCACAGATGCCCATCTCGCCGCGCAAATAGTCGGAAAGCTGCAAAAACGCCTGCTCACCACGCACACGGTGTTCACGTCCATTCACATACACGAGTACGAAGTCCCGCGTCTTGCTGCTCGCCATAATTCACCTGCGTAACGGTCTTCTAATCATACCTGCGAAGCCCGGAAATTGCACATAAATGGCGTCTTTTCAAGATGTATTATTGCTCAGCACGCCGACGCTTAAACTCAAGATAAAAACTTGGCAGCACAAGCTTGGTAATATGGATGATATGAGGTCCAACTCCCAGCTACTTTCCAAAACTTCACTGTCCAAGCTGCTCAGAGCGGCCGCCGGAGCTCTTGCCTCATCCACCGTACTAGTGGGAGCACTGCAGAGCGCCGCTTTTGCTGATGAATTGACACGTTGGGAGAATTTCGTCAAAGCCGGAGAAGTGGCGTTCGACAGTCAAAAGTACGGGCGCGCCGAGCATTACTTCTACAAGGCCGTGCGTGAAGCTGACCGCACCGAGCTGGGTGACGAAAAGCTGGCGCTGAGCTTACGTAAGCTTGGGGAAGCCGATACGGCGGCTCACAAATATAAAGAAGCCGAGGCTCACTTTCAACGCGCGATCAAAGTCTCAAAAAACTGCGGGGTTGAAGACCGCGATGCCATACGCGATTTGCTGGAACTAGCTAAAACCTACCGGTCAGTTAACCTCGAACAGTTTGGCAAGAACGTTGCCACCATTTTGAAAGAGACCGGATTGGACGGTATCGAGATCCTGAACAACAAAGACGGCAAAAGTAGGATCGTGGTGCGGTTTGCCGACAAGTTCGACAAACACATAAACAGCGCCGATGTCAACGAAATCAATGTCGACAAGAAGTTGACTTTTGACATACATGAAGACAAGGACGGCACCATCACGTTGACCAACATCAAAGGCTTGAAGATTAGGTCTAAGATGTGGGTCAATCTGACCGACACATCCATTGATCCAAACGGTGAAGATGGGAAACCCACCGCTCTCGTCACCGCTGAGAAGCTGGGATTGACGAAAACCATCAAGACAGTTATGCCAAAGCCGGTTTATGACCGCATTCTGACGGTCGTTGAACGTATACGGCATCCCGAGTTGCATAGCCCTTGGCACAAACTACTGCAAGAAAAGATCGCGCCTAAGCCGCCGGCAACGGGGGTAGAAACAGGCTCAAGTACAGACTCTGCAAGCAGTGCTACCACGAGCCAAAATACTGCAAGCGGTACCATCTCCGAAAACACAGTGCGGCAGTTTGCCTCCGGCAATCCGCCTAAGAAGCCAGCTGACACTTCAGTGGACACAACAAGTTCAGCGAAACCATGACCAAAATTCGGAGGCCGCTATGGGCATTCGTGCGCTACCTTTGCAAATCTCTGCCTCTTTAGCGCTATTTCTAGCTATAGGCACTCAAACGACTCCGGCAGGCGCTGACGGCCAGGACATTATGGATGCGAGCGGCAACTCATTTATGGAAGAAGAGGCTCCCGCTCCCAAACCTCAGCGCCGAATGCCGACTGCACGCCTAAATATCATCAATAGCCAAGGAGCAAGCACAAACAGCAGCCCCACGCAAAACCCTAGAAGACTGCAAAGTATCCAGACTTCTGGTAGTAGCGGAAACGACATGTTCATGCAGGAGGTTGATACACCGTCCTCCCGAAACAACAAACCATACGTCGATTTGAGCAACGTGGGCGTGCAAGTCGACCCGAGTGGCAACACGGTGCCACTTATCGACCACAGTGGCTCCCCTGTGCGACCGCTTTACAGCAACACGCAAGCGTATCAGGAAATGGCGGTGCCGATCATCAATCAAACTGCCGACAATCCACTTGCGCTACCTTACACATTGAATGGACAACGCGCTCCCGTAGGCACCACGTTCATTCCGGTGACACCAGGCACGGTACCATATCTTCGTCCTTCTTATAATCCGTTCAACGGAACCACTTCCTTCAATCCTTACTCAACTGGCGGAATCTCGCCATATTATGGAGGTGGGGCCTATCCTGGAGGATACGGGTATAGTCCCGGCATCAATTTGAATATCGGTAATCTGCACATCGGTTCCAATCCATACGGTTATCCTGGATATGGAGTGCTCGGTTATCCTGGTACATTCGGTCTTCCAGGCTATGGTTACGGCGGATATGCACCTGGTGGGTTTGGGTACGGTGCTCCAGGATTCGGCGGATTTGGCACTGGGGGACTCTTTGGTCGCTCAGGATTTGGCTTTGGTCGTGGGCTGCTCGGCGCGCTGGGCGGACTCGGCGGCTATGGCTACGGCTACGGTGGATATGGCGGATATCCGCTGCTTAGCGGCTACAATCAATCGCTCGCTTACAGCGGTCCTTATGGTTCTTTTATTGGTGGCGGCGGGATTCTCGGCTACAACTCGGGATATTACGCGAACAATCCATACTACTCTCCAATTTGGCAGCAGAATCCTTACACAATGGGTGGAACAGGCGTTACAAGCTCGCAATCGAGCGCCTCACTGTCGTTGCCTGTACCGTTGGAGCGCAACGTTCAATCAAGTTACGGCACAAGCACCTTGATTGCGCCGGTTTTACGAGACCCAGCGACTTCCACTGGAGACTTGCTCGAAGATGCTAAACGTGCCGGTCTTTGGGGCAATACAACCGGACAAAACAACTCTCGAGTAGGACCGCTCGGTGGTTTTTCCGGCTATGGAACACAGCAAGACCAGGGGGTCACGAACGGAGCCGGTTTTAGATAGCCCCGTACCAATACGGAGTCTCATCAGTCCAATGATTCTTTGCATGTTGTTTGTGCAGTAGCAAGAAGGCTTCCTTCGACAGTTTGGCACTAGCCTCATTTCGCTCACCATACCTAGTAGTGCTGACTGCATAGTGGAGCGCTTCTGGTACACGCGGATCGGCCGGATGCGATTTTGCCCATGAGATTGCAACAGTAGGAAGGTAGGTCGGTGCAGCGGGTATCTTATCTAACGCCGCCCGCTCACGCTCAGCCCGTGCTCTATCTGCGGCAGTGAGAAAGGGCGGTGAGTTCCAGCCTGGGAATTCGTCTCCGTCTAGCACGTTACTTTGATCACTAACTTTGGATGACCACCAGTACTCGAAATTACGGTTGAAGGCTGGAGATGAATCATCATTCCTCAGCATAATATAGGCTGCAATAAATTTCCGTTCCTGAGCCGTAGGGGCAACTGTGTATGATTTATACAATGCAGCATCTTTAGCCTTCATCTTGGACAACTGATCGGCTGCGAATGTAGCAATCGCCTCGTTGTCCAATAGCACTGCTCGAACAAAAGTCACTCTCCCAAGTTTAATCCGCTGGTCTTGCGGATAGCTTGCCGAGGCAACGGCTGCTTTCAAAACAGTCAATGGAAAATTGTCGTCGTAAATTTCACACGCGAGTTCCATGAGCGACGATTTGCGAGCAGTCGCACCGTCGTTTGGTTCTTCATAGTCACCAGAGGTGCCGACACTCATTGTCATTGAATCTCGCGCAAACTCGTCGACACTCCGGGCAAGACGGAGCCTCAATTCGAGGAACAAATTATGGGATGACTGACAGAGGTCCTTCTGGGCTAGCGCACTGTCAACTAGCCGGCGCGCCTGACCGTAGTTTTTCTTTGCGGTGAGAATCCGAGCAGCCTCATAGTTCAAAGTTACATAGGCAGGATCTGAGGCAGGTACTTTCCCAGCTTCAGCTATTAAGGCACCGCACTCAGTATCCTCAAGATCGACTTCATTCAAGGCAACGACCAACCAGGCATTGTTTTTAGTCGACTTCCATCTGGATATGGCATGCGTCTTGCCATCAGTAGTAGCAGCAGTAAAGGATCTTATCCAGTCAGTCAAATCGCTATATTGCTCGATAGAGCCCAAAGCAGGTTTATAACTTGCTGAAACGCTACTGCCATTTATACGGTCGAACGTATTGGCATATTCCAGCAGAGCGCGTGTCGTAAGCTTGTGCAAAACACTATCTGCCAGGTGATGCTCACGTTTCTTTGCGTATTGAGAACTATTTTCATCTAATTTAGTGGCGATAAAGTCTTGCAAGTCGAACAAGTCTTCGCGCAATGCGGACATTGATTTATCTCCGCACAGGCTCTCCAACCGCTGGGCGGCTTCCTCCATCGTCTTCTTATCAAACGGATCGGCAGTTAAAGTAGCTTCGCGGATCAAAGAGCGAACCGCCAGATATTTGCTGAGTGCACACCAAGGAGAGCTAGTATCCTCGCCAATGGAAGTGAAGTCTTTGATTGCATCCGTCCATTGCATAGCATAGAAATGAGCAGCAGCGATCTGGTAAGACCGGTGCTGCTGCAATAACTTATCTGCACCAGACAAAGGGCTTGGAATAGACGGTTTAGAAGGATCATTATTTGAGAAAACCTGGTCTTGAGCCGCAACCCAGTCAGTCACCGCCGCGCTCTTGGCACCATACTTAGTGACAAGAGAATTGAGAGTCTTAGCTGCAGTGACAAAAGCGTTCGATTGAATATTGCACACCGCTATCGGCACAGCGCCAAGTGTGTTAGCTTGAGTTTCAATGGAGACGTCTTTGTCCGTTTGGCCACTATCGCCTAAAGCACGCTTGCGAGCAGCGATCCATTCCGATTGGTCTGCCTCGGCACATCCGATATCTTCGCGCTTATCGTGCTGTTCTATCATGGCTCTGGCAGCTTCGATCTCTGATTCACTCAGCGCATTTTTTGAGAGGTACCTATAAGCAACAACCTGATAGAAAGTATCAAACGATGGCAAAATAACTCCCAATCTTCCCTTTAAAAAAGGTCCTGTTGCATCATCCGGATGATGCGTCCAGTAAAAGGCCTCATAAGACCAACTAGCGCAGGACAATGCCGGTCGATTAGCGAATGAAAACACAAGCGAAAAAGCGATGAGACAACTGCAGATCTTTCGCATCTTGTCCGCTAATTTGAGTCGTTTGAGTTGCATACGCATCAACAAGTAATACTCCTCTCAAGTTCAAAGTTCTACAAATCTACAACTCTACAGCTGAGTAGACGAAAGACACATCCTTGACTACGGTAATCAATTTGAGACTAGATGGCTGAATTGGCTAGCTTTACTGCTGCCGACACAAGTTCAGGAGACCATTGCTTGCCGGAAAAAATATAGAGACGTGCAATCTGCTCATGACTGCAAAGTGACCTGAGAACACCATCGTTAACCTTTGGCTCGTCTAAAGAAACACCCAGAGATTGGCGGCACAACTCATTGTCAAAGGCGCCAACCCGAGAGAGATGCGCGACAACACCGCTAGACTCGCGTCCCATCGAAAAGAGCATGGGAATTTTTTCTGCAACTGGCAAATCCTTCATCCAATTGTCGCAGAGACACCACGAAGTTAGTGCTGTGATTGCCACCGGACACGGCTCAGGAAGCTCGGACTGCAAGCGTCTGAGCAGTTGACTATAAAAACTGCGTTCGCTCTGCAAAGCATCGAAATCGATCTGCACTGACTCAGCGCGTGGATAGTTTTTCCAGCGCCCGATGATTTTGCATATATTTTCTACGGCTCGGTCATCCAGCTTAGGTTTGTGGCCATGCAAAACCTCGATGCGAAATACCGAGACGAGTTCGGTTCCAGGCGGCACAAGCAAAGGCTGGCGGCGCGGCACAGAGACTACGCGGTCACCGACAATGCGAATGGTGGCGGCGAGATATGCTACACCGTAGTCGGCAGGAATTGTTTTCAGATCATCTCGGCGCTCCCAGGCCCAGAGAAAAACCTTTGGTCGGGACGTAACAGCGTAAGCCGAAATGCATAGGGGACAACTGATTAAGGTGACGTACTGTGCCACGGCCGCGACCATGAAACCAAACACAAGCAAAAGCGCCAACCGGCGCTTAATAGAATCTCGCTTGAAAATCGCCGGGCCAAACCCAACACAGGGGGAGGTATTTAGCGATTGCTTCATTCTTAACATGCACATATTATCCCGACAATTCATAAATGCCAGTTGACACAGAGCAGACCGATTCAATAGACTCAAATAAAGAAACGCATAGGGGTGTCGCCAAGCGGTAAGGCATCTGGTTCTGGTCCAGACATTCTGAGGTTCGAATCCTTGCACCCCTGTTTTTCTTGCTTTGACTAATACGAAAGATGCAACGAGCGCTTTTCGCCGTAGCACTTGTCAAACTCGAATCATCGTTCGCAACGCATTAACCAAACTGTCGAGCTCTTCGACTTTCGTCGAGTAGTGGCACGAAACGCGCAATCCAAGCCCCGCATCACTGTTGGCGAAGTCAGGTTGCACCCAGATACGAAAGCGCTCCCAGAGACAGTCACGCAAACCGGCTCCACCGGTGTTCAACCTTTCTTGAGGCCAGTGGCAGACAACCATCGCCGAAGCTTCACACGGCACGCCCTCTTCAAAAGAACCATAAAGGTCAGGCGTTCTGAAAGTCGGCGATAGCTCCAAGACCTGCTGGCGATAATATTGCGCCAAGAGAAGCTGTTTCTCGCCAACTTTAACAGGATCGAGATTCAGCATTAGTTCGCAGGCTGCTGCAAGCCCATGCCAGCGGACGACATCAGCAGTTCCAGTAGACTCGAATCTAGTTAAATCGTTCAAGTCTGCGTCTTTTTTGATGTAGTGAACGTCCCCCAACTGCACAGGTTCCAAGGTGGGCACCAAATCTGGTGACACATAAACAAAACCTGTACCATTCGGACCACCCAGCCACTTGTGACCAGACCCAACCCATATCCGGAACTCACCAGGCCGACAAACACCGTGCCCAGCGCCATGGGCACCATCGACTATCAGCTCCACTTCACGCTTTCTAAGTTCAGATTGAAGTCGTGTTAGGTTCGGTCTCCATGTATTGTATGAGCCAATCTGACTCACCAATACAACCTTTGTTTTGGACGTCACAAACCCCAGAATACCATCGCAAAACGCATTACTTCCTTCAAAAGGATCTATCGGATATCTGTGAGTAACTACGTTGCGCGTTTCTGCCAAATATCGGCTGATAGCTACGACGGAGCCATGCTCTTTGTCTGTGGTAACCAACTCATCTCCCGTTTTCAACAAACCGGTGAGGAGTAACTGCAAACCATGAGTTGAATTTTGCGTGAGCAGTAATTGCTTAGCAGGGACATTCAATAATTTCGCGGCAGATTCCCGCGCCATTGTGATTGGCTCTTCATCGAGAAAAGTGCTAATGGTGGGATTCTCGTTAAAGCTGTGCCAACCTGAGTGAATGGCGTTGAGCACGGAAGCAGGCTTCTTTCCGCAACTTCCCGTATTCAAGTATGAGCTATGGCTCTCGGCGAACTCACGAGAAACAAATGGTGCGAAATGGCTGTCCAATTCCTTGATACGCTGAAGAATATCTTGCACCTGCATATTAATTCCTGCACCACATGCGGTAGTATTCGCGAAGCGCGACCTGCGGTGACTTTTGCGGTCAGCCTGATTTCTTGTTGGCCAATTCAACCATCTCTCGCATACGTGGATGCTCTCCCTTGATTGTCACTATCCACTCATCGAAATTAGGCACTGACTCCTTCACTCGAAATAGAAAATAGTAAACATTCAATTCACCCATGTATTTAAAGCGCTTTTGAATGTCCTTATTCAAATCCTCGTAACTTCTCGAATGCAAGTATTCTTTAATTCCACCATACTCTTTATCGAGCGCAATCAACGTTCTGGCATTCTCTACAGTTGCCGCAATTTTTTTCGGACTACGCAAAATAGAAGCATCTTGAGAGAGCCGCTCTATGTCCGCACCACTAAAGTCAGCGACTTTGTGAACATCAAAATTGCAAAAAGCTTTGCGAAAAGCAGGCCATTTCTTATCGACCATTGCCCAGCTTACGCCAGCCTGGAAGATGGCTTTTGTCATAACTTCCAGATAATCGCCGAGTGACTCAGCGTCTATCTGTTCGGGAATGGCCATTTATCTCTCCTGGTCCCGAAAATCGATAGCTGCCGAAAATACAAGAGCACTCTCAACGTCTTATTTCTCTGATTTCTCTGATTTCTCTGATTTCTCTGATTTCTCGGTCTCGCCTTTGGCTTCTGTTTTTGCGTCTTTTACACCGCCATGCTTCTGCATGTCCTCGGCGACCTCTTTGATGTGAGCCAAACGCGCCTTGGATGTCTTCATTGATTCCATCTTAGTCAATTCTCCACCGAACGGTACCATTAGCCCGGAATCGGTGTAAGAGTCAAACTCCAAAGTAGTCGTTTTTCCATCTGCAGATGGTGTCAAAATCCAGCTGCCAAAACCTTCCTTGAACTTGGTCGAACTGATCATCTTGTAGTCGATTCGCTTGTACGGCTGCTCAGTCTCTTCCCAAACGCAATCTACTTTTCCGTAGATCGGTACGTTTTCCAAATGTTCTTTAATCACAGCTACCTTACCGTCGAATTTCTCCAACGAGCGGTGCTGCTCGGTCGAATTTCGCTGCTTTCGGATAGCTTCAAAAACCACTTCTGGTGTAGCCGCGATCGTAATGCTCGAACCAACAGCCTTATGCTCTTTGGCTTCAACAATTCCTACGCTTGAAGTGAGCAGCAGTCCTGCAGCCAAAAGGTTAACAAGCATTGCTCGGTTGATTCCAGCTTTTCGCATGTCTTTCTCCCTCATTAACACAACGCTAAAAATATATATTCTTGTGAAGGGTTATGACGAATACCAAGACTCCCGGACACGCAGATGAAGTATTTTTCACCAAATCTCCCGCTGGAAAATTTGCAACCTTTCCATGCTTTTGACGCATATTTTCACTACATCGTTTCAGCGCTCGCGCCGGAATTCTTTCGTTCGTCTTTCATTTGTAGTTCAAAGTACTAAGCATAAGTATTAATACCAAGTGCTACGGATGAGCAGAAATGGCGAATTGAATGGATTTTCCAAACTTCGCACTGAGACGATCTGATTAAATAGGCTGCCCGCTGCCATCTAAAATAAGGCAAGATGCTCGTGGCAAAACTTACGAACTCACTATTAGTTAATCTGCTCTCGACAACACATCAAAGCAGGTGTCGGAGCAGCTTTAAGGCACCATTATCTTTAGTTCACAATATTTCAATGTCGAGATAAATAATTCTTGACACGATCCTCACAAGAACAGGACTAAAATAGCTTGGTCTGAGCTTGTTGTGCACTACAACAGCGGGAAGCAAGGTGTCGCCCATGTTTAAAAGATCTCTTCTTTCATTAGCACTTGGACTGAGCTTGGTACAGATGTCACCAACGGCTCTAGCTGCTGAAGGAGATAAAGCACTTCTGGCAGCCGCCAACGGTTTATCGGGCACCGGCGCTGATACCACTCTCTATCGAGCAAGATGGTCGTTGCCGTCCTGCGGCACGCTCAAACCAATAACAACTACAACAACTCAGGCAAAAGAAGATTCTGACGACGATCTCCCAACTCCTGCAAGTGTAGAAGCTGCAGCCAAAAAAGCAGCACCAAAGAAGGCCGCCTCTAAACCAGCGGTTGTGGATTCCGCCGCGCAAGCAGCCTCATCAATGCAAGCTATTCCAGCTAACAGTGTGGCGCCGGCGAACATGATTAAGAACACGGCGCAGACTGCGGCTGCTCCCGTTAGCAAGCCTCAAGTTGTGCGCAGCCAGTCTATGCAAGAAGGTCCGATTGTTCGTTTGAACATCTCACCAGTGGCTATAGATGAAGAACAGACTGCGACTCAAGCACCACAGGCAGTGCAGACCGCCAATACCAACCGCGCCCCCGTCAATCCTTCAAATCTCATACAGCCGCAAGAGCAGACTTCTAGCGCACCGCTCCCAGGTAGTGCGCCCATTCCTGGTGCCCAGCCCTCAGTTGAGAACGCCATAAGAAGAGCACCAGGGAAGACGGCAGCCAAAGGCGATACACAAGCATCCATCGAAGGCACCTCGGAATCACCAAAAGTCATTCAGCTTGGGGTCTCGGTTTGGAACAACGCCAATATCAGCAAAATAGTTGAGCAATTGGTCGACATGCATGTGACTCAGTCGCCCGAAGCTCAAGCTCTCGACAAAAAAGTCGAGCACTTCCGCAGTCCTACAGCTAGAACTGTAGCTGGTGTCAAAGATGCCCTCAATCAGTCATTCATTTATCAAGGTACTGACCCTTCCCAACGCATGGGCAAGCTTGTGCTGGACGACAAAGCACAGATTCGCGATCATACTACCGCAGAATTTGAGCGTCAAAAATATGTAGACAAAATACATAGCCAGGTCGTCTCCAGTCTCGCGCAGATCGCAATGGGTCTCGGTACTGCAGACCAAACTCGCCGCAACACAATCATCGAGTCTGGACGAAAATCTTTGTCCGACCTTGTCGGAGAAGATGAAGCTATATCAGCGGTTCACAATTTGACTGCTTGGCTCAATGGCTTGAAAGTCTCGGACAGTGTTTTCAATCAAAGAGCATGGGACACCATCGAGCGTGACAGCAAGCTTGAATCAGTAATCAGAGCAGCTTTGGAAAAAGACCCTGTTGTGGCCGAGATTAGGCACAGAATCAATAGGTACGCAAATCCGGGCAAAGTCAAATCCGCAACTTCGAAAGTAGTGGATATGACTTTAAACACCTCTGCCTGGCTTGCGCCTGGATTCGCCATTCCGATAGCGGCTGAGGCAGCCCTGGATGGTTATATGATGGCCACAGGTGGCACTGAAGAGTCAAAAATCGAGAAGGAACTTGTTTACGATAAACGAATACAGAGCCGTCTTCGCGTATTGAACAGCGAAGCGTCGCTGGCGCTGGACAACTATCGCTTCGCGCAGGTCACCCACAATTTACCGCTCCTCACATTCTCGGAAGCCGTAATTACAGATATGGCCAACGAGTCGGTGGCTAAAAAAGTCTTCCAGACTGAAAACCTGGCGATAAACCGTAGCCCCGTAAAGAATGTGGTTCCTGGCATTGTAGAATCGCAAGACTCTTTGTACGCAGGAAACGCTCGAAACCAGGGCGTGGTCAAGGCAGCCCTCAAACAGATCAATAGCTTATAAACAAGCTGATAAACAAAAAACGCACTAGCTTCCAACCGTGCACAGCCTTTCGCGTCTGCACGTTAGCAGGTAGAATGAGGGTGATGTTGTTGCACCCTGCGGAATTTATGCCTCTCAGACATCTGCTGAATTCTTCTGTACTGGCTCTTATAACAACCGGAACGGTTACTGTAGCCTCAGCGTATGCAGCAGATCCACCCACGAGAGCCGCGAGCAATGCCCTGAACGGAGCGGTTAGTAAACAGAAGAACATGCGGACGCCGCGCCGCCATATCGAGTTCACGCCCGCGATGAGCGCGTCTCAAGGCCAACACTCCTCAAATACTTTTAGCGACATCAGTCAATCGATGCCTGCAGCCGCAGTAAAGGAAGATCTGGCACGAAAACA
This sequence comes from Oculatellaceae cyanobacterium, assembly GCA_036702975.1. Lineage (GTDB taxonomy): Bacteria > Cyanobacteriota > Vampirovibrionia > Obscuribacterales > Obscuribacteraceae > DATNPX01. Next base: position 136,309 of record DATNPX010000016.1, read on the forward strand.
CGAACTGCCCAGTGCTCAAACTGCCGTGCTTAAACCAGGAGCACCTGCGGGCACTCCTATGGGGACAACCGCTGGTTCGGCACCTTCCAGCTCGGCCGCCACATCTGGCTCGAGTCCTGAGATTTTGTCACCCGGGAAAGTCGCAATCCCGGAAACGCACGGCAGCACAGATCCTGCTTTCAGATAAAAACACAAGCAGTTCCAGAAGACACCGTATATAACACCACATTCCTTCTCTAACTATAGCTAAGAACCGCAAATGGCGCTTACGATTCAGGCTTTTGTGTAAGATTTACGACCTTGGCGTTACTCGCATTCACTAGATGCTTTGGCTCGATCAATATCTCGTTGCCCCACTTCCCAGCGCCGACGCCCAGAATCGATTCACTCATCAAAGACTCATCGAGCAACGAACAAAAGCCTTCCGGTTGCCAATGGAATGGAGGAATGGAGCCAATTACGTAACCAGTCACTTGTTGCACGACTTCAGGCCTGGCTAGCGAGATATTTCGAGATCCCAAAGCTTTCTTCAGCAGTCCTGAAACAGCATTTTGATCGGCGCCGACCATAACCAAGGCATGGTCACCCCTATCTGTTTCAAATAACAACGTCTTGATCATTTGCCGCTCACGAAAACCAAGCACCTTGGCGACATTAGCGGCACCTTTTTCAGTGGTATCTGAGAAGATGCGAATTTCATAGGGGATGTTGCGCTGATCTAGGTAGGTATGTGCGGGCAACTTGGTTGACACTTTCCATCCTCAAGCAATTTTTGTTACGCCAAATAATACACGAAAGAGAAGTTCTAGCTTTGACATTTGACTTTGTTGCAATGTTTCAGTAATTTGCTCTTGGGCTCTCGGTCGAACAAGTTTGTCATACCGTGGAGCGAGAAGAATTACACCTCATAGCCAAGGGATTTTATGCAACGTCAGAATTATTGCAGCGGCACTCATTGGGAACCAATTGTCGGCTACTCGCGCGCAGTCCGAGTCGGTCAGCACATCTATGTCTCCGGCACCACCGCAACTGATGTAGATGGGGAAATAATCGGACTGGGGAATCCTTACGCTCAAACGGTACAAATAATCAAGAACATCCAAAAAGCGCTGGGAGAGTTGGGCGCTAGTCTCGACTACGTAGTTAGAACTAGAATCTATACAACACAGATCTCTCACTGGGAGGAGATCGGGCGTGCGCACGGACAGTTTTTTCAGATCATCAGGCCCGCTACCAGTATGGTAGAAGTGAAAGCGCTTATCTCACCAGACATTCTCGTTGAGATAGAGGCAGATGCTTATGTTCCGCCCGACGCACACTGAAATTCTGAATTTGCGTGAAAAACAAGAAGCAATTAGGCAGTACAATCGCTGAGCCTGACTTAAACAACAACCTGGAAAGTCTCCGACAACTCGTGCTCGGAGACGACTCCGATTTCGAGTCATTCAAAATCGAACAGGTAGATCTGAGCTTTGCGGAGGCGAAAAGTTGCAGAATAGAGAATGCTATCTTTGAGCGCGTGACGCTGCAAAGCACCGATTTCAGACAGTGCAAACTAAAAGACCTGCGTTTTGCGAACTGCGACTTTTCGAACGCCACCTGGTGCGATGGTAAGCTGTCTAAAGTGCAGTTTTTCACTTCCAAACTCACCGCTTTTAGATTTATTGACGGCGAGATGACCAATGTAGTATTTCGTGACTGCATAGGCAAACGCAGCCAGTTTTGTGGAAGTCAGTACAAACGAGTGAGCTTCGAAGATTGCGATCTAACAAATGCCGATTTTAGTGACTGCATGTTCACCGAGTGCACCTTCAAAAATTGCGATTTGCAAGATGCTGTTTTCTATAATGCGAAGATGAAGGACGTGGATTTACGCGGCTCCCAACTCTTAGGAATCAAGCTAAACGCGCCAGATCTACGCGGAGCCACCATCGACAGGACGCAATTGACGGAGTTGGCACCACAGTTTGCCACTCTTCTAGGGCTGCGCCTCGAACCTGAGTAACAGATTTGAGTCCCGCTAAGAATCGACCAAGAGCACGCTTCGTCTATTTCGGCACAGATGATTGCGTTGCGGCGGCGGCTGTCGGTTTGGTGATGGAAGGCTTTGTTGCCATGCCTGGCGATAACGACGACGGCGGTGACGCTGGTGTTGGTGCTTGCGCCGACGCAGCTGGTGCCTGTAAAGGCACGGCCCCTGGTGCTGCAGTAGTTGCCGGTGCCGCAGTAGTTGCCGGTGCCGCAGCCGCAGCATTAGCGGTGGGCACAGCTGGCGATTTAACCGGCACAAGCGGTTTTGCTGGGCCGCTTTTTACGACTTTGCTAGACAGAGACAGGACAGGGACAGTCTCAGGATAAGGCGAATGAATCTGAGCCAGATATTCATCGCCTGGCTGGATATGAATGTCAGCCCCTTTAAAAATCATCGCTGACATAACCGGAGCTCCAGGTAAAGACTCAAAAACTCCAAAGGCAAACCCTTTCACCCGCGGATGTTTCTCGTCTTTGCGCAATGGACGCGGCGCAACCAGAGCCGGATCATAGGCTCCTAAGACTCCCATCACCACAGCACTTGCGCCAAATGATGCAACCGTGCCCAAAGCATTCAACCCTGTGCCTGCGGCGTAATTAACGATCTGAGAAGTGACTTTCTCTTCTGTTGAAAAAGACTCTTCCGCTTTGATCAATTCACCGCGTTTGGATATTTCGACCTGGCGCGGACGCCCATCTTCAGTGAAACTCTGAGATTGATGACTCAAACATCCAACTACAGGAATATGGTTGTCTTCTGGCGTGACAATTTCGTCGAAGGCTATCTTGAGCGAGCTTCCTTTGTGGAAACGCCGTTTGCTCGATAAAGTTGATTCTGCAAGCCGCCGGCTCTGCTGTAACTCTTCAATATGCCCAATAATGATCGAACCGGCCGGCGCTATCAGCTCATCGTTGAGCGTCAAATCTTCCTTGAGTTCAACTTCGATCTGGTCATCGTTTGCTAATTTCGTGCTGTCTAATTCTTGCTTGAAGACGACAGAAACTTGAACAGCGCTGGGGATAGGAAGATCTTCCGAGGCTTGGTAGTTTTGCTGGAAATCTGCACTGATAGCCGCCGGCACCGAAGTGGCTGAAGTCGCTGTCATAGCCAGGACAACTGTGCTCGCTATGAAAAACTTGCGCAAGGAACTGATGCGCGACACAATAATCCGGTTTTTAGTACCAGATTGAATGCATTTGAAATTTGCGGGGGTTCCGTTCATCGCTCTCGTAGTCTCGGCGATAACCTACCGGACACAGTCACCGAATTATAATGAATGAATTCATTCACCGTCAAGTGGGTTCGAACATCAACTATTTCCGAAATCAGAAATCTGCCGTTACGACTTCAAAAAAGCTTGGCTCTTAATCACTTACCGGAAGGGATTCGAGGCGCCAGAGACAGTGAAATTGTGACAGGCAAAGACCCCTTTTACACGAGAAATTTTTCCCATTCAAACGACTGGACATGCGGTTTTCCAACCAGATTAACCATTAGCTCTGCTGAGCAGCATTTCTTAGAATTTACTTCAGATGCAAAGAGACAGGAGCATAACTTGACATTCTTGCATCTTCTACTGAATCGATGCTCGCCGACATAACGGCGTAATCGCAAATTTTGGCGTAACCCTACGAAGAAAAGCTTGCATCTGACATCAAATGAAACGATAATTCCGGCATCGAGAAACCGGTTCCCAGAGTGGACCGAAAGCCAACAGAGAGATAACAATCATGCGCAAACCTATTATTTTCAGTGCTTTACTCGCTTTATTTGTTTGCCCAACTCTGGCTAGCTATGCAGGTTCAGTCGACTCAACCAGCCAACACGGAACCATGGGAGCGTCTCAGGGTGGAACAGAAAGATACACAGAGGCTGGAGTGAGCTGCGCAACTTCTGCCTCGTATTCGCATGCTGGAATGTATGTTGATCTTCCACCAGCCGTAGATGAAACCGCTCACGCACAAACCACGGCAGCAAGAGCCTCGTATCAAGAGCCTACACATACAGTCCAATCACAGACTAACAATTACGTCTGGACTAAGTAGTTAGTTTCACAAGTAACAAAAATTTCGCGTCCACGGCTTCAAGCAGGCCGCGAGTCTAGGAAAGTCGCCATTCGCTGCATCTCCTGATCCAGGAGAGCTTTGAACTGTTTCTCTTTTGGGCGTTTCTCGACGAAGCCTGGAGCGAATGACAGTTTCCCTTTCGACCCAGTGATATTGATCCAACCAATTACTGAATCGCGATAAAGCAAGGGCATAGCGTAGTAGCCACGTATTCTCTTCGCTATCGGTGTATACGCTTCGAACCGATATGCCCATCCCCACAAGTGTTCAAAACGCAAGCGATCCCAAACCACTGGATCGAACGGTGCCAGGAATGTAACAGTTTCTGGGGCTTCCCATCTGTCTAAGCGAAGATTGGCCGGCCAAACATAATCCATATCATCGAATGTGCCACCACTGAGCTCTCCTTCGCTCAATAATTCAGCCAGTATTGAACGTAGTTCCAACGGACGCGGTACTGAATGGCGCAGCCGATTTAGCGCCTCCTGCAGGCTCTTACGCGGGCAAGGGCCGAAAATGTTCGCAACCAATAGAGCCAAATGTTTCAGCCTTTCATGCTCAACTACAGGATCGTGATACGGCGATGCGTCTTCATAGATTCGCACACCTTTTTCGCGTCGGGCGACTCTCAATAGCCCCCGAAAGTGCAGACGTTCCAACGCTCGCGTCGTGGCTTTCGAATATCCGCCCCACGCATTAACTACCCGCTCAGAACCAAAACAAGACTCTAGTTCGCGAGGGTGCATGCAACCGTTAGCCAAAACCGCTTGAAGGACGCTTTTTTCGAGCCGATCCATTTTTTCGGTGCGTCTTGGGTGCAAAAGCCGCCAGACCTGGCGTGGCAAAAATCCGTAAGCATAGAGAAAATCTTCCTCCACCTCTAATCGAGCATATTCGCGCTCTAGGTCTCCAGCCCGATAGTTTTGCGCGCGCGGGCGCAAGATCAGGTCCTGGGCTGCGGCTGGTGCCCGAATAGGATCTGCCTGAACAAACCCAAGCCGCGCGATAGCCTCATTTATGCTGATGGCTGGGAAGAGCGAATGCCCAACGGCCGCTTTTCGCAGTTGCTTTAGACTGACCTTCGACATACATATATTTTGTCACGCCAGAGGCAGAACGCCAATTCACAGATGAAAACCGCGAACATCCAGACAAATGGGGGAATAATGATGATCACGTTATTCAGGCAAGGAGGCCAGTCTTGGAAATCAGCAGAGTTCCAGTCTTAGACCAGCCTCCTAGCAGCAAAAGTTTTGCCAACTTTTTTCCATACATCTTTGCTGCCATTCTTGTTGCGATAGTGGGAGGGGTTCTTTCACCGCCTGGTCTTAAGCTGTTTGATCTTCCTGAGTTTTACGCGCCTGGCCGCCTGCTGCTCAATGGCAACTCATCCCTTATATACAACCACGATTTTATAAAAGCCTTTGAGAAATCGTTGTTTCCTGGCTACCAAGATCCACTCCTGCTAGTACCACCTTTTTCTCTTGCACTATTAGTGCCGCTCGGACTTTTGCCGACAAATTTTGCCAATATTGTCTGGTTTGCGCTGATAGTTTTATGCTCCACGGCGGGGCTGGGAACAGCGGCAAGAACCTGCCAAATGCATCCGAAAGTATTTCTGCGTTTATCGATGTTCCTGTGCGCTTTCGGTCCAGAATTTGAGGTTGTGAGACATGGGCAGCTAGCCACCTTCTCGATGCTTAGTATCGCACTTTGCGTACTGCTTGCGAAGCAAAAACGTGATTTTGTTGCTGGAATCTGCTTGATTTCGCTTCTTGCCAAACCGCAGGAACTCTTACCGCTTGTTGTCTTTGCCTTGGGCGCCCGCCGCATTCGCCTGCTCATGGGGCTCATGCTAGCATCGACCATTGTTGTTTTTAGCAGTCTTCTACTTTTCGGAACTAGCGTCATCGCCAGTTACATCCATCTCGTCTCGACGACAGATCGTCCGGAAATGGCTTCTTGGCTTGGGCCAACAGTGCATGGACAGCTTCTACGGCTCTTTCCCACTTCATCGCTAGCTGACATCATAAGCCTGCTCATTTTGGCCGCTGCTCTAATTTTCCTTTTCGCACTCGGCAATCGAGTGAAGCGGAGGAACGACTGGTGGCTGTACATGCCGCTTGCGGCAGTGCCAGTCGGGCTTTTAACTGCCATGCACTGCCACAATTACGGTCTAGTTCTTCTGATTCCCGGCATCACAATATTTTTTGGTGCTCCCGCTTTTAAACAAATCCCAGCCAAACGAAAGATCATTTATCTTCTTCCGTTAGCGCTGTATGTTATGCCGCTGTACGCCAAAATTCACTATGAATATGTTCTACCTGGCGCACCGTTGAATCCACTGTTTTTCGCATTGCTTTATGTAGCAACCGCCGCGTCTATTTGGAGTTGGAAGACATCCTTAGGCAACGGCTCTGACACAACCATAACCAAAAACAGTGTCAAAGCCACTAAAGGAAATGTCGACGCGGTTTCCCAGTATCAAACTACTTCTTCTGAGTGCGAGCCCATGAGTCTTTGAGCGTGACGATTCGATTGAAGACGAGACCACCAGGCTTGCTGTCCTTCGCGTCAGAGATGAAATAACCTTGGCGTTCAAATTGAAAGCGATCACCTGGAGTTGATTCACCCAGACTGCGCTCCAGCTTGCAACCCTTGAGCACTTGCAGCGCATTCGGATTAACAGCGTTTAGAAACTCGCTATCTTTCCCCGCCGGCGGCGCTTCTTCAGAGAGCAGGCGGTCATACAGCCTAACCTCTGCATCAACAGCATGCGGCGCGCTGACCCAGTGAATTGTGCCTTTGATTTTGCGACCAACAGGATTGTCACCTGGCTTCACGTCTGGGTCATATTTGCAGCGAACTTCGACAACGTTGCCGTCAGCATCTTTGATAACGTCTGTGCATGTAATGCAGTAAGCGTAACGCAACCGCACTTCCCGACCAGGAGCGAGACGGAAGTAATCTTTGGGCGGCTCGAGCATAAAGTCATCTTGCTCGATATACACCTCTTTGCTGAACGGAACTTTGCGAGACCCTTCTTTTGGCACATCATGCGGCCAATAAGAAGCATCTAGTTCTTCCACCTGGTGGTCCGGATAGTTTTCGACTACCAGTTTCAATGGTTTCAAGACCGCCATTACCCGCGGTGCCTTATGATTGAGGTCATCACGAACACAGAACTCGAGTTGCGCCATGTCTACCGTGCTATTCGCTTTCGCAACACCTACCGTGTGACAGAAATTGACTATGCTCTCAGCTGTATATCCACGGCGACGCATCCCAGCAATCGTGGGCAGTCTGGGATCATCCCAACCGCTTACATGTTTGCCCTCAACTAGCTCGAGCAAACGGCGTTTGCTCATCACTGTGTAGTTGAGATTCAGACGAGCGAATTCATACTGATGGGGGCGGCTCGGAAATTTCGCATGCTCGATTAAATTATCGATCACCCAATCATAGAGCTCTCTATTATTCTCGAACTCCAGCGTGCAGATGCTGTGCGTTATTCCTTCGATTGCATCTGAGATGGGATGAGCATAATCGTACATTGGATAAATGCACCAAGTGTCGCCCGTCATATGGTGCGCAGTGTGCCGAATACGATAGAGCAGCGGATCGCGCATCTTCATATTCGCGTTCGCCATATCTATCTTTGCTCGCACCACATGCTCGCCATCTTTGAACTCGCCCTTGCGCATGCGTCTGAACAAGTCCAAGCTCTCTTCTACGCTACGGTCTCGGTACGGACTGTTCTTCCCAGGAGTCGTGACGTTTCCGCGATAAGCTTTGATGTCAGCGTCACTCAAACTGCAAACATACGCCTTGCCTTGTTGAATCAAATATTCGCAGTAGTCGTACATTTTCTGAAAATAGTCGCTGGCATGATAGAGTCCACCCCACTCAAATCCCAACCAACGAACATCGGCTTGAATTCCATCTTCGAAGAGCGTATCTTCCTTTGCCGGATCGGTATCATCAAAACGCAGATTGCAAGTGGTTCCACTTCCAGGCAATCTCTCCCCGTATTCGCGTGCCAAACCAAAGTTCAAACATATTGATTTCGCATGGCCGATGTGCAAGAAACCATTCGGCTCTGGAGGGAATCGAGTGAGAACTTTCGCGTGTCGCTTAGCTTCGAGGTCATCATTGATAATATCTCTGATGAAATCGCCTGGTTTGGTTGGTGTCGATGCAGGTGCGGATGAATTCAATGGAACGCTGCCTTTCTGCTGCAATAGCTGCAACAACTGCTGTTTAGATGGAAATAGTATTTTACTCTAAACAGCTGCAGGCATTCACAGCTTGCCAAGCGAAGAACTCCCGGTAGCGGCGGTCTGTTTTTTGGGAGTGGGCGAAAGCCCCCCTGGATCGGCGTTTTGGGCATAGCTACGATATTTTCGAATATTTCTTACAATGCAAAACTTCTCAAAACGTGACATGATGCGCCCCCGATCGAAAGCACCAAAATCCTCACCAGTACCTGTTTTACCGAACGGCAACATCTTTGAGTTCAAAGTCATGCAGCATCCGCTCGGTCTTTACCTCGCTAACACGATTGATTAGCTTACGAGACTCGTGATTGTCTCTTACGGTTTTGGCCAGAGTGAAACTGGAACCAACCGTGAACATAAGCCCCATAGCCATGTAACCTTTGACCCACACCTCAACCGGAAGATGGTAGATTCCAATCAATGACAGGCTAAGGGAGATTCCAAACGACAACCAGACAAAAGCCATCCACGCTGAACTGTTTTCTGAAATTAACGGACGGTCCATAAACTGCTTCTCCTTTCAATAGCGGACTCGGTTCATAGCTCGAGAGTAAATCCGCAACATCGTCTTAGAAGCAATAAACAAACAGTTTGGCAAGTGTAATTGGTATCATCTAGCTGTTTTGAAAAAGTGATTGATATGATTTTTGGGATTGGTGAAAAATTGACATACTCGACAAAGGCTTTGATTGCAGCTTTTTGTCTTACGACGGTGGGAGCTTTTAATGCAAGCACCGCCTCAGGAGCTGAGACCGTGACAGACTCAAGTAACGCCGCCGCTCAGGCTGTCAAAGAGACGTCTGGTGACAAAATACCGGAAGGAGCGGAAAAAGAAGCCTGGCTCTTGTTAAAAAGAGCGCACGATTCGCGGCAGGTAATGCCCGCCGATTTTGAAGGATTTGATGCCAATGTGGAGTTCGTCGACGATCAAAAGGAGTATCGCGGCAAAGTCACTTATCGAAAAAGCAGTGGCACGAAAATTGATATCCCGACTTTGAAAGGCGAACCCCTGGACTGGCTTAACGACAAGCTGGCCAGCTTCATAGGTCATCGGCGCGGTGACAACTTCAGCGAAGGTGATGGTCGCAACGCAATCACCTTCGGACCAGAAGATCAATCGACGTACGGGCGCCTGGTCGAATTGCACGACCGTCTGAACTCGAAATATCGAATCAAAGACAATAAGGTGCTCGAGGTAACAAGAACGACACCCGACAGTACATTCACGATTTCGGTTATAGAAACGATGCAAGCAGACCCGGGCAAGTATCTGTCAAAACACTTCTTGGTCAGCTACCGGAATGTGACGAATGGAGAATTGGAGCAAGTAGACGGTTTTAGAGACAAGTATGAAAAAGTAGATGGTGTCTGGCTTCCGCAGCGAAGAATTGTGCTGACGGTAGTGAAGGAGAACGTTTCGCCACGCACGCGACGCATTGAGCTATCAGACACCACGGTCGTGAAAAACTCAACTCCGTAGCGCCGCCCAGAGTTTACTGCGATCCAGCACGTGCAGCCGAAGATCCACATCACGCATGACGAACAGAGGCGAAACAGCAATTAGCGACACCAAACTGCTGTCCAAAGTAGCCTGGCGCTTGTTGCCATTCATGCTGCTTCTCTACATCGTCTCTTATTTGGACCGGATAAACGTGTCATTCGCCGGTTTGCAGATGAACAAAGATCTCGGCTTTAGTGAGACCGTGTTCGGCTTTGGAGCAGGGATATTCTTCGTTGGCTATTCATTGTTCGGTGTTCCAAGCAATATCTTGCTGGAAAAGTTTGGTGCCAGAAAGCTGATATCGGCAATCATGATCATCTGGGGCACTATCACCGTCTGCATGTGCCTGGTCAAAAGCGATATTTCGTTCTATGTCTTACGCTTTCTTCTGGGTGTCGCCGAAGCCGGCTTTTTTCCCGGCATGATCCTTTATCTCACATATTGGTTTCCCAAAAAAGAACATGGACTGGCAGTGGCGAGATTCATGAGCGCAATCCCTCTGGCAGGGGTACTCGGAGGCGTTCTCGCTTCCATTGTTTTAAATATCCACATCTTCGGACTACCAGGTTGGCAACTTCTCTTCATTGCCTCAGGACTGCCCGCAGTTTTGTTAGGAATAGCGGTTCTATTTTTTCTTACCGACAATCCACTTGAGGCACAGTGGCTCTCAGAGCCAGAGCGCATGCGGCTCTCAGAACTGCTATCGGTTGATAGCGGCGCAATGGTTAAAACAGTGTCCGGAAGGGCGTTTTTAGAAAGCAAAGATAAATCCGAAAATATCTCACAACCACCAAAAACCAGTTCCATTCCCACTTCTCCCAACATTTTCGGCACCATGAAAATGCCCGCAGTTTGGTTCTTCGCAACGATTTATTTCTCCCTTACTCTCGGCATGTACGGATTTCAGCTGTGGTTGCCCCAAATCATTAAAGCCTTCGGCTCGACATCCGATAGCTCGACGGCACTTTTAACAGCTATACCGGCTCTTTTTCAAGCGATCGGAATGAACCTAGTTGGGCGCCACTCAGATCAAACCAATGAACGAAAGTTCCACCTAGCCGCATCCGCGTCGACTGCGGCATTAGCTCTAATCTTGGCTGGCTATCTCAAGAACCCATACCTAGGATTGGCTGCTCTAAGCGTAACTGCGTGCGGTATTTGGGGCACGGTTGGTCCGTTCTGGGCGATGCCGACATCGATTTTCACTTCAGCTCAGAAAGCAGTTGGCATAGGTTTGATTAATTCCGTTGGAAATTTAGGCGGCTTTGCTGGACCGTATTTAGTCGGTGCGATTCGCTCAAACGCAGCAAACGAATCGGCGGGCGTCATGTATGCACTATTCGCCCTCGCCGTTTCGCTTTTCTGCGGCTCAGCTCTAGCTTTAACTTTCAAGCAGAAAATTGCAAAAATCTAGTCGGAAACGCGGAACTTTTAGCCCGAACTTTCTTCTTCTAGTTCGGAACTGAAATGCAAAACATTAAGTTCCAACCCTACAGCAAGACGCCACCCCAAACTTTGCAGAGTTATTCTGCAGCAAAAGAAAAATGGAGGTGGCGTCTGCTTTTGTATGCCGATTGTGCCGTTACCAAGCTGCAGTTCTAAGAAACTCTACCTGGACATAGTTTCTTGCCATGCCCTTAGTCGCTGGTTTGCGTAGTCTTGAATTTGATCGGTCTCTTGCTTGGCTTGTCGCTGAATCTCAATGATGCGATTTTGATAATCTGTCTGTATACCATAAGGATCACCGTTCTGATACAGAGACTTGCCTTTACCATAGTAGATCGGTCGCAACGCGTCTTGCATTTCAGTGTTCAGTGTGGCAATTTTGGCATTGGCCTCGGCGTTGACGCGCTGAATTTGCTGCTGGGCCTCGATCATAAAGGAAGGCACCGGCTCAGTTGGCGAACCTGAAGCGGCAACCGGTGGTGCACTCGAATTTGAAGTTGGCGATGCTCCAAAACCGAATCGAATACTGGCAGCTGGCCTTGCCGATGCAGGTGGTGCGGCGGCAGTCGGAGTGGACGCGGTTGGATCGACCGCAAGCCTAGCTTGAAGAGACTGAGTCGCCGCTGAGCTGTTGCGTCCAACTTGACCATGCGGATCTAACCGCAGGGAGTTTTGATACTCCAAAGTGGCTAGCTCCAGTAAACCCAAAGCCAGGTAAGTATTGGCCAAGTAGTAGTGCAAAGTCGCATTCTTTGGCGCAGCACCGATCTCTCGTTTTAATGCACCGACAGCGGCTTGATAGTTCGCTTGCATGTAAAAACGCTCACCGTCAGTCAATCCAGAACTGTCGGCGGCGGCTGCGGCTCCTCCCAGCAAAGACAATGAACAGACAGCAAAACTCGACATCGTCATGATGGCAAATCGCCTCAGCACACTCATAAACGCACCCTGCCTGCGACTGTACGTTCGACCAGAATAGGGTAAATCTGTGCAGGAGGTGTGAAGTCCCAGTTACAGCCGTATTTGCTAGAACAGCAGACTAACTCACAGTCATTCGACCATGGTGCCTTTCTTTTACAATCCTATGATCTCTTCAGATCATATCTATCGAGATTCATCACCTTGGTCCAGGCTTTGACAAAGTCTTGAACAAACTTCTGCTGTGCATCATCTGCAGCATAGACCTCAGCAACAGCCCGTAACTCCGAACTCGATCCAAAGATCAAATCGACAGGACTCGCCGTCCATTTCAACTTTCCGGTGCCGCGATCGTGTCCTTCGTAGACACCATCAGTCGTCGGGGACTTGGTCCACTTTGTCGACATATCGAGCAGGTTGACAAAGAAGTCGTTAGTCAAAGTGCCAGGACGGCTGGTGAATACACCTTGTTGAGAGTGTCCGTCATTTGCGTCCAGAGCACGCATGCCACCAACAAGCACAGTCATCTCTGGAACCGTGAGAGTCAGCATGTTTGCGCGCTCAACCAAAAGTTCGGCTGGAGTTCTTTTATTGCTCTTGCCAAAATAATTACGGAATCCGTCGGCATTTGGTTCGAGGAATGCGACCGAACTCACATCAGTTTGCTCTTGCGTTGCATCTGTGCGTCCAGGCGAAAATGGAACAGTCACGTTACAGCCAGCCTTTTTAGCAGCTTGCTCTACAGCCGCACTGCCACCAAGAACGATGAGGTCGGCAATCGACACTTTCTTACCATCAGTTTGTTGTTTATTGAAGTCGCTCTGAATTCCTTCAAACACTTTAACCGCTTTGGCTAGTTCTTGAGGATCATTAACTGCCCAAGAGTTCTCCGGCGCCAACCGCACTCGTGCACCATTAGCGCCACCACGTTTATCCGTACCACGGAATGAAGCAGCCGAGGCCCAAGCAGTCTTCACCAATTCCGGAGAGGAAAGGCCAGATGCCAGAATCCTCGCTTTGAGAGCGGCGACATCCGAATCGTCGATCATTTTGTAATCAGCATCGGGAACCGGGTCTTGCCAAAGCAAAACCTCCTTTGGCACTTCGGCACCCAGGTAGCGCGAGCGTGGTCCCATATCTCGGTGCGTCAGTTTGAACCACGCTTTTGCGAATGCCAGTTTGAAGTCCTCTGGATTCTCGTGGAAGCGCTTGCAGATTTTGTTGTACTCGGGATCGAATTTAAGAGCCAGATCTGTGGTGAACATCATTGGCGGGTGACGTTTTGTAGAGTCATGTGCATCAGGAACCAAGTTGGCAGCAGCACCATCTTTCGGCATCCATTGGTTAGCGCCGGCAGGACTCTTTGTTAGCACCCAATCGTATTTGAATAGGTTGTCTAGATACTGCATAGTGAACATTGTTGGGCTTGCCGACCAGGCGCCCTCCAGTCCGCTAGTGATTGTGTCGTCACCTTTACCGGTACCGTACTTGTTTACCCAACCAAACCCCTGATGTTCTATGGATTCAGCGGCTGGCGCCGGTCCAAGATTGGTAGCAGGAGCCGCTCCGTGAGACTTGCCGAATGTGTGCCCGCCAGCGATTAAGGCCACAGTCTCTTCATCATTCATCGCCATACGGCCAAACGACTCGCGAATGTCTTTGGCTGCTGCGAGCGGATCAGGGTTACCATTGGGTCCTTCGGGATTGACATAAATCAGACCCATCTGGATTGCTGCAAGCGGTTTTGCGAGCTTGCCGTCTTTGTCACGGTTATCCTGCATGAACTTGGTGCCGCCCCAATAAACCAGATCCGGCTCCCAATCATCTGAACGTCCGCCTGCAAATCCGAAGGTTTTGAAACCCATCGACTCAAGCGACACATTACCTGTGAGAACCATCAAATCTCCCCAGGAAAGCTTTTGCCCATATTTCTTTTTCACGGGCCAGAGCAGACGACGAGCTTTGTCTAGATTGGCATTGTCAGGCCAACTGTTCAACGGCTCAAATCTTTGCTGCGCACCACTGGCGCCACCACGCCCATCAAACACGCGATAAGTTCCAGCACCGTGCCATGACATACGAATAAAGAACGGCGCATATGTACCAAAGTCTGCCGGCCACCAGTCTTGCGACGTCTTCAGCACCGTACGAATGTCATCTTTTACAGCATTCAAGTCAAGCGATTCGAACGCTTTGATATAGTTGAAATCCGAACCTAGCGGATTTGACTCAGAAGCGCGCTGACGAAGCGGCGACAGATCTAGTGTGTTCGGCCACCAGAATTGGTTCGGGCGAGGCTCGTCATCAGCCCAGACAGGCAGGGATTGCGCCGTCATCGACATGAGAATGGCCTGAACGACCACTGCAGTTCTTACACGTTTAGTCATTGATTGGAATCCTTCGGTTACTTGCTTCTGAATTGTTCTAATTGAAAAAGTTATGGGCTTGCTCTCTCCGGGCAATCTCTACGCAAATCGTTGAAGCAAAAGTATAGGCATTGCCGCGCCAGTAGCCTAGCAGCGCCAGCCATAACAATCCTTCAAAGATTCACGAACGGGCTCAACTTTAGGAGACGTAGAATAAATTGAACCGTTATACGTTTAGACTAATTCTAATTACATTCCCTGTCAAGTCTTCTCATCAATAAACATATTGGATGGAGACACAAGTAATGGAATCCATTCCAGAATCAAGCAGCCACCTCGCCGAGAAGTAGCATTTCGAGAACTTCTAAGAAATAATTGAGCCGTCTATTAATTAGGTATCCGAATTGGAACTGCCATTCAATTTGCCTGAAGGTTCGCGAGTGCTTGTCGCAGGCGCCGGCGGC
This sequence comes from Oculatellaceae cyanobacterium, assembly GCA_036702975.1. Classification (GTDB taxonomy): domain Bacteria; phylum Cyanobacteriota; class Vampirovibrionia; order Obscuribacterales; family Obscuribacteraceae; genus DATNPX01. Next base: position 151,379 of record DATNPX010000016.1, read on the forward strand.
GGTTTCGATGTTTGCTGCGCATTACCAGTGGCGCTCAAACTAAGAGAACAAGGACACGACGTTCAACTTGCAAACTATAGTTTTACAAATCTGGCGGCTGTGCACGGCGCAGAAACCGAAGTTCCACAGCTATCGTGCATCCATAAAGAGTCGCGACTGACGGAAGGTGACTATTTCCCCGAACAATTCCTCTGCAAGTGGTGGCACGATAATTTCGCCGAAGAGAAACAAGTGTGGTGCTACAACCTTGTTGGAGTGCGCCCACTCACCCACATTTTCAGTCATCTACAAAGAACGTTGGATTTGAATGCCGTCATAATTTTAGATGGTGGCGTCGATGGTTTATTTATCGGAAACGAGTTTGACCTGGCGACTCCATCGATGGATGCAATTTCGATTATTGCCGCATCACAGGTGGACGCTTGGACAAAAATTTATGCTTTCACTGCCTTTGGAACCGAAGGCGCCGAAAGCGCTGTTCGTCATTCAGATGCACTATTGAGAATCTCTGAACTAAATGCACAAAACTCGTTTCTAGGGGTAACTGCATTAACCAGGAGGTCGAGTATCGGCAATGCATTTGTCAGCGCAATTGAATACGCAAATCGCCGCCTTCCTTCAGAAAAGCATAGCGTCATCGCCGGATCAGTCGTTGAAGCACTGAGAGGAAAGTTCGGTCTCTGCAGCTTCAATGCAAAAACACAAACCGCTCCGGTCTGGGTATCTCCACTCACATCCATGTATTGGTTTTTCGAACTTGAGGCAGTGGCAAAAGCGAAGCCGTACTTGAATGAAGTTCTTGAGTCGGACAATGTAATGGATGTGTCCAATGCCATTGAGAAGACGAGAGCGAGACTAGGTGTGATGCCCAAAAGTGACATTCCAATTTAATCAAATCACATCATCGCAGACCGTGTGACTTTAAAGTCCCTGAAATGTTCCGCGGCTAGACTGCAGTCATTGAATTGGTTCGTAATGGCACAAGCAGCCAATCCAGGCAGGGTGCATCAGGGATATAACAACACGTGTGAGTTTGCAGCCCTCGAACATAAGACCTATATGGAGCAGCCATCGGAAGCAGCCAGGGTGGTGGCAGATGCGGTGCCCGAACTATTCGTCTTCCACTCTTAACAAACACCGCTCACAAATCATATTGGTCTATTGACCGAACCAGCATTCATAACCTATAACTTCTCCGATGGCTTAAATCCAAAGTGGAGGTAAACGCAGCATAAAACTCGTGTTCTGCAATTAAAGGGATCGCAGATGCGATCTGGTGGGGAAAGTGTGGTGTAAGTCCACCGCTGTCCCGCAACTGTAAGGCAATCAATAGCAAAGTCAGACTGCCCACCTGAACACACACAACAAATTCACCTCTTCGAGGCAAGGAGGGAGATTTCGGTGAGCATTGGCATTGCTGCCATTCATACGAGATTGAGCTCCTGGTCTAGCGACCGGGATTTTTTGTTTTTGGCGAATCAAAAGGAAGATCATATGAATGGAATAAGTGGACTGAATCAGACAGAAAATAAGCAGTTATGTGCCAAAGGCAGATTTGTTCTTGTAGCAGTCGATGAGAACAACAGACCAGTAAGACTCAACCCCTCTTTAACGTGCGCGAGGTAACGTATGGTTTTTGCATCCAATCTCGGTTACCCGAGAATCGGCTCGAAACGCCAGTTAAAAAAAGCAGTGGAAGATTTCTGGAGTGGAAAATCGTCAGAGTCAGAGTTATTCGAGGTGGGAAAGACGCTGCGAATTGCCGCGTGGAAGCTCCAGGAAGAAGCGGGTATGGACTTTATCCCTTCTAACGATTTTTCTTTTTACGACCACGTTTTAGACACCATCGCCATGGTCGGCGCCCTACCCAAACGTTTCCAGTGGTCAAATGACAATGTTGACATCAACACCTACTTCTTGATGCCGCGAGGCACGGCCAGTGTCCAGCCCAATGAATCAAACAGCAGCGGCACTAAGCTGGAAGCACAGGCGATGGAGATGACCAAATGGTTCGTCACCAACTACCACTTCATCGTTCCGGAATTAGAAGAAGATCAACAGTTCAAGCTGGCATCAAGAAAACCACTGGATGAATATCTAGAAGCAAAGGCTGCAGGGATTGAGACGCGTCCAGTTTTACTTGGTCCGGTTACATTCTTGCACCTGGCCAAGGGTCAACAGCTGGAGAAAAATACAAAGCTTTTAGAGCGGCTGCTGGATGTCTATTTAGAAATCTTGTTGGAACTGAAAACAGCCGGGGCTCAGTGGGTTCAGCTTGACGAGCCCTGCCTTTCCACAGACCTCGACGATGGTGCGCGGATGGCACTCGAACTCGCATACGAAACGTTGAACACTTGTGGGCTGCCGATCATGCTCACTACATATTTCTCAGCGATGGACAAAAATCTCAAGACTGCACTGAATTTGCCTGTTCAAGGTATTCATCTAGATCTGATCAATGGGTCAAGAGATCTCGAATATGCTCTATCACACTTGCCCGCCTCAATGCTCCTCTCCGCAGGAGTCATTGACGGCCATAACGTATGGAGATGCAACCTCGAAAAGACAATCAATCTTGTCGGAGATATCGCAGAAAAAATTGGTCCCGAACGTTTGGTTGTAGCGCCGTCCTGCTCGTTAATGCATGTACCGATGGACCTCGAACTTGAAACTTCAATCGAAACTGAAATTAAGTCGTTGCTCTCTTTCGCTAAGCAAAAGGTGCAAGAGGTCTCGATAATCACAGACGGCTTGTGTTGCGGGTTGACAGAGATCGCTCAAGCGCTGAACGAATCGAATGCTGTTTTCGAGCGAACAAGCACAAGTAAATTCCGCCACAACCCGAGTGTGGAGAATCAGCTAGATCTCATCACTCCAGAGATGTCGCGTCGCAAGGCCCCCTTCTCAACCAGATTTCGCAAGCAGCAAGAGCGATTTCACTTGCCTCCTCTTGCAACGACTACCATTGGTTCCTTTCCTCAAACAAAAGAGATTCGAGAAGCAAGAAGACAGTTTCGCAGCGGAAGAATTGACAAAGCGCAGTATGAAAAAGCGATGCAAGACGAAATCGCGAACAATATAACTTTGCAAGAGAAGATCGGACTGGACGTTTTGGTGCATGGAGAGCCCGAGCGAACCGACATGGTGGAATACTTTGCGGACGAGCTCAGCGGCATGCTGGTCACTCAATATGGTTGGGTGCAGAGTTACGGATCGCGCTGCGTAAAGCCACCTGTGATTTACGGTAACGTTTCGCGACCTCAGCCTATAACTGTTGCATGGGCGAAGTATGCACAGAGCCTCACTGACAAACCCGTAAAAGGCATGCTTACTGGTCCTCTGACGATGCTGCAATGGTCATTTGTGCGAGACGATCAACCTCGAGAGAAAACCTGCCTTGAACTTGCCCTTGCAATTAGAGATGAGGTTCAGGATCTGGAATCGGCTGGAATAAAAATCATTCAGATCGATGAACCCGCAATTAGAGAAGGTCTTCCCATGAAGAAAGAGGAGTGGAGCGACTACTTGCGTTGGTCAGTAAAATGCTTCCGATTGGCCTCTTCAGGTGTTGCCGATGATACCCAAATTCACACTCACATGTGTTATTCAGAATTCGGTGACATGGTTCAAGCGATAGCTGATATGGATGCCGATGTCATCTCAATCGAAGCAGCACGCTCGAGTATGGACTTGCTGAGCACGCTCAAGGAGATCCAGTATCCAAATGCGATTGGTCCCGGGGTGTATGATATACATTCACCTAGAGTGCCCTCTGAAGCAGAGATCGAGCAATTGCTTCAAAAAGCCCTTGAAGTGATCGACTTCGATAAGCTCTGGGTCAACCCTGACTGTGGCTTAAAGACACGCAACTGGCAAGAAGTTCTTCCGAGCTTGGCCGCGTTGGTAAAATCTGCGCTTCGCTTAAGAAAAGATGCTGCTAGCGTAAGCCAGTAACAAGGACTGTTCATCAGTCTAAGGAGCACATGAAATTAGACGAGCTCGATACGGTTGCACTAACCGATTTTGCAAAACAAACGCTTGAGGGCCGCTACACATTCGAAAACGAGCAACCCGAAGATATCTTCAAACGGGTCGCTACTGCTTACGGCAGCAATTCTGAACATTCAAAAAGACTTTTGTCGTACATGCAGAAGCTGTGGCTCATACCTGCTAGCCCAATTCTGGCTAACGGCGGAACCTCGCGCGGATTGCCCATCTCCTGCTATTTAAACGAGTGCGAAGACTCGATAGACGGCATTGGCAATCATATTCAGGAGATTCTCTATATGTCCACCCGAGGAGGGGGAATTGGGACATACTTTGGCAACGTAAGAAGCAAAGGCGAAAAAAACTCTCGCGGCACTGAAACGACGGGCGCCCTACAGTTCATGCACATCATTGATTCAGTTCGACTGGCGAGCAATCAAGGTAATGCGCGCCAGGGAAGTATCGCCGAATGGCTGCATATTGACCATCCGGAAATTGAAGAGTTCATTCTTATGCGACGGCTTGAAGGCGATGTGCATAGGCTCAATCGCAATCTCGACCATGGGGTTTCAATCCCCGATGAGTTCATGCGATGTGTGGCAAATGAGGAGCTCTGGAGTCTACGAGATCCACATTCTGGAAGAGTAGTAAAGACGATTCCGGCGGTTTACTTGTGGGAGCTGTTACTGACGACACGGGCTGGTACTGGACGAGGCGAACCTTATCTGCACTTTATCGACCGCTCGAATGAACATCTCCACTCAGATTTAAAGGCACAGGGAATGCAGATCAAACATCTCAACTTGTGCACTGAAGTATGCCTACCGACGAGTGAGAACTATTCCAATATCTGTGCGTTGTCGTCAGTGAATGTCGAGTACTTCGATGAATGGTCGCATGTTCCAAATTTCATCGACGACTGCGTTGAATATTTAGATAACATAGTCACCGATTTTATAAAAAAAGCTCCCAATCAACTATGGCGAGCAAAAAAGGCCGCCGAATGGGAACGCTCTGTAGGACTGGGGCAAATGGGCTTCCATACCTATTTGCAGTCACATATGATTCCATTTGAATCAGCTACAGCTGTTTCAGTCAATTTGGAAATTGCAAAATTCATCCACTCGTCTGCGATGCAAGCCAAAGATCGGTTGAGTAAACAGAGAGGTCCAGCCAAAGGATTAAAGAAAGACCGTATGGCACACGTGATAGCGATCGCACCAAATGCCACCACGTCCATTATCGCCAATACCTCACCCAGCATAGAACCGTGGGACAGCAATTTCTTCTTACACAAGACGATTGCCGGAGCCTTTGCTGTGCGCAACAAACATCTCGAACGAATTCTGAAAGAAAGACTTTCAGGACAGGAGTTAGAGACAGCGTGGCAGTCTATATTGGCTAGTGAAGGTTCAGTTCAACATCTGACAGAACTGACCGAATTAGAAAAGTCCGTTTTCAAAACTGCTTACGAGATCAATCAACATGCAGTAGTTAAACTCGCCGCCGACAGGCAACAATTTATTTGCCAATCACAATCGGTCAATCTATTTTTCCCAGCTCGCGCTGACAAAGGCTATGTTGATTCAGTGCACTTTAGCGCATGGAAATCGGGTTTGAAGAGTCTCTATTACTATCGTTCCAAGTCTGAATTGAACGGCTCGGTCGTCTCATTCGACTCGAGCTGCATCAGCTGTGAAGGATAGCCACCATGCTCCTAAAATCTACCAGAGCCGCATTCAAACCATTCGCCTATCCTTGGGCATTCGAGTTTTATCAACTTGCATCAAGACAGCACTGGTTGCCGGTCGATGTATCACTCGAGAAAGATCTGCGCGATTGGCTGACGTTACCTGATTCGGAACGCAATTTGCTGACTCAAGTGCAGCTCTATCTTGCTAATGCGGATACAGATATCGCATCCAACTACACGGAAAAATTTCTTCCCCTTTTTCCTCTGCCAGAAATTCGGATGATGCTGCTGGCATTTGCGGCGATGGAAGCAATTCATAGCGAATCATACGCGTACACGTTGGATCAGCTCGGTTTCCCAGAAACAGCATATTCAAAGTTTCTGGACGTGCCGCAGATGTATGAAAAGCATTGCTTTATCACGGCTGAACGCGATGAAGATCTCACGTCTGTGCAAAAAACGCTGCTAGATATAGCGATCAACTCGATATTTGGGGAAGGCTTGCAGCTTTTTAGCGCCTTCGCCATTATTCTTTCATTCGACCAACGCGGGCTTATGCGAGGACTCTGTGACTTAACACAATACATCGCTAGAGACGAAGATCTGCATTGCAAGGGAATGACACGTTTATTCTCCGTTCTTGCAGCTGAGAACAAGTCAGAGCTAACCGCTGATTTGATTGAGTTGATCGCCAAGGCTGGAACACGCTCGATCGAGCTCGAAGATCATTTCATCGATCTTGCTTTCGAGCTTGGAGATCTTCCGAACCTGACAGCGTCCAGTCTCAAAGAGTACATTCGCTATATAGCAAACAAACGGCTGGCAGCAGTCGATTTTCCCTTGCTTTACCCTGAGATCGAAACCAATCCACTTCCGTGGACCGATCTGCTCTTCGGTGCATCAATAAAAACAAACAATTTTGAACGCACCGGAATTGAATACCAGAAAGACAATCTTTCAGGTTCGTGGGAGAACGCGAGGCAACGCCGAAAGGAACTTCTCAGGGACTCGAGTTTTAGCTAGTCGTCTAGATTTTAGATGGTTACCTTCAAGTCATGTTTATAGAGCCTGCCATCTATATGTGTCATTTCCGATAGTGGCAAGAACTGCCCGTGGTTTTGATCGTAACTAAAAACAGTACCTGCTTCAATTTTGTACACCCAACCATGCAAGTTCAAGTCCCCTCGCGAAATTCGAGCAGCAATCGCAGGATGCGTGCGCAAATTCTCTAACTGCGCCAGCACATTTTCTTGAATAGCAACGTTCATTAGATCGTCGCCTTCCAAATTCGGATAGTTCTCCAGAGCAATACGCCTTGTTGCTTCAGCATGCTGTTGCAACCACATAGCCATGGTTGGCATATGCTTGCATTTCTCCGGATGCAATAGCGCATCCATGGCACCACAGAAAGAATGCCCACAAACTATTATGTCCTTGACCTTCAGCACGGCTGCAGCCATTTCGATAGTAGCAATCTCGCCGCTTGTAGAACCAGTAAACGCAGGAATAATGTTGCCAGCATTCCGTAAGATAAACAAATCTCCAGGATCTGTCTGCGTAAGTTCATTAGGATTGATGCGAGAATCGGAACATGTAATAAACAGCGCCTCAGGTTGCTGGCCTTTAGCCAAACGTTCGAATAGGTCCTTGCGAGAGCTAAAAACTTTGGTTTGGAAGTGGTGGATTCCGGTAACAAGCTTTTTCACGACGAAGCGCTCCATTCTTGAGTATTCTTTTTCCCCGCCAAATTTATACCACTACAGTGCAGAGTTTCTGCTAAGCATCACCAGAGTAGGCTTTTGCTGGTTGTGTTACACTATGAGCATGTAAGCATATGCACATATGCTAAACTCGGCGAATCGCCCAAGGTTAAGTAATGTCAGAGAACGCCCTCCGTCAATTCAAGTCTGAATTTTTCAAAGCTTTGTCCAGTCCGCTTCGTATCCGGATTCTGGATGAACTACGCGAAGGTGAGCTTACCGTATCTGACCTCCGCAATCGGCTCGGAGTAGAGCCTGCAAACGTTTCGCAACAGCTCGCGATCCTAAGAACCAAAAACATTGTCGTTCCGCGCAAACAAGGCAGCAACATATTTTATAGCTGCCCAGATCCAACCATCTTTGAGCTCTTAGATGTCGCGAAGAAAATATTCAACAATCATCTTGTTGGCGTCAAACAGATCCTTGAGACCTTGTAACAACCGCCAAACTCAAAAACAGTTTCATTAGTAGTCACAACAGCCTCACACTGAGTCATGGCCAACTGCACACCATATATGATGCTCCAAGGGATTTCGTTTATCCTGACCTTTGCACGAGCATGAACATCACTTTCCTTTTCGACCGCAACCGGCTGTGCAGCATCGGCGTAAACGCCTGAAGAGAAATGTGTTCGCACGTCGTAGTTCAGGTTGCTTGCTCCGAGAATGTAATGGGCTGCGACCCGGCACAAATCGCCGGCACAAGTCTCGCTAACAAAGCTCAACACCTGAACTAAGTAGTAAGCCATAAATTGACAAGAGCCATAAAAAACGCGCCCCGTCTTTGAACGGGGCGCATCTCTTCAATCATGCAACTGAGGAAAGGATTACGAAGCTTGGGCTTTCGCCAAACCAGGAATAAGCGCCGGTTCAGGCGTATACATCTCGTCCAGTCTGTGTTTGAGATTGGATTTGATGCTCATGAAATCTTCGTAGGCGACACAGGCAATTCCGCTGTTACGGCAGTGTGTCAGCAGTTTCGTTTTCGCAAAAACGACATCGGCCTCGGCCGACCAGCAGAAATCGCTGCGTCCATCGCCGATAACAACTTTCAAAGGTCTAACCGGACCAGCTCCCAGAATTTTGCATTTGCACAATCCGGAACCACAACCTTGCACTTGCGGTGCATGAGGAAAGGTCAACTCGAGCCGTCCATCCGGGCCATCCACGAGGTGGTTTGCCCAAACGTTGTCTACGTGAATCTTCTCTCTCTTAAGGATGTAGTGGATAACGCGGTCGATACCATCGCTGACTATCTTCAGCGAGACACCTTCGCGGCGGCACCATGCAGCAAATTTTGGGAAGGTCGGATCAATTTTCACCTTATCCAGGATTTTCGTAACAGCTTCCCAACCACCCTGAATCAGCGGCACTTGCTGCTTCATACATTCACGCGAACCGATTTCACCGCGCTCCCAGCGCGCCTCCACTTCTTTCCAATCCGGAGTCGCTAACTCCTCCAGAAGATAGTCGATGGTATCACCACGGGTTACCGTGCCATCAAAATCGCAGTAGACATCGATTAAGCCGCTCATTAGTTTCCTTTCGTGCATTCAGTAATTAAAAGGTCCAACAAATCGTGCGCAAGGTCCATCTCTTCGTAGCTAATCTCAAGAGATGGTGCCAAAGTCACCACATTCTTGTAGTAGCCGCCGATGTCTAGAATCAAGCCTTGCTTTTTACCGTTGAGGTGCAAGTTGCCTTCTAAACCGCGTTGGAACATGCGGTCAGCAAGTGCACGACTTGGCGTGTAGCCATCTTTCTCGCACATCTCCATCCGCAATGCTAAACCGACGCCACCAATATCGCCAATCTCAGGATGTTTCTTTTGCAGGTCTTTGAGAAGGTCGAGGAAGTACTTGCCTTTCTCGTTGACTGTGCGTTCATAGTCACCTTCTTCGAAGATCTTCATCACTTCCAGACCAGTGGCTGTGCCAAGGCTGTTGGATGAGAATGTCGAGTGCGTGGAACCGGGACCAAATTTATCCGGGCTAATGTATTCTTCTTTCGCCCAAATTCCGGACAATGGATTTAAACCGTTAGTCAAAGCCTTACCGAAGACAATGATGTCGGGTTTGATATTGAAGTTTTCCGCCGCCCACAATTTGCCTGTGCGGAAGAAGCCCATTTGAATTTCGTCATCGACGATCAAAATGCCATGCTCCTGACATATTTTGGCAAGGCGCTCCATGTAACCGGGTGGTGGCGCAACATAACCGCCAGTGCCCTGAATAACTTCCAGAAAGAAAGCACCAAACTCAGACTTCTTGGTTTTAGGATTCCACCAGCTGGTGTATTCATGCTCGAACTTGCGTTCGACTTGCTCGATGCAGAAATTGCCGCAATTATCGATCTTCTTACCGTAAGGGCAGCGGAAGCAATAAGGGAACGGAATAAACTCCGCGCGGTCGCCGAACTCGCCGTAAGCTTCTCTGTATCTGTATGAAGATGTAATGGCTGAAGCACCAAGCGTTCTGCCGTGATAGCCACCTTCGAAAGCCAACATGCGACTCTTCCCAGTAGTTTTACGCACCAGCTTCAGTGCGTCTTCAACCGCCTGAGCGCCTCCAACATTGAAGTGAACGCGACCAGTCTGCCCGAAGTTACGCTTGATGCCCTTGACCAAAATATCAGCCAGATAGACTTTCTCTTTGTGCAGATACTGACAAGCCAACTGTGGCAGCTTATCGATCTGCTTCTTCAATGCATCGTTTACTCTCTGGTTTGCATAACCAAGGTTGACTGCCGAATACCACATCTGAAGATCCAGATATGGTGTCTTCTTTGCGTCGTATAAGTAGCTGCCATCACAAGTATCAAAGAACTGTGGATGCTCTGCGTAGTGCACAGTGTCTCCGTGCGAGCAGACAACATTCTCTATCTTAAGAAGAACATCTTCATCAGTTGGAAATTCGATTTTTTCTTTCACAGCAGTAGCCGTTCCGGCTGCTTGGCTAGCGGTGGCGCCGGACGCGCTGGCACCGACTAACTCGTTCTCTTTGGTAGCGGCTTTGCCTTTGTTGGCGCTCGCTTCATTGGTCATAAGATATCCCCGTACACGCAATAACGCTTCTGTCATTTTCCAGCTTACTACGCGCAAAATTACAGGAGGCTTACAACACGACTGCTAGCGAGCGAGAGACAGATGAGACAGAGATCCTGCTTGGCAACAAGATCGCTCGAAGACGCTCATTATGAGCCAATCCAGCATTGGTCCATGTTGGATATATCAACAGATATGCTAACGCCAAGAATGGCAGATGAAATTTTCCTTTCATCAATAAGAGTCACGAAAATTACACGAAGCTTACGGCTTATCGAAACTTACACGAACCTTACGATGCGCCACTGATGGGGCTTTACGAGGTCGACAGTAAGTGTTAATTTCGTTGTTTAGGCTCTCCAGGAGCGGGAATAGCTAATACTGCATTTGATACCAGTGTCAGCCGATCGAATTCGTGCAGATTTAGATTAGACAGATACACTTGTTGACAATAAGCAAGGCTAAATCGAGCTAATGTCGTGACAAGCCACGACTGCATATGCTTATGTATGCAGTGTTCCGCAGATCTTTATGCAAGAACTGCAAATTTGAGACACATTTGAGGTGTATTTGAGGTGTAAGCGATGTCACTCAAAGTCATTAAAGACGCAGTTGCTAATCAAAAAATGATCTGCCCGCAGTGCAAAAAGCCCGTCAAAAAATACGACAAGTATGCAGAGACAATAGATGCAGTGCGCGATGGCTTCGGTTACACAGATATTGATTCGCGCGGGTCGCGGGTCACTCTCACCTGCGGCAATGAAAACTGCGACTGGACAGAAAGAACGGAATTCTGGTCTCAGTACATCCAGGAGTAGCCAAATTGTCGCGAGAAGCATTGGCGAGAGAACCGGATGTGGTGCTCGCTAGCTATCAGCGCCCAATAGGAGGGGCGAACAGGTTGTAAAACGAGAACTTAGGAGCTAAGCTTTGCAAGTTGTTTATGGCTTGCGGTCCAGCTTCTCTTATGACTCCACTCAGAATTCCTGCCGGTGGCTTCTGTTGCACTCCGATGGTAGAGCTGCCTGGTTCAAACATAATTCGAATGTCTGGCGTCTGTTTATCTTTAGGCGCCTTAAGAGACTGAGCATTCCAATACTCAGCTTTCGTCACACCGCTAGCGTCGAAATAGTATTGTGAAATACCGCGGATAACATTTTCATCTCGCCCAATCATCATGTGCAGTCCGTCTTGGGTGGCTAACTTTGCATTCACCCAATTCTGGACGCTAACTCTCGTTTGACCGTCAGCGAGCTTGTCGTATTGAAAAAGATACTGTTGCTTGTAGACCGGCTTCCCAGATTGATCGTGGTCATATTCAACAACTTCGACCGGCATTCCATCAGCCCGCTTTCCGACAACAAAATATTCGTGTGGCACTGCAGGCGGTGCCCACCCATTTCTCTGAGGCACAATATCTGGTTGATAAACGGTACCCGTCTTTGGTAACAGATCTCGAGCGCCAAGCCCGGGGAAGTTCTGAGGTTTTGACAAATCAACGTCTTTCATAATGTCCCATGCAACGATGGATTTGGCGTAGCGCTCTTCGTCGCAAAATTCGGGCAAATGCAGTTCACTGGGGCTAATGTTCCGCCCGGTTCCATCTTTTTCTCGTGTCATATGGTGTCACCCTTCGTGTTACTAAACGCGTACAACTAATGCAGTCCCCCACTAGGCAAAGGCGCCCCTAGAATCCCTCACCAAGGGCTTTTCCAGACACGTTATCTATCAATTCCTAAAACAGTTTAAGATGCTTAAAATGAAATATCTATGAGTAAATCACCGAAAAAAACGCACAAACTGGGAACTGCCCCCATCTCTGTGATGATCAAATATGAGAAGATTCCTGAAGGCGAGGAATCACCCGATGCCGCCTACAGACTGGTTCCACAACGTCATCAAAAAAACGCCTTATCAATTCGTTTTGCAAGTCTGCATCCAAAAATTTTTCCAGTTCACCTGCGGCCTTCACCACAATCATCCCTGGCACTTCACTTGCTTCAAGCCAGCCGTGATAACGCACATACCTTTTACCGTCTATTTCTTGCTGCTCTGCCAGGTCGAGAAGAAAGAATTTGTAAATCAAGGAACCACTATTAGCCCAGCGCAGGGTCTCAAAAAACCACCCATTGCTGCAGGAAACTTTGAAGTCTTCCAAAAGCAATCTCGATTTAGCATCATCGCAAGGAATATCTAAGTTCATCCGATAGATCTCATGAAAGCACAGCAGGAATTCTATCTTAGCGAATTTCCGCCGCCATCTAATCTCAATGACAACTGCCGAACATACGACAATTGCTTCAATTGTTCAATATTATTTGATCGAGCTGGCAAAACAGTGCTGGCTATCCTAAACTAGCTATGCACTGTTGAAGTCATAGCGCGTTTTGCGCCAGTGCAAAGGGCTTATTCAATGGCAATAACTTCCGCGAATAAAGAAAAACTCAAGTCACGCTTAGCAAAAGCGATCGGGCATTTAAATGCCGTCCACCGAATGGTCGACGAACAGAAATACTGCATTGATGTGCTCAACCAGCTCAAGGCAGTTCAGGCAGCGCTCGACAAAACATCAGAAGTAATCTTGAAACAGCATTTAGAAACATGCGTCGTTGAAGCAGTGAATAAACAAGACTCCCAGCGAGTTATAGAAGAACTCATGCACGTCTTTCGCAAGGCACCAAGCCTCTATGCCGACGAAGACGCTACCGAATTGACAACTATTGGTGCAGCTGTGGCAGCTAGTAGTAGTGGAAATGGCTGCTGTCAGCCAAACTAGCCCTCTCCAAACATTTGACTATTTGGACTGCATTGGCGTCTGAGAACCGTTAGTACTACTGGCCTGATTGAAAGGCCAACCTTTAGCAACAGACTTAGCAAAGTCGGTGGTCTGATCGTAAAGCCTTATAAGTGTTCTAACAGCTGGGATAGGTGGCGGATGTTTGGCGGCTTCAGCAGCCGCCTCTGCGTATTCTGAAGCATATTTAGATTGGTCTCGTGGCGGACGGCGAGCATGCTCTTCGCTCACCTCTTTTACGGCTTCCTTAGAAGACTCTCTTACAGCGAAGTGTTTATCCTTGGGCAAAGCCGCGCTCGCAGACGTCGCTGTCCTCGACGTAGACTTCGTCTGCGAAACGAATTTAGACGGTTCAACGGCGTAGGTAGTAACCCGCTTACCTTCAATATCATGCAGTGCTGCTACCTGGCAGCCCGATGGACCGCTGACTGAGCGTGCCATGTCCAGGTCAAAGACAATCTTCTGGCGACTGGATTGAATTGGATAATCCAGCACCGACGTTTTCTCCAAACTGTTGATCGCACGAAGGGCAGTCTCCCGAAAGGCCGTTTCGCGCTTAGCATCGCGCACTTCCTCTGCCGGAGTAAAGTTCAGAACACGCGCTTCGATCTCACGTCCTGGCCAAACGGTAACACGTGCAAGTGCCCGTCCTGGCGTTGCTTCATCGAGAAGCCACTGATCGTAGACACAACGGCAGATTCGCCGATACCAATCAGACCAATTTATAGCAATAGATTTCGAATGTACTTCCGTTAGCAGTTGAGGTGTCGCCTGTAGTGCCATTGCAGGCGGTGCACTCGGCAATTTCTTAGCGTCGCCACCGAGCATGGCAGCATTGACATTTTTCGACTTAAGCGCTGCGTTGACCTCCACGGTTGGAATTGGTTGAGCAACAGCTTCGAATCCCATCTTCTTTGAAAGAGTGCCATTAACAGAGGGTTGCGATAACTGAAGACGGACTCCGCTCGCGGGCTTCTCTTTGACGGTGCCGACTGTGTATCCCGGAGCCCAAGTCATAACACCATTTTTGGGAGTCATCGTGTAATTCCACTTAGGAGGCAGTGTTGGAGGCGCGGTCAACCTGACTGGATTCCCCATTGAGACTGGCGTAACAACGTCATGTTTCGGTGGCGTAATCTGCAAAACCGGTGCCGCACTTGCGCCTGAACTTTGGGATGGACCTTTGCCTAAAGGAAATGTCCCCGTAGTGCCGTGCACCAACTTAGTATCAGCACTACCGTTCAACATCGTCGATTTTGCACCACCATTTAGCAAAGTCGACTGAGTTGCTGCACTCAATGGTCTTGCTTGCGGCGAAGCCTTCGGCGCCTGCGGCGAAGGCAACATCAGACGAACCGAACTATTAATCTCCTCTTTGTCCTTGGCACCCCCCGTAAGCACGCGAGTGGGTTTACTTGCTGAATCGTTTGTTGATTGCGCAAGAGCGCAGATTGACAGGCAAAGCGCAAGCGAATTTGCCAGAGCGAATGACCAAACCAAGGCTTTTGCAAACCCAGTACTCAAATTCTGCTTCTGCCAAGTCCAGTGCATACACGAACAACCGATTTGAACCAGAGCTAGAAAGGGGCCGCTAAGGTGCTCTGGTCTTTAACCACGTTCCCGGCGCTGTAACGTTTAAATCGAAAACCGGCGCCGCTTCGGTAGTCCAAGAGAGCCAAGCTCATATTCTAAATCGAGAGGCTAAATCTGTGGCTTATGAACGGAACTCAGCTTGGCCTCTTCCGGCCCAAGCTGCCACTGACAGCTAGCAAGTACTCGAATTGGCAGACTGAACCGCGTGCCCTGAAAAGGACTACCCAGATTTATAGGTACGCGTTGGTTTAAGAGATTGTCGATGCGCACATCGAACGATGTCGGCATCCAGCGATGCGCTTTGGCGATATTGCGAGGTGTTTGATAGCCGGCGTTGAAAGCGAGATCGGTAATGAAAGGAGTCCTCGCCGGATGCGGACCATAAATGGTAGGGTCGCGTTCGTCCTGAAGACCGCTTAGAACTTGAGCTGTAAAAAGGCACCAGATATTTTGGCGCGTTTTATAACCAAGCCCGGCTACTGTCGACATGCGTCGGTCGTGGTCGGGAAATATCATGAAAGGAGCCTGAGGAGTAGCGTAGAAACCACCAGATGGCGTCTTTGTACCCCGAAGGTATGCCACCTGGATCGTATTGGAGAGAAATCCGTTGAAGCCATACCCGTCACGCTTCGGCTTCAAGTCATAACGTGTCTCAACACCGTAAGCGTCCTGGGCACTGTTCGTCAGTCGATTGTAGAGAGGCAGATTTCCTACTACGCCTGAATCACCGAAGTTCGTCAAATACTTATAAAACAGATTGATACGCAATGCCGATCTGGTGCCGAACTGGTGCTCCAAGCTTGAGTCGATCAAGTAGCCTCGAGTCGCATGCAATGGACGCGGTGTACCATCGTAGATCCCAGGCGTCAGCTGGCCAGAGACGACATTGTACGGCGTGATGAAAATGTCTGTGGGATTTGGCATGAAGAGATTCGAAAAAGAGCCCCGGAAAACCGTTTTCTTATCAAGAACCAAGGCCGCACCAAATCTGCCACTAACCTGCGCGTCTGTAGTCGCCTGCTTTTGGTATGGTTGCAAGGCAAAGGGCTGAGCGCCCGGAGTGTTGATGATGGCTTGGGCTAACGCCAGCGTATTGCCATAAATCGAACGCTGCATGTCGAAGCGCAAACCTGCATCTAAAGTCAGTCGCTTCCAGAATCCTTTTTGGGGCGTGAACTTGTCCTGGAAGAATGCACTCTGCAAATAGCGAAATCCGGAAAACTTGCCCATGTTACCGGTGAATTGAGGACCGCCAGGCATCCCGGTGAACGGACTAATGACTGCCCCATAGGGAACTGGATTAGGATTACTAGCAGATGGAATGCTTCCCAAATAATCGGCGTTAAAATAGGTCGCGTTGTAGAAAGTACTGACTGGCCTAAGCTCTGTATAAAAACCGGCTTTGAAGTGGTGCGTTTGTCCTAGGCTTTTGGTGACATTACCTTGTGCTGAAAAAATATAGTTGAACCGTTTCGCATTCGCAGCGATCGACTGTTCTGGCTGCCCATTGTTAAACTGCACTCCAGGATCGAAGGCGTTGCTGCTGCGAAATCTCTCGTAGTAAATGCCGTTCAGTAAGTGCAAATTGGCTTCATCGAGCCAGCGTTCAAATTTATGGATATAACTTGCGATGATGTAGTTTTGTCCGTCTGACTGCCGGTCCTTGACGCCGGCGGTAGCAGAGTATCCGGATGTGGGAATTTGAAAAGTCGTCTCGTTTATTGACGTAGTCAGCCTGAACGTATCGCGCGGCGTTGGAGTAAACTCGATCTTAGTAAACGAATTGATGTCCGTTCGCCCGTTATGAACATAATCTTTCACCGGCGGAGCGATACCGTAAGACGTCATACGGAAAGAGCCCGAAGACTCAAATCGCACTCGATGCCAAATGCTGTCTGTGCGTTGGCTGAGAGCACCAGATGTGTTATAGAAAATGCTTCCAGCTAATGGTCCGCCAATCTGTTGCCCGATATCGAAGTTGGGTTTTGGATTGATCGGCAGTGACTTCATGCGTGCCACCGCCCCTAGTGGCCCGCCACCATCACTTGCCTGGTATCCGCCGATGTCAACGCTCATCGACTGCACAGAACGCGGGCTTATCACTTGTGATTGCTGCAAGACACCGGCGGCTTCCGGAATAACAACATCATCGACTACATAGTTAATTGAGTTATGTTCGCCGCGAGTAATGATGTTTCCGTAACTATCATTCATCACGCCTGGGGTACTGGTCACAAGATCGCGCAAATCATTGCCTGACTTGTACTGATAGACAAACTTGTGATCTAAATTAGTCGTACTACCGATTTGCTCAGGATGGATGAGGGTTTGCTTTCCGGTAATTCTAAGAACATCGACTGGTTCAACATCATCGAGTGGCGCATCGAACACTTTCGTTTGATCTTCTTTAAGGGAGATCTCATCGCTATCCGACAGCATATCCTTGGCTGAGATAGTGATCTTGTAGTCGCCAGGCTCCAAATTTTCGAACTTAAAGACGCCATCAGCACCTGTCTCTGTCTGGTAGCGTTTATGCTCCTCACCAACCTTTGTAAGAACAACGCGAGCATTTTGGATAAGGCGTTCACGCGTTGTGTCGGTAATTTTGCCTGTAACGCTGGCGGTGCCTTTGATCGGCGGAGCAGTCTGGGATGAGGAGCCGAGGGCTGGGGGTTCAGGAGGAGAGCCCGGTCCTGTAGCAGCGGTTGGGTTTTCGCTCGACGCTGGAATAGAAGTTGCAAGCGGATTGCCAGGAACGGGGCGATTGGACGCAGGAGAAGAAGCTGAGGGTATGTTTGCTGCCGGGGAATCTGCTCTTGCTTCATTACCGAAATAGAGGTTGCAGGCGAAACTTACAGCCAACAACAGTAGATGAGGGCGCGGATGAGGGCGCCATAAAGCACAGCTCGAGCTCGGACTTGATGAGATTGACGGAATGCGCTCAAATCGACGAAGGGCGAACATCGGGTTTCCTGGATTAGTGCACAGCAATTCCGTCAGCATAATGGAAATCGTTTTCATTTCCACATTCACAACCCTTAATTAAGGCTAACCTATGGCTGAGCGAGATCAGACAGCAACTGGCACCGGTCCCCATGGTGCGCCGATCTGACAGAGCAAAATAATCAAATATTGTATTTTGATAACCGTTTTCATTGTAGAATTATGCAGGAGCAAGAACCTGCCAATTTGACGCATTTTTACTTTGTGAGATTTCCGCAGAGATATCTTTGCTAACTTTGAAATCGTCTCAATCACGGCTGCTTTCCTAGTATTTTGAGTATTTTCCGACTACAGGCGGAGCTGAAAATGACAAAAGGACTAACCAATAAGCTACTCTCAGTGAGCGTTTGCCTTTGTTCTTTGATATGCCAGACTGCCGGTCAAGCGCGGACGCTTACAATCGGAACTGAGTCATCATCTTCCTTTAACCCACCTCAGCCTGTCTTTGCACCTGAACCGGTAATTCCGGAACACTTGCACGAACAGTGCTTTAAGTCGTGCTGCATCGCCAAATTTTTCGTCAAAGCCAATGGCAATACGAGCGTACAACTGATTAGCACGTCCGGCTCGGATGAAGTCGACGAGTTGACCCTTGAGACGCTACGACGTTGGCGCTTTAAGCCAGCCACCTTGGATGGCGCCCCTGTAGAGGGTTCCAAAAAAGTGCAGGTCGAATTCAAAGTCGAGTGACCTCAAATTCCTCGCATTCCTAAAATTCCTAAAGCAGATGAGGCGCTGTCTGAATTTGATCAGCGAATGCCGGGCTAAAAACAGCTGACATTCTTTCAATGCGTCGAAAGTGCAAACCAAGCTCTTCGAGAGTTGGACTCCTCGCCACAGTTCTGCCACGAAAGTGCCACCTATCTGCCCCGGCTCAGTCCGTATTCTACTGACATGGACGGCGCAACTGAGGAGAGTTTTAAAAAGATGACCAAACTGCTGAACAACCTTCAATACGTCTCTACCGCTATCATGTCTGTCGTTTTGAGCATTCTTCCCGCTGGAGCCGAAAACCTGGCATCTGGACATCAAATTTCCAACGTCACAAACTACGGTGACGGAATGCAGATCTTGGACTACGCTGATAAATCGGGATTCGAAGTGATAGGTCCCGGTGGACGCTTCGTATTCGATTCCCACACTAAAGTTATGACATTCACAGCTGACAGTGTGTCAGTGAGATTTCTCGCCGACGGGCGCTTGGACCCACAGTCGGCAGACGCCTTCAATCAAGCAATCAGCGAACAGTTTACAAAAGGCGACAAGTAGCGCGCATTACAGATGTCGCTATCGCGCACTGGGCCTAAAGTTTAGTAAGTGTTAGGATTATTCAGAAAAATCTCACATCGCTCAAACGCCTAAAACAGTGGTCTGAGCCGTTTGAGATTCCTGTTCCTCCTCATCAACTAAAAGAGCCGATGCTATCTTCCGAGATCACACTTCCAGACCGTAAACAGTTTCTGCACATAAAGCAGCAAGTTGACTGGAAAAATCCGTTTTTAGTCCTAAACGTAGACGGTTCACTCGACATCATCGCAGGCGCTCTCGGGCGCAAAAAAATCAAGGACGTTGAGTTGGAAGATGTTCTATGCCAGTTGCCTGTGGCAGATTGGCCATACGGCAAGGTGATCGCAGTGCAGCCATGCGCTGCGCGTTCCACGGCTCCGGAAGCTTTCGCGCAAGAAGATAAAGCGATCAAGAATACCTGGGGGCATATGCGTGAGGCTGTAACCAAACTAGGGATTCAAATCAATCTCTGGCCGTCATCCTGAACGTTCTCAAAAAACAAACTCGTTCAAGCTTGAGCAAATCTGGACAACCAACGTCTGACACTGGCGAGCGCAGCCTAAGTTCCATCAGAACTGAATAGTAGGCCGCTTCAGTAGCTCCGGTTTGAACGGTTCCATTTTTCCCATTGCAACGAGTATGCCATGGATGATGCTCCATGGATGCGGTGGACAACCTGGCACGTAAATGTCTACTGGGAGCACCGAATCGGCACCATTCGCAAGGGCATAGCCATCCTTGTGCACCCCCCCGGATATGGCACATGTACCAATTGCCACCACAATCCTCGGTTCTGCCATTGCAATGTAGCAACGTTCAAGCGGGGCGTGCATCGCTTTTGGAACAGGGCCTGTAAGAAAAAGCGCATCAGCGTGCCTTGGAGAGGCAACAATGTGAACTCCAAAACGCTCCAGGTCATAGATCGGATTTTCTGCAGCTAACAACTCTCCATCACAAGCACTACACCCTGTAGACACCACTCTAATGTGCAAGGAGTCCTTGAGCATTTCTCGGTCCGATACAAGTACGGGCTCGGCCGTTTTCCTCGGTGTCTTGGCTGATGCTTGAAGCACATCTTTGATTTTGTCTCGGTCCTTCATCAGAACGAGGTCCTCTCTAGAGCTCGCACCGACTCTGTACGTTTTATTCTCGACGATGGTGCCCGTCGGGCACTCTGCATAGCACAACCCGCACTGAATACATGCACCCAGGTCTATCAAGACTTCAGACTTATCGTTGGTACTAAATATCGTGATGGCGTCGGTTGGGCACACGTCTTCGCATTTAGTACAGCCCAACTGACAATCAACATCCGTAATTCCAGGCAGTCCACGAAAATCAACAGGCGGCACTGGCGGCAGCTCTTTAACCGTCGAATTTCCCATCGAAAGGAGGTAGTTGAACAATTTCAACATTTGAAGTTAGAGATCATTACCACTGAGGGAGAGGGAGAGGCTTTTGTTACTAAGAGGGAAGTCGGCTACAAGATTATTTCTGACACCAATCGACACCGCCGTCCAGTTGTTCTGGCTGGGGTCTTTAATGCTATATCGTCTTATCCTTCGGTCATTACCGGTAGCTATCATATGTATAAGCTCACCTCGCGCGGCCTCGACAACACCGCAGGAAAATGCATTCGCCGGTAAATCGTCAGGGATAGAAACTCGAAGGTCACCGCCTGGCACGTTCTCTAGAATACCTTCAATGGTGTCGAAGCTTGTAGCCAGTTCGCGAATGCGCACTTTTACTCGTGCCATAACATCCCCACCAAGCTCTACCACCGTATGCGGTGCCAGCTGAGGATAACAACCGTGAAGGAAATGATGCCGACAATCGTAATCGATTCCAGACGAACGAGCAGCCAATCCAACCAAGCCAAATTCATGCGCAAGTGAACGCGTAATACCCGAAACTTCCATTCGTTCAAGGGCAGCTTGACTCTCCTTAAGAATAGCAATTGGAGACTTTAAGTCGTCGCGCAACGCCCTTATCTCCTTTCTTATCTGCGAGAGTGAACCGTCTTGAATTTTCTGTATTCCACCCGGGAGAATTAGACCGCGCATAAAACGGCTTCCACACAGAGATTGCGCAAGATCAAGCGGTTTTTCGCGCAGTCGAGCTAGATTTTGATAGAAACCAGAGAATCCGAGTACTTTACCTATCTCAGCCAAATCAAATATGTGAGTAGAAACGCGCTCAAGCTCCAAAGCGAGCGTTCGAACGTGCTCCGCCAGCGGCGAGACCTGAATATCCATGAGCGATTCGATTGCAACCGCATGAGCGAGTGCATTGGCTACAGAACTATCGCTGGCCGCAGCTTCAGCTACAAACCGCGCTTTCTTCCAGGGTACCACCGTCAATCGCTGCTCTACTCCGCGATGGACGTATCCTAGCTGCAACTCTAGATTGATAATGGTTTCTCCGAAACAGCTAAATCTGAAATGCCCAGGCTCAGCTACTCCCGAATGGATTGGACCAACCGGAATCTCGTATACACCTTCGCCGCGCACCTCGAGAAAATTGAAACGACGTACTCCTGCATGTTTAGCTGACCTCAAAGGCAATTTCCGCAATGGGAAAAAGTCGGCGTCGTATGAATCGTGCAGCACCACATGTTTGAGACGCGGATGCCCTTCAGGCACGATGCCGAACATATCCCACAATATGCGCTCAAACCAATGTGCCTGGGGGACCAACGGTGTAAGACTCTTATAACCGTCCGAGTCTAAGGGTGAAAGCCAACACTCAGCTGTTCCGTTGATCGGATCTAAAACCAGTGTGCAAAGTTGGCCACCATCAATAGAGGTAACAAGTCCAAGCCGTGCGGCATTCTTAGTTTCCAACCAAACTTTGGTTGCGTTAGCCAATCGCTCCAATTCGATTTCGCGCGGTTCTAGTCTCACCGTAACCTCGTGAAAAAGTCTATATGGACAACGGCACCCAAAACCAGTGTTCCACCCAACAACAACGCCGGAACCGCGCTTGCGCGTATCGATTTTGTCGCAACGTACGACTTCAACGGGGCACCAAATAAGATACCGCCGACGTGAACCAGAACAGCTATGAAGCTGACTGCTATTCCTACAATTAGGAACGTGGCTAGAATCCAGTGACTAGAATCTGCACTAGCAACCAAAATACCTATTTCACTTACGAAGGTTCCGAAAGGTGGGGAACCAGTCACTGCCAATGCTGCCATTCCTAACAATACACCGAGCAGCGGATTACTCTTAAGCAGCCCACGAATCTCATCTAATTTCTTCGAACCTGCCGACTGGATTATGTTTCCGGAAAGTAAGAAAACGGCAGCTTTTCCTAAACTATGATTGATGGCTTGCAGAAGGAACAGACCGCCCGAGCCGAGTCCAATAGCAACGAGCATGATCCCGACATTTTCAATGCTGGAATACGCCCACATTCGCTTAAAGCTGTGCTGTCGAATTAGTAGAATGCCAGCTGCAACAACCGTAACTGCGCCTAGTACAGCAACCAATTCAAAGCTCGGCGCGTGAGTATTGGTTGCCTGAGTAATTTGAACTATGCGCCAGATCGCAAAAAGGGCACAGTTACAAAGAGCAGCAGACAACATCGCGGATGCAGGAGCGGGAGCTTCCGAATATGCATCCGGCAACCATGAGTGCAACGGAAACACACCAGCTTTGGTGCCATAGCCGAGCAAGCAAAAAATGAAACCCAAGCGCAATAGTGGGAAGTTTAGCTTGTGGGCATTTGCGATCAAGTCGCTAATTGCAAGTGTGCCCCGCTCGACCATGCCATGCTGGCTGGCAGCGAATATGAATACGGTTCCCAAAAGAGCAAAAGCGATGCCAACCGAGCAAATAATCAAATATTTCCAGCTAGCTTCCAGAGCATTGCGGCTGCGCTCAAAATAGACGAGCGGTGCTGATGACAGTGTGGTGGTCTCCACTCCTATCCAGAGGTAGCCGAGGTTGTCACACATAAAGACGAAAGTCATCGCCAACAAAAACAAGTGTATGCAGGCGTAAAACATTCGTATCGGCCAAGTGCCTGAGGCGCTGTTGTCTTTCTTTTCGCAGACAAAAAAGTAATCGGCATGCGTTACACAACAAGCCATGATGAAGGTTGTGAGAACAACAAAACAAGCACCAATTCTATCCAGCCCCAGTCCATGAGCGAAGACAAGATGGGTGTCGGTCCCGCTCAAGAGTGGAAATAAGAGATAAGTGACCACAGCCAACTGCACCCAGGTGCTGCCGGCGGAGACCAATTGGCACAACCTTGCGTTTGTACAAGCCAGGCTGAAATACAACATGACGATCGGAACAAATGCTATCAAAACAAGCTCTGTCATAGCCGTCAATCTCGCAAATCAGTAAGTTGCGTTACGTCGATATGTTCGAAACTTTTTTTGATATTGAAAAGCAACATACCAGTAATCATTACACCGACCAAAACATCCAGCAAAATGCCCATTTCCACGATCATCGGCATGCCATGCGTTTGAGTCAACGCAAACAAATAAATGCCGTTTTCCATAACAAGGAAGCCAACTATTTGACTGATCGCCAGTTTGCGAGTCAACATCAAAAGCACTCCTGTGAACAAAATAGACATAGCGGCCATGGCTCCAATGCGGGAGTCGGTGCCACCCGCCAATCCTGGTAGCTGGGCAGCAAGCAGATACCCAACTCCGAGAAGAAGGATGTTCAAGTGCATCGTCAACGGTGCCGGAAGAAAGGCTCCCACATCTCTTTCGACTTTGACACGCCTAACGATCGAGTTGAGAAATATGGGCACCGCAAGACCCTTGAATATCCCGATGAAAATAGCATGCATGGTCTGATTGGATACGCTAAGCCCTAACGGAGACATAAGCGCTGGCAAAAACAGCTCGTCAGGATAACTATCGAAGCTGCCGATGAACCAGGTCTCCACAGCGATAGCCAAAGTGTGCAGAGCATAGAACCATAGATTGGCACGCAGGTGAGTAGTACCAAGCATGAGGATAGCGAAAACAGCCGCAGCCAGCGCTAGAATTTCGTAGACATCGAGTGACATTAGCGGTGTCCTCCGATCGCGATCAAGGCGCACAGTAGGCTCATCGCCACAGAATAGGCTATGAACTCAGGCACTTTAGTCCAGCGGAGTTTTACAGTCAGGCTCTCTGTACAGGCGATCGCGAACGCTAATACTGCTATAACAGCCAGGCTGAGAAGATCTTTAGTCGGTCCCGATATTTCGATGAACCATGCGGCTCCATGCAAAAAGCACTGACCGGCCAAGCCTAGCAGAACTGTCATTTTCAGAAGCTGCGTGTACTGCACAAGGGCGAGATTGCGGCCAGAGTTTTCAATCACCATCGCTTCGTGAACCATAGTCAGTTCCAACTTGGTGCTCGGATCATCCACAGGCATCCGCGAAAGTTCGCCCAGGCTGGCCAGAATCAGACTCATACCAGCAAAGAACCACAAAGAAGGCGAGTTGATCAGACTATCTCCATGCAACCAAACAAAGATGGCATTCAGATCGCTGGTCTGTGCAGCGCAACCGAGGCTAGCAAGAGCGAGTATGATAGCGGGTTCCACTAGCAACGCGATGGTAACCTCTCGGCTAGCTCCAAAACCGCCAAAAACTGAACCACCATCAAGGGCCGCTAGCACGGTGAACAATCTCGCCAACGCGAACATATAGATAATCAAGAACAAATCACTGCCTGTAGTGGCGTGATCGGAAAACATCGTATCATAAGGCAGCGACGGCGAAGCTGTAGGTTGGGCTACTGGTTCAGGCTCAGTGCTATAAAGCGACATGCCATTTATGTTCATTGAATGCACTGCCAG
Organism: Oculatellaceae cyanobacterium; assembly: GCA_036702975.1. GTDB lineage: Bacteria > Cyanobacteriota > Vampirovibrionia > Obscuribacterales > Obscuribacteraceae > DATNPX01. Next base: position 176,360 of record DATNPX010000016.1, read on the forward strand.
CTGCTTGTCGCCAGAGTCTTGGGGTGTCTGACTGCTGTCGTTGTGAAATTGTCCGGGCATTTCCGGGCGGACGTTAGCAGCGCCAAGTTCTCCGCTTTCGGCACTGGTTCGATTGGATTTGATTTTTTGAGCAACCAGGTCTGTCGCACGAAACTGCTCGTATACAACGGGTTTGAAGGAGAGCCAGGGCGTCAAAATTGCAATTAAAAGAACAACAGCAAAGTTCACCGCGGCCGTACTACGAAAAACCCAGCTCGTGCTGCGGCTCAAAGTCTCACCCTTACGCATAAGCTTGATCAAGTCAAAAAACGGCTGCAGGACAGTAGCACCAGACCGTCCTTCAAATCGTGCTTTTGTTTGCCCGATGATTCCTAGCAGAAGCGGAGGCAGAAACAACGTTACCAACCAAAAGAATAGCCATCTTGCGATCAGAAACAGCATCGACGCCGAAAAAATATGATGGAGATGGTTCATAGAGAGACCCCCACGCATAATAAAATCAGCATCGTCATAAAAACATACAGCAGGTGAATATGAATGCTGGCTGTCTGCATTTTGACGAGTAGTTTCGCAAGCCATTGAAAACCAGCCATGCCAGGCTTGTAAAAGAAGTCCTCGAGAAACGGCATCATCTGCACTTCCACGCGAATCATTTCTGGGAAATGGCGGCGGTCTCGTCCTTTAATTTCGGTCAGCACGCGGTACTGCAGGAGCGATGAAAAAACACGGGCGATCGGTTGTGAGAAACTCGACCCCGTCTCCTCAGCGCGCACAGTCAAATCGCCATAGCCGCAATCCCAAGTGATACTCTCGCGAGTGCGCGGCGAGCTACCGAAGACCACAATGTGAACCAAACCCACAGTTGTAAGGCCAATCAGACACAGCGCCATCTGCGGGATCGTGAAAAGCTTCTCCGGATTGAGAGGAAAATTCAATCCCTGCATGCATATTGCGCCCAACTGATGCAACATTGGACTAGCCCAAATTCCAAACCAGACACAAAGAGCAGCGAGTAAAATTTGACCTGTGGCCATGCCGCGTGAACACTCCCGTGCTTCGTAGGCAGCTTCGGAACGCGCTCGACCAAGGAAACCGATGCCGATAGATTTGGCAAAAGTTGCCAATGAAAGTGCACCTATAGCACTCAGTATGCCAACAATCGCTAAGGCTATAGCCCTATCCGGCAAGGAGTCTGCTTGAAAAGAAAGCTGGAAAAAGCCTTGATACAAAAGCCATTTGCTGGCAAATCCATTGAGTGGTGGCAACGCGCAAATCGCCAGCGAGCCGATAAAAAATCCCGTTGTTGTCCAAGGCATATTTCTCGCCAAACCGCCCAAAGAGCCAAGATCTCGAGTTTTCGTCTGTGTTTCGACGGCGCCGGCGCTAAGAAACAATAGTGATTTAAAAAGTCCGTGATTGACCACGTGGAACAGCGTGCCGGACAGCAAGAACAAGGCGACAACCTGATGTCCAGTAGCTTTACTCAGCACGGTGGCGCCGATTCCAGCAATGAGAAGTCCAATATTTTCCACTGTGCTGAAAGCAAGAAGTCGCTTCAGGTCATGCTCCATCAGTGCAAATAAGACGCCCCAAAGTGCCGAAACAATACCTAGAGCCAGGGCGGCATAACCCAGCAGAACCGAGTCACTTCCCTGTAAAACAAACAAACGCATCATCGCGTAAATCGGTACGTTGACCATAACACCGCTCATCAACGCGGCAACAGGAGACGGCGCCTCCTCATGTGCGTTCGGAGACCAAATGTGAAATGGAAACGCTCCGGCATTGATGGCAAAACCGATAAACGCTAAAAGCAAAGGCCAAACAGGAGCGGAGCCCAGATTCCATTCGTGAAACATCCAGCTTCCAGTCTCGTAATGCAGCCAAATAAAGGCGCCGATAATAAAGGCCGATGCCACCCTTGTAGCGCCTAGATATAGCAAGGAGGCTTGCTGCGCGCGCTGTTTGACCGGTTCACCCGAAATCAGGACCATACACGCAAACGACAACAGTTCCATAAAAACAATAAACGTTATTGCATTCGCTGATAGCAGAGTTTCTGCCATGGAGAGCTGGAATATCAAAAAACAAAACCAGAAAATTCCCTTATTGATGCGATTGCCGATGCGTGCTTGTAGTCCGGCCAAATAGCTTGGCGAGAAGAGCGATACAGCAAGTCCAACGATTGAGAGAAGCGCGAGGAACAACGCCGTTAGCGGATCGAGCCTGTTAGCAAAAGGTGCCAAGCCGAAAAAAATTGGATGAGTCGCCACCCACAACAAATCATTGTGCTGTGAAACAATCCCCCAGGAGACTAATGCGCCAAGCAGCATGACGGCACACCCGGCACCGAATACAGTGCTAAACACTTTGTCGTCAGCGTCGTTGCCAAAGGTAAGAGCAGCTAATGCACCCGCAGCCCAAAGAGAAAAGGCGCTGATAATCATAAAAGACGCAAGATGTGCGGTGTCGGAAAAGGGCATCAGTAAACTTCTGGGGTTAACTTGCCGATAGTTCGATGGCGAAACTGACTGCTACTTGTTGAAACCGGATAACTAGCTTCGCCACTTGTTTAGTATCAAAAAGCGCGGCAGCCTGCGTATACAGATTGAAGTACGGACTTGAACTCTTTCCAATTCTCCATGACATAAGAACTTAAATCAATTCCCCGTCCATGAAATGACTGTTTCATGCATTCTTTCTGGAGTGACTGCCCCAGGATCGGTTGAAAAGCCATCAGGGCATCTCTCGCCTGGGCTGAAATGCCCGAACTGACGCGGCTTCCGGTGCGAATCGCCTTGTCTGTCAATGGTCTGGCAGGGCAAAAGAAGAATTACGCGTAAAAATCTCACAATCCCCAAAAGCTCCAGCTAGATTAACAAATCACCCCTTGACCGCCAGAATAGGCTCAACAATGAACGCAAAGCGCCGAACTTAGCTGAAGATATTTGCCAGTGAGCGATTTTCGCAACAATCTCCTCTCATCCGAAAGGGTGGCTCAGTAAGCGTTTTAAAGCCGTTTTAAAGTAAACCGCGCGCAGCACTCAAAGTCATCCATATTCGAATTTAGCAATGATGGCATAATAAAGTCATGGGGAAGATCCTGGTAGTCGAAGACGAAGCTGACTTAGCCTTGCTTGTGCGCAATTGGCTGGAGCGTGAAAAACACCTGGTCGAAGTAACGGACAACGGTGCTGATGCTTTGTCACATCTGCGAGTGAACAAGTTCGATGTAGTCATACTCGATCTTATGCTTCCGGAATTATCTGGAATGGAAGTTTGCCGGAGATATCGGCAATCGAAAGGAAAGACGCCGATCTTGATGCTCACCGCGAAAAGTTCGGTGGAAGACAAAGAAGCAGGTCTAGATGCCGGCGCCGACGATTATTTGACGAAACCGTTCAACATGAAGGAGCTCGCCGCGCGAGTGCGGGCGTTGATCAGGCGCGCATCGGATCAACCGAATAATATGTTCACCATACGCGATATTGTTATTGATGCCGACGAATTTCGGGTCACAAAGGGTGGCATTGAGGTACATCTTCTGCCTAAAGAGTTTCGTCTTCTGGAGTTCTTAGTCCGGCACCCTCATCAAGTATTCAGTGCAGACGATCTTCTCGCAAGTGTCTGGGAGTCAGATACATCAGCGTTGCTAGACACGGTGAGAGGACACATAAAACGGCTCCGGAAGAAGCTTGATACTGCCGGACAGCCATCTATAATTTCAACCGTATACGGTATCGGATATAGACTTGAGCCTGACTAATGCTTCATAGCCTTCGACTACGGCTGACATTCTGGTTCGTCACTCTTTGCTTGTTGCTTTACTCAACTGGTGCCTTTTTCGGCATCTTTGTTCTCATGTCTTCGTTGACCAATGCAATGGATGAGGAGTTGCATACGCTACAGCCGGAAATCCGTCCGTCGGTCGAAATCGTCAACGAACGCCCGACCCTCAAGACCTGGGCGGACAACGCGAAGCAAGTAAATTTGAAATTCTTGCCCACAATTCAGCTCTTTGATGCTCAAGGTCAGCTGCTCGAAAGTTATGGCGCACCTGGAGTCAACGTTTTGTCCGAAGGCACGTTGCGTACTGGCGCCGGAGACAATGCGCTCGCCGTCCGTTCGAGCAATCGCAAAATCTTTCTAGACAGTCGGACAAACAATAAAGTGATCGGCTATCTGCAGGTGCAGGTGTCGACAAAACATCAAGATGAGATCATTCGACAGTTTATTTTGGCAACTCTTGTGTTAGCGCCTTTCGGAGCTATGGTGCTTGGTTTATGCGGATATTTCTTTTCAGGAAAAGCAGTTGAACCACTCGGCCAGACTTTGCAGATGCTAAGAAGATTTGTTGCAGATGCCGGTCATGAGTTGAATACGCCAATTACAGTAATCGAAGCGAGCCTGCAGACAGTCGAGCAGATGCGCCAGGAAAATGAAGATCCAAGCGAAGTCTTTGAGGTGATCACGCGCGCGAGCGCCAGAATGCGCGATCTAGCTAGCAACTTGATGCTTCTCGCCCGAGTTGAAAGCCTGGAGCAGGTATGGCCTCGAGTCCCCATTGATGCTGCCGATATTGTTGTACCTCTGATTGGTGAGTTCGCTGAGGTCGCTAAACAAAGACAGATCGAGCTGGTTTGTAATCCGGTGCAGCCCGTCGAGCTTATCGGTCACGGCGAATCCTTATCGCGAATGTTGGCAAATCTGGTCAACAACGCCTTGCGATACACTGAGCCGGGAGGGAAAGTGACGGTAAGCGTAACCGCATCAGACCATGAAGTTGCCTTCACGGTGCAGGATACAGGCATTGGCATCCCACCCGAAAGCTTGAGTCACATATTCGAACGCTTTTATAGAGTCGACAAGTCACGTTCGCGAGCAGTCGGTGGATCTGGACTTGGATTATCGATTGTGAAAGCGATCGTTGATATGCACCAGGGGAATATAAAAGTCGAGAGTGCGGTAGGCGAAGGCAGCAGGTTTACGGTTCTTTTTCCGTTAGCCCATTAATGAGGTAACTGTGAAAGGTTTGAAAGCGCAAATTTGGAAAATCCCGATGACTGCATGCTGGGTCGCGACCGCTGTCAGCTATCCCGTGTTGGCTACCGATGCACCAAAGATCGAGGTGCTGCAAGAGGCAAAATATGAGTCGACTGGCAACAGTATCCAACAATTTTCCACCAGCCTCGCTTTAAAGGAATCGGATAAGGCAAGGCCTCTGATTCTTACGTTCACCAATGGACCCGAAGGCAAGCAGAAATTCCAATGGGTGAGAGTCTTCCTGAGCGACCGTCCAATGGCGCCGTCTAAAACGGGACAACCGACACAGCCTTCCGGACGCATGATCGTCAATGAAAACAGCTTCGGCAAGCAAGACTCCGTCGATGTGAATCTCACGGGATTCGTTCGCGGTGGCACCACCATAGCCGTTCAGGGCGCTGGTTTCAAGGGAGCTAGCCTGGGCTGGAAAATCACATCACCACCAGCCGGTGCCTTAGCTGTTACCGACGTTAGTCCAAAAATCGCCCGTGGTGGTGGCACAATGAACATCACCGGATCAGGTTTTTCCGCAAACAAAAATGACGACACTGTTTATTTTGAACAAACAAAAGCAAGAGTCACCAGTGCCACCACAACCAGTATTCAAATCGAAGTGCCGACCGTACCAACAAACATGAGGCCGGGTGACCATCTTCTGACAGTAGTAGTCAACGGCGTCAAATCGCCGGCGTTTAAAGTGACAGCTGTTGGACCTCCCGAAATTAGTGGGATAGTTCCGATGGGAGGTCCATGCGGAACTGAAATCACAATCAATGGTAAGAATTTCTCAGAAGTCGCATCTGAGAACACAGTATACTTCGGAAAATGCAAGGGCACCGTAAACTCTTCTACACCGACCTCCATCACCGTAACAGTACCCCAATTCCCTGAACTTGATGGATTTCCAGCCTACCAGATGCCCACACACATTCAACTCACTGTCACCGTCGGTAGTGCACCTACGAAAGCAGAGTCAAGTTTCGTTAGCGCAAACCAAGTGATGAAAGAATAACAGACCTACTTCAGAAACTGACCTTCTTTGTAGTACCAACGACCGTCTTCTTTGACGAATAGACTTTTTTCAATAAAGGTACTGTCTTTTTCGCTTTGCATCAATTTTGCGCGAAAGGTTACCCAGGCTTGCCTATCACCATCGATAAATTCCAACACCTCAAGCCCCTGAAATTCTGTTTCTTTGCAGAACTGCACTATCTCGTTCCGCCACTTGCTTTTACTTCCCTTACGCTGCGGGCTTGAGCGGTGTGTGGTTTCAATGATGTAGTCTGGCAATTTTAACGCGTAAGCTGAGTAACGCGAGCGCATCAACAACCGGGCATCGCCCGCTGGTTCACCAGCGTGAAAGCGCCCACAACATTGTTCAAGCATCTGGTGGCTGCCACAAGGACAAATCGAAAACAACGCTACACACCGCGATTGAGAATCTGTCTGTTGCTACCACTGTTGACGAGAGCCAGCAGTTGAGCGACTCGCGTGCTCAGATCCTTATCTTCACCCTTGGGCGATCCGTAATATTTTTCTTCCAGGGCATGAACGCGTTTCTGCAGAGTTTTGTTTGGACGCGTCTTGCCGAAAGTGGCGTTTTCCAGGAACTCAATCTGATCGACCACTGTGCTCGACTGGGTCTGCATTCGTGGATCAGGAGTTGTGCGGAACAAGCCGAACATGTTGTCGTGATAGTTGCCAGCTGTGTTCATTGATGGCTGGTAGCTGACCATTCGAACTCGTGGCTGAAAACTTTGTTCTGGCATCGCCATCGCAACCAGAGCATCAGTGCGAACAGCCAAATCGGTAGATGATGACACCTTTCCAAACTCTCTCATCTCCAAACGTCCAAGTCTCTTGCTGACCGGCTCGGCAATGTAACTTTGACCGAATAAGACCTGTTCAAGCTGAGTGACGCGGGGATAATCCGATGCGGTAGCAGGATCTGGCGGTGCGTAGTTGTATCGTTTGCGTGGAACATATGGAACGTTTAACTGATCAGAATTTCTCGATACTCGAACACAACCGGATAGGCGATCCAAACGGTCCTTGATGGTCCCGTCAGAACTGGCGGCGCCAAAAACAAAGTTCTCGAGCCGCTTGACGCGAACATCGTCAGATTCGGTGCTATACGCGCGAGCGAAAAATTTGACTTCCATGGCACTAATAGTAGTGTCATTTGCACTAGCGATGGGCAAAGCTAATGCTGGTGCCACAAACGACAATGCTGATACTAAGAATAGGCATGCGAAGCCATGCTTCGGGATCACGGTACGACTCCTAAAGACTGATTATGTTTACGAGGTTAGAAACTCTCTACTCTTGTTTTACCCAAGGCAAGATTTTCATCACACTCGTATATGAAGGAAATTACATTTAAGTGTTCCTTCGAAATAAAATTTTCAGGAGTCAGAAAACCAGGGCTAATCCATAAGATTTCGCACGCTTGTCAAGCGACACAAACCGTCGCTTTACAGGCATGTAACCGTAATTAAGTCACACGCTTGACAACAAAAAATGCAACTTATTTACGACCGGTGACGCAACCTAGATTCCCATTCTTTTGAAATCTTGGCGGATCGATTTGTTCTGCTCGCCCTTATCCACAATGTCGCTACCAACTCTTCCTGGTGCAAGCTTTTCGACGATGTTCGATACTTTAATCTTGTTGTCTTTGCGGACACCTTCGACTGTGACCCAAAATCCCTGGTTTGTAGAACTACGTTTGATCAGATCTTTCGCGATATTGCTACCCCGACGGTCCAATATGTACCATTTGCCGTGGTGGAACAAGGCAAATCCGGTGAAAAGCGTGTTCAAATTGCCGGCTTTGTTCTTGGGGTATACCTCCAAATAACCAACCGGGTCGATCTGCTTACCTATAGACTTCATAGAGTCTTGGTCGCAAAGCCAGCCCGTCCAATTACCTTGGTCTCTGCTATTTCCACCACCAAACATCTTTATCCGTCCTTAAGAAGTACTTTTTGCCAAACCGACCAGACGACTGACGCCTGAGATAGAGATCACTGTCTGAATAACAGAAACGAGCAAGCTCCAGAAACCTTATACCCATCCGAGGAAAATTAATGCAACTGACTCGCCGATTTCTAACAGTTCGCAAAGGCAACTGCAAATTCTTGCATGCTCGATCAAATTCTCTTGATGCGATCCAAATTCGATTGCGTCCCAACACTAATGCGCATCAATCCTGCACTTCAGTGCGACCGTATAGCGCCTTAGCTTGCGACAAGTTGCCATTCATTACCCACATCTGAGAACCGAAGTCAAAGTGCCACCACTCGTAGGGATAGTTGGCGAATCCAACAGCAATCATCGAATGATAAAGCAAGCGACGGTTACGGCGAGCTTCGATGCCGCTTTGCGATGTCAGCTCAAAAGACTCAAAGTGAGTCGTGTACGAAATGGAGTCGGCGTCATCGAAAATGCTACCCATGAACAATTCTTGTTTGTCGTACAGCGAACGCAAAGTAAGGTCTATGGCACCACCAGTCGAGTGCACGGGCCATGTTCTGTAATCATCCGCGCGGTAGTTCGTCGGATTTGAGCAAAATTGCGCGGCGAAACGTTGCATGTCTTCCAACGAGGCCTCAGGAAGCTGCTGCCGGGCTTGCTCCATAAAGTGCTCCCAGAGCTCAACTTGAAGAGAGATTGGGCGAAATCCATCCAGCGCCAAAACCTCAACACCGTAGCGAACGAGAATGTTGTTAGCCTGCACCAGTTTTTGGGCGACCGTGTCTCGCAGGTAAACGGTCTCCAACGCCTCTGCAAAAGCGCGGTAATAGGGCGCATAAGGTCTCGAATACATCGACTTGCAAGCGATACCATACTCCTGCACATCGACCAGCGGCTCTTTGTTCGCCGGTCCAGCCAGATCTATCTCGATATTGTGGTAATCGGCCGCCGTCTTCGCCTTCGACCGCTCAGGAATTGGTAATTCTCTAAGGTCTTCTTTAATAGTTGACATGAAGCCTCTCGTATTTAGTCTCGCCGATTCCCAGTAGCCGGCACCCAGTACAATGAATCGCACAGATACGGAAATGATCCGTTGCTCTTAACATTTGCAGCACTCTCATTGATCGGTGCGAGTATACATGTTAACCTGCCGGAAAGGTTGTTACTCGCGTGCGCAACCACCAACAAATACTCTCAATCTGAGTTGCCAGTGTTTCAAATCCATCACCATAATCATCATTTTTAGGAGCGGCCGTTACAGAAAACTTACGACCTTAGTTTAAGTCACATCTGTCACGAGCCCGCCCGAACAGCGGGCTTTTTTTTGAACAATTACTCGAGGAATAACATGATCGTCGAAAGCAAAGAACAAGATCTTCAGACAAAAACTTCAGAAAACGGCTGCAGTGACAAGTTGAAGATAACGGTACCAACCGGACGTATTCAGGAGAAAGCGCTGAAGCTCCTAAATCAAATTGGTATCGAGTTTCGCGCCACAAACCGTTCGTATCGTCCAAGCTCTTCAGACGACATGTTGGAAGCGAAGTTTTTGAAAGCTCAAAACATACCCGGTCTGGTGGCGCTGGGACGTCACGACTGCGGCTTCACAGGCTACGACTGGATCGTCGAACAGGAAGCCGATATCATCGAACTCCTCGATTTGAAACTTGATCCGGTGCGCATCATAGTTGCCGTGCCCGAAGAGCTCGCCGAAAATTTCGAGAAGCGAAAAAATGACAAAAACCGCCCGCTGGTTGTAGCCTCAGAGTATCAAAGACTGTCTGCCGAATACATCAAACGCGCCGGTCTCAATGCCGTGTACATAAGAGCCTTTGGCGCAACGGAAGCACTTCCACCCGAGGATGCTGATATTATCGTTGACAACACTGCAACCGGCACGACGCTGAAAGCAAACCGGTTGGTAATCGTCGAAGAGATTATGCGGTCTACGACTCGTTTCATATGCAACAAAAAAGCATATGAGAATCCGGTCAAGCGCCAGAAATTAGATGAAATGACGATGCTCATGAAGAGCAGCCTGATGGCACGTGAAAAGGTTCTCCTCGAGATGAACGTTTCCAAAGAGGACTTCGCTAAGGTCGTTGCAGATTTACCCTGTATGAAATCTCCTACAGTATCTCAACTCCACAACGAAGAGGGTTTTGCCATCAAGGTCGCCGTGCCGTCCAAAGAAGTGCCACTTCTCATACCCAGACTCGTAGCTCTGGGAGCGCGAGACATTCTTGAATACAGACTCGAGAAAATTGTCGGTTGAGGTTGAACGATGAGCGATGAGTCGAAACGGGCAATTAACGCAACAGCCGCTACTAACGACGCAGCAAAACAAGTGCAGCAGGCCGCAGGCGAAGCCAATGGAGTCCGGGTAAAACATGCGGTCGAATTAGTCGACGTCGGTGGTGGCAACATTGGCAGCGTGATCCGATTTCTGGAGCGGCTCGACGTGCCATTTCGGCAAGCTCGCCAGGCGAGTGAGATTACCGGTACAGTGCCGCTCATTCTTCCAGGTGTCGGCAGCTTTGGTGCAGTCATGCAACACTTACGAAAGAATAATTTGGCCGACCCCATAGTCGAACTAGTTCGCAAAGGAACTCCATTTCTGGGAGTCTGTGTCGGAATGCAGATCCTATTTGAAGGAAGTGCCGAGTCGCCGAATGATCCCGGACTGGCGCTGCTCAAGGGGCGCGTAGTCAAATTCACCAGGGGCAAAGTGCCGCAAATTGGGTGGAACCTGATCACTCCGCGCCCGTCAATGCACAGCCTTTTTCCAAACGAAGAGTTCGTGTATTTTGTCAACTCATATTTTGCACGCCCGGAAGATGACGATGTTGTCAGCTTTACTGCTGAATATGAAGAGACCTTTTGTGCTGCCGTTCACACAAAAAATATCACCGCATTTCAATTCCACCCCGAGAAAAGCGGAAAAGCAGGAGAGCGTCTGATTTCGGCTTGGCTAAAGGAGGTCGGCGTCAGGTGAAAAACGGACTTTGCAGACGCATAATTCCCTGCCTTGATGTCGCGAACGGACGCACCGTCAAAGGTATCAAATTCACTGAGATTCGTGATGCAGGCGACCCGGTTGAACTGGGACTACTGTACCAGGAGCAGGGCGCAGACGAACTCGTCTTCCTCGACATAACAGCTTCCCATGAAGAGCGCAAAACCACACTCGATTTAGTCAATCGGGTGGCGGCAAAACTTTCCATTCCCTTCACTGTTGGTGGTGGCATATCAACATTGGCGGATGTGCTAACGCTGCTACAAGCAGGAGCTGACAAAGTTTCGGTGAATACATCAGCTGTACTGCGTCCAGAATTGATAAGCGAGATAGCGGAAACATGTGGCTCCCAATGTTGTGTTCTGGCAATTGACGCGAAGCGGTCTGAGACCGAAGACCAATGGGATGTCCTCACGCATGGAGGGCGAAAGAATACTGGCATGAGCGCACTCGAGTGGGGGAAGAAGGCCGTCGCCCTGGGGGCCGGAGAGATCTTGCTGACATCCTGGGACAAAGATGGAACGCGCTCAGGTTTCGATCTAGCTCTGTGCCGGGTCTTCTCAGAAACTCTATCGGTACCTATCATCGCATCTGGTGGCGCAAAGGACGCGGACAGTTTTGTAGAGGTATTTTCGCAGGGTAAAGCAGACGCTGCTCTTGCAGCGACAATATTTCATGACTCCATCTGGTCAATAGACAAATTAAAGGAAGTAATTCATCAAGCGGGGATACAAGTACGTCTATGTTAATTGGCAGCATCGATATCATGAATGGGAAAGCCGTGCAACTAAAAGGCGGCAAAGAACTAATCATTGAGAGCGAACGTAACCCCCTCGAACTAGCTCGCGAATTCAACCGTTTTGGAGAAGTGGCCGTCATCGACCTTGACGCCGCTATGGGTAAAGGAAGCAACGCAGACCTCGTAGAAGAACTGTGCAAGATAGCTGACGTGAGAGTCGGTGGCGGCATTCGCAACGCAGAGATCGCGCGCCGATTTCTGAAAGCGGGGGCCAGAAAATTGATAGTAGGAACAGCCGCAACGCCTGAGCTTCTCTCTCAGTTTCCACCAGAATTGATGATGGTAGCACTAGATCATCGAAAAGGAGTGGTAACAGACCAGGGTTGGCAGAGCGAAACCGGCGAAACTGTTCAAAGTCGGGCTGAGCGCCTGAAGGACTATTGCAGATCATATCTGTGCACCTTCGTCGAACACGAAGGTGGTCTCGGCGGAATCCCCATGGACGAAGTAAAAGCATTGCAGAAAAATCTACCGCATTCAGTAACAGTTGCCGGAGGGATATCGACTGAAAAAGAGATTGTGGAAGTCTGCAAATCAGGACTGGACGTGCAGGTTGGAATGGCACTCTATAAAGGTTTGATCAACCCGATCACCTGCCTCATCGATTCGTTAACCTTTAACGAGCAAGGATTAATTCCAACAATCGTTCAAGACCAAAACGGTCAAACTCTGATGCTCGCTTACAGCTCGCCGGAATCTATTCGACTGGCGCTCAAAGAAGGGAAGGGCGTCTATTACAGTCGTTCACGCAGAGAGCTCTGGGAAAAAGGCAAAACCTCGGGTCACGTTCAGGAGCTCCTTTCGTGCCGAGCTGATTGCGATAGAGACACGCTGCTTTTTACCGTCAAACAGACTGATGCCGCTTGTCATACCGATAGCTATAGTTGTTTTGGATCTCACAACGCGAGTAAGGAGTTCTCTGTTGAGGCGCTCTTTGAGCTGCTTAAGCAACGACGCGAGAATTTACCGGAAAAATCTTACACAACGACTTTATTCAAAGACCGCAAGAAACTTCTCAAGAAAATCACCGAAGAAACATTCGAAGTCACAACCTTCGAGTCCAAAGAAAATTTGCGCTGGGAGATAGCTGATCTGATTTATTTCGTCAGCACACTAGCAGTAGCTGAAGGTATTGAGTGGAAAGAGATCGTAAACGAATTGGGAGGGCGGCGAAAGCCTGAAGCGGTTAACTGACCTATCCATTCCCTGCAAACTTCAGAGAGCAAACGGACTAAAGAAATGACCAACCTCGCACCAAAACGTTCGATTACCAACGAAAAAGAAGACACAACCGGCATCGCTAAACGTGTCGCTCAGATTAACGTCTCAGCAATCAAGCAGATGCCACTACTCGCCGCCGAAATTGGTGACTGCGTATCGCTTGGACAAGGCATTCCATCTCTGAATACACCAGAGTTCATCCGCGAAGCTGTCATCGAAGAGTTACGGTCCAATCCGCAGATAGGCAAATACTCTCTTCAGCCTGGAGTGCCAGCTTTGAAGCAGGCAATTGCCGAAGATCTAAAACGCACAAAAAATGCCCACGACATCGACCACGAAAACAACATTTTCATCAGTTGCGGTGGAATGGAAGCGCTCGCTACCGCAATTTCAACAGTTGTGGAACGCGGAGACGAAGTCATACTCCCATCTCCCACTTACGCCTCCCACATAGAACAGATTCTTTTCGCGGAAGGTATTCCCAAATTTGTACCTCTAAATGAAGAAGATGGCTGGTCACTAAATGTAGATGCCATCACGTGCGCTATCACTGAAAAGACCAAAGCAATAATCTTGTGCAACCCTGTAAATCCGACCGGCGCAACATTCTCAGAAGCTGACTTGCGAGCGATTGCCTCTTTGGTGCTGGAACGCAATCTATTCCTAATCATGGACGAGGCCTACGACTTTCTTGTCTACAACAATCAGTCCTATTTTTCACTGATCTCAGTTCCAGAGCTACGCAACAATTTGATCGCAGCATGCAGCTTTTCCAAACGCTATTGCATGACGGGATGGCGCGTGGGCTTTATGCTCGCTCCTGCAAAAATCATCAAACAAGTGTTGAAGGTGCACGATGCCTTTGCCATTTGCGCACCTACTATTTCTCAATTTGCAGCGCTCGCCGCATTGCGCGAAACGAATGGCAAAGATGGTAAAGGAGACGTCAGCATGCGCGAGCTAATCGCAGCACTTTCGAACAGACGCCAATTAGTGTGCACACGACTAAAAAACATGCCTGAAGTCTTTGAGTTTCAAAAACCGCAAGGTGGATATTATGTCTTCCCCAGATTCAAGAGTGACTTGCCATCCGTGGATTTCGCCCTAAAGATATTGCGAGAAGCAAAAGTTATTACGGTTCCCGGCAGCGCATTTGGGCCAACAGGAGAGCAGCATATTCGCCTCTCATTTGGTGCCGCTGAAGAAGAACTAAACGAGGCATTCGATCGCCTGGAAAAATACTTTAAATCCAAAGCCGCTCTATAACTGGAGAAATCAAATGATCCAAATTCACGAACTAGAAAAAATATCTCACGGCGATCTCGCCAAAGTACTAAACCGAGCGCAAGAGGACTTAAACAAAGTCAAACCTAAAGTGCAGGAGATCATCGAGACCGTTCGCAAGGACGGCGATGCAGCGCTCGTTCGCTTCACCAAAGAATGGGATGATCCCGAATATGACAAATCCAAGCTTGCCGTCACTGAAGCCGATATCGACGAAGCTTACGCCAACACTCCCAAAGAAACGATTGAAAAAATCAAAGAACAGATCTCGCTGGCCAGAAAATTCCACGAGCTGCAGAAGTCGCAAATTCCACATTGGGAGCGTGAAATAGAAAGTGGCATAGTAGTTGGAGAGAAGTGGACACCAATAGACGCCGTTGGGCTCTACGTTCCGGGAGGCAAAAATCCCTTCCCAACCGTGCAGCAAATACTTGCCGTAGCAGCCAAAACCGCTGGCTGCCCGCGCATAGTATCTTGCATCTCTCCTCGTGGCAAAGGATACGAAGTTCTCATTGCAGCGAATGAGTGCGGCGTGAAAGAGATATACAGGGTTGGTGGAGCTCAGGCCATCGCGGCGTTGACTTATGGCACAGAAACGATAAAGCCAGTCAGCTTGATTGCTGGTCCCGGCAACCCATTTGTGACAGCAGCAAAAATAATGTGCCAAGAGCGCGTCGGTATCGACATGCCTGCCGGTCCCAGTGAAGCAATCATACTGGCAGACGGAACTGTACCAAAAGAGCTGGATTTGCAGAAGAAAGCTACTTATTGTGCAGCGGACATCCTAGCCAGAGCCGAGCATGGACCTGACTCCGCCGGAGTGCTGGTGACCGACTCTATGGAGCTGGCTAAGCTAACGCAAAAAGAAGTCGAAAAACAGTTCGAGTCTCTTTCGCGCCAAGACTATATCAAAACAGCTCTCACCACATACAGCGCCATCATCGTCACCGACAGCATGAAAGACGCGGTTGATTTCACAAATCGCTACGCACCGGAACATCTCGAAATCTTGACCGAAGACCCGCAGAACACGCTTTCTGATATCCACAACGCAGGTTCTGCATTCCTCGGCTATTACAATCCGGTAGCGACAGGAGATTATGCTACAGGCATCAACCACGTTCTTCCAGCGTGCGGGTGGGCGAGACAAACATCAGCCGTAGGAGTCTGGACATTCATGAAACGGGTGCAATACTCATCTCTCAGTAAGGAAGGGCTCAGCAGGCTACGCCCAATCGTACAGGCAATCGCCACCGTCGAAGGTCTCGATGCGCACAAACGCAGCGTGGACATTCGTTTCGAGCCACAACATGCTTGACTCCAAGCTGCTGGAGATACAGAAGTTGCAGTTCAGCCAGACGGCACTCGCTGAAGCTAAACTCTTGGACTTTCTGCGCGCCACCGAAAATAGCACCATCGAAAAAGTCGAGCTGACACCTAAACCAGAGTCGCTGAATTCAATCAATGGATTCGTTACATTGGGTTCGGGCGAGCGGCTCTTCTTCAAAACACACGTCGAGGAGAACGAAAAGGTTGCAGAATACTACAACGGCAAAATGCTTGCGGAAGTTGGTTATCCAGTAGTTTCGGCGAAAAGAGTCAGAACCAGTCCGGGGACCCAAATTGCATTCTACGAAATAATCACGTTTCCTACGCTGTTTGATTTGGTCAAGACGGAAGAAGACAGATTAATCGGACAGACCGAACCAACAAGGATGCAACCCGAAGCTGAGGCTCTCGTGCACGCACAAATAAAGCTGGACCGCAAAGTATTCAGCGTTTACGAACGCTCAATCGAACCGATCAGCAAAGAAAAACACGCCTCCGCACCGGTACATCAGCTGTTTTCTCATCGACTCCAGCCAGACGGTCGAGTAGGTCTATTTTATGCAGGAAAGGATCTGATACTTGGGCCGAAGGTGATACCATTCGACCTACTCGCCGAAGTTCGCTGGACGATTAACGGAATCCGGTACGAAAAGACTCTGTCCGAGCTTATCGCTCGCGCACAGGAATTAACCAGTCCTCAAGAAGGAGTCAGCATAGTTGGTCACGGCGATGCGCACAACGGCAACCTATTTGTAGACCGAAACAATCCAGACCAGGAACTCTCCTTTTTCGATCCTGCTTTTGCTGGCAGACACGATCCGCTCATCGATCTGACGAAACCCCTATTCCATAACGTTTTTGCACGTTGGATGTATTACCCAGAACAAGTAAACAACGAAGTTAAGCTCGCCTTTGAAATCCAAGCGAACACCATTACCGTGACGCACAATTTTATCCCTTCACGTATTCGACAAGAGTTTTTAGCTAGTCGTCTAAAGAACGTGCTGCGCCCCTCGCTGAAATTGCTTGACGAACACGCCGCGCTGCGAGCAGATTGGCGGGATTTTCTCAGAGCTTTCCTCTTCTGTTGTCCTTTCTTGACCGTCAATCTATGTGCAAAGCCAGTGCCAAATGGAACTCTTGCGGAACGCTATCCTCCATCCATAAAGATGCTCGGATTTTGCATGGCCGTCGAATTGGCTTCGGTAGCAGGAAATAATGGTGCCATCCAGACAACGACCGGGCAAAATTCGTTGCGTGGTCTGATCGATTCTATATTTGCCGCATGAAGATATTTTTGTTCGATGTTGATGGCGTGCTAGTCGAGCCGGTTGCCTATCGCTCTGGCGTCGGTAAGACGTTGCAGCTGTTGTGCACCAAAATTGGGCTCGCTGACGGTGCGTCTCTCGCTCCTTCATTGAACGAGATTTTGCATATGGAATCGTGCGGGATTCATGATGTCTGGGACATGACAAATATCATGTTCGCCCAAATCTTATTGAACCTCCACTGCAAATTACTCGAAGAAGGAACAAACCTAAACCTCCCTGGTGAATCGGTTCAAGCGAAGTTCGAAGCGATTAGGAATGCTGGATGCTCTTCGATTCCACGTCCACCTTATCTAGAACTCGCCGACGCCATTGCAAAAGAGCCGAGCGCCAAAGTGATGCCCCATCCTCCCGATGTTGCCAAGAGAATTTTGAATGAAAGGGCCGTGAAGACCGGGTCAGAATGGGCGCGGAGCGGTTGGTTAGATATTTTCGAACATTTCTTAAGTCACACAAGATCGGCTTTTGACAACACTGCGACCAGATTTTTTCAAAACATCATTCTCGGCAAAGATGTCTTCGAGAGAACTTACGGACTGCCAGATGAATATGGCGGAACGTCCCTGCTCCAAGAACAAGACAAAGCTCTCTTGCGCCGAAACACCGCAGAACGAATAAGGACAGCTTGCAAGCAGAATCAGCTCCGATGCGCAATCTACACAGCGCGCCCGAGTTTGCCACCACCGCAACCACCCGGATTTGGTCCGTTAGATTCGCAAGGTTACTCCCCAGAAGCTGAGCTTGCCGTGCAAATGGCTCACATGAATGGATTCCCCGTGGTTGGAATGGGGACCATGGAATGGCTTGCCAAAACACATTCGCGTCGAACCGAAGATCTGACAAAGCCAAACACAACCCAAGCACTATCTGCGCTAATTGCAGCTTTGAAAGGCACGTGCGAAACTTCTACAGTCGAAGAAGGTTATGCTCTAGATTTCGTACACGAGGAATTGAAAGACTCGATGCTAGAACCACTCCTAGGAGAGCCGTCGAGCGTATATGTCTTCGAAGACACCATTTCCGGTATCACTCCGTTAAAGACCGTCGAATCAAGACTGCAACAACTGGGCTGCCAAATCGAAGTAGTACCATACGGAATTGCCAACAGTGCATCTAAATCCGCAGCTCTGGCAAAAGCAGCGGCCAAGGTTTACAGCGACGTCAATGACGCAGTTAGTGACGCGCTCGCCAGAGTTCTGTAAAAGCAGAAAAGCTCAGATTTTCACGAACAAAATAAAGAAGCAAATCGATGTACGATGGGCTTAGTTCTCTGCTACTCTCATAGACCTCTCTAAGGCAGTTTAGACCCAGGGAAGTTCACGAGGAACAAGCCGTGGCTGAAGCAAACAAGTATCACTATCTAGTAGTCGGCAAAGGCATGCTCGGCAGTGCGGCGGCAAAATATCTAAGTGCCAGAAGCGATAGGGTCGCGATAATCGGACCAGATGAACCGGCGGATCTGAAAGCTCACGACGGAGTTTTCTCCAGTCATTACGACTCGGGGCGCATAACAAGAATCTTGGATACCGAATACGTCTGGGCTCTGGCTGCTAAGCGGTCAATAGAAGCTTATCCAATCATCGAAGAAAAGAGTGGTGTTAAATTCTTTCAGCCAGTTGGTTGTCTTAAAATCGTCGACAAGAACGAAAAAGGCGATGCCTATCTTTCCGCAAATACCACCATGGGAAACAAACTCGGTGTGCTCAGCGAACGGCTAAATCACAGCGAGTTGCAGTCCCGGTGGCCATTTTTGCACTTTGGAAACCAGTGCAACGCTATCTTCGAAAGGAAAACAGCCGGTCACATAGATCCACGAAAATTGGTTACAGCACAGCTAGTGCTGGCAAAGCAAAACCAGGCAGATGTATTCAACGATACAGTGACTCAAGTCACGCAGCTCACTTCAGGCTCTTTAGAAGTCAAAACACAAAGCGGCAACAAACTCGAAGCGGAAAAAGTTATCGTCACCGCGGGAGGCTTTACTAATTTCAACAATCTACTGCCAGTCAAATTGGATTTGCGTCCGCGTGCAGAAACGGTGATGCTCGCGCGAATATCCCAAACACTGGCGGAAGAGCTTTTAGACATGCCTAGCGCAATCTGGTTCATAAATTCGCGCGCAAATCTCACGTACGTTTATATAGTTCCGCCAGTCAGATATCCGGACGGAAATTTCTACATAAAAATGGGCGGCGACCGCGAGCTCGACCATGAATTCAGCGACCTCCAACAACTGAAAGAATGGTTCCATTCTGAAGGCGGCGCTGAGGCTGCGTCAGATTTTAAAGAGCTACTTCAGGAGATGCTACCAAACCTCAAAGCGGAAGTCTGGATAAGCAAACCATGCGTCATCACAGATACGAGGACTCATCGTCCGTACATAGGTCTCGTTGAGGACAATCTCTTCGTAGCTGCCGGGGGCTGCGGCGCGGCTGCAAAATCTTCCGATGAGTTTGGCAGACTTGCTGCACTTTGCGCGGCCGGTCAGCCAGATCCATCATATGGCGAGAATGCGTTCCGAGTTGTGTTGGCCGATGATGCGCACACGTCGGAGTCGGAAAGGCGCTTTCAATTTTAGACCTCAGACTCAGCATCGATTTTTCAGCCGGCGCCTGAACGACTCTATACGAGAGCACTGCACGGCAATCCAACTGGCTAACAAACCGATTACGATGCCAACGACCACATCGCTTGGCCAGTGCATGCCTTCATAGATTCTACAAAAACCAATTAGGAGCGCAAACGCTAAAGCCAGCCTTCCCCGCCAATCAGAATAACGCATGAATATCGCTCCTGCAGCAGCAAACGATTGTGAGGTATGGCCGGACGGAAACGAATACTTGTCCGCAAAAATATTATGCAGAGGCATCCAAAGCTGATAGAGCTCAATAGTAGTCGGACGTTCTCTATGAAAGAAGTGCTTCAGCACCGAGGTCTCGCAAAGAGCAATTATGAGGGCTAATCCAATCTGGACCGCGAGTAGCCTTTGCCCTCGCCGCCACAACCAGACAGCCAGAAGTGCCCAAAGCGCACCACCATATGTCACAGCCGTCAGCAGGTGCGCAGCCAAATCCAGTGGCACACACTGCAGCGAGCGAAATGCATTGGATATTAACAGATCGAAATTTTGAACTATCGTTGGCACCTCTGCTTCTAGTTACGCTTCATACGATATTGCCAAAGCTCGTATACAAGCAATGATAGCGAGTAACGATAAACAACAGCCTCAGCTGATTGACCGCCAGCTGGACAGCAGCAACACCATTTATGGTATCATGCACAGCAGCGAAGAATGTGCGTTTGAGATAACCTCAACGCACATCTTCGCTGCTATGGCTCCCTTAGCCTGCCGGTGCGAATCGCGCCGTCAGACCTACTTTTCGGAAACACTACTTAGTCTTTTTGACTGCGGCAGCTGGAGCCTTAACCGCGGCTTTTTTTACAGAAATAGATTTCTTTTTGACCGAGCAAACTTTTGCGCTCTTTGCCGGAGTTGTTGTTTTTGCGGTTGAAGCAAAAGCTGGAACTACTGTTGCTACGAGCATTGCGCCTGACAAAAGAATTGATGCTGCTTTAGTATTCATGATTAGAACTCCTTGTTAAACTTGATTTCGGTCTTGCGACCAACACTCAGATAATAGTCCGTGAGCTGTGCAGTTTTTGTGTGGTGAAAATTCAACGAACAAAAACTTTTGCCACTGCCAGAACTTCATAGGCCGTCGCAGAATGGCTACAGCACATGCATACAATGAATGATTCATAAATTATGCACAAAACAGAGCTGCTATCTGACAAGTTTCTTACATGCCAAGCACTTTCAATTTACCTTGACTGATGGTGTAATGTTCGCGAAATGCTCAATTTCCGAGATTGATTGTCATGGCTAAAATCCTTGTAGTTGAAGACGAAACAGACCTCGCCATCCCGGTTCGCGACTGGCTCACAAAAGAACAGCACCTGGTCGAACTAGTCGATAACGGCACGGAAGCGCTGGAGCGCTTACGTGTGTATAAGTTCGACCTTATCATTCTTGATTTAATGATACCGGGAGTGAACGGTATGGAAGTTTGCCGGCGATTTCGCAATGACGGCGGCTCCACTCCTATATTGATGTTGACAGCGAAGAGTGCTGTAGAAGATAAGGAAGCCGGGCTCGATGCTGGAGCTGACGACTACCTAACAAAACCATTTCATCTGAAAGAACTCTCGGCGCGAGTACGAGCGGTCTTAAGAAGACACTCTCAGCCAACCAGCCGCGAACTGAAGATAGGCGATCTGGTTCTAGATACGGTGGCACGAACGGTGCATTTGTCCGGCGAAGAAATACACTTCGTTCCTCGCGAATTCAGTCTACTGGAATTCTTGATGAGACATCCCAATCAGGTTTTCAGCGCCGAAGCGCTTCTCGACCGCGTCTGGGCCTCCGACACCCTGGCTTCACCAGATACCATTCGAACATATATAAAGATACTGAGAAAAAAATTGGGGGCGGAAGGCAAAGAATCATTCATTCGCACCGTTCATGGTGTCGGGTATAAGATTGAGTCACCGACCTGATGTTTCACAGCCTTAGACTGCGCTTGACCTTGTGGTTCATTGTTCTATCGGCGATAGTCTACTCGGCAGCGGGTGTCGGTGGTTATTTCCAATTCAAAACGGGCTTGACGGGACTCGTCGATGAAGAGATTGAGAGTCTAGTCTCAGAGATTTTGCCTGCCATTGAAGTAACGGACAAAGGTCCGAGTCTATCCCGATGGGCAAGCACTTCAAAAACAGTGCCTTTTAAATTTCTTCCCACCATTCAGCTCTTCAATCGAGATAAGCAACTGGTTGAGGAGCACGGACCGCCCGGGTTGCCTCAATTATTCAAGGAAGATCTGCGTGAAATCGACAACGACGTGCATCCGGTGCGGATATTTTCAACACCATTGCAATTAAACAAAAAGATTCAGGGTTATCTCCAGATTCAGCTCTCGCTCCGCAGTATTGACCGAGCAGCCAACCAGTTCGCTCAGACACTAGCAGTAGTGGCACCATTTCTACTTCTATCATTAGGCGTCGCGGGTTACATTTTTTCAGGGAAGGCAACTCAACCTATTGAGGAGAGCTTTCAAGTGCTGCGCCGTTTCATGAACGACGCCGGTCACGAACTGAGCACTCCAATCAGCATCATTCAAGCAAACGCGGAGGCGATGGAGTTAGATCTGCCACCACCAGAGAGCGAATCTAACCAGACGCTTGCCAATAAACTGGCAATCATTGAACGCTCCACCGACCGCATGGGCACGCTAGTTCAGGACTTGATGCTGCTATCAAGGATGGAGAGCCCACAGGTCGCAAACAGGCGCAGTTCAATTCAGTTGGACAACCTGGCAAAGCAAGTTTTGGAAGAATTCGATGAACTCTTTAAAAGTAAAGGCATTGAGCTCAAACTCACCGTAGCTCAAATGGTAAGCCTGACGGCTGACGGCGATCAATTGAAGCGCTTGATGACAAATCTACTTCAAAATGCGTACCGGTATACAGACACAGGCGGTTCTGTTCACGTTACCGTCGATACCTTTGGACGCTATGCACGACTCGTAATCACCGACTCAGGTATCGGCATACCTTCGGAAAGCGTTCCCAAAATCTTCGATCGTTTCTACCGTGTGGACAAGTCGCGGTCGCGTGCTGCCGGCGGCGTAGGGCTTGGATTATCGATCGTGCGAGCCATTGTGGAGAGTCACAAAGGCAAAATCGACGTAACAAGCGAAGAAAATAAAGGCACCAGTTTTACGATTCTGCTTCCTCGCTGAAACAGATCCTTTACTTCGACGATATTCCTACTATTCATCAAGCATAATGTTGTTGGGATAAGCTAAAAATATTATCGACCCCCTGTGAGAGATACATGGAATTGAAATTTGTGAGAAAAACGCGCGGTCATCAAATCGAAACTCTCATTACTCTCGCTGCGGCGCTTGCCGTAGCCTTCTTCACCCCTTCGACTCACCCATTTGCTGCGCTGGCCGCAGAGCAAAATGAAGCAAACGAAGCCGAACTTCAGAAGTGCTCAAAGCTGATCGAAGAGAAGCACTATAAAGAAGCGTATCAAGGGTTTAAAAAACTGGCGGACAACGGCTGTCCATACTCCCAATGCATGGTTGGAATGATGACAAGGAAAGGACTTGGCATTCCAAAAGATCCAAAAGCCGCATTGACATACTTTGAGCACTCAGCGAAGCAGGGGTTTGGCGACGCACAGCGCTGGTTAGGTGAGATGTACCTCAAGGGCGAAGGCACCAGCACCAATCGCCAAAAGGCTCTTGAGTGGTTCGAAAAAGCCGCACGGAACGATATTGTCGAAGCTCAATATAAAATCGGACATCTCTACCGCACCTCTGGTGCTGCCGATTTGAAAGCTAGAGGCACAGCATGGCTTGCGAAAGCAAGCAAAACAGGCATTGCTGACCTCGAAAACCAAGTCAATAAGGTGCCTCAGATTCAATATTCAGGCTCGCCCAATACTTACAGCAATGGACTAACTAATTTGGCTCGCTCTTGGGGCGGCTATGCCGCGGCGGCCAAGAATCTGGCGAGCGCGCAACAGTAAACAACAACAACAACAACGAAACGAAACTTAATTGCCACCTGCCATAAAACCGGCGTTCATCCAGCTTTGCGACGTGCTCACATCCTGGAAATGTACGACTCTCTCTGTACCATCGGCATTTATGGTCTGAAGCACTTGATTCAAGCCATAGGGATTGGAAGTGCTCGTGCCGTAGTTGGATACAGTATATGGAGCGTCAACAGCGTTTAAATCGACTGAGCTGGTTGCGGTCACGGGAAGGGGTTGTCCATTGTACATCCCATACTGATTTGGTTGATAACCATAGAAGGAACCCATCGAAAAACCATCGGAACACGAACCTGACGGAATCGGCGTGTTGTTCACACTATTGGGTGCAAGCAATCCGTTTCCAGACGTATTCAAATTCAAAGTTCTCCCACCCAAAACTCCTGCATTAGTGCTTCCTGGACCGGTCTGCAGTTCGCTGCTGTGATTCTGACTGCCGATTTGCTGCGCGAGCTGCGCTTCCTCTAGCCAAGCCGGAACTGTATTTGCAGGGCTAGCCGGCGGTGAAACTACCGGATTAAGAAACTCTTGCGCCTTGGCAGGTAACGAGATAACCGCAATAATTGCTGAAGCTAGTACCAGTCGTTTTAGCACGCTCATTGCCTTATCCTCTGGGAACTTAACTGCGAAAAAATCAGGAAATCGTTCTGTAGTAAATCGAAAAGTTGTTAGTAAAAGTCGACCGGTTCTAAAGTTCGAGCACTTTAAGATTAAGTTGGATAACGTGAAAGTCACGTGAAAACACAGCTACAAACTGCTCAAAATACGAAACAATCCGTAGAATCGTTGACACGACAGAAGAGCTCGACCGTATAATTCCTGGTGCCGTACGGGAGTGCGATCGAAATGGATGTGAATTTGTCAAACGCCGCTCTAATCATCATTGTGCTCCTACCAATTTCGATCAGCTGTATGTTGTTGGTTCGAAAGAGCGTAAGCCACGACACTTTGAAGACGCATCATGACGTCACAGACCCATTGCTTGCAGTACTGGGCACTCTCTTTACTATTCTTCTGGGATTTATGCTCGCAAACGCGATGCAACGCTTTGAAAACGCTCGAGACAATTTGCAGCAAGAAGCAGCAGCAGTCGGTGACGTTTTCCGCTTAATGGACGGATTTCCGGCGCAAACTAGAGATAAAGGGCGCAAGGACTGCCTTGCCTACATGGATGCCGTCATAAAAGATGAATGGCCAGAAATGCAAAAAGGCAAACTAAGTGACGTCGCCTGGAATACCTACGGCGACATGTGGCAAGACTGTCTCCATATCGAACCAAAAACGCAAGGTGAAAGTGATGTGCATCAAACGCTGCTGGCTTCTATGACCAGATTGGGCGAGTGTCGGCGTTCTCGGGCAGCGGAACTGGTCTATTCATTGCCGCCCACATTGTGGTTCATTGTGATCTTTGGCGGACTGAGCACTATTGGTTTTACCTACTTCTTCGCAATTGAAGATATAAGGCTGCAAATCCTGATGACAAGCGTAATTACAATCATCATAGGATTAAACATATATATGCTAGTTGGTTATGATGCGCCGTTTTCGGGCGACATCGCCATCACTCGCGCAGCCTTCGAAACTGCAAGAGAGAGCCTCAAGCGCATTCAAAGTCACGAGATTCACTGATAAGCCCGCTGGACGGAACAGTACAAAAACACTCAAAGTGTTGCGATCCAGGCTTCAGCCGCCTTGCTGCATAGCGCAGCGCTTATTCATCATCTTTTCTTTCGCCACAACACTGGTATTACCAACGGTGGGCAATGTTTTAGCAAGGTCTTTGTTTACCGAATCATCAGCAAACCGTGCATCCTCGTGTTTATCATATTAGGTTTGCCATACTCGACATAGTTCGCGACATCAAATTGCCAAGATTAAATCCGGACAGGTCGCCTTTAGTTTGAACTGAGAGGATTCTTCGGCAGCTCTTCCTCACGTCCTTGAACCTTGTCCATAACTACCTTAGCGGCAGTTCCAAGCGGGTCCTTGGAGAGTTCGCGCTGCCTACGCTCAACTGCATCAAGAGTTTTATTACGGGTCGGAATATTGTGAATGACATCCGCCGCCGTAACCTTTTTCACTTCGGAATCGTGGTAGTACCAAATCGAATAAATCACTGCTCCAATGATGAGTAAACCTACCCAACCCTGAATTTCTTCTTTCATGACTTTAGAACTCCAACTAGCTCGATCTAGGAAATTGATGCCCTGTGTGCGGTGCTTCGTTTTTGCGAACATCCATCAGCATAGATTTAGAACAAAAGGGAGCAAACAATTAGGGCCGACTTTTGTGAACTTTCTATTAAATGCAACATTGCTGACGTAGACGTATCGTTAATCAGTATGTGCCTGACAGCCTGTCGACCATCGAGTTTAAATACGGGTAAAATCTAACGCCAGTTTGTGTTTCACCCCTTTTTGAAAAGATGTCTCCCGTGCAATACAATCTCCACAATGAATCCATTGGAAATGAAAAACGCCGCCGGCATAATACTTGATACCACGGCTCACCGCAGTGGGCTTAGCTTCCCGCTGGGCGCAGGAATTCGTCCCGGTGGAGTCAATTTTTGCGTCTTTGCCAAGCATGCCACAGGCGCCGAGCTCCTGCTCTTCGATGGTCCGAATGACCCACTGCCAAGCAAAGTCATCACACTTGACCAATCGCAAAACCGCACTTATTTTTACTGGCACGTTTTTGTGCCCGGCGTGGGAGTCGGACAGGTCTATGCTTGGCGTATGCACGGTCCCAATGATCCATCACGCGGCTTGCGTTACGACCCTGAAAAGGTACTCTTAGACCCTTACACAAAGGCCGTAGTCAACTGGGAAAATTATGACCGAGGGGCAGCCAGCCGCCCCGGAGACAACTGCGCAAAATCGATGCGCTCAGTCGTCATAGATTCACAGGCGTTCGATTGGGGTGACGACATGCCTCCGCGCATCCCATACTCCGAGACTGTCATATATGAGATGCATGTCGGCGGATTCACGAAGCATCCCAATTCCGGAGTCTCACCGGAAAAACGTGGCACCTATGCGGGCATCATAGAGAAGATCCCTTACTTGAAAGAGCTCGGTGTCACCGCCATTGAGCTGATGCCGGTATGTCAGTTCGACGAGCAAGACGCTAGCCTCGGTAAAGTGAACTATTGGGGTTACAGCCCCATGGCGATGTTTGCACCTCATGCGCAGTACAGTTCTCAAAAGGACCCGCTCGGTCCGGTGAATGAATTCAAAAAAATGGTGCGCGCACTGCACCATGAAGGAATCGAGATCATCCTGGACGTTGTGTACAATCACACCGCCGAAGGCAGCGAGCTTGGTCCAACATTTTCATTTAGAGGTTTCGACAATCCCACGTATTACATGTTGGATTTCGACCGCAGCAAATACCGAGACTATAGCGGCTGCGGCAACACTTTCAACGCCAATCACACCATTACCGGACACCTTATTCTCCAGTGCCTTCGCTACTGGGTCGAAGAGATGCATGTGGATGGATTCCGATTCGACCTTGCAGCATCCTTGACTCGCGATGTTTCCGGCGAACCAGACAAGGTAAGCATTCTGTGGACAATCGAATCCGATCCTGTACTCGCAGGCACGAAGCTCATCGCGGAAGCATGGGATAGTGCCGGACTTTACCAGGTTGGAAATTTCGTCAATCGCGGTGATTGGTTTGCGGAATGGAACGGCCCCTTCCGAGATGACATAAGAAGTTTCGTGAAAGCTGACAAGGGCTCGGTGAAACACATCGCCCAAAGACTGCTGGGAAGCCCGGATATCTATACCAATCCCGACAGCGAGCCGAATCGTAGTATCGATTTCATCACCTGTCATGACGGGTTTACACTCAACGATCTTGTCTCGTATAACAGCAAACACAATGAAGCAAATGGTGAGCGCAACAGAGACGGAAACAACGCAAACTTCAGCTGGAACTGCGGAATCGAGGGCCCGACGAACGATGAACGAGTCGAATCAATTCGGCGCCAACAGATCAAAAATTTCCTCACTCTGCTGTTCATTTCTCAAGGCACGCCGATGTTGCTCATGGGCGACGAGGTGCGCCGCACGCAAAACGGCAACAACAATGCTTATTGCCACGATAACGAGCTGACCTGGTTCAACTGGGATCTCCTTAAATCGAACGAGAACAATTTGCGTTTCACAAAGATGCTGATCGAATTCAGCCAATCGCACGAAATCTTCAAGCAACGGCGTCAGCTTTCGCGAGTACCAGGCTCCAAAGATCCGCATATTATTTGGCACGGCGTGGAGCTCGGTCACCCTGATTGGGGCGATGATTCACATAGCGTCGGTTTTACTTTGGTGGAGCCGTTGCATGGTGAGATCATGCACGTAATGCTGAACATGTATTGGAAACCGCTCTCGTTTGCATTGCCATCATTGAGCAGCGAACAAAAATGGCATCGAATCATCGACACTTCACTGAGTGGCAACAACGACATCGTCAGAAAAAAAGATTCAGTTCCAATGCCAAATCGCAGATATACAGTCCATCCACGAGCATGCGCTTTACTTATGGCGCTTCCGCAGATCGATTGATACCAGTTCCATCTTCATTGTGCTGAACATGCCCCTTGAAGATTATTTTCGCGTTTATTTTTGTTCAGTTTGCGCCATTAGATTCAAATTTGTATTGCCAGGCTGATCTTCAATTTCAGAACCAAGCTTGCTTGTTTGGTCCTTCGCTCTCTCAGTTGTGCCAATGCACGAGCCCCCAAAGCAATCGGTAATGTGGTCTAACTCTAGCTTACAGGGAAGCTGCGCATTAGAACTTGAGCGATCAGCATATAGAGCGGAATTCCAATGGTCACGTTATAGGAAAAAGTCAATCCTAGCGACGCAGCAAGTGGCAGGGACGGGCTCGCTTCCGGAATTGCCAGTCTCTGTACCGCTGGAACAGCAATGTAAGATGCTGCGGCGCACAATACTGCAAACAACGTATAAGTTCCGAGCTGAAAAGGCTGGTGCAGAACATGGCTCAGAAGTTGCGCCACGATAAGTCCAAATAAAGCAAAAACGTTAGGCGCAATCAAACCAAATGCTATATAAGTCGAGTTCACCGAACGCAGGTCCTGCAAGCGGCGTGCGGCCGTCATGCCCATCTCCAACAGAAATAGACAGAGGATGCCTTGGAACAAGGAAATAAACAGGGCATCGTCGGCTTGCACTACTTTAAGACCTTGCAGCCGACTTACATAACCGATGATGATGCCACCAAAGAGCAAGAACGATCCTGCGTTGAAGAAAATTTCGTGTAACACATGACCCCACGAGTGAGACTTGGGTGGATTGGCCGCAATCTCCTCAGGCGTGCGAGCTTTGTAGTTTGGCTCGCCAGGCATATTTCCAAGCGAGTCCATGCCTTTGTTGCGCAGATTCATCACTAAAAGCAATCCGACGAGACAACCTGGAATCTCCATGATCGCAAGCATCACGGGCATGTATGGTGCCGAAGCGATATGCGCTGCTTGCAGTACCCCCATACAAGTAACGAACGTTCCGGCAGAATCAGACCCGTAATAGGCCGCAACTGTAGCCGCATCCACCTTCCTCAACTTAGGAACGAAAAACCTCAACATCAAATATGCAATAACAGCAATTGCAGAGTTGGTCAGGAATCCGACGGACATGAATGAGAAAGCTTGTTGGAAGGCTTTGTTGCTCAAAACAGCCAGTTCTTCCCCACCGTGCCAACCGATGGATACAAGCAGGTAAATAGTCAAGCCTTGATAGATTGGTTTTGGAAACTCAAAAGCCACACGCAATAAGGGAATACAGAAGCCTACATAGAAAAAGAGCAGGAGGGGCTTAAACAGATTGGACCGAAAGTTGTTCCAAAATTTAGCCGGCAGATCGAAATGAGTCGTCTCAATCTTTATGATGTTCTTTTGTTTGTCCAGTAAAAGGCTGCCGTCATCGCCCTTTTGAACTGCGGCGATATCAACCTTTTTGCCATCGACCAAAATGGTGGCATTCGGGGCAAGCGGATAAGTCTCCTTCTTCACCAGATCGGCTGACAAAACCACTCCGGAAGCCGAGGCATCGACAACCATTCCGGCAGTGACGCGATTGGCAGCGACCTTAGTCACCGCACCAGTTGCGTCTTTGCTCACGGTGCAATCGTCACCAGGTAAGAGTTCAGATAACGTGGCGGGACATCCATTGATCTCGACAGGCACATTCGCCGGAACGCGAATCTTTTGGCTATCTTCGCCTTCTTTCCCTATCGTGACAGTAGGCAATCCATCGGAAACCTCGGTAATTTTCCCTTTGTTAACAGGAGGCGCATCGCCACCCTCATCTGCAAATGCGAACAATCCTTTTCCGACAAAAATCATGCAGATCAGCACTAGCCCGCATGCAAATAGCCTCATGAAGCGAGTCTCGGGATTGAGCCGGCCCTTTGAGTTTCCAAGAAGCAACATTCGATTTCTCCAGATTGAAGACGATTGCAGAATATATTGAACAAGTCTTACAGCGCTTATGTCTGCCTAGGTGAGGCAGTCTTTACGATTTCAACTGTACATGGCGCACCGACAGCGACCGTTTCAGACACACTGCCAATCGCAATTTGCGCTGAAAAGTTCCGTCCCTGAGTGCCAACGAATATGATGTCGGCATCATAATCTTCGCAGGCAGCAATGAGCGTCTTGCGCGGGTGTCCGTTCAGAATGCGCGTTTGCACCTTGCAATGTGGCAGTCGTTTCGAGAGCATCTCGTAGGCTTCGGCGAGCCCACCTTGTGCAACCTCCAAGAGTTTGTTTCGCCCCAGTTCTAGCTGCTCCATCGAAAAAACGTGCGGATTATCGTATGAACTTTCATCTAGAGTCGGCACGGCATTCAAGATGAAAATCTCGGTACCAGCCGGAATATGCCGCTCGGCAACAATTGACAAAGCGCGCCAGCAGAATTCTGATCCGTCGAATCCAACCAGGACTCGACGTGCCTTTCTCGTAATCGATCGCCTCGATATGCGCACAGAACAAGGCGATCCGAGCAAAAGCGCATGTGAGATGCTACCGAATAGCATCTTCTGCATCGAGGGTCGGCGAGAACCCATCACAAGCAGATCAAACTTGTTGGATGCCAAAACTGAAAGAATCTCGGTCTTGGGGTTGCCATCTACGACTTTTGTCTCGACCGACGTAATGTACGAATTCTTGCGAACTTGTTCCGCTGCCGACTCCAACAGCTTGAGAGCGGCTTCTGGTGTTTCTTTTATGCCGGCAAAAGCAAATGGATGCCAAACTGCAGTTGCAATCAGAACTTCGGTACCGTCAGGCCACAAACCATCAGTGACGTCTTTGATTGCGAGTGCAGAATGCTCAGAATTGTCAACAGAAAGGAGAAGTTTCATTTTACGCTGCCATAAGTAGAGCTCTATTTATGCGCTCAATTGTGACCCTAATGCGACGAATAAAATCTAATCCGAACTAATAATTCTCTACTAGATGCTCAAACTCGGCTGTCAAGAGTCTAATAAAATCCGACATCCAGAGAGAAAATCGCCCTGAGTGGAACCAGTGGCGCTGCAGAACGTCGCCACACAGGAAGCTTCACAGTAGCACTAAGATCCCAAGAAGATACTTCCCTTTGCAACCACTTTCCGATAACATGGTTTCGTCCGGTAGAGGACGATTTTAATGAGACGTAATAAGTCAGTCGCACTAAGACTAGCCGCCCTCATAAGTGCAGCGAGCTTCTCAATATCATCCGTAGATGCTGAAGAAGTGTTTTCACCAGCTCAAGCTGAGACTAACGCCAAAATCGCCAAATATAGTATCAACTGGTGCAATGACCTGAGCAAGGCTAAAACTCTTGCCCACCAGCAAAACAAGCCTATCCTCTGGATACATCTCTTGGGAAACATGGATGGTTTTACGTGAAGTGCCGGCAATAGTTTGAGAGCCGGGTCGCTCTCGCAAGAACCAGCGCTCAGTTACATACAAAATCACTTCGTCTGCGGTTACAGAAACATCTACAAAGAGCCATGGGCTGGCAATTCCAGCGCGCATCCGATTAATGCTGGAGCCGTCACCACCACAAACGGTGCAGGACCTCACAACGTTCAGATTTTCATGCTCAGCGACGACGGCACCGTCTTGCATTGCCTACCCGGATTTTGGGACCCACACGATCTAGTCTCCGAACTTGTTTTGTCCGAAAAACTAAACAACCTCTGGAAAGACGGCTCGATGCAAGCAGCCGACAAATCCGCTGCATTCAAGAAACTGCAGCTTGAACATTTGGCGATGCATTCGCAGGAAACCACTAGTAGAAGTCGCCTGCAGGGCTTTGATGCAATGTATATAGCTCATCACGCCAAAGATCTGCCCGACCTAATAGAAAAGCCACAAGCCATCAGCGACTATGAAAGGGAGAGTGGCACCGGATCTATGATGAAAGGTGAAAAGATGCACGCATATCTGGCTCCGGACGCCCTCAAAACCACCGACAAGATCATGCACGAGCGCATGAGCAAAATGCCGTTTACACCATACGAGAAGTTCAACATTGCTGCGTTTACAAACTATGGCACTCAGTTTTACGATAAAAATGAAAACGAACTGGAAGGAAAATTCGCGCACCAAGAATGGAAAAAGCTCGACCTGAAAAAAGTGACCACTGATGCCGAGGGTACAGCAGAATCTCAAAAGATCTCGGTCGTCCGTGATAAAACAGGAAGTTGCCAATTCGGACCGACCAAGCCGATGACAGAGCAAGAAAAAATGATTGAGCGCTTCGAAGCAGCTTCGAAGTTGCTCCACTCTCAGCCTCATAATGTTGCCGCGCTCGAAGCGAGAGCCGCCGCGGCCTACAAACTAAAATTGTACCAACAGGCATACAGCGATGCCGGTTGGGCAGCATACTATGGAAGTCGCAGTGCGACGAACGCACAGCTCAAAATGCTTGCCGAACGCGCAATAGCATCTCAGCCGTCTTCAGCAAACAAAGGTCCTCTCATCATTCAGCAAACAGTATCAGCAAAACGGCTAATGTCCAATGCAGCTACCGGTTCTATGCAGTAGAAACTCACCGCTAGCCAGCAAGATTCATGTCCCGTTGCCGGAAACCGAAAACAACAAGTCCTTGATTCACAGTCAATTTCCTGATGCGCACCAGTTCGTAAATGATCAAGGCCCCATTAATCGCTTGCTTGTCCGCCGGGAAGATTGCCATGAGAGCCTTTCGGAACTTATCATTGTCATTGGCAACACGCAGAACAAGTTGACGTGCCTGTCTATCTAATTCGCTTTCGCCAACGATCGAGTTAGCATCTTTAGCACCCTCAGTTGATAGTGATCCAACTTTTTCCGTCAACTTTGAGAGGCGCCGCGCGTTCAGAAATCCTGATGCCCGCAAAAAGTCGAAAAAGGTAATTGGAGCGCCTTCACTTCCTCCAATAGAGTGCGATTGCCGCTGAATAGCTGCGGCAACTTCGGAGATCAGAAGGCTGCCACCATCCACACCAATAAGATCGGCATCCAGCAGATTCTGCACGCATAACGAAGTCGCAATCACCTCTTCGGCTACATTGTATTGCTCAATTAACGTCTGTCCTACTAAACGATTCTCCGCTTCTGCTCTCTCAACTGCAGATTTGATCTCATCGCTCGTTACGACGCCTGCACGGTTAAGGAGCTCTCCAATACGAAAGTGCCTGGATCTACCCGAACGCATTTGAGCCAAACGGAGAGCTTCGAGTTCGCTGATAGCCTGGGCTCTATCCAGTCCACCTTGTCTAATCTTAGACTGCACTTCCAATGCTCGACGCACAACCATTTCGTCGGTCGCATTGAAACTTACTAAAACCTTGCCGAGAGGGAGAGAACAGAGTTCTCCAATTCGCAATGCTGATTGCAATGGCGACTCTTCGATTGTGCCAGCATCGGCAAGTAATTCTCCGAGCCGAGTACGCCTCGTTGAGTGCGCATCCAAGCCTTGCATCGTCAGCGCATCAGTGAGGGTCCAACCGCGTCGCACAGACTCCATTGCTTCCGAAAGTTGTGAGACCGTGGCAACTCCCTCCCGCAACAAAGCTTGCGCCTCCAATGCGTACTGCAGTTCGTCCTGCGAAATACTATCAAGCAAAACAAAACACTTTCCTAGAGGCAAACCTGTTGACTGAGAAAGACGTTCTGCATGACGCATATCGTCTGAGTCAATCAGATTAAACTCGCGCAATAATCTGCCGAGCTTGGTATTAAATTCAGTTGCTGGACTCTCTTTTGCCACTTCAGGAGGATTAGCGGTCTACTAACGGTCGCCTAATCAATTAATTAATCACAGACCTTGATGATTTGTCATCCCTCAGTCGAGCATACTTCGCTTTCGCAATCGCAACAATGGCATGACACCAAACCAACTATAGTTGACATAATAACACAGTTATTCAACCGCGCAGTCAGTCAATAGCGCGCGAGACACAGTGTCCAAGAAGCTTCCAAGCTTCGGTCAATTCAGTGGTTCGATTCCAGAATTGCACAGCGTGACGTTTGTGAGACACCCGATGAGATATCTCACTTTATTCTTCAACACCCGCCATAGAAGCACTTGCGCTGCTCAATTGCTGCCGAACTGCCGGGATCAACTGCTGGCTCAAATAGACATGCCCAGGGGGTGCCAAGTGAGCGCTGAAAAACATCGCTTGCCTTGAAGCCGTTGGCAATCTGCGCGCTGGAGAGTTTCCATCGACAAAAGGAACATCGTCCTGAGCACAAAGCTTGCGCACAATTACAGTCTCATCCTCATAGCTAAGATCTGAGGTAGGAGCTGCGCCAGGATAGGGAGCGAGGTCAGCTCGGGACGGCATACCCAACACCATAAACCTTACGTTGTGCTGCACACAATCTGCGTGCATGCGCTCAATCAGTCCGCCCATAGTTGCTGCGATCAGCCTGGTATAAGAATTGCGTTCGGAAGGGTCTTGAGCAACGGTTGCAGTTATGGGTGAAGTTACCTGTTCAAGATTCGCGGCTGAAGTTTGCGGAGCAACCGCCTTCGCTGCTGTGCTCGATACCGAAGATTTTGCCTTCATAGTGTCAGCGGTGGCAACCTTCGTAACACCTCGAACGGAAACCAAAGTTGCGGCAGGTGTTGCAGATACTGCGGTCGACAGTGGTGTCAAAACCGGTGCTGATTTCGTTGCCGGGGTTAGGACTGGCGTTTTCGCAACAATCGAACCTACAGCACCGAGCGATCCCCTAACCGACTTTATCCAACCTCGCACGGACCGGCTAGGGTTGGTAGCAAAACTGAGAATCGCTTTGACTGTCGGGTCTTTCATACTGAGTTGCAATTCAGTGGCGGAAATTATTCCCCACACGCGACTGTTCTGCCGGAACCATTCGATGGACTGCAAAAAGCGTGCACGCGGCGACTTCAGCCAGCTAACAACTGGCGAGCTATCGATGATCAAGGGGCGTCCCGGGAGTTTGAGAGCTACTGGACGAACATTGCTTACAGTTTCGTCAGGCGGCGACCAATTTTCCATCATGTCGCGACTGCTATAGCCAAGGACAACGAGATCAGGGTGATATTTGAATACTTTGCCTTCGAGTGCTAGACAATCTTGAGTCGTGGAATAACCTGAGTTCCCGAAGTTTAAGACCTCCACTCGCTTCCCATCTACTGGTCCGATACTTTTCTCTAGCAGCTGCCCCCAAGATTTTTCCAATGGTACCTGCAAAGATTCAACTAGAGAGTCACCGAGCAAAACCACACGATAGGCATTGGAAGCCTTGTTCATCGAGACGTTGCTTTCGCGCAAGCCATCGGGTCCGAAATAGCTGCGTGCATACCCTTCACTCCGCCAGGTCACAATCTTGTTAGGGAAGTGTTGAAATCCTAGTTTCGGATCGAATTTGAATATCTCCTCCTCTCCTATGCCAGCGGTGAATAACACCGCCTCGACAAACAAGAGCGCAATGACTTGCCAACAGATGACGGAAAGTCCGGTCAACCACCAGTTCTTACGTAGAGTCCGAGTGACGGAAACCACTTCGGTCGAATTCGTTTTGGTGCTAAGTTGAGAAGGGGAGATCATTGTATTTTCTGTCTCACTTTAAAATTGGAAGTAGACAAAAGGAACGGCCTCTGTAGGCTTGGCGGCTGCGATGAGAAGAACTGCAGCGGTCCAAGAAGCCATGCGAACTGAGGGATTGAACAGCAATCCATGCTTATTCTCCGATGCATTGAGAAATCTCGGCAGCTTGCCCTTAGACGCCAACTCTGTGATCCCCCAGAACATCAAGTAAACAGTGGCAATCGGACCGACTCCACTGCGAACCAACGGCTCAATCAAATTTGACGATTGCTGCCAATCCGCCAAACTTGCCAGCATTGCACCAGCGTGTGACAAATCCGGTGCTCTGAATATAATCAGAGATGACAAATAAGTTGCCCAGAAGAGGGCCCTGGCAATAGTTGCTCCTGCAGCATTCTCGGTAACCTTTGCCACCACTGGATGATTTTTCAGAAGTTCACGCCAAAGTTGGTTGACGCACATTGCGATACCATGCATAACACCAAATAACACGTAGTTCCAATGAGCTCCGTGCCAAAGTCCACATACCACCATTGTCAGAAAGGTATTTCGCAGACCAAGCCACCGTCCATTGCGAGAACCACCCAATGGAATGTAGACATAATCGCGAAGCCATGTGGAGAGCGAGATATGCCAACGTCTCCAAAAGTCAACAACATCTTTGGTCAGGTACGGGAGATTGAAATTCACAGGCAGCCGAATTCCCAGAAGCAGCGCAGATCCCCGTCCAATGTCTGTGTATCCGGAGAAATCGCAGTACAACTGTATTGCAAAGCACCATGCGGCCAGTACCGCATCGATACCAGGCACGGTGCCAGCAGCAAAGCTAGGTACAATCGCCGCACCCAATGGATCTGCAATCGCAACCTTCTTGAACATACCCTGCGCAATCAAAGCGCCACCTTCGAAGGCCAAACCACTCGACCAGGTCTCAGGGTGGCGTAGCCGGAAATTGAAGTCTTGATAGCGTTTTACCGGTCCAGCAATCTGCGAGGGAAAGAACGCGGCAAAAGCAGAAAATTCTCCAAACGACCGAATCGGTTCGTTACCTTTAAAAACGTCGTAGAGATAGTGCACAAACTCAAAGACGAAAAAGGATATGCCGAGTGGCAACACGATGTTCGCGAACGGTATTGTGAGCGGCGCAAGGGGAGCGGCCGGAGTTGAGAGAATATGTTCACGCACTAAATTGACGACACCCCACACATTGTCGATCAAGAAGTTGGTGTACTTGTAGTAACAGAGCGCGCCAATGTTTAGCAGCAGACCCAAACCGAAATAGATCTTGGCACGCTTCTTCCCCGCCTCTGATTTGAAAACAGCTAGTGCATCGGCTGACGTGACCGTTGTGCTCTTCTCAAAACAGTCACGGATTTTCAAGCCTAAAACCCAATTTGCCGTTACGAGCGCAATTAGCAAGAGACCATAGATTGGAAACCAGCTCATATAAAAGAACAAGCTGGACAAAACGACAAGCCAGAGCCTGACACTACCTTTGGTGCGCCAGTAGAGAAAAACGACTATCGGCAAAAAGAGCAGGTATTGAATGCTGCTAAAAATCATAAATGCCAAAAAACTCGAGGAGGATGGACATACGACGGTTGTCATTCGAGTATACAAAGCTGCTCAACAAATCAATCGAAGCGCCTTTAATATGGCATTTAAATAGAAATAATGTCGTCAATACTCCAAGCATGCAGCCGCAACAAAACTGACACAAGGCTCTTTTCTTCGAAAAATCAGCCGAGATGAAAGTCGGATCATTTATGACAGTCCAACAAACAGTAAGAAGAGCTACTAACTCTCAGACTGTTGTTGCCGTTTAGCAACGATTGCTTTGGCTTGCAGATAATGCTTTTCGGCGTCTTCAATGCGTCCCAACTTTTTCAAGAGTTTTGCGTAATCCCTCAAGCTGTCCGCAACTTCCATATGTTCTTCACCAAGGAACTCGCGGCGCAGTTGAAGTGCTCGTCCTAAGAGAGGTTCGCATTCCGCCAACTTACCTTGCTGGAACAAAATGCCAGCCAAAGTATTAATGCTACTCGCCAACTTCAAGACATCAGGCGGATCTTGGGCTTCAACAAGCTGCACAACCTTCCTCACAAAGGGCTCCGCTTGTGCGAACTTTCCTTGTACGCAAAGCACCCCCGCCAAGTTTGTAAGGTCCGCACCAAGAGACGGATGCTTAGGTCCAAGCTGTTGCTGCTTCACCGAGAGAATCTTTTCGTACAGACCTTGTGCCTCAGCATAGTTACCCTGTTGGTAATAGCTCTCCGCCAAACGATTGAGGGCAGAACCCAATGCTTCCTTCACTTCAGGCTTGGCTTCAGCCGATTCGGCGGGAACGGCTGCAGGTGCTGGTGCTGGTGCTGGTGGCGTTGCGGCAGCAGCCGCAGGAGACGAAGCCACCGCTTCCGGTGCCGATGTTGCGGGAGGCGCTGGTGCTGGAGATTCAGATACTTTAGGTTCGGGTTTGGGAACTACTGGAGCAGCCGCCGCCGGCACTGGCGTCGCTGGTTGCTCTACCTTTTGCGCCACCACCACAGGCGTCTCCGAAGCCGCTGCTGGTGCTGCTGATGAGGCCGGAGCAGGAGGAGGCGACGGCGCAGTCGGTGTCGCTGGAGCTGCTGCAGATGCAGCGGTTACTACAGGCGGAGATACAGGCCCAGGGGAAGCAACCGGCGCAGCCGCTGCCACAGGTGCACCACCTTCATCTGATACTGCTGCTGCCGCACTTGCGGCTTTTACTCTCGCCAGAAGCGACCCTTGCGCCGCCGGTGCTGCGGGAGACTTCACCGCAAGAGACTCGTCCGCCGGAGCAGATGGTGCTACCAAATCAGCAAAGGCAGAGCCAGATTTGGCTGTCTGTGCCGAACCTTGATTCTCAACATGATCAGCTGAGGCGATAGTTTCACCTTTGTCAGTAATTTTGAATTCGTGCTGAGCAAAATCTGTTACAGGTTCAGCCACAGGCAAGCTGGCGCTGGAGCCCCCATTGTTCCCACTGCTATCCGCAGACCCATCGACATCTAAATCCTCAGAAACTGATTCTGGTTCTGCAGGAAGAACTGGCGCGGCGGCCGGCGCGGCAGGGGTTGCTGCGGACGGAACAGGCGTCGACGCAGCCACTGCCGGAGCTGCGGGAGCGGGAGCTGGTGCCGCAGGAGCAGGCGCGGACGCGGGAGCCGACGACGCAGCGGGCGCACTACCAGACACTCTTCCAAGGCCAACAAACTTGTTCGCAACTGAATGTGCTCCAGAAGCCTTGGTAAGCATTGAGGAGAGAGACGAATTCCCGCCACCGCCGGCAGCAGCCGGCTCGACATGAGCGTCACCAGATTCAGTGGCACGACCTTGAATAGGATGCGGTCCTGTCGTAGTTGTTGAGGCACTTCTCATTAGCTCGCCAAGTCCCTTCGATGGCTCGGCGTTTTCCGTAGACGTCCCCACTGACGGCGCGACAAGCGCTTCTTCATGCTCAGCAGACTTGCCGTTTGACGGTCCAGCAGCCACCACCGCGGCCGCCGCCGGAGCATCGTCTTTATCTGGAGCGAACAAATCCCGTAGAGCATCATTGCCTGCGTCGTCATCTATACTTGCATTTTTGCTGGAGAACATCTGCCCGAGTGCTCCGCTTCCTTCTTTCTGCGCAGGGGGAGCCGTCTCTGGTGCTGGATTCTGTGAACTTAACAAGGAGCTCAAAGAGCCCATAAGACCAGACGGCGTGGTAGACGGGGTCTTGGCTGCAATCGGCTCAGATTCTGGTTCTGCTGGAGCCGCAATCTCGGTTTGTTTGACAATATCCGAAGCTTCCAGATCAAACTCTTGCCGGAAAGCATTATCTTCTTCGTCAACAGTAGGAATCGCTTCATCAATAACTTCAGCGGGCTGGGATGCTGCTGCTACACGCTGAGCAATCTCGGCGCTCGACTCATCTGTTTCGCGCACGACGAATTCGTCAGGATCGTCTGCAATCTGTACGACTTCATTTGCATCGTCCGCAATTATTGCCTCTTCGACAACGTGTACAAACTCTTCCTCAACTAAAAGGTCGGATACCGGTTCACTGGCGGCTTCAATGGGTGCTACTTCAACGGACACTTCTTCAATAGTAAGTTCTTCGGCTGCAGCAACCTCATTGAATGCTTCAGGTTGGGGCAGTTCTTCCGCCACCATATTTAGTTCCACATGTTCCTCGAAAGCCGCTGGCTCTGCTTCAACGGTTCTGTCTCCAGCAGCCTGCAATTCTTGCAAATCTTCCTCTAGAGCAATCTCCTCAGCAGGAACTTCGGATAGAGGACTTTCGGTAATATCCGCTTCTGCTTGTGCGTAGCCTTCTGCCGAGGTTACGGATTCGTCAGAGGCTGGGGCTTCCTCAGATTGAGTATGCGACTCGGGCGCAAGCATGGCTTGTAAGCGAATATGAGTAATATCCACCGAGTTTTTGGCATGAATCTGCAAAGACTGAGTCGCACTCCAGCCAAGCTCTGAAAGGGCCTCGCCAAAAGTGATCTTGCGTTCCACTTCCTTGTTTAGGCAGTAGTCCAGGGCGATAATCGCATCGTCTTGGCTTAGGAAGTTGTTCGACATCATTGAATAACACTGCAATACGGCACTGCTTGTGTGCTCGTCTATGAAGTTTGTCATTCGCAACATCTGTGCCAGCAGCTGGGGACTCTGCAAAACTTGCTCGAGAGCAGATTCAATGTCCTCGGACGAAATAACACGCGCTAGAACCAGCATCTTATCGAAGGTAAGTGGCTCGTAAACCTGCTCCTTGGGCGCAACGAAGCCATCGATAGCTTCATCGACAGTAATGCCTGTCGCTGAAATCTTAGCCAATGCTTGTCCGGCTTCCAACGGTTGCAAAATATTCTGGTCGACTTTCTGTTGCAAAGCCAAAGCGACCTCAAGCAACTCCTCAGTAACAAAGCCCTGAGCGATGAAGACTTGGCCGATCAGCTGTTCTTGCAAGAGCCCTATCTCCAGGGCGCTCATAACATCGGTTTCGGCCATTAGTCCGGCCATCACCAACAACTCACCTAACCTCACACCTTTGCGGCGGGGAGCCTCTGTCAAAGCCGCCTTGAAAGGCATTGTCTGACGTTGCAGCTCTTCGCTGTCGAAATCACCGATCTGAGCCCGTAGCGCGGTAACCGCTTCCACTCGCTCCATCATGCCGTCACGAATACGGACTTGAATTTCTAGTGCTTCGGTCAAAATATGTTCAGAAATTGCGCCATTCAAAACCAATATGCGACCGAGCGGTAAACCTGTTGCCAGGCTCCTTTGCATCGCTTTGCCAAACTGCTCACGGTCTATCAAGTGCGCATCTAGTAAAAGTTCACCAAGCTTGTTCGTAGAACTATCGGTACGTTGGCCGATCTGGTCACGATAAACGTCGGCGAACGACATACCGGTCTTTGTGGCAATCTTCAAGCACTTCGCGGCAGTCGCTTGATCTACGGAGCGATCGCGCAACATCGATTGAGCGTCGACCGCCGCTTGCAAATCGCGGGGACTAATATTTCCCGCCATTATCAGCATCTGGCCCAGCTGTAAGTGCTTGTTTGCAGAGAGCTTAAGCGCGTCATCTAGTTGCGCCTGCGTTATAACGCCAGCCTTGACCATTAACTCACCCAACAGCATGTCCGTTGGGTAACGATTGCTTCCAAAACCTTGCGTGGTTTGGTTTTGGTTCTGATTTTGATTCTGCTGCTTTTGCTTCGGCTTTAAGAAATCAAATGGCACGGTCTCAGTTCCCTTTAGTAAAGTAAGCTCGCGCTAAAAACTTGCCCGAGTCAAGCGGGGCAATATCGCGCGGTGAATTATCTCACCGCCTGTAAACCCAAGCTTTACGAACGAAGCCCCTTATATGACTTCTACCCGGACCATATATAGATAAAGCACAGAATACGCAAAATATTTGTTTAGTGCGACGGATTAACGCGCATGGCATCCCACAAACTAGCGGTCACAACGCTTGAACGGCTCACTGGAGCGTCTTCAACACCAGTTCACAGAGCAGTTTAAAAATTTGCCCCCCATGGCATCTAAATTATCAGCCCGCGCGGAAGGCAGGAGTTTGGCACTAATGTGTCGCTATCGCTAAGAGATAGCGCAATTATTAGATGTATTCCAAACTCGCTACCCCCCGTAGTTCTATAGTCTGCGTGATTTCTACCGGCAAGAGCGCCATTGTTTCGCAATAACAAAGACCCAGCCAATTCAGACGAGAGCGATTCGATTTTTGCACCAAATGTGATGGCATCAAGAATCGTAAACCTATCTCGCCCACATTGTATTCCTGAACAAAATAATGATATTGCGAAGGCTCGATGTGCGCTGGTCCGCTCAAAGTCAGCTCAGACGGCGGCGCAAATCTATTATGGTCAGATGCCATTCATCATTTGAACAGCCTTCCTGCCAGAGCTCCTTGAGCTCTGAGTTGTTCAAAATTCTATCGACGGCCCGCCTCGTCGCCTGCAACAGATTTTCATCAGGCTGCAAGGAATTTTCCTTGAGCCAAGCTTCTGCTTCCTCCGGGAAATCCTCACCAGGAGGATTTCCCCGCGCCGCGGCTATGAATTCAGCCGCAGCCAGTGCTTGCGAACAGAAAATTGCATCGAGGAACTCATCTTCCGGAAACAATTCAATGCATTCAATAGCTTTTCGGATGGTGCTTTCACCGCCACCATCGGTCACCATCTTTAACCACTCAACGGCATCTTCATTGCCAAAATTTCCAGCACTCCAGGCATCCATAGAGCTTTCCATTCAGCCTCCCAGTCCAGTTCAGGTTCTGGACAACCGATCTTCAAAATACCAAGCGGTCCGAGTGCACACCAGTAACTCAGACCACAACCGCTTCTTCGTTTGAAGCATGAGACAGAGCGGCCGAACGCCTTTTCGCTTCCATCCACACAAGCAGCACACCGAGATCAGCAGGGCTTACTCCGCCGATTCTAGCGGCTTGACCGACTGTTTCTGGTCGAATTCGATTCAGCTTTTCACGCGCCTCTTTAGACAGATTATTGAGACTCAAATAGTCCACATCAATAGGAAGTTTGAGTCCATCCAATTTTTCAGTCTGTTCTACCTGGCTGATTTGACGTTCAATATAGCCTGCATACTTGATCTCCGTTTCAAGTTCATCCCCATAAGCAAAGGGGGTTGTCTCATCCGCCTCAACCTTGTCAGATGGCGCCATCCGCGCGATCAGATCGTAAGGCACTCGTGGACGGCGTAGAAGTTCTTCTAATGAAACAACGTTCTTCAAACTCTCATCGTATTCAGCAAGTGCCGCATCCCACTCGTCAGATGGCTGCACGCGAGTCGCACGAAGTCTCTTCCATTCGGTATCGATAGAGCCTTGCTTTTCAGTATAAGCTTCCCAGCGCTCATCATTAACGACACCAATTTCCCGCCCTAATGGAGTCAGACGCTTGTCTGCGTTGTCTTGGCGCAACAACAAGCGATACTCTGAGCGCGATGTCATCATACGGTAAGGCTCGCCAATCTCTTTGGTGACCAGATCGTCAATCAAAGTGCCTGTATAGCTAGATGAACGTGTCAAAGTAAAAGACTCCTGCTCTTTAACGAACAAGGCAGCATTGATTCCGGCCATCAATCCTTGCGCCGCCGCCTCTTCATAGCCGCTGGTACCAAGCATCTGTCCAGCGGCAAAGAAGCCGGGGAGATCCTTTGACATTAATGAATGGCTGAACTGAATCGCCGGCAAATAATCATATTCCACAGCGTAAGCTGGTCTCACCATGCTCGCATTTTCGAGACCGGGTAAGGACGCCACGATCTGGTGTTGCACCGCAACTGGTAGACTGGTCGAGCACCCTTGCAGGTAGACTTCATAAGTTGAGCGTCCCTCTGGCTCAAGGAAAAAAGAGTGACTATCTTTATCAGCAAAGCGGACGACTTTATCTTCAATTGAAGGACAGTACCGTGGACCAACACCATGGATCATCCCTGAGTACATCGGCGATTCGTGAAGATTGGCTCGGATCAATTCGTGAGTTTTAAGCGTGGTGCGAGTTTGATAGCAAGGCATCTGCTCACGAACTGGGCGATCGCCAAGGAAGGAGAAAAAGTCGTGGTCAGGATCTCCTGGCACTGCTGGCAATTGCGAATAGTCAATTGTACGCCCATCAATCCGCGGCGGGGTGCCGGTCTTGAGCCGGTCCATTTTGAATCCCAGAGATTTTAGATAACTTGAAAGCCCGATAGCCGGGAACTCACCAGCGCGTCCTGCTGGCATGGTCTCCTT
The DNA here is from genome assembly GCA_036702975.1 of Oculatellaceae cyanobacterium. Taxonomy (GTDB): domain Bacteria; phylum Cyanobacteriota; class Vampirovibrionia; order Obscuribacterales; family Obscuribacteraceae; genus DATNPX01. Next base: position 220,334 of record DATNPX010000016.1, read on the forward strand.
ACCTATCCAGATCGTGCCTTCCAAAAAAGTGCCTGCGCAAAGGACCACGGCTTTGGCACTAACACGGTCCCCGAATGCAAGCTCTACGCCTGAAATGCGGCCATTTTCCATGAGGAACGATTTCACCATGCCCTGCCGCAAAGTGAGATTCGGCAGCGATTCCATGAAATTTTTCATCCAAGCGCTGTACTCACGTTTATCGCTTTGAGCACGCAAGGAACGCACTGCCGGCCCGCGACTAAGGTTCAAAGTACGCATCTGTAAATAAGTGGCATCCGCAGCGATACCCATGACCCCGCCTAGGGCATCGACTTCCTTGACTAGCTGGGACTTGCCGGGACCACCCACCGCCGGATTGCAGGGCATTGCCCCTATCGTATCGAGGTTGACGGCGAGCATAAGCGTATTGCAGCCCAGCCGAACAGATGCATACGCTGCTTCACAGCCAGCATGGCCCCCACCAATTACGACAACATCAAAATTAAGGCTCAAGTTCATAGCCTGCAAGGGGAAACGACAGCGACATCATAGCAAAATTCGCTCTTGTCAGCTCCGCATCCGGTCGAATATTGCGCTCCTCACAAGAAATGCAAAAAATGCGGGAAATAGTCGAGCGCATTAACGCCGCTTCAGTTTTATAAAATTTTCGTTCACAAGTTCGTAAGAGCACGAATGAAACCCGAAAACAGTGAATTCTTCGGGTTTTCCTACTACCGAAAACAATTGCTTCTAGCAATAGCTTTAACTATAATTGTTAAGTCGTCGAGAGGTGAAGACGTGAAAGCAGCATCTATGAAAAAAGCCACAGCAGCCAAGTCTACGGGGCGCCGGCGCACTCCGCCAAATAAACCCCGCAATGCCGACGTTAGAGAAAGAGAATTCTTGACACCGGCAGAAATAAAGAAACTGATCGAAGCAGCTCGATCTACTGGCCGGCATGGTGAACGTGACGCCCTTTTGATACTCATGTCTTACCGCCATGCTCTTCGCGTAGGTGAAATCGTCGATCTCGAATGGGATCAAGTAAAGTTAGACAGCAAGAAGATTATGGTCGAACGCTTAAAAAACGGTGATGACTCGGTTCACTACCTGGAAACCGACGAACTCATGGCTCTGCGTCGACTGCGGAAGGACTACCCACAATCAAACCATGTCTTTTGCTCGGAAAGACAAGGACCTCTCTCATCCCGCACAGTGCACTGGATCGTGGCTAGAGCGGGCGAAAACGCCAATATGAAATTTCCGATTCATCCACACATGTTGCGGCACTCCAAAGGCTTTCAGCTGGCGGGTAAGGGTATCGACACCCGTGCCATTCAGGCTTACTTCGGACATAAGAACATTCAGCACACCGCAAACTATACGAAGTTGGAAAAACCACAGTTCAAAGATTTCGGCAAAGACCTTTAAAGCCAGACTCGGCGTCAGCCAGCTTGACATGCGATAATCGACTCGTTTCCGCCCGAAAACGATGGCGAATTACAGTGTCAATTAGCTTCAATTCGGCTAAGCAACTACGGCTGCAGATCAATGCGGCCGCTCTTGTTCTTTTGTTGTCTATCGCCGACAGCAAGGCATCGTGCGCTGCGACTCAGAGTGCCGTCCCCGAGACGTCGGAACCGCAGCAAGCAAGCTCAACGCAAACTTTAAGTTATCAAGACAATCTCAATCGACTCGATCTCCTTACAAGAAATATTCTCCGCAAAGAAGCGGAACTCGATGAACTGAATACCATCTTTCGCATGAAAACATCCCTCGTTTCAAAAGCGAGACAACGTCGTATGTTTGCATATTCCGAAATTCAGTCCTCGTGCACATTAGCAAGTCAGATCATGCAGATCCACTACCGTTATTTCTTGGCAAAAGTTCGCAGACCGAATACGAATCTGCAATTCGATACAGAACAAGATATTCCCGATACGCAAGAGCTGCAGCAGGAAGAGAAACAGTTTAGTCAAGAACCAGCGGCAGCTCAGAAAGCTGAAAATAGCCAATACACCTTGTCCGGTGTCAAATTTCAAAAAGGTATTCAACGCAGCCGGCTGGCACTGGCGGCAAAAGCACAACTGGTAGGACAAGCCGTTGGCGTAGTCGGTGACATATTTGAAGTCGACTTAAATTTCATCAACTATCTAAAACTCAGGCACCAGCGCCTAACGCCTGCATTTTACCGGCAAAGAGTTCAAGTGCTACACACACAGCTAGACAGCTTGCTCACCGAGAGAAAGAGCGCCATAAGCCAGATGTTCTTGACCAACGACGACACTCGAGTAATCAATGCTGAAACCCAGCTGCTTGGTGATTTGCGCGACCTTTGCTTACAAGAATATGGTGAGTTTTCTGCTGCCACGATGAGGTTCTGGTTCTTTCAAAATACCGGCTATTTCATGGACTTCGCAAAAAATGGCACCAGCGTTGCCGGAAGCGCTATCAGCCTGGCAGCGAATCATACCAGGAGGCCGCGCATGGCAGGCAGCGCTGGCTTATTTTCGATTATCACCGGCGGTATCGTCCTGCTCGTTCCCGCTGCAGGAAGAGTCACCGGAAATCTCTCTGCATCGGGAGCTCGCAAATTGGTGTCCAAAGAATTGCGCGATATAGAAGCGCATGAAATTCGAGATTACATGCATGATGCAGATAGCTTGCGCGCAATCGTAGGCACGCCGACAGTGAGCCTGCAGAGTGCCTATGCAGCCAGAATGGCACAACGGTCCAAATCCTTCAGCATTTTTGCCGAGCTCCTGAACGACGTGAACAAGTACCAAGAGGCGCAACAAAAAAAAGCTCACGCATCTCTCGTTGAGAATGTCACTTTTGCCGCGCTAGTCGGCCCACCACGCATCGCCAACGGTGTCACACAAGTGCTCGGTGCATGGCGATTCGAACCAGACGCTCCGTTTGCTAATAAATTATTCGCCGCTGGCGCAACCGCCTATACCGTAGGGACAAGCATCAACTTGCTTGAAACAATAAGATTGAACATCAACTTCGAACGCAACAACTGGAAGACCCGCAACAAAGGCGGATCAGTGCGGCAATTCCAGCACCGCTTGAAATTATTGGACGAAGTGAAAACAACGGTCACGGCAAGGCAACAGACCAACTAGACAAGCGCCTAGGGGTGAGTTTCTGATTTAGAAATGATGCATTTGGGTAATTAAAACTGGGGCTTCTCGCCTTCTCTCATTTGCGTTTCAACGAGATTATGGAAATAGATATCCGCCTAGTTGCGCCGCTGGCCACTGTTCTTGCAAGTTCCGTCGCCTCCTATTTGTGGTATCTGAACAAGGTACGTAAGCGCGTCTCAATCTCAACTATCAGGGCTGAACCACTGATCGCACTAAAGGGTTCTTCTCGTCGCAAAATCAAGGTTCTGTTCGGCGATCACCCGGTTGAAAACGCACATCTTCTTCACTTGAGCCTATGCAATGACGGCAACACACCTGTCACAGTCTCCGACTACCAGTCACCCTTTCGGATTGAACTCAATCCAGACGCCAGAATTTTAGAAGTAGAAGTCATAGAAACGTGGCCGGCCGACTTAGACCGCCGCATAAATTCTCAGGCCACGACAACGACAACAAAGCTTGTCAAAGCCACGTCAAAATCTTGGATTGAACTAACTCCGACTCTCCTCAATCCTAAGGACGAAATAGTTTTGCAGCTGCTAGTCGAGAATTTCGCCGATCAAATTTCAGTCAGCCAGCACGTTACTGGGATCAAACGAGTTGACTTCTGGAAGGAATCTAGATTCTTGCCACGGCTTTTGAGCACTATTGGTGCCACCATAATCATTTTTGCCGCATTCTTTGTACCACCCGACCAGCCATTCAAGCTGATTATGCCGTCTATCCCCTTCTTTATGATCATACTTCTCGGTGTCCTGCTATACGCGGCCGGACGAGTCTGGCCAAAATCGCCCAGGTCCAGGCAGTTCGGAACAGATCTGACAGCCAGCAACAACGCCTGGAGCAGAAGAGTGCAAGTGTCCTCGGAGGGAACATGAGAATCAGCCAGCAGTTAGCGATCTTAACCATCGCTACCTTCGCGATTATTGTTGTCGTCGCTGCAAGCGCATATTATTGCGTTTATCAACTGACCGAAAGCCACGCCGCCGTCAATCGTTCAGCTGAGACGCTTGCCGCAACACAAGAAGTTTGCTATCACATGGCCTATGCGTCTGCTGCGCAACGAGCCTACATAATTACCGGTTTTGACACGTCACTCGACGCCTACAAAAGTGAAGTTGCCAACACCAACCAAACAATGGCGCTCTTGAACAAACTTGCACACGATGATCCGGAAGAAGCTGAATTAGCCGCCAAACTGGAACGCGGACTAAATGACCGCATGGCAAGCCTTGAGACTACATTGAAGATCTATGAAACTAAGGGTCAGGCACAAGCCTTCAACAGAATTCGTGGTGGCGTCGGCTTGGCAATGATGCAGCATACCGTGGAATTAGCGAATGCGCTGCGTGATTACGAATTGCACGAGGTAACAGAAGACAGGAAAAGAGCCGAAATCAACGCCAAGAACACTCAACATACCCTCATTATTGGTTCGCTCGTGGCGATTACGATTGTCTGTATCTCCAACATTCTATTCTCAAGAAATTTGACCAATGCAGTCAATCTATTACTCAGAGCATCTCAGAATCTCGCATTAAATAGATTCGAAACCTTAGTAGCCATCGAGAACAACGATGAACTGGGCGATTTGGCCAAAGCCTTCAACTCGCTGGCAGGCAACCTGAGAGAGCATGCCATGCGCGCTGATGAAGCTGAGGAGCGCCTGGCAAAAGCAGAAGCCGACCTAACAAAGAAAGCAGCTGAATTAGATACACTGCATCGTCAAATAGACAGCCTGCAAACCATCGTGCAAGAATCTCAGCTGGAGCAAGAGCTCTCCCAAGAGCATTTCGAGCATTTAATTCAACAAGTAAAAGAGTCTTCATCACTCGCCGAAAGACTTGGTGATTCCCTCCGGCACTCGGTCGAGCTCTCACGCAGGAGCAGAGTTGCAACCGAAGGGCTTGATAGACGTTGTTCGGAGTTGACTTTTAACGTTTCCGCCTTCAGCGATCAGGCGGAAACAATCTCTAAATCTATCAACTCTGTATGGAATCATCTTCCAGAGACGAAAGATTTAGTCAGTCAACTGGCAAGCATCGAGCACGACCTCTCAATAGTCAGTATCCTCGCCTCGCTGCGCAATGAAAAAGACCAAAGCACACTCATAGCCAAATTCGATGAGTTAAAGCAAGTACTTGCTGCAACACACAGCAAGCTTAATATCAATGTCACACAACTGCAGCAGACCGCAAGACAAGCTCTAGATGCTTCAACACAATTTGAAAGTGGTCTCAAAAACGTCAATCGCCCGCTCGTAGCATTATCACAAGAGCTGGTGCAGCTGGTAGAACCCACCCTGATGAATACAGCAGAACTGGCGAACACTGAGCGATTGTCGCAAAAACATCTGAGTAGTTTCGATCAACTAAGCAACGCCCTGTCGCTGCTCGATGTTTCAAAAACGAAACAACGAGAGACTTCAGAACGAATAGCCCTATATACAAAGAATCGCAATAATGGAGCAACTAATGTGGAAGCGAATCGCGAATCCACGAACTAAGTCGCGGTCCCTTCACAATGCATTGATTGCACGGACCTAGGTAAACCGAGCTCAAGCAATCTTCGCGCTCAATATAGCAGCCCGCGCTTTCTCTATGAATCGCATCACTTCATCGAAGTGTCACCGTCGTGCATGAAATCGGCTCAATTGGGAATATCAAAGAAGACATCCGAGTGCTTCCTTATGAAACTGAGCCTAAATCTGAAGCAAAAGGGACTTTTGCTTGTAGCGGTGCCACTCATATTCGAGCTCATTTTCGTAGCTTTCTTGGTTGTGCTTCAAGACGAATCGGAGCGCGCCGCGGAGCGTGTGGCGCACTCCAAAGCGATTTGTATCGCCGCTGAGACTGTAATACGTAATTCCTACGACGCAGCCAGCGCCTTTGTGCTGTTTCTTGTAGCAAAAACACCGAACTACGCCGAACGATTCGAAGCTGTTGAGCAAAAGCGTGCAAAACAGCTAAAAGAGCTTAGCGACCTAATCGGAGACGACGCCGCGCAACAGGCCAATTATAAGAAACTTGAACAAGAATCTCAGGAGACCTCTGAGGTTATGCAAGGCATCAAAAAGACTTTGCAGAGCGAAGAGTCTATACACGATCCGATGGAAGTCGCATTCTTGCGCAGGAAAGTTCACCAGCATCTGAACTCACTATTCTCTGCCTCCTCAGATATGGTTAACCTCGAAGAAAAGCGCAACCAACAATTGCCTGCTATCGCCGAAGCAGCCAAGCAAGCCGAGAAAAAGTGGCTCTGGTTTGGAATCCTCGTCAATGTGCTTGTCACATGCGCAGGCGCTCTATATTTCAGCAAGGGAATCACCGACCGCGTTGCTCGAATCGTCACAAACGCCCTCAATTTGGTAAACGGTAAAGAGCTGGACACACCGCTCAAGGGCTCAGACGAAATTGCAGAACTGGACATGGTTTTGCATACGGTCGGAAAGCTGATGCAAGAAGCCTCCAAGCGCGAGGTGGCGATCATCAATAACGTTCAAGACGCAATTTGTTCGATAAATGCCAAGTTCATTTTCAACCGTGTCAGCCCCGCAGCCGAAACACTTTGGGGTTACAGTCAAGCCGATCTACTTGGACAACGCGTTTTGACTTTGCTGCCAGAGACGCAGCAGAAAGAATTCTTCGATACCATGCACGGTGCCATGAAAGGCGACCCAACAGTCACCATGGAAGTTCAAATGCAGAGGCAAAATGGCAGTCTGGTGTGGGTAAATTGGTCAGCTGTCTGGTCTGCCAGCGAAAACGAGTTCTTTTGCGTTGCCCACGATATCGATGAACGCAAACAACTCGATCAGCTAAAGCAAGATTTTGTCAGCATGATAAGCCACGACCTCAGAAGTCCACTTACCGCCGTTAACGCATTTTTCCACATGTTAGGCATTGGAACCTACGGAGAGTTGAATCAAAAGGGCATGAATATGTCCAAGAAGGTAGAAACCAGCCTCACTGGAGTTGTGCGACTGCTCAACGATTTGCTCGATGTCGAGAAACTCGAATCGGGATTAATGCAGCTCAGACAGGAGCCAACAACTGTATCATCCGTTATCAAAGACGCACTGGATATGGTGCGCCCCCTCGCAGAGCAACAGAAAATTGGTCTAGAGTTAACCAGCCAGCAAGATGCAAATATAGTGGCTGATTCGTCTCGGCTCAGCCAAGTTGTGCAAAACCTACTTACGAACGCCGTTAAGTTTTCACCAGCCGGGTCTTATCTTAAGGTGTACTATGGCGTTGATGCCGAGGGCATGGCAGAAATCCGTGTAACGGATAAAGGCCCTGGCATATCCGCTCAGGACAAGGAGGTCGTTTTCGACAGATTCCGCCAATTGAGCAACAGCAATGGCGTGGCCGTAAAAGGATCGGGCCTTGGACTGGCAATCTGTAAAGCAATTGTCGAACAACATGGTGGCATAATTGGTGTCGACAGCCAACTCGGTCAAGGCAGTACCTTCTGGTTCAAAGTTCCCGTGGCGTCTAAGTCTTTGACACCAATTGGCAGTGCTGCAGGAGCCTCGACAAAGGTTTTGTAACGACGCTACTCTCAAAGCTTGGAACTATTTGCATCTCCAGGCAAGTTACCTCCGTGAAAACGACCAAAGTGATGGGCGTTTGGTAGACCTATTAAAAGAAATCCCAGGCCAAGAGTGACCGCATGTGCAGTGGAGTGCAGACTAAAGTCACCAACACGAAGGATTAAAACGTAGGCCAAAACCAAATTGAAAAATCCCCACAGCACATTGACAGTCGACGAGGAAAGCCCTCGACCGGACGGTTTGGCAAAAGGGCTTTGAAAAGGATGCCCCATTAACCCGCTAGCGATATGAGGTATTGCATTGCAAAGGAACAAACCACCGAAAAAATATGAAATGAGATGCCACCAATTCATCGCTCACCTTTTCCTTTAAAGACCTAAGCTTGTGCCACGCGGCAAGCTTGGATTCCAATCAGCTCTATTCTTCACAAATCCAGATCCACCAGACGTTTCATTATCTTGCCGGCTGAAAACAACGTATCTCGCTCCTCTTTGGTAAGAGTCGCGATGGCATTACTGAGCCATCTCTGTTTCGCTTCCTTCTGATTGCCGCGAGTAGCGACACCGTGAGCAGTCAGTTGAATGTTTACTTGTCTACCGTCTGTAGGGTGAGGAATTCGCTCTACCATGCCCAGTTCTTCCAATGTGTTAACTATGGTTCGCATCGACTGAGGTTTGATGCCCTCAGCTCGCGCAAGATCGGCTGTTGTAGCCGGTCCGTCTTGCGCTAGACGGGACATGACCATCGCTTCACTCAGTGAAAACGTGTCTGAGCTGGTCGCCGCCCTGACTCGGCGAATGAGAAGTCCCACGGACTGAACTAGGTCAACTATGTCTTGCTCGTTATGCCTTGGAGTCAGATACCATTCTCCTTCAGGGTGTGAATAAGATTGTGACATTTCAACAGGTAAACTTGCAAGTTTTTCTGTTAATTCTAACGTCTGACATTAACGATCGCAGTCAGCAACCGTAGGCACCAGTAGGCACCAGCAGGAATGACTTCTCTTCTAGATATCCAAATAGATATCTAAACGGCCTTACCCTTCTCACCTGACGCCTGATCTATCAAGAACTGCTCAATTAAAAGTAATTCCTCTCGAGCCTCTTCCACGCACATATAACGTTGATCCAGCTCCAGCGCTGTCGCACGAGCAAGCACAAAGTTGAGCGCATCATAGATTTCGCCATCTCGTCCTTTTACCTGTGACTGAGAGAGCGGCTCCGGATCCTCACCTGTGACAAGGAAATACATCGTCGCGCCCATGGCATAAATGTCGCTTTGAGTAGTGGCACGCCCTCGAAATTGCTCCGGTGGCAAATAACACTGTTTGCCGACAGCCATACTTACCTCTGCATCGTCGCCCTGTTGCGCAACAGTGAAGTCGATTAGCTTAAGAACACCTTTGTCGTCGTAGATCAAGTTATCCGGTGTGAAGTCTCTATGAATCACCTTGGGAGTTCGATTGTGCAGATACGCAAGCATCTCGGTCATCGTTAAGGACATTCTAACTGCCACCAAAAGCGATGGCGGTCCATTCTCTTGTATAAGAGTCCGCAGCGAACTACCAGATAGGTATTCTTCAACCAAATATGCGCGATGGTCTTCCACGAAGAAACCAGTAAATTGCGCTATGTTAGAGTGATGCAGAGACTTGAGAATCATTACTTCGTGCCGCAAACTCTCAAGAGCAAGTTTTCTCGTAGTTACATCTACATACACAGGCAAAATATACTCTTTTAAAACGACTTGCTTGCCGACATGCAAGTCGTTTGCCAAATATGCGGTCCCTTGACCTCCAGTGCCAATGCGGCGAACAATCTCGTAGCGCATGGTGTCAAGTTGAGTGCCCTCATCGAGAGGCTGCAAACGTTGTCGCTCGGGTGCAGCATTGAGTGTTTCCAACCAGAGCTGTGTGTAATTATCCTCCGCATCCTCTTTGCTGAAAGCGGCGGTTATGTTTGGATCGACAGTAACATTCGAAAGTCCGCCCCAATGCTGCGCGGCCTGCAAAAATTTCTGCCAGTCCTCAGCACTCGGAAATGCTTCTAGATTCAACTGGATCGTGACGCCGTCCATCGTTTCAAAAATGATTTTAGGCTTATCACTTTTCCAAAATTCGCCTTCTTCCGGCCTACTGTCCTCCAGATAAATGCGTTCAACCATCTTCCAGAAGACCTGCGTCTGCTGAACGACTTTACCAAAGTACATCCACTGTATAACGAAACCGTACTTGTACAACTTTATGTAAGCAGGCTCTTTCAACAAATATGAACCAGCAAATGCAGGCACAAGCAAACACACTGGCAAAATACACAAAGAAATAGGACCGAAAAAAGACGAAGCCAACACAACAGACAACAGTGCAAAACCAAATCCGAAGGCAAGTGCAACGAACTGAGAATCGAGCTGCCGGACGGTTGTGGAGACATTTAGCCCCTTAATCTGTTCTTCGCGCAGCCCATATGGCCATAGAGCAATTAACAGCTCCACTCCCGATCCGGTCGACAGAAGACCGATATCGAATTTTTCATCAGCGATTGCTGGAGAAGCGTATTGCATGCCATGCCCGTACTGGGAGCTGCTTTCAGGAGCATATGGCAAATCATCATGAACGTTTTCGCTACCATAGAGGACCGCGGCTGGAAGATCTATAGCCTGCAGTTCCAGTGCACCCGAGTCCTGGACAAGTGACTGTGGACTCACCTGTGCCTGCCCCGTCTGCCCGCTCATTTGCCCAAACGAAATTCCAGTGTTTTCAGCTTCACGTTCGTCTGCGCTCACAGTGTCCGTCCTTTCGGCTCAATGGACACAGTTTCGGGCAGCGCTCTATTTTCATTCAATGAAACTACAAAGTGCTCTTTGCCTGTACTTCCGCTATTGTGCGCACCATCACCGGCACTATCCACAACTACACTATTTCCAGCCTCCTCCTGTCCCTCCAAGTCTTCCAACACAGCCGCCACAGCCATGCCAGCTAGCTGCGCAGATTTGTATCGCTTCTCTTTATTCTGCTCAGTTAGCTTCGCCACCAGTTCGTCGGTGCCGGAATGAAGGTGCGGATCATACTTGCGCGGATGTGCCTGATGTAGCGCCTCATTGTCCATCCCAGTCAACAAATAACTTATCGTACACCCAAGAGCGTAAAGGTCTGAAACTGGACTGGTCTGGCCACGCACCTGCTCTGGTGGCATATAGCATTGTTTTCCAACCAATGTCCCAGTAGCTGTTCCAAGAAACTGATTTGCAGCACCGAAATCAATCAACGTCAGCTTTCCATCAGTACGCAGAACCAAATTGTCCGGAGTAAAATCACGATGAACAACCGGCGGTTGATGTGTATGCAAGTAGTGCAAAATTTCAGTCATTTGCAGCGCCAGCTCCAGAACACGCTTTTCCGGCAACGCACCTTTCTTACGCACTAATTGACGCAAAGTCAGGCCCGGCAGATATTCCAAAACCAGATACTGCCGATTGTTCTCAACAAAGTGGTCCAAAACACGCGCGATCGATGGGTGCTTCAACATCAAAAGCAAATTAGCTTCGCGGTCGAAGAATTCCCTCGCTTTTTTGGCTAGAGCATCAACCGCATCAACGCCCATAACAGATTCCTTCACCACAACCTCCGTACCGGCCTGGTCTTTTGCCAGATAAACCGCGGAAGAACCGCCAAACGCCAACTGTCGAATGACGGTCAGGTGGGAGTTTTGCAAGGTCTGCCCAGGACTCATCGGAATAAATGTCGTGCTGTGGAAGCGTCGGCCAAGGGCTTCTTCCCAGATTCGCGTATAAGTAATATCACCGCCAGCAGTATTATGCATATTATCCTGAAAGCATTGCAACTCCGGCGAACGAACAGCATGCCTGGCAAATACTTCTAGCGACAAGAGCAGGTGACTGAGCTCTTTTCGATTGAAACCGACCAGATATAACTTAACTGGATCTCTATCTTTGAACTTAATTGAAAGATAGTCGCTATCGGTAATTGCTGCTGGAGTGTTCGTTGTCATCGAGAGCGCTTCCACCGACGACCATGCATTCCAGCGATTCATGCCTGGAATCAATCCGACAGAGCTAGGCAGGCCAAGACCCTGCTTCGTGACTTGCAATCGCTGCCCCTGGCTGCAGGAAGCAAACACCATGTACGGAACAACTGTATAGCCCAACCCAAGCAGAACCGTCCAAGTCAACCAATGTGCATATTGCACGAAAACATGGCTGGCAGCGAACCAGCTGACCATAAAGTGCGACAGAAACACCGCCAGCACGATACCCAGACAAATCCAGGCGATAAAGAAGGTTCTATAAGCATCGCCTTTGGGAGAGACGTAATTTACTTCATAGTCAACGTTGGACATTGTCGCCAGGCGAAGGGTTTTCGTAACGTGACATACCCAAAATCAGGGCTTCTCAGGCTACCAATCTAGATTAAAGAAAGCTTGACAAGCCTCACTCCAGTGATACGATGGGTAATCGGTGCGTAGCATTTTCTGGCTTGTACCGATGGCTCCCTGATTATCCAGTCCGTCAAGTTTTTGAGGTCAGAGCATGGCCGGTGGACATCACGACGGTTTTGAGAACCACACACCAGTCGATGCCCTGAAGGGCATGGAAAGCCCCTTTAGCGCATTCAATATGCTCCACCAAGCGTTCTCGGGCGGTGGGCGTGGACCAGAAAGCGGTGGCGGAATGGGCGATTCCTTCGATCCAGCCAAAGCGCAAGCTGCGCTCGACAAAGGTATGCTGGAGAACATCTACAAAAACGTCATGACTTAAAAGTCAGGCTTTATTTTTCACTCTGCCTTTCGGCGTCGCCAGTTTTTAAATCGTAAAACTCGCCTTCATCACCGCGAATTTTTGCTTCAAGCAATCCAGCAAGTGCTGTGGTTGCCGCCCAAACTGGGTCCGTAGCGTCCATAACCCTTGGCGCTCTAAAGGTGGCTCGCCCTTCGCGCCAAGTTATGGCGGCAGCCCAACACTTTTCACCGGGAAGATACACCTCGACAGAACCCTCTCTGAGCGGCATTCGAATCATTTGTTGCGGTTTTGTTGGATTGGAGATTGTAGCGTCCGCAGTCTGCAATCTGATTCCGTTAACTCTTGCAACGGCATTTTTCCACGCGTCCAGGCCGATATCCACACGATCGAAACCGGACCATCGCTCTATATGAAGACTGTATCCCATCATTCTTCCTTTATTATTTGCATCCTATGGTATCACTTAGCGCCACCTTAATCGGTTTGAGATCAAAGCCGTTTCATGCTATCGATGTTGAAGTTGTAGCGGCCGAACGAGTTTATCTACTTCCAGATGAGAGGTGCGGGATCTGTTCAAGACCCTAGGCAATCACAACATTGTGGAGAATCGCGAGACAACTAAATGTGCGCAGCTGATCGTAAAATTCGCTGCTGGTCCCTTTGCCAGGTCTGCCTCGGGGATGAGAGTTAGGCTTACCAACTCTTCTGCAGCTGGAGCCTTGAGGCGAGGGAAAATACGTAGTAGTGGGCTGTAATTAATTCAGCCCTGTCAAGAGAATGGACTATCAGAAGCATGAAGATGCATCAGCCACTTCCACGCTAAAATGCTGGCGATAGGAGCGAGACAAAAAATGGCGAAAATTCTGCTCGTAGAAGATGATGAAGTGGCAGCCGAAATGCTGGTGGACTTTTTGGAAAGCGAGCGGTACTCGGTGGAACACGCCCCGACAGCGACACAGGCGAAGGACTTACTGAGAGTCTACGGTTATGATCTGCTCGTTCTCGATTGGGAGTTGCCAGATGGAACAGGCATCGACATCCTGCGGACATTCAGAAACGCTGGCGGTCGCACCCCGGTAATTATGCTGACCGGTAAGAAATCGACCGATAACAAAGAACAGGGGCTCGACTCTGGCGCCGACGACTACCTGACGAAACCTTTCGATATGCGTGAGTTGAGCGCACGCCTGAGAGCACTGCTACGGCGCAATCCTGTTGTATCAAACAATGTGCTCACGTGCGGGTACCTCTCCTTAGACACTGTTGCCGCCGCAGCCAGCCGCGACGGTGAACCACTAAAGTTATTGCCGACAGAATATGCATTGCTGGAATTTCTCATGCGCAATCAGGGACGCGTCTTCAGTACAGATGCGCTTCTAGAAAACGTCTGGAAAGCTGATTCTGAAGCAACTGCCAATGGAGTTCGCACATACATCACTCGTTTGCGCGCCAAAATCGACAAGGAAAACGCACAATCGCTGCTCAAGACCGTTCACGGAATCGGCTACAAACTCGAGGCTTAATGCGTAATTTCGAGACATTTAGGTAATATGCATTCAGGTCTCTCAGGGCAAATCATGAACGCACTTGGCCAACTCATCAACTCTGACTTAGTTTCTATTCGCTCTATCGCCTTTGCTAGTGAGCTTTTCCTTTCGACAGTACTCGCTTTTACTGCTATGCAGTGTACCGTCAGTGCTGCTGAGCAACCAGCAACACCTGAAGTATTGCAGTCTGAAACTTTTGTTGGCAAAGCAAAAGCTAGCTATATAGCGGCAAAGAAACTGCCAGAGATATGCGCCAAACTTTTTTGCTACTGTGGTTGCGATGAAACAGACAACCACAAGACACTGCTCGATTGTTTCACATCGGAACACGGCGTCGACTGTTCGATCTGCCAAGACGAAGCCTTGATCGCATACAAAATGAAACAGGAAGGCAAAACATTGGCGCAGATTCAACAAGTAATCGATCAAAAATTCGTCGCCGACTACAACGGTATCTTTGAAAAGCCCAGTGAAGCGCTACTAGCGTATCGCAAGCAGCGAGCATGGACTCCCACTCCAGCCGAAGCTCAAACTGAAAATAGAGTGGGCAGAAGTGGCAGTGACGAGAAAAAAGAAGAGAAGACAAAAGCAGGATCTTGTTGCGGCGGGCACTAAATATATTCGCATGGCGCCTAAAAGAGGCACCGAAGCGACTACTCCGCCAAAGCGGTAGTATTGCATTCGGTGCCTAATTTTCAGGACAGTAAATCTGGCAAATTAATTCCGACAGCTTACTTCGCTGCAGCCATTTCCTTCATTGCCACGGCGCGTCTCGACTCTATTTCTGCAGGAGTGAGATCTTCGACATGCGTCGCAACCGACCAAACATGGCCATATGGATCAGCCACGCAGCCGTATCTGTCCCCCCAGAACTGTTCAGCAACAGGCATCTTTACGGAACAACCGGCTTTCACCGCTCTGTCGAACATAGCATCAGCATCTTCACTGTAGATGATTAGTCCGCCTGTTGCGCCGCCACGGCTCGACGGCCCTAATGCATCCATCTGTTCGCATTCATCATGGATGAAAATTACCGAATCGCCGATTTTGACTTCACCATGCATCAGTTTGCCGTCTGGGCCGCTCATGCTCATGACGATCTCAGCTCCAAATGCCTTTACATAGAAGTCCATGGCTTCTTTGGCATTTTTAATGGTTAAGTTAGGGGTTACTGAGCGCAGGTGTGGCGGAATCGGGTGCTTAGTCTTAGCCATGACAATCTCCTTACTCTGTGTGGCGTGTGGCATCAAACAGCTTGAAAAGCCATATTAAACTATATGGCTAAATAATGTAGCACAGGACGACGAAATGATCTACTCAGCGAAAAGAGAATTCTCTCCTCTTTTCTCACAACCTCTTCACGCTGTCTCAACAAACGTTTCCGTCACCCACCGCAGCAGAAAATCTTCGCAAATTCCTCCACCAGGCTGCTTCCGGCTGCATCTATTTATCTGGCATCGAACTTCTAAATGGAACGATCTCAAAAATCCCGTCGCGAACGGACCTGGCCGCAGCGATATCTTGTGCAGCAGCTTTTTCATCTCCCAACACTTTCTCAACAGCGCCTCTCTTCTCCAGCAATAGGTAGCGATGATGAGTGAGAAAATTGCGATGTTCTTCTTTGATGATGTCGATCGCCTTCGTATAGGTCTTGAGCGCCTCTTTGTATTTATGCTGCATTTCGTAACATTCCGCCAGAACACCCAAAGACTCAAATTCTCGAGGATTGGTTTGCAATCCCAATTCAAGATTTTTCTGCGCCACGTCATACCGTTTGAGCTTGAAGTTATAGATACCAAGCTCGATGGCGTCCTTTGGAGCATGAAATTTCTCGTACAACTTTTCATAGATTGCAAGACAGGATTTGAGGTCACCACGCAGTGCATCCAAATGCGCTAAGTGCGCAGCGGCATCTCGAACGACATCGGCGTTTGCAGGTTGCGGCAACGCGTATGCAATTTCTAATGCTTTCTTTCCATCTTGTTCAGCCTTATCGAACTTACCTAGATGTCTATACAAATCTGAACGATGAATATATCCTTCCGTCGAATTCGGTGCCAATCGTATTGCTTCGGTAAAGTCTTTAAGTGCAGCGTCATCATCCAGCGCGTTTAATTCGGCATCGCCTTTTTTTATCCACAGATGAAAATCAGCCGGTGTGCGCTTGATCGAATTGTTGATCTCAGACCACGACGGATGATCCTTGTTAGCCCTCACAGGTAAATGCGACGCGCATAAGGAAACTGCTGCGCACGAAACGACAACCAAAACGAACGAGACACGTGTGTTTTGAATAACTCGTGGAAATAATGAAAGGTGCCTATGGTTCACCATGAGAACAGAACCTGTCGAGTGATTGCGCGCCACTTAAGTGATTCCTTCGCTATCAGACTTCCAAATCAGTATAGGCTTACGCAGCAGAGTCGTTCATGTCTGCTTGTATAACAGTCTACACGCTCACAGGTTAAAGCAGCAGATTATAACGTCGATGAGAGAGAGTCGATCAAGAATTGAACTAGACCGACAAGTACAGATCGGCGATGCTTTGATATTTTGGCAGCAAATCTTTCAACAGGCTCAAACGCTCGTACACCAACGCTTTAGGAGTATGGCGCTTGCCTTCAATTTCTCTTTTTTTGATGCGCTCTAATGCTTCATTTAGCTCGCACTGCACATGGTGCATTTCCACGAAATATCCGAGCGCCTTTACTTTTTCTAGCAACGCCATATGCTTGACCGCCGCCGCGCTATGGTCGAACAGAACATTTCTTCTTGAGTCAATGAGAGCTTGCAAAAGATGGTAGCCGATGGTGCGAGCGGGCAACTCCCACTGTCCGAAAGCTGCGACTAGTCCTCGTGTCGCGAAGTCAGCTCGATAGCCTTCCAGAGACTCCATTATTGAATCAAATTGAACAAGCACGAAGTCAGGATTTTCCGCGAGCCACCGCTTAGCATAAGTAGTCTTGCCTGCGCCCGGAATACCACATAAGTGGAGGAGTTTTGGACTGTCGTGCGCAACGGAGGTGTCCAACGCAGATTTTATTATTCGTGCACTTTCCGCCAACAGATCGGCACGAATCTCACCGACTTCTATTAGGCTGACAAGACTGCTTGCCCCAGCCGCATGCGAAGCATTGAACTGAATTGAGGATGATTCAATATTCACAAGACTCACAAGCAACCCTGGTGCAGCTTAATTGACAACTTCAAACCACTACAAAATACACGGTCTGGCGGCAGAAGCAAATAAAGATCATCCCATAATTGCAAAGCGAACACCGCGGGCACCTAATTTACACGAATTCGCTTTCTGCAATAACAAGAGCTTTTTGAGTGAACTTCGCTTCCCACGAGTTCACCACGAGCGCAGCAGTATCGATCGCATTATCCGCTTTATTGTGGTGAGCCTGGCATCACCCGATCGGGTATTCATCTTCGATATAGAAAAAAAACTCTGACATAACTTCACTGCCCAAAATAGGCAACTAAAGCCATTCGAACAGCAAAATCGTTCAAAGAAGGGTTCCTTCTTGGTGGCAGTAAAATTCACCAGTTACTCACCAGTCATTAACCAAGTGTGAACGAAAGTTGTCACCAAACCACCCCAGGACTGGTGATGCAGCGGAGGACGTCGCCGATAATTTATTTAATGTCCATGAAATGGTGGCTGCCTACTCCGAAGGTGATCAACTACGATGCAGCAGACAAACAAAGCGGCATGTAGTACAAAGCGATTACGGAACGGAGACATTTGGTGCAAAGAAAAAATCGGATTAGAAAGTCTAATGTTGGTGCACTCGGCAGCAGCCTCTTATGGTCTACGCTTACACCACTTCTTTTAGCGCAGTTCACAGGTAGTGTGCTAGCGCAAAATCAAAGCATTACTCCCAAACGCGCAGACAGTCTCGTTGAAGCTATTGGGATTCAACCCGTGCTGCCAACAGGTGACAACGCACAAGATCACTTTGCTCGCAACGTTGCGTATGTGAATTCTCTTGGAATACGCCATGCAGTTTACTCGATTCCACCACTGATCCCAGATGTACGCTCGCACATAACCTCACGGCAAATACTTTACATGGCGCAGCACGGAATCAAGAGTGTGGTGCTTTCAAAATTGAAGGTTGACGGCAAGGGTGAATATCACCACGATGAGCCAACGCCTCCCGTGTATCCATCAAAATACACATCACCGCCAGCTGACGTTGTAAAAGTCGTAAAAGCGCTTGGACCCGGTGCCGTGGTGGAAGGCGTTGTCGGGCCCAATGAATACTTGGTGGGTAGTCACAATGATGATCCTCAAGCTCCAGCAAAACTAAAGTCTTATATGGTGGCTCTGCAATCAGCACTGGCAAACGATCCTGCCACCAGAAAAGTGCCGATTATAGGGCCGACGCTGGATCCGTCACCATATGTCATAAACCCGGCGACCGGCAGACCAAAGGGCAGCAAGTGGTCAGAGATTTGGGACACATCAGTGCAACTTGATCTCTCCAATTTCGTCAATTATGGCAATGTACACATTTACGATCTGCCATTCGACGAATCAAAGAAGGGTCAACAGGATCGCAACGCGTGGGAATCACGGCTTTACGCCTATGAATTAGCCGGCTATCCGCGGCTCGGCACTGATCGGTTTTTCATGACTGAAACAGGTTTTTGCACCACACCCAATCTCAATGCCTTCAGAAGAGCCGTCAGCCCCACTGAGCAAGCGAGATATCTTCCAAGACAACTCTTGCGTTATTTCAAAGCGGGATTCAAGTCTATCTACATCTATCAGTTGCAAGACAGAGGAACGGATCGCAATGATCCCGAGCAATGCTATGGAATTATCTCCGCCGACGGAACACCCAAGCCCGCCTACTTCGCCGTAAAACGGCTGCTAAATATGCTCGCCGAGCCCAGCGGTGGTCTCTTCCAACCGAAGTCACTTAAACTGAGCATCGAAACAAAATCGAAAACCGTAGATTATATGCTCTTTCAGAAAAAGTCTGGCGAATACATTCTGGCGCTATGGAACATGGTGGACAGCGCAGATGCGTTAAATACACCCGAAGAGCAAGTTCTAGTCCACCTAGCAAAGCCAGCGCGGGACGCACGTCTCTACGACGTAGTGCAATCTGATCAACCTCAGCCGCTGCGTCAAGTGAATAGCGATTTCGCAGTGCCTCTAGGCAAGGACGTACTTCTCTTACAATTTCGGAGCGATTGATGGCTGGCTAGTATTGACCGCTTCCAGAAGGGGCTCCACCAAAAACTTCGCAGCAGACTTCTGAGATTTCTTCATCTCGTACACGTCAACGATAGGAATTAGAAAAAGGCTGGTAACCAAGCCTCTGAGAACAAACAATAGAGATATCAAAGATGGGCGTTTTAAATATCACATAGACATACAAAAGTCGTTACTCCGAACAGCTTTGTAGCCCGAGCGCTTGTCAGCTTCTTCGCATATTGAGACGCGCAAAAATAGAGCGAGATCCCGATCGTTTTTTCCTTGATTAAACGTTTTCTGGGGTACTTCTCTACTGTCCGAAACCCGCTAATATAGAGGCATGAACGGTGAGCACTCACCAAATGAGTTGAGTGCTTTGAGCCGAGGGGCATTGTGGAAACGTCAGGTCGGCGCTGACCGGAGACAGTAGCAAGTAGCCCGCTACACGTGAAGGACTGACTGAAGCGTGCAGAGATACTGAGTCTTTTCGCAAGAGACAGTCAGACAGTAGCTTAAACACCACCGCAGATTTATCTGGGTGGTGTTTTTGTCATAGCTCTGAGATTCAACCGGAACCACTTATCAGCTATCTCCAACCTAACGATACTGATTTTTAGTGGTGCCGCTGAATGACGCAAACAATCTGAGGCTGGTTTGAGCGAACCATCCCTCTTTGCGGGACGTCTCGACTCTCAATCACAAGTTCAATATCAGCCGAATGCTTTTGGACGAAGCTTCCACAAAGATCGAGCTTGCGAAGATCAAACGGCTGCTCATTAATCTCTCCAATCTCCGCAGTAATGCACATCGCTACGATATCTTCTACATTGTCACCATAAAAACAACTGGGCGTCACCGTTGATTCTACACTCGTACAGCCCGGTCCAAAGCGCTCATTCAGTATCTTGCTTATTTCCCCTTGTCCGAGCAGACGTTCGCGACTGCGCGCAATTTCAAGCAGTCGGTCTGCAACATCGACTCGACCAGTCTCACTGAAGTAATAACGGCCGGCTCGGCCAGTCGTTGAAACCAATTGGTTGGCAAAAACAATAAACAAAAATCCACCAGGAGCCAGAAATGAAAACATTTTTGCAACCGCAGACTCCAGGTCGTTGTCCGGGTCTATCTGTTCACTGCGAGGATCGGTGAAATGATAAAGCATGTGGATAGCCAGTATTAAATCCTGAGGCTTCTCGAAAGCAGGCATCTGAACATCACTGGAATCATAGTAGTCCTGAAATGGCCCACAGTAACTTACACCCTCGCGCAAAGAAGACGAGCACCGTAAACACTCCTGGTATTTCGCAAGCAGCACCGGATTCGGTTCTACTAAATTTATAGTGGCTTCATGTAAGTGCTTTAGCGCCGCATCGACGATCTCGCCACCACCGGCTCCGATATCAAGGACTTGAGGGAAGCGAGGCAACTTCTCAAACAGACATTTTAGTAACGGAATAAATTCCTGCCGCTGAGTATTCCCCAAAAACGTGCCCGGCTCCGTTGGATTCGGTCTGAGCATCCGCTTTATAAACGCAAGCTCGTATGCCTCATGATTGGTTTTGCCAGCGAATTCCTGTTTAAGTTTTTCAATATTCATTCGGTAAATATACCGTGTCTTTGATCAAGCAGGCAAATGCTGTCTTCTTGTGTCATCAAGACACATCCCTTTATTGAACCGAAAGAAACGATCAATCCGGATTGACCACTTAGAGAAAGCAATACTCCACTACTTGCTGACATTTGATATTACAGGCGGTGCCCATCCATTGGCTTTCAATACCCTCCCTAAAATCTCAGTGAGCTGACGAACGCTGTCTGCATCGAGATGATTGCCCAAACGCTCCTTTAGACGATCGCTGTACACGGGAAACGCAGCCATAAAAGCCTTCTCGCCGATGTCTGTCAAAGCGATATCAACACCTCGATCGTCATCTTCGCATCGCTCCCTCCGCACTAGTCGCTCTTTTTCAAGCCGTGCCAACAACCGAGACAGCCCTGCTCGTCTGATCAACACATGCTGAGTCAGATACTTGAAACGCGCCTTTCCGCCGCACTTCATCAGGATTGCGAGAACGTGAAAGGTGCTAGGCTCGACCACCTTTTTTGCTTCAGCCCGCTCCTCAAGATCAGCCACCAAGCGTGACTGAAGAAGCAAAATCGCTTTCCATGCATCATTCAATTGTGAAAGTCGCTCGTCGAATTCGGGCTTATCAAATTTGCTCATTTTTAATTTGTTTACTCGTAAACAAGCGTATTATGTTTACCAGTAAACATTCTTGCAGGGACGACAATTTTATCGTGATTAAGGAACTGTTGACAGAAAGAGTGCACTACGCCTGCACAGACGGCTTTCAAATGCCATCGCTTCTAGCCAGGCCGGCTGAGGGCTCACATCCCGGTATTGTCTTCGTCATCGAAGCGACGGGCTTGCATGTCCATGCAAGAGGATTGGCAGAAGAGATAGCAGCACACGGTTTTGCAGTGATTGCGCCAGATTTACTCGCTCGTGGCAATATGATCGGATGCTTGGTTCGCCTGTTCAGAGAGCTGGCAGCAGGGCATGGACGTGCCGTTGATGACTTGATCGCCGCCCGACACTGGCTTGGTCAGCAATCGTTTATAAGACCGGATCAAATTGCGGTCATCGGCTTTTGCATGGGAGGTGGCTTTGCGCTGCTGTTGTCAAAGACCGGGCTGTTCAAAGTTGCTGCTGATTTTTATGGACAAATTCCTCAGTCACTTGAGGGCGCATGTCCAATATTTGGCAGTTTTGGTGAACGAGACTCCGTGATTGCGCCCAAGCTGCCTCATCTTCGTCGTGAGCTAGAACGTCATGGAATACCACATGAAATAACAGTTTATCCGAACGTTGGTCACGGTTTTATGCATAAACAGGAAAGCCCTTTGGCCGACTTCTTTCTTAAATATGGGCCAGGAAAGGGCGGATATGACGAAAATGCATCGCGCGATGCAAAAAATAAACTGCTAAGTTTTCTCGCGATGCATCTCTAAAATCAACAAGCAAAGCTGAGCGAACAGCTTTGCTTGTTGGCCGATTCCCTACTTCTCGACCGCCCTATCTCTTTTCGTGTTCGCTAAAGCAGCGATCTTTCCCTGGTCCTTTGACGGCGATGGAACTTTTGTGCCCGTTCAGATTCTGGACTATGTGCTCGTTGCCATCCGTCGATTTCAATTTCGAGGGCGGTTTTGAATAATTCACATCTTCGTCTGCGATAAATTTTCCGTCTTTTTTGCCATCGGAATGAGGCGCGTGCGTTGACTTTTGGCTGTCTCCATGAGGGTGTGCCCACTTAGACTCATCAGGATTATGCCAATGCTTCCAAATGTCAGCTCCCTGGTCGTTGAAATCGATATGAGTTGGCAGCTTGGGAACACCGCCCTTTCCATTTTCAGGTCGAACTTCTTCACGGCACCAAGCCTGACTGGCTAATTTCTCATTAGACTTCGCAGCCTGAGAATCGGAATGATTTTGCTTTACTGCAACTTGCTCAAAACCTGATGACAACATAATGCGCCTCCCACAAAATCGTGATAGTTACTAGACTATTAAAGTGGGGTGTGCTGATACTGTCGTTCTTAAACTGTGGCAGCGTTGTGTCGCATCTGTAATTTTAGATCGTGATCATTTTCAATTTATGCCAACGCTCAATTCTCTCTAGTCGCGCTTGCAGATCTTGCAGAATCACCTCCGAGCTGCTAACCACCACATCTCGAAGTCCTTTAGCCCAACGAGAGATTATTATTACTCCAGCGGGCACAACAGCAGCTGTCCCTTCACCAAAAGAACGTGCACCAAGTGGTATCAGAGATCGTGGCAATTAAAAGATTCACGCCCAATTGACTACGCTCGTGTATGTGGCAATTATCAGCACGACTTTTATTGCTAAGTCAATTCGCGCGAGCTTTGGGGTCCGCGAGAGCGAAACACCTTATTAAGATCGCCATGGTTCACGAAAGCATGTATATTTGAGCAAGCTCTTTCTAATCCGGCAAAATGCGGCTTACTCTCTTACACAAAGGACTACTTTTAGTCAGCATACCCCTGTGCTTCGAAATCACAATCTTCGGAGTTCTGATCAATTTACAGAATCAAGCGGAAGCAGAAGCACAAAGAGTCAACCGCAACAAACATATCAATGACGCTGTAAACAGAATACTCAGAGACACCATCTACGTCGGCAAGGTGCAAACTCTCTATTCTGTCCGTGGATTTAGCGCGGTAAGCTTTTTGCAACATATCGATGATATACGGCAGAACTTCAAAGAGTTGGACGACCTCACACGTTATGATCCTGAACTCAATAAAAGTGTGCAAACCTGCAAACAAGCGATGGACCGTGCGCTCGCAGACATAGATTTCGTGCGCCACGCCATTCGCACTGTGCGCTCCGAAGATCTTCCCGGTTTGATCAAAGACTCGCGCCAGAAGCTCGACGCAAATTTGCAAGATGTACTCAGTTCAGGATTCCTGAACCTGGCTGAAAAAAGCCTGGAAGGAACGGACGATGAAATCAGTCATCGGCTACGGGAAAAGATAAGATTTCTACTAAAATGGGCGCTGGGGCTGAGCATTTTTCTTGGAATTTTTGGTGCCACCATGTTCAGCATGCACCTTGCTGGACGCTTACATAGATTAAGTTTAAATGCACAGCACCTGGCGAAAAACGAACCACTTCTTCCCCTGCAAGGTGGCACAGACGAAGTAGCAGAGCTAGATAAGAGCTTTCACTACGCAGCAGATTTGATCAGTCAAGCTACTCGCATGCGCCAAGAAGTGACGGCGATGATCACCCACGATTTAAAAACACCGCTGCAATCAATTCGCAGTTTTTTCGAGATGCTGCATCACGGCATGCTGGGCAAGTTAAACGAGCAAGGCACCAACTTGCTGGCACTATCGGAAAAAGAGTCTATCCGCATGGTCGGGCTAATCGACAGCGTTCTTCAATTGGAAAAAATTCGCAGCCATACTGTCAGCTTAAAGATTACCGAGATAGCGATCGGCACTCTTTTAGACAAAACAGCTGATGCGGTGCAAGTTCTCGCAGATGAAAAGTCGATTGAGCTGCGGCGCGAATATGCTCAGTCAAAGAATGAAACGATTCAAGGTGACAGCTTCTGGCTCGAGCAGGTGCTCGTGAATATACTGTCCAATGCCATCAAGTTCTCGCCGCCAAAAACATTCGTCACCATAACTGTTCAACCAACAACCGCCATGGTGGTTGTCAGAATCTCGGATAAGGGCCCGGGAATTCCCAAGGAAGAGCGAAAACTGGTCTTCGAACGGTTTCACAGGGTCGCTTCGACCTCAGGCGACATTGCAGGTTCCGGATTAGGACTTACAATATCGAAGGAACTGGTTGAACTGCACCATGGATCAATTGACGTCGAAAGTGAAGTAGGTTCAGGTAGCACGTTCAACATCCGTTTACCTCGCACTGCGCCAAATAGAGAAGGAAGCCGAGAGAAAAATGGCGAAAATCTTACTAGTTGAGGACGATTCATCCGCTGTTCAGTTCGTTACCTCTTGGTTGACCGCAGAAAGACATATCGTCGAAGTCGCCCGCGATGGAGCCGAGGGTCTGGAGTTTATGCTCATTAGCGAATTCGACGTCATTCTACTCGACTGGGACCTGCCGATCATGTCGGGACAGGAAGTTCTCAAGCAGTACAGAGCCAAAGGTCACACAACCCCTGTGATTATGCTCACGGCCAAGTCAGACATTAATGACAAGGAGGTCGGGCTCGACAGTGGCGCCGACGACTATCTCACAAAACCTTACGCTTTGATGGAGTTGTCGGCGAGAATTCGCGTGCAATTGCGCCGCTCATCCAAACAGGTTCAAAATCAATTGGTTAGCGGCGACATCACCATCATTCCCGACCAGATGCGCGTAACACGTGCCTCAAAAGATATCGACCTCTTACCTAAAGAGTTCAGCCTCTTGGAATTTTTCATGCGCAATCCTGACCGCGTATTCAGCGCAGAAGCAATTATGCAGCGCGTTTGGCAATCAGAAAGCGACGCAACAACGGATGCATTTCGCAGCTGCCTGAAACGACTGCGCCAGAAGATCGCACTATCAGCCGAAGAGAAACCGGTCATCGAAACTATCCACGGCGCAGGCTATCGCTTCAATTCTCGCTCTTAGCTGTGCTTGCAGAGCTGAGCTTTTTTCGCACCGAAAGAGCGGTGTCATCCATCTCTCGAAAGAATTTGAAAGGATCGGGAGTCGGTAGTCGATTGAAGACCGCAGCGATGATGACATCCCGGTCAAAACTATAAAGAAATGCACTGGCTCCGCTCATTGCACCAGTGTGGCTCCACAGCTTCAATGCCGGATTCACTGGCACTCCTTGTGCTCTGAATCCGCCCGAACCATCGGATGGGAATTGCGTCGGATTCAGCATGTCATCGAGAGTGGTCGATTTGAGAAGAGCGGCAGTCTTGGCAGATCCATTGATGGCACTGGCGAGGCGAACCAAATCCGACGCACTAGCAAGCCAGCCTCCATGAGCATCGAAGCACTCAATGGCATAGTCGCCTCCATATGGCGATGCCACCAAGCGTGGTTCACTATCGAAGACCGACCAAGAAGGACGTTGGTTTTGACTACCCCAATAAAACACTTCCAGTGGTGTCTTCAGATTTTGGTCTGTGCGCCCCAGCTGCATATCCGTGATTTGAGCTGGTTCCAATATATTTTTGCGCACAAAATCATCATACTTTTGCCCGCTCACTTTCTCGACGATCCGCCCAAGAATGTTGAAGTTGATGTTCGTGTAGACAGACTTAGTCCCAGGATCGAAGTCCAGAGGATCAGTCATGGCATATCGAATGATTGCAGCTGGTGAAGCCGGTCTACTGGTTCCAGCGGCGTCTGCTGCAATACGCTCATACTTGAATTGTGGATCGCCAAGTGCAGAACCAAAACCACTGGCATGCTGCAAAAGTTGAGCAACGGTTATCGTATTTAGCCTCGAATCTATAACGCCAGTCCGCGTCGGCTTAAGATCGGAGAGAATTGCAAAGGCCTTATCGGATAGGCTTAGCTGACCACGCTCGACCAGCTGCCAAATGGCAACGGCCGTAACGACCTTACTGATACTGGCGATTCTAAAAAGATCGGTATCCGTGACCTGTTTCTCGCAGGCTTCGTCACTCCAACCGAACGCTCCGGAATAGATTGTGCGCCCACCCTTCGCTATGCAAAATTGCCCTCCGGGAATTTCGTATCTGTGCATAAGCGAGACGACGTTCGCGGCTACTTGCAAATGGATGGATTCCGGAGTCAGGGACTCAGTCACATGCACTTCCTCATCCGCGCCGCTTGGCGGCACCCATATGAGCTCGCAACTAATCAATAGGCAACTGATCAACAAAACGAAGATTTTTCGCCACAATTTCAGCGACATTGGTTCCCCACATACGGTGCCAAGAGGTAACACATTAAAGGTCTATTTTCTTGCTCTCGTTTGTGAAATCAAATGGCCACGGCAAAGGAGGATGCCACACAACCGGCTCACCCTCAGGAGTCTTTCCGATCGCTGCCACCAGCTTGTATATCTTTCCGTCTATCGACTCTTCAACCCAAACTGCTTTCCCCGATCGCATCGACTCCGCATGCATTAGTAGCCACGATTTCAGCGCCAGCAGCTCGGCGTCCGAAAGAGTCACCCGCTGAGGGCTCTCGAGCGTTTCATCAAGACATCGTCTGAGCACCATCAGCAATTTCAGTGGTTCGTCTTTGGCCGTATAGGTCACTTGATCGACCACGATCTCAGACAACATGCAGATACCCTCAGTAGGCAAAACCACTATTTTGCTATGGAAAATACTGACTGAAGATATGCAAAATAGTTCTGCCATACCGTAAATTTCTGCTAAACTTAATCATCTTAAAGGAAGTCCCCACCAGAAGAATCACACACAGGCGAACGGAAAGGCAGGCCGCACGATGGACGCAGCCACCATGATTACAAAAGAAGCCTCTTTCTTCAAAGTAATTTGCGACGATCGCTGTGCTATGGTTCGCCGACTTGGATCAGTTGTCAAACGGTGGGATACCGGGAAGAAATTCGAATTCGTCGAGCGCAGTGCCGAGACTTACGACAATCAAGAAAATTATCGGAGACTTGATGCTTCACGTTGGAGTCTTGTTCTAATCGATGATCTGAACAACCAATGGGAAGGTCCTGAAGCGATTCCGTTCATTCTAAAGAATCTTCCTTTTGGACGTCTGGCAGCAGTTTTTTACATCCTGCCTGGCACCATGTGGCTGACCAGAAAGCTGTATAAAGCGCTCTCACAGAATCGTAGAATGTTCCTCGAAAGAGTTCCTGCTCAAGAACATTAATACGCTACAGGTGTTCGATACCTAGCATCTGAAGAATCATGCCGACCAGTTCGTAGATGTCGGTCTGATCGCTCGATGGTGCCGCATTGGCAGCGAACTCAGAGGCAGAACGAATCATCGCAATCAATCGCTCCGGCGGTCCAGCCGGTCTTACAAAAGGCACAGGCGCATCATTCTTCAGTGCAGACAGCCGGGCCATCTCGGAATCGGTCAGGGCGCTTCCAAAGACCACAACATTGTCGAGGAAGTCGGGATCGACCTTGGCCAACAGTTGGTCGTAAAAGTTCGAATCCACCAAGAGCAGCCCATGATGCAACTTAAGCGTAGGCATTATGCTGAAAGAGAGCCCGGCCATATCACTATCTGAAAGCTGTATCCTAAAACGCCGAATTGACTCTCCTGTCATTAGCACCACATTTGGTAGCGCAGCGTCGCCGAGAAACTCGACTTCCTCGAAATGCTCGAGCTGATAACGACCGAGCACCACTTTAGTCTCAGCAGGCATGAGCAGCAACTGGGCGAGCATCTCAGTGGTTTCCACCGAGTCAAGAGTGACGAAACGCTCGGCAAATCGACGCTCGCACTCCTTCCGCAATTTGCTGAATATAATCTCTAGAGCATCATCATTTGGCACCAGCGCAACGCGTGGATTAATTCGTTTACGCCAGTTGCGAGCCAGTTTCTTCAGTGCATCGTCTGTGTGTTGTACTGCCAACAGAGGAAAACTGGTACTAGCGATCGGATAGCTAGTGCGTTCTTCCACGATGCATCCTATAGCGCCAGCAGAAAATGCCTCGCCGAGGAAGTCATGTCCATCATACTCTTCGCCGCGCAGGGCAAGAAACCAGTCACCTTCTTCAAGTTCACGAGTATCAGTACAGATGCGCCCATCTTCTTCATGCATCATCCCAAGCGCAATACGCGCTTCGGTCAACTCCATGATCTCTTCTGCTGTAAACGTAGCGCCCATCTGTGCTCCAAAGAGAAACTAAATTAGCGGCGCTGACAATTGTACCGTGACCGGTCTCGTTATGAACCGAAGTTCCTAATGCTGTTCATGCTGCGCGCTCCATTCCTTTAACCGGCGCCGTATGTCGGGCATGGCTTGGTTGGCAGCGTCAACACCTGCCTGGATGGCACGAACAGCATCCTTGGGATTGGTTGAGACAACGTCTATGCCGTCCGTAACGGGATGGATGACGACATCGGCACGTGCAAGCTGCGGAGCATCTGTACGCGCCAGAAGAATCTGCTCGATGCGTCGAGCAACGCTGCCTACATGCCGAAAAGTATCCACAGGCACCAGTTCGAGGCGCTCATTGACCGGCACAGCGATGACGATGTCCGCCCCCATCGCTCGAGCCTCATCCACTGGAACGTTGATGACAACACAACCATCGACCAGAACCTGTTCGTCGATACGGACTGCCCTCCGCAGTACTGGTATTGCCGAACTTGCTTGAACGGCTCTGGATAAATCGCCGTGAGTAATGGGGAAAGCCTCCCCATCTCGCAAGTTTGTAGTCATTGCGCTGAATGGGATTTTCAGATCTTCAATGTTACGACGGTCTGGCGGCAAGCAGCTTTTATAGTAATTGCGGAATTTGTTTCCAAAATAGAAACCATCGAATGGTTTCCAACCAACCAATCTAGGCATGAGGAAAAACGGTCGCACAGCGATGCTAACGAATACCGGAACAGTCATATAACTCTTCATCAATTTCGGCTTTCTGAACCGCATTTCAATATCATCAACCGAGAGCCCTGCACAATACAGACCACCGACGATAGCACCGATGCTGGTACCAGTAATCATGTCGACGTGAACGCCCTCTCTTTCAAGAACGCGTAAAACCCCGACATGTGCAGCCCCGCGGGTACCACCACCACCCAAAGCGAGGGCGATTCTCGGTCTAGCGCTCGTGAGCTCTGTCTTGGTTGTCCTAGTTGTAGTGGTCTCGGTTGTGGATGTAGCTTCAGTTGTTGAGTAAGTTTGAATTGTGGTGGCCGTGGTGGCCGTGGTGGCTGAAGTGCCTGCGGTGGATGTGCCGGCAACTACAACAGCTCGAGCCGCAGACCCAATGTCTGAAGACTCGGCAGCATAAACAGCGGTTCTATTAAAAGCAAGGAGTGACACGACCGCCGCCATGCTGATGGCTTGCCGAACACGCGCTATCGGATGCAAGTTCTTAGGCAAATTTCGACTCCAAACAATCAACTATTCAACTACTCAATGGGCAACTAAGCGGCGGATCGTAAAAGTCGTCAACCACGAATGTAAGTCAGCACGACCTCTCTTTTGCGCGGTCCATCAAGTTCAATTAAAACGACACGCTGCCATGTGCCAAGCTGCAGCGCTCCTCTGTGAACCGGGAGCATGACGCCAGGTCCAATAATGCATGACATGATGTGGTCTGGCACGTGCGCAGGGTTATGTGGATGCCTGTAGTTCAGCTTCGGAATCAATTTTTCAAAGGCATCGAGCATGTCTAAATCGGTGCCCGGGTCTAGGTCTGCCGTTGTCACCGCACAGGTGGTGTGCTTAGCAAACACATGACAAAGTCCATTTTCAGCCTTCTCGCCACCCAAAAACGCCTCGACCGAATCGGTGATATCGACTACCTGCTTTTTATGTTTGGTGGCTACTTGCTCGGTCCGTGGCATATGTCCTCTCTCTGACAGCGCCGCTATTGTATCGCGCAGGGAGAAGAAATACTTTTTCATGCGACTCGTTTATCATTGCTATGTTGACCCCAGAATACATTTCCGTGACCGAGCAAAGATCCGAAACCAAATCAAAAGACGAACTCTTCGACGACGGAGTCGCCAACGCCGGGTCAATCTTCAAAAGAGGCGAGGAAGTCGTGCGTCCGTGCGGACCGCATTCGCCAGGCGTACACGCGCTTCTGCAGCATTTGAGTGACCAAGGATTTCACGGAGCGCCGCTTCCAATCGCTCTAGAACCACAGACCGAGCGTCTTTCATACATACACGGCACAGTACCGAAACCACCTTACGATGACTGGTTCTTGCAAGATGAGGTGCTCATCGAAGTAGCGAGGCTGCTTCGACGATTTCATGAAGCTGTGAAGAGTTTTACTCCGCCTTCTTATAGTCAGTGGAACACTGGTCTCTCCGATCCACGAGGCAAGGGCATCATCTGCCACAACGACGTAATTCCAGGCAATGTCGTTTTCGACTCTGGCAAACCTGTTGGATTTATCGATTTCGACTTCGCTGCTCCTGGCAGTCACTTATGGGACGTCGCAAGATCCGCACGCGCCTGGGTTCCTCTCGACAGCCCGGAATCGACTGAAAGTTATGGACTGGGAGGGCTTAATCACTTCACACGCCTGAGAACATTTGTGGATGGTTATGAACTCTGTAAGAGAGAGCGCGAAGAGATAGCTGGAATGCTGGAAGAATGCAATACAGTGTCCGAGACGTACGTTACGAGCCAAATGCGAGCAGGAAAGCCTTCGTTCGTTGCACTTTGGAAAAAATACGACCTAGACACGTTGTATGAGAAACGGCGTAACTGGTTTCGCACAGAGCGCGAGAAGCTAGCTGCCGCTTTAGCTTAGTGCCACTAGTTTTGCGGCACTCGCGGCGGAATGGCAGGAACTCCGGAGCTTGAAGGACTCGTAGAAGCAGGAGGAACTGTCGATCCAGCACCCGAACTCGGAACAGAAGCACCAGAATTTGCAGGCGAAACCTCGGTCTTAGGCTTCACAATGACCTTGCCTGAGATTGCCTTATCCACACTGCGGGAGACACCTTGAATTAACTCTCCGATGTTGTCTGCATCGAAGTATCTGCCACCGGAACTTTCGGCGACGCAATGCAACTCCTCCTGAGCCCCCTTGTCGTGCAATGAGAGTCCAACCACATCAACTTTTAGCTTGATACCATAACGCGGCAGCAGACTTATGAATTTACAGGGATCACCGCCACAAGTGTCGCGCCCGTCGCTGATCAATATGATGATCTTAGAACCAGCAACGTTATTGAAATCCTCCTCGGCACACATTCTCAGTGCCATCTCCAATGGAGTTAAGCCAGCGGGCTGAATTGTTCGCACAGCCTGAATCAATCCAGCGCGATTGTGAGCCCCAAGAGGCACAAGAAGCGCTGTTTGTCGGCAATCTATTTGTATTACTTCGCTAAAAGACTGCCCGAAGACACGCAAGCCAACATTCACATCTGGAGGAATGCGCAAAATCGCCTGCTCTATAACCTGCTTGGCGGCGTTCATCTTGCGCTCCGTGCCACCAAATTTCTCCTTCATGGAATAAGAGGCATCGATGAGGAACAAAATGTTGATCGGCTCGCGGTCAACACCGCCTTGCAACAATGAAGAATTAGCGCCACTTTGCGGATAGGCAGACGAAGCATCGCCCTGCAACGGGTATGACTGCGCAAAAGCCGGAGACACTGCCAATCCTGTAGAGAGGCAAGCCGTCCAAATTCGTTGTAAAAGGGTTCGCATCACGAAGGGCCTTGAGCAAATCGTCACCATCATAACAGCCATTATTGAGATGATTCCCTTCTCGCTGCCATAGAGCTTAACCCCTGCCAACGACTAAAAATTTCATGCTTGGCATCCAATAATCGTTCTGCCGAGCCCGCA
Organism: Oculatellaceae cyanobacterium; assembly: GCA_036702975.1. Taxonomy (GTDB): domain Bacteria; phylum Cyanobacteriota; class Vampirovibrionia; order Obscuribacterales; family Obscuribacteraceae; genus DATNPX01. Next base: position 252,542 of record DATNPX010000016.1, read on the forward strand.
AACCATTACAGAACAACGGAATCCATTCCCAATATGAATTGAAAACGGTTCTTATACCCTTAAACTTTCTTGACCTAGATGCAACGTAAATGCTCCACACATCGACATCTTCAAAATCAGACCAAATGGAAACGGCGCAAATTCGGCAACTAATGATACACATAAGTAAAGCGACTGAATTCGAAGGAGAAGACATGGGTTGCACAACACATTCAGAGCATGAGCACAAACATGGAGCATCATGCGGTCACAAATCTGTCCAGCACGAAGGGCACACCGACTATTTGCACGATGGACACTTACACCATGTGCACGGTGACCACGTCGACGAACACAAACTGCCTGAAAATGGAGCGAACGAAAATACCTGCACGCCAGAACACAACTGCACAGGACACGAAAAAGACCACTCGCATGGACCAACATGCGGACACGAAGCGATCCCGCATGGAGACCACGTCGACTATCTCGTCGAAGGCCATCTACACAGACCATGCAGCGGACACTGTGATACACATGGCGAACTAGCGATGGCGAAGTAAAGGTCGCAGCCCTGCTTATTCGTCAGCGACGGTCAATGTGAACATGAGCATGCGAGTGGGTGCAGCAGCCACCCACTCGATACTTGCGGTTTTCCATATTGGCTTTGATTAACAGGAAACTTCCAAGTGCGCTAAGCATAAGATGCACGGTGTGGTCGATCAAATTACCGGCAAAATTCGTGAAGAACATAACGACGAATCCCGAAGCCATCAAGAACATCACGCTCTTACGTTTGTGCTTCAAAAAACCGGCAGTGATTGTCGGCATGCAGATTGCGAACACTAATAAAAGCAAAACCTGGTCGCCGATGCCATGACAAATCTCATGCAGACCTACAAGCGGAAGAGTAAATAAAACGATTGGAATTACGATGCAGTCAATAAGACAGATAATCGGACCCACAAGTGATAGTACTTCCAGCATGGACTCGAGTTTGTTGTTTATTGAGCGTTTAAACAAGACTTTTCTCTGTAAATGAAGGAAAGAAAGCAAAACAGGAAGAGCTCAAACACATTCATAAGGCAAGGTAACGGAAGCTCAACAGCGTATGCAAACTGTTACCTAAGCCAGTCGACGCTCGCTCTTTCAGTTCGTTCCCTCAGACAAGAGATGCTAACTGCACAGGTTCGGACGGCTAGACTGAGCGCCTTCCGGTGACGATCATTAATTCACGCGGTCCACGCAAGCCAAATGCCGACTGAAAATTCACGGGCTGAACACAAGTCAAATTGGGCATGCGCGAATAGAGAGCTTTCAAGGCTACCGCTGCTTCGAGCTCTGCCAAACCGGCACCGATGCACCTGTGTATTCCATCGCCAAACGCCAGATTGCGTTCGTTCTGGCGAGTGATATCGAAAACATCAGGATTGCTAAACTTTTCCGGATCGCGATTGGCACTACCGAGCAGTAACCAAACCATGTCACCTTTTTTGATATGCGCACCACCAATAGTGACATCCTTACCAGCTAGACGCGGAGCTGTTTGGGCTGGACTTTCAAACCGGAGCACCTCCCTGACTACAGCATCTGCGTTCTGCATGTCTTGCTTGAAGAGAGCAGCTTGTTCGGGGAACCGGCTCAGACAGTAAACACTATTGCATATCAAATTGACCGTCGTTTCAAAACCAGCGATCAACAACAAGATACTGGTTGCAACGAGCTCTTCGGTTGAAAGTTTGCTTCCGTCTTCCTCTGCTTGCACAAGCACCGACAGAAGATCATTGGACGGATTGGCGCGATGAGTCTCAATGTGCGGCTTCAAATATGCCGCGAATTGTTTCATCGCTGTCCCAGCTATCATCAGACGTTTTACGTCACGATTGCCCCCGATCAGTCCAACAACTTGCTGGGACCACGTGCGCAGAGTTACCGCATCATCGACTGGAATACCCAATATCAAACCGATCACACCCAAAGGAAATGGATGCGCGAAATTCGGAATCAGACTGATTGGACTGGAACTGTAGTTGCCACTTTTAGCCAACTCATCGGCGAGCGTTTCGGCGAGCTGCTCAATCTTAGGCCTCAATGCTTGGATGCTCGACGGTGTAAACGCCTTGCCCACCAAAGTTCGCACCCGCGTATGAGCCGGCGGATTCAGGTTCAGCAGCCAGTTGGAAACGATTTGTCGGAGAAATCTCAAAGAAGGAATGAAGTTCGCCAGAAATGAAGTCGGTGCATATTTCCATCGATGAATCTGCTTTTCGAAGGAGTTGTCTTTCAAAATCGCGTGCACGTCTGCGTATCGGCTTACTATCCAGTATCTTTGCTCGGCGCACCACCAAATTGGCGCTTCAGCTCGCAGCCTGGCAAGTTCAGCATATGGATCGTTGAGAAATCTCTGGTCGGACGACGCCAGCGGATTTACGAGTCGCGACACTGTTGCTACCACGAGAATCTCCTCAATTCGGAACCAAACATCTAATTTGCATCAAGAGAGCAACGTGATTATCAACTCTCATGCGACAAGATATAAGACGTCGCGTTTAAGAGTTTACATTTAACTCGATGATAAAGTCGACCGCTAGGGTGATGGAACAGCTTTGTTTGGCAGAACGAATTTGATGTCGAGAGTTCGCAAGTATGTTTGCAATCCGGCATCCTGCATTGGTATCAAATGCGCTTCTTTGGACGATTCGTTAAAATGCGCATGCCAATAGCCAGGAGGTGTAATAAATGCCGAATAAGGGTGCCAGTCCACACGAGTCGGGTCCAAAATTTCACCCTTCTCGTTGATTTTAGTTCCTACGAGTGTAAAGCACCCCGGTTCACAATCGAGAATCAAATCCAGCGCCACTGACTGATGCCGATGAGGTAGCTGCACAGTACCAACCGGCAAGACACCCAACATAGCCCACAAGGTGTGGGTAACGGTCAATGTTTGGTCCATTGCATCATTGGCAAGCAAAACGCTGACGCGACTGCGATTAACCGCATCAGCCTCGGCCGCTACCTCTGCCAGCTTCTTCCGCGAGTCCTGCGAGGTGTACAGTGTCGGTTTGAAGCGCGGCACGTCGGCTTTAACACCCAAGTATCGTAAAAGAGGTTCGTCATGCACTAGATAAAATGCAGAATCTTCAACCGCCGAGTGCTCGGATTCTCCGCCGGCTGGAAGCACGACGAAATCACCAGTACTCCACTGTATTTCAGCATCGCCAAACCTTGTCATCCCCTTGCCGCGCATGACATATACGAGCACAGAGGTGGCATTGAATCCCGTCACTAACCGCTCACCCGGCAGAATATGCACGAAGTTGGCACAAAGAGCAGGACTGGTAGCGGGTCCATCACAGCCGAGCTTGTCGCTAATGTCGAGTGGAATAAGCGCTGTGCCGCCTGACCGATGGAGCTCTCCACTGAAATCAGCGAAAGGGATTCGGCTGATGATGCCAGACCCGATCGGGTCTGCGGCTTTGGTGTACTCGTAATACTTTCCGTGTTCGGTAAACCGCTTGGTGTCTATAGCCGCTTTCGTCGTGCTCATCTTCTGCACCTTCTTCCGTTTTACAACGCTATCCTTACTTCAATACTTCAATTCTACAGACAATGCCGCCTAAGCGAGTACGATTGACTGCATCAAGCTTTATCTTGAAATCCAACGAAATAATCCTAATTCTGTGACTTCAACCTTTTCAGAATCTATAATCGATGCAAGCCCTTCATCGAGGAGCATCCCATATGACTGACGAGCCTAACTCAAGCACAGGCCCATCATCCAAAAAGAAGAAAAAGGTTTCGCAAAAGGATTATCATCATCCGGCTGCGGCATGGGGAGCGGCTTTTAGCGTAGGGCGCGTTCTGGTTGAGCAACAACGTGTCGTTGAAGGTGTTGATGCAATTTTTCGCATGAACCAAGAAAACTCGGGCTTTGATTGTCCAGGTTGTGCCTGGCCGGACGACCGCAAGGGTCTGAAAATGGACATCTGCGAAAACGGCATCAAACATGTCACCTGGGAAATGACCGCAAAGCGCGCAGACAGAGAGTTCTTTGCACGACATGCCGTGAAAGACCTCGAGGGATGGAGCGACTTTGATTTGGAAAACGTCGGCAGGTTGACAGAGCCGATGGTCTACAATTCGCACTCCGACCGCTATGTTCCAATAAGTTGGAATGAAGCGTTTGCGCTCATCGGCAAACATATAAATGCCCTGCCAAGTCCAAACTGCGCCAGTTTTTACACATCGGGGCGGCTCTCAAACGAGGGCACATTTTTGTACCAACTCTTCGCCCGAGAGCTGGGTACAAACAATCTGCCGGATTGCTCAAACATGTGTCATGAAGCAAGCGGCCGTGCTTTGACTGCAGCTCTTGGCACCGGCAAAGGCACAGTCGATTTGCATGATTTCGAGACAACGGAAGCCGTCTTTCTTCTAGGCGTAAACGTCGCAACAAATGCACCGCGCATGCTTTCAGCACTTGTCGATGGCGTCAAAAGTCATGACATGAAAATCGTGCACATCAATCCACTCATCGAAGTAGCGGCAGGCGGTGCCATAACTCCTCACGAGATTATGGACATGCTCCTGTTCAAGAAAACAAAAACTAGTTCGCTCAATCTGCAAAGCCGCATCGCGGGAGATATGGCGGTGATGCGCGGCATTGGCAAGCGGTTGCTCGAGCTAGCACAGACCGATCCTTCAGTTTTAAACAAAGAGTTCATCGATAAATACACAGCAGGTTTCGATGAGTACAAAGCAGCCTGTGAAAACACGCCGTGGGAACAGATCGAGGAACAATCGGGCTTGCCGCGCACCGACATTTTCAAAGCCGCAGACATCTATCGCCAGGCAAACAAAGCCATTATCGCTTGGTGCCTTGGTATTTCGCAACAAGAATTCGGAGTCGATACCATTCGTGAAATCGTAAATGTCCTGCTTTTGCGCGGCAATCTGGGTCGCGAAGGAGCCGGAGCTTGTCCAATTCGCGGACACAGCAACGTTCAAGGCAATCGCACATGTGGTGTTCATCATCAGCCGCCCGAGAAATGGCTCGCGCAACTGGATGCTGCCTGCGGTATCAAATCTCCAAGAGCAAAAGGTTTGGACACAGTAAGAACCATTGAAGGCATGTACAACGGAACAGTAAATGTCTTCGTTGGCATGGGAGGAAACTTTGCTGCAGCTACTCCCGATACGCGCCGCACTTATGAAGCAATGCAGCGTTGTGGATTGACAGTGCACGTGAGTACAAAACTCAATCGCAGCCACATAATTCACGGCAGAGAAGCATTAATTCTGCCTTGTCTGGGACGCACAGAAGAAGACATACAAGAGTGCGGTCCCCAACAGGTGACAGTTGAAGACTCAATGAGTATGGTTCACCTGTCCAGAGGAAAGAGAAAGCCGGCATCAGAACATTTGCGCTCCGAATGCGCCATTATCGGTGGTATCGCGCAGGCGACACTGAAGAACAGCGCAACGCCCTGGGCTAAGTATGTAGGCAACTATGATCTTATTCGAGATAAGATGGCTGAAGCGATTAGCGGCTTCGAGGACTTCAACGAACGTGTCAGGCACCCTTTAGGCTTTCGCCTGAAACAGTTAGCCCGAGAACTGGTGTTTGTGACTCCGACCGAACGCGCCAACTTTTCCAACAAGGAGTTGCACAATGTTTTGCCACCCGCCGGAAAGCTCGTCATGTCGACGATGCGCTCGCACGACCAGTTCAACACCACCATCTACTCAGACAACGACCGCTACCGTGGCGTAAAGAATTTGCGAACATTGCTCTTCATGAACGAAGAGGACATGAAGGAAAGAAATATCGAACAATTCGCCCCAATCAAAATAACCAGTTTTGCTAAGGACGGAACCGAGCGCAGTGTGTCAGGATTCCTCGCCGTCAAATACAACATTCCTAAGGGCTGCAGCGCAGGATACATGCCGGAATTGAACGCAATCTGTCCACTCGGTGACTTCAGCGGACAGAGCGATCAACCGATCATGAAGCGCATCGTTATAGATGTGCAGCCCTTCAAAGAGTAAATCAGAGACGGATCGGTATTCGCGTGAAGAACAACATCACAAAAGTCAACGTACACAAAATCAGCAGCGATGGCGAATCAGCTTTCGTAGACGACGTATCGGTGGAAGAGCCACTCGAAATCCGTATCAACGCGGTGTTCCCGCCCGGCAAGCAAACTGGGGAAGGCGAGCTTGTTAGGCCAAGCCGAGCGATTCGTTCTGTGGCAATTACTATGCGTACGCCAGGTAATGATGAGGAGTTAGCTGCGGGATTTCTTTTCACGGAAGGTATCATATCGAGCTATTCCGATATCGAAAAGATTGCGCTAGATAAACACAACACCGTGACGGTGACCTTGCATGACAATGTTTCACCTCGGCTGGAAAGCCTTGACCGGCACTCTTACGTAGCTTCAAGCTGTGGAGTTTGCGGCAAACGCTCAATTGCCGCAGTCATGGAACGCGCTCAATACGCCATCGAATCAGAGATGACACCTATTTCCAAAACATTAATCGCCTCACTTCCCACCGCATTGAGGCAAGCCCAGCACGATTTTGATACTACCGGCGGTATCCATGCAAGCGCGCTCTTTGATTGCGGCGGACGTCTGCTGGAACTGCGAGAAGATGTAGGTCGCCACAACGCCCTGGATAAGCTTATCGGAGCACGATTGGCTCAAAACGCCATTCCGCTTCGCAATCACATTCTTCTTCTCAGTGGTCGTGCCAGCTTCGAGTTAATTCAAAAATCCGCACATGCCGGTATTCCATTGGTTGCAGCAGTTGGTGCTCCGTCCAGCCTGGCAATTGACCTTGCGGAGAAGAGCGGCATGACTTTAATCGGATTTGTGCGCCAGCAAAGATTCAACATTTACACAGGCAAGGAAAGAGTGGAAGCGCCAGCAGCGCCAAAGGAGAACCTTTGCAAACAACCTCACTGATACCACCTTTTACTCTCGAAAGCGCAACCCAAAAAGTTCGAATAGCGGAAAACGCCTGGAATACATGCGATCCGCAAAAGGTGTGCCTGGCCTACACAGAAGATTGCTATTGGCGCAATCGCTCCGAATTCATCAACGGACGGCAAGAGATTATCGATTTCCTGACGCGCAAATGGTCGAAAGAACTTGACTATCGATTGATCAAAGAGCTGTGGGCGTTCGAGGGAAACCGTATTGCGGTGCGCTTTGCGTATGAGTGGCATGATGATTCAGGAAACTGGTTCCGTTCATACGGAAACGAGAACTGGGAGTTTGATGTGAATGGAATCATGAAAAGACGGCTGGCCTCAATAAATGACGTCGTCATTACCGAGGCGCAGCGACTATTTCATTGGAACCGAGAAGGTCCTAGACCGGAGGGCCATAAGGAGTTAAGCGACTTCGGACTGTGAGCCCAAAGCGAACCCTGACTAGAGATATGAATGGTTAGCTCTTGTTCGGAGTGATAGTCGTTTCAGCAGTCAAAGTGTTTGTTTTTGAATCCACCACAACGTGCTGAGAAACCTGCCCAAGTTTCTCGCCAGAAGGGTTGGAGTAGTCGGTAGTGCGATGAAAGTCGTTTGGATTTTTGGCTAAGTCCGCTACAGTGTGACCTTTCAACAGCAGGTTTCCAGAGGCATCCTTGATAGTCTCCTCGCAGATAGAGATTCCTTCTTTGGTTGAACACGTGCCATCAATAGTACGATCACCCGTTTTGACATGAAATTTGTTCTCTGAACTAAATATGGCAGCACTGAGGTCGACATGGGCAATCTCACTGTCAACACCGACATCGTAGTGCATTGATTTTGGCAGCGACACTGTGGGATTGGTGAAATCCAGAATAGAAGGAGGTTGAGCTTTGCCATTCACTTCAGCACGCACAACTGCTTGCCCATTGGCATTCAAAGTGATCGTGTCCGTGCGCTGCGAATAAGCGGCTTCTCTGGCGCTATTAAGAAATGGATCGGCGGTCTGTTTGTCGCCAAAACCAAGCGCTGTAAATATCTTGGTCTGTGCATCCAGGTCATGTCTCATTTCGAGCCCCATGCGCTATTCCCCCCAATTGTTGCGGACCGAAGTCCCGGATTAGTAAGTAACTGAATGGTATATCGGGCGTATGACATCAGTGTGACCAGGGGTGATACGCAATCAATCGTCGTCTCGTGCATGACAGCCGAAGCTCGTGGCGACATAAAAATCCCGGCACAGACGCAGAATTTTGGAACAACGTTCTGAACGGTAGGGAGTGAAAATCGGCAGAACCTGGAATAATTGCATGGGATAGTTGGAGTCGCAATCACACATGATGAAGCACACGACGCTGGGTACTGTGGCACTTGCTGTACTATTGTTCTTTACTGCATCGTCCAGAGCTCGTTCTGAAACCGCACCGGATAACTACATGAACGCCGGCGGCATGATTCAAAAATGGCCCAACGAGCGAATGCCACTAACTTTCTACATCTATCCGGGAAATGATGTTCCTGGATATGAAGAACGATTCGCCGAAATCGCTAAGAGTGCCTTCGAAGAATGGTCAGCTGCAACCAACGGCAAGGTGACATTCCAGCAAGTGGACACCCCGACACGCGCATTTATTAACTTGAGGTGGACAAACGATCCCTCAAAAATGGTAGTAAATCTGGAACCATCACAGATGGGCCTGACAAAAATTCTGTCAGACAAAAAAGGGGCAACTCAAGCGGACATCATGATTTTAACGAAAGCTCCGAATGCCTCAATAATATTCAACGACATCGCAGTACGCTTTATTCTTCTACATGAAGTTGGACACGCACTTGGTCTTTTTCACAGCACCAATGCTGGCGACATCATGTTCGCGGGTGGTTACACCAACATGAAGGAACCACCGCAAATATCTGCACGAGATCACAGCACAATTTGTGAGCTCTATTCCGATTCCGTCAAAGCAACCATTACCGGACAGGACCTTGATCACTACAAGACGGACGACGCAGGCGTAAGAGCGTTCTGGGATAAAGACAATGAAGAAGGGCTTGCCGCCATGAACAAGAAAGATTTTTTGAAAGCCGTAGGCATATTCGAAAAATTGACCAGCGAGCACCCAACCACAACTGTATACAAACAGAACTTGATCTCTGCATTGAACGAGGCTGGCAATGCGGCGATCAGCAAGGGCTCGATTGACGGTGGCATTGGCTATATTGAAAAGGCCATGTCGCTTGATACGAGTTACGAACCAAGTAAGGTAAATGTTGCTCGGGGTTATTCAATGAAAGCAGACTTGCTTCTCAATAGCGGAAAAACTGCTGATGCGGCAACGTATTACAAGAAAGCGCTCGCGCTTCTGCCTCAACGCAGAAAAGATATCATCGACCACGACGTGCACTATTGTGCACTAATTTTGGAGCAGCTCGGCAAGGCCGATGAAGCATCAAAGCTTAGGGCGAAGTATCCAGGAAGTCATTGAAGAGGGTCCTTGCAAGACCGGCAAAACAGCCACACCGGAATTTCGAACCATCCTTCATGGGTATGGCGGTAGAGCCACCATAGTCATGAAATATGCAATGCATTTGGTCAAACAAAAGCGATCCATTTTAATTTAACGAGAAATTCACGCACAATCAGCTATCGTCCCATGCGCACATTCATGAGGCTCATATGCAAAAGCGTATTTCAATTATAGTTTGGATTGCCCTACTCATATTTTGTCAAAACCCAGCGACAGCAAAAGACACTTTTACTACCTGCAAGGCCGATGAAGACACAACGGCGCGCTTTTACTACTATTGCGCTATCAGCCAATGCAACGGAAGAAAGTTCGCAGAAGCTCTAAAATACTGCGATGAAGCGCTCGCATTCAATCCCTCCTTTAGTGACACTTACACCCTCAAGGGATTTGTGCTTTGCCAGCTTGGCCAGTTTGCAAAGGCGAGACAGGAAAGCACCAAAGCAATCACAATGCATGCCAGCAACGTCACTCAAGCCTACTCCGACCTTGCGTGGGCTAATTGCGCGCTGCATCACTATGAGGAGGGCATCGAAGACTGCAACATCCTGGCGAAAATGCTCCCCAAAGAAGCGCATGTATACACTGATCGAAGCTGGGGAGAGTGCGCCCTGCATCGATATCGCGATGCAATAGAAGACACCAATGCGGCAATCAGGCTAGACCCAACCGATAGCTATGCCTACGTGAACAGGGCTTGGGCACTAGCTGATATCGGACTCTACAATCTAGCTTTGGCAGATTGCAAAGCAGCCGAGCGGCTCAACTACCGAGATTCGTATCTCTATCTCAATCGCGGATACACATTCTCTTGTCTGCACGACTACGAAAAGGCTCTGGCTAACTACAAATTAGCCCTGTTCTATGACTCGAAAAATGCAATGGCGCACAACAACGTGGCATGTATTTACATACGCAAAGGACTGTTCCAAAGAGCAATTGATTCTTGCAATCAGGCCATGCTTTGCGAATCGGATCTCCCCTGTGCTTATGACACCAGAGGTCTCGCATGGGAGAAGCTTGGCGATATGAACAAAGCGATTGCCGATTTTTCTCAAGCGATCATTCTCGATAAAACCGATCCGACTTTAGTTTTTCATCGCGCAATAGCATATCTAGAGGTCGGAAATCTCGCTAGCGCCGCTAAAGACCTACAATGTGGCATTGCCATAAGTGTTAGGGAGCTCGGACGCGGGAATGTCAGCATTTTACCGGATGGCGTGCGTCCCTGGTTCAGCTGGATCGTCCTGCTGCAACATTGCCAGCACAATTCCTAGTTGGAGTAAGCGCTCGGAATGTTTTACTGCACGCTGGTTATGAGCCCGCTGCAGAATCAGAAATTTCAAAGCCTATTCCGACAACACCGTCCCGCGAAGACAGAACCGGTCAACACTTCGAACTTTGACGAGACTTTGACGTGTGTGCTGTTAATTTACAACCACAAGCCCAGAGCACATTCAAAAGGAGCACAAAGTCATGGGAGCACTAGACAAACAATTAGAGCCACACAAGACCATATCAACCCAAACCGAACATAAATTCTTAGCCGAAACCAACAATAACAGCGCATTAGTCCTTCAGAATCGCGACCTTGCCAATCGGAGCTTAATTCATAAAGGCGTTCTGAACGATTTGAGAATCGACGATCACAATCATTTCCCGAAAGAAAATAAAGACGGAGCTTGCCCAGACCTTCATAGCAAGATTCCTAAAGAACTTTCAGGTGGAGATGGCCCGACCATCGGTATCAAGATTCCTCCGGAATTTCCTGGTGGAGCTAGCCCAGACGTTCATAGCAAGACTCCTAAGGAACCTTCAGGGGCAGATGGCCCGGGCATCGGTATCAGGATTCCTCCGGAATTTCCAGGTGGAGCGAATCCAGACGTCCGTATCAGAGATCCCAAAGAGGTTCCAGGAAGCGCTAACCCGGACTTCACAACCAAGCACGGACCCGACCTTCAGACCAAGTATTTCAATAAAACAGACGGCTAGTATTCTGATCGAGATGCGTATCTCATGCCCTTCTCGGATTCATCAGGATAAGTATTTTAAAGTAGGAGTGCGAGCCTCGTCTGGTTACAAAACACCTTCGGTTCGACGTACTTGAACATCAGACGAGCTTCCTCCCTCGATTTTCCATCCCCAGCCAGACGATGTCTGGCTTCTTCACTTGAGGTACAAACAATCGGTCTGGGTATAAACGGAAAAGTCGGCTTTGGTTACGCGGTGGAGTTGGTGAAGAAATCCGTCCTTGGCTTAAGAATTTTGCTCGTTGCTGCGTTTTCAACCGTTTTCTTATCGCCCATAGTAGGCTCACCTCTGAAGCCTGCGGAGACATCTACAGTTCGTAAGCTTGAATTTCCGCCAGACCATGCGATCGGCGGACTGCTTCTGGTGCCTGCAGTAAATGCTGCCGGAAAAAACGCCTGGTCGAATGCAAAAGAGATTGCCATAGCACAAGGCTCTGTCAGCGTCCCTGTACCAAAAGACAAAGCACTCATGCTTGAACTCAATTTGTATGCGTGGCAGCATCCCGAGTGCCTTAGGCAAGTCTCTCCTAGCGGCATCGATTCGCTCAAAGCGAGCTTCCGGATGATGGATGACGACAACAAATTGAATTGCGACAAAGTGCTTGAGTTCATTCCCTATCTAAAAGGAATAGCTTTTCTAGACCTGGAGAGCTCAGATGCCACTGACGCCGGCCTGGCAAACGTAAAGAGCATGAAGAATCTCAAAGTCATTTATCTTACCGGCTGCCCTGTACATGGCAACTGTCTTAAAGAGTTCTGCTCGTTACCGGAGCTGATGCGACTTATTTTTGTCGCTAACCCCTTAGAGATGACTAGCCTGAAATACCTGGGTCGCATGCAAAAACTTACGGAACTGAAGCTAGACAACGTCAAACTAAATGAGGACGGCGTCAAATCGATAGCTGAGTGCCACACACTACAAAAGCTTTGGGTTCCGCACAATACGGCAGTCAGTGACAAATGTGTGCCGTATTTGCGGTCTCTTAAGAATCTAAGGACACTCGACCTCAGAAGAACTTCAATCTCCGTTCGAGGGGTAAAATCGCTAGCGTCACTTGAAATTCGGGATTTGTGGTTACCACGCAGCGAGTATTCATCAGACGACATGGCATCGCTGAACAGGGCTTTCCCGAATACACACCTGTATACAGACAAAGGTCATCCTAACAACGTAGATGACTCAACGAAAGCACTTCTCGCTCCGCTTACGTTGCTGCCGGAGCTAATCAATCTTTAGTGAACATCTTCCCAGGCCGCGGCTCCGCCAGCTGTCCGTCAAAACATACAACAACTGTGAAATGCCAGCGAGCAACATCTGGCATTTCACATGCAGGTTAGTCTTAGGACAACTGTCTTTCAAGCCTGGCTCCTCGCTCATCTTCGTTACCGCCACTTCCATTGTCGCGAGTGGTACCAGATGCAACATCAAAACTTCCGATCGATACGCTCGGCAAATGACGACCAGCAGTATCATCCTTGATTGAAGCGCTTCTATCGCTAGTCAAGGTTGTTTGGGCATTCGCACAGTTCAACATTTTTTCGCCGACAGCAGCATCAATATTGGTGGCAACTTGTTTTTGGTTTTCAATTTGTTCGTATCTCATTAGTAAAATCCTCCCTTCGACTGGTGTGCGATTATTAAACGCGACATTGCGTCAATTTAACGTTAATGCAAAATCTTTTCTTCACGGCTTTCGAAATGCCGTGGAAATCGCTCGAATCAATTGTCCTTCTAGCGCCGGCTATCACTGGCTAGACAAGGCATGTACACTAAAGAGAATTGGACCTATCTACCGGCAACGACACTGCTCGAATGCAATTAAGTATCAAAAACAAGATCGTAATTTTCTTGCTCCTTCCTCTCTTTGTGGAAGTGATATTTTCGTTGCTCCTCTATGCGCTCAACGAATCGCTCGAACAGTACGCTTCGGCTGAACATGCTCAAAGACAGGTAGTTGAACACCTAAACTATTTGAGTACCTTGCTTGGAAACAGTCTTTCAACAGTTTTTTATCGAGGTAATGAAAATCCTCTGACAGCACGCTCCGATCGTCTCGACGATTTGACAAACGAGTTTTCAAAATTAAAGGAACTCACAACAACCAATCCGGAGCTGTCAAAACAGGTCGCAGAACTAGAACCTTTTTTTGATCAACAGTTCAAGACTCTTCTTTATTTGCACTCGCTACCAACGAAGTCCTTGACAGAATCCGACCTTCAATCAGATGCTTTTCGGAATCTGATGCGAACCTTCTCTACCACGACTGCAAGGTTGAACATCGTATTGAGGCAGCAACAACTAATCCTCGACGCGAAAGAAAAAGAAGAACGAATTGCGCAGCAACAAATCAAGGTTCTTGTCATAGTTGGTATAGTTTGCAACGGAGTAATCGCGTCCGTCATAGTGCTCGCTTTTGTCACTGATTTGCGCAGACGATTGAGTATCCTCATCGACAACGCCGATCATATGAGTGAAGGACGCGAATTCAATGCTGTCGCCGGACAAGACGAACTGTCTTTCTTGAACAGAGTTCTAGAAATGACGTCGACTAAACTCCTCGAATCACAACGAAGTCGTCAACATGTTATGCAAATGATCACACATGATCTAAGAAGTCCTCTTACAGCTCTGCAAATTAACATCGACACGTTACTCTATCGCTCACCAGAAACGTTCAGCGATAAGACACACAATCGGCTCAAGAAAATGAAGGGGTTTATCGGCAAAACGATCGCATTGACTGAGGATCTGTTGCTTTTGGAAAAGCTCGAAGCCGGTGCCTTGGAGCTGAACACCAGCTTGATAGATATTCAAAGCCTGGTGGGCGAATGTATAGATGGAATTCAAGATCTCGCTGAACAGAAAAACATGAAAGTGCTGAATGAGTGTCGTAGCTCAACGATTTCCGTAGACGAAAAACGTATAGCGCAAGTGGTTACGAACCTCCTAACAAATGCAATCAAAGTATCACCTGCTGGCTCACAAGTAAGCGTCGAAACGCAAATAAGTCCGAAAGATTTGCGAGTGTTGGTGGTGGACAGCGGTCCGGGGCTAAGCAAGTTTCAGCAGGAGAAAATATTCTCGAGATTCTACCAGGCAGGAAACAGTTCTGCCGGAGGTTTCGGTGTCGGACTGGCTATTGTGCGATCTCTGATAGAAGCACACGGGGGAAGCGTTGGGATTGAATCGACTCAGGGAAAGGGAAGTCAATTCTGGTTCACTATTCCATTCACTCGTCCTTAAAGGAGAGCTTCACAGAAGCTACTCCCGCAAACTCCTCGCCAAATTATTCGCACCTTTTCATCCGCACCTGCATCTAATTAAAATTGTAATTGGGGTACACTGAACGAAACTGCCCAGGTTGATTCTAAGATGGCAAAGATTCTCTATGTAGAAGACGACGAAGAAATAGCAAGCTCCGTGGAAGAGTGGCTGAGCGCAGATAACCACACAGTCGAAATTGTCAACAATGGACCGGATGCATTACAGCTATTGCGTAATTTTGAATATGACGTCGTTCTGCTGGACTGGCAGATACCAGGCATGGACGGAATCGAGGTTTGTAAGCAATATCGGGAAAAGGGCGGCAAGGCCTGGATAATTTTCCTCACCGCAAAGACAGCGATTGATAATAGGGAAACCGGTCTCGATGTTGGTGCCGATGACTACCTTGTGAAACCGTTTGATATTCGCGAGTTAGCCGCCAGAGTAAGAAGTGCGCTGCGCCGAGTGGATACAAAATACCAGCCCGAGCTAAAAATCGGTGACGTGGTTCTTAATCGATCGAACCTTACACTCTCTGTCACTCGAACTAGCGTCAGGCTTACACCAAGAGAAACAGCGGTTCTCGAGTTCCTGATGCGCAATCCCAACCGGCAGTTCGGTGCAAAAGACATTCTCTCTTCTGTTTGGCCTTCTGACGCGGAAGTTACTGAAGGAGTAGTGCGAACTACCATGCTTAATTTGCGGCAAAAATTCTTGTCTATTGGAAAGCCCGACTTTATCTCTACGATCCCTCGCGCTGGATACACGATTCAAACAGACGGTGCCTAACTGTCTGCTTATCGACAGGCGCTCGTGAGCGAGACAAGCTGTGCAAGTACCGAGGCACACCAGCGAACCTCCCCTTGTTTTGACGCAATCCTAACGTACAAGGTCCTAGTATGTGCGCAACGACCACCCATCGTCGAAGCACATCCCATCTCAACGTTACGAACCGCAATGCAATAGAGGGAACGATTATGGAAGCGCAAGAACTGCTAGGAAAGAAAACAGCATACGATGTCGAAACTACTTATCAATCACAGGGAGCTGTGGCTGCCCGCGATCTTTTGCGAAAGGAATTTACAGACCTAAAAGATCCAACTGCAATTAAAGCGATGGTCGATAAGCTCTCTAAAGATACTTCCAGCAGCCAAATTCTGCACGCCATCTCTCTCGAAGCGGTTGATCCCACGGTGATGGCTGGAAGCACTCAGGAATGCCTACCTGTTCGCGCCACAAAAGACAAGTTGAAAGAAGTGGCCGGAAGTGTGGCAACGACAGGAGACGAAGCCTTCAACAAACTGATGGCACAGAACATTCTCGATCAATATGATGCTTTGATGGGTCCACCAAGCCCGTACAATCCCAAATTTGGTCATGATGCGCGCTCAGGGTTCGGATGTAGTCCCAATGGAATAACACAGCCCGATATCGAGAGTTTGAAAGAACAAGGACAATTTGAATCACTGAGAACTTCAACGGCACCCATTCCAGTTGAGACAGGAGAAGCCGCGCCAGCGGAAACCACACCAACACAGGCTCCCGAGACTGTTGGCGACAAACCCGGATCAAACAATCAAGGTCCTGAGCTCGTTGGCACAACACCCGCTCCAGGCAATCAAGGCCCTGAACTCGTTGGCACAACACCTTCTCCAGGCAATCAAGGTCCTGAGCTCGTTGGCACAACACCTTCTCCAGGCAATCAAGGTCCTGAGCTCGTTGGCACAACACCCGCTCCGGGCAACCAAGGTCCTGAACTCGTTGGCACAACACCCTCTCCAGGCAATCAAGGCCCTGAACTCGTTGGAAAAGAGCCAGGACAAGATACAGCGAGATCCGAAGCTAGAACTGATAAGCAAATTGACGTGATGGCCGGAGCCGGATATTGGGACGTTGCAGCAGACTCTCTTGGTTACACTAAAGGTGCACCAACAAAATCAATTGCCGATATCCGAGCCTATGTCAACTCGCACACCAGTCAGAAGGACAAGACAAGAATCTTCAATTTGATGCAACAGCTGCAAAAAGACAACCACAAAAAGGTTCTACATCCTCACGAAAAATTGACAGTCACTGCCCAAGAGATAGAGCAAAGCGAAAAATAGAAATCGAGGATTACGAATGGTAGAACCGTGGCGTTGCACCGTCCACGGTTCTTGCTTTGTTCGAAATCTCACACCCCATGCGCGATGATTAACGGGCTGACTCAGCTGAAGTAGCAGTACTTGCAGTAAATTGTTCATCTGCCGAATCAAGAATGTCACTTAATAACCATGCAAAAATCGGTCGCGGTTTTTCTTCCGGTGAGAGTTTGTCCGGCAAATCGACATTACGGCCTGAGGGTCCTGTTCCATACATAAAGGTAACGTGATCTATGTTGGGAAAAAGCCGTGCCCTCCTCACTCCAACTTTTGTCTTGATCTGCTGAAACCAATCTGCGCTACCAAGCGGTGCTTCCGTCGGACCGGCCGATGAAAATGACAAGGAACTGGAAATAGGAACAATACCATCATTGAATGCATAGTCACGTCGGGCCTGGTCATTTACAGGCACGCGCGCTATTTCATTATTCAGGTATCGCAGCATAGGATGTTGACGCCCGAAGTAAGCAGGAAACGTCGTACCAAAGAGGAAAGCGAGTCGATTCAACACCGGCAACTTCTTCTTTGCCGCAACTTTTCCAGTCTGTTTGTTTTCTATGTAGCCCGCATAAGCAATTACCTTGTGCCAAGGTGCTCCGGCACTTCCGCCTGGTGGCATATTTGGTAGCACAACAGTTTCACCAACCCGGCTATGAAGGCCTGCTTCGTGGGCTCCGATTGTTGGTTCTTGCCCATCAAAATCATCCCAATAATAGTTCTGCAACAGATAAGAGTTTCGTTTGAAGAAGACGCTAAACGCGGCAGACCTGACTAAACGAACAGGCCATGCATGATGAGACAAAAGAGAGTAGCGCATCCAATCGCGACTAAGAAGTGGAGTACCATGAAAAGGGCTTCCCAGTGTGATTAGTTTAGCGACGGACAGGTCGACCAGGGGATAAGCCATTGCATTGCGTACCCTATTGCCGGCGATACTTGGAGCGACAATTGTCAGTGGACGACCTTGATTTTTAGAAAGTTCGCGGATAGCAACTTGGAATTGATTCTCTATCGTTTTCTCCGGTGCCATTGTGTTGTAGCGGAAAAGAAATATCTTGTACCGCTGCCGAAAGCGCGGATCATCATGAAGGTAGCGACAGATTTTTTGCATGTGGAAATATCGGTAACGCTCATCATTTCTGCCCGGCACTATAAGCAATGGTTGTCGTCCCGCAGTCGCCGAGGTGTCATATTGAAAAACTTGAACCGTTCTCGGCACATCTTTCATAGCGTGGTGCGGAATAACCGGAAACATTCAAACAAATCCTCCAATGCGGCGATAAATTTATCTCCTGAACGATGCATTCGGGAAGCATAAAGTTTCCTGCTGGGCTCGGCGCCAAGCAACAGCAATGCTGACCTTCAGCAATTAGCGGGCGGACGTCAGCATGGATATCAACGCAAAATACTGCCAGGTGCTCTAAGCACTAGCAGCATTTTGCCATACCGTGGGCGCTGTTGGCAGAATATGCGCCGCTATCTATTCTAATACAGATGTATTTTGGGCGTGCTTTGGAGCAGCTCAGGAGGCCTTTGGGAGTCGGGGTTTGTCGGGATTGGGAAGTTGGGTTCAATCGGAGGTGAGGAATTAATCGGAAATTCAGGTCTTGCAGTTGGTGCAGGTGTACCGACAATCGGGCCGCAGTGAATATACCCATCATTAGGATCTGTAATACATGCGGCTCCCCGGGTGTTTGTCTTGCCATCTCTGAGTAATTTGACTATATCAATGTCCGGCGAACCTTTGCCACCACTTCCCGATTCGACTCCATCAGTTGAGCGTAAATATGCTTTTTCATTACTTGCTGCGTTCTCATGTGACATCCTTTGTGACATCTTTCTCTCCTCCATTACTAAGCCCAGTGCTGCTTTCTCAATGACACTTCGGATTATCCTTAGAAGCGCACCGCTGTTGTTTGGAGAATAAGTTAGCTCAAGTCAAATTCACGTCAATTTGTATCCAAATCCATCTTGAATGCAGAAAGGCGTTGAGCCTAAGAATATCCGACTGCAAAGCGCCAGCAAGAGACTCGTCTACCAACCTTGGGGCGCGGGATAGTTTTGATAGTATTGATAGTTTATTGAACGTCTCGAGACCTCTTCAAGTCGCTTGCAGGCATCAGCGAGTTCCGCCAACTTTTCTTCCCGCGTCTTCTCTTGGTATGGGCGACGGAAACCCCAGAGCTCATGTTTGACGCTCGAAATCGATTCCGATTTAGGCATAGGAGAGACTATTTGCTCACTCATTTTCACAGCTGAATTCGTACCGACTGGCTTGGGCTCCTGCGATGAGCTATCAGGCGGCACCAGGTATACATTCGGAAGCTCCTTCGCACTTTTGCCATCGGTGCCGCGCTTCACTGAATTCCTCGCGAAGTCAGCTGCTGCGCCTAAATACAAGTCCTGACAGACCGGGTATCTCCGCGACTCGTCCAATGTGAACTTTTCAGCTATCCCCTTATCCTTTGCCATCCTCTGCCCCCGCTGAGTATGAAGGCAAGATAGCAACATCGCGAACTAGAATCACTGTGTAATTGCACAGTAGTTATCTAATCGCCGGAGTACACTTGATCGCCAACTTTTCACTGTGCCGAATGACATGAATTTCCGAAGCGCTGCCATCCGCTCGCAACAGTGCTCGATGAAGATCATCGGCATCCTCAATTATCATTCCTTCAATGGCAATGATGGCATCTCCCACCTGCAAACCGGCCTTAGCGGCGGGGCTGTTCACTTCGACGGAGATTATGAGGGCCGCACTTTCGTTTTTGATATCGTGATATCTGTTAAGCCGCCGATTCACAGGAATATTTTGTACACCGACACCCAACCAGCCGCGCCTGACATAACCGTGCTTCATGAGCGACACTGCCACTGACTTAGCTGTGTTAATAGGCACAGCAAGACAGATTCCTTGAGCCGGCAAAATCACAGCCGTATTGACGCCGACAACTTCTCCTGCGGAATTGACCAGTGGTCCACCAGAGTTACCAGGATTGAGGGCGGCATCAGTTTGAATTACGTTATCAATCAAACGTCCGCTCTGAGAGCGCATCGAGCGTCCAAGCGCACTTACAACTCCCGCGGTAACGGTTGATTGGAAACCGTATGGATTCCCAATCGCGATCACCAGTTGTCCACGCCTGAGCTTTTGTGAATCACCAAGTTTTGCATGCACCAAATTTGGTGCCCAAATTTGCAATACCGCGAGATCGGTATGCGGATCTTGTCCGATTTTACGGGCGCCTAATCTGCGCCCATCGGACAGTATTACGCTGATATCTTCCGCCCCCTCAACGACATGGCTGTTAGTGAAAATATAACCGTCGGGAGTAAAGATGAAACCCGATCCAGACCCGCCAGCGCTACCACCACGCGAATTATTTTGGCGCGAAATCTTCACTTCAACATTGACGACAGACTCGCCGATTGTATCAGCGGCATTTACAACAGCTCTGGAATAGGCATCCAAAAGTTCCTGATCGCGGGCATCATTTTGCTCGCCCGACTTGCCTGGAACCCAGGAAGAGCTAGACCCTGAAAAATCCACATACATAATGACACCTCCAATAGAATATTATACTAGACCGGTCTACTAATCCTGTCAAGAACGCCGGTCTGAGGGTTACGGATGCTTGCATAGTAACTCATCACGGTACAAAGAGTGTCACAAGTCAAGGACGCAGAAATTCTATAATGCTGGCACGCCCCCACGGCGCACACAGAACGGTAGCCAAATCATCAGCCAGAGAATCGGCAAGAAAGAGCGGCAAAATGCATAACTCGGTCTTAGTCTCATCGTTCGTAATCGTGACAGTAACACTCTTATCTATTGGTGGTCTCTTACTGGCGCGAAAACTGGTCAACTTCCAGTCTCTGCGCCCGGCGCACGATGTTAGCGGTTACCTTTTGTCAGTGGTTGGTACCCTCTATGCAGTCCTGCTGGGGTTCGTAGTCGTAGACGCTATGCAGCAGTATCAACACGCTCGACAAATTACCGAGGTGGAAGCCGACACGCTTGCAGATGTATTCGTGATGGCCGGCCGCTTGCCCGAACCTAAACGAACCGAGATTCAAACACTCTGCCGCCACTACGTAGACCAGGTAATGGCGACGGAGTGGGCAGCGATGAGCGAGGGAAATTTCTGTCCGATAGCGCGCGAGAAAGCGATGAATCTCATGGAGAGTCTCGTGAGCTTCACTCCGCAAACAGAGACTGAAAAATTGTTGTATCCACTCATGGTGCAGGAGTCAAGCGTGTTCTGGCAAAACAGGCAGGCACGCATTTTGAGCGCAGACAATCACCTACCGATGTTCGAGTGGATCGCTCTCGTGGCGGGCGCAATCATTGTGATACTCTTCACCTTTTTCTTCGGTCTAGAAAATCTGAAACTGCAGCTGATCATGACTGCGTTTCTCGCCATTCTTGTTTCCTTGAACTTTTCGCTTCTTCTATTTTTCGCCTATCCGTTCAACGGTGACCTGATGATTCGCGCGAATGCCTTCAAGTCAACGGCATCTCTTTTTCAAAAGCAAACGACAGATGCGCCGGACAAGTCCTCGAACAAGGACTCAGACGGCGAAATGCCTTAAATCAAACCAGCTTTTGCTGATTATGTCACTTCGGCATCAACGATATCGTCGTTGCTGCTGCTCGAACTCGATCCACTGCTGCCGTTCGTTCCGGAGGGCTCACCACCGGTGCTGGCAGCACCACTAGATTGACGGCTCGCGGCCGCATCTTGCTGTAGTTGCACGATCAAACCACGAAGATCATTCATCAATGGTTTCAAGTCATCAGCGCTTGCCCTGGCTTCAATCTTGCGACGAACTTCAGCAACCATCTCTTCTGCTTTCTTCTTATTGGCTTCGGTAGCGCCGCCTTCGCGCACTTCACGCTCCACAGAGTAGCAAAGATTATCGGCTTCGTTGCGGGTATCAGCAGACTCTTTATTGCGTCTGTCTTCTGCAGCGTTCGACTCTGCCTCTTTGATCATGCGTTCGATATCGTCTTTATTCAAGTTTGTGCTGGCAGTAATAGTGATCTTCTGCTCTTTGCCAGTACCGAGGTCCTTAGCGGTCACATTCAAAATACCGTTAGCATCAATATCAAAAGAGACTTCGATACGTGGAATGCCACGAGCAGCAGGGCGTATTCCGTCAAGGCGGAAAGTTCCAAGCAGCTTGTTGTCACGAGCCATCGGTCTTTCGCCTTGATAGACCTGAATATCTACGGCCGGCTGATTGTCTTCAGCCGTTGAACACGTTTCAGACTTATGGGTTGGAATCGTTGTGTTGCGTTCTACCAACTTGGTAAAGACACCACCCATGGTTTCAATACCAAGAGACAATGGAGTGACGTCCAAAAGAACGACGTCGCGCACCTCACCGCCGATGACACCAGCTTGAATAGCGGCACCGATAGCCACTACTTCGTCTGGATTCACGCTCTGGTTTGGTTCCTTGCCGCCAGTCAAACTCTTGACCAGGTCTTGCACAGCCGGTATGCGAGTGGAACCACCGACCAACACTACTTCATCGACTTCGTTGGTCTTAAGCCCTGCATCAGAAAGTGCTTGTTCGACAGGAGCACGGCATTTCTCCACGAGATGACGGGTAAGTTCGTTGAACTTAGAGCGAGTCAAACGCATGTCCAAATGCTTTGGACCTGTTTCGTTCGCTGTGATGAAAGGAAGCGAAATCGAAGCTTCAGTCATGGAGGAGAGCTCGATCTTGGCTTTTTCCGAAGCTTCAGTCAAACGTTGCAAGGCTTGCGGGTCTTTGCGCAGGTCGATACCTTCGTTGCGCTTGAACTCATCAGCGATCCAATCCACAAGCACATGGTCGAAATCGTCGCCGCCCAGGTGTGTATCGCCAGATGTGGACTTGACTTCAAACACTCCATCGCCGACCTCGAGAATCGATACATCGAATGTACCGCCGCCCAAGTCGAACACCAAAATGGTTTCGTTGGTCTTCTTATCGATACCGTAGGCAAGCGCAGCTGCAGTAGGTTCGTTAATAATACGTTGCACTTCAAGTCCAGCAATGGTGCCAGCGTTTTTGGTCGATTGTCTCTGCGAATCGTTGAAGTAAGCAGGAACCGTGATAACAGCGCTTGTCACTTTCTCGCCTAAATACTTCTCTGCATCTTCCTTCAGCTTGCGAAGCACCATTGCCGAGATTTCTTCAGGGGAATACTCTTTGTCGCCAACAACAATCTTGCAGCCACCGTCGCCGCCTTCCTTGACTTTATAGGAGACGATTTTCCGCTCGCCTTCAACCTCATTGAAACGGCGACCAATAAAGCGCTTTGTTGAGTAAATCGTGTTTTGTGGGTTGACAACCGCTTGACGACGAGCCAATTGACCAACCAGCCGTTCACCTGTCTTAGTAAACGCGACCACAGACGGGGTGGTCCGGACACCTTCGGCGTTGGCAATAACAGTGGGCTTTCCACCTTCCATCACCGCGACAACAGAGTTTGTAGTGCCCAGATCTATTCCGACCGACTTGCCCATATCGAACTCCTGAAAAATCTATATAAACCTTTCTTCTTCATACAGGAAGTCGCCGCCCGATCTCTGGTTATCAACAATGTTTTAAACTATCCAGACCGTCCGATTTTTTCGCACTCTCAATGGCCAATCCCGTCAAGTACTTTTGCGTTAAGTAAACAGAAAAAGGCGCGACTTTAATAAGTTCTCTTAGAATCCGGTTGACAGTTACAACGGCAGGAGACGAAGACACAAAATGCCCACCAATAGCAAATCTACAATCACTTACGAAAGGCTAGCCAGTCTCGTCGACAAAGAAAGAATTTCTCGCGCTCTTGATGAACTAGCCAAGATAAGTGATCCGGCTTATGGAAACACTGGCGTCACCCGTCTCACGCTCACAGACTATGACCTCAAGGGAAAAAATTTCGTCGCGCAATTGATGAAAGAAGCACACCTCGATATTCATGTGTCGGAAATCGGCAATACATTCGGAAGGCTTAGCGGTCCTCGGTGTGACACAAAAGCGGTGTTGACAGGATCTCACACTGATTCCGTCGTCAACGGTGGACACTTTGACGGCATAGTCGGTGTTGTTTGTGGCATCGAAGCTCTGCGCATTCTCAACGAAGTGAAAGACGAACTCGTTCACCCGCTTGAGGTCATCGATTTCACAGGAGAAGAATCGGCGCGATTTGGTTTAAGTGTTTTTGGTAGCAAAGTCTTCATGGGCGAACTCAAAGAGGAGTCGCTGCAACTGCGAGACAGCCAGGGCGTTTCACTAGCACAAGCGCTGCAAAGAGTTCAACATATGGAGCATTTCCAGGGCGCCAAGACTAGCAATTGGACGGATGAAAACGCAAAACACGCCGTCGCGCACTCACGCGCAGATGCAAGCGACATTCGCGCATATGTAGAACTGCACGTCGAACAAGCAGGCTTTCTTGAGGAAAATTCAAAGCCGATCGGTATTGTCAGTGGTGCCGCAATGCCGACACGATGGGCAATCGATATCATCGGAGAACAAGCCCACTCAGGCACTACACCGATGGAACGGCGGAAAAATGCGCTTGTGGGTGCTTCAGAATTTGTTCTTCTGGTCGACAAAATCTGCAAAGAAGAATCACAATACGGCACCGTCGGTGCAGTGACAAAACTGACAGTAGAACCTAATGTTATGAACACCGTGCCTGGACATTGCTCGCTTTTCCTGGATGTGCGAAGCACAGATAAAGCATCGAAAGACCGCACGACCGATCTGCTCCTTAAGAAACTTGAGGAAATCTGCAAAATCCACGGACTTTATTATTCCTATAAGGTTATCGGGCACGATGATCCCAAAACTTTCTCCGCCGATATAATGGCGATAAGCAAAAAGGTTTGCGAAGCGCTGGCTACGTCATATATGGTTCTGCCAAGTAGAGCTGGACATGACGCTTGCACGATGTCAAACCACATCAAAGAGGTCGGCATGATCTTTGTGCCCAGCAAAGGCGGCGTCAGTCATCACCACGACGAGTGGAGCGACATTGACGACATCGTTCTGGGGACAAAGATTCTGCTGCTTACATTGTACGAGTTGGCAACAAATCCGTAATTCACTAAGAGAAATAACCATTCATTATGAGTGCGACAAAAAGTTCGAGCGTCGAAAAAACGAAAGAGACAACCTGGTCAGGAAGACGCCATTTGCTTGACACAAAGGATTTGACCCTCGACGAGGTCAACCACATCCTTGAACTTGCCGGCCGATACGCTGAAGGCGGCGTGGCAGCGATGCCACTGCCTGCGGTGCTGAAAGGCAGACCGATGGCTAACGTCTTCTACGAAAATTCGACGCGCACGCGCAGCAGTTTCGAAATTGCCGGCAAAATGCTGGGACTCAACGTAGTAAATCTAGATGTAGGTTCCTCGTCTGTCGCAAAAGGCGAGTCCATTGAAGATACTGGGCGGTCTTTAGTGGCGATGGGTTTTGACGTGATCGTACAGCGGCACTCGTCATCTGGCGCCGCACACAATCTAGCTTCGATGATCGGCGACAAAGTACGAATCGTGAACGCAGGCGACGGTGCAAACGCGCACCCAACACAGGCTCTTCTAGATGCACTGACAATGTTGCAAATCAAGCAAAGTCTGAAGGGCGTCAAAGTTGCAATCATCGGAGATGTAGCACACAGCCGCGTTGCACGCTCTAATCTATGGCTTCTCACTTTGCTCGGCGCGGAAGTGCACTTCTGCGGTCCACCCACGTTAATGCCGAGCTTTCTCAACCAATTCGGTCATGTGCATGTGCGCGTCGAAGATGCGATAGCAGATGCAGACTTCGTAATGGTTTTGCGCCTGCAATTAGAAAGACAGGCCAGCGGACTCATTCCAAGCATTTATGAATATTCGCAAGTGTTCCGTATCGGCCACGATCGCATCAAACTCGCGAAGCCGGGAGCGAAAGTGATGCATCCTGGTCCGATGAATCGAAATATCGAAATCACTGACGCTCTCGCCGACGATCCTGAATACTCACTCGTCGAAAGACAAGTAGCCAATGGATATTTCGTGCGAATGGCCGTTTTGTACACCCTCTACGTTCACACTTAAACAAGCAAGCAAAAATCCAATGTCAAACACTAATCTGCTTCTCAAAAACGGCTTCGTTTACGCTCCAAACGATAAAGGCAATATAAGTCAACTATCATCAAAACCTGTCGACATCAGGGTTCAAGATGGGTCGATCAAGGAAGTCGGCGACTTAAAAGGCGAATCAGGCGAAAACGTAGTTGATCTCACTGGTCTGACTGTCCTTCCTGGGTTGATCGATCTGCATGCTCATTTACGCGATTTCGACCAAGCAGATCTCGATGATTTCAGTACAGGCAGCAAGTCTGCCGCGTCAGGCGGATTCACCACTGTTGTGGCAATGGCAAATACCATCCCCCCCCGCGACAATCTCAACTCGCTCACGGACACGCTCGAAAGAATCCGTCGAAGCGCCTGCATTGAGATTCTTCCAGTAGCCGCTGTAACGAAAGGCCTGGGCGGAGCCGAACTTACCAATATGGTGGAGCTGGCGGAGGCTGGGGCCGTAGCGTTCTCCGACGATGGCATGCCAATAATGAATATGGCTGTTATGCGCCGAGCCCTCTCATATGTACAGCTGGCAAAGTCCTTTATCATTAGCCACTCCGAAGACAAACATCTTTCGGCTGGAGGCTGCATGAACGAGTCACCAACTTCCACTCGCTTGGGTCTTGCCGGAATTCCGGCAGCGGCAGAGGCAGCAGCTGTAGCAAGAGAGATTGAGGTACTCCGTCTGGCTGGCGGTCACCTACACTTCACTCATGTGAGCACAGCGCCTTCAGTGTCATTGATTCGCCGAGCAAAAGAAGACGGTTTAAACGTGACTGCTGATGTAACACCGCATCACTTATCGCTGCGGGATGAAGACATGACGCCATACGATGGCAATTTCAAAATGAATCCGCCGCTACGCTCAACCGGGGACCAGCTGGCACTGCTTGAAGGCATCATAGACGGTACCATCGATGCGATCGCAACAGATCACGCACCGTATACTTCGTATCAAAAAACGCGCCCATTCGAACATTGTTCGTTCGGCATAATGGGCTTCGAAACCGCCTTTCCCCTAGTTTATGAAACGTTAGTATTATCCAAAGCAGTAAGCTTCGAGCGCTTGGTCGAGATGCTAACTATCAAGCCATCCAAGATTCTCAAACGTCCACTTCCCTCAATAGCAGCGAACTCTGTGGCCAACCTTGCTGTCGTGGACCTCAATACAACCTGGACATACGACGTAAACCGCAGTCCGTCAAAGAGCCGCAACTCGCCATTCCAGGGGCGAACGATGAAGAGCAAAGTGGCGATGACTGTGCACAGAGGAAACATTGTATTTGAGGATAAAGAGAGATTTGCGGCAGCCCTGGTCAAATAACTATTGCAGGCACTGTCTGGTTAAACAGCTGAGAGCTAACAGACCGCAAGCAACTCATCCCGGTACTACTGATAAATGAAGTCGGCTCTCAGATTCCTCAGAAGTCCCTTTATTACGCTCGGTTTTGCATTGGCTGGATTGACGATGATGGTGCCACTGCAGCGCTTCATCTCACTGGGGCGTTATCAGCATTACGGAATTTCGATCTTTCTCTTTGGGCTGGGATACGGTCTGCATTGCCTATGGAATTGGCGCGCTCTTGTTGGTTGGAGTCGTGCCTGCTATCTAGCTACAGCAGCCTTCTTTTGTTCGGTAGGAATCGTCTTTTGGGCTAATCCATGGATGGATTCGAGAACTGGCGTTGCAACAAACGAGCAACATTTTCTGCGCGAATTGTACATTGGCGTGTATCTAGTTCTAGGATTTCTCTTGGTCGCGACGTGGCTGTTTGCGTACCTTAAGTCTGCTAAAGACCACAAAGTGTAAGGGTTTCGCAAAGTCACCCATTCCAGTGATGAATGTGACAGACAGCTCACCTAAAAGTGGTTAACCTCTAGTCAGAGCTCGATTGACTGAGAATTTGAGGAAGGTTCTGGGTAATATCTTTCATGTGCAACCGTTCCTGGGGCCTTTTTGGAAGGAAGCCATCGGCATGAATATCCTCTACTTGGAAGACCGCCCACTGGACGCTTTGGTGTTGCAACGGCAGTTGGCCAAAGTCGCTTCCGAGTATGGGGTAGATGTAGCAGCAAATGCCCAAGAGTTCGAAAAGCTCCTGTCTTCAAAACAATATGCTGCGGTCATTTGCGATAACTCAGTTCAGGGGCTGGACTTTTCCGCAGTGCTCGCAGCTGTGCAATCAATGAAGCATCCTATACCGGTTCTCGTCCTAACAGGGCACGTCGATGAGAAAGCGGCACAACTCGCCTTTGACAAGGGTGCGTTCGACTACATAAGCAAAGAAGAGATCTGGCGAGTCGGCCACTCGCTCCACCGCGCAATACGCTCTTCGGCAGAACCTAACCAACAAGACAAGAATTCATGCGATGGAATTGATGAAATAAAGGAAACGAGTAACAGCAAACAGAACCATCAAAAGAAGCAAACAAGAGCGCAAGGACAAAATAAACGCAGCACGCGGATTATAGACAAAAAAGAAACTGTAACCGAATCACCTCAATTAGATTCGATGCAGACAATATTAAACACCGTGGTAAAGCTTTCTGCAACTCGCAAGATGGAGGAGATTGCAGAGATTATTCGTCATGCTGCGCGCGCGATCGTGAATGCAGATGGCGCCACTTTTATCTTGCGCAAAGGTGATTTTTGTTACTATGCGGACGAAGATGCGATCGGTCCTTTATGGAAGGGTAGACATTTCCCGATAGATGCATGCATAAGCGGTTGGGCAATGACTCGCGCTGAGCAAGTGATAATCCCTGACATCTACAATGATCCAAGAGTTCCGGTTGATGCCTACCGTCCTACTTTCGTTAAAAGCCTGGCTATTACACCAGTTAGAAGAACAGCGCCAATGGCAGCAATCGGTACCTATTGGAAGAACAGACATGAAGCAACAACTGAAGATAGGCGTCTGTTGCAAGCATTGGCGGACACGACCTCGGTTGCCATTGAAAACGTCAGTCTACTCAACGAACTAGAGGATAGAGTAGTACAGCGTACACGCCAACTTGAAATTGTCAATCAGGAACTTGAATCATTTGCTCGCTCAGTCGCGCATGATCTCAAAACTCCGCTCGTGGGAATTGGGCAGCTACTGGAGCTGGTCCGCAGCGACGACAAGCAGCAGTTGCCGGAACCGCTGCGTGGGCACATCGAAGCCGTGTCGGATGAATGTAACCGACTATCCGAACTAGTAACAGATTTGCTCAATCTCGCAAAGATTGCACACACCGACCTAATCAAAGAGCCTGTGAATCTAACTGCAATCGTGACATCCGCCAGTAACAGACTCAAGAGAAGCTATCCCAAAGACATTACATTTGAGATTGCTCCTGACATGGAAGTATTTGCCGATCCCGTTCTTTTGAACGTCGTAATGGAGAATCTGCTTTCCAATGCCTGCAAATATTCAAGCAAGGCCGACCACCCCCTAATCAAAATTTCTGCACCCGCCAGTGGAGCAGACAAGTCCGCACAAACTGTTATCGTCAGCGACAACGGAGCAGGATTCGATCCCGTTCACGCCAGTCGAATCTTTGATGTGTTTCAAAGGCTGCATGAAGCATCGGAATATCCAGGCACCGGTGTTGGATTGGCAACAGTACAGCGCATTATTCATCGACATGGCGGCGAAATTGCAGCGCACTCTACACCAGGAAACGGCGCAACATTCAAATTTACGCTACCCAAGCGATTGCCGCGTTAGGTCCGTTTAGTGCCTCTCTCGGTTTGACATGCTGTCTTGCGGCTGTTTTTTGTCACTGCCGTCCGCCGGGACGACAACAATGAAAGTAGATCCGTTGCCTTCACTACTCTCAACACTAATTTTGCCTCCATGACCTTCTGCAATCTGGCGGCATAGGTATAGTCCAAGTCCGGTTTCAGCAGCATGCTGCTTGGTTTTGCCACCCTGAAAGAAGCGCCGGAAGAGGCGCTCCTGATCTTCTTTGGAAATTCCAACACCGTTATCTGAGACTTTAATTCTCACCATATGGTCGAGACTTTCAACTGACACGGCTATGCGTCCTCTAACAGGAGTAAACTTAATAGCGTTTCCTAGAAGATTCATAACCAACCGTTGCATCGCAGCTTCATCTGCCATCATCACAAGCGCACTCGGCGCGTCTAGCTCAACCTCAAGCTCTTTTTGCAAAAACAAATGCTTGAGGTCGGACACACAGGCGCGCACCACATGCGAAATGTTGCATGGGGCAAGAAAAACTTCGCCGCCAGACGCTTCGTATCGCAAAACCTGGAGAAGGTTTTGCACCATATCCAATACATGTCTTTGGCTTGATACAATCTGACCGATCAACTTACTTTGAGCCTCATTGAGCGGTCCAACCGAACCGGCTTGCAGTGCCTCGAGCGCACGCCAGGCTCCAACAATCGGCACTTTCAAATCGTGCGCGAGGGAAGCCATGAAATCTTCCCTCTGTTGCTCGAGAAGAACGCGTTCGGTTATGTCCTCATAGGAGCCCACCGTTCCGACAACATTCCCGTCCGCATCATGCAAGGGCACCTTGCTTGTATCCAGCCAAGCGAGCCGCCCGTCGGCAAGCGTGATTCGTTCGATGATGTGATATTCGGGTTTGTTAGTTTCCATCACACGCAGATCATTCTGACGAAAAACGTCTGCTTGATCTTTCCAGACAAGCTCTCGATCGCTCTTTCCGACTATTGACGCCGGGTCGGCGAAACCAGCACGACTCGCGTTTTTCTTATTGCTGCCGAGATACCGCGAGTCTTTGTCCTTCCACCAGATGCAACCGGGGATTGTGTTGATTACGAGTTGCAAAAGCCCTTCGGCATTCTTTTGCTCCGTCACGTTGGTCAGAACACCGACCCATTTCCGGGGAGGCTCTTCACCTTCAATCACCGGAATCAACTGCGCTATATGCCATTGGTAAATAGAATTCGTTGCGTTCTTAATACGAATTTCCGCTCGCTGCGGACAATTTTCTACTTTCGCTCGTTCCCACATCACTGCACAGCCTGCTAAATCAGCGGGGTGAACCAATAATCGCCATTCGCCAGCCAACGTTTGCTCCCAATCAAGACCAGTTGAAGCGAACCACTGCTGACTGATGAACGCTGGCTCTCCACAATCGTTGATGATAAACAGAACCGCAGGAACATACGTCGCGAGCAACCGCAGATACTCCGCTTGCATGCTTACATCGAGTTTTTCCAACAATACGCCGCCTCACACCAGAGCGACCGATCCTGCCGAACCGGGTATCAAAAGTAGTGATGTTACAAGTCTATCCCCCCATTCTTGCGAAAATCGACTGCGAAAGCATCACCCGAAGGGACGATACTTGCGGCTTAGTCGACATATTGAGTGCCTTGTTTACTTGATAGAGAATTCACACTGCGGAAACTGCTTCCGCAGCAGTTCGATGTTAACGTTCTTGCAATTAGTCACAAGAACGCGGCGCACTCCTGGATTAGCATGCAGCATAGAAACAACACCAGCTGTTGAAATAACTGTCCGAGCAAGTGCAACGCTATTTAAGCCACGGATAGTGCCAATGGTCTCCATTGATTTGTCAGTAATCTTCGTTCCGCCAAGATACAGCTCCTCAACCCGCTTACCCTTGAAATAGGTAACACCATCATCTGTAATCGCCTTACAATCGTTGGCTATAATTTTAATCAATGAGCTGTTCTCGGATATAGCTTTAAACGAGCGATTTGTCGCACGAGTCTTGCTTATATCCAAAGTATTTAAATGCGGGAGTCGCACCAGCAAAGCAATTCCCTCATCAGTAATTTCGGTGGCGCTTATGCCAAGGTGCCGAAGCTCCCTAAGTCCAGACACATATCTAGCCCCTTCGTCATCGAACGTACTATTTCCGACAAGCAGCTCATGAATCGGCATCTTTCTAATCTCAGCCAGATCGCGATTTTTGAAAACGAATCCCGATAGGCGTACGCTCTTGATCCAGGTTGTACCAGCAATCTTTTTCAGTTGCTCGGCGTTAATCGACACCACGCGTTGCGAACCTTCAAGTGCGAACTCTTGTGTAGATTTCGCCGCCGGATCGTTTAGAGCATATTCGAGCGTCCGGTCTCGAAGTGGATATACGGCAAAATCCTCAGCTTGAATCGGAACCGGTTCGCTCTCCGCAGCAGTAGCTACATCCTCCTGCCGATTGAACTGCGGCATCATGTAGCAGTATGTGCCGAAGGCTCCGAGTGTCGCGGACGCTACAGCAACTCCAACCATCAGCAAAGTCAGGCTCAAGCGGCGCATGCTTATGGAACCAGACTTCGCCTGCGCCTCACCCCTAACACCTTTCAGGGTGCTCGACGTTGGAAGCGCACCAGATTTAATGGCAGCAAGATCTTGAACCAATTGACCTAAATTCGAATATCTTTTTTCTGGAGACTTAGACAACATGCAAGCCACAATATCCTCAAGAGCCTGGGGAAATCTCCCGCCGCCTGAGGCTTCTTTGAGGGTCGCCGGCTTTTCGCTTTGATGCATGATCATCGTGCTCAAAGCGGAATCACCGACCAAAGGTGGTTTTCCGGTGAGTGCTTCAAAGATGACACATCCTAAGGAATAGATATCAGTCCTATGATCGACCCGCAGACCGCCGCATTGCTCGGGACTCATATACACAGGGCTACCAAAAATCTCGCCTGTACGAGTTAGAGCCTGAATCTCTCCTTCCTCGTGCAAGGTAAATTTAGCCAGTCCAAAATCGAGAATTTTAATACTGCCCTCGGTGCCTGGCTTAATTCCTTTAACCAGCATTATGTTGCTCGGTTTGATGTCACGATGCACGATTCCGAGTTCGTGAGCATAAGCCAGGGCAAAACAGATCTGAATGAAAATCGGCAGTGCAACCTCTACCGCCAAGGGTCCACTCGTTTCGAGTCTATCCGCAAGCGTCTCTCCATTAATCAGCTCCATTACGAGAAAGGGGTTCTGACCATCCAATACGCCGAAGTCGTTAACAGTAACTATGTTTGGGTGCTGAAGAGCAAATGATGCTTTCGCTTCCTGCTGAAATCGTCGCACCGCGGTTTCGGACAACACCCGAGAATCGATCGTTTTCAATGCGAACTGCTTCTTGATGAAGATCTGTTCGACCCTGTATACAAGGCCCATTCCGCCGCGACCCAATCTGGAAAGGACTCGATAACGGTCGCCTATGACCTCATCGGGTTGATACTCTGAGGAGAACGTCACTATTTGTGTCTCGAGTTGTGCCTCGAACGTTATGCCCGTTTCTGTTCTCTTCTAGGTATTTTGCCATCGCCAGCCTAGCCGCAAACGAAAAGCCAGCGGTCTGGTTTCGACCACTGGCTTTGAAGACCAACTATCCGACTGCGACAGACTAGTCGCCTTGCCGCCCGGCAATCTTTTTCTCGATCATCTGCTTGATCGCTTCCATGTTAAAGGAAGCCCCCTTTTGCATGGGAGGGAATTCAATGAACGATTGAGCGGCTTTTCCTACCACTTGTTGGGCAAAGATGAAGCGCCAGAACTGCACGGCATACCAATTACCATACATCATAGAGCCGGTCGCACCGGTGCGCTCAAATGGATCGAGACGAATATTGGTGAGGATTGGCCAGTCTACCTTTTCCGTCGCACCAAGCCAACCACCTGGTTGATCGATGAAACGATATTTGTAGTCGCCTATGCGAACTGCCCCCATCGTGCTTTCTGCAAAATAGAAGATCTCATGTCTAGCCGAAGGAGCAGCGCCCGTCAGGAATGGCAGCTGATTGTAGCCATCGAGATGAACTTTATAATTGCGGTCACCGAGCTGCTTTCCGGCCTTCAACTGGTCAATGATGTCAGGATTACCAGCCGCGGCACACAGAGTCGGGAACCAATCGAGCCCTGAAATTATGCCATTTTCGACTTTGCCTGCCGGAATGTGCCCTGGCCAACGAGCAATACACGGAACTCGGAAGCCGCCTTCGAGAACAGTGCCTTTGCCGCCAGCGAACGGTGTCTGGCCGCCATCAGGCCACGTAAAGTTTTCAGCGCCGTTGTCAGTTGTGAAAACTACAATCGTATTGTTATCCAAGCCGAGGTCTTTAATATGCTGGAGGACGGAACCGACAACATCGTCTAGTTGCGCCATTCCGGCTTCTTCCTCCGACCAACCGTTCTCAGGAGTGCGCATCGATTCGTATTTTTCGGAGAGATGCGTGATCACGTGCATCCGCGTGGGGTTCATCCAGATGAAGAATGGTTTGCCACTCTTATGCGCTTTGTCCATGTAGCCAAGCGTTTGATCGAGAATTTCTGAATCGACCGTTTCCATGCGCTTGGGATAGAGCTCACCGACATCTTCTATTTTTTGTTTGCCTATGCGACCCCAGCGAGGTTGTTCTGTCGGATCGTCTGTATCTGTGGCCCAAGTGTGTAGCATGTTACGCGGACCGATGGTTGCCTTCAACGCCGCCGGGTAATTGTGGTGCGCGGGGTCTTCCATGGCGTCCAAGTGATACAAGTAGCCGAAGAATTCGTCGAAACCATGCACTGTCGGCAAGTATCTATTCAGGTCGCCAAGGTGATTCTTGCCAAACTGCCCCGTCGCATAACCTTGCGC
Organism: Oculatellaceae cyanobacterium; assembly: GCA_036702975.1. Classification (GTDB taxonomy): domain Bacteria; phylum Cyanobacteriota; class Vampirovibrionia; order Obscuribacterales; family Obscuribacteraceae; genus DATNPX01. The sequence goes on from DATNPX010000016.1 coordinate 287,166, forward strand.
CTTAAGAGCAGTCGCAATGGTCACCGCTTGGTCTGGAATACCTACGGTTGCTCCCGCTTGTCCTACCGTAGTTAAGCCAGTGCGAATCGGCAATTCACCAGTGATGAAATTCGCACGTCCGGCGGTACAACTCGCTTCAGCATAGTAGTCGGTGAAGCGCATTCCCTCACTTGCCATCTTGTCTAAATTTGGTGTCCGACCGGCCATAATGCCCTGGTGATACGCTCCAATATTGAACCAGCCAATGTCATCGCCCATAATCACAACGATGTTTGGCTTTTGCGCGTCATCAGCAAAACCAGCGCTAATTGTCAATGATGACAACATCGCCAGCAAAGCCAAAGAGCTGCATAATAACTTCTTAGAAAGAATCACAATTCGGTTCTCCCAAACATGAATACGGCAGAGTATGATACCGCACATACTGCTAGAGAAACTCTAAAAATGCTGCGGCCAATTATTGTTTGCATCAGAACCTACAAAGCATTTTCTCTGCTGCTAACTTTTTTAGTTTTTAGCTTGGTACTGTATACGGTAGCATCTCCGTCAACTGCGGAAGCAACTAATTCGGCTGAAGTCGGAACCAGACATGATACTGATGCCAGCAACGAACAAACTAGCGCGAGTGGAAAATCGGCCAAGCACATCGACCATAACAGTTCCAACAAGAGTGCCTCCGGCATGGTAAGAGTCAATGGCGGAACGTTTTGGATGGGCTGTCAAAATCATCTCTTTCCTGATGCTGACCCTGCGCACCGGGTGAAATTAAATTCGTTCTGGATGGACAAGACCCCAGTGACCAACGATGAGTTCTCTCAATTCGTGAAAGCAACCGGATACGTAACAGTGGCAGAAAAGAAGCCAGATGCCAAAGATTTTCCCGGCGCTCCGCCAGAAAATCTAGTTGCCGGAGCATTAGTGTTTACATCCCCGACCGCTCCTGTTTCGAAGCGCAGCCACTACAATTGGTGGCGTTATGTTGCCGGCGCAGATTGGAAGCATCCTGACGGGCCTGGTTCCGATCTGAAGGGCAAAGGCAACTATCCTGTAGTACAGGTTGCTTGGGAAGACGCCGCTGCGTATGCTAAATGGGCAGGCAAACGATTGCCCACAGAAGCGGAGTTTGAATATGCCGCCCGCGGTGGACTCGATCGCAAAGCCTATGCCTGGGGTGATGAATTCAAACCAAAAGATAAATGGCAGGCCAATATCTGGCAGGGAACCTTTCCTTACAAGAACACGGCTGAAGATGGTTTCAGATCTACGTCTCCGGTGGCATTCTTCCCACCAAACGGCTATGGGCTCTATGACATGAGCGGCAATGTTTGGGAGTGGTGTCAAGACTGGTATCGAGCAGACTATTACCGAACTTTCAATGGTACTCAGATTGCTGATGACCCCCGCGGGCCAAAGGATAGCTTCGATCCAAGCGAACCATCTGTCCCCAAGCGAGTGCAGCGAGGAGGATCATTTCTGTGCTCCGATCAGTATTGCGCTCGTTACATGGTCGGAGCTCGCGGAAAAGGTGAGCCAAGCAGTGGATCTTGCCATGTTGGCTTTCGCTGTGCCAAAGATATCACCGGCGGTTAACATATTGTGCTAAACATGTTCTTGGCTCCAGCCATCAAAGCGGCGCTGCAATAGCGTAGCCAGCAAAACACAACGCAAAAACTCATCGAATCAGCCGATAGGATAAGTTAGCTTAGCTGCCTTCGAGAATTTCAGATGCGGCCCGCCGCAGAATTTCAGCAATGCGTTTTGCTTCTTTCGGGGAACAGTGATGCTTCTGTCGCAGTGCAGACTTCAACGCCATGCGAGCATCGACAAATTCTTCCGAATGACGCAGATGCGAGACATCATCACCAGCTTCGTCAGTGAAAAAGCGCTGCATTCGCTGCATCTTCGCGGCTACGTGCTCGAGCTCGCCCATCATATGTTCAACTGACTTGCGATTCTCGTCCAGATGCTTTTTCCCTTCTTCAGTCATGCTGTAGAGCTTTTTGGTACCGCTCGTTTCGACGCTGGCATAGTTGAGCTCTTCTAGATAAGTCAGAGCTGGATAAATGACACCAGGGCTGGGATTGTAAAAGCCACCAGAACGCTCCTCCAGCTCTTTAATCAGCTCATAGCCGTGCCGCGGCTTCTCTTCAAGGAGTGCCAAAATCACAAGCTGCAAATCAGCAGCCATCATCTTGCGCCCCGCCCATAGATTAGGGCCACCCGGCCCGCCGAAACCGCCAAAAAAGCCGCCGCCAAAGCCGCCAGGTCCACCGAATCCTCGCCCGCCGCGCCTTGGACCCATCATAAAAGGTCTCGACCATTGCTCAAAATGGAACATATGTTGAACCCCTCTTCAATCTCTCGTTATATCGTAAGATATAGCACACGTAATTCCTAAATAGCTAGGAGCAATTTTTGTTTGCCGACACTTGGGGCTCAAGTTCTACCTAGAACACGGCGTCACTTATGGCACTGTGCCTGCGGACCCCAGCGAAGAGAAGGAAAATGGGCAAACATCGACTTGTCTAGAAAATCCCTGTACCCGTATAGATTCTCCTGTCTGCAGTCGACGTCAGTCAGGAGTTTGACTTACTATGGACCGTCCTGCCTCGCCATCCGCCGTTCCAATCGAAACAGGAGCCACAGAAGCACTGCGAGCCGACTCAATAGGGCAAGCACCGGCTCGATCGAGCAACACTACGACAGAGGCTAACCCGCACAGTTCACCACCACAAAAGAGTCAATGGACTTTGGCGCTTGATCTAACCACAACGCAAGACGGTGCCGACGGAGGCGGTGCACTCAATCAATCAAAGCGAATACAAGCTTTGGTATCGGAGACACGCAATAGTTCCGTATCTTTTGTCGTGCAGGTAACAGAGCCGCCACCAGCCAATCAGCCTCACTTAAAAGCGAAAGAGTCTGAGGCAAATACAATCAAGAAAGGTCCGATACAACCACCAAATGTTGAACGTTTTCTCATTCAAAATGGCACCGTGACTAGTATTAGCGATTCTGCAGCTTCTCGGGGCATGGCAAATGATGTAGAAGATTTACTTCGAACCGCCAATCAAGTTGCTCCATCTGAGCATATCGGTCTAGTCATGCAGTCGCATGGTGGAGCCGCCGATGGACTAGAAAGCGACGCCGGGAAAGCTACGCTGCCCGAGTTTACTCACGCTGTTACTGATGGTCTGGCGGACAGCAATCATGCCAAGCTCGATCTTTTGGACTTTGATGCCTGTTCGATGGCTAACCTCAACGTAGCAGAAGCGATGGCTCCTATAGCCGAACATATGGTGGCATCGAGCGAAGTCGAAACAAGCGAAAAACATTCTGCCTACGATGCACAAAATCTTCAACTGACGTTGCACAATTTGATCCAAAATCCAAACTGGTCCGCGAGCGATCTGGCAAAGTCGATGATCTCTCAGGCTGATGCCGGAGCCAATGATGGTTTAAATAGTGTTACTCATGAAATTGCGTCAGGTACAGTAACACTGGCGCACTTTGACCTTTCTCATCTGCCAGAATTCAACGATCGTTTAAATACACTCGGTCAGACGCTCACGAAATCTTTAAATGATCCCGCTCAGAAACGAACGGTAAATGATGCAATCCAATCATCACCACTATTGCCGAGGGACGGAATGGAGCTCGCTGGTAATCCAAGAGAGACACGCGATCTTGAATCTTTCGCAAACAACATCATGAAAGCTGCTCAGGAAGGAAAATTGACCAATCCGGAAGTTCTTCAGGCCGCCGAAGGTATTCTTTCTGCAGAGCACCAACTCATTCCCGAACACCATAACTCTGTAAAAGATGGCTACGGTAACCAGGGAGGCATGACTGCGTTCCTGCCTGATTTGCGCCTGCTCGACACATCAAACACCGAAGGTGCAGGTAATGATGAGCTAAGCCAAATCAATTTCTCGGCCGAACCAAACAATGACTACATGAGAAACTATGAACATAAGGGCCGCGCGGCTAGTTCGATTAGTCGGTCAATCGACAACTTAACAGCATTAGTTGGAACAAATCACTCCGATGACATACAACAGCTGCGCAGCGATCTGGCGGCAGTTACGAATGCCGGCGATTCTACTCGATATACGCAGGCACTCGATGCTCTTCACGCGGATACACAACGCCTGTTGAAGTCGTCTTTAGAGGCCGATCTTATGAGGGTACGGAATGAACGGACTCGCGATCGTCAGATTGACGAGCAATCTGTTCCGATTACTGGGTGGCAACAGTTCTTGAATGAATTAAAGACAGCGAACAGCTAACGGTTTAGAGCGTCTCCTAGACATGTCATCAAGCAGGTCGGCACGGAAACAATTTTTCGTGCCGACTTTTTTAGCCGAACTGTTAGTTAACCTCAAGGCTCTTCGCTTCAGTCAAATTCTTCACAGAACAAAGTCCTAGCGAGCGCACCAAATCGACCTGCGAGATGTTGTAGTTAATAGTCGCGGTAGCGAGATTGATCTGTGCTTGGGTCAGATCACGCTGGGCAGTCAGGACATCGAGATGAGTGCCTAATCCCAGCTCATATCTCGTGCGTGCCGACCTTAATTCTTCTACCGACGAATCGACCTGGGCAAGTGTTTCTTTCACGACTTGAGCTGAGGAAGCGCTTTTCAAATAGCTCGCACGCACTTCTTTCGTCACGGCTATCACCTGTTTATCGACCTCCAAGTCGGCATTCTTCGCATTTATTTTTGCGGCCCGAATACGGTTGTAGTCGACGCTACCCAGACCATCAAGCGACCAATTCACATTGATGCTGGCAACAAATAACGACTCAATATTACTTCCAGTACGCCCGGTAGGCACCACATAGGCACCAGTAGAAACTGTGGGCTTAAGCGCTGCGCTTGCCACTTTTATTGCGGCTTTAGATGCTTGCAACAACTCACCATATTGCTTCAACTCTGGTCTATTCTCGATCGCCATCTTGATCAGATCGTCAATGGAAGCCCTTTCACTAACCAGCCGCGCACTGCTCACGAAGGCTTTGGCAGTTCTTATGTCTGCGCTCTGGTCGTAATTCATATATGCGGTCAAATCGAGCGCGGCTAGCCTTCGATTAACCTGCTGCTCAATCAATGCCTGTCGGTCTTCAGACAATTGAGTTCTTGCTTGCAAATACTCCAGATTAGTGGCCAGTCCCTGCTGTAGCTTTTCGCTGTTGAAGCGCGTTTGTTCTTCAGACGTTTCTACTGCCCGGATACGAATTTGCAGAATGGCCTCAGCCAGGAGTAATTTATAATAAAGAGTCGAAGTATCTTTCAAAACATCTGAATAATTTGCAAAATTGCGAGCGCGAGAGGCTTGCATTTCATGCTTAGCTTGCTTGGCACCATAAACAATACGGCCGCCGCGGTACAGCCAATAGCGCACGCCAGTAATATCTAGAGAATAGGGAAACGCGAGCGTGTACAACGCTGAATTACCACCCGCGGTGTTCGAACCAAACAGTTGGTTCTTCGTGTAGGGCAATCCAAGTTGTCCATACAGCCACGATTGAGTAAAGTTTGTTTGAAAGTCAGGAAGGAAATATCCGCGAGATGCCTTATGGAGAAAACAGTCACGTTCAGCAAGGTTTCTCGTGATAGCCAAATCCAGATTGCGCTCCAGGGCAAGCTCCAGGGTTTCTTTCAAATCTACAGGCTGCACCGATTTAGACTCTAAAGTAAGTGGACTGAGGTCGTGTCTGATCGATATCAGGGCTTTCAAAGCTGGAGTTCGAGTCGGCAATTCGCGTGCATGCAGCAGCTCGTCGCTGCCGGCAAGAGTTGCATCGAGTTTGCTGGTTATCGATTTTGAGCGTTCAGGAAGTTCCGGCATACCTCTGCCTGGCTCTATACCTTCTACTGGCTGCCGTGGTTGCAAAACAGGTGAGCCAGTTGCTTGCAATGCATCATCGATGCGAGAGCTGTCGCCCTTATCGTCCATGGATGCCACGGCTTGTGCAGAGTTGCAAGACAGAATAAGCAAAGCGACCAAGCTTGCAATGACAGGCTTAGCAGGGGGAGACTGCGCAGGGACATTTGTTTCTTTTACTTTGAACCAAATTGCAAATAGAGCAGGCAAGAAGAGTAGTGTTAGCGCAGTACCAATGGCAGTACCACCAATCAGCGTAAAAGCCATCGAGCCCCAAAAAACAGATTGGGTTAAGGGAATGAAAGCAAGCACCGCCGCCAGAGCTGTCAAAATGACAGGTCTAGAACGTTGAACAGTCGCCTCTACGACCGCATGAAACTGGTCCAGTCCGTGTTCTTCGTTTATGTGGATTTGGTCTATCAAAATGAGCGTATTGCGCATCAAGATTCCTGCTAATGCCGATGTTCCAATGATCGCGTTGAATCCAAACGGCTGATTGAAGAGAATCAAAATCGGCACTACGCCACATAAACCTAGTGGACCAGTGAGCATGACCATGAACATCGCAGAGAAGCGGCGTACTTGAAAAATCACGACAGTAAACATCAACAGAATCATGAGGGGAAACACAGATGCGACAGCAACGTTCGCTTTGGCAGCTTCTTCGGTGTCACCACCAACCTCAAGCCGATAACCGGCGGGAAGATTCCGGACGAATGCCTCGAGAGACTTCCTGACCTCGGCAGATACGTCCGGCGGTTGAGAATCTTCAGCGACATCGCAGTTAATGCTGATCACGGGAGTACGATCGCGTCGTTTTAGAATGTAGTTTTCTGGTCTAATCTCGATGCGGCCCACCTGCGTAAGTGGCACTAAGGCACCACTCTTGCTTGTCAGGTTAAGACTGTTGATCCTTGCCGGATCCAGACGATCTTTAGGCAAGGCGCGGGCAACGATATCGACAGTTCTAATATCCTCTCGAACCTGGGTGACACTATATCCGGTGAGTAAAAATTGCAGCTGTTCAGAAGCCTCGTTAGTCGTCAGACCGATTAGATTTAGACGATCCTGGTCTAAAACAAAGTGGATTGTTCTTGACGGATCGCCCCAATCCTGATTAACCATCCTTACGTGTGGATTCTTGCGGACGATATCCTCCGCTTGGTTCGCCAGCAAGCGTAAAGTGTGCAGATCGGGGCCCATGATACGGAAAGTCACCGGCCACGGTGTAAACGGTCCGAAAACGAGTTGCAAAACTCGCACACGAGCCTCTGGAGCCAATCCATTTGCAACAGCCGCTCTAAGAGCATGCTTCAAGCGATCGCGCGCTTCTGCATTTTTGGTCAAAATTACGATTTTTGCGAAGTTTGGATTGGGCAACTCTGGGTTGTAAGATATGAAAAAGCGTGCGGCGCCACCACCCAAGTAGCTGGTAACTACTTCAGCTTCCTTACGGGTTTTCAACCAATTTTCGATTTTTGCAACCGCGCGGTCTGTCAGCTTTATGCTCGCTCCTTGAGGTGCAATGACTTCAACAAGCACTTCCGGTCTATCCGAAATCGGAAAAAACTGTTTTTTCACGACTCCCATCCCGACGATGGCTGCCGCAAAACAACCGACAACGATGCAGGCCACCACATACTTGCCCTTGATGCACAACTTAACCATGGCGCGAAATGCATTGTAGCCAGGAGTTGTATATATAGATTCAGGTCCACCCTCTGGAGCCTTGATGTTCGGAAGCAGACTTACGCCGAGATATGGGGTGAAGACAACTGCAACTATCCACGAAGCTAAAAGCGAAAACGCGACAATCCAAAAAATATTGCCCGCATATTCGTTAGCAGCCGAGTGACCAAACGCGACCGGCATAAGCGAGATAATCGTCACAAGAGTGCCCGATAGCATCGGCGCCGCCGTGTGACTCCATGCATAGCTAGCAGCACGAATCCTGTCCCAACCTTCCTCCATTTTAACGACCATAATTTCGATCGCAATGATCGCGTCATCCACAAGTAAACCAAGCCCTAAGATCAGTGCACCAAGTGTGATGCGGTCAAAAAATCTGCCTGACGACAACATGATGAGAAAAACGGAAGAGAGCGTAAGTGGAATCGCTGCAGCGACCACGATGCCCACGCGCCATCCCATACTGAGGAGACTGACGAACATTACAACACTAAGCGCGACCGCGAATTTCAGCATAAATTCGCCGACTGCTTCTCTTATATTCACAGCTTGGTCGGTGACGCGTTCCAGCGAGACACCAAAAGGAAGCTCCGCCGCTATTTCCTTGTGCATCTTTTCGAGCGACTCGCCAAGCTCGAGGCCGTTGAAGGCATCTTGCATAAATACATTCAACAGAAGAGCTTCTTCGCCATTATGCCTGATGTAGTATTTTGGCGGATCCTCATAGCCCCGCTTAACTTCAGCAATTTTTTCCAAAGAAAAAGTCTTGTTGTTCGAAACAACCGGCGTTCTCCTGATTTTCTCGAGATCATCAAACGCACCATCCAAGCGAACAAGAATTTGATTGCCGAAAGTCTCCACCGACCCTGCCGGAGTTACGACGTTCTGCTTTTCCAAAGCACTGAAGATATCGCGCGCGGAAACGCCAAGATTAGCCAACCGTGCATATGAGAATTCAACAAAGATGCGCTCAGGACGTTCTCCCTCAATATTTATTTTTTTGACGCCCGGTACATGCAGTAATCTTTGTCGAATAATTTCCGCCTGCCGAACGAGTTTACGCAGCGGCATGCCTTTGCTTTTAACAGAATAGAGAGCAAACGAAACATCGGCATATTCATCGTTGATGAAAGGACCGATTACGCCTTGCGGCAATTTGTGCGCTTCATCACCGAGCTTTTTGCGCGCCTGATAAAACTGAGGTTCGACTTGATCTTTAGGAATGCTGTCTTTAAGCGTCAACATCAAAAATGCTTGACCTGGAGTTGTGAACGTTTCTACCCGGTCGTAATATTGCAATTCTTGCAACCTCTTCTCTAGAGGCTCAGCGACTAAATCTTGCATCTCCTGGGCTTTAGCACCTGGCCAAACTACCGCGACTGTGAGAACCTTGATCGTGAACAAAGGATCTTCACCGCGGCCCAAGTTGATGAACGAAAAGATTCCGGCTCCGAAGAGTCCGAGAATCAGAAAAAGCGTGATCGCTTTTTCGCGCACAGCAAGCGCGGACAAGTTGAATGATGCCATTTTATTTAGACTCGTGCGGAGGGGTAACTAAAGCCACTGGGCGAAACTCGCCGTTAGTGATTTTGGTGCGAATTCTTTCGCCAGGGTGCAATAGATGCGCACCTTGAACAACGAGCAAATCATCACCCTTTGGCCCGGCACTCAGCAACGCATCGTCCTCGCCTAGCACTGAAATCTGAACCGGTTGCAGACGAACGCTCGATGAATTAGGGTCTACAATCCAAACACCTGGACCATCACCTTTATCTACAAGCGCCGTCAAAGGAATTCGTATCTCATCACGCGAACGGTTTTCCTCCGGAACCACCGCGACGGTCGCACCAAGCGGTGAATTCGCAGCTTCGCCATCTAAAACATACCGAGCCTCAAAAGTTCGAGTACGATGATCAGCCGACTGGGACAATTCACGTAACCTAGCTCTACACGGCTGAATCGAAGAGTTGTAGAGAGTGGCGGTCGCATAACTTCCAATTTTGGGGCGAACCGTTTCCGGCAACTCTATCGAAGCTTCTCGTGGACCACTGCGTGCGACTTTAATGACTGTTTGCCCGGCAGAGACGACATAGCCCGGTTCCGCCAGCACCTCGGTAACAACTCCATCAACATCTGAAATCAGTGTCGAATAGCTGCTTTCGTTAGCTGCGACATTCGCTTGCGCTTGCAGTGAAGAGGCCAGTTGCTTTGCGGAACGGACTTCAGCTTCAGCGGCAGTGTAATTCGCTCGAGCGCTGTCTGCAGCAGTTTTGTATTGGTCGTACGATATGTCTGTCACGACACCGACTGCCAGCGCCTTTCTATAACGCTTTTCATCAGCTTCGGCTTGTAATAGACGCGCTCTAGCCGCTTCGACCGCATGCTCTTTAGACTCTACAGAGCCCTGTTGAGATAGCACCGCATCCTTTCTCGCATCCATCGTGTGCACGAAGTCAGTTCGATCCATCTTATAAAGGATTTGACCTCGTTTCACGACTTGTCCGGTGTCAACCAATCTTTCGGTTATTTTGCCGGGAACGCGAAATCCAAGCGAACTCTCAACACGAGCCTTCACGACCCCGGTGTATGAAACAGCCGCACCTCGTCCATGCATCACCTTCATGACCGGGACCAAAGGTGGTTCCAGACGTGGGTCTTCCTCTGCCTTTTCATGAGCACAACCAGAAAGCGCCACACATAATATTGCCGAAAACAGCAGAGATAAAGCGTCCTTCGGCGTGAGCTTATCGATGACTTTCGCAAGCCTACCAAATGAGCCAATTCGTACCACTCGGTTCAATTTGCTGTGCATTTAATTACACCTTAGGGAGGTTTGCCGCATAAAATTGCAGTCCGCAGAAGCCTAATAAAGCCATATTTATTGCAATTCTGGCGTAACGATCGGTTCGGAAAGAATTTGGGACCATTATCTGTAACAGTCGGTTCAATTACAAGCGGTCAAAACATTATTTGTAACAAACGGTTCGATAAGGTACACTGCTCTCATGACAAGAAGCAAAAATTTCACTCGCGAAGAAGTGTTGGAAAAAGCAGTGCCCCTCTTTTGGAAAAAGGGGTTTGCTGAAACGAGTGTTCACGACCTCGAGATCGCGACAGGCGTCAACAAATCGGGTCTCTACTCTGAATTTGCTAGCAAAGAAGATCTATATCTGGCGACTCTGTCCCACTATCTTACGGAACGCGGGCGCACCGATTGGTTGTCAGATAGACCTCTCGGTTGGAGAAATATCGAGCGGTATTTGAATCATGCCGAATACTACACGCGCGATCTGCGTGGATGCCTCATGGTATACGCTATTCGTGAGATACCACTCCTGAGCAAACAAGCTCAAAAGATTCTTGCTGACTATCACGCCGAAGTGAGAGCCAGAATTCTTGAAAATGTGGTGGCAGAAAAACCAAAAGGCGATGCCAGCAAAATTGCCGATATGATTATGTTGCTGTTTTCGGGCATTGCTATAATGCAAAATATCCGCAAACGTAACGACGAACCTGGCGCTACCGCAAAAGACTTTATGAACGTACTCAAAAAACTTTGATTAGGATCGCCTTCTATGGCAAAGCTCAAAACATTCAAAAGAGATGATGTGCTTGAAGCCGCGATCAAGGTGTTCTGGCGCAAAGGGTTTGCCGATACAAGTATTCACGATCTCGAACGGGCAACGTCATTGAAAAAATCGAGCCTTTATGCGGAGTTCCAAAACAAGGAAGATTTATTTCTATGCAGCCTCGATCACTACTCCAAGACCACATATGGTGCCGGCATTCTCAACCTTCGCCCGCTTGGTTGGCATAATATCGAACGACTATTGAGGATCAGGGTGGAACCAGAAAATGGTGAGACAGGTTGTTTTGTCATCTACTCAATGAGAGAGTACAGTACTCTTTCCTCCAAAATTCAGAGACATCTAGAGGAGCGAGTAGCTCAGATCAGAGATGGGTTTTTGAAAAACATCGCCGCTGAACACACAAACCTCGACCCAGAAAAAGTGACAGATATTTTCATGTCTCTGTTTGTTGGATTAGCTTTCAACGACAATTTCAGAATGATTGGCATTGATGCGAACCATCCTATTGACGAGATTATGGCGGTCGTCAAATCGCTGTAGTCGATAAGTCACAGAAGGCGGTTTGCTTAATTGAAAAAGTTTTTTCGATGCATTAATCGACTATTTCCCGCTAGGCAAAATTTTCTAAAACCGAAACTTCAATTGCATCGATAGCGCCGGCACAACACCTTTGACCACGTTCGGAATATAAATGAAGTTAGCGCCGACGTGCTTTTCTTCGATGGATGCTATCGGCATCGCCGCGGGAAAGAAGTTGCCCTTGTTCATATCCGGATAGCCATTCAGGGTACCACCGGCGATGCCACCAGAAAATGGGCCCACATGCAGCGGCTTGAACTCCACCATGCCGTAGTAGCTGTTGTGACGAACGCTGTTCTTATATTCACCAGCAGCGATGGCCCACGTCTTGCTCTTTTCAAATTCAACTCCAGCGCCGTAGTTGAAATCATTGAATTGATGATTGCGGTCTGTGGGATGGTAACTGAGCAGTCCAGCATTGAACCACAGGTCGTGCAGAAGGGGCGGCTTCGATTTCTGCTTTGCGTCTGAATGCTTCGCATCCGAACTTAAAGCCACAAGGTTACAACTCTCAGGTAAGCTATTCGATTTTTGACTTTCAGATTGTGCCTGGCGGATACAAGTGTCCATAAGCGACTCCTTTTCCGAAGTAAGATAGTCCTTACAGGCAAAAAAGACGTTTCGAACTTGTTAAATAGAAAGCCCGCCGAATACTCGGCAGGCTTTCATTGTTGAGATCAGTGCGTTTAGTTGTTTTCCAGATGGGCTTCGAGTTTGTCGAAAGAGCCAGTCCACCCCTGCGTAACACCTGGTTTCGCATTGATGAAAGTTTGCATTTCCTCCATCGGGGTCTCACCGTAGCACTTCCATGTCACGGTAACGCGCGTGCGCTTTTTTCCTTCTTCTGCGAGTTGAACAGTGGTCAGCATCTTCGCGGGCCACGTGGACATCATCGGATGGCGCGTGAGCTTCTCGTTCTCATCGCAGAAATTCTGAATATAGACGATGCGATCCGGCTTGCGGATCTCGAGATATTCGCAGCGTCCATACATTTTCACACCATTTGCCATAGACATCGAATAGAACGATGTGCCACCGGGTTTGATATCGGGTCTAATGAACTCCATTGTGCTACCCGTTGGTCCAAGCCACTTCGCAAAGTGCTCCGGGTCAGTCCACATTTCGAACATCAAGTCGATCGGCGCATCAAAACTACGATTGATGACGAATGTCTCTGTTCCTGTGGCTCGCTTCTCTAAAAATTCCGCCAGCCTATCCCAGGTTGATTCACCACCGGCCATCTTGATGAACTTCCGAGTTTGTTCAGCCGCTTCAGGAGTGGGACACACCATCGACATGTCCATAATTGTTTGATTTGGGTTTCCAGCGTTTTCGGAAAAATTTACGGTAACGCGGAAAAGTGGCTTAGTCTCATCGGCACCGCCATGGTCATAGTAGAGCTTCTTGTACGGCACCACTTCAAGGTAGTTGGTGACATTCGCGTAATCAACACCGTCCGGTCCGTGCATAGTGAGCCGCCAATGCCCACCCGTGCGAATCTCTTTGCTGTGCGTCGTTATCGAGAATCCACGCGGTCCCCACCACTGCGAGACTTGGTCTTCATCAGTCCATGCTTCCCATACCGCCTTCACCGGCGCATCATAGACACGCACTAGTTTTATCTCGTTGGATTTATTCATTACTGGCATCATTCTTTCCTTTTTTGGTGGCGTTTTTCGTGATCGTTTTTAGATAATCATCGAGGCGATCAAAGCTCTCGTCCCAGAACGTTTTCGCTTCATCCATCCAAGCGACTGCTTCCTTCAAACCGTCTTGCTTCAGCTTGCAAGGACGATATTGCGCATCCTTGCTCTTGCTGATCAGTCCGGCTCTTTCTAGAACCTTCAGGTGCTTGGTGACTGCTGGCAGGCTCATGTCCTTGAGAAAGGGCTTAGCGAGGTCGGAAACGGTGCAATCGCCTTTCGACAACTGCGCCAACATTGCCCTTCTCGTCGGGTCAGCCAATGCTTGAAAAGTCAAACTTAGACTGTCTTGCACCTTAATATACCAATTAGTTAATTAACCAATAGGTTAACTATAACCGAGAGGAATGCGATGGTCAAGATAGCGATTCAACTCTGGGCCGCCCCCGCTAAACGCAGATTGTTGAAATTTATTATCAGGAAACTTCGACAGCTAAAGGCAAGACGAATGAACGATGCTCCAGCAGGAAACCGAGCGTAGCCAATGGGCTTTACAGGCTGGCTCTTTTGCTCGCTCAAGATAGTGGCCGGCCCGATAGCGCTGTCGTCGGTATTGTTCTGATCGATTTCCATGATTATTTGGAGCCGCAGGCTACCGGTGTTAGCTGTGTTAGCCATGCCAGATAGCACTGGACTGCCAGCTTGGCAAGCATGGTCACGAATTTGCAACATTACAATTTCAACTAACAACAAGTCAAGTAGCCACTTTTCGAATCCCTAAACCAAGTGATTAGCGCCAATAAATAGAAATATGAAGTGACTAATAGCTGCCCAGATTCAGGGTTTGCATTGCTGTGCAAGTTTTGTTTTATTTTTCGGCGCAAATGCAATTTATTAGAACTTGGCTTAATGTGCCCATCTTCATAGATTTGCCGCCATGTCGATTGTTAGTGTTCGGTGTTCTTATTTCATCAATCCACTCAAGAGAGTCGCCCGTAAAAGCCAACCAGCAAGCCTCACAAGAAGCAAACAGTGCACCCCTTATATGGTGAGGGGATAAGAACAAATCCTCAAATCTTTGGAGAATGACCAATGAAACGACTAATCATAGCTACCGCAATGATGCTCGGATTTTCGCTAGGAGTGGCTGAACACGCGCAAGCGCAAACGCCCGAGATCGTCACCTGTACGACCGTTGGCGGTACTAATCTTGGCACCCGCTTTCAAGTGTGCAACGGCAACCAGTCGCCTGCAATCGATTCGGGCGACACCAGTGCAGTAGCTGCGGCCTTCAATGCGTTGCCGACCTCGTTCACCAACTCGGTCGGAAATGTTCTAAAGACCTACATGACGAATCTATATACCAACGGGGACTACGACGGCGAGGGTAAGGGCGTTTACGGCGCCGTTTACCTCTTCTATTCGCCGGCTGAATATCAAGCTTGGATCAAAACCAAGACCAACGCCAAAGCTATACCGAGCGATCAGTACGCTTCCGCCGGAGCAGTTACTGCAATCGATGCCACCACATATCAGGCGGACTACACCATCGTCTTTAAGGTTCCAGGAACCGGATACAACCAGGGCGATGGTACTAACGGCCAGAACAACCTTACTCCGCTCACAGTTCATGAATTCGGGCACTGGGCGGATTATCTCTACCGGAGTCTTGTCTCGGGGCAAAAAGTTCTCTCGAACTCCGGGCTAGGAACTGGGATTTTTGGTAAAGAGTATGGTCGCGACTTGGCCACACTCGATGCCGCTGCCGTGTATCCGTGCTCTCCTCCTAACATGAACCCGGGTGTCTTTGCGGGACGAGCCGACTCGTTCGTCACCGTTCACAACGGAAACATGCCTTACTTCATCTGCAGCGGCAAAAATGTGTTCGCATGACTACAAATGGTGTGACGAGCAATGGAGCCGGCCCCACCTTAAATAGAAGCTCGAACGTCACTGCGCACCCAGACTACTCCACACAAACCAGCAATGGAGCTGTGCTCCAGGCCGCCTGGGGGTATTTCTTCAAACCAGGATTCGTTACGACAACTCGTCCATACGCCGAGTTGTTCGCGGAAGCCTTTTCTGCCGGTCTTACGAATGGTGTGAACCTTAACAGTCTTTCGGCCACTTATGATGCCTATTTCGGTACCATAAATAATTGGCAAGGTTTGTTTTGCACCAAAATGTTCGTGAAGTATGTCGCGGAGCATGGTACTCTGCCAACGTCCGCCAGTAACGACTACGGTGTGAACGGAGTATCCAATCCGAACGCTTGTCCTCTGAGCTAACTTAACGCACGACTTGCCTGGGGGTCCCTTAATTGGGCTCCCAGGTCTTTTTTTTTGCGGCTTTCACGATTGACTGTTCAATTTTATTCAACTACCCTTGAAATCGGCCCCATTTGCTCAATTCAAAAGACATGCTCCAAAAAATAGCTTCCGGATTGTTATCCATTTCAGTCCCATGTGCGCTGATGTCGCTAATGGCTGGATTTTTGTTTGCATATTATGTTCGACAAGATCAGCTAGAGGCGATAAAGCGAGCCGAGGCATTTCGCTACAGCCCTATGAATCCACAACGCAGAGATGATTCACAAGGTAGCAAATTGATCGGCGTATTCTAGTAACGAATGCGCGGACACTATGCATCTTACTCTCTTTGTTTAATTTTACTGAAAATATCTTTTTTAAGCAAGCAAGACAACACAAGGTAAATATACGCCGTACCCGTGTTGTGGTAAGGGAAATTTCATTTCCAAGGTCAAAAAGGGCTGACCTTTTAGCTCTGAAGAGATCATGCTAGCGGGATAAGAAGAAACACCTCACGAGCGTCGATGCCGCCCAAGGCTCAAATAGCTCATCAAGAAGGGCGTAGCCCAGGCTTAGGGTTTACCCTGATCTATGGTGGCACTGCCCGTGGCACATCCTAAAAGTACGGACCGATTCGTTGAAGAGTGAGTAATGGTACGGCTGGAGGTCCACTAATAAATGAAATTGATCCACAAAATAGTCACGATCAGCGTGTCAATATTTCTTGCTTACCCAGTGACAGTGGGTAAGGTCCTGGCAGAAACGATGCCGGACAAGCTGACCCAGTCAGGCTTCTCAAAACCGTCCAACGATACTGCACAACTGAGACTTGTGGAATCCGCCGGGTCCGTGAAAACGCCGGCGGAGATACACTATGCTAATTTTCAGGACAGCATAAAGTACCTCAGAACGCGCAATCTGATCGGCGTGCATGCGTTGCCGGTAGAAGATCTTTCATACATGAACGTCATCGATTCCAGCCCCGGTTTTGCACTCACGGGCGTGCGCAGGGAAATGGAGATTCACCTCAATCACGCTTGTCAGTCCTACGCGTTACCAGGAGAAAAACCACCTCTTGGAGTCAGCGCTTTGGTCCGAGACTTGCACGGCAGAGGCGCAATTCCTGCAGGGAAAGCTGGCGCGCTTCTTAAACTCAATTCCTGCCTGAACGTGGCTGTACATGGCGAAGAGGAGTGGATGGCAAGTCCGGTGGTGAGGACGTGGCTGAAAGAAGAGAGTCCGAGGCTTCTACAAAGGCTGATAGTTTTGCTGCGAATCATTCCGAAGTAAAACGGGTGCGGGGTTTAACCAGCACTCTTCATCGCCAATTTTTCCGGGTATATACAATACAGTCGAGCATTCGGCCCGCGCGATCCTTTGGATAGAAGCTGCGCCGAGCTCTTTATTTGGAATCCGGAGATTGGCATGGCACAAACAGGAGATGGCGCGGCAGACACTAAGCGCCCGGCTAGTAAGAGTCTTGGCGGGCCTTTTGAGCAGCCGCTACCACCCGCTGCACCTGATCCAAGCCAGCACGACGCCATTGGAGCATTTATACAGCAGCTCAACGCGCCCGGTTCTGTGAACTGCAAGGACGTCTATAAGTCAGGGGAAAATGCCGCACAGATAGGCACTGACGCCTTCGATGCTTGTTTTTACGGACACACTGATAGCCAAGGCAAATCTCTGGAGTTGAAAACTCCGATTATGCATCCGGACACGGACGGAAAACCGAAACCTCAGCTCGAAAAGATTACGACCGAAGGCATTACTATGGATAGCCGTCGGCTGGATGTATTCGTACATGCCCTGCCTGCAGTTCGGCCAGTTTCTTTTGAGTCACCCGCAGGCACTTTCGCGGGAACGGCGGCCATGATCGCGCCTGATGGAATAATGGTCACCAACAAACACGTTGTCGATGGTTCAAACGGTACGCTGCAAGTGAAGATGTTGAGATCTGATGGTACTGAAGAGACCCGCAATGCACATGTCGTAAAAATATCGGCTAAACAAGACTTAGCCCTGCTGCAACTCGATCATCAGCCTAACGAAAGTTTCGCTTATTTACCTTTGAGTCAAAACACTAGCTGGGGCGCACGTGAGCCCTTCGTGGAGATGGGAAACGCAAACGGTGAAGGAAACATCAGCATGGCGAAAGCCCGCTATGGCTCAATGGTTCAACAAAGCGAAATACCATTCAAGGAGCAGCCGCCGGATGTTCTACAGGGCCGCACTATGTACAGGATGGACGCCACTATTCCACATGGCTACTCGGGCGGAGTCCTCTTAAGCGTGCCAGGTTCTGAGCGAGAAGGCAACGGAGAAGTGCAGAGAACAGGAACATCTGCCATTCGTGGCATTACTGACTACAGCAATCTCGACCACAAAGCGTATGTGATACCAGCAGCTCGCGTCCAGTTCTTAATGGATGAATACAGAAAAGAGCAGGCAGCGCAGAAAAAGCCGCAGTAAGAAGCGCACTCAGACAGCTCATCGAGCGTCATTAGACGAAATATCGATCCCCAATTCCGCTCTCAGCTTTTTCGACAGTCCCTTGGCTACG
Source organism: Oculatellaceae cyanobacterium (assembly GCA_036702975.1). Taxonomy (GTDB): domain Bacteria; phylum Cyanobacteriota; class Vampirovibrionia; order Obscuribacterales; family Obscuribacteraceae; genus DATNPX01. The sequence continues at coordinate 305,425 of DATNPX010000016.1, forward strand.
AGACGATAAGACAGCTCTATATAGTTGCGCAGCTGTCTATCATTCAATCCAGGCTCGCCGTAGTGTTGAATCCACTTCAACCCACGTGACGCAAGATACGGCGCAGGGCGCAACCCAGGCTGATCTTTGAGAATCTCAAAGTCCATCTCTGTCGTCTTAAAAGAGTAACTTTCTTGATCGACAGCCCAACCACCGATTACGAACACTTTGCCCCCGACCTTCCAAACATGCGAGTCGCCCCACTGCATCACATAGGTGGTGGCAGGTAGCGCTTTGCAGAACGCATTAAATTGCTTGTAGTTCATATGTATGTAACTCATCGCCTTGGTTGCGAAAAGTATAAAGTCTAGCCGCCAACATTGCGCATTAGCACTTACGCGGGTTTAATGTCGCACGCAATAGGCTCTACTCATCAAAACGGCTAAACAACCGATGTCGCTACACACACGAACCAAGAGCATTTGAAGATTAATATGCTCATCTTAAACTAAGCGTCGAACAGATTGTCGGTCAAGCACCAGTGTCACTCTTCAAAAGGTGCGGCCTTGATCGCGCGTTCAAGATCGAATTGAACTCCATGTTTGACATGTTTGTCGGCGATTTTGTCCATCCAGTAGCCAGCACCACCAGCGGGATTCTGTCTCAAATAAGCGATTAAGTCGTCCAGTATCCGCTCTTTCATGTTTTCCCTCGGATACAAAGACAATATCGCCCGCAGACGTTCGTGATTCAAATCCTGAACGTTGAGCCCCATCACATCGGCAGCTGCGCCGAGTTGCACCAGTGCAATTTCTGGTTGCTTCTGCTGCGGAATATGCGTTGTTGCGTGAAGAGCGACGGCATCCCAAACCACAAGCCTGGTCTTCTCATCCACACCTAACTCCTGCAATTTCTTCGAAGCAGCGTTGGCGCCATCGACCTCAAATCGTGTCGTTCCGTAATACTTTTCGATCAATCCAAGGTCGTGCAACATACAGCCAAAGAATAAGACCTCTCTGTCGTAAGTGCACTTTTTGGCCGTGGCGAATTCACTTGCAAACAAAAATGAACGAACGCTGTGGTTGTACAAATGTGGGGACGCTTCAGACCTCAAAAACTCATTCACGGCCGCTGCATGTTTGGTATTTGGAAGTGCAAAGGACTCTTTTTCTATCTGTGTAGGCATTTGATTTCTCCAGCAAATATCTGAATGATAGAATGTCGGTGTGTGTCCGAAATGATAACTTTCCGCTTTTTTCTGCCATATGAAAAAACGAGTCGCTTTTCTTCTCTGCGATGGTGTGCAACTCCTAGACTTCGCTGGCCCGCATGATGTATTGAGCGCCGCGAACCAATATCTTCATGCCGAGAAGAAGAGTGGATACGAGATCGTTTTATTAGGCGAACGCTCTATTGCAAAGCTGGCTGAGAGCGAGACAATCGCCATTTCTGATTTGCAAAATTCAAAGAAGGCAGTCGGTCCGTTCCATACACTTATTGTGCCGGGCGGTCAGCGCTTTGTAGGAAAGCCGCCAAAAACGCTTGTGACATGGCTAGCCAATGTAGCACCGAACTGTAAAAGAATCGTTTCAGTTTGCACCGGATCATATTTGCTAGCAGCCGCAGGTTTGTTGGAAGGACGCAATGCCACCACGCACTGGATGTTTGTTCGCCACATGCAAAGGAAATTCCCGAATGTTCAGCTGTGCGGCGACAGGGTGTGGGTAAAGGATGGTCCTATCTACACTTCGGCAGGTGTCACTTCCGGCATCGATCTTGCACTTGCGATAGTTGAAGAGGATTTTGGACCAAAATTAGCATTGTCGGTAGCACGAGCTCTCGTCGTTTATATAAAACGTCCCGGTGGTCAATCACAGTTCTCAGCCCTCATTGACACTCGCAGGGAAGAACTATCGGAATTCGAAGAATTACAATCATTCGTGCTCGAAAATTTGAAACGAGATTTATCGGTTAGCCAACTCGCAGATCACTGCAATATGAGCGAAAGAAATTTCGCTCGAAGATTCGAACAGATTTTCCATTCAACACCAGCAAAATACGTAAGAGAACTACGGCTTGAAACAGCAAAATCTCTATTGACAGAGACCGATCTCACGGTTGGCCAGATTGCGAGAAAATGCGGTTACAGCAATGACGATATCTTTCGCAAAAATTTTTCGAGCAGATTTTCGCTAACACCATCTGAGTTTCGAAACCTCTGGAACATTCAAAGCACGACACAGCAAAATCTATAGGTCGCAAACCAAGAAACGCAAACCCAGAACGGCGATCGCCTTGGAAACTAGATCCCAGGAGCATTCGAATTAAACTTCCGATCTTAAATTGCTTGCTATAGTTGACCGCTGCAGCAAGAAATTTGATCGGCAACCGATAGATGTAGAGTGGAGAATTATGCGCAAAAAAGTTGCAACAGCAATCTTGGGAATGGCGACGTTGAGCCTTCTAGCTGGCTCGGCGGTTGTCAAAGCACGGGCAGAAGAGACTAGCAACAATGCTCGTATCAACGAACTTGTTTCTATCGCGGAGATGACAACCTCTGATCAAATGCCCGAAATTAAATATGAACTCGAGAAAAAGCCGTTGACTACTTATGAAGGCGGCTATTCGCACGAAGTGACCGCAAAGGATTTTCCTGTTTCAAAGGGCATCTCCGGCGTATCGATGACGCTGCGACCGGGCGGGTTGCGCGAACTACACTGGCATGCGAATGCCGCCGAGTGGGCTTATGTAATCTCGGGGCACTGCCGTGTCACTGTCATCGATCCACACGGTCGAAGCGAAATCAAGGACTTCGGACCAGGAGATGTTTGGTATTTCCCACGCGGTCATGGCCACTCAATTCAAGGTATCGGCAACGAAGAGTGCAAGTTTATTCTCACTTTCGATAACGGTTATTTTTCTGAGTTTTCAACTTTCAGCATCAGCGACTGGATCGCACAGACTCAATCGCAAGTTTTGAGCAAAGCATTTGGATTGCCAGAAGCGATTTTTAAGGCATTCCCAAAAAAAGAGGTGTACATCGCCCAGGGAAAACAGCCCCCAGCAACGGCTGCAGAAGTTCCGATGCAAGATCAACCTGCACTCACCCACAAGTTCAGCCTCTCTGCACAGGAGCCTGATGTGTCTTCAAGCGGCGTCTTCAACATGGTCGATCAGAAGAAATTTCCGATTTCGACAACCATGTCTGGCGCTACTTTGAAAATCGTTCCGGGCGCAATCCGTCAGCTGCACTGGCATCCGGGCTCGGATGAATGGCAGTACTACATCAAAGGGCATGCGCGTATGACAGTGTTCGGTTCCAAAGGACGCAAGATAACTCGCGAATATGGACCAGGCGATGTCGGCTACGTGCCTCAAGGATATGGACATTACCTCGAAACGGTCGGCGACGAACCGTGCGAGATGCTAGCCGTTTTCAACTCGGGCACCTACGAAGAGATCACTCTAGCTGAGTGGCTGCAAAAGACGCCAAAATACATTCTTGAGACGAACTTCGGTGTTGATCCAAAGATCATCGAAGATCTTCAAAAGGCAAGACCCGACTACAGTCGATTCAGCAGATAGTAGTGAACCTCTACAATAGGGCAAACTTCTAAGAGCAATGTAGCGATGAAAATTTTAGTAATCGGCGGCACAGTTTTTGTCGGACGCCACATTGTTGAATCTGCCATTGAAAATGGTCACAACGTAACCCTTTTCAATCGAGGTAAGACCAATGCGGATTTATTCCCCGAGGCGAACAAAATCGTTGGCGATCGAGAATCCGATTTATCCGTATTGAGAGAACAGGATTGGGACGCAGTGATCGATGTCTGCGGCTATCTCCCTCGCATAGTACGTCGGTCTGCAGAAGCGTTGAAGGATGTCTGCCGTCAATACATCTTCGTTTCCACAGGCTCCGTCTATAAAGACAAAAGCAAACCGGGCATCACCGAAGAATCCGAATTGGAAGTGCCGCAAAACATGGAAGCCGAGCGGATGACCGATGAGGCGTATGGCGAATTGAAAGCTGGATGCGAGCAAGTCGTACAAAACATTTACTCCGACAGAGCGTTGATCGTTCGGCCCGGACTAGTTATCGGACCAGAAGATCCGACCGATCGATTCACCTACTGGCCGGTTCGAGTCGCCGCGGGCGGCAAGGTTTTGGCGCCTGGAAAACCTGAACGTCAAATCCAATTCATCGATGCACGCGACTTGGCCGACTGGGTCTGCCTGTTAATCAAACATCGCACGAATGGAATTTTCAATGCCATCGGTCCGGGCTACGTCCTCACGATGTCTCGACTGTTGGATGCATGCAAAGTGTGCTCGCAATCAGATGCTGAATTCGTATGGGTCGCAGATGATTTTCTAGAACAACGCAAGGTGGACGCGTGGGTAGATCTGCCTTTGTGGATTCCAGCCAACTCCGAGCTAAGCGGTTTTCTCAGTCGCGATAACTCCAAAGCTATCGCGGCGGGTTTGAAGTTCCGTTCGATCGAAACCACAATCAGCGATACTCTTCAATGGTGGAACAGCACCCATAAACATCCGAAGGAGCTGCGCACAGGTCTGAGTATGGAACGCGAAGCCGAATTGCTGCTTCAGCTGACACCATAACGCAGTTGAGTGAACAAGATCGCAGGTTCTGGCGTCCCTGTACGAAAACTTTGGCAAGTTGCACGATTTGAGTAAGCACAAGTGTTTTTTTTCGCAACAAACAACAGCTGTCTCTGACATCGATGAACTTTCACGATCTCTCGATACAGGCATAAAAAACATCGCCACGTGCATCAAAAACGTCACGTACTAACTCGTACTAAAAGCACCTAAGACTTCGAATCATTATCATCCTCGGCACGCGTATTCTCCTCGCCAACGGCTGGTAAATCCCTCGGCAGTGGAATCTTTACCATTAGTGACAATGCCACCAGTCCGATGATACAAACCCATGCCATCAACATAAACGTGTCATCAATCGCAAGCGTGAAAGCCTGAGTCCGCACGTCATGTGCGATCAGACCCACACCAATATCGCGAGCCTGTTGTGCGCCTGGAGCCTGTGGAGCAAGCGCCACGCCCAGATAGCTGCTTCGTTGCTCGAAAGTCCAAGCGGGTTGCAGCCCAGCTGTCAGCTTCGTCTGCCAAAAGTGCTCCCGAAACAGCAGATAACGACGAAATGCAGAGACTGAAGATACAGACGCAAACAAGCGAGCCGCCTGGAACACTGCTCCCTGAGCGTAAGCACCTGCACGATTGCGATAGGCGCCCGACTGCCGACCAGCGAAGACCATACCAGCAATTACACCCATTGCCACCATACAAATACCCGCGGCACCAAGCATTTGCGTCCAAACGAATTCTGGCAGCATCCACGTGCTTAAGGCATGTGCATCGCGAAAATTGATCAGCGCGAGACTGGCAAATCCAATTAGCAAAACATAGCGCACATGCAAATTGCGCATGAGAAAAGCGACTGTTGGCAAGGCGACCATGAAGGGAATGACCGACAAAGCAAACAACGCTCCGGTCTCCGTCGGGCGATACTGATGCAGGGTCTCGAGAAACACCGGGATAATGAAATTCACTCGCACAAGAAGCGTGCGGAAAGCCAGCATGAGAAACCCCAACAGCAATATGTTGCGTTTGCGCACATACTCAAAATCTAGAAAGGGATTGGGAGCGAACTTCCTATGGATGACAGCCGCAACAAGCAGCAACACACCGGCAAGAACCAACCCGTTAATTAGTCCATTGTTGTACCAATCCAGCCGCTCGCCCTGGTCGAGCGCAATGTAAAAAAGGCTCAAGGCACCGCTTACATAGAAAACACCTGACCAATTGAACTTCGGCAACAGCTGGTCTTGCGGCGTGGCGGGAATGCCTCTATGCACACACAATAACATTGGAAGAGCTAAAAGCGCCTGACTCCAGAATAGCCAATGCCAGCTCGCGTTAAGTATGCAGAGCCCTTCCAACAACTGTGTCATGTGGTTGGTAGCGAGCAAGTCGAGATTGTAAGCCGCGACGCCATAGGTCACAAGAGACAACGGCAAGTTACGACTGATGAAACTCAAACACAAAGGATAAAACGTTCCTGATGCCATACCGGCGATCATGAGAATAAGAGTTAACGGCACTATATGAGGTGCAACAAGGGGCAAGACCAAACAGGCAATGGCGTAGACGGTTCCAGCAAAAAGAAGCACCGGACGATGACCAAACCGTGCGGCCAACAGAACAGACACCACGCCCATGAACATCTGAGAAGCGTTGAAGGCAGTTGGTAGATATGCTGCATCGTCAATGCCCAACCCCCAGGCGCCCCGCAGGTCTTCTAAGCCTACAGAGAGCAAGCCTGAACCAAGAGACGAATTTACCGCAGACAAAGAGACAGCCACAATGCCTACGATCGCATGCGCGGGAACTACTGGTATTTCAACTTTGGGTTTTGTGGTCGCTGTCATTGCTTCAGTGAGTCCAGATCTTGGCGATTACGGTCATGCCCGGCTTTATTCTGCTTAGCAACTCCTGATCTTTTTCGAAAACAATCTTGATCGGCACACGCTGGGTGATCTTGGTGAAGTTACCGCTCGGGTTATCTGGCGGCAACAAAGCAAATTGAGCTTCGCTGGCAGGCGAGAGCGACTGCACAGTGCCTTTCAACATGGCACCACCCAGGGCATCAACACTAACTTCCGCTCTGTCGCCAACTTGAATTTTTCGAGTTTGAGTCTCGCGATAGCTCGCTATGACCCATGGTACTGATGACACGATTGTCACAACCTGAGTACCCGCGTTGACTTCCTGCCCAGCGCGAACGCGACGCTCACTGAGGATGCCATCGACAGGCGCCCGTATTTTCGTGTAATCAAGTTCGACTTTAGCTTCATTCCAAGCTTCAAGCCTAGACTGCGCCTGCGCTTGTGCTTCGTGCAACCTTTGCTGAAGCACATTTCGTTGCAAGGTCTCGGCCGCGAGCAACGAATTACGCGCCGAAACATCAATCTTAGATTGAGTGTCCTCGGCGCTGGCCGAATTTAATTCTTCGTTCTGGCGGGTGACCTGCGCAGTGCGCTCCGCAATCAAAGCGCTTAGCCTCTCAATGTCAGCTCGATCGGCTGCGACATTTTCCTTTGCTTTGTCGTAGTCGGCGGTCACCTGCTCAATGGTTTGTTGAGTGCTAGCTTGATCTGTGAACAATGCCTCCTGCCGTTTCTTTTCTTGATATGCGCGCAGCTCGACTGCCTCATCCGCGCGCAACTTCGCTTCAGACTGCATCTTTTCATGCCTGGTAGCAGATACGGTATCAGATGCCGCTTGAATAGTTGCTTTTGTTGCTCCGACCGTAGCAGCTGAACGCGTTACCTGTTGCCGGCTAACATCGACTGATAGTCTGGCGTTCTCGATCTTCGCCTCCTGCTCCTGAAGCTGTGCCCGAATGGAATCTATATTGGCCAGAGCCAAATCGTAGTTAGACTTCGCCTGTTTTTCCTTCGCCGCAAAGTCGTCGTTGCGCAGTTCTACCAAGAGTTGTCCTTTATGAACGCGGTCATAGTCGTCGATGTAGACGCTTGATACAGTGCCGGCAACTTTTGTACTGAGCGGTGTCACATCGGAACGCACGTAGGCATCATTAGTCTCCTCAATCGGACGTGCACCATCCCAGAGTTTCCAGTCATTAGCGAAGAGAATGACAAGAAACACCGTAGCAAATAACACCAGCAACGCTACCAGATCATGCGGTATCCATCGGAGAAAAGAAAATCTCTTTTTCTTCTCTTTGGGCGGTTCTGTCGCCGTTGTACTGTCGTTCTTTTCTTCGGACATATCAGCTCCTGTGCTGCTCTCAATTCATTGAAACCGCTGTAAACCTCTAGTCAAAATCCTTTCCTATCGCCTTATCCACCTCTACCTGAGACGTTGCGTAATCCGTTTTAGCTTTGACGTTTTTGCTGATTGCATCGCTGAAAGCAGCCTGCGCTTCTGCGACATCTTTCAATAAAGTAGCGCCCGCACGATATCTTTTGTCGGCAACCCGCAACTGTTCTTCTGCGCTCACCATTGTCAATTGCGCGGCGCGCAACTCTTTTTCGACAACTCGTTGGACACGCTGTGCGTTGTCTGCTTCAACCGAGACTTTATCCGAAACATCACTCAATTCAACCAACGATTGCATGCGCTCGCGTTTTGCAACTTTCGATTGGTCGATTCTGCGGCCCCAATCCCACGGTTCCCATACCCCCAGAAACCCTATAGAAATAAAGCTTCTGGGCAACGTAATGTCCAGTTTTCGAGAGAAGATACCGGTAGCGCCAAAACTAATATCCGGTATGTAGCGTGAAATCAATACCTTCTGCTCTAGGTAAGAACGCTCTGCACTGAACCGCAAGCGAGCCACCTCCGGCCTACGAGCAACCGCCTGAGCAGCTGCGCTTTCATTGGCAACAACAGGTTCCAACATGGAACGGTCATCAGCCACTTCGATGATCGCTTTTAGTGGACGGTCAAGCAGTTGATTGAGTGTCTGTGCCGCGGTTATGTAATCATCGCTGTCACGAGCGAGTTCGTATTCCGCTGTCGCTTCTTTTGCTTGCACCACCATGAGGTCTACTCTCAAAGCTGCTCCGCGCTTCACCTCAGCATCAACATAGCCAACAAGAGTTCTTAGATACGCAAGATTTTGTTCGCGACTTTTAATGGCGCTCCTCAGCGCAACCATTCGCAAATAAGTTTTCTTTGCGTCGGCGACGGCATTTTGCTTTGTGAGTCGCAGCTGCTGCTTCGCAATTTGAACAAGCAGTTTCGCCTGCCGTACTTGCATGCCAAGCCGATATTGCTGGGTCACCGGCTCAAAAACACCCGGCAAAATAGCAAGATTTTGCGGAGCAGACTGCGTCACTTGCTGCCCGATGAAGGCAATACCGAGAATCGTGGGGTAACGCGTGGTTTGAACAGCCCGCAAGCTGGCTTCAGACTTGCTTACTTCCAAAGCGGCTCGAGACACTTCTCTGTTGTGCTGCAAAGCTAATATCTCAACGTCATGCAGCGTCAAAGACGACCCAGATTGAGACGACAGTGGAGACTGCGGAGATTGCGGAGACTGAGAAGATTGGGATGCCTGCACGGACAGGGGCTCGGAGATTGCCGGTAACCACTGTGATACAAAGCCTAAAATCGCAGCCAATGCAAACAATATCTGGCATCGCTTCAAGCGACACACGAAGGCGCGAAAAATAGGTGATCGGCAGAAAAAAGCGCTAAACACAGTGAGCACTTGGACGGACGAATTCGTGCAAAGTAGCTTAGCAGACCTCCTATAGACCTTTTCCGGGACCTTTTCTTATCCTTCGAGCAGTATAATGTGCGCGAAAAAAGCGGTCGGAGGCGGGTCGGAACAAAGAATTCAGAAGCGGCCATCACGTAGCACGAAGATTGAATCTCTGTCATGAGCGCTGTCATGAGGTAAGTTCATATGATTTATGATTACGGCTTGGATTGGCAGTTCAGCACGAAGTGAGATTTGTGCGCCAAAATCTCACATTCCCGCAAAGTACTGTTGCTACTCCACTTCCGCCAACGCATCCTCAATAGTAATGCCTTTGCGGTGACAATACATAAGTGTCGCTGCGGCATCGTCAAGAGAGAGAGAATAGCGGTCCATCATATCCAGACATTGCAGCGCAGATGCATGAGTCTTCGGGCTTATGCATCCGAACTCAACGAGATATTGCACCGGACTGCCCCCATTCCATTGGTGTAAGGTCATGGCAGCTTTAGCATCCTCACCGGTGATGATACCAGCTTGAATGAGGACTTTTAAGACAGCATCGATGATCGGAAGCTCTGGAATGGCATCATTCCCAGAATCTGCGTCTTGAGCCTGAGCGACCGCTGTTTGCGGTCTGGCTTCACTATCTGCTGGAGTCTGCAGAGCAAGCGCATGCCTGAACGGTACCTGGTCAGATACGCTCAGGTGCGAAGGACCACCGTGCACCTTAGAAAACTCAGCCAATTCCACAGCCAGTTCGTTCACCGTTTGATAGCGGTCGAGCGGATCTTTTTCCAGCATTTTCAGAACTATTTTTTCCAAATTTCTTGGGATCATCAAATCAGGACGCCAGGCAGAAAATGGCTCCGCGCGGTCGTTGACGTGCATAAAGAGTGTGGAGATCGCATTCGGTCCGTTAAAGGGAAGCTTGCCTGAGATCGCCTCATACATGACACAACCGAGAGAGTAAATGTCTGAACGCGCATCCATATCCATACTGCGGCACTGCTCGGGGCTCATGTAGAATGGGCTGCCGAGAGCATCCCCGGTTTGGGTCAATTTCTGCAAAGTATTTTCTGCCTGGCCAACAATCTTTGCAATACCAAAGTCGACAAGCTTGACGACAAAATCGCCTGATTCTTGCGGAATTAGAATGATGTTGCGCGGCTTCACATCACGATGAATATATTGTTTGTCGTGCGCATGAATCAGCGCACCGCAAACCTGTGTAAAAAGACGCACGAATAATGGCAAAGAGAGCGGACCATTTTCTGCAAGCAGATCATCGAGAGTATAGCCGTCGAGATACTCCATAACCATATATGGCAACTGTTCTGGGGAATAGCCATAATCAAATACACTGACAACGTTTGGATGCTTGAAGTTGATGCAAATACTCATCTCCTTCTCGAAACGCTGCTTGGCCTTTGAATCTTCCACCATATGTGTGTGCAGGAGCTTGACCGCCACGTCACGATTCATGACCATGTCAAAACCCTTAAACACCATTCCCATTCCGCCTTTAGCGATCATTTCAGTGATCTTGTAGCGGTCGAGAAAAACGGTGCCGACACCGATAGACTGCGTCACAACGACCAGGTTTTGTTGCTCCGCTTCGTCATAAACCGGATGGGTGCCGGTCGTTTTCGTGAAATCACCCTGCGGAGTAATCCTTTTCAGAAGCATGCGGTAGACCTGCTCCGCATCTTCAGTCACCAGTTTCCAAATGAGCATGGCCGGCTGATGGTCAACGCGCAAGAGGTTCCAGGTCGGAACATCACCGCGATAGCTGACCTGCAATTGGTAGGTCGCACCACTCATTGCACGCCACTGAAGAACCTGCGGCGTGGGAGCCGATTCCAGCGCGCGCCCCAACGTAAAAGAAATATCTTTACGTGAAGGAGGGGTCGCCAGGTTCAAATTGTCGAGAATGGCGTCATTAGCCCGCTTTTGCAGCGGGTTTCTTTTAAATGAAAATGAATCGTGGAGAGCCATTTTCCCCCGCAGCTGGGACACGCAGTCGACCTTAGAATAATTGTAGCGGAATTTAGCCCTCAGACCGCGGCTAAAGGCTCAAAACGCCGATTGGTGGGCAAAAGTCCACCTCAAGCTGTTCCGAGCAGACTCGACTAGTCGGTCCAATTTGACGGCATTTCATCTCATGCTATCCGCATTCTAGTGAACAGTCGAGCAACAAACGAGTTAGAACACCTCGAGAAGATACCTGAAGGCTTCCCTGCCGCGATCGGAATGGTGCAAAAGACCTTCGCCGCCTCATTGACAACAGCGACTCGATCGGACCTAGGCACAACAATGAAACTAAGAGCGCTCCTTTTGTGAGTGATCTTAGAAGCCACGCGGGCGGCCACGACCTGAACTTCACCGGTAAAGTCACTTTTCTGTGTCAATCTATATCCGTCCATCTCAGCTTCCGGCACATCTTTGCCGCCAGCACCGAGCTGAGCAAGCGACAATATCGAGCAAATTGCCAGAAGGCATGCCCACACCGATTGCAAACTCGTCGGGACGCCGATAAATCTACAAAAATCGCTTGGCATAAGCCCTAAGCGCTCTTTCGAACTCTAGAAATTGTAACCATTATCTCAAAATATCCGCTGCACGCAGTATAATTCGCGGGTTCTGCGAGCAGGTTTTCGAGAGGCTCCGGTGAAAAAACTGATTCTGCTCATCGGTATTCCGGGATCGGGCAAAACTACACTGTCTAAGCGGCTCGTGGAAAAAAACTTCAAACGCATCTGCGCGGACGAAATACGCGGAGAGCTCTACGGCGACCAAATCGTACAGGGCGACTCAACGCAAGTCTTCACCATTTTTTTTGAACGACTGAGAGCATTGTTCGCAGAAAATGCAGACGTAGTCGTCGACAATACAAACCTATATTTCAAGCATCGCAAGCCGATTCTCGACATCGCTGCAGAATGTGGATACACCGACATTCAGCTATGGCTTCTCGACGTTCCGCTCGAAACATGCTTAAAACGAAACATCGACCGCGAACGAAACGTGCCTCAGGAAACCATCACGAACTACTACAACGAACTAAATCGGTCGCGTCCGAAACGCTCAGAAGGAAAGTTAGTAATATTGCGTCCTAACAAAGAGGGCACAGAACTGCTGTTTTTCGCTCAGTCATAAGCTCAAAATACAAGACAGAGCGCACACTAGATCGACAGTTGACGACAACGAGGTAATTAGCATGGCCGCTTTATCCAACAAACAGTTTCGCCTAAAGGTACGCCCTACAGGACGTGTATCGAAAGACAATTTTGATTTCGTAGACGAGCCGGTAGCGGAACTCAAGGATGGTCAGGCGCTTGTGAAAAACCTCTACTTGTCGCTCGACCCAACCAATAGAATCTGGATGACCGATGTCCCTCAATACATGCCGCCGGTCAAACTAGGCGACGTAATGCGAGGTGGAGCATTGGGCGAGGTAATCGAGTCTAAAAACAGTCGCTACAAAAAAGGCGATTTAGTAAGCGGTTTACTGGGATGGCAGGAATATGCAACAGTAAATGACAACGATAGTATGCCACCACAGGTGCTCCCAAAGCTATTGCCCATTCCTCTAACAGCAATGCTCGGTCCGGCAGGAATGACCGGGCTGACTGCCTATTTCGGGCTGCTAGACATTGGGCAACCGAAAAAAGGAGAGACAATCGTCGTCTCAGCCGCAGCCGGTGCGGTAGGCAGTATCGTTGGACAGATTGGCAAAATCAAAGAGTGTCGAGTCGTCGGAATCGCAGGAGACGACGAGAAATGCAAGTGGCTCACAGAAGAGCTTGGGTTCGATGCAGCCGTTAACTACAAAAAAGACGATTGGAAGAAGCGCTTGAAAGAAGCCTGTCCAAATGGAGTGGACATCAACTTCGAAAACGTTGGCGGCGAAATCATGAACACAGTGAATTCCATGTTGAACTTGAATGCACGAGTGCCGCTGTGCGGCTTAATCTCTGGTTACAACGACGGTGATGCCTCGAAAGCGCAGGCAGATATGCGAGTAATTCTACACAGACGAGCCCGCATCCAAGGATTCATCATTCTCGACTTCGCGCCAAAGTTCAAGGAAGCAGCTACCCAGCTAGCTATGTGGATTATGCAAGGAAAGATCAAATATCGCGAAACTATCGTCGACGGGCTCGAGCAAGCACCGACTGCGCTCAATATGCTGTTTGATGGCGAGAACACCGGAAAACTTATCGTCAAAATCAGTAACTGATTGATAAAAACAGCATTAGCACAGTTCATATAATCAGCTCGAGAGTTCGATAATTGTATTAAAAGCGCACTCAGTAAAAATGAAGAAAGGAGAACAAATGCTTCGCAACACCATTCTAGCCACTAGCGCACTCGCCCTCTTGTCCCTACCGGCGGTGGCAGATTCCGATGAGTGGACAGTCGATTCGGCTCACACATCAGCTCGCTTTTCCGTCAAACACATGATGATTTCAAACGTTAACGGAGACTTCGCCAAAGTCGGCGGCAGCGTAAAATACGACGGCAAGAGCCTGGACAAAGCCACCATTAATGCCACCATTGACGCAAACTCTGTTGACACCCGCGACGAAAATCGCGACAAACATCTGAAATCAGCCGACTTCTTCGACACGGCCAAGTATCCCACCATCACCTTCAAATCAACCAAGATTGAGCCAGGCAAAGACGGTTTCAAAATCTACGGCGACTTGACCATGCACGGCGTTACAAAAAACGTCGTACTCAATGCAGAACCGCTCTCACCAGTCATCAAAGCACATGGTGGATTGCATGTAGGCACTTCGGCAACGACCAAAATCAACCGCAAGGAGTTTGGTCTGAACTTCAACAAGACGCTCGACAACGGCGGCGCCATGGTTGGAGACGACGTGAACATAACGCTCGACGTCGAACTGAAGCAAGCCGCGCCAGAAAAAACTGGCGAAGCAAAAGCTAAATCCGATAAATCGTAAAAGCTCACCTCAGCGAACTTTCCGCCGGGTACGATTCTACTTGGCGCGATGGGGTCTGGTTAAACCGTCAGAATTTCATAATTCAAACCCGTCACGGATGAGCGTTTCAATTATGAAATTCTGACACCATGCTCACATCCCAAATCGACACCCTTGCATCTCCCAATCCCCCCAGCGGAAAGCTCATCAATAGGTCAACCAGCTTGCAAATCGCTGGTTCAGCCTTCTTGAGTCAACCAATCGATCAGATCAGACTCTGAATAATTGATTTCAGACTCTTTGAATGGACGCGCGCCCACTGTCCATCCCATTTTTGCAACGGCTTGAGGAACTGTACAATCATCTTTCAAGCAGATATTCAGCACAATCATCGCTTGTTCGACATCCAATACTCCGTTTAGAACATCAAGATAAAGATGTTCAGCCACTGTTCGCAAGCGCTGTTCTTCTTTTCGAATGGTGCCATCGACATCACCATCGGTGCCAGATTCTGACCGAGAATCGCCGTCTCTGCTTAAATTCCCATCGGCAGATTCAGACTCTGCCCCTTTCGCAAACTTGCGGACCGGTCCTTTTCCTTTCCCTTGGGCCTTCGCCTTTTCGCGCCCCTCGAGCTTCAAATCGTCCAACTTCAGTCCCGTCAATTGAGCGGCGAGAGTAGTCAGTGCTTCGCTCGCCAAAAGGCGCTTCTTACTGTCCTCTACGATGTTCTTCTCCAGAACCTCTGCTACGCTTGTATTGTCATCAACCGAACTCAATGCCGCTATCGCCTGATTTCGCTGCACCAGCCCCATGCTAATCAGCCGCTGCAATTCAAGCGCAGCCTGCAAACGGGGTTTACTCAAAAGCCGGCTCTCAACAAGAATCTCGCCGATCAGTTTCGATTTATAAGCGGAAATCTCCATCGCCTCGCAAAAGTCTTCTTCTTTTACCAGTCCCGCCTCGACAAGCAGATCGCCCAGCCGCATGGCATCTTTTTCTTGCTTCTGCGGCGTCGATGTTTTCGCGCCTACTTTAAGTCCATTTCTTGCGCAGACCTGCCGCAAGAGCGTCACACCTTGAGGTCGCGTAAGCTCCCCCTTGCGAATCCGCTCCTGAACTCGCAGTGCATGCTGCAAAGCCCGAGGAGAGAGCGCACCGATTAAAACAAGCGTGCGACCAAGAGGCTGCAGGCTGTTGCGATTGTGCGCCAGCCCTTTGGCAAGCTCCAGTTGCGATATAAGTTGTGCACTGACGAGAAGCTGTCCTAACTTATTAGATGGAGCCTTGGAGTCTCGATGCCATTTGATCCTGCGCAGCGCGCCCTCGAGGCCAAGACTCTTTTGGTCTTTCAAAAGCGGCACAGCAGCTAGCAATTTGTCTTCATCCACAAGCTTGTCTTTCAACATCGATTGCGCCTGAATCATCGCGCGCAACTCTTCTCGCGTGAGAGCACCCGTGACGAGTAACACGCTCCCAAGCGGCATGCCCGTACTGCGCGTCATCATGAGCGCCACCTCCAGCTCCTCAGGACTGAGAAGCGAAAGCTCGGTCAAAATGGTTCCAAGCCGCCAGTCACTCTTTTTGACTTTCTTCATGACTATTCCGATATTCGGACGTGGATATATACATGCACTTTAACTTGTAAGAGGAGCTTCATCAAGCAATATTTGCCCACCACAGTCGCAAATCGAAACCGTGACCGCCGCAACACGACTTGGTACTATATTTGACTGGAACTATCAGACACTGAACAGTACGAGTGGGGAAAATGGCATCAATCGGTCGGTGCGTTCAAGTTTTTTCGATTATGGTGGCAGCCTGTAATTCGTTGCCTTGCCTTGCACAGGGTCCCTCCACGATTCCGGAAAAGCCGACTAAGATTCGCAATCTGTTCAGAATGATGGGTGGTCAACCCCGCGACGCCCGCAAAGTCGGACTCTCATTTAGCAGTGTCTGCGGCGTTGAAATTTACTATCCGAAAGATTGGATCTCGCACGAGCATGAAGAGTTGCCTCCTGATTGGTCTTTGTGGCTCACAAAGGACGGACTGAACGAGATGACGCACATCCACATGGAGGAACGTCCGGCCTACTCACTCGAACAGATTTTGAGCGACGACACTGAAGCTCGAAAAAAGGAAAAACAGCCAGGCAAGGTGACGCAGGGAGTGCGGAAAAAGATCGGAGACTACAAAGCAGTGCCGGCATTAGAAGCCACTTTTGCCTACGGACCCGACGACAGCATCTTGCGTCACGTCGTCTATTTCGGAATTCCACCGAGGGTGCATGCGTTGGTTTTGCAATGCCGGAAAGATGAATATGACGCAGTTAAGGGCGATTTTGAACACATACTTTCGACAATCAGTCTCCACGAATAAGCTGACGCCTATTTCACAGTGCCACCGTATTTAGTATCATCAAGGGAACAATCACCACAAAAGAAGAAACGTTTCATATTCCTTTCAATTCACTATATAGTGAGGCTTTTTTGGACTAAACTCTTCTGTTGCATTAACGCAAAAGACAAACGCCGAAAGTTACGCAGAGGAAGCTATTTTGGGAACCAGCAAGAACCGCTTGAGAACCGCCTTTTTAAGTATCAGCATCCTGGGCATCCAGGCTTCAGGAACAGCCGGATTCGCACAATCACTTGACGTCAAGCATCCAAGCCCTTTACGGGAAGGTCAGAACGCTGCAGTCATCGACAGCTTCGGAGGAGACCAGTTTTGGTGTTTCACAGCTGGTCCTGGAAATTTCACAATCAACTTCAAACGCTCTGACCCCCAAGAAGGATTCCCCGTGGGAGGCAAAGCCGGCTTCGGCGCTGTATTCGCTCCAACCACGGCGGGCGCGACTATAAGCGGCAAAGATGTGATTGGTGGTGCAACTTACAGCGGACACTGCAACAAGCCGACCCGAGTAGTCTGCATGGTTCAAAAGCCGAGCAGCCCACTCGTTCGTCAAACTATCAACTACACAATCACAGTAAGCGGTTCCGAAGGTAGCTCTAGTTCGGGTTCGTCCACAAACTCAGATGCATCAGGCGGCGGCTCAGGGGCGGTTGAAACTGGTGGAACCAGTGGTTTAAGCAGCACCCATGGTGCTACATCAAGCACGGACAGAGTCGCTGGTGTTTACGATGTAATGGTAAATAGTTATGGAGTGGCAAAGTTCACGAGCGATGGAAACATAACCACCACATCTGGTGCTTCCGGCAAGTGGTCGATGTTTGACGACGCTACCCGAACTTACGTCATCAACATCGACACCGGCAAATGGACACTGACTTTTGAGCCAGCCCGTGGATTTGTGGACAACAACGGGACACTCATCTTCAGCATGAAGAAAGTAGTTCACTAGCGCGTAGTTTCCATTGCGGAAGACCACTGTTCTCTTATTCTCTGGCGACCGCGACATCAGCGTGAAAAAGCCAATACGCGGACTTGACTGTAACGATCAGGTGGCTCAACCAGACGTACTGCTTCCGCAGGATACCACTTGAAATTTAACCCAGAACGATAGAACAAAAATCGTTCCAGCGTTCTAAACTGGTATGAAGCATAATCGTGGAGTACTGTTGGTCATCTCATTGGCAAGCTGGGTAAACATGAAAACCGAGACAAATGCGAGCAAGACCGACAGGATTATCGAATGCGCCCGGAGGCTGTTTTTGCTAAATGGCTTCGAAAAAACCACCATGGAAGAGATAGCTCGTTCGCTCTCCATTGGGAAAGGCACTCTTTACGCGCTCTTTCCGAGCAAAGACGAAATACTTATGTCGATTTGCGGCGCTCACGTAGACCAATTCTTATGCTTGCTGAGAGACAAACTCACTGAGGTGAAATCCGACTATCTCCAATGCTTGATGGAAATGCTCAGGGCATTTGCTACGTCTGTTTACGAAGAAGCACAGAGCATCCGCACGCCTGAAGCCTTTGTTTACATAAGCAAGAATGTAAAACTACGCTTCGAGACTAAATTCGCGGAACTCAAAAGAATCTTGCGCGCGACGTTGGACAAAGCGGTCGAGAATGGTGAGCTTCCCGCAACGGCTGATACAGCGCACCTTTGCGAAGTCGTTGTCACGGCAATTACAAGTTATTTCCCGCCCTACGAACGGCAGTTTACGGCCCAATATGCAGAACGCCCAAAGAGAGAGACTTTTGATAAGGAGCTGAACACGCTCCTGGACCTGCTTTTATACGGACTAAAAGGTACTGGAAGGGCTTAGTCCACCTTCCCAAAATTGAAAACGCGAAAACAGCCACCAAGGCTTTGTTTTGGCTCGCCCAAAAACGATAGGTGATAACATGCAAGACAGTTTGAGTTTAGTACAGGGACAGGTGGAAAGTACTGACGCACCTGATTCGCCTGAGTGCATAACGCCCACAGAGACAATCACTTCCAAGGCACCCACAACAAAGAAAAGAAAGATTCTTATTTCGCTTGTTCTGGTGGCACTAATTGCAGTGGCGGTTGCAGCTTATCCTCTTGTGCAAGAACTGTTCTCTTATGTCGAAACTGACAACGCGTACATTACCGGGCATGTGCACGGGGTCAGTCCGCGAATAGCAGGTACAGTAAAAGAGGTTCTGGTCAACGACAATCAAATCGTGAAAGCGGGCGATGTGCTTGCGATTCTCGATGACCGAGATGAGGTTATATCGGTAAGAAAGGCAGAGGCGCACTTGCAGAAGCTCAGTCGCGATGTCTCTGTTTCAAGCAAGATTATAGCTTATGCTTCGTCCAACGCTTCCGCTGCCGAAAAGACTGCAGAAGCATCCATTGCCACCGCCCTTAGCTCCATAAGCAAAGAGGAGCATGTTGTTCGCGAAGCCGTTGCAGGCATTGCTATCGCAAAGAATCAGCTAACACAAAGAGAAGCGGAGCTACGAAAGGCCCAGTTGGACCTCCACCGCTACACCGCCTTAGAAAAGGCGGGAGCGGTAGCAACAGAGAATCTGGATACAGCAGAACGGGATTATGACGTCGCCGTAGCCGCTCGCAAGGCGGCTGTCGATGCGGTTGAACAAGCGAACTCGAAATTAGCGCAGGCTCAATCTGAATTAAACGTAGCGAAGGCAAAGTGCGTTGAAGCTAAGGCGGCGGCACTACAGGCCAAAGCAGCAAATGCGCAGGTAGATGTAGATTCGGGTCAAAAAACTTCATCGGAAGGCTCGGTCCAAGAAGCTCAAGTAGACCTAGATAACGCTCGGCTGACACTCAGTTATACGAGAATTGTCGCTCCAATCGACGGACGAGTAGGTCGCAAAACGATCGAGGTGGGACAAAGGCTGCAACCTGGATCGCAGGTACTGGCATTGGTCAGCAACGACAAGTGGATCGTAGCCAACTACAAAGAGACGCAATTGCGTGACATTCATGTAGGGCAACCAGTCAAAATCACGATTGATTCCCTGGGCGATCACGTTTTCACCGGTCGTGTTGAGAGCTTCTCTCCCGCATCTGGTGCCTCATTCGCTCTACTTCCTCCAGACAACGCCACCGGCAATTTTACAAAAATCGTGCAGCGCATTCCTGTGAAGATCGTTTTGAATCAAGCCACCATGAGGTCTTACGGTGATCGGCTGACGCCAGGAATGTCTTGTGTGGTAAAGGTGAAGGTGCATTAAATAATGACTACGGCAAGCGGTTCAACCATTTCCGCAAATCAAAATCGACAGTTAGGCAAGGAGGCTGAAGTAAGCCTCAGAGATTGGATCGTCGTACTCGGTGCATGCCTGGGCGCTTTTATGGCAGTGCTAGACATCCAGATTACAAACTCATCTCTGGCCGACATTCAGGGCTCGCTTGGCGCCACAATTGACGAAGGTTCGTGGATCTCGACATCGTATTTGATCGCAGAAATCATTGTGATACCACTTAGCGCCTGGCTTTCACGCGCTTTCGGATTCAAACAGTTCCTTCTAGTAAACACCGCTCTATTCGTCGTCTTCTCCTGCTTTTGCGGTCTGGCTCGAGACCTGACATCAATGATCATTTTTCGCGCCGTACAAGGATTTACCGGCGGTGTTCTCATTCCCCTTGCGATGCAACTCATATTGCAGAGACTACCAGAGTCCAAGCAAACGATCGGACTCGCTCTTTTTGGAGTGTCGGCAACCTTTGCTCCCGCTATTGGACCAAGCCTGGGTGGC
Organism: Oculatellaceae cyanobacterium; assembly: GCA_036702975.1. Classification (GTDB taxonomy): domain Bacteria; phylum Cyanobacteriota; class Vampirovibrionia; order Obscuribacterales; family Obscuribacteraceae; genus DATNPX01. Next base: position 325,787 of record DATNPX010000016.1, read on the forward strand.
TGGATTACCGATAACTACGGCTGGCCATTTGTGTTCTACCTAAACGTCGTACCTGGTGCCGCTCTCGTTGCTGTCCTTGGTGCCGCTCTCGACAAGACAAAGGCACAGCTCGATTTACTGAAGAACGGGGACTGGTTCGGAATAATTTTCATGGCCGTCGGTCTTGGTTGTCTCGAAACCGTTCTAGAGGAAGGCAACAGAAAAGATTGGCTTGGTTCTGAATTAATCGTGCAGCTGGCTGTAACAGCAACTGTGTCCCTTATAGCGGCATTGATCATCGAGCTAAGAGTTCGCAATCCTTTCGTCGATTTGCAACTGTTTGCCAAACGAAATTTCTTGCTGTCTAGCATCGCGAACCTGGCAATTGGAGCCGGTTTATACGCTCCGACTTATCTCACTCCTGTCTATCTATCACAGTTACACGGCTACAACGCCGCTCAAACCGGACAGGTCATGATTTGGTTCGGCGTACCGCAGCTATTCGTCAATCCGTTAGTGCCGATGTTAATGAAAAAGGTTGACCAGAGAGCGCTTATCTTCTTTGGTCTCTTGTTGTTTGTGGTTGGGTTTGCACTAAATATTCCGCTGAACAACGACTTTGCCGGACCGCAACTTGCACTGCCGCAGATTGTGCGCGCCATTGGTCTTCCGTTCATTTTCATACCACTCTCAGGAGTGGCAACAGCTGGAATTGAACCAGCAAAGCTCGGCTCGGCATCAGCTCTGTACAACATGACACGAAACTTGGGCGGCTCCTTCGGCATAGCCGGTGCTGGAACATTGCTTACTCTACGCGAAAAGTTTCACTCCCAGTTTATGGGTGAGTCGATTAGCAGTTATTCACCAGCTTTACAGGAGCGACTCGACTCGCTCGCAGCCAGCTTAACCGCCAGTGGTAACAGTCCAGGGCTTGCGCAACAACAAAGTATTGCAATCATTGATGCCACCATACGAAAGCAAGCGAATTTGCTGGCCTTTAGCGACTGCTTCTTTATTTTGTCATTCGTCCTCGCTATAGGGGCTCTTGCAGTTTTGTTTTTGGAGAGGAGTAATTCAGGAGTCACCCATGGAATGCACTAGTTGGCAGAGGCAAGCAAAATCGCGCAACAGATTCACGATTCTCGCCGGACTAACTGCCTCACTCGTCTGTGGTCCCGCGAGTGCTGCCGATGACGCTCTTGCCGGTCACGACTATAAGAAGCAGTTACGCGCCTACAGCAACGAGGTGCGCGCGCTCGGCAAGGTTCAACCCCCTGAACTATCCTCACCGATAAGAATCGTGGATAGTAACGAAGCGACAAGGCAGATGCCACAGCTTCCAACCAAGTCCGTTCAATATAGCCAATTGGTAGGTGATACCACACTAGGCTCAATAAGTGTCTTTCAAGATAATTCACTGCTCATGAGAAGTCCCAAGCTGTCAGCTTTGATCTCTGTCGAACGCAACCTCAATCCATTTTCGATAGACGCCACACTGTCTCAAGTCGTTAACCTCCGCGATCTATTGAGAGTCGGTGTTGCAAACAACCTCGATATCAGCGTCTCGCGCAGCGATGCTAAATCTGCGAAATACGATTATTTGAGCGCACTCGGTAAATTTCTACCGGACATCTCACTAGGCGATCAGCAGTATTGGTTCAAGGGCAACATATCAATTCCTATCAATAACAAACCAGCCCTCATTGGTTTAACCGGTCCATTCACAATTGCTAACGCCGGGTTCAACTATCACGTGTATCAGGGCGGCAAAGTTTTGTTCGGTTCTTTGCAAAAAAAGCACCAGCTCAATGCATCCAATGCAAAAGTGCACGCAACTTATAGTGATGCGCTCACCGACATTGCCCGCCGCTACTATCAGCTCGCTTTGGAGGAGAGTCTTCTGCAGATAAGAATTCGTGCGGCGGACACTTCGGAGGAACAAGTGCGAGTAAGCACGCAACGCTTCGAACATGGATTTGGCACGAACCTCGACGTGCTTCAAGCCAGGCAACAGCTGGCTGCAGACCGTCAAAGCTTGCTCGACCAGCAAGTTGCTAGACGCCAGTCTGCCATTGATCTCGCTGCCGTCTTGAATTCCGATATGGATACTGACTTAAAACCAGCGGCCACAGTAGACAGGAAAATTTTGGTGCAACACGGACGAACCATCGATTCTCTCGTAAAACTCGCCCTGTCGAATCGCCCCGAAATAAAGCAGCTAATGGAACAGCGGAAAGCTGCGTCGTCTGAGATTGCGGTCGCAGGCTCAGCTTTGCATCCAACAGTAGACTTCGTCGGCAACGTTTACGGCATAGGACCAGACGGTGGAGGACACAGTAACATTGATGCTTTGTATTTCCTCGGATTGAACATCAACTGGAAACTAGGCGGACTTGGAACTATAGACGCAGCAAACATCGCCTCGGCCAAAGCCCGCACTAGCAGTGCAAATGTCGAACTGAAGAAGAAGATAGTTGAGGTCGTTCAGTCGGTCAGAGGTGCCTATATTAAGAGCCTTGCGACCGACCAAAATATTGTGGAATCAGATAACAGGGTGGCCGCTGCCGTCGAGGAACTGCGCCTGGCTCAAATCCGCTACCAAACTGGAGTGGGGACCCACCTCGATGTACTCACCGCACAACGAGACTACACGCAAGCACAGATTACGAAGGCGCAGGCTATCACCAACTTCAACGTAGCCCAAGTACAGCTTGTTCGTGAACTCGGGTTGGTATCGATAGATAATCTCGCCGCTAGCAAACCGATTTTGTAGAACCACATGCAATACCAGCCACTTAGCTCTTGCCGCCGAAGGCGTCGCAAAAAAATAACTCCTTATGACTTTCAACGTATTGCTGAGTAATCATACCCGGATGCCCGGTCGTTTTTCTACATCTGTGACACTGTCATTTGCGCTTTCGCATCTAAATAACTTCAGGATATTCCACTTCGCTCAGCCGCTCACCGTCGGCACCAGCTTTGGCTCCAACAGCAACGACATCTTTGCTTAATACTACTACCAGCAAAAGCAAAATTCCAAGCAACCACAACGCTGCAGGAAGAGTAATCACCTGCGCGAGAAAGCCTATCGTGGGCGGACCGACGAGTAACCCTAGATATCCCAAAAGACTCACTGTAGCAATGGCCTTACCGGCTTCCACTTCCTGCGCATTACCGGCAGCTGCGAATCCGATTGGAACAGTGTTGGCTACACCCAAACCAATTAACGAAAATCCTATTAGTGCACTAACGGGAACCTTTGGAATCAGTACAATGCATACGCCGGCCAGCGCCATTATTGCACCCAGCCTAATTAAGAGAAGGCGTCCAAAGCGCTTGATGAGCGCATCACCAGTGAGACGCCCCGCGCACATCGCAACAGAAAAACAGGCATAACCGAGGGCTGCAAACCCAGGATCAGAACCTAAAATTCGACGCAGATATACGCCGCTCCAGTCGCCAACTGCGCCTTCAACAAGAAAGCAACAAAACATGGTGATGCTAATTGCAAAAAGTAGTCGCGATCCGAACAGGCACTTGAGCGTCTCGAGATGCGCGTTTCCTTCGACCTTCGCACCGGTCGAATCGTAACTCGAGGGCAAAAGCCAGCGCTGCATGACTGCGCCGAGTACGCACAGAACAATGGCACTACCGACGAAATGCGTCTCTAAACCGACTCCCAGCCAAGCTGACAGAGCACCCACAATGGCTCCAGCAATTCCACCAATACTGAATAAGGCATGGAAAGAAGACATTATTGAAGAGCCATGTAACTTCTCAACTACAACGGCATGTGCGTTCATCGCCACGTCAAGCGAGCCGAGGAAGATGCCGAGTACAACAACACTGAGCGCAAGACAAAGCAGATTAGGAGCAAACGCCGGCAGAACTAGCGCCGCGCAGCTGGCGTACATAGTCCACACAATCACCGGGCGACTACCGATGGATGATGCCACCGCACCTGCGATCGACATCGCGATTAACGCACCGACTCCCATGCTGAGCAGAGCAATACCGAGAGGACCGGTATCCAAATGCAGCTTATCTTGAACTGCAGGAATGCGCGCAGCCCAGGTCGCGACCGCACCACCGTTGATGAAAAACATCGTGCCTATAGCGGCTCTCGCCGCCTGCACATTGACCGCAGGAGACTTAATTTCAGTTGATTGAGTGGGAGAAGTGTTTTGCATTGCTTAGCCGATGACAGCATCAGTATTCCAGATTGTTCTGGCAGACGTGCCTTTTGGTAAACAACTCTTGCCGCATTCAGTTCGTTAATGGATGCGTCTCATCATAAGGGATTGCTTCAGGACGCGGTTGCGAAGCTTTTGCACGTGTTCATCGCGCCAACCCGCTGCGGTATACTGGAACGTCGTCTCAGCGCAGACATCAAATTAGAGGGCTGTCACAATTTACCGAGCACTGAAATTAGCTGTCGCAAAAACCCCACTTGCCGAGCTGCGTATTCCAGTCCTAGGCAAGGGTTGCGAGCTGGGCATGCGAAGCTTGATGGCCACGTGGGATATCCGAAACGAATACCATCCTGACGCTAAAGCACTTCTGGAAAAACCTGACCCAGTAATCATCGCCGTTTATCATGGGCGCATGGCCGCATTGCTCGACCTTAAAAGACGAGAGAAAACTTCGGTATTAATTAGTAATAGTCGAGACGGAGAGATGGTAGCCAGGGCTTTACTCGGACTGAAATTCAAAGTCTCGAGAGGGTCGCCCAAACACGGCGCATTGCAAGCGGCAAAAAGCATGCTTGCAGCTCTTCACTCAGGACTCGACGTGGTCGTAACGGTTGATGGTCCTCAGGGACCGGCCATGGAAGTTAAGCCGGCTGTTATCAGGCTGGCTCAAACCAGCGGCACCCCGATTATTCCCATCGTTATGGATGCGAGCTTTAAATTGCATATGAAGTCATGGGACAGTTTCATGTACCCAAATCACTTCAGCAGAGTTTACACCATATATGGTGCTCCTTTGATGGTTCAGAAAGGTCGTTCTGAGTCTTTGGGTGAAGAATACAGGCTGGAGCTCCAAAAACGCCTGGACGAAATTGTGCGAGAAGCCGCGATAAAAATTAAGCAATAAGTTAAGCGAAATCACTCACTTCTTCGTCACTTTGGTGAGACCAGATGATTGCGCACGACCTGAATTGCTGATCAGCATTTAATCGAAAACAGCCGGCAAGACACGCACTTGTTAAGCGAATATGTTGCTCATCTTCACGCATACTTGGCAATCTCGTCTTTGGCAGTAGAATAGCTATCAGTCACACCGCACGGTTCGTTCGCGCTCGGGAGCAGGGTCATCCAATCAGTTCATTCACCACTGCTTCTGGCGATGCACGATCCCGTGCTGCACAAGTTCATCGCTTATCTAGGGGAAAAAAGAGCCGAACAAGAGGCCAACCCCAGTGAGCATGTGAAGATCGAACTTTCGCGGGAATTTATCACAAGTGTGCGAGAGTCGTTTCGCGAGAATATTCTGGATGGTGAGCGCCAGCTCCACAATTTATCGCACTTACTTTCATCAATCTTGCTCGAGGGCGACTTTGAACTACACAGCAACGTAATCGGTGCCCTGCCTGGAGCCGAAGAGCGTCCGTTTCTAATTCGCGAACGCATTGCGCAGGAAACGCTGTTTTCGGTAACAGACATCGACCTCGGCAATCAAATGCTGGACAATTTCCGCTACCGGGACGGGAAAGCCTGGGTGCCGCTAAATCTCTCAGCCAACTTTGTGGAATACATTCCACTCGGACGCCCTGAAACTGGGGTCAATCGCCTCACCAGTCGAGTGAAAGCAGAAGAAGAACTCTGGAATAAAGTCGCAGACGAAATCTTCATGCTCGATGATCTCGTGTCGCGTGACAAACATTTGCGTCGTTACAGCAAATACGTCAAAGACATTTTTGGCATCAAAATCGTTTGCGATGACGAAGAGACTTGCCTGAAAGTGCACGAGCAGCTCGTCACGCTAACCTATGGTGATGTCGCCGGCGAGCAAGTCGGCTGGCTCCAAAATCTCAACATATCAGCACAGGAAGATCCTGATGCATTCCTTCTCAATTTCATCGAAACCAAAAACTATCTAACTTGCGCGCCGGAAGAGATGAAGAAAACTGGCTGGAAAGCGCTCAAGAGCGTGGCCAGATGGAATGGACGATTGTTCGAAATCCAGGTGCAACCACTAGGCAACTACTATTTAGAACTTGATCACATGTCCGGACCATCGCACAGCTCATTCAAACTAAAGAGAGATGACTTGAGAGATGAAGTCGCTCAAAGAATCCCACTCTATGGATTCTACCGAGACCTACTGAAGATGCTATTTTTGGAAGAGGATATTTGCTTTGAAGCACACAACGCTTCGGTCATCATTACCTAACGTGGCGCGGTAAAACGCTATTTTCGAAACGGACGGCTCTTCATTCTATCGAGTGCACTAGTGGCCGCCGGTGAGCCCTTCGAGCATCTCTTTAAGACTGTCTGCTGACCCCCCATAGGCATCCTCAACTTTTTCCAAGCGCGTATAGCCAGGCGGAATGAGAAATTCAGACGGTTTTACTTTGCTCTTAGTCAATTCTAGTGTTCGAAGATCGTGCCTGGTTGTGCCCTTGCGATTGGTATAGACAACCTGCAATGGCAGCCCCTCGGGAACCGGCACCGCATAGACAAGACTGAGCGCTTGAGAAAGGGGTTTCAAATCATCCGCAATTGCTGAAGTGGTAATTATCTCAGCACCGGTAAGTTCCTGCTTTTCTTCCGGCGTAAGGTGATCATTTCTCCTGAATTGCTGTTTAGACTTCAAGGTCTGTTTGTTGACCGCAACACCCATAAATGTCTGTGATTCCATCTTTTCAAGCTTCAAGTCGGCATACGCAGACCGTCGAAAATAACTTGCTTTCTGCATGGGGGGCTTCCAGTTCGCCAAAGGGCCGCTCCAATAAACTTTAGAGCCATGATTGCAGACCGCCACGACATCTTCCTTAGGTCTGAACAAATACTCAATTCCTGCATGACTGTCCAATCTAAGCCCCTGCGCGCATGCTTTCACATCAAACTGCCCACCAGCCTGGCACTCCTGCCTTAGAAAGTATCCATCGACTAACTTTTCCGACTTCATGCTCTCCGATTTTTGCGCTTTGCTGGACAAGGACAGCGTAGAAGCTTTTCCGTTGTCCAAATGTTTATTCGCAGACGAAACTGTTTTAGTTGCTACAGAATTGCTCGCTGGCGTAGCGATAGACGGAAAAAGAGCAAAAGTTGTGCTCACTATTGCCAACAAAGCGAAGCACAATGCGCTGCGAAATACGAATCCACGAGCACTCAAACAAACACTAAAAACTTTCCTGCTGAATATCGAATCAATTACCAATGCAATGCCATTGCTTCAGAGGGGTTCAGCATATTGTAGCCCGTCGCCGACACAAATGCTCAGTATTTACTTTTAGTCGTCGCGGCAGAAAAGTTGGGATAGTTGAACACACGGCGCTTCCAGCCCGGCAGCCAGCGCTCTTCATGCCTCTCAGGAGGTGCATTGGATACACGTCGCGCTAGCACGATAGAAGCACTCTGCGAGAATTGCTGAACCGGATCGGCTGAATCACTCATCCCTTCCAGCACCTGCAAGAGCCCCCAGCCGCTACCGTTGTAGCGTTCTTTCTCATTTGTACCTTCACCTTTGAAATTGACATAGTCAATCAAAGCGAATGTGCCCGCGCGGCCACTGCTGAGTAGGCGATAAAACCTCCTTTGCAAAACAGAACGTTCATTTGGTGCAGCCTTTTCTAGCACCGCTGGTAGTGCCGCCTCCAATCTCGCAACGATAAAACGAGTCTGCTCTGGCACGGTAGAGGCCAACAAGGTCCGTAGTTCGCTTAGCTTTTTTCCGTTCAAGTCACGCAAAAATTCTTCGCGACTATTCCATGGACAATGGCTATCCGGAGTCAACCAAGACGGCAACTTAATTCCACTCACCTGCAAAAAGGCAACAAGCTTTGGAAAACTCTCTTCAAAGCGCTCAGGAGCAGACTCTCTGTACCATATAAAGTGTCCTATCCCGAGGGAAGGAAAGCCCTCGCCCACGTTCCAAGACGTAAGCCCGTCCATTCGCTCACCGCATTCATTGCGCCAAATCGCGTGTCCGATTGCCTCGGCGTCAGACTCAGAGAGCTTAAGTTTCGGCTGTGTACTGCTGGCAGAATTCATGGACGATGTTGACTCGTGCCACGTCGAGTTACTGCTTGTAGGTACCACATGCCGTTGCGCGAGCGCCGAACCCACGACGGTGCCGTATATAAGCATCAGACAAGTCAGGTAGGTGCTGGCTTTCAGGAAGTTTGACAACTGTGGCAATTCTCCAAAATTTATTAGGTGTGAATTATTCGAAAAAATCTAACGGTTGTTATAATCAGGCATTAGAACTGGTGTTGACGTGATTTCAAGCAAACAACAAGCGATCGCTTCTCACATTGCGGAGCTAAAAACGTGTCAACGGTGTCCCGGCATGGTCGGTCCGGTAGTGACGCATCGGCCCATACTCTCCAAAGTCTACTTGATTGGGCAAGCTCCTGGCCCAAGAGAAGGAGCCGCGGGACGTCCTTTTGCCTGGACAGCCGGTAAGACTCTTTTTAGGTGGTTCTCCACAATCGGTCTTGACGAGGAACAGTTTCGCTCTCTTGCATACATGTCAGCCGTTTGCCGCTGTTTCCCGGGGAAGGCTTCAGGTGGCGGCGATCGAGTTCCAGGACCACTTGAAATTCGCAACTGCAGCAGCTGGATGGAACAAGAGTTTCGCATTCTACAACCAGATTTGGTTATACCTGTAGGCAAACTGGCGATCGAGCAATCACTGGGCAAATGCCAATTGACGGACGTAATTGGTGTTGACTTCAAGGAGACATTATTCGGCGTTAAGTGCGATGTGATACCACTTCCTCATCCTTCGGGTGCATCGACGTGGTTCAAACGCGAACCAGGCATAACGCTTCTTCAGAAGGCATTGACTCTAATCGGGGAGCATCCTTCCTGGCAAAAACTAATTGACCAAACTCGCAGCGAGTGACCAAGCGCTACTCGCGTCTAGTCGAAGCCCAATCCACCAGTCAATTGTTCAACCATCGGTTGCGGATCGTTCCAGACCGGCGTATCGATTTTGCTGAAACCAACCACACTTAGACCGCGCAGGCGATGCGAATTCACAGCCTGTTCAACAGAAGAGACTTGATTGTCTGGCACAAACATGTGAGTAACCTCTGGTTTTCGCAACCCAAGCCACTCTCGCCATGAGCTACCAAGTTTCAAACGTTCGATCAACAATTCGCCGGGTTCAGTAAACATCGCGGGTTTTGCCTGGCTCATAACGTCACGCGAGATGCCAAATACAACTGGATAATCGGTTAAATGAACTGGACCGGCGCGATGATAGAGAAAAGCTGTAGGAAAGCTACGGGTCATCGAAATCTCTTGATGGGCGATATCTTGCCCGGCACTCTCCCCTGTTTTCTGTTCGATACCCCGCGAGCGCACTTCGTGTGCGGACAAGATAGAGCGTTGCTCCAGAATCGGCCCAATCGCTCTCGAGTTAGTCGCATGAAACAGATTTGTCAAATTGGCCGAAGGCTCGAAAGGCATCCACGCCAGTGGAGTTGCACCGTGGCGGCTTATTGCATCATTAGTGGCACCAAGACCGAGTTTTTCGTTGAGAGCAGCAATATCAAAACCAAAATAATTCTGCGCACCATCATGCAAGCCAGAGAACAGTTCATATTTTTCAGGGTCTTTGCCAATGTCGACCGGCGCCAGTTTCGCCATTTTTCCGTCAAGCTCACTTACACCAACACCCGGGCCAGCATTGAGCGGCGAATTGAGAGCATCACGAATTTGAGCAATTCGCTCAACCGAATAATTGGCACCAGGAGGTGCCGCAGCAGCCAGTTCAGCATCCGAATAGGCAGCCATTCCAGGCGAATCAGCAGTTCCGTGCCATACGCCGAGCAATCTTTCAACGAAAGCGGCCTTGGTTTTCGCAAGAGCATAAAATGCGGTATTGCCCGTGGTGCCTTGCCGATCAACAGCCTGAACATCTTCCACAAACCTAGCAAAGTGTCTATCAAAAGCCAGAACCGGATTGTTTTCTGGCGTAAGCGGAAGGCGCGGACTTTCAGGCGCATGCGCTTTAGCAAAGACGTCACTCTGCGAAACTCTACTAACTCCGAGTTGGAGAACATCCATACCAGCGCTGAACAACGCAAACCTTCCTGCTGCTGCCGCGGTTTCCTCGCCCGTTGCCAAACGCCCATCTCTCACATAGGCATTTTCATTGGCCCAAACAGCTCCGCTTATAGAACCAGCAATCACACTATTTCGGCTGCGATTCAGGAACGTAGTCGAGCCGAAATCTTTGGAAGAATCTAGAGCTTTTTTCGTTCCACCCATAATCGCAAAGGTCGAGCCGGTGATGATGGCAGATTCCAAACGTCCACGCAAAAGTCCTTTCGATTCGTCGCTCTTGGTCAGCAAGCCGCCGTCCACGGCACCAGTGGCAAACATCTTGATTGCCGTGCCTGACGCGCCATCCACCGCTGCACCGAGCACAGGTTTGAGAGCGCCATGGGTTGCTGCGCTCAAAATGGAGAAATCGACGACTTCACCAACCAATTCCCCAGCCTTTGCAGCCAAAGTTCGTTCACTTTGCGCCTGGGGCTCTTCAGGCTTTGAGCCACATAGCTGTTTAACAGCATCTATGGGCTTTTGAACTGCGCCCTGATAACATCCCTTGAGGAAATCAATGGGATTTATGTTATGCAAGACCGAGCCAACCATACTCTCATTCGGAGACGGTTGCGAAGCAGCTCGATTATCGCCCAGCGATTCGGTTCCCAAAAATGTTCACTCTTGCGTCTTATGGCACCATACTGACGGTAAAATGGCGCCGTGTCACCCGGGAAAATACGTAACTTCCCGATGTGATTGCGCCCTACGCCAGATAGACCGAACAGAGCGGACAATTTAATGCAAGAAGGTAACGCAGATACGGCGGAACTCGTCAGAAGATATGGCAACATCAATTAGCGCGTCTATCATTGGCACTGGAGAAGCGAAATGCCCTATGTAGAAACTTACCTGGGAGCAATAACGGCAGATGCTGAGGACGTAACAATACAATTTAGCGATCAAGAACTGACTCTCGGTTTTCGTGACTATGTGAAACAAGTTTGCAAGCTTGTATTTTCTGAAACACTCGCTTTTCGATGGCAAGAGTTTGACGAATCAGATCCAGCCATCGATTCTGACAAAACTTATGAGGTGACTGAATCTGAGTGGCTGCAGCGTCAGGCAAACCTACAGGGTGAAAACGCCGACCACTATAAACACTTCAAGTTGTGCTTTAATGCTTGCGGCACTCTCGACATTCTCGCGAAATCAGTGGGGTCATCAAAGTCATGACGATCCAAAAACATTCACTGCAGGAATAGAAAAGGACGTTTTCTTTAGCGTTACGCCAGAGATCTGTAATAGCAGACCTATCGTTGGCCGACAAATTGTGAGGAGACAACTATGACCAATCGGAAAGCGGCGATAACTTCGTCTTTGTCACTGTTTTTGCCACTATCTTTGACGCTCCTTTTGTCGTCCCCAATGCTCTCACCAGCTTCCGCGTTTGCTGCCACAACTGCGAGTCAGGCGAACCAGCCATCAACAAATTCCAATGAAACGATAAAGTTTACACCGCGTTTCCCAGAGGCAACGACAACTGGGGAGAGCGTCCGCGCGGCCATCAGCGAAATCGATCAATTGGCGCAAAAACAGGTGAATGAAAACGTCGTGCCAGGCATGGCTATAGCGATTGTATACAAGGATGCAGTTGTCTTTGTTAAAGGCTACGGCGTGCGCAGTACCGCCACCACTGACAAAATTGATCCCGATACGGTGTTTCAATTGGCCTCTGTTTCGAAATCGCTAGCGGCAACAGCTGTTGCATCATTAGTTGGCGAAGGCAAGATCTCGTGGGACTCAAAGATTTGCGATCTAGATCCGGCTTTTGCCATGTATGACCCATGGGTGACGAGCCAACTAACCGTTCGTGACTTGTTCGCGCATCGCAGTGGCTTACCAGACCACGCAGGAGATCCGCTCGAAGACCTTGGCTTTGATAGAGCTCAGGTACTGCATCGATTGCGATTTCAAAAACCCGATAGCAGCTTGCGTGCACATTATGCTTACACGAACTTTGGGCTGACAGAAGGGGCTGTAGCCGCAGCAAGAGCCTATGACACAAGCTGGGAAGATGTTTGCCAATCGAGACTGTATGCACCATTGGGAATGAATTCCACAAGCTCGCGCCATTCAGACTTTGTTGCTCGCACTAACAAAGCGCAACTGCATGTGTTAGTGGATGGGAAGTGGGTGGCAAAAAATCACCGCGACCCAGATGCGCAATCACCAGCCGGTGGAGCAAGTGCATCTGTAAATGATCTGGCGAAGTGGATGCGCATGCATCTTGCTGGTGGGAAATTCGAAGGCAAGCAAATAATAGCTGCGGCTCCTCTAGCTGAGGCTTATCGTCCCCACATGTTCACTCACTACAGTCCGATCACTGGTCTGCCTGAGTTTTACGGACTGGGATTCAATGTCGGTTACGACAGGGAAGGTCGATTGCACCTCAGTCATTCAGGCGGCTTTGCCATGGGAGCCGCGACAAATTTTCAAATGATACCATCTGAAAATTTGGGAATCTGCGTACTGACAAATGCATGTCCGATTGGAGTGGCCGAAGGAATCGCCAGTACATTCAGCGATCTGGCGTTGTATGGCAAGACTACTCAGAACTGGATTGCGCTTTACCGGCAAGTTTTTTCCGATCCCTCTACTCTGGCAATGTCCAAAGCTCATGATTACAAACTTGCACCACCGACGGAGACAGCCGCATTGAAAAACGCTGCTTACTTAGGCGTTTATCACAATGACCTGGCTGGAGATCTAGAGATCAGTGAACGAGATGGCGGGCTGGCGATGGCGGTCGGTCCGAAGAAGACGGTATTTGCTTTGAAGCACTACGACCACGATACGTTTACCTACGTCGTTAATAGCGAGAATACGATCGGAGTGACCGGACTGACGTTCAGTATCCAGGCAGGAGGCAAAGCTAGTAGCGTAGTCTTGGAAAATCTCAACGAATTTGGACAAGGAGAGTTCATGCGTGTTGAGAGGTCGCCGGGCAAGTAAAGTGCTGCAAACAGACGCCGCAGTCCTTGTGAGGTCCTAAGCCTTCATTCCGCTGTGCCCCAGGTAAGGATCTTCGGAAGCGATAGCCGCGGCCTTTAGACCGAGCTTTTTAAGCAAGGCGATCAGCAGCAATTTTTCGCTCGCTGAGAGCCCACTAGCCGCCTCAGACAGAGCCCTAGCGTGGTCTTCAAATATAGACGTGATCAATTCGCGACCATTGTCTGTTAATGATATAAGCTTCGTGCGCCTGTCGAACTCACAATTGACTCTCTGCACCAGACGACGCCTTTCCAGCCGATCGATAGCGGCCGTCATGGACGCATTCGCAAGCAGAACCTTACTTCCTATGGCGCAGATCGGCAGATTTCCTTTATGCAATAAGCACTCAAGAATGGCGAAATCGGTCGGGATTAAGCCAGCGCCACCTATATGAGCTGCAGCGCACTGTTGCATTGCGTTGCTAGCCCTACTCAGCACAACGTAAAGCTTTAAGGATATGGCTGGCTCTAAATCTTCTGTGGTCATTTCACAATAATAGCAAAACATTTGACATCAAATAGTTTGACAGGCAATAGTTTGTTTATATAATAGTTTGATATCGAAGCATTTTTATACTTCATCTCATTCAAATTGGAGGTTCTTAATGACTGCTGCAAAAATCACCACACTCGACAAGGGAAAACTACTAGGACTTTTAGCAGCTTCCTTGGTTTCGATATCGCCCGCAAGGGCCGCGGATGGTTGGTCCATAGACCCCACTCATTCACAGGCAAATTTCACCGTTCGCCACATGATGGTCTCTAACGTGCGCGGAAGTTTCTCCAAACTTCAGGGAAAAGCGTCCTATGACGGCAAAGATCTGCAAGGCGCAAGCGTGGAAGCGAACATCGACGCAAGCTCTATCGATACGCATGATGCAAAAAGAGATGGACATCTTAAATCACCGGACTTCTTTGACGTAGCGAAATACCCTGAAATCAAATTCGTTTCAAAGAAAGTCGTTTCCACAAAAAATGGCATTGACATAGAAGGCAATCTCACACTGCACGGAATAACTAAACCAGTCGTACTACACGGCAGCAAGCTCAGTGAGCCAGTCAAAGATCCATACGGCAATATCCGCATTGGAACAGTTGCCACCACACAAATAAATCGCAAAGACTTCGGCATGACCTTTAATCAGCAACTCGACAACGGCGGACTGATGGTCGGCGAAGAAGTTGGCATCGAGCTTGACGTAGAACTAGTTAAGAACAAAGGCTAGAAGCGATCTAACAATCAATTTCTAGAAATAGAGGACGGCCCTGGCAGGTTTCAGCGGACTGAAGCCTGCCAGTTGTGGGGGGTGAAATCAATGGTGTCAGCTTTTTGGCAGTGTTACCGTTAGCACGCCATCTTTCACGCTAGCTTGGACCTTGTCGGCGTTGACTTTACAAGGCAAATGTACTGACTGCTCAAATGACTCGTCGAAAGACTCAAATTTGTTATTGTTCTTTTCTTCTTGTTTTTTGTGCGCTCTTATTGTCACTGCGTGTTCGCTGGCTTCCACTTTGACGTCTTTTTCGTCCATGCCTGGTACCTGGGCAATCACGCGCAATTCCTTGTCGCCGTCAATTGTCTGCAGCTTCGGGGTCGCAGGCGAAAAATCTATGAGTGGTACAAGTGGCAAAGGCTTCAAAGTCCAGTTCACTGGAGAAAACAAAGGATCAACATAGATATCCCAAAGATGTGGCGCGATCAATCGATTGACCTTGCCAGGTTCTGGCTCTTCTACTTTCTGCACTGGTACGCTTGCAGCCTCACTGGCGTAGACCCTGTTGTTCTTGTCTAAAAATTCCCTGCCAGCAAAGCCGCCGGCGAAACCAAGCGCCAACGACAACGCAACAATCACAGCCATTTGGGCTCTTTCTCCTATCACTTTCATGATTGTTACCTCCACAACAACGGGTAGTGCTAGTAATTGGGGCCGCTGGCCCTGGCACCATCGAAGCCCCAATTTTAAATCTGACTCATTCCAGGCAGTTCTAGAGTGACAAGAGCACGCTGAAACGCACTAACTTGCCACCTCCTGTTGTGGTTCCGCACGCTCTTCGAACATACAAACTCTCTTTCTGGTATGAGACTGCTTGCGCCTCCGCTGTCTTCCTATTTCGTCACCGCAATTGGTGTCAAGTATTTCAAGCGACTTAAGCGCCTCTCCGCGCACCCAGCCATTATCATCTTCTGCTAACACTTCTAAAAGCTTTCGTGGCGCGCTGATGCTTTGGGCTAGCCCGTGCCGGACAACAATGTCAGAATCCCGGGCTAACAGATTTAGCACAGATTCATCAGAAGATGGATTACAGCCTGCCGCTACACGAACTTCATGATTTGCGTCGTGCGCTAGATTCCACAACAGCTCAGGCGAGACAGCCGGATTTTCTGCGACCCGCATGCGGATCTTGTCACAAAAATGTTCAGCCAGGACTCTCAGCTGTTCTGGTTTGGTCCTAGTGGAACCAGCCAAGATGTATTGTTCAAGCAGTTCTTCATTGATTTTTGCAGCTTCCATAATGTCGCACCTCCGAAGAAAATAGCAAAGGTGTGTATAAAACAGAAGTTGTATATTTGGTAGGCGACCCGCTTTACGAATAACGTCACCCAATTATTTTGTTACCAGATTTCATTTTTTTCGTGAGCAATTTCAAGCAAATTTTTAGCTTCCTGAATCAAATAAAAAGCTGCGCCGGTCCTCTTGATAGACTTTGCTATAAGACGGTCTGCGCACCGGGATGATGGACATATTCCTGTTTGTTTTTCAGACACGTCTCTATCTGCCTAGCCATCAGCTCCGGATCAAATTTCTCCATTGTCAGATAAAGATCGACACCCATGGTTTCTGCTGCTATCTTGAGTCCTCCTCGGACAGAGCGAGCAAACGAGCTGACAGCCGAGCAATAGAATACAAGCGGTATGTTTTTTAGTGTCGGATGATGCTTCAATGCTTTGGTGAAATCAAATACATCACTTTCTTGAAGATAAACAGCGCAAACGATGAGGTCGAAGTGCTCGTGTTGCAATCGTTGAAGCGCTTTTAACTCATGGCGCACAAAAACCAACTCGTGGCCCCGTGGCAACAACGCTTCTTTCAGATTGCTAATGTTCTGCTCCATTTCTTGAAGAACTAGTATTCTTGCCATAATTCGCGGTCCTCTATGAGTTTACGCACGGTTCGACGCTCATTGTCTTGTCCAGTTCCACCTGTATGAGCCATCCCGCGTGACCCCGGTCACTACCGTCAATAGATGACGTTAGCCTCCGGCAGGGGCATTTAAATGGCGAAAATTCAGTGAATTGATGTCATTCAGGACAATAGGAAAACCCTAGCACCAACTTGCCTCGTGTGCGTTTTGTCTCGATGTGCCTATGCGCGTCTACCACTGCGGCAATGGGGTACACACACTCGATTATGGGAGAAAATTCTTTTGCTAATAATTGTGCGGCAAGATATTCGAGATCGCTTTTATTAGATTTCACCTTAATTAGATGAGCCTTTGATGCTGAATTCGCTGTGTTCTCCATCTCCAAGAAAATCTGCTTACTAGGAACGGTAGTTATGTAATTGCCTTTGTCTGTGAGCAAATGCCTAACTGTCTCGAATGACTTGTTGCCATAGACGTCAAAAAAACAATCGACAATAACGTCCAATTGTTCGGGAGGAGCCACTTCATAGTCGACCACTTCATCGGCACCGAGACTTTTGCAAAAATCGCGGTTGCGTTGGCTGCATACCGCAATCACGCGAGCCCCGAACATTCTCGCCAATTGAATTGCAAAAGTTCCCACGCCACCGGAAGCCCCGTTGATGCAGACACTATCGCCAGCTTTGATGGCTGCCAGGTCGCGGAGTGATTGCAGAGCAGTGAGTGCCGCAATGGGCATTGCAGCCCCTTCTTCAATCGAAACGCCAGGCGGTAAAATCGCACATTCATCTTCGGACGCACACACGAGTTCACAATGAGCGCCGCCGCTCCAATCGTTGAGAGAGCCAAAAACACGATCGTTCACCTTGAAAGATGTCACAGCCTCTCCGACACAAAATATGATACCGGCAAAATCATAGCCTACGCGTTTCGGAAATTCCCGCCCAGTCAAGGCGCGAAACAACCCTCGCCGGACAAAGGCATCTTTGGGATTGATACCGGCAGCCTCAACCTTGACCAGAACTTCATGGGCTCCTGGCACAGGCTGCTCGACTTCACGAATTTGCAAAACCTCAGGCGGACCGAAATTGTCGTATTCCACTGCCAGCAAACCAGCACCTCCGGGGTCTATCTTAACTTTGGCAAATACCTGCGACTTACGTCGGATTTCAATTATCGCTGAGGTTTCAAGTGATCAGCGCCGGAAATCATCGGTGCTTGGAATTTAATCGCTCGGGAATGAAGGCATGTTCCTGACCTCAGCAGCCCAAAAGAGGTCAGGGACATCCCTCATCCCTCTCTATTTCTCTTAGGACGGCTGCAGTAGTAATTGCCGCATCGCTTGTCACATGAATGTCACGAGTGGATGGCTAGCATCCAACTTGGCAAGCCGTTGCATTTTACTCACCACAGGACAAAAGCACGCACATGAAAGTAATTACAAGAAATGCGGAACAACTTATACGCTCCGGTTGGGTGCGTCTTAAAACGGCATCTCTGCCTCAAGAACGGCTGGAAGAGTGCTACAGGAACTGGATGGACTTCTTCGGCTCTCCAGAAACAGAAGCATTTGCCGCCCTTCCGGGCGAGCTCGACGGTTACTTCCCTATGCGAAGCGAAAAAGCCGTTGGCGCATCCTCACCAGATCCAAAAGAGTTTTTTCACTGGTATCGTGATGGAAGATGCCCGAAATCATGCGCCGCATCGACGAAAGAGATCTTTTCACGATTGGAAGAGATTGCATTTAATCTATTTGATGAACTATCAGATGCACTGCCTGAACTGAAGGTTTTTACGAAAGGTATTCGCACAAGCAAACGACTGGTTTTGCGTGTCGCTCACTATTCCGCGAAGAACGAACCTTTCCTGAATTCGGCGCACGAAGATATTGATTTTATAACTATACTTCCTCCAGCAACAGAAGCAGGATTGGAAGCATTTGAGAATGGCCAATGGATACCTGCTGCAGCCAAACCAGGAGAATGTATTGCTTTGAGTGGTGACATGCTTACGGAAGCGACGGCTGGCAAAATACGACCACTGAGGCATCGCGTCATCTCTCAAGTTTCAGAGCGCCTGTCTATGTCATTTTTCATGAATCCGGATGACGATGTGCGACTATCTTCGCGTTGGTCTGCTGGAGAACTTCTCTCGGACCGGCTCCGTGAAATCGGAATTGCAGTTTAGATCATACTGCAGTAGCGATCGTCACAGCAGTTGCATTGACACATTGATGCCCGAAATCATGCGCCGCATCGACGAAAGGGTTCACTAGCTCATTGCCGTTCGATGCTCAGCCGATGCACATCTATCGCACCTTGATTTTCGATACCGATAATCAGCAGATAGTCATCGATATCACCTGTACTCACTGTGAAATTGCTCTCTCCAGAAGTTGAGCGTGTGCCGCCCCATACTGTGCGTGATGTAATTTCCTCAGGTTTTGATGCGCGCCTGAGCAAGGCGTAGAAATTCGTGTTCTCTTTACTTTCAACAATCTTGTACTGGAGCTGAATCTTATAGGTCTGATGCGCTTTTAACAAACCCCGCGGTGAATGAAAAAAATCGTTCCACTGCTTTCCAGAATGCATCGAACTGTAAGTGACCACGTCCCTATAAAGCACGCGATTGCTTTTCGCATTCTTTTCATGCGCTTCTTCGGCTGAGACCGGAGCCTTGAGAACAACGAAGCCTAGCAGAAGCAGTATTGCCATCGCTATCGATCGTTTTCCGGATACGAACTTAATTGCCATTTCTATTTCACCACACAACAATGCAAACACTTATCATGGCATCGCCATCAACAATCATCCTAACAAACCTTTTGAGCGTGACACTTCCACAAGAGAACACAGCGCCTCATCAACCTCAAACATCCAAAATTCTCAGAAATCGACCTGGCACGGGTCTCTCGCTATAACGGCCTCGATTGTTTAAGCACCAGCACGGTTGCATCGTCGATCGTTTTCGCATGCTGCTGATAGAGCCAGCCGGCAACCAGAGGAGCGGGAAGTTTTTCTAGGGCAACTACCGCATCACCGGCGCGACTTGACAAACCGTCCGAATGCATCACTAAAAGCGAACTCGGGGTCCAAACGTAGCTAAATTCTCTGAATCTTGGCGCATCATAACCCAATGTCCCATTCATAGAGACAAGGTGTTTTCGTCCTAATTCGCTGACGACTATAGCTGTCACATTGCCGAGTCCGCAGTAATCGAGCCGATTATCAGCAAGATTCAGTCTGGCGACAGCGCCTACAGCACCTCGACTGCCTCGCAAAGCTGCGTGCAAACCATTCATCATGACCACTGGCGGTTTGTGCCAATTTTCTCGAAAACTTTGCTTAGCCAGCTGTGCAGCCTCGAAAGCCTCTAGTCCATGCCCAAGTCCGTCAACGAGCATGCTGTAGACAATCCCTTCTTTTTGTAACACCATCCACTTATCGCCGGACAAATGTTCTCCATTTTTTGGAACTGTAAAACCGCCGAACGAAAATGCCTGTCCAGTCTTGGGGGGACTGTTCCAAACACGAACATGGACCACTGTTCCAGAACCTATTTGAGAAAATATATTGCACTCGTCAGACATTCGCCGGATTGCACCAAGCCCGGTGCCTAGTGTTCCGGTCGACGACACCCCATCGAGAACGCAATCTTCCACATTCATTCCGCGACCCGAATCGATTGAACACAGCTCGATACCGTGAATATCCTCATCTTTCAAAGCTTGCATAAGAATTCTCCCGCCTGCGGCCGTATGCTTCAAGAGATTGGTAGCAAGTTCTGTGGTAATTACCGACAAGCGGTCTTGCGCCTTGGCGTCCAGTCCAGCTTCTGTTGCCAATCTGACTACGCGGCGGCGGGCATCGCCCACCTGACTGTGTTCGGCAACTTCCAGTACTTGAGCGTCTGTTATTTCCATTTGGTCACAATGACGGTAGTACCCATACCTGGCTCCGATCTAATTTCAAATTCATCCATGAGTCGTTTCGATCCGCTGAGACCCAAGCCTAGACCTTGTTTACTTGAATAGCCATCAGTCATCGCAAGTTTCACATCTTCGATGCCGGGACCATGATCCAAAAATGTGAGTCGGATGCCCGAGCGAGCAGCACCATCGATACGGTCTATTTGCATCTGTCCGCCCATTCCATGCTCGAGAACATTGCGCCCAAGTTCGCTTGCTACGGTCACCAGCTTGGTCTGATTCACGGCCGAAAATGCTAGATCTACAGCGTGCACCTTAACAGCCAAACGAGCCTGAACGAGCTCTTCTTCGCTCTCAATACGGCAATGCTGCAGCAATACGGTTGATAAAACTAGCCTTTCTCCTGCCACTTCGTAATCGACACCCTAGCTGCTGTCACAATCTTAGTCTGGTTGCTAGGAATAAAATTGAGCAATGCAGAAATTCGCTTGACCGAGTTTCGCACCGCGCCATTGTCTTCTCATAGACAATCTGCCTAGTTTCTTGGGACCTTACGGACATTGGTCACCTTTTTGTTCTTCTCGGTGCACAGGCGTTTCAGGAGAGTCATACCAGCTTCAGCAGTAAGCGCTGTATGTATGCCCTTCAATGAGATTCCCAATTCAGTGATTGTCATTGCAATCGCTGGTTGCATGCCAACGAGTACCGTCGAACAATCAAGAAGTTTGGAGGTCTTGGCGATATTGCCGAGAACGCGCCCCATAAATGAATCGACTATCTCGAGAGCTGAAATGTCTATCAACACACCTTTTGCGCCGGTCGCAACTATTTTTTCAGTCAGATCTTCCTGCAATGCCAGGGCACTACGGTCGTGAAAGTCAACCTGAATCGTAACCAGCAGCGTGTCGCCAAGCTTTAATATCGGAACTCGTTCCACGGTGATTACCGCTCTCTTCCTGAATCATCAGAGTCTTTACGGATGGCCCAGCCGATTTTTGATAGCGCTTCTTTCAAGGCATCAGCCATTGTCGCCCGTGTTACTACATCGTAAATATCTATGCCGAGATGCACAATCGTCTGCGCTATCTGTGGACGGATGCCACTAATGATGCACTCAGCACCCATAAGCCTTGTCGCAGAGACTGTTTTTATCAGGTGCTGCGCCGTCTGAGTATCAACGGTGGGAACACCTGTGATGTCGAGAATTGCCACTTTCGCACTTGTTTCAACTATCTTTTGCAGCAACGACTCCATGACGATCTGAGTTCGGGCGCTATCTAGAGTTCCAATGAGTGGCACCGCAACGATTCCATCCCAGATCTTGAGAACTGGAGTCGACATCTCAAGAATCTCTTTTTGCTGTCGACGTATAATCGCCTCACGTGTTTTTGAAAAAGCCTCTGTAGTGTAAAGTCCGAGCTTGTCAATGAGCGTTGAGATCGTCGAAGTTACCTGAGCCAAATCAAGCGGCGTCGATTTGAGTTCGGCATTCAACCGATCGAACAGCGGTTGTTTCAACGAGAAAATAAACTTCGCCGTTTGTGACGGAGAAGAGCCTTGTATTGCTCTGCTTGCAGAGAGTTCTGATAGCATTCGCTGCACCGTTTCCCACTCATGCGTTTTCAAATTCTCCAAATCGCCGCTCTTAAGGGCGGCCTGAAAGAGTTTAAGGAATTCAGTGGAGCTGTTTCTTAAAGAAGCGTCCGAAATCCCTTGTGCACGAGATTCATCAGCCAGTTGATACTTGACCCACTCATTTAAGAGTTCTGCATTTGAATTGCCAATTGTTTCTGCTATTGAAACAGCAGTTGTAGCGCTCTCTTTTGACATCTGGAATCTTTCCTTTTCTGGACCGCGAGGTGGGAGGATTATTAGAGACAGTTGTCAGCGCCAACGTAATACGCTGCGCACAAAAGTCAGCTTACGGGATGCCACTATTGTGGCACTTCGGCGAGCGAATTGCTATATTTGCAAAGTGGTGAATTTTCGTGGTGATGCCCTGCAAATTATGCTCGCCGGGGCATCGCATTTTGCATCAAGAATTACGACGGTCGCCGCATTGAGGCCCTCTAAATTGGAACGTGCGGTCCAGCGAGGAGCTGTGACACTACAGACAGTACCAAATATTACAAAGACACCCACCACAAGCACGGGTTGCGTGACAGCATTCGTTTCGGGTATACAATATTTCGTCAAACGGTTACGGAGTGGTAGGCTCAAAAGCTTGGGTGGCGGAGCTGAAGCAGATATGTTTTAGTGAGCTCGATTCAGTGAGCAGGGAGGTGCCATGACCACATCGCGATGGCAGGCACTCAAGCTGTGGGGTGAAGACGCAGACCGCATCGAACGGCTCGCTGGCGGAGTCGCCAACGATGTGTGGAGCGTGCGCGTCCACGGGCAGCTCGCAGTCGGTCGTCTCGGTAACAGGAGCGACGACGATCTAGCATGGGAGACCAAGCTTCTTCAACATCTCGACCGGGAAGGTATGACCGTGCCGGTGCCAATCCCGGCGATGGATGGTCGACTGTTTGTGGACGGTCTGGTGGTGATGACATACGTGGAGGGGGGACCACCCGAGACGGCATCCGACTGGTCTCGCGTAGCCGACACGCTCCGCCAGCTGCATCGCTTGACTCAGGATTGGCCGCAGCGCCCAGGTTGGCGCTCATCAACCGACCTCCTGCACGCCGAGACAGGAACTCGGATCAATCTCCGAGCGATGCCACCAGAGGGCGTTGCTCGCTGCCGAGCGGCATGGGCGCGCCTCATCGGACGTCAAACATGCGTCGTGCACGGCGATCCCAACAAACGCAACATTCGAATGACGACAGATCGAGTGGCGCTGATCGACTGGGACGAGTCACACGTCGACATCCCCGACCTTGACCTGGTCCTCCCCCACAACGCTGCCGGTCTCGAAGCTGGCGTACTTGATATAGCGGCACAAGCGTCGGCCGCGTGGGAGGCAGCTGTCTGCTGGGACGACGAATTCTCCAAAAAGCGGCTTGCCGAAGTTCGAGCGGTTTCAACTTCGCCCTAAATCCTATAGCTCAACTGTGATTTGTGTACTGACTGAAAGAACAAGCTGCACTAGCTTCTTTATTTTTCAATATTTTTCAGTGCAATACTGCCCAGGCATATGGCGACGTTCAAGGTTCCAGCGAACGAAACTTAGCCAGCTCCTGCTCAGACTCGAGCTTTTTGCCTAACTTCTTGTATGCTCTTGCCCTCAATTGGTAAAGATCGGCAAGCTGTTCGCGGGCAAGACCTTGCTGAATTGCCTTATCACAATCGTCGATCACCTGACGAGTATTCCCAAATCGTTCGGCCAGTTTGGCATGCCATATTAATGTGGTACCGTCTGTGGGCTGCATCGATAGCAAGGACTCAACGTCTCTCATCTCTTTCTTGTATTCGCTCGTATTGTCGTAAGCACGCGCCCTCAATGACAGACTTTGAGCGTCCTGCGGACTCAGAGAGATTGCACGCGATAGATCGCGAATAGCGTTTTTGTATTTTTGCTGCTGAAATTCAACATTACCTTTCTTCTGGTATCCAACGGGATTGGATCTGTCCAATTTGATCCCTTTTGAATAACTCGCCGCTGCCTTTGCATAATCACCATTCTGAAAGTAGTTGTCGCCTTCATCGATCAGGGCAGCGGGATTTCCCTTGCGAGCAAAGCTCGGCAAAGACGAACAGCTTAACTGAAGCATAAGCAACAAGAAAGCAGAGCTCCGAACAAATACAGCTTTAGTTTTCATATCATTGTCTCACTTTCGTCTAGATGCTCTTTGGAAGGGTTCAGGTCTTTAGGTCCTTAGGTTCTTAGAGTATAACGGTCTAGGGATGAGCCTTGTTGAACCGAGCGCCAAATTCGTCCACAAGCCGAAACAAGGGATCATCCGAACGAGTCACTTTTATTCGCAACAGGGGTGTGCATGTCGGCCTCACTTATTTCTTGCTATGGCTCATTCTGCTAGCAGCAATTGCGCGAAGAACTCGAATGACCTCTAATTTGGGTAAAGCCCATGCAAGAGATTTTTTGGTGGCGACGATTCGTATATAATCAGCGATCAAAAACCGGTTTAGAGTGTCAAGATCAATTTAAGTGACACCCAGCTAAACGTGTCGCTTAAATTAAGGTTAAGAAATGACAGTAAATAGATCCGCAGTAAACGCTTTGCTCGCATTTACAGGCGTTCTCTTGGTTGGAATTGCACTTCGGATCGTTTACTCCTATTGCGTGCCCAGCATGTCTTATGAACATGACTCTGTGTCGCACGAGCAATACATTCGTTTTGTTGCTCGATGGGCAATAATACCGAAAAAAACATATTGTTTCGTTTGCTACCATCCGCCACTTTATTATTTTCTGGCGGCACCAGTTTATAAGCTGGCTCTTCTCCTGAGCGGAAACGACCAGTGGTCAATGCAGACAATCACGTCCAAACTTTCGCTGGTTTGCGCAATCGTCGCCGCTATTTGCAGCTCTTTTGCGGTACGCGAGCTACTTCCAAATCAGGAGAGCGCCTGGTGGCGTAGTCTCTGTCTAGCGCTTGTACTTTGCTTTCCAGGGTTGTTTTATTTGGGCCACAGCATCAACAATGACGCGCTGCTGATGACTCTTAGTTTCTGGCTCTTCTGGCGCCTGCTGCTCTTCGCTCGTACATCCACGCTCAAAAATTGGCGCTGGATAGAGGTTTTAAATGTCGCTGCTTTTTGGACAAAAAGTAATGCACTACTTTTGATAGCCACATCGCTGATTGTTTTACTTTTGAACAAAAAACTAGATCTTGGTAAACGAGCCTCGCTACTGTTCGAACAAATTGCCGTCTTACTAACGACGTGCGGTCCTTACGTGTGGTGGCGCACAGCCGTTGACTCACAAGATAGCCTGGTCGGCAATTGGCTTCACATTCCCGATCCCTGGTACTTGTGGAACCGGCTCTATTTTTTCAATCCTGAATATATTTTGAGCCATCCATTCATCGCAAACCCGCTCGCAAAAACAACAAAATTCCCTGAAAATTTTTGGGATATCCTCTACAGGACTAGCTTCTTTGGTGAGTGGGAATTTCCCTGCCGAACGTTGGCTGTTTACCTGGAACTATGTGGGTTGGTTCTACTTTGTTTTGCTGCGGGAGGGATCGTATTTGAGTTTTGCAGACGCAAAGTCAATGTCGCTGCGCTCACAACCATACTCGTTCAGGTTGGTGGCATTTGGTTTTATCGCATGCAAATCGGCTGGCACTGCGCATTTGTAGATTTCCGTTATATTCCAATAGTCATTCTTCCTATAGCTTATTACACCGTTCTTGGTATTCATAAATCGCCAATAGCGCTTAAGATTTTCGGTCTGATGCTGGCCATCGAGTTTCTGGTGCTGTCATTCGCGGTCTTTCCATTCATTTGTTCTAGCTGAGGGTAAGCCATCTCCCTGTGCAAGCAACAAAGATAACGAAAATAAGACCAGGCAAATACTTCTAATAATGCGAAGGATTGCTTTTTCACCCGTATTTCGATAATATTGGAAATATGAAAACACCAAACGCTGTCAAAACCCTAGGAGCCCTGGCTCAAGAATCCCGCCTAGAAGTCTTCAGACTACTAGTCCGCAAAGGTCAAACAGGCATGGCCGCCGGCGAGCTCAGCGAGCATTTCGGCTTACCGCCGGCAACTATGTCTTTCCACCTAAAAGAACTCACCAGAGCCGGCTTAATCATCTCTCGCCGAGCAAGCCGCTCAATCATCTACTCAGCCAACTACGAGCACATGCAAGAACTAATCAACTTCCTGCTCGAAAATTGCTGCATCGACAACGGAGGGAAATGCTAATGAAAAGACTACACGTGCACGTAGCAGTTGCAGACATCGAACAATCAACCACATTCTACAAAAATCTGTTCGGCGCCGAGCCAACGGTGCAGAAAGAGGACTATGTAAAATGGATGCTCAATGATCCGCTCGTAAATTTTGCAATTTCAGCTCGTGGACGAGAGCCGGGACTAGATCACCTCGGAATCCAGACTGAAACTGAAGACGAATTGAAAGAAGTCTCGGACCGCTTAAAATCGGCAGACATGCAGATTTTGGATGAAGGCTCAACAACATGCTGTTACGCACAATCGGACAAAGCATGGGTTTTCGATCCTCAAGGTATAGCTTGGGAAACATTTTTGACCACGGGCACTACCACCATATACGGTGCAGACAATGAAATCAGCTCCGCCGAAGCTCCCATATCCAAGAAAAGCGCTTGCTGCGCACCGACGGAGGAATCTGTTCGTGTGGAGATCACTCGCAAATGAAAGTAATCTTCGCATGTGTACACAATGCTGGACGCTCACAGATGGCGGCAGCCTTTTATAACAAATTAGCTGGAGGTGGCGCTTTATCCTCGGGAACGCAGCCAGGTAACCATGTGCACCCTGAAGTTGTATTGGCAATGAAGGAAGAAGGAATTGATCTCTCCACAACGAAACCTCAACTACTGACCATGCAACTGGCTGATCAGGCAGATCTGCTAGTAACAATGGGGTGCGGAGAATCCTGTCCATTTGTCGCGGGACTCGCACGCCAAGACTGGCAATTAACTGATCCAAAGGGCAAGTCCCTCGAGGAAGTAAGACAAATTCGTGATGAGATAAAACAAAAAGTACTAGAGCTAGTCGCTTTGGCGAAAGAGAAATAGAAAGAGAAACCAGGTAACCAAGCCTAAGGAAACAGGAAAACCAAGCCCAACGAAGCGCCTATTCCTCACGTACAAAAGTGTCCAAATTGGCCGTCAGCCGGATACTTTTATACCCTTTCAGGATCTGGTTCAAATAATCGCCAGCCTCCATACACGACGTCAACGAGAAATCCTCGGGACAACCTGGATATTGATGCTGTTTGATCAAAATCATGCGCGGCTTGTTTGTTCGAACATCTTGCAATATCTCCTGAAAGACTGCGTTCTCCTGTGCCTGAAGCTTCGCCAACTTGCCAGCGTCGGTCGTATTCTTCTTCAGATATTCGAGAAAGGCAATCACCTGCTGATGCTGATACTTGCTCCCAGGCAGCCTGTTCATCAAAGTCATCGCCGGGTAGGCAGGATAAAGCGCAGTATTTAGGAAAAGCACCTTGTCTCCCGGTGCACTGTACTCTGCTAACAGTGCAGCCTCCTCGTGTTCGTCAGCCAACTTTTCCATCTCACTTTTCAAACTCGCACATCGATTTTCCGCTGGCTGGCGCTGGCAAATCGTCAACCCATAAGCGGCCTGAGGAACGAATTTCACACCAAAGAAAACTGCAACGGCACAAGAACAGATCAATAGTCCTAAAGCGCTCTTTTCATCAACATCATCCAATGTTTGTTCGAGAATGTATTTGTACCGAGTTCTCGAAAGAATTGCTCGCAATAGCTCTTTCCCTTGCGCTACACCGATCATCGCACCAGTCAAAACAAGCCCTGCTAGCAAGGGAAGTGTTTGATAAGCCCAGCATTTCAATTGAAGAACGAAAACCAGATATGCAGCCAGCATCCAGAGCGATAGTGGTACAAGCAAATCGAAAGTGCGGCGAAGGAAGAAAACACAAGCGCCAAAAATCAACGTCATAACTATCAATAATGGATAGTCTTGCATCAACACAGTTCTCAGCAGCCCTTGATTAAAGGCTGTATACCCCTGAATCGCCACAGGGAGTATGTCTTTGAAATAAACATCCCTCGCCGCCGGTGGTAGGAGAAAAATCTGCAATGCGCAAAGCACGTAAACAATCTTGCAAGCGATTATCTCCGACGTGAGAAAGCCGCGAAAGCGCTTGCTCCGGTTGAACCAATACAACTCAGTGATTATGGGAATTAGAAGAAAATAGATCTTGGTGAACAATCCCACAGCTGCAAGTGCACCGCATGCAATACCTAGACTGAGATTGTGCTGGCGCATCTCCGACCATCTCTGCCAACGTAAAAGAAAAAACGGCAAGAACAAGAGAACAAACAGATGCTCGCTATGCCCAAAAAGATCTCCAATGGCGAAGCCCATCAACGAAGAACATATAAGCAAAACAACAGCGTAAGTCCATTGGGGAGAGCTCAACTGCCGCCTTAAAACCGCCGCGCACAACAAAAAAGAAATCAGCGAAAGTGCGCCAAGGAATAATTTGAAGGCAACCACAACGTGCAAATTCAGCTTGTCCGAAAGCAGCACCGCTGCTTCATGCAAGTAGGTAAGCAATGGCAGATTTATGTCGTAAATATCCAGATATAGAGTACTTCCTGCATGCACCAACTGTGCATATTGAAGATAAGCGGCACTTACAAAGTTGACACTGAGCGGTCTTTGCAAGATCGCCATCGTCCATACCAGCGTGATCAACACTCCGGTAAACAGCGTTAGAAAGCCGATCCATTGACGGGGTGATAGTTTTCCAAAGGACACCAAAGATACACCCTACTTTTCGCACGTGCTCAACACAGGAGCAGAATACCACCGTTGTTTTTCGAATTCTGCAGGCAGAAGCTAGGACTGTCCAAAAAACTCTCGCATCCGCGGCTCTTTCCTGACACAACCAGAGATGGACGTGGAATAATTGAGTTCGTCTTACTTTTACCAGGTTGCCTATCCGGCATGTAGCGCCTGGTCTCAATACTCCCAAGCTGAGCAGGTTACTAGAATGAGATATGACGCAAACGCAGAGGCGACTCTCCATCGGCTTTTCGGGCTATCACGTAGCCAGGTCGAACGAGTCATCACCGCCGCTCTTGGTAAGCGCCGCAAAGAAGGGGCTTTCGGAGAGGTCTACTTTCAGGCAGGTTCCTCACAGACTTTAATCTGGGACCTTGAACGCCTGACAACAACACGCTGGGAAGTAACAAGTGGTGCCAGCGTCCGCGCTGTACTCGGAGACAAATTTGGTTTTGCGTATACCAACGACCCTACGGCGCCAAATTTAGTCAAGGCAGCTAAACGTGCCAATGCCATTATGGAATACGGTCAAGAAAGCGGCTCGCAGCCCATTGAAGGCGAAAACCGCAACCATAACTTGTATCGCATCGACAACTCTCCTATCGCAGTAAGTCTAAAGGACAAAATCGCTCTACTTAAAGAGTGTGATGCAGCCGCTCGAGCTGTCGATCCGCGCATTGAGAACGTGCGTGTTTCGCTGCAAATTGAGGACACCACGATCGTCATTGCTCCATCGATCGGCGACATCATCGTCGACGTGCGCCCGCTCATACGGCTTGATGTTAGCTGCATTGCAGCAGACGGCACTAGGCGCGAAAACGGTCATGTAGGCGGCGGCGGCAGACACGAATTCGATTACTTCCAGCGAAATGAGCTGTGGCGCCAGATGGCAGTCGATGCTGCCAAACAAGCGATTGCAAGTCTTTCGGCAGAACCTGGTCCGGTTGGTGAAATGACTGTCGTATTAGGAAACGGATGGCCCGGAATTCTTCTGCACGAGGCAGTGGGACACGGTCTCGAAGGCGATTTCAACCGCAAGGGAACATCTGCATTCAGTTCAATGATGGGTGAAATGGTTGCTTCGCCACTATGTACGGTTATCGACAAAGGAACAATGCCGGGACGGCGTGGTTCTCTCGACGTAGATGACGAAGGCAATCCCACTCAAGACACAGTGCTCATCGAAAATGGACGCCTGGTTGGATACATGCAAGACCGCATGAACGCCAGCTTGATGAAATCGAAGCTGACAGGCAATGGACGACGCGAGAGTTATAAATATGCCCCGATGCCGCGCATGACGAACACAATGTTGGTCGGCGGCAGTTCTACTCATGAAGAGATCATCGCTTCGGTCGACCGCGGTGTCTATGCCGAACAGTTCGGGGGCGGTCAGGTGGACATCACGAGCGGCAAATTCACCTTCAGTGCAACGACCGCTTACTTAATTGAAAACGGCAAGTTGACCAAACCGATTAAAGGCGCAACCCTCATCGGCAATGGACCAGAAGCGATGCGCCGCATCTCAATGGTCGGCAACAACATGGCTATGGATCTGGGAATCGGCACTTGCGGCAAGAACGGACAGGGAGTTCCGGTCGGGGTCGGCATGCCTACCGTTCGCATCGACGGTATCACCGTCGGTGGTATCAGCTAAGGGAGTTCAAAATGGCAGCAACAACAGAAGCTCAAATCGCCTCACTAGCAAAATTCATCCTGACTGAAGCAAAGCGCTGTGGCGCAACAGATTGCGACGTGAGTATGCGCGTATCAGATTCAGTAGACACCACTGTACGCATGGGGGAAGTGGAATCGCTCGAAAACGCAGTACAAAGCCGCGGACTTAGCTTCCGAGCCTTTGTGGGTCAGAACAGTGCGGTTGTATCAACTACTGATTTCAATAAAACGTCTCTGAAGAACGTCATCCGCGATACGGTTGAAATGGCAAAAGCTTCAGAACCAGACCCGGATGCCGGATTGCCGGAAGCCAAAGATCTCGCTCGTACAGGGGAGCTAACAGACCTTGGGTTGTACGATCCATCAGTGTCCACAGTGGAACCTGGGCGCAAAATAGAACTAGCCAAAGCCGCCGAAGCAGCAGCGCGCGCTTTCGATAAACGCATCACCAATTCTGACGGCTGCTCCTTTTCAGACAGCTCAAAAATCTCCGCATATGCCAACTCCAGAGGTTTCATCGGCACGGTCCAGAGCAGTGTCTGCAGTTTGCAAGCATCGGTGATTGCAAGCGAAGGTGCTGAAATGCAAAGCGGTTCATGGTGGCATCAGAGCCGTTCGCTCGACACGTTGGAAAATCCGGATCAAATCGGACACGAAGCTGCGCGCCGCGCATTGCGGTCTCTTGGAGCGCGCAAAGTCGAGTCGCAAAAGTGTCCTGTGGTTTTCGACCAACGCATGGCTGCAAACTTGCTGGGCAAGTTCCTGGGAGCCGCACATGGCGGATCTATTTATCGCAAGAGTTCATTCCTCATTGATAAACTTGGCACCATGATCGCCAGCGAGAAATTGACGATAGTCGATGACCCGTTTATGCAAGGCGGGCTTGGCTCTTATCCCTGGGGCGACGAAGGACTGCGCGTTAGCAAGCGCGTCATTGTCGACAAAGGAAGGCTTGAGCAATATTTCATCGACGGCTATGCATCGCGCAAGCTCAAAATGGCTCCCAATGGCGGCTCCGCAACGAACCTCTATATCGAACCCGGCGACAAAACACCAGAAGAGATCATCAGTTCCATCAAAAATGGGCTCTATCTAACGGGAATCTCCGGCTTCGGCTTCAATCAGACGACAGGCGACTACTCTTTAGGCGCCTCCGGCCTTTGGATCGTCGACGGCCAGCTCTCATTCGCAGTCGATGAGATCACCATCGCCAGCACGATGTTTGACATGTTCCATGCAATTGAAGCCGTCGGAAACGACCTCGAGTTTCGCTCATCTATTTCAGCACCGACACTCTTAATCGGCAGCATGACCGTGGGCGGCAAATAGCGCATATCAGCACACAGCGCCGGCCAAGCCCATGCCACAATTGGATGCAGTATCCGGCAGCAAAACTGACTTCAAGCTGCCGGACGGCAGCGAGCTTCATAGGGAAGCGGGCCGCGATGTCGTAAACCGACCGGATGGAACCAGAATAGAAATAACGCCGGATGGTCCCCAATTCTTCGATCGCAACGGAAAGCGGATGCCGATGGAAGCTCAGAACTCGAAGTTCTCTGGTTCGGACATGACTCTTCCTGATGGAACACAAGTCAGTGGGTACTATTACATGAGTTTCTCGGGTAACGGCACCATCACATTTCCTAACGGCGACAAGATAGAGATCAGCAATGAGAGAGTCGTGGTGCCAAAATCGAAAAACTGGCCGTTCTCAAATTAGAACGCGCTGAAGGCTGTGGCCATGCTACTATCGCCAGAAAAACTTGTGATACTAAGGGCGGGCAAAAAAACTGAACAGGGCACTTCTCAAATCTAGCCAGGAGCACTTTACAAAGCACCAGGCTTGGCTTAACGACCATTATCCGACCACACAGAATGTGCGGCACTCGATGTTGCCGATATTTCCATCTCAGACCGCAAAGATCGCTCTTAGACAAAGAAAAGTCCATGCCCGGAATTGCGGCGAGGTCATAACCACTCTGGAATTCGGCAATTGCAATTTACGGCTAGCAAAAAGAAATTTGATGACCCAGAATTTCCCTATGTATTCCAATAGCCTTCATGACTAAGTACAAACTCCGCTATTTCTTCGATCCTGGCACGTGTATCTGTCTTTGGACTGCCAATGATAGAGCACATGAAAAATTCGGTTATCCGGTGGATATTAGCAAGTTACCCCTTTGCGAAAATACCCAACGCCGCGTAATTTATATTGCAGCCTGGTATGACACCAGTATCGATTGGAGCTATCCGGCCGATCCTTCACCGTGGGATGTGGATGAACGTCGATTATTCAATGCCGCGGCTCAAAAACTGTTCGACAAACTAAGAACTGAGTTGGGCGATGAGTTCGAACTCGTTGATGAAAGCGGTACAAGCGAGTGAGTACAGACACACAGAATGCAATTCAACGTACCCGTACATACAAAATGAATCAGTGTAAATAGCCCATGATCAGCAACAAGACTCCACCCACACCGCCGACAATACTGAATGCAAACAGCGCTCCGCTATCGACAAGTATCGAAACCGAAGCGATCACGATTCCTATCTGGAAACAAGCCACGGCAAACGAATAGAGTTCATGCTTAGCAAGTTGCGTTGCACTCTCTTTTTCAAGGTCTTCAGCCTTCTCTTCTATCTCTTTCTTGTCTTTTTCGTAGCCCTTCATCTTTTTTTCTGCGGTAGAAGCAATCTCCTGAAGAACGGCTTGCGTGCTTTCCTCACCAGCCTTCCCTTGCGGATGCACCACCTGAGCGAACGCGTCTAAAAGAGTCTTGTTGTTTTCGTACAGGTGCGATTTGGTGCTCTTAGCTTGATAATACGACCATTGATCAGATGCTTTGCTTTGCAGAAGAATCGCGTCATTAGCCGCATGACCGGACAACAGTGAGCCTATCGCGGCCAGCACGGCTAGAGTAGCAGCGGTCACAGCAGAACGCAGATGTTTAGCTCCGTGTCCACTATGTTTTTCGCCGCCCTCTCCATGTCCTTCATGAAGATTATGCTCGACATGCTCCATCAACTCTTGTGGCTCTGGTCCTTCTTCCATTTTCCCCTCGCTATGACTTCGTGAGCTCGTGCGCAGATTCCATAATATTTTCTTCCGCCACCGGTAATTTCAAATTAGCATTGCGCAAACTTTTTGAAATCTTGTAGTTCAAGTCGCTTTGCAAGGAAGCCGGTGCGATCTCACCTTCGCGCGTCCAGACCAAAAGTTCAAATTTGATTGTATCGGCGCAGAAATCGGTCAGAAGCACCTCCGGTCCTGGGGTTTTAAGGACTGCATCATGGCTTAGAGCAACGTTTTTCAAAAGCTCCCGCACAAGCTCCGGGTCACAGTCATTCGGCACCGACAGCGCTACTTTGTAGCGAATATTCTTGTCTTTATAAGACCAATTGACGACTCGAGACGAGACGAATTCTGAATTTGGCACAATGACAGCGATGTTGTCGTCAGTGACAATGGCCGTTGAACGCAGCGAAATATCCACTACTTTTCCCACAACTTCGCCAATTTCGACCCGATCGCCAACCGAGATTGGTCGCTCTAAGTGGATGACAATCCCACTCATTATATTCGTCGCGATCGTCTGAAGGCTCATACTGGCACCCAATCCGAGGGCACCTACAACGACTGTGACCATGGTCACGTCAACTCCTGCGGTGTCTAGCACAACGATAAATCCCACTCCCATCACTAGCCAGCTGATTACCGAAGACAGCGAATGCCTCATGCCAACATCCAGTTTAGAAAAACGGGCGAATACAGATTCGAGGACGTATTTGCGTAGCATCGTCCCGAAAAGGACGACCAGCACCGTAAAGACCAGCATGTATAACAACATCCAAAGCGAGATTCTATGTTCTGTTGTTGGGAACACAGGCATATTGAGCAAATCAGTAACCAATGGATCTAGCTTGTTGAGAATGAAGTTCACGGCAGACTCGAGGGTGGGTGGGGATTCGGATCGGCAGTCTGCCTGTAATTAAGTCAAACTGCGAATTACGATTGTTTATTCCAGATCGATTGCAATCGATCGAAATCGATCGCAAGTTCAGTTTTAAAGTAGGCTCGTGCAGTTTATGTGGAGAATCAAAGGTTTTCCGAAAATTAGTGTCAGACTTTCGTTTGTAGGATCTAACAGTCAGCATGAACACACATTGTCGCAGAGAAAATTCGTCAAGGATATGCATTTACTAAAAACTCACAATTTGGTGAAGCTTTACCGGAAGGGAATGAGGACATAATCCTGACCTCAGCAGCCAAAAAGAGGTCAGGATCATGCCCTCATCCCCTTCCTTCTCTGTCATCGGATAACCGAAAAGATATGGTTCGGACAAATACTTAACGTAAATGATAAAGAGATTTCAAGCTAACACACTACCGGCGGCACCACTTACAGAATCCAGCGCCCAGCGAAGTTCGGCGGCACTCTGATATCGGTCCTGGGGCTGAAGAGATAGAGCTTTCAGAATAACGGCTTCCAAAGGCGTCGGCAGATTCAAGTCTGGACGCACCACAGAAAATGGCAGCGGCTTCTCTACTGTTCGCTTGTGCATTGTGTCAAGATCGTTGTCACCAAGGAATAATTTGATGCCAGTTAGACACTCGTAGAAAATGTAGCCGATAGAAAAAATGTCTGACCGGTGGTCGACTGGCAGCCCAAGAGACTGCTCTGGGCTCATGTAGAGGGGGCTTCCGAAAATCTCCCCACCCTTGGTACTGTAGTTTTCGTTCGCTCCCTGCCTGAGCCATTTTGAGATGCCGAAATCGAGTAACTTGATGGCATAGGTGCTCGGATCAATTTGTTGAAACATCATGTTTCCGGGTTTGATATCGCGATGTATAACGCCTTTGCCATGAGCGTGCACGAGCGAGTCGCAAACTTGCTTGAAAATCTTCATCGCCTGCTTGGGGTGAATCTGCCGCTCGCGATAGAGAACCTCATGCAGAGACGAGCCGTTAAGGTACTCCATCACTAGATAAGGCACGCTGTTCGAGCTAATGCCAAAGTCGTAGATTGTGACGATGTTTGGGTGAGTGAGACGGGCAATGTTTTGCGCTTCAGCTCTAAACCGAGCCTGACTCTGAACATTTGGCAAGAAATCGGGATTCAACAGCTTCAGCGCGACAGTCCTGTCCAGAGTCTTATCGGTCGCTTTGAAAACGATTCCCATGGCCCCGTAGCCGATCTGCTCGATATCGCCATAACGATTGCCGAGAAGATGCAAAGCGACGGCAATTTCAGGATGAAGCGGGGTGCTTTGCCCACTCGTTCTTCGTCCTGCTTCTGGCATTCGTCCGCCATTTCTAGCGAAAGCGTGCAGTCGGTTGATCAACTCCCTGGGATCGAAAGGCTTGGCAATTCGCTCGCTGGCACCAATTTCAACGACCATGGCATCATTCAGTGCCGAAATGTTGGAAGTCAAAAGCACAACCGGCGCCTGCCCACCATGCTGCCTGTACAGCCTGCAGACAGCCGGACTGCTGAGGTCAGGCAAATCCCAGTCGAGCACTACGGCGTCATAGGTGTTTATCGCCATAGCCTTCTGCGCTTCGATACCGTTGTGGCAAACCTCCACAGTGAATTTCTCCGCTTCCAGTAGAAGCTTGAACATCATCGTCAGTTGTACGTCGTCCTCAATGAGCAGGACCCTTGCCATAACCGACTCCGCTAGCGAGCTGAGAAATTTTATGCGACCGTCCGCAAATGCGAAACTATTGCTGCATCCGCATTGTATATTAACCCGCCGAATGTGCGGTTGAAACGGATTTCTTCGGATGAGCCAACCGCAACCTTCATGGGTACATTACAAAGTAGCAGCGAACGAGAATGTTGCAATGTCATCAAAGCAAGAGCCCGAAATTGACTGGTCTTCACTGAGTGCACATTTGGCAGAGCAGTGTAGCGTGTGGAAAAGCAACTTTCGTTCCACTTCACCTATTGATCGTGCCGCAGGGACCATCAAAGATTTTTATCGATTTGTCGGAAAAGACGAACCTTTGATTGTTTACTGTGAAAGTCCGTTTCAGATTGCGGCTATAAAAGCGACGCTGGCGCTGGGACTAACAGAGGATAGTCTTGCCGGGTACGAATTCGGAAAAACGACGCGCATGGAACACGACTTGGGTTCGTTGTGGCAGGCAATGTGGATACAAATCAATAGTCAGATTCCGGAAAAGCATCGCAGATGTTTGATTAGACCAGACCAAGACTATGATGCGTATGTTGGCAAAATGTCGAATGGCTTATTTGGATCCCTAGCAGCAGGGGCCGATATTAGACTGCCAAGGCCATGTCTACAGCAACAATTTGTAGATTCTGAACTTTCCGCATTTGCACTGCTGCAAGAACGATGCAGCTTTAATAGCGAAGTGGAATTTATTTGCGGTATTCGCCCAGGCAGATATGAACAGTTTAAAAATCTGGAGCACGACTATCGCACCGCAATGGGTGCACAGCTAGAGCGGCCTCTGTATAGGCAGTTGTTGGTGGATTCTTTGACCATAGAAGAATTCACGCCGCCCAAAAAAGTTATTAACAAAATGGTTCTGGATGCACAGGTAACTTCGCAGGACCAACATGCGTTCGACTTCCTGTGGGCTACTACATACACCCTGGGCAATGCGTACTGGATGGCGGTTGAGATTGGACTGCTTCCGCTCTACGCAAGTTTGTGTGACTATGTTCCTGACTTCAATATTCAGCCCAAGAACTTCATACGACTCGAACTCTTTTTGCAGCTTGCACGCCAAAGCCAATTTTATCTATTTTTAGATCCAATAGCATTCGTGTCAGAGCGCCCGGTAGTCTATCAAGAGGACTCCGAAGGGCGTCTTCATTCCGCAACTGGTCCCGCTCTCGCCTATAGTGATGGATACAAACTCTATTCTTGGCATGGCAACAGACTACCAAAAAAAGTAATTGAGCATCCAGAGGAGTTGTCCATTGAGGAAATCTTGTCGCAAGGGAATGTGGAAATTCGTCGGATTATGATTGAGCGCTTCGGAGTCGAGAGATTTTTAGAAGCCTCCAAAACAGAGAAGGTCAATGAGGATGAATATGGAGTCTTGTATCGCATGGAGTTCGCTGATGATGAGCCATTGGTGATGGTAAAAGTCTTGAATAGCACACCCGAATCAGACGGCTCCCACAAGAGTTATTTCTTGCGCGTACCACCGACCGTAATCACTGCGCACGAAGCCGTTGCCTGGACGTTTCGGCTTGACGGTGATGAATACAGCCCTGCAATGCAAACCTAGGCGGAAGGGGACGATTGGTGATGCCGAAGCGCAGTGGAAGAATCAGAGAAGTCGATGCTTCAGTGATTTATGGCTGGAAATTTTGGTTAATTTAGACATTTTAGGCAATTGGGGTATAAAGAATAAAGAAAGCGATTACGGGTTCGATTGTCTTGTCCTACCTTTTAGTCAAGCCTGCAGTTTGTCTGAGTAAATCGGGTGCGATAGTGCCTATTGGGACAAGAATTTCGGTCGTGTTACAAGAACCTGTAGATTGTGATAGTCTTGAAAACATCCAACACATCACCGCTCTCACGAAAGCAGACGTTGTAGTTGCTGGCCGCGTTATTATTCCAGCTCATACCGTTTTTCTAGGGACCATCAGCCGTTCGTCTGAAACCGAAAAAAGTAAATGTTTCAGCATGCAATTTGATGCCCTAAGGCATTTATTACGGCTACGTAGTTGATGAACTACTTATCAATCGCCTTTTTCAAACGCTCTTCGAGGTAACCGGGAGCAAAGTTATTCTCCCGTGCGGCAGACAGATCCGCTTCCGATTGGCTTAGCTCTTTGAGCTTCCGGTACGCAAGTCCGCGGTGATATAGAGCGGCAACAAACTCTTGGTTCACAGATAAGGCTTTATTGAAGTTTGTGAGCGATTCTCGGTATTTGCCCTGCATCAACAAAGCACAACCGATCACGTCATACACTTCAGAGTGCTCCGCTTTCGGATCACTTAGGGCAACATGTGCGTCATTAATAGCTTCCTTCGGCTTGTCATCGCAAAGTTCAATGCGCGATCTAGCAAGCAGCGATTCGTAGTCTTTTGGATCAATCGCAAGCGCTTTATTTGCATACTCGGAAGCGGAATCCAAATGGTCAAACTTCAGCTCGAGGAGAGCACGAGTGCAATAGGCTCTGGCATCATGAGGAGCCAAGGCGATTTCGCCATCTGACAGTTTTGCACCACTTTCGTAGTCAGTTGCGTGCAAGCAAGCAGGACCGATCAGCTCGGCTGGAGATCCCAGACGAGAAGGCATCCAAAACAGCTCCTTGTCTTTTTTCAGCCAGGAGTTGACTTGCACAATCTGACCATGGGTTAGTAATGCTGACGCAGCCTTGGCTTTATCGAGGGTGAGTTGGTAAAAAAACCATACACCGACGCACAGAACAACAACACCCAACACGTTGAGGAGATTCGGCAGCTTCTTGTCCGACTTAAGTGGCCACAAACACAAACCCGCGATTAAACCGGCGACTAGTCCTCCGGCATGCGCACAGTTATCGATACGCGGTACAAACGCTCCAATAGCGAAGTACAACGCGATCCAAATGCAATAGCTAATGAGCGCACTCGCGAATTGACTCTTCGGAAGCACCTTCCAAAGACCGAGGAGGGTGACCAGCTCGGCTCCGAGCAATCCAAACAGTGCACCGGAAGCACCAGCCGATATCTGGTTTGGATGAATATAAATACTCGTCAGGCTGGACACAACCAACGCAATCGAATAAACAAAAATGAGCTTGATAACGCCAGCGGTATTCTCCAACGCGCTCCCAATGGAGTTAAGGGCACACATGTTGAAGGCAATGTGTATCAAGCCGATATGAACAAATCCACTGGAAACGATACGCCACCACTGGCCTGCACTGAATAGTGGACCGTAAGAAGCGCCGGCCGCAATCATCATGTCGGCGGATGGATTCCACAGATATGCCTGATTTTCCTTGTACATGCAAAGGAAGATCAAAACATTGACCGCCAGAATTAGTGTAGTAACAAGTGACATTCCGCTAGTTCAAACTCTTACTCGACGATGTTTGAAAGTTTACAGGCAGGACGAGCAAAAATAAACCAATTTGAGCATTTAACGCCTGCGAAATGTTTCAACGTCTAAGATCGTTTCTGTAGTCTAGCTGTGGGGTTGTTCATGGACAAATCTCCCTTCTCGTTCAAGAAAACTCTTGAGTCCTCAAAGCAAAAAATAGTGGCTGCATGCGAAGTTTGCGGTGAGGTCCGCTCTTCCGATC
The DNA here is from genome assembly GCA_036702975.1 of Oculatellaceae cyanobacterium. Taxonomy (GTDB): domain Bacteria; phylum Cyanobacteriota; class Vampirovibrionia; order Obscuribacterales; family Obscuribacteraceae; genus DATNPX01. The sequence continues at coordinate 365,522 of DATNPX010000016.1, forward strand.
AAGAAAAATGTTCTAAGTGCATGCTACTTGCTGCAACCGACGAACAGGGAATTGCTCAAACGCCGATGCTACTCGCGCCTTTGAACCCCGAACAATCGAAAGTTCCGCCACCGAGTAGAGATTTAGCGCAACCAATTCAACTCCAGCCGCCTACGCCCCCATCGTGGCAAAGTTCTCAACAGAATGTCGAAAAGAAAGACAGCAAAGATGCACAATCGAGCAACGCAGTCCCTTTGGCTTGGGATGAATCTGCTTCGTTCGGCCGACGGCTCTGTGCTGGTGTTATTGACACTTTTCTGTTCATTTTGATTACCTTTTTATACGCACTTCCAGCCACTTTGATATTAGTGTCCTACATCATCGACCCAAAGCTGGTGGAAATTAAGTACCTCGATTTCGCAACCGCAATTATGTGGTCCAATTTGATATGGATTTATTTTCCATTGCTTAATCCAGCCATTTATCATGCCGTTTTCGAGAGCACAAATCTAAGAGCCACGCCAGGGAAGTGGCTTCTAAAGTTGATAGTAACGGCTGAAAATGGTCAACGCATACCATTTGAGCGAACACTACTTAGAGTGCTTTTGCAAGAAACGCTTTTCATCGTGATTTCAGTTCCTGTAAGCATAGTCGCCGCTGCTTGTACTTCACTATTCGTTGGAAGCGCCGATAAAACGCTTGCGACATTATTTCTCAATATAGTCTTGCTGTTTATCGAATTTGTGCTCTTCGCTTCGTTAGTTTGGTACCCAATACCTCGACACAAGCAGGCTCTTCTCGATCTCCTCGTGGGTAGATACGTTTTTAAGAAATCGTCATCTCCCGATTCTACCGGTGCGGTTGTTCAACAGACAACTGCGGAGCCTAACGCAAGTATACGATTGCCTGAAGCACTGTCTGCAATGTGGCGCTTTTGTCGCCCTCTATTAGGCTTTAGCTATTGGTGCGCGATTGTCTTGTTATCGGTTGTAGCATTCTTGCTACCGCTTTGCGTTGGTCTCGGGGGCTATGTAGCAGTTGGTTGTTTGAGCGTTTATGTAGTCTCGATTGTAGCCTGGCACCTAGCACCAAAGACTAAGCGATCGAAATTCGCATGGTATTTCAGACACGCAGTTTATAGTCTTATCGCCGTGGTGTCTCTCTCCGGCTTCGCCGTGTCACTTTTTCACTGTGAAAAGCTCATTGTGAAATATGCCGAGGCCGACCGGGTACTTGAACAGGCATATCAACTCGATGCAGTCGGAAAGAAGAGAGAAGCAGACGAAATCGTTTTGAAAGCTAGAAAAGAATTTCCCGAGCGTTACGGCTTGTTCTCAATGATGTCACAGTGGGATCAGACCCTGTTACTTTTGTTCAAAGACCCATCCGCTAACTTGAGCTATAAAGCAGCTGCGTTGGATCCTGATCCATTGCACGGGTTACTTCGGCGAGCTCAAACCTACGAGCGAAGATACTTGCGTGAGTCTTTCTTCTCTTCCCGATCGAGTCAGCTGCGCCACGCGCCAATTCAAGATCCCAAACTAAATCCACAATTGACTGCAGACCTTCAGAAAGCTGCACGGCTAGCAAAAGAGGTCGTAAGACTTTCGACGACTTCTGAAACCGTAGCCGATGCCTGCAAAATCATTGCGATGAACTCAGCGTCGGATGGTGTCAAAGAATTAACTGCGGCTATCGCCAAATATCCCAAGACATCGCAACTGTATGTCCTGCGCGCAGAGTGCTTTACCACGTTAAATCAGCCGGAATCAGCAGCGAAAGACAAAGCAATGGCGAACAAGCTCACGGCCGCGTCACCTCATTGAACAGCGATGACTAGCGACATCATTAAACATTCAAGGTCTCTCGATGGGCGTCACGATAACCTGCTCTGCATCGAGGCAAATATAGCAGCCCTGTTCGTGTTTATAGATCTGGTGCAGGTCGCATTTGGTCCAAGGTCTGGGCGGAGAAAGCAGCGGCTCAAAAGAGCTGGACCAGCGATCGAGAAGTTCGAATCGCTCAACCAATTCTCGGAATTTCGCAAGGTGATCTAAAACCAATGGTGGATCGTATGGAAGCACGCTCCAACGGTGCTTTTCTGACGCAAGATCAATCATATCGAGTAGAAACTTTCTCTGCTCGTGAAAGTCTTCTTTCGTCCAGGCTATTTCATCGAGATCGAAGTCGACTGTGCCAATTCCTGTCACCGACTGGTCATGGCCAGCCAGCCACATCACCAGGTTTTCCTTCCATACATTATCCGCCAAATCCGAGCCCGCTAATAAAAGTGTCGAGATAAGAACTGAAGTTGCACCATTACTTAGCTTGACGTAGCGATTCGTGCTCTGGTCTCCGATGAAGTTACCCATGAAATAACCCTTGCTCTACCCGAAATGTCATAGTCCAGTAAAAGGTAATTGCCCGACTTCAACACAGTGATCATCCTTCATCACAAAGAAGTGGGTGCCATAAAGCCAGGAAGATTCTCTTGGATCCGTAACGGAAGGATGATATGGGATCAGTTGCCGGTGCATACAAGTCGTGCAGACGAACGGTCCTTCGCCCCACTTTCCGAGGAGCGTCACTCGAGGCATTCCCCATACCGCTAAAACCATTTCCTTCTTTTCGCCGACTACTGGTTCAGCCTTGAGTTGTATCGATTCGTACCTGTCTATCTCGTAGTTGAAGCATCGGTCGACCTCGTGGCTATAAGAGGCACAACCATAGGCAGCATACAATCCAATTAGACATAGTTTCAATTCAACACGCATTTCCCAAGAGTAAGCTAAGCCGAATTAGATTGGGACACGGTTTTTACTACTGAACTTGCGCTACCTGTTTGTGCCCACATCGACACAAAAATTGAACATCCTTGCACTGCTCAGAATTTGTTTCACTGGCATCGTCTGTCATGTTGATTTAGGAACAAATTGCTAACTTTCCCGCCTAGCGTATTCATCGATAGAGGCGGGAACTCTCCGATTTCCGTCAAGGAGAGTTACTTATGCCCACCCGGAAAAATTTATCTGTTCTGGTGGCTGAAGACCACCCGGTCAACCGGAAAGTGTTGGGTTTGTTGCTTGATAGTCTAGATGTGCCGTTCGACTGCGCGAACAATGGAGCCGAAGCCGTGGAGGCAGCGGTTAACCATACTTACAGACTAATTCTTATGGATTGCATGATGCCAGGTGTAGATGGCTTCCAGGCAGCATATGAAATTCGCAAATACGAATTCGACGAGAACAAGTACACGCCAATCGTCGCCTGTACAGCCATGGATAAAAACCGCTGTTTAGAGCAATGCATTCGTTCAGGAATGAATGACCATATCGTTAAGCCTATAACCAGAGAAATCTTGCGCCGAAAGCTAGCCTTTTGGTCTGTGGCTTTCAAACCAATTCACCAGATCTCAGAAACAGTGAGAGAAGAAATAACTCGGTTGGAAAACACAAGTGCTGACTCAAAAGACGAACCGATTAATCGTATCTACCTCGATCTGCTATATGGGGTTCAACAACTCGAGGAAGTATTGCAGTTGTTCTTGACCGTTACAGAGACTTTGCTAACCGGGTTAAATTCAGCCATCGCCAAACATGACATGGTTGTAGTGAGGATCTTGGCACATGAGATAAAAGGCTCAAGCTATGCGGTCAACGCAAGGGAAATGGCGAGAATCTGTCGTGAGCTCGAACAAGCTGGCGAAGAAGAAAATTGGCCGGAAGCAGAACAGCTTAATCAAACGCTGGAACAAGCATTCAACCGTGTTCGAAGTTTTCTTCAGGGCAAAGAGCTAATCGCTTGACTGGCTGCAATCAAGACAATTGTGATCGCTTGTAACTTCTAATCGATCGATACTTTTGTCAGTGGCCGAGCGCATTTGCCATGCCAGTACACCATTGCCAAAAGTAGAAAAGACTTTAGCAGCCGCGATCAGCCAAATCGAAAGGCCAGCGAAAGACAGCCGCTGAAGAATAGACTCAAACACGCGCTGTGATGCGCAATTGATGGAAGCTCCATGCACAAGTTCTGTTGTGGTCTCACCACCCTTAGCTTCAGCCTATTGTGTCTGACCGGCTGTGCTCACGAATTACCCGCTAATGGCAGCGTTGTCGAGCAGGCAAAACATGTTTCAGTTGCGGTCCCTGAAACTGTTGCCCGGTCGCTTGATTTGCAGACGGCCGTTGCCGAGCAGCGATCTCTGGTCATTCAAAAAGTCCTGACTGCGCGAATCGAGCCAGACATCGGCAAGGAGATAGACGTGAGTTCACGCGTGAACGGAAGAGTTGATGAACTATTTGTAGAACCTGGTGCTTGTGTGCATAAAGGTCAAGTAGTTGCCGTACTGACAAGCAAAGATGTAAGCGCTCTGGAAGCAAAGCTGATGGAGGCGCGAGCGAAATTGATGACGGCAAGAGCATACGAGGAGCGAGAGCGTCAGGCATACAAAGAGCAAGTGCATACGCCGAAGACTCTCCTGGACGCCAATAGCGCAGTCCGGACGGCTGAAAGCCGTCTTCACCTCATGCAGTCCCAATACAATCGGCAGAAGGCTCTTGTCGAGGAAGGCATCGGGGCCCGCAAAGAACTGCTTACCGCGAAAGCTGCCCTCGACGAGGCGCAGATAGCGCTTGAACTCGCCCGTACAACACTAAAAAGAGAGGAAGCACTTTACGAAAATAAATCCATCTTGAAGGCCCCCTATCAAGCGGCTCAGTCAGAAGCGATTCGCGCAGAGCAGGAGGTGGAGGCATTAATGGTGCAACTGCGCTTTCTCGGAGTCGACAGCAACAGCAACAACGACAAAGGAGAGCTGACGGGGCAAGTGCGGATCACGGCACCGGGAGACGGCCAGGTCACGCTGTTCGATATCGGTCCTGGTGAAATGGTGGCAGCAGAAAAGCCGCTTTTCCGTATTACAGATCTCAGCACCGCGCTAATAGAAGCCGACGTGCCGGAGGCGATAGTGCACACGGTAAAGCTGCGCGATCAATTGACAGTCAAAGTCCCCGGATTGAAGGAACCGATCGCTGCCTCGGTAAACTTCATAGGCGACCATGTGGATCCTCAAACGCGAACGGTTAAAGTGCGTGCACGCTTTCGCAACTCTATGGGGAGCATAAAAATCGGCATGTTCGCCGAAGTAATTTTGGCAGCCGACCACATTTTTGTGCTCGCCGTGCCGCGAGCAGCCATCCAGGAAATCGATGGGCTCAAATGCGTCTTCGTGCATGATTCGCTCGGATTTCATAAACGAACTGTTCAAGTCGGAACCGAAACGGAAGATTACGCTGAGATAAAACTCGGTCTCAAACCGCAAGAAGAAGTGTGCACGCAAGGCAGTTTGATGCTCAAAGCGGAACTGACCTACAGGCACTAACGCATTGCATGGAGATATCGTCACTGAGAACGATAGCTGACTATGATTGAGAAGCTGATCGAATTTGCTTTGCGCCACCGGCTTCTGGTAGTCGCGGGCGTGCTTGCGCTGATCTTGACTGGAGTCTGGAGCGTTCTCCATCTTCCGGTGGATTCGTTCCCTGATGTAAGCAACGTACAAGTACAGATCATCACCGAACCGGAGACAATGCCAACAGAAGAGGTGGAACTGCTAGTCACGTTCCCCATCGAAAACGCTTTGAATGGCTTGCCGAACATCAAGACCGTACGAAGCAATTCGAGCTACGGACTCTCCGTAGTGAGCGCGATCTTCGAAGACGGTACCGATGTCTACTGGGCGCGCCAACTCGTGCAACAGCGGCTCTCCCATGTGGCACTGCCGCCGGACAGCCCAGAGCCCACGCTTGGTCCTGTCATTTCCACCTTCAGCAACGTACTCAATTACTACGTTACGAGCGACAAACGTTCAATGACAGAGCTAAGAACGATTCAAGACTGGGACATCGCCCTGCGGTTGAGAGCGGTTCCAGGAGTGGCTAGTGTTCTTTCATTCGGCGGCTTCGAAAAAGAATACCAGGTACTTGTTAATCCCACCCTGCTAAAAGCCTACGGACTGACCGTCAAGCAAGTGGCAGATGCAATCGAAGCAAACAACGAAAACGCGGGCGGCAAATTCATCGAACGCGGCGGAGAAGAGATAATCATTCGCGGCATAGGACGCATTCGCAATGAACAAGACATCCAGGACATCGTTCTCAAATCGAGCAACGGAACTCCGGTGAGAGTACAACAAGTTGCAAGCGTAACTATCGGCACTGCCTTCAGGCGCGGCGCTGCCTCGCTCAACGGTAAGGGCGAGCAAGTGACTGGATTCGCTAATATCCGCAAGGGCGCCAACAGTAAAGAAGTTGTCGAGCGCGTTATTAAGCGTATAGACGAAATTCAGGCGGACCTTCCCGAGGACGTAAAGATCGTTATCTACTACGACCAGAGCAATCTCGTCGATCGCACGATTCACACTGTCGAAGAGGTACTGATGATCGGGAGTTCGCTGGTTGTCACCGTCCTTTTCGCAATGCTTCTGAATATAAGAGGGGCATTGATAGTATCTGCGATCATTCCTCTGTCACTTTTATTCAGCTTCACGCTCATGCGGCAGTCAGGACTGACTGCAAACATGATGACCTTGGGCGCGGTCGACTTTGGAGTGATCGTGGACGCAGGGGTTGTGATGGTTGAGAACGCCTATCGCCATCTCGCCGAAGCCTGGAAACGAGAGGGAACCGTCTCGCCAGTCAAGGTATTGACCTCGAGCGCAATAGAAGTAGGGCGCCCAACAGTCTTTGCCATCTCTATCATTATCGCGGTCTTCATCCCGCTGTTCGCCCTCGAGGATGTCGAAGGGCGCATGTTCCGCCCCCTGGCCCTGACATATATTTACGCCCTCATCGGTGCACTCGTGGTATCGCTAACGGTGATTCCAGTCTTATGCTCGTTTGTCTTGCGCGGACGCATAACAGAACGTCCAAATAAAGCTCTGAATACCATTCACCGATGGCTAAGCCCGGTCCTCGACAAAACGATAAATCATCCGGTCAAAACAACGCTGGTCTCCGTCTTGCTTTTATGCGCCAGTTTGTGCCTGGTTCCATTCCTGGGGTCGGAGTTTGTTCCATCGCTTGACGAGGGCTCCATTCTTTTGCGTGTTAAGCAGGCACCCAGCGTGTCGTTGACCGAGAGCACGCGTGTCACGACCCAACTCGAGAAACTTTTGTGCAAATTCCCTGAGGTAGCCATTGTCGTGACAAGAACCGGACGAAGCGGAGCGGGTGCCGACCTTGAAGGAGTAGACAACGCTGACATCTACATCGGGCTAAAGCCAAAGAAGGAATGGAAGCGAAGCAAGGCGGAGCTGATTCAATCGATGGACCAGCAGATGGCACAAATTCCCGGGCTGATTTACAGCTTTTCGCAACCGATAGCCGACATGATCGATGATCTTGTCGCCGGTATCCGGGCTGACGTCGGCATCAAGATTTTCGGCAAGGATCCCGCCCTATTGGACGCTATTGCGCAGGAGATTGAGAAGACGGCAGCAAAAGTCTCTGGAACAACCGACTTGCAGCGCGAGAATATACTCGGCTTGCCTCAGCTAAACATTGAATTCGACCGAAGTAATCTGGCTCGATTTCATTTAAACATTGATGATGTCCAGGAGATCATCAAAATAGCCATCGCCGGAAAAGTCGTAACGGAGGTTGTGGAAAGTCCGAAACGTTTCGGACTTCTGGTGCGCTTTCCGGCAGATTATCGCAATAACATCGACAAGCTGCAAGCGATCATTGTCGATGCTCCCGGTGGTGAGCACGTGCCACTTGGTCAACTAGCGCATTTCAGCCTGCAGCGCGGACTCGTCATGATCAATCGAGAAAATGGCGAGCGGCGCACCGCCGTGCTCTGCAATGTGCGCAGCCGAGACCTAGGCAGTTATGTACATGATCTTCAGGGCATGGTGAAGCAGCAGGTGCAAATCCCTAAGGGATATCGCATCGTCTGGGGCGGGCAATTCGAGAATCAGGAGCGCGCCATGTCACGCCTGTCACTGGTGGTGCCGGTGGTGCTCGTCTTCATCTTCCTTTTGCTCTACGGCTCCTTCGGATCGCTGCGGAATGCGCTTCTGGTCATGATGAATGTGCCCTTTGCCCTGATCGGAGGAATAGTCGCCTTGTTCCTTACGCACCTGGTAGTCAGCGTACCGGCAGTGATCGGTTTCATCGCGCTGTTTGGCGTCGCTGTCCAGAACGGTGTGATCATGGTCAGCCACATCATGCATCTGCAAAAAGAGGGACAGGGCTTTGCGGACGCTGCTAAACACGGTGCCGAAGTTCGGTTGCGTCCCGTGCTCATGACAGCACTCGTAGCGATTGTCGGTTTTGCGCCCCTGCTTCTCTCGAGTGGTACCGGGGCAGAGGTTCAACGCCCCCTGGCGGTAGTCGTAACCGGAGGATTGCTTACGGCAACTCCATTGACGCTATTAGTGCTTCCGGCTCTCTATGTCTTGATCAACAAGGTGGGGGCGAACAGGACCGAGAAAGAGAAGCAGTTGTGAGCGGTACTTTTCCGCCCAGGAGAACCATTGTCGCAGCGCTTTTCTATGCAGAATATATTATGCATTCAAAAGCAAAAAAAGGACCCAAAGACTAGCTTCGGGTCCTTTCAGTTGCTGGCTAGCGAAACCGCTCACGAAGGCTTTGTCACTGCCACTTAGAATCGCCACCGATGGGTATTCCGCTTCGGACCTTTTCCGGAGCGGTGCTTCTGCCCATGACGACTAGCCGAGGCAGCGGAGCCTTTATCGCCTTGAACGATCGTCTTGCGCCCCTGGCGTGCATTCTTGCTCTGCCGGGCAGCAGCCTTCGCCCCCGAAGAACCGCACTTCCGCTTGGAGCCGCGGACTTCGATGGTCGTCGACGCCTCGCCCTGGTCTGCAAACTGCCGAGCCATGGTTTCGGGGTCTTCCGCGGTGACGAGGAAGAAGTGGTAACGATTGTCGTGTCCCGCCGGGACGTCTTCATCAGGCGAGCGTCTCTTCACGATCAGCACCTGGTCCTTCAGGCTGAACTGTTCAGGAAACTCGCTGGGTACGAAATAGCCTTCGCGATGACGGTATCTCAGGTTGGTAGCCACGTCAGGGTCAGTGCACTGCACGTGCATCATCCCCCGAGAGAGAAACTCAGCGGCAGTAGCCTTGTCGACTACACGCGCGCTCATGCCCCAGCCATCACTCAGCGAACCGAACTGTTCCAGGATGCTCATGAGAACACCAGTCCACGGATTCGCATCGGTGACAAGGACATACTTTTTCGGATTAACAACGAACATAGAACTCCTAGCTTTAGTGGTTTGTCCAACCGTTGCCGGTCTCCTCAAACCCAACGACTCACATTGATACTGCAAAACCGCACCGCGCAAACGCCGTAAGAGAAAGCATAAAAATAGGTCAGGCAGCGATGTTTAGCAGTAAACCAACGCGAGAAGTCAGCGGATTTGATGTACCCACAACTTAGTGAAACCGAGCGCCTATTTGCAACCCGCCGATCACAGCCCGGAAGCACCGTGGTAAGCCATGTTGCAGCCGACCAGCCGGCAAGTTGCGGTGCTAATTCCGCGGGCAGTTAGCGCAGCGACGTGAAGATAGTTAAAGTGAAATCCTTTAGCAAGGCTAGCGCTATACGTCGGTAGCCCACCCGCGCGAGTCCCAGGCAGATCCCGAGACTCTGCCTGACACCGCAAACGGTGCTTAGTATCCATCCAATCCCGACCCATAACTTCCAACCTACGCAACACCTATGACGAGAAGGGCTTTGCACAGTAGAATACTGGCTGGCATCATCCAGGATTTCCGGCTCCAGGGCTCCAGGCAACCGCGCACAGTTCTCTCAAGTCGGTCTAACGAAATGCAATTCAATCCAGGCTTTCAATCGCTTCATCCCTATCCGTTCGAAAAACTGAACAAACTCAAAGATGGCTTGATACCGCCATCTTCGATGTCTCCGATTCTGCTTTCAATTGGGGAACCGAAACATACTACCCCGGCGTTCATACTGGATGCACTTTGCAGAAACTCAGGCGGATTTGCCAGCTACCCAACAATTGCAGGGATGATAGAGCTGCGCGAAGCAATCTGCCAATGGCTGCAAAAGCGTTTCAGACTGCCGAAACAGCCCGATCCCGAAACGAATGTTCTACCCGTCAACGGCACACGCGAAGCGCTGTTCGCTTTTGCCCAATGCTTGATCGATCCGAGCGAAAAGTCGATTGTGGTGATGCCTAACCCCTTCTACCAGATCTACGAAGGTGCAGCTCTGCTGGCAGGTGCCGAGCCTTTTTACATCAAAGCGACCGAAGACACCGCCTTCCTTCCGGACTTCGCAAGCGTACCGGAGTCAATCTGGAAGTGCTGCAAACTCGTCTATTTTTGTTCACCAGGCAATCCAACCGGAACCGTAGCGCCGCTCGAAACACTCAAAGACTTGATTTCACTCGCGCTTAAATACGACTTCGTGATCGCGAGCGACGAGTGCTACTCTGAGATCTATTTTGACGAAAGCCACCCGCCGCCTGGATTGTTGCAAGCTGCAGCAGCGATGGGGAATGCCGACTACAAGAACTGCCTCGTCTTCCATTCACTCTCCAAGCGCTCAAATGTGCCTGGAATGCGGTCCGGATTTGTCGCAGGCAGCCCTGAACTTATCGCAAAGTTCAGACTTTACCGCACGTACCATGGATGCTCCATGCCTCCCCCCATTCAGATAGCGAGTACAGCCGCCTGGACTGACGAAGAGCACGTCCTGGAGAACCGAGAACAGTACAGGCGCAAGTTCGACCAGGTGCTCGACGTGCTGCATGACGTAATGCCACTGTACAAGCCTGATGGAGCATTTTATCTATGGCCGCAAACGCCAGTCTCAGACACCGAATTCGCTCGTGAATTGTACCGGCGCTTCAACGTGACCGTGCTTCCCGGATCATATCTGTCGCGCTCAGTAGACGGAAAGAATCCTGGCGCCGATCGCATCAGAATAGCTCTGGTTGCCCCGGAAGCTGAATGCCTGGAAGCAGCGCATAGAATTCGCACCTGCGTCGAAATTCTGCAATCTGAGAAAACGGTCACTAGCGCTAAGTCGTAGCAGAGCGCAAGGGGGCCGTCCGGATTCGCCCTTACGGACTTCACAGTTAGCGCTAGTCCCGCGTCAACGGGCCAAGCTTGCTAGTCTTCTCCAACTGGGGGATTTCTGGTCCGCGCAAGCTATGTAGCGCCATTAGCTTACTCTCAACTAGCTTGAACGCCAACGCCGCGTTATTTAAGGTGGACTTAAGTTCAAATCTAAGTTTTTCGGATTTTTCTCAGTTCATTTCTTTAAACCCAGCTAGCTACTCAAGTCGACTGAAATAACACCGCGGCAATGCTGTGCGTAGTCATTTGATTTGAGCCGCTGCAATCAAAACAAAGACGACACACGCGAGTAAAACCGCCGCTACTAGCGGACTTTGCTCGCATAGCCTGCGGCGCTTAAACGGCTTCGCGGGAGGCATCAGCTTCTTTGCATCAATGCAACCTCAGCAATCACGTTCCTCCGAACAGAAAGGTGTTTTTTATGAAAGTCAATCTCATCAGGCTCATTACAGGTCTCAGCTACATCTGGCTGATACGGCTCACCTGGGAATGGCTGCACGGCGACTTCGACTGGCAATTAGCCGGCGGTTGCCTTTCGGTCAGCCTCCTCTGGCTCGGTCTCACCGAAGTCACGCTCCACAAACGCCTGCAGGCGTTCTACGACAACTTCGCCCGACTCAGCATCACCGTGCCGATTTGTCTCGGCGCAGCGCTCTCGACCGCCGGCTTCCTCGCCGCCACCGACCTCACCCTGCACGTCCTGGGGCTTGCGCTGCTGGCTGGTTGGGCTGCCGTCTATGGCTCCTACCGTGCAACGTTGCGGAAGTACCAGAAGGCAGGTCACGGACTCTTGCCGGAAGGCGCCTGGATAAATCCTCCAGCCGAGGCGTATGAAGATGGCGACATCACTCTTACCGCAGGCTTCGTCGCGACCGACCTGAGAAACTCAGTCGGTCACGGCGAAGTGACGGTAGTCGACTACACCACACCAACGCCGAAGTTCTACTCGTTTAGCTCATACATGGGTACAGGTGCCGTGATCAGCGACTTGGCAGATATCGCCAATCCTGCTCGTGAATCGGGACTCTACATCGTCATGCGTCCGGTTCGCCCTCTGACCGCGGCTCAAAAGGCTGCTGGTTACGCGCTGGCGCAAACGATGGTCGAGCAGAACACCATCTGGCGCGCCAAGACACAGGCTCGCGTCGACTGGCTCTTCGACCACCTGCCGTTCAACAAGACCTCGCTCTTGCTGAAGCTGCGGGCGAAGTGCCACGTCAGCGGTTACGACTGGCTCGGTCTCGTGAACGGTCGCGTTGCGCCCGACCACTGGATCTGCATCGTGGCCGCTCTCGAACACTCCCGCCGTCGGGGCATCAAGACCGCCCGCTACGGACTGGGGCTGCTCGGACTCGGCACAGGCTGGTTCGACGCCACCAATCCGGATTTCGTGCTGTCCGACCCTAACTACCGCTTGCTGACAGTCGCCGACCAGAAATTTTGGCAGGCAAAGAAGCAGGCTGCGTGAAAGTGAAGGACACAGGGCTAGGACGAATAGATCGTCTGGCTCTGTGTTCTTTTGTTATATTTCTCCTAAAAAATCTTTTTTTCGCATTTATGAACATCATGCGTAAGCATTCGGCCAACCCACAGAGTGTTAGCGAAGATTCAGCCATTTTAGCGTTTTCAAGGATGGCCATTTGAGCGGGACAGGATCATGCTGTAGGCATGAAAGCCGCGAAAAATCCGAGACAAGCGCAAAGCGTATCTCTGAAAG
>DATNPX010000017.1:0-43341 GCA_036702975.1 Oculatellaceae cyanobacterium
CTTTCAGAGATACGCTTTGCGCTTGTCTCGGATTTTTCGCGGCTTTCATGCCTACAGCATGATCCTGTCCCGCTCAAATGGCCATCCTTGAAAACGCTAAAATGGCTGAATCTTCGCTAACACTCTGTGGGTTGGCCGAATACTTACATTTTTGGTTTTTATTTGCTAAAAATAAACTTTTTAGGAAAAATCAAGCAACTCGTACATGTTCAATGTGCCCACACCATTGCTCGTACCAAGAGGATTGGAAGGAGGCTCTCAGGCGGCAAATGTGCGAGCAAATCGATCGATGAACATGTCGTTTAGCCAGCCAGGCATGAGAGAGCTGCAACTTCTCAGACTTAGGCGTTCAGCTCTGTTCAAGTTGCGAAAGACAAAACGGACAGCGTTCTCAATATGCTCGTCGCTCACTAAATGCCATAGGGCATTGACCTTTTCGCCGATGCTCGATTCGCACAATTTCGCTTTTCGTTGTGCAATCCCTTTGTATTTTACTTGTCCACGGAATGTCTCAAATCTGCTGCTATGACCGTTTATGGCGAATGTTTTGCCGTACGGTTCTTTGCTTTCATCTTTTTGAGGAAATCTAGCAATCTCATTCAAGACCTCTGTCGCATACTTGTAAATACGCTTACCGAAAGCAACCGCCTTAATCTCAGCAATCTCCTCAATGGAAGGGTTGATGTGTGGGTCTTGAACAAAAACGCCCCTAGCCAATCGCCGAATCTCTCCAGACTTGACCAGGAAATGGAGACATTGATCAACGGCGTTACGCTTGCCGTATTTCAGGACATCTCTAGTCGTGAATATGGTCGAATAATTCAAATTCGCGATGTGCGAGCGAATGCCTGCCGATGCCATAGTGAATCCTCCTTTCAAACAAGTGTCGCTACTTACTAAAACGATTTGCGAATACAAAGAGTTCAATATTTGTCAGGGTTTCATCGATATTTTCTGAAGGATTTTTTGCGCATTCGTGCCCTTCGTTGACCGATTGGAGACTCTAAGAAATTTTGCGAAATTTCTTAGAGTCTCCAAAACCCAGTTTGAGATGGGTATCTAGTCACATCTAAAATGAACCTTGACAACCCGATCTCTTTACGCGGGTAGCCGAACAAGTACATCAGCTTGAGGAGTACATCGCTCCTTGCTGCAGTTGCTGTTGCTTCGCTTCTTCGATAGCCTTGCGAAAGCTTGGACTAATGAAGGCTCCGCCGAACAAAAAGACCACTCCAACCACGCTTATAAGCAGTGGCCTCCATACGTTTTTCCAATCTACGACGTAGTAGACGAAAGCTGCGAAAGGAACGAATGGGAAACAAAGTCCCCACACCAGACCTTTTTTGAAGGCGCAGACAACCAAATGCCGCTTGAGATACAACCTATGACTCCAGCTATTACTAACACCATGGCTAGTATGTCCATGTTGCGCTCCTCAGTGAGTTTGAATCTGGCTCAGCAGTATCTTTGTACCCTGCTGAGCCAGCGCGAAAGTGGCTAATAAATCGTTGAGTCGCAGAACAAATTCTGCGAAAATTCTTTTTTGCTCCTCAAGCATCAATCGGAGATTTCGAAAATCCCTTGAACGGTTAGATTTAGGCGTCCTAGCCTTGCTAGGATCTCCGTTTTCTGAGAGACATCTAGTATCTCAAGCGACATTCCGCAGATTGCACTGCCAAGACCGGGCGGTGTCGGAGTCGGGCGAACGCTGAAACCTGTTGGTTCTTCGGCGGTTAGAATGCGCTCCGCTTTCAGAACTTGGAACAAATTTTTGAAAGTGATTATGTGTCGCACGAAGATCTCAGAAAAAGCGTGGAATAAAGCAGTATGGAGACTTAAATCGCGGGTTTTGTGGTTCGTAAGCTTTCTGTTAAAAGTTGGGGAATTCAATGCAGACCCTGCCCGAACCCGCCTGCATGTCAGGATCTTTAGGCTATACTGCATTTTAGATTGAGGGTTTTCTATGCAATATTATCTCTGCCCACGCTGCAAATTTAGAGTCGCTCAAAACAAGCACGTCTGTAATACCTGCGGTTTGAATATTGCTGCGTACACTAGCACTATCAGCGGTGATGAGAGTGCGGCGCAATCAAAACCCGCGTCCAAGAGCGTTTGGGCCAAAGTTCTCGGCATGGACGGCCGCCGTAAGGATTCTCAGCACGAGAAACCGGCACTCAGTTAGTGCCCGGATAGATGTTTTCGTAAGCCCAGTAGCTCCCGAATACTTTTCGGACGTAGTCGCGCGTCTCCCGAAAGGGAATGTTTTCTACGAAATAGTCAAAGTCAGGATAACCGGCGGTGTTGTGCTCCTTAAGCCAGCTTTGCACGGCGTTGGGCCCGCCGTTATAGCTCGCAACCGCTAGCAGTGCGTTATTGTTCGCGCGTTGCAAGACTGACGAAAGATAATTGCTGCCCAGCTTGATGTTTATTTCCGGCTTGTAGATGTCGCTTAGACCGCTGAGGGGAACATTTAGTCGTTTCGCGACACCATATGCGGTGGCAGGCATTAATTGTGTCAAGCCAATTGCTTTGACACGGCTCAAGGCAGTCGGATTGTAGCGGGATTCCTCGCGAATGAGAGCATGAATTAGCAGCGGATCGAGATTATTCGCCTGAGCACCAGCATTCACGTAGCTCGCAAACATGCGTGGATAGCACATTTGCCAGCGCTCAGCGGATGTCGGTCTTCCTTCCAGATTTTTGCCCGCTGCTCGGATTGCTCCCCCAAAGTCTCCAGCTGCGGCCTTCAGCGCTGCCTTATATTCCTGGCTGGCGCTTGAGGGCATGACCTCTGCAGCTTCATCGAGTTGCTGTAAGGAGAGCAACTGTGTAAACAATTTGGTCGGCTTGCTTGTTGAATCGGGCTTCATCTGCTCGTAATCTGGCCAACTCCAATCGGCTGTGAGCTGCCTATCTGGTTTTGTTGTCCAACCTTTGTCCGCTCCTTTCTTATCCGCTTTCAGTGCTGCAAGCCGGGTGGCTGAGCGCAGCCCGTAATAGTAGGATGGAAAGTTCTTAACGGCGAAGCCGTAATCTAATTTCGCTTGCTCTGGTTGATGTAGTTGCTCATTCATTTTCCCTGCCCAGAAAGCCATTTTAGCTGCCGCTTTGCTGGTTGGGTATTTGGTTACACCTTTGCGAGCGAGGGCGATTGCTGAAGTCAACTTGGCCGGTTGCTGATGCTGCACCTTCGCTTGAGCCCATACCAACCACCACATAGATTCAGGCGCATATTCGCTGGTTGGATAAGTGGCGATTATTTTCTGGAACATTGGCTGCGCTTCAGCCAATGGTGTGCGCATCGCCACATTCCACATGGCGAAATCAGCCTTGGGTGGATGTGCCGCCAAAATCTGCTTGTAGTATTCGAGAGTCTGGGCTCGAGTCATAGGATTGGTTAGAATCGTGGCAACCGCTTCGTAAGAGGCGCGAGCCGAAGTCTCGTGTTTTGCGATGGCTTGCAGGAACAATGCTTGAGCTTCCTTGCTGCGTCCAAGACGTGCGAGACAGAGCGTTTTTAGCAAGAGATGACCTGAATCTCCAGCTAAAGACCATTGTTCTAGCGCACCGTTCCAGCTGCCCGCGTCGTAATAGACATCTGCGAACATTTCGCGGTCGGCTTTAGGGATGGCGGCTTGTGCTGCACCCGTGCTTGCAGCTGCTGTGCTGGCTGCTTTCAGAAGGGTGTCGGCGATCTCTTTGGCAAATCTGCCACTGGGAGCACCTGTGAGATAAGCGCGAAAATATCCAACCGCTGCATCCGACAAACCAGGATCGACTCCCGCTGCAGCCGTGCTTTGCGCTTGCGCTATCTCAGCTCTGGCTAGATAATAATTGGCACCAATCGCTTGATTGCTTGTTGGTGCTTCTTTTTGAATCTTTTGCAGCAACGGCACCGCTTTCTCCCACTCCTGGGTGCGAGCATAAGACTGAGCAAGCGCGTAGTCGGCCGCAGTCTGGGCATATGCATCTTTGCTGTGGCTGCGAATTCGCTCCAGGTGGCTTCTTAGCTCGGGCTCCAGCTGTGCAGCGGTGGCAACCTCAACGATGTGGTTCTCGCAGCGTTCTCGCAGTTCATCGATTTTGCTTGCTTCGTCGTAATAATCAATTATCTGTTTGGCTTTGTCTGCTTGGTTTGGTCCGATACCAGAGCCAGCACTGGCTCCTGAACCAGAGTCAGCGCTTTTTTGTAAGGTGCGCGCGAGCACATATGAGGCGCGCTGCTTCTGCTTCTCAGACTGCATTGGCCCATTTTTGAAATCTTCCAATTTCTGAATGAGCTCGGGAGCCGGCAATTGCGCCCAACTCTTAAGCGACGCATCGAGCGACGAATCTGCAAATGCCGGAACGACTGACTGCACGAAGTTGAAAGCAGGCGGAATGATGGCGCAACCGACTAGGAAAAGAGATGTTGCCAGTAGTGCTTTAGAGAGCCTTGAGTGCCGCAAGTGTGCTCCTTTTGAATATATCCTGCTGGCGGTTGGGCTTGCGCTGATGCGAGCAAACTGAGACATGCTAGCATGGCGATGCAATGTCTTCAGGTCGCTGCCGATGGACGCGCCAATAATTTATTTCGATAACGCTGCAACAACATTTCCTAAGCCCGAAGAAGTATATAAGGCTCTAGAGCAGTCGTTTCGATCTGCTGGAAATGCAGGACGTGGCGGACACGCGCTTGCCCTAAACAATGCTCGCACCATATTTGATGCGCGCGAATATATTGCCGATTTTCTCGGTGTGAGAGCGGCGGAGCGCCTCATCTTCACTCCTGGGTGCACGTATAGCATTAACATGGTGCTCCAGGGGTGGCTTCGTTTTGCTTGTTCCGCTCGCTCGACTAGAAGTTCAACCATAGTCGTTTCGGGGCTCGAACACAACGCTGTAATGCGCCCCCTTCATCAACTGCAAAGAGAACTGAACTTTGAGATTGCAGCGCTTCCTTATAAGCCAGGACATTTCTGTGATTTAGGCGATCTGGAGCGCATGCTGCAGCAAAAACAGCCCGTACTCTGCATTCTGACGGAAGGAAGTAATGTGACCGGTGAGATTGCTGACTGTTACGCCGCTGCTTACCTCTGCAAAAAGCATAATGTTCCGCTCCTGCTCGACGCTGCGCAAACTGCGGGTCGCTCGCCGGATTGTTTAGCGCACGATGGAATCAAATTCTGGTGCGCTTCTGCTCATAAAGGATTATTAGGTCCGCAGGGACTTGGACTGCTCTATGTTCATCCTGATATGGAAATTGAGCCATTTGTCGCAGGAGGAACCGGATCAGCGTCTGAGCAGCTGGGCATGCCAGATGTATATCCGGATCGATTAGAACCAGGTACGATGCCATCTTTCTTAATAGGCGCTCTGCATGCAGGAATCTCTTGGCTGCAAAACATGGAGCCCCTGAAAATTCATGACCATGAAGATAAGCTGGTTTCACGTTTCCTAGAGTGGTGCGCGCAAGAGTCCAAAATCAGACTCTTCGGATTTGACCGCATCAAATTTGACAGAGGCATCGAATCAGGCAGAGGCATCGAATCAGGCAGAAGCATCGAATCAGGCAGAAGCATCGAAGCGCCAGTTACCACTGAGCGAGCGCCTTCACGCCTTCCGATCGTTTCGTTTTTGATCGATGGTCTTACTCCCGAGCGTGTAGCCGATCAGTTACAGCGCCGGGCAAACATCGCTGTGCGTTCAGGTTTGCATTGTGCAGCTACCGCCCATAAAGCTTTGGGCACGGAGACTACCGGACTTGTGCGAGCAAGCTTCGGTATTTTCAACACAACTAGTGAAGTCGATCTACTCTGTCGCACGCTTGAGCAAATAATCGCAGAACCTGCGGAAGTAATAGGCAGCAGGTGTTCATGAGACGACCGTTACTGATGGCTGCTATTGGATGGACTGTGATTTTCTTGACTTTTGTCGGGTATTTGGATTTCGAGCCCGGAATGCAAAAGCTTATTCAAATTTCTGATTACTTGATGACCTTCCATGTCGGCGGCTATGTGATAGCTCATGGGCTTTTGAGCGTTCTCTATCCCCCGGCAGATTCGACCGCTTTCGCTAAGATGGCGTTCGATAATCTGGCTCATCAGGTATTGCCGGAGATGCCGGCGTCGTCGGTAGCTGAATTTATGTATATGCCGCTCGCTGCAGCAGTCTTTGCGCCGCTGTCGTACTTGCCTTTGAATATTTCGCTTTTCGTTTGGCAGCTGTTGTCGATTATTTCTTTGTTTCTTGGAATGCATTTGACATGGCTGAGTGCAGCAAATAGCGGTGGCACCTATGGTGCGGATGTTGCACCAAATGTAGTACCCGATGTTGTTGCCGGTGCCAGTGCTGAGCCACCTGGATTCGTTACTACTATCACGAGATTGCTTGGTTCTTTTGGGTTGCTGCCCGTCTGTTTGACCATCTGGATCGGTCAAGTCGGCTTGGTGTTTGGCTTACTCCCACTTGCTTGCGGTTATTATTTACTATGCAATAGGCGCCCCTTTTTAGCTGGGTTGGTGTGGGCTCTTGCTATATTCAAGCCTCAGTTTTTGGTGCCGGCGTTTGTCGTATTAAGTGTGCTTCTCCTACGGAAACAATTCCGCTGCATTGCAGGTGTAGCGAGCGGATTGCTTATGATCATGGTTATTAATCTGCTTGTTTTCGGACCGGAATTGACGGCTGGATGGCTCGGCTGTTTGAAGGTTAGCGATGTGGTTTATTCCAATCCGCACTCAGGAGTCGCCACTCATATCGCCACGAGCCTCCCGCGCACTTTGCTTTTGATGGCGGCTACCAAGAATATCGCAGTGAAACCGGTTGTCTATGGATTGGCGGGAGTGCTCTTGCTGTCCGCTTTAGTAGTAATTTGGAAAAGCCACAAAGCTAGGGTTTTTAGAGAGGAGCTTTCCCTCCATTTCGCTTTTTTGATCGGCATTTTTGTGACACCGCTAGTGATGCCACACTTCTTTTTCTACGATTACTGCTTGTTTGCGCTTTCGGCGCCTTTGGCTTTTGCGCCGAGTTGGCCCGCCAGCATCTGCCGTGTGATTCGTGCGGTTGTTGTGAGTACCTGGCTGCTTGTTGATGTATATGCGGTGGTTGTTCTTGTCGCCCATCAATTTGCAATTCCACTAGTTTTTATGCTCGGTATGCTTGTGATGTATTTGGCGCTTGCAGGCGCTGAAGTTCGTTTGAACAAAATCCCTCAAGGAAGTAGTGTGACTCGGGAATAAACTCCAATTTCTTAGCGTTTTCGAGTATGCGGCCAGAGCACTAAGGAGAGCGCGTGAAGTTGACTTGTAAGTGTTGTTTTACTCAAGCAGTATCGCGTCTTCCGGCTGAGATCGTAGGTTGGCGCCCATTTCTCAATGTCTTAGTTCTTTCTGCCTCGCTGCTAACATCATCAACTCTGGGTGCCTGTAGAGATCCTTCGGGAGCTAACGGCTCACAAGAAACGCGGAGGTTCTCAGCACAGAAAGGGAACCGACTAATTCACGAAACGAGTCCGTATCTGCTTGAACACAGCCATGATCCCGTAGATTGGTATCCATGGGGGGCTGCGGCTTTCAAAAAGGCAAAGAGCGAACATAAGCCAATACTCCTCTCGATCGGTTACTCAGCCTGCCACTGGTGTCATGTTATGCATCGGGAATCTTTTCAAGACCCCGACACCGCACGGATAATGAACGAAAACTTCGTCAACGTGAAAGTAGACAGAGAAGAACGTCCTGACATAGATGAAATCTACATGCGAGCTGTTCAAGCTATGACCGGCAGCGGTGGCTGGCCAGCCACCCTCTTTCTGACTCCCGATCTAAAGCCCTTCTATGCTGGTACCTATTTCCCTAACAAGGATATGTTCGGTCTGCCGAGTTTCCAGAAAGTCCTCGTCACTGTCCAACAATCTTGGCATCAAGATTCTGCCAAACAAATCGACATCGGTGATGAAGTTGCACGTAACATTTCCGCGATGGATTCATCTGGCAAGTTCGCAACCACGATCGGCGATGAAGCGATTTTCACGGCTCTGCAATCTCTCTTGAAGAATGTCGATACTAAATACGGTGGTATCGGGGAGTCGACGAAATTTCCCCTGCCAGGCGCTATCTCCTTGTGCCTGCGCGCGATGGCGAGCGGTGCAGCAGGCAGTCAAGATCGGTTATGCAAGTCATTTGTCACAACAACTCTGGATAAAATGTCCTATGGGGGAATCCACGATCACATTGGCGGTGGCTTCTGCCGCTACTCGACAGACAGACAGTGGCGCGTCCCGCACTTTGAAAAAATGCTTTGTGACAATGCACTGATATCTCAAAATTATTTGGACGGATATCAGCTCACTGGTAGTCCTTATTGGGCTCAGACAGCAAAAGATACGCTCGATTTCTGTTTAACAGAGCTTATCTCGCCGAGTGGTGCTTTCTTTAGTAGCCTCGATGCCGACAGCCAGGGGGAGGAAGGTGCCTTTTATACATACACTCGCGAACAATTAGTTGAGGACCTTGGAGAGCAAGATGCTAACTGGTTTTCCAAATCATTTGGTGTCACGTCTGACGGCAATTTTCAAAGACACAGGAACGTACTTTATCTCACTGATTCTCCTGATGCCCTGGCTCACCGCGATGGATTTACGCTGGCTCAATATTGGGAAAAAATGGCTCCTCTGAAAAAGAAGCTTCTTGCCCAACGAAACAAACGCCCACGCCCACAGCGTGACGAAAAGGTTATCGCTGGTTGGAATGCGCTCATGGTCTCTAGTTTGGTAAAGGGCTATAAGGTTCTTGGCGATGAAGAGTACTTGAATGCTGCCAGAAAAACTGCTCGCTTTCTCCTCTCAAAAATGTATTTTGACAATCATCTGCACCGTAGCTGGGCTGCTGACAGAGCTGGAGGCGAGGCTTATTTGGACGACTATGCTTTCACCATACAAGCGTTGCTCGATCTGGCTGCAGTTGATTTTGACCCATCGTGGCTGAAAGGCGCAAAGGCGCTCAATACCGTAATTCTGGAGCACTACCTCGACCAGAGCAATGGCGATTTCTTCTATACCGCTGATTATCAAATGCAGCCCATTGCCAGGACGAGAAGTTGGTATGATAGTTCGTTACCGTCAGGCGCCGGTATTGAGATGTTGAACTTGCGTAGACTGGCGCAAATAACCGGGCGTGATCAATATTCAGCCAGAGTTGAACACTTACTCGGTCTTTATACTGATGCGATGAAAACAAGTCCTGTTGCCTATGCATCCATGCTGAGTGCGCTCGACTATTTCTTACATTCCTGCACGCAAATTGTTTTGGTGGTGCCGGCGGAGGTGTCAAAAACGAAAGAGATTTCAGATGTTCTGTTCGGAACCTATTCGCCCAACACTTGCACTCTCTTTTTCAAGACTGTCGATCATTCTGAAACTAAGGCTAAAGATCGGGATGAATTACTGCGCGACAAGAAACCTCTTGCTGGCCAACCAACTGTATATCTATGTCAGGGCGTGGTCTGCGACAAACCGATCACGGATCCAGCCGTCTTGAAAGAAAAGCTCAAGCAACTGTCTGTTGAACATAAACTCTAAATAGAACTTTATCGTTATCGAACATAACCGATTAAGTATTGGCGATGTCCTTGCTTGTAAAAGTACGCCGTATCTTTCTCGCTCATATGAAAGCTCCTTATGCTGCGAAAATATTACGGTCACTAGGGTGAGATTTCTGTGAGTGATGGTTATGCCCGGATTTACTGATTGCTGATCGTCAGTTCTGGGAATGTAATAGTGGCTCAAGGCTACAAATATCCGCCCACAACAATCTAACTTGTCAGGAGTCCAAAATGGCTGCAGATCAAAAACAGGAAAAACCAGCAATTACAACGGCTGGAGATGCTTCCCTCGCCGGAGCAGCCGCTAAAGGGGCCGGTGCCCATGTCGACGGTGCCCAAGTATTGCAAGAGGGGCAGCAGGCAGCTCTAAGCTATGGCAAAAACCAAAAACTGGGCGATTTGCCTACGAGTGCAGATCTGCTGGCTCAAATTGCAGTGGACGAAAAAACGCATGGTCAGCAGTTTGACAGACTCCCTTATAAACGAGAGCGCGAAATAGCCTCCCATTTGACTCCGGAAGATCTACACAGCATAGGCAAAATCGTGGATGCTATCAAAAGTAAAAGTTATGGCTCTTCCGACACAGCAGGCAGCTTGGCTGAGGAGCTTAAGCATTATCAAGACAAGCCTCAGCATCTGATTGAAATGAAGGACATGATCACACTCGAACTCGAACGCCAAAAGCTCGGCTATTACAACGTGGATGTTCAAGGCTACAGCGAAAAGGGCGTGCCAAAAGCTGCTTTTTTTGTCTCAAACAATAGAACCAAAACTGACGTAGGCTTCACTACTGACGGTGTCAAGGTGCCTGCGGAATTGGGAAAATTGATTTACGATTAACGTCCAACTCCCGTTCAGCACTTCTTGTGCTTGTCTTCATTAGATATAGTCATTGTCTTTAATCGACAACCTAAGCCGTTATCCTAAGGATGTTCCATATTTAGGAAAACATCCTTGATCGCTTCCTCTTGTCCGAAACCTTGAGGAAAAGCAGCACTCGGCGAATTTGCGAAATAATAATTTTGGTCACCCACAGGTGCACTAAGCGGGCGGCTGCCTGGCATTTCAAAAAATCCATCCCAGTCGTTCTTTCGCAGCCATTCTGCTGCATAGCGGAGCCAATGATTGCGATATGCCGGAGGTTGATGGGCAAACCAGCTAATTTCGTCGTAACCCCAAATTGCATAGCCGCCGTTGACATTTGGTTGCCCTTGTTTGTCTGTACTTCTGCCATTGTCCAGTTCAACCAAATAAGGAAGGAATGTGCACTTCCATCCGCTCGGTGTCGTTCCGCCCATGCTGCGGCCGTATATTGTATCTAAGTGTCCCTTCTCGAGAATGGTCTGCTCCGGCTTGCTTACAACTTCGACGGGCCGGCTGGGGAAGGAATGAAAATCTAGGAGTAGTCTGCCACCATCGGCGAAACCATGATCTGGTGCCTAGTGCTTTGTACCGCGGCTGCTATTTTTGCAATTCATCGAGGGATGGACGCTTCAATTGATGATGGACTGTCGATTGAAGCCGCTTTTTCCCGTATCGTTTCAACGAATGACGCACAAGAAGGGTGTGGCGGCTTTTGTAGAGAAACGACGACCTCAATTCATTGGACGCTGAACCAGACAGACCAAGTGGTTTTGTGCAGATTGTATTGATCGACAAATTTTGGAGTTGTGCGTCAGTTCCAAGAACTTTGACGATACTTTGACGTCACGCATGCGAACCTGATTTCCACGGAGCCGCAAGGGATAAGGCTCTGACTGAGAGACAGATTTAAGTCGGGAGAAATATTCATGCTAGAACGAGAAATCAACAAAAAGTCGACAGGAACAGAGGGATCAACATGGCATCAATCCGCAGTGCATGAGTGCTGGCCTGGTGGACCAATCGTTTCCACTCCCCAAGAATGCCATGGTATCGAGAGACCCTGGGCGGCGAGTCTTCCTTCATTGTCCCTTGATGGACTTGACCAGGTTGCATCGGGAAAGCAGAAGACAGAGTCAATGCGTATGGCAAACGCGCCTGAAGCAGAAACACAGCAGCCCCAGGTTATCAGAATTATGCCCGATGGAACGGTGGTGATTGGACCTAAGAATGATCCGCCGGTTTGGGACCGTAAATAGGTGATGTCGCAGAAAGAACTAGCGGATTTCTCCACTAGTTCGTCTACCATCATATTGATTTGATTCTGATCTGATTAGATCTCTGCGTCGTCGAGTTCGGCTACGTGAAGGAACTTCTTGACCAACTTCAGGCGGAGTGTTGCCTTCTGTTCGGCCGTAAGCAGTCCAGACAGAGCAATCAAATTGTCTGAAAGTTGATCGATGAACTCGGACTTGCGCGCCTTAATTTGATCAGCAATTGCTTTGACCTTTGCCTTATCGGGCTGTGGTTGAAGCAACTCTTTGAAAGCTTCTTTCTTGAGTTCCATCAAGTCGAGCTTGCCACGAGCTATTTTGCCAAACGCCTTTCCTTTCAGTTCGGCGATACCGAATAGCTGTTCGTCGGTCAAATTTAAGTCGCTGAGAAAGTGTCCTGGCCCGCAGTGACCACCACCTTTGCCGAAGCCTTCTGCCGGTCCTCCGAAACCGCCGAACGGTCCAGGACCACAATGACCTTTTCCAAACATATGAACCTCCTGGCGACACGCGGCAAAGCCTGTCGCACGTATAATTTTGTGCTATAAAGAGAAAACTGACTGTCAGTTTAAAATTATACCAGTAGTCGGTTTTCGTCAACGGGTACGCGCAAATATGGGTGGAGCGCTCTAAAGCTCCCGTCAGACAGCGATTACGGTCGGAGAAGTCAATTGGGCCGAAGAGAAATTAAGAAAGAAGCAACAAAGCAGGAGATTCTGACTGCTGCTGCTGAGCTTTTTCGTACGAAAGGCTACGAAGCGACATCGGTGGATGACATCGCAGCGGCAGCCAACGTCGCTAAGGGAACGTTCTATTACCATTTTCAAGCGAAGGAAGACCTCGTCCTCGCCTTGCAACAGGCAGAGTTAAAGGTCGCTTCCGAGCGCGCGAATAAGCGAATGGAGGGAGATGAGCCATGCATGAAGATTTTGCTCGACTTTTTGAGCGATTCAGCGCACTGGACTACTGCTAATTCCGAACTAGCTAAGGCGATGTTCAAGCAGAAGTTCGAAATGATGATGCGAAAGCCCGATCATGAACACTTCCCGCCCGCGTCCGGTCCACCGGCTTCCATCAAAGAATATTTTTTCGGGACTATTCACTCCCTGATTTCGCGCGCGCAAGAGACTAATGAGCTTCGCAATGACTTGCCGGCTCAAGAGATCGTACACATCATAATTCCAGTGGTCATGTCAGCAAGAATGCACTGGTTGATGGATTCTCAACCTGAGCCACTCATGGCGCGTGTTGAAAAGTCGTTGATGATTTTGATGGATGGTTTTAAGCCGCAGTGAAGTGTAGGCACCGTATTTGGTTGCGTTGTTGCTCTGATTGATCTGCGGCGCTGTTTTTTCGGTTAGTGCTTCCTAGTCTGGAACAATTCCTTTCCACACTTCCTTGGGGAGATGTGTCCAGTTTTCCTGCCATAGGTCAATGTAGAATCTCCCACTGAAGTTGTTCCCACCGCCCCCTGCATGTAAGATTAGGGCATTGTGGAAGACTCAGCGCCGCCTACAACTCGACCAGACGCTTGGCTTGAATATCTGAAGGTTACAGCTACCGCGGCGCCGCACGCGACGCTGATGAAAGCTTTGGATAATTTCGAGAAAGACGGATTTTCTGCGGGGATGGCAGTCGACTTGGGGTGCGGACAGGGCCGTGATACCAAAGAGCTGCTTCGTCGCCAGTGGACCGTGCTGGCAATCGATTCGTCACAAGCGGCGATCGATGAATTGAAAAAGAACATGGACGCTGAGTTTGGCGGCGCCGAGATTAAGCGCATAAACGAAAGCGGCGCGCTTCAAACACTGAACGCGGATTTCGAAGACTTGTGCATTCCCGATACCGATTTTGTTAACGCCAGCTTCTCTATACCGTTTTGTAGACCGGACAGGTTTCCCGCTTTTTGGCGCCAGGTTTTAATGGGTTTGCGCTCAGGCGGACGATTCGCAGGACACTTCTTCGGACCAAATGACGAGTGGGTATTGAGGGGTTCGTGGACTCATTTCTCAAGGCAGCGTTTGATGAACGTCTTCTATGGTTTTGAGTTGGAGCTTCTTTACGAGGACGAGCGAAATTTTCCAACATCTGAAGGAATCGATAAACACTGGCATATATTCCATGTGGTGGCGAAGAAACTGTAATGAGCATTGACTTTCTCGACTTAAAAAAACGACTGCCCATTCTTGGGATTGGGCTGGGGTTGAGACGTGAAATTGCGGCTGAAACATTCGCCAATATCAAAAAAATTGATTGGCTAGAATTCACACCGGAAAACTACATGCGGATGGGTGGTACGCAAAGAGACATTTTAGAGATAGCAGCTTCTCGATTCCCCCTAACATCGCACGGTGTCAAGCTTTCCATAGGTAGTTCGGATGAACTAGACTTCAGATACCTTGGAGATCTCAAGCACCTACTCAAGGATTTCAGCGTACCTTGGTTCAGCGATCACTTTTGTTATTCCAGCGCCGCCGGTTTCTACCTGCACGACCTACTGCCACTTCCGCGCACTAAAGAGTTAGTCGAGCGGATGGCGAAAAGAATTCGGCGAGTGCAAGATTTCATTGGTCTACCTCTGCTGTTAGAGAATATTTCTTATTACATGGAGATGCCTGGTTCAACTTACTCGGAGTCTGAATTCATCTCTGAGGTTCTTGAAAAAGCTGATTGTGGACTGCTTTTAGATTTGAACAACGTGGTGGTCAATTCGCTCAATCATCGCTTTGATCCCTTTGAATTTCTATCAAAATTACCGCTCGACAGGACAGTCCAAATTCACATGGCTGGACACACTGTCCAGCCCACCAGAGTCGTTGACACTCATGGCGATTCGATCACTGAGACGACCTTTCGGTTACTGGAGAAAGTCGTAAATGCAACGGCCGTGAATGCCGTCATGATAGAGCGAGATCAAAATTTTCCCGATTTCAGCTCTTTGTTGGCAGAGTTGCAAAAGTTGCGCGATATATGCTCTCAGAGTACGCACACATCATTTGCTAAGGTGCATGAGTCTTCACAGAAGGTGGCACCGCTTATAGTATCAACTAGTTCTAAAAACGCATTCAATCTTTCGGACCAGGTCTCCATTCAAACGGAAGGGAGCTTCCCTGAAGCGACACGAGCTGAGAAACCTACAGAGAAGAGAGAATCAAAAGTAGTTTCGGATAATAACCGGAATCTCAATTTTGACATGATCGAAAAAGCATTGACAAAGTTCTGGCTGGCGAAACAAGAACTTCCACCGGTGCTTTTAGAAGGCGCAGCACAAGGAGGATTTGATCTCTATGATTCAATCCTGACTTACGGACGCGAACGTCATCTGGCTTGCATGTATCCTTTGTGCGAGGAAATTCTTGGCGAGCAGTGGTCTGAAATTTCGGCTGAGTTTGGTCGCGCACATCCTTCGACTCACTATAGTCTGCGGGAGTTTGCAGCGCCATTTTCGGAATATCTTGCAGGTCGGCAAGACCTACAGTCCAAATACCCTTTTATTTCGGAACTTGCACAAATGGAGAAGAGCAGACTGGAAATCCTTGAATCGGAATTGCATGTTGAAAGAGCAGCATTTGTCGAGTGGAACGTTGCTGATGATTTGCGTGACAATCGTCCGATTGTGAACGCGGTGCTGCAAATTCATAAATTTAGATTTCCAATTCATAGACTGGCAAGTCATAGCGAAGACGAGATTTGCATGAGCCCAGCGCCTAGCATTCTTGCCATTTATAGAGATCCCGCTACGAAGGGCAGCTTGCTAGCTTCGTTGACTGAACAAACATGCAAGCTCATTGAGTTGGCTGCACTTAATCAATTTTCTTATCTTGATCTTATCGAGCAACTGGCGCCGCCCGAAGATCATCAAGATGCGGTAGAAGCGAGAGTGAAGCTTCTTGATTCGTTCGTTACCTTGCAGAAGTTGAGGATTTTCGTTGGTTCAGCAAGCCTTTTGCAAAAGCCTGTCTAAAAATCGAAGATTTCGGGTAGAAACACCAGGGAGTCGATCTTCCTTGCTTAACTTCTTTAACTAGAAAACGCGTGAGGTCCGAACATGGTCAACGGTAAGTCACCAGAGCACAACCCAGAGCAGAAGGCTACTACGGTGGCAGCAACCTCCGATCAACAGCCGTTGATCAACTCTGTCTTACAAACCTGGAAACAAACAGTTGCATCAAGGTCTGACACAACTACTCCTGGCGCCGCTCCCATGAGCGGCGAGACCGGACAGATTCTTTGCGCTGAAATCGTTGGTAAGAGTGGCACGTCCCAGATTAACCTTTGTGCGGAAAAAATCAATATCAATGATCCAAAATCTCCTGGTGATGGCTCACACGTTGTCACATGCGCCGAAATTATTACCTCGCCAGGTTTACAAGGAACTAAACCTGGAACAGTAGATGCTTGCGCGGAGAACATCAAACTACCAAAAGACGGGAAGCCATTAGCACCGCCCACAGTCGATATGTGTGCTGAACAGATAAAGCTGCCAAAAGACGGAAAGCCATTAGCACCGCCCACAGTCGATATGTGTGCTGAACAGATAAAGCTGCCAAAAGACGGAAAGCCGTTAGCACCGCCCACAGTCGATATGTGTGCTGAACAGATAAAGCTGCCAAAAGATGGGAAGCCATTAGCACCGAACACAGTCAATATGTGTGCTGAACACATTACCTGGCCAAAAGGTGGCAAAGACGGATCTTCTACCGTCACCTGCGCGGAGCACATAAAGCTGCCAGGAGATGGAAAGGAGCCGCCGTCGACGATGGTTGCTTGCGCAGAACACATAAAATGGCCGGATAAGTTAAAGGGGGTAACGCCTGGAAAACCGGGTGACAACGGGTCTACGGTAAACGCTTGTGCGGAGATCATTGATCCCAAGCACCCTAAAGATATCGAAGTCAATACTTGTGCCGAGATAGTAAATCCAAAGCATCCTAAGAAAGCTGTTGTCGATACCTGCTCAGAGATAATCAAGAAATCTTCTGATTAGGCATGCAGAGACGATTCGCTATACAGTGTCTGGCAGGCGCGTGTAGCGAAGATAAACAATACGAGAGCCGAATGTCTTTGTCTCGATCAGCTCCATATTGATTCTTTTCTCCAGAGGGTGAAGGCAAGGCATGCCGCCGCCCAGTATGATTGGGCTGACGAAGAGACGCCATTCGTCGATCAGCCCCAGCTTCATACACGCATGAGCGAGACGGGCGCCACCAACGGCGATGTCCTTTCCGGGCTGTTCCTTAAGCTTGGAGACTTCCTTACCCAGATTGTCCTTGACCAGCCTGCTGTTGCCTGCCACACTCTCAAGTGTTGTGGAGAAAACGATCTTTGGAAGGTCCTTCCAGATTTTAGCGAACTTGGCGTGCTCCGCTGTTAGAGTACTCTCTTCAACGGTCTCCCAATAAAGCATCGTTTCGTAGAGTCTTCTCCCGCAGAGTTGCACACCGGTATCCTCAACCCTCTGAGTGTGGAAGAGAAACAGTTCTTCGTCAGGTGCAGACCAGTCGATGGCGCCATCTGGTCCGGCGATGTAACCGTCCAGCGAGACAGTCATCGAGTAGATTACCTTCCGCATCGCCAGCTTTCCCTTTGACTGAATTTTCTGTTGGCGATAATAGCACGCTTAACCAGCACCGCCTGCCAAGCTTTCTTAATTTGGCTTCCCAAATAAAGCCTGCAGCCTCAGCCTTGAGAACATGAAGTTGCGCAATTTGAGTCAAGAGGCCTAGCTGGGACCTGGCTATACTACACGACATGGAAACACGCACTACAATCACGGCAAAAGCGAATGAGTATGCTCGACGCTTCAGGCAGATTCTCGATCACATCGACAAGCATCTGGATGAAGACTTAAATGTTGAGAAGCTCAGCCAAGTCGCGCATCTTTCGAAGTTTCATTTTCACCGGCAATTTTCGGATTATTGTGGAATCAGCGTTAGTCGATACGTGCAGTTGATGCGCCTGAAGAGAGCATCTTTCCGGCTTGTATTCAATCCGCTGGAGCCTATCATTCAGATTGCCATGGACGCGGGCTTTGAGAATCCGGAGTCATTCTCGCGTGCGTTCAAACATGTCTTTGGACAGAGCCCAAGCCAATTTCGCCGCGAACCGAATTGGAAATATTGGGACGAACAATACAGTTTTTCTAAGAGGAGAGGAACCGATCTAATGGAAGAGAAAGAAGTCAAAGTTGTTATCTTTGAACCAGTTATGGTGGCAGTACTGGAGCATCGAGGAGCACCTGCATTAACGCACGAATCTGCTCTGCGGTTTGTCGATTGGCGCAAGACAACGGGACTTTCTCCAGTTGCGAGCAGCCGAACCTACGGCGTTCCATACAGCGATCCGGAGCTGACTTCGCCAGAAGAATTTCGGTTTGATATCTGCGGAAGCATACTTGAACCAGTCCCAAAAAATGAATACGGGATCGTCACCAAACAAATTCCAGGTGGTGAATGTGCAGTCGTTCGACACCTGGGATCGCACGAACGGCTAGGTGAGAGTGTCTATTATCTTTATCGCGAGTGGCTGCCAAAGAGCGGTAGAGACCTTCGCGATTTCCCTGTCTACTTCCATTATCTGAACAGCAAGTTCACTACTCCCGAGCACGAGTTAGTGACTGACGTATACTTGCCCTTGAAGTAATTATCGCTGGGCGGAAAACAGGAAATACAAGGAGGACCAGCGATTTGTGTCATAACGTGATGACCTGCCAAGCGTACGCATGGGAAAATATTCGCACAAGTATTTATCAATAAAAGACTATAGTGCGCAGGACAACTTCGGAAAATCGCAGTAAAATGCAGAAGCTTGCAGCGAGGACAGAAGTGACTGAAGCACCTGAAGACCTAAATCAAAAGCAACCAGCGCAAGCTGAATCGCGCAAGGTCACCAAGGCTGACCGTATCATCTTCGCCGGACTGCTTATCTTTTCGGCGTGCTGTTTTATGGCAGTTGTGATTGCTGAATTCACAGCAAAGCATCATTGACCTTACAGCTTTTGTATGAGCGGCAGGCTGAACCAAAAAGTCGATCCGCTGCCGGGCTCACCTGTCACTCCCACTTCACCATGGTGGGCGTTGACGATCGCCTTTGAGATTGTTAGTCCAAGTCCGGCACCGCCAGCGCGTTTGCCGTTCTGCGTCTGGAAGAATTTGTCGAATACTAGAGCTTGCTCTGCTTTGTTCACTCCGACTCCTTTGTCTTGAACGCAGACTTTGACGGTGGTTTCATTACTGACCGAAGTCACGATTATTACAGAACCTTCCGGTGAGAATTTGATTGCATTGGACAGGTAATTCACAAGCACTTGCAAGATCCTCTTGCGATCGAGCTGAGCGTAGCAGGGTTCGACCTCATTTCGCACTTGTATGTTTTTGTTTATTGCCGCAGAGTTCAACGATACGATTGCGGACTCGGTAACATCTCTCACTTCGTCTGGTTCTATCGTCATCTGAATTTGATTGTTTTCCAGTTGCTCTATTAAGAGCAAGTCGCTCGTCAGTCCAGCCAATCGGTCGACATTTGACCTCAGCGACCGTAGTTGTTTCTGAACCGCAGGCGACAAATGCTCACTTTCTAGATCGATGAGTTCGAGCGAGAGCTTGCAAGATGTAAGTGGCGATCGCATGTCGTGGGCTACCATCTGCATCAGTGACGCACGCATAGCAGCAGCTTCCACGAGAGACGCCGAAGCTTGGTGCAGTGCATTGTCCAAATAAGCTAATTCATCGGCTCCTGGAACCGTCTGCAGCGGTTCGTTCTTTGGCAAATTTCTTGCATTTTCCACCAGTGTGTTTAAACGCTTGGATTGGTCCGCATTGACTAGCAGAATAGACAAAGCCGAGAGACATACATTTAAAACGAATCCAGCAATTACAAAATTGATAGCCTCGTTCCCGGTTTTGGTGATGTGCAGTCGCAGATTCTCAAGTTCGCTTCGCTCATGTTCAATACTGGTGCTGAAAGGTGAGCTGCTTTCGAGCACTGTATCGATAGAGTCATTGACTGACGAGAGGTCGGGCAGCAGATTGCCCTGCTGTTCTTGCGGAACGGTTAGTATGCGGCGAGTTTGATGGAGATTGCTGACTAACATCTCTTCAAGTTCAACAGCAGTCTTTCTCTGTGATTCGTTCAACGAATCAATCGCCAACAACCTGTGCAAAGCATTTTCTGTTTGACTGATGCACCGGTCACTACGTTCCAGATAGTTGCGTTTCCTAGTTGCGCAATATCCGGCGAAACACTCTTTTGCTTGGTAGGCGTTGTCGAGCACTTCGTTGGTGCGTTCGATATAGGCCGTCTGATTCCGTTCCAGCGCCACTAAATTTAAGAGCTGCTGTATTGCATTCCCAAGTAAGCACAGCCAAGCAATATTTAGAACCAAAGGCACTGTAATCAGGAGCACGAGCTTGTGAACAAACTTCAGCCCGAATTTGAATTGGGCCTTCATTTTTTGCGGTCAGCCCCGTTTGTTTTTGGTTGGGGACTTTGGTCGTTTGAACTTACGAAACCAATGTCGTTCAAGAGAGTGCCTACGTCCTGCTTTGCCTTTTTCGAATAGCTAATGTCAATCATGGCAGTCACTTTTTTGTAGTTCGAGGGCACAACAAATTTTTGCGGTGTATAAGGAACCGCTCGGCAGCTTGCAGTTGACATAATTATCTGAGGACCAGTGCGCAGGTCGCGGGTCAGCACTCCCGCTGATTTCGGGAAGAAAGGCAATTTCTCGTCGAGGTTCGAGCGATAAGATTCTCCGGCGTGCGGGATCGCTCGTAAGTAAAGGGGAATCTTGGGAATGACTGGCGCTCCGTAAACTCTGCATAGAACTCTTGCGCAACCTGGAGATGCCGCAATGTCCTGCGCACCCCAGAGATAGAATTGCCTGAATTTGTTGCTCGCTCGATACTCGATATATTTTGTGTTTTCAAATGTTCCGGAGCCGCACTCTTTCGGAATCGTTTGACGTCGGCTAATTACAGGTCCAGTCTGATTTCCCGAAAACCCGCTGTCGGAGTTTTGGTTCGACGTCATGGCTGCAGCGCGACGGCGGCGCGGCGCAGTATTTAGTCGTGAGAAAGGATTCACGAAGCCACCCGGAGTAAGCTGGTCGGCAGATCCGCTCCAAATCGTTTTTTCGTCATCGCGAAAATAATAAACTGTCCACGTTGGTGCCGTGGCGATGAGAGATGTTCCTAGCTTTGGGGCATCTAGTCTGACTGCGTTTTCCGTTATGTTGACGTACATCTTCCCCACATCCGCGTGTTGCTGCACCAACTCAAATTGTTTTTTTGACGGGGGTGTTTCTGGCACGCGCGAGTTAGCCGCACTAGCCGCCGTGAAATTGGCGGTGCTTACCGCCAATGCCGATACAAACATGTTGCGCATCGCGTAAAGGAACTGGTTTTGGATAATGTTATTTATTTTCAACAACGTATCCAATGTTGATAACTGTTTTGATGAAATCGGGCTTCCCAACTGCTTCCAATTTGCGGCGTAGGTTGAGGATGAACATGCGCACGTTTCCTTCAGAAACATCGCTATCCGACGGCCAAGGTGTGGAGAGCAGCCGCCCTGAAGTATATGGCTTGTTTGCATGTCTCATCAGAAATTCCAGCACTGCAAATTCTTGTCGAGTGAGGATCAAAGATCTGCCGTCAACTGTGGCAACGTAACTTCCACAATCGACCGCAACACCTTTAATTGTAAGCAAATCGGGTTCGATGACAGGGGAACGTCTAGTTACCGACCTTATGCGTGCGTACAGCTCGCGCATTTCGAACGGTTTCGTCACATAGTCGTCACCACCAGACAGAAGGGCAGCCTCTTTGTTCTCCAAATCTTCTTCACCGGTCAGGAAAATGATGCGATCCATTCCGCCAACCTTTCTATATCGTTGGCATACGTCAAGCCCGGTAATGTCTGGCAAATGCCAATCAAGCAAAATGACATCGAAGCTGTGTGTGCGGAGCAACTGCAGCGCATCCTGACCATTGTGCACCAGATCTAGTTGTAGTGATTTCGACGCCAGCCAATCTTTCAATTTATGTGCTAGCTCAACGTCGTCGTCCACCATCAATAGCATGTTCGCTCCTGAACGCAACGTTTTTAGCTTATCACGGCTTCGCCGCGTGTCCATTGACACCGTATTGACAGGCTTGGGTGTATGTTCACGTCCGTTCCCAAGCAGAGGTTTCGCAAATGAGCTCAGTCAAGCAATCAGATAGCGCTTTCCCAATAAACGATTCTAAAGTGTCCCAGCGTGCTGAAAATGCTGCCAGCAACCACATGATAAAAGAGGCTTTTAGTTCTCCAGCGTATGGGAATCCGGAGACAAGACACACTGGCGCAGGTCAAGTCACTCTTCCTAGTCTCGAGATCTTAGGTGGTGGCAAGGAATCACCAGCGCCCCAGGCGCCTGGATCTGCTGAAATCCACGGCGATATAAACTCCGAAAATACTGATCCCGCAAGGAAGTAACCGCGAAACCTTCGGTATTGAAGAAACAATCCGAAACTTTGCGCTGCTCGCACCGCTAGCGAGCAGCGCTTTTTTATGCCATCTTATTTGGTGCGCGCACGGTTGGTTGTATTCGCTCGGCTCTCCAATTAACCGGTCGAAAATGCTAAGCTGCGGTTTCCTAAACTGCTTCTTCCGCAATTCGCTGGTTTGAGCGTGGCTTGGCAGATTGATCATGCTGAAAGTTGGTACTGGGAGAAAGCTTTAGCCGCCGACTTTGATATTTTGGTGCGCGAACGCAACTTCGTGCCGGTGTGCCTGCGCGCCGACCGTGAAGGTTGGGGTGACCTCGCCATTCTTATACTCGGCATATACTTGAGCTGCTTTGTCGCCGCCCTGTTGCTTCAGGATAGCGTCGGTCTTGTTTTGAAGTGCCCACATTTCCTGTGTTCCGCCGTGTTGATAGGCATTGAGCAGCGTGTCGTGAAGCTCCTTTCCGAACTTAGCAATATCGTGCTGTGCATTTTTGTTGGATTCAAGCTCTTTGCCCAGTTTCTGCGCGTCGCGGGCTAAGTGCTCAGCACTTACCACGTGGGAGTGCTTGTGATGGTGGCTGGTATGTTCATAGGGGTTAGAGAAGTGCAGTGCTCCGTCCTTGATAGGGTCCGCCTTCGGCGTGGTGGAATTCAATCTGGAAAGATGTTCGTAGTAAGAAGAGCGATCTAGGTGGTCAGCTGTGTGCTGCTCCGTCTTCGCGGTAGCTGATTCTTTGATTTCTAATTGGTTAGCGTTTGTCATTGCCGTTTTCCCCTATGCCCTGCGCTTTATTGATTGAGGTGCTTCGCCCTCGATGCATCAATATTACGTAGGGCTAGTTTCAGGGGTGTCTCAGATTTGTGTCAGTTTAGTGTCACTGGAAAAGATATTTTGGGAAGATAAATGAGAATCTGGGTGCGCTTAACTTATTAATTGCCGGCACATAGATAGGCGACTGCCGTGGTATCGGTCCTGATACCACGGCTGGAAGGTGCATGCTGTCGCAATAAGCTCTTCTGCGCTTGTTCTAAGTCACTTTTGGTCGGTTATGCTGATTTTGTTGAGAACACCATGGGGTCCGTATTTCAAATCAACCTCCCCATATGGACAGTTGAAGGCTGCCGTATACAGGTCTTCTCGAGTCTTCGGATCGTGGAGTTTCATGGCAGACATATTCTCAGGAAGAAGCGATTTTCTGTTTTCGGAACTCTGATTTAAGTCAGCAACCATGAGATCGTATATCTGGTTGCTCAAAGCTATGGTGTTAAGAACGTCTGTAGTTTGAGCTTGAGCTCTCTTCTCGCAAATCTGTTTCCCTAATTCATTGGATGGATTAGCCATTAGTTTTCCCCCTAAACGGATCCATAGGCACGATGGCATCGTAGTCAATGTGGTCACTCCAATCAATGTTGAGTCTCCCTCTCGCGCGGTGTTCCAAAAGAGGGACGAGTTGCCATTCTGGTACCATCTCAGTGATAGGATTCCCGGAGGCGTACGAGGAGACTTAGGAGCGCGCCAACTTGGATACTTAGGCGGCCATCCTGTCACCAACAGTGCTTTGCGATTGGTAGGATTCTCTTGAATCCCGATGCTGAAATCAGTATCACCTGTTTGTTAATTCCTGACGTCGAACTACGAATCATTAGAAAAGAGCTGAGTGGAGCTTGATTCTGATGAATTTGCTCACATGTTTCTGTCTTGTTTTGTATTTCGCTCACCTTTCGGTAACGCATTGTGTCTCGCTGCGTTAGAACTAGGTCAAGAGTGCAGTTAACTGAGCAAAAGCGCGTCCAAAGCGTCTAGAATTTAATCGGTCCCACTGTCAGGAGAATCAAAATGCGTACATCGAGAAGCCTCATCTTGGCTCTGGCTTCCATCATGATTGCCGGAACAGCATCGATTCCTGCGAGGGCCGATGATTCGTCAACGACGACTGCCAAGTCTACAACGAGCAAAATTACTACAACAAAGCCGGTGTCGGCTTCTATTAGCGGGCACCATCCTAAGATTGGACTCGCTCTCGGCGGCGGCGGTTCACGGGGCTCTGCTCACGTTGGTGTGTTGCGTGTGCTTCTCGAAGAAGGCGTGCCTATCGATTTGATTGCTGGAACCTCAATCGGCTCGGTTGTTGGTGGCTTTTACGCGGCAGGCGTATCGGTCGATGAGCTGGAATCACAGTTTCAAAATGATACTTTCATCAAAGAGTTCATGCCTATGCCTCTTGCTCTGAGGTTGGTGCTGGAGCCGGTTATCTTCGTTCCGCGCATCTTTGGCTATCACCCGTATGACGGTCTGTATAAGGGTAAGAGATTTAGAAGATACGCCGATAAACTCTCCGGGCACACAAAGATCGAGCAGCTGTCCATGCCTTTTGCTGCTGTTGTTACCGATGTGGTCAGCGGTGCTTCGACTCGCTTGACCAGTGGCGATCTGGGTACAGCCATGCAAGCAAGTACAGCTGTACCGGGTTTGAAGAAACCGGTGCAGATTGGCGACCGTCTTTATTGTGATGGCGGGTTGATATGCAACCTGCCGACTAAACACGTTCGTGAGATGGGTGCTGATTTTGTTATTGCCGTCAACATTGATGAATACCTGAATGACGTGCCTTTGAAAACCTTCCGTAAAGCGGGCTCGATGAGCACGCAAGCGTTGAAGATTCAGCTCGCTGTATCAGATGATGCCCTGGCAAAAGAAGCTGAGATTTCGGTCCATCCTGATACAACGGGAATCACGCTGATCTCTCGTAAGAAGAGAGACGCCGAGCGTGGTATCGAGGCTGGTGTCAAGGCGGCGCGTGAAGCCATGCCTGAGATTCGACGCAAGTTGGAAGCTATAGGCATAAAGTTGCATCCAGTGGTTCCTTCCAAAGTTTCCAGTAGCGCTGAGACGTCCACAAAATAAGCCTGTCGTATTGCTGGATGATCAAACGAACTGGATTTCTCGGTGTATTGGCTGTGGCCGGATTACAGCTCGTTAGCGCCATCCCTGGCGCCGCAGCGCAACTAGCTAACTCCAAGGCAACATCAACTTCGGCCGCGGATATCGTCTTCGTCGGAGCACCAATTTACACAGTCGATGCCTGCCGTCGCTGGGCGGGCGCAATGGCCGTCAAAAACGGCAAGATTGTTTATGTTGGCGACGAAGAACACGCGAAAGCTTTTCGCGGCGAGAAGACGGAGTTTGTGCGGTTGCACGGCGGCATGATTTTGCCCGGCTTCCACGACTGCCACGTTCATCCGCTTGAATCTGGTATCGAACAGCAGCGCCTTACACTAGAGGACTGTCAAAGCGTTGAGGCTCTCTGGAACAAGGTCAAAGTGTTCGCTGAGAAGTCGCCCAAGGCGCCGTGGCTGATTGCTAGTGGATGGCAGTTGCCACTCTTTCCGAATGCAAATCCTTTAAACGATAGATTGGACGGAATCATCGCAGACCGCCCTGCGCTCTTAGTCTCTCAGGACGCACATTCAGCTCTTGCAAATTCATGTGCGCTGCGGAAGGCAGGAATCACAAAAGATACTCCGGACCCTCCGCACGGCAAGATCGAACGCAATGCGAACGGCGAACCGACTGGAACTTTGCGAGAATCCGCGATCGATCTAGTGCAGCGGTATGTGCCTAAGGCTGATGCAGCGTCGCGCCGAACAGGACTGCTGTTTGCATTGAAGAAGGCGAGCGGTTTTGGAATTACTTCTATGCAGGATGCTCATGCAAACGAAGACTATCTGCAAACTTATCGCCAGTTGGAAGATGAAGGGCTCCTGACGAGCCGTATAGTTACGGCGCTTAGCGTCGATCCCGATAAAGATCCGCATCAGGTTGATGATTTCATCCGTTTACGCAACAAATATATGTCTGCGCTCGTGCGCCCGATCTCGGCAAAGATATTTGCAGATGGTGTGGTTGAATCACACACAGCTGCTTTGTTGGAGCCATACAGTGATGATTCAGCAAACTGTGGTGTCCTGAACTTCAGTCCTGATAAGTTGAAAGAAGTTGTTTGTCTTTTAGACAAGAACGGTTTTCAGGTACACGTTCATGCGATTGGCGACCGCGCGGTTCATGAGACTTTGAATGCCTTCGAAGATGCGCGAAAGAAAAATGGTGCAAATGACAATCGCCACCAGATTGCGCATCTGGAGTTGATTCGAAAATCGGATTTGCCGCGTTTTCGAGAGCTTGGTATTATCGCGAATTTCCAGGCATACTGGGCTTTCAATGATCCGTACATAGTTAAGAGCACGATACCTGCAATTGGTGTGGAGCGTGCCGCGCACCTTTATCCGATTAAGAGCGTTCTGAAGACGGGCGCTGTTCTTGCTGGTGGAAGTGACTGGTCTGTAAGTTCGATGAATCCTCTCGATGCAATTCAAGTAGGCGTTACACGTCAGGGTGTCGAGGAGGGAGATGAAAAGCAAGAACCACTAACACCATCCGAACGCGTAAGCCTTGCTGACATGATTGCGATTTACACCATTAATGGCGCTTACAGCAACCACGAGGAGTCGACGAATGGCTCAATTGAAGTCGGTAAAGCGGCTGATTTCATCGTGCTCGACCGCAATCTTTTCGAAGTGCCGTCGAGTGAAATTCATAAGACCCATGTGACTGAGACCTACCTAAATGGAAGTAGAGTGTTCCAGCGAGAGCAGTAGTTTCTTGCCGGGAGACAATCTTACGTGACTGAAAATAGACAAAACCTTTATCTCGCTGCGACGCGTTATTGTGTGTGTCTGATACTACCGGTGGTGTCCGCTGTGATTTGCGTGTACTCCATGTGCGGCACCGAATCCCGGATTTCCAAAAGATGCAAGTCCCACCGATCCGAATGACCCGAATAGTGGACCTGATGCCATATAAGGGAAGTTGGAGCGCAAATATTGTGCTTGCATGCTCTCGTTTTGATACGAGCGTTCTATGTCTGCAAGCATCTTTAATTCTCCGGCAATGCTGCTATTTGCTCCTGAATTGTTGACAATGGTTGGCTGAATGATTCCTCCGCTTACTTTAGTTGTGTGCACTCTATCGTCTGCGTCTTCGTAGTCGCCTTGTGCAAACTGATTGTCTTTGTATTTTGTTCTCGTTCTCGGTGCGGAGTCAGCGTCATCGCCTACGCTTGCGAAACGTTCTCCCCATATCGGTTTTTCAAACCCGCTGCGAGCCGAGTCCATAAGCGACTCAGCGACTTCGTCTCGACATGTTTCGCGCATCAGTTCAGCGTATTGCCGCGCGGTGTAAATCATAAGCTCATTGTCTTTACGGCTCGACTTCTTCTCAATATCGATAGCTCTATCGAAAAGTATCTCTGCTTCATCGTATCGTTGCTGCTGCCGGATGTCGGTAGCCAGATTGGTCACGAGCATTGCCAGTTGGCGGTCTTGCACACCGTGACTTTCGGCATTCACGAGCGCGGCGCGGTAAAAGTTTTCGGCTTCAGCGAAACGCCCTTCGCGGAAGAGGTCGGCGCCTTTCTCCGCTAGATACCGGAAGGCGGAGTCAGCATGGGCGATTCCCAGAGATTGGAACGGCTTTGACTGTATTTTTCTACCGACTGGGCTGGCATTCTGTTTTTCAGAATGCAACGAATGTGCGTCTAATTGGTTTGCCTGTTGTTGAGCGCTTTGTACAGATTCAGCTCCGGTATCGGCTAAAGCTGCCCGGTTTGAGAGCATGGAAACAGATATGGCGATGACCAATGCCATTTCCATTTTGCACATGTTGAGGTGAATTCTTGCAATCATGCGTATTTCATACCCCTTATCTGTCTTTGCTATGACGTTTTACATCGATCTAACCAAATTCGATTAAATCATTTTGGCATGTCCGGAACTTATATCGACCGACATGCGCCACGACCAGAGGACAACCATGAAAGAGGGAGCAGATGTTCTGGGAAAAAACAGGCGCCATCGGAGAGGTTGAACAGCTGGCTGCTGGATATCGGCGGACCGGTCACTTGGCTCAAGCGAGGAGTTTGTACACATGCCTCATCGCCATGATTAAGCAAAAGAGCGGCGAAAGTGACGAACTAGCGCTTCACTTCTATCAGCTAGGCGAAATCTATGATGAAGAGGGTAACCGTTCTGCTGCCAACACATACTACAAGCGGGCTGCGGAGACTTGGCGTCATTTGCATCCTGAGAACGGTGGGAAGAGCCCCTACTGGTATCGCGAAGCATTAAATCGCCTCGGGCCCGAACAGTTGAACATCTAAAAAGGGCGGTATAGGTTCGCGACGGTACCGTTTGAGTCTTCATTAACAAAAGTGCAGGTAATGTGTCGCGGGACTTTGCAGCCTGTATGATGAATCTCAGTGGTACTGAATTAGTACCTAATGTCGTACACCAAACTAAACTAGATGAACAACACACAACCAGGCAGAAAAATAGAAGCGGCGCTTAGCTTGGCTTTTGGTTCTGTTGAGTCGGCTTGCGAGCTGAGTGCTGTTCAGGTGCAATACAACAGTAAACATTCGATTTAAAGCCTGTGCACTGGCGTCTGCAATTTGGGCGTGACGCTATTTGTGCTGCGGCTTTTTGTCCTATTTTAGGTGTCTCAGCTATTGGAGCTAATTCCGGAGGAATTGAACTGAAATGAGTGCTCTCAAACAATCCGAACTGACCTTACCAGCCGAAAATACGGGGGAAGGCTCGAACAAGTCTGATTCGTCCGAGTCGGCAGACTCGCACAGTAGTGTGCGCGAGGTCTATGAGACGACAACGGTAGATCCCGCGCAGCATAGTATTCATCTCAATTATCTGGTGGTTCACTCTATTCCGGGTCGTTTGCGTTTGAAGGTCGGCAACCTTTACGCTGACTTTGCGCGCGCGAGCAATTGTCTGGCGCAACTGGCATCGATCAACGGTGTGGAAGCTGTTCGCTGTAACAGTTGGAATGCTTCAGCCGTGATTGAATTTGATCCGGATGTCTTGGACGAGTCAGCTCTTCGCGAAGTCCTGAACCAGGCAGCTTACGATGACCGGTCGGTGCTTGCCCCTCAGTCGATTAAGGTATTGCGAGAGTCAGCTCCGAAGCAATTCTTGCGTCGCTGCTTGTTGTTACTCGACAGGCTCCTGCCAGTTACTGCTCAGCTGACATTTGGCGCTCTATCATTCCTGTCGTCGGTATTGCCTGTACCTTTGCCGGTTACTCAGTTTTTTCTCGGACTTTCAGCACTGCCGATTGCCACTCGCGCCGCGAGAACATTTTTGGAAGAGAGAAAGATCGGTATTGATGCGCTTGATGGTATCGCCGCGTCACTCATGATTGCCAACGGGCGACTGATCGAAACGGGCTTGATGACGGCTTTGATCGCGGTCGGTGAGTTTATCCGTGAAAAGACTGCTCGCCGATGCGAACGAATGGTCACTGATTTGCTTGGACTTTCAGGTCGGTCCGCCTGGTTGATTCGTGGCAACAAGCGTATTCGCGTTCCAGCCGATGAAGTTAAGCTAGGAGAGACCGTAGTTGTTTACCCAGGAGACATGGTTCCGGTTGACGGCTGTGTGTTGAACGGTGATGCTTCTATCGACCAGTCCAAGCTGACTGGTGAATCGATGCCGGTGGAAGTGGTTAAGGGCCAGGCTGTCTATGCTTCTACAGTCGTTGTCGAAGGAAAGATCTACGTTCAGTGTCAGGCTGTTGGCTCGGAAACTCGTGCTGGACAAGTCTTGCAGTGCGTGGCGAATGCTCCTATTCACGAAACCAAGATTCAAAACTATGCATCTTCCATGGCTGACCGTCTGATTATTCCGATCTTTCTTGCTGCCGGCACTACGTTCTTCGTAACCCGCGACATCGGTCGTTTGATGAGCATGCTCATTCTAGACTTCTGTACTGGTATTCGTATTGCTGCACCAACAGCGGTGCTCGCCTCCATGCATAGAGCCGGACGCAGAGGTATTCTCGTTAAGAGCGGAAGCACGCTCGAACGCATGGCTAGTGTCTCTGCGATTGTTTTTGACAAGACGGGAACTTTGACCTCTGGCGAACCACGAGTGGAAGAAGTGCACCGTTTCAATGGACGCAATGAAGACGAAGTGCTTGCGATGGCGGCTGCGGTTGAGATGCGGTTGCACCATCCCGCTGCTCGCGCCATCGTCAAAGCGGCTCAAGCAAAAGGTTTGACTATTCCAGAACGTGCTGAGTCTGAATTTAAGCGAGGTATGGGCTGCAAAGCTCAGGTTGGCGAGCACGAAGTAATCGTGGGTAGCAAGAATATGATGATAAGCGAGAATATCGTTGTCGATGAAGCTCGCGAATCTGAGGCTCGTGCCACCAAACTTGGTGAATCGATCTCCTATGTTGCTATTGATGGTAAGGTCGCCGGACTTATTCGTTACAGTGACAAGCTGCGTCCGGAGGTTGTCGAGGCCCTCAAATCGTTGAAGAAGCTTGGTATTAAGAAGCTTGTTATGGCGACAGGTGATACCGAAGAAGCAGCCAGGCGCATTGCATCGACCTGTGGAATAACTGATGTAATTGCTAGAGCATTCCCTGAAGACAAGGCAGATTTAGTCAAGAAGCTGAAGGCGGAAGGCCACACGGTGGCGGTAATTGGTGACGGAATCAACGACTCGCCTGCTCTTGCCTACGCAGACGTAGCAATCTCCTTGCACGGTGCAACTGATGCGGCGCAAGAAGGTGCCGATATAATTCTCACCGATGATAATTTGACCAGACTCGCAGAAGCCGTACGCATCTCGCGTGGTGCTATGACGCTTGTTAAACAAAACCTGGCAATGGCGATTGTCCCGAACGGTGCCGGTTTCGGTATGGCCGCTCTCGGCTTGCTGGGACCAGCGGGAGCCACAATCGTTAATAACGGTTGTGCAATTGCCGCTGGTTTGAATAGCTTGCGCCCCCTCTATTCCAACGGTTGGTCGGCTGAACCTGTGGCTGTCGCCACTACCGCTTAGAACTGTTTTACATTTGTGTCACAGCCTTGCTACGGCGTTCCTTCGTATACTTGGCCTACTCACAATTTGAATCTTCAGGCGATATCACGCATAGAGATTCATGCGGTTTTGGCGGGTCGGCGTTTATTGTGCAATTTTAGGCAGTGCTGATTTCAGACATTCTCAGCAAATTTCTAACCGTGGCCGATTCAAGTGCAGCGCTCGGGTTGCCGTGCGGTGGAAGGTGTTCAGACAATCGCGCATGAAGTCTCGTGGTGTTACTTTGAGAGCAGTCAAAGTTCTCTTGTGGTCTGCGATGAAAACTAGGCATGCCGACGCGAAAAGTACGCACCACGCGTAGTGCACTCCGCGGCGTACAAAGTGCGGGAATGCACGCGTTCTGTCCTGCAAAAAGTGCGTGTGAAACTCAAGGTGTCCAATTTCGTCAAGCACGATCAGCGAAAAAGCGTCACTAAGCAAACGATTGTCGAGATTGTCAGCGCACGTTCTGTAGAAACATTTGCCGATGATTTCGGCTATAAGCATGATGAAAACTTCTGTCTTCAGCCCCAGCATTCGTCGTAAGCATATGTATGCGATGTCGGTCCAGTGCCAAGTCAGTAGTGTGCCGTCTAGCGATTGAATCATTTGAGCAAGCACGCGAGCGTGATACTGTTCCTCTTTTA
Source organism: Oculatellaceae cyanobacterium (assembly GCA_036702975.1). GTDB lineage: Bacteria > Cyanobacteriota > Vampirovibrionia > Obscuribacterales > Obscuribacteraceae > DATNPX01. Next base: position 31,786 of record DATNPX010000017.1, read on the forward strand.
CAAACAAATCGATGCATTGCTCGTAGACAGGATCGTTCATCAGAGAAGCATACTTCCGCAAGTGCTTCCCTTCGCCAGTTTCGCCGATTTGAAAACGCTGCAACGATTTGATCAGCGGAACTCGCAACTCCGCAGCCATTGTTAAACGGTCTGGAAACGTAATATCGGCACGAGTCTCGCGATTGAGATGGAAATAGCCAAGCCAGTCAGAAGGAGAGAACTTTTGTCCGGAGTCGATGCTTATGTTGGTAATACCGCTCGCATTTGCATCGTTTGTGACCAGCCGCTCTGAACTCATTGCCGTCCCTCTTTTTTTCATCCGGTATCGACATCATGACTGATAGTGATACTCGCCCAATTTGCAGGATGGAAGTACGGGCGATTGGTCTCAGTTCTACCATATTGATGAGATTTCTGCCCGCGTTGAGTTTTAGAACACCGCATGGACTGGACCTCAACCCAGCACTGGAAACGACTATTAATTCCTGTCACAATTCCTCACGTCGACCGCGATCAAAATGAATGTTGAAAAACTCACGATTTGAATTGGTCACGCGCCGCGACTTGCTGCGCGATGCCAGTATGGCTGTTGCTGCAGGAATGGGAGTGGCGGCTGGTACAAATCTGGTGCAGGGCTTGTTCCAACCAGCGCACGCTGATTGGGCGCGGGCAAACATGCCAATCAATGGTGTTGTCGGTAGCGGGATGGAGGATTTTGAGGCCGCAGTACTCCAACTGATAAGTGAAGGTGAAGTGCCGGCTGCACTTTTGTGCGTGAGTAAGAACGGACAAATCGTGTTTAGTCGTGCATATGGCTGGCTTGACTCGCGCTTGAAAACGGCTTTGCCTGTCAACGCACGAATCGGCTTAGCCAGTCTGGACAAGATCATTACCGCTACAGCTATTGATATTCTATGCCGTCGCGGTGCGCACATTCCGAAATCGAGTCAGACGTTCAGCAAAAGTCTTCGCCCCTTTGTCTTGTTTCAAGAGATGGGAATAGCTCCCCCAAACGGATATGTTCGTGACCCTCGACTGCTTGGAGCTACGGTCGACAATCTTTTGAATCATCAAGTAGGGTTGAATGACAGTGTGCACTTCGGTTTCGAATTGCAAAAAGTGTTAGGCATCCGCACACTTCCTACCACTGCCGACGCAATGCGCTATCACTATTTCCAGACATTGAACAGACCAATCACCGACAAATACGAGTATTCCAGCGCTGGGTTTATGGTTCTAAGATATTTAATTGATATTGCTGGTGGTGGCTTTCTTAATTTTCTCAAGCGAGAAGTGTTTGGACCAGCCGGTTCGACCGACATCTGCCAAAGCCATGCCCGGATTCGCGAGCGCGATCCGCTGGAAGTGCGGTATGTCTGTTCGGCGTCTGGTCCCAGCATCTTGCCCGAGGATAAAGGGGCGATTGTGCCTGAGACAGAAGGTGGAAATGGGCGCTACGTCGACTATCATCTCGTGCTTGCCGCATCCGCGGAAGCTGTTGTTCGCTATCTTAGTTACTGGAACTGGGGGACTGCCGAGCGTTTGTGGACCGGTTCCCCAGCCGAGTTGAGCCCGGGAATCAACAACGGATATCACTTTTTTAATGGCCGAATGGCTGCCATTCGAACCGCTATGCAGCAACGGCGTAATACGATGTGCAATTTTGCCTTGCTTACGAACTGGGCGAAGGATAGACCATATGTAAAACCACCGGATTTTCATGAGCGGCTCGAAACTGTGCTTACGCGCCACGGATGGATGTAAGAGCTGCGCCTGGAGGCAATCACGGAGCAACTGGCGATCAGCTGATCTACTATGCGGCGATTCGCCAATTTCTGAAAGACAATCGTATTTGACTTGGGTTAAGGGATGTTGGCATTTGGAGTACTAGGCTTCGTAAGGTTCGACCAACAAGCACGGCAATCGCTAGCTTCACTCTGAGGAACTAAGCATTTGGGCTGAGGCGCAATCATTCCAAGTACCGATGCCGCTCTGCATGAGTATGGGGCACAATTTTGTCATGAAAACACTACTAACATTGGTAATTTTGATTTTGGTTGTGCTTGCAGCCGTTGCAACAACATGGCTCATTGCATCGAGAAAATGCACTGGTGATACTTCTCCTAACAGTCTCGCCGGCGATTCTAATCGTTCTGATTCACTGGGGCAAACAAGTGCAACAAGTCAAAGCTCTCTCGCTCCTAGCACATCTAGCTCCTTTGAAGGGCGGGGACTAATCGAAGTTCTACCGCCACAAGCCGCTGGTTCGGAGCAGCAACCGAACCAAGTTCGGCCGATGCCTCCCAATCATCTCGTTGTGCCTCAAACCAAAAACTACGTCTGGCTAAAATAAAAAGGTACGAGGTTAATGGTGTCCGAAAATTAGGCACCACATACGATACTATGCGCTTGAGGCTTGTGATGCACGAATTAGCGGTCCCGTAATCCAATGTTTCCAGATTGGTGACCCACCATAAATTGCTGATAGAGGCTATCCACAAATTTGGTTGTGATCGGGCCCGTGCCTATTAGGAGTCTGTAATATAGTGGTCCATAGAGCAAATCTGTTGCCAGCTCAAAATCAATATCTGGTCGAATTTGTCCTTGAGCAACAGCTTTTTTCAAAATGTCAACCACGCCAAGGCGACGAGGACGAATCCATCGCTCGCGAAAAGCTTCAGCAAGTTCCTCGCTAGACTGAGCTTCTGCTAAAAGTGACCGAATTAGCATTCCATACTTGCTCTTAAAAAACTTCACTTGCAAATGGAGCTGCAACCTTAGGGATTGAGAGGCTTCTGGTACCGAGGGGAAGTCAGTTTCTGGCCCGACGAGTTCCAGTAGAGCATCCATTACCACGGCGGCTTTGTTCGGCCACCGCCGGTAAATTGTCATCTTACCGACCTTTGCTTGAGCTGCAATTTGATCAACGGTAATTCCCCGATAACCCTTAGCTGAGACCAGGTCAAGCGTAGCTCGCAAAATAGCAGTGTCTGCTTTCTCGCTACGAGGGCGACCAATTTTTGTAGCAACCATCTCTCTCATTCCCCACTTTCCCTTACACACAGTAGGTGGCGGCTTCATTTAGCAAATGGAACTCTATATTTGCAGAAAAAACAGAATGTACGTTTTTGCAACAGAAAAGAAAAATCCGCACTTGCGATACTCAAGGTATCGTATCATGACATTAACGATACTGTCGGTCTCGTTATGAAGGAGGGGCAATATGTCGCAAAAAACAGTGTTCATTACAGGTGTGAGTTCAGGTCTGGGCCGAGCCTTTGCTACCGAGTTGCTAAAAGCAGGCTATAGAGTGATTGGCACTGTTCGCAGGCCTGAGCTTCTTGCACAATTTGAATCTCAAATGCCAGGGCAAGCATACGGGCGAGTTCTGGACGTGCGAAAACCAGATCGAATCGTGGAGGTAGTTAAGGATGTCGAAGAAAATATAGGTGCAATCGACGTGCTCATAAATAATGCAGGCTACGGACATGAAGGCGTTCTTGAAGAGTCATCGATGACGGAACTAAGAGACCAGTTCGAGGTAAATGTTTTTGGAGCAGTGGCTATGATCAAAGCCGTTTTACCGTCTATGCGAAAACGGCGGAGCGGTCATATCATCAACGTTACGTCCATGGGCGGACTGATGACGATGCCCGGAATATCTTTTTACTGCGGGAGCAAATACGCCTTAGAGGGCATTTCCTCATCACTCGGTAAGGAACTGAAGAGCTTTGGCATCAATGTGACGGCGCTAGCACCTGGACAATTCAGAACTGAATGGGCAGCCAGCTCCATGGTCCGTTCGCCGCGAAGTATCGCCGACTACGATGAAATATTTGAACCCATTCGAACTGCAAGAATGAACAAGAGTGGTAAACAACCTGGGGATCCCGCCAAAGCCGGTCGTGCTGTCATTTCCCTCATCGAGTCTACCGCACCTCCAGCACATTTGCTTTTAGGTAATGACGCTTTCGAATTTGTTAACCGGGAATTGAGCGAACTGCACTCAGAATTCGCCCAATGGGAGGCGGTAACACGTTCTACTAATTTCGACCAATAAAAGCAAAGCGATATAAGTCACCAAAGGCAACTCTCATGGCAAGCATTGAAAGCAGTCAGCTCGTTGATTTATTCAAACGTCTCAGCACTGCCATTGCAGCTCAAACGGATATCACACCGGAACAGATAAGATCGGTGATGGAACATATGGGGGACGCCACCGCAGAACCTGGCAGAGTGGATTTTATCGAGGTAGAAATCTCCGGTATTCCTGCGATTTGGTGTATACCAAAACACTGCGCTCACGACCGAGTCCTACTTTGCGCACACGGCGGCGGCTATATTTCTGGCTCAATGTATTCGCACCGAAAGATGTACGCTCACTTTGCCAAGAAAATCGGCTGCCGGGCCCTTATTCCAAATTACGGACTGGCGCCCGAAAATCACCACCCAGGGCCAGTCAACGATCTATCACACGTTTATCAGTGGCTGCTCAACCAAGGAATAAAATCGGAACATATTGCCATCGCAGGGGATTCGTGCGGCGGCAGCCTGGCAATCACAATTCTTCTTCTTCTGCGCGAATTGGGACTTCCTCTTCCGGCGGCAGCCATGCCGTTGTCTCCATGGATTGACCTTGAGCATACTGCAAAATCATTCGAGAGCAATAAAACTAAAGATGCTCTGGTCTCCCGTGATATGGCGGAAAATATGGCCGCACTCTTTCTTGGTGAGAACGGAGACCGAAGAACACCGCTTGCTAATCCTCTATTCGCGGATTTAAAAAAACTTCCTGCGGTTTACATTCAAGTGGGCGCCTTCGAGGTGCTGCTCGATGACAGTCATTTATTGGCCCAGGCACTGAGAAAAGCTGGTGTAGATGTCACACTCGAAGTGTTTCCAGAGATGCAACATATTTTTCATCTCCTGGCCGGAACTGCACCAGAAGCAAACGACGCCATCGATAAATATGCAAAATGGGTGATTCCCAGGCTCGGGCTTTAGCATTATGACAATTGCAACTTGTTTTGCCCGGTCAAGCTGACAATGCAAGCTTCCAATCGATGATGTTTGCAATTCCCGCATGCGATGGCAATCGAGCAGAGACTAGCCAATACAGCATTTGCAAATGTGCGAGTGAGCTGGTTACCACTTTTGTCGTTAAGAGCCTGGCCATTAAAAGCTACAACAGTTTTCGAGCACGATTAGGTGGGAGAAACACGACCAAATTTCGAAAACTATGTTTATCAATCGTTGATTCGGCGGCCTCTAAATCAGCATCTTGGAATCATCTTCCGACCTTCCCGCCAACTGGATAGAATCCCCAAACGACAAGCAGTGAGCATTTCGACTCCTCCTCTCAAGCCAATTTGCGGCTCATCGTGAGAGCAGGCTATCCAGTAGGTCCTGGCGAGGTCCGATAAAAAATGAAAGGTGAGTTCAAAATGTCTAGAACGTTAGAAACTCAAAACGCCGAGCTGCATTGCAGCAACAACTCTTGCACCCACAACCCTGTCCTGGCAAGGTCAGAAAAAAGTGTCACGGCACACTTCTACCCCGGTCATGCCATTTCAGGCGGCTCGATCGAAACTGATTGGCAAATGCACCGTGACCAAGGGCATCTTGTCGGTTGTGATGTCTGCGGCATCCAGCCTGAATGGGCTCGTCCCGTAACCGCCGGAGAGAACACCAGCAAGCTCCATTTCTACCCGGCCTCAGCGCTCTCTGGTGGCAGCATCGAGACAGACTGGGCACGCCACCGGCAAGAAGCAAAAATCGTCGGATGCCACAGATGTGGCATTAGGCCTGAGCGGCCACTGGTTGGTGAAACCACTGCAGACCGGTATGCCGAATTACAGGACAGGCTCTATGGTGCCGGTGGAGCGCCTATTTCCGGTAGCCTGTAAGTGTCCGGCAAATAGTGCTTCTAAGCCAACCGACAACGAGCCGGCTGCGCAACCAGCAACAGAAACCGCAGCATATCAGGTGGTGGGTGATACCACTCAAACAATAGAGCCGTGCACCTATCGCACGTACCGATAGGTGCCGAGTGCGGTCGCATAAGCACAAATCTAGCGTTTACCCTGCGTTAGATTCTTGCCGCGACCGCGCTAAGAACACTCCTCTCGCCTGACTCAGGTGTGTTCTTTAAATAAAGACCAGGCACAAGGATAAATCATGAAAAACGCTACTTACATTCCCAGCCTCAATGAGACACTACAGAATGATACAGACGGCCGCTACATGGTACTGGAGCGCCGAGCCAACCAGTCTTCCAGCCAGATCGACAAGCTCAACAGCCTGCCCAAGCTAAGCTGCACTTTAGCCAATTTACACGAGAAACAGTTTCGCGCGAGATTGGCGCAGCTCTCAAATCCAACAGAACGTCTGATCGTTCTTGACAAACAGCGCAATCTTAGAGCCGGCTATGCCAGCGCTGTGCTGCTCACCCACGAAGTACAGTCGCACGTGAAAGTCATCTTCGATTCCATGGCCATTCTCCTTCCAGGCAAGCACGAAGGAATTTTCGGCCGGAATAATTTTTGGGACCGGCCCAAAGACAATTTTTCCAATCCGATCATGGCTAATCTGGCTAACTTCGCTCTGTTGCACAAAGACCATTGCCCCGATCCGGGCGAGACAGCCAGGTCGCTCGACAGCGTACCCGACTTGGCGCCAGGGGAAATACAAAGAGCCCTGCGCGAGCTATTCGATGATGTCTGCCGCAAAGGAAAGACCGAACAAGTCATTGGAAGCAACCTCTTCTATATCAAGTTGGACCGCACCTTGCTGCGGCTTACAGAGCTGGATTCGGCCTACGAACAGGCAAATGAATTATGGAAGCGATACGAGGCGGCCAAAGCAGCCTTCGTTTCGGCCAAAGCAGCTCTAAACGAGCCGCAATTTGCCTCGCGTTTGGAGCAGGCAATTCAGTCCGCCGATACGGAAAAGGAGCAGCAGATCAAAGCCGAGCACGATCGTGCAAGAGTTCAGTTTTACTGTGCCATCCATGCCTGCGTGTACTTCTATGATCGGCTCGCAGAGGTTCGCGCCAGACTCAACAAGGCTCTTAAAGCCACTGTCGCCGGTATTGACGCCGCCGACTTGAATCTTTACACCGTACCCAAGCTGGACGAATTATACAGAGACAAGGTGCGCAACAACTGCCTGGTTGCTAGCAAAATGATCGCAAACTTCGACAATGCGGCTCCCAGACCAAGTCTTTCCAGCCTGGACGAAAACACCAAACTGGCCGTAAGCAGGCTATTAAACAGCTACCAGTCATTGAGTGATTACATCGGAGACCTCATGGTAGCGTCTCTCGGATAGCGTTCGATGTTCTATAACATGCTGCCTAATCAGCGGTGCAACCTGAACTGCTAGCGGCTCTGTACGAAGGAGTCGCTAGCGCAACATATTCGCATGGAGATTGCAATGATACTTACATCTAAAGAAGCAATTGCCGCCTATTTCTGGGAGCATCCGGGGCTGGAACGTCTTGAACTCCGCGACGGCTCTGGGGTTTTAAGCTTGCCGCCCCTGCCGAGCTCGCTGACCTCCCTGCTGGTCTACAACTGTCCGGAGCTCGTTAGCCTACCGGAACTGCCGAGCTCGCTGACTTACCTGCGGACCTATAACTGCCCGGAGCTCATTAGCCTGCCAGCACTACCGAGATCGCTGGTCGATCTGCAGGTTCTCGGACCCTCCAAGATTGCTAACCTGCCCGCCTTGCCAGCTTCGCTGGCCGATCTGTGCATTTCCGACTGCCCCAAGATAATGAACTTGCCGGCATTGCCGGACTCGCTGATAAATCTACGAGTTACGAACTGCTCCGGTCTCATAGGATTGCCAGCGCTGCCGAGCTCGCTGAACAATTTGCTGCTTGAGAATTGCGCTGGAATTTCGAGCTTGCCGGCACTGCCGAGTTCCTTGACCACTCTCCTGATTGAATACTCAATGATGACGAGCTTGCCAGAACTGCCGAACTCATTGGTTAGTCTGATGGTTTACGGTTGCCCCAATATTACGAGCCTGCCTGTGCTGCCGAATTCATTGACCGGACTTCGGCTCCGCGGTTGCCCCAAGATTACGAGCCTGCCTGTGCTGCCGAACTCGCTTGGCGAACTATCCGTCGTCGAGTGTGGGATAAAGAGCGGCAGTGCGTTGCGGTTCGGGAACCTGAGGATCGAGATCCAATAGTAAGGGGCTTCAGAGATGGCATGCATCCAGACGGATGCACGTCCATCTCGGTCGCGGTTCAACCTGAACTGCTAGCGGCTCTGTATGAGTCGCTAGCACAGCCATATCTGAATGGAGATTACGATGATATTTAGATCTAAAGAAAAAATTGCCGCTTACTTCTGGGAGAATCAGGGGCTGAAACACCTTGAGCTTCGCGACTGCTCCGGCTTTTCGAGCTTGCCTACGCTGCCGAGCTCGCTCATATCCTTATTGGTCAGCAACTGTCCTGAAATTTCAAGTCTGCCGGAGTTGCCGAGCGCGCTAGGTTATCTCACGGTCGACAATTGCCCCTCGCTGACAAGCTTGCCGGCCTTGCCGAAATCACTGACCAAGCTGTCCGTGTACGACTGTCCGGAGATCACCAACTTACCAGCACTACCGAGCTCCCTGGCCGATATGCACGTTTTCAGATGCTCTAGAATTGCCAACCTGCCTATCTTGCCGGATTTCATGACCGATCTGCAGATTTGTCATTGCCCGAGGATAACGAACTTGCCGGCATTGCCGCACTCACTGATAAATTTGCGGGTTTCCGACTGCTCTGAGCTTATAGGACTGCCGGGGCTGCCGAGCTCTTTGACCACTCTGCAACTTGGTGATTGTTCTCGGTTCTCGAGCCTGCCCGCACTGCCGAGTGCCTTGACCAGTCTGCTGATTGAATGCTGCCCTGGCATTATAAGCCTGCCGGCACTGCCGGACTCGCTGACCTATCTGCAGGTCGACGACTGGCCCAGGCTTTTGGGCCTGCCGAAACTGCCGAACTCATTGGTTAGTCTGATGGTTTACGAATTCCCCCTGCTGTTGAGTCTGCCGGAGCTGCCAAATTCATTGACTGAACTTCGGCTTTTCGGTTGCCCCAAGATTTCGAGACTGCCGGCGCTGCCGAGCTCGCTTACCGAACTCTCTATCGAGAAGTGTCCTGGGCTCTCGAGCAGCGGCGTAATGCAGCTCGGGAACATGAATATCGAGATTCAATAATTGCGTGGCATTTCGTTATGGAATGCAATGCAGATTGCCATGAGAGATTCTCTGCGCAGAAGCTCTCATGGCAAAGGGCGCGGCAGCTTTGCAAAATTTTTTTTTCGACTCCCTTGGGTTCGCGACAATGCAGCATAGCTACCAGTTTGGCAAAACCAGCTGTACCACTGATAACTGTCAAAGCTTTCGCGAGTTTTTTCAATTGACGCCGGACCGCCTTGTGGTTTTGGTCCATTTTTTTGTTAGCAGGATTGGGATCTACCAGTTTTTCCCTTGCCAGCCTGGCTATTAAAAGCTGCCAGAGGTTTTGAGCGCGGTTACGTGGGAGAAACACGCCTGGTGGCGCAAAGTATGTTTATTAATCGTTGATTCAGCGTCCTCCAAATTGGCAGTTTATGATCATCTTCCGATCTTCACCGCCTCCTGGACAGAATCTCCGAACAACAAGCAGCTAAGACATATCGACTTCTCCTCCAGCAAGTTTCGGCTTGTCGTGAGAGCCTCTCAATCGGTATCGGTGAAGTTCAATCTAAAGAAGAAAGGTGAGTTCAAAATGTCTAGAACGTTAGCAACTCAAAACTACGAGCTGCGTTGCAGCAACCCCTCTTGCAACCGGCACAACCCTATCCTAGCCAAGTCAGACGGTATCAAATGCCGCTGCGGGCATGTCACCACCATACCAGCACATTTCTATCCCGGCCACGCTATTTCAGGTGGTTCGATCGAGAGTGATTGGCAGGCACACCTCGAGCGGGCGCGTATTGTCGGTTGCGAAATCTGCGGCATCGAACCCGAATGGGCTCGTCCTTTGAGCGCAGAAGAGAACCCTAGCAAGATTCACTTCTACCCGTCCTCCGCCCTTTCCGGTGGCAGTATCGAAAACGACTGGGCACGTCACCGGCAAGAAGCGAAGATCGTCGGATGCCACATTTGCGGCATTAAGCCAGAGCGGCCACTGGTCGGCAAAACCACTGAAGAGCGGTATGCCGAATTGCAGACCAGGCTGCATGGCGCAGGTGGCGCACCCATCTACGGCCATGGGCCGAACTCTCCAGCAAGTATCACTCCCACACCAACCAGTAACGACTCTGTTGGGCAACCAGCAACAACTTCCGCAATCTCTCCGGCTCAGGCCGCAGTGAGTGACGGAGGCTCGCATTCACTGGCAAGGCGCTTCAAGCGAACCGGATTCGATACCAGAGGCAATGACTATAAATTGCCAGTCTTTCCTCCGGCGGAGATGAGCGAGTTGAAGGGCGTGCGGGTGCTGGTAATCAGTGCCGACGGTCCTGAGCTCCCGGAAATCGAAGTGCCGATCGAGTATTTGAAAGCGCGCGGAGCTGAGGTGGTTCTAGCCGGTCAGGACTGGATTTTCCAGTACCGAAATCCGGCTGGACACATAGTAATAGCGGAATGGCTGTCGGATGCTATCTCGCTCAAGATGGACACCCGTATGTCAGACGTCAAATTGGAAGACTTTGACGCGCTGTTCATTCCGGGTGGTGCCTGGAACCCGGATATGCTCCGCACTGACGAGGTGGCACTGCGTCTAGTTCGTGAAGCTCATCGGCGAGGGCTTCTGGTCGCCAGTCTCTGTCACGGGCCGCAGGTGTTGATTAATGCTGCCTTCGATGCACCGGAAGGGCAAGAAAATTTCCCTGCCAAAGACGTGCACATCACGGGCACGGGAAGTATTCGCAGGGACTTGACCAACGCCGGGTTTGTTGTTCATAACGACGACCCGGTCGTTTACGACCAGACTGCCAACTTGCTGACGGCCCGTGACCCCAACGATCTCGGACCGCTATGTCTGAGGCTTGGTCAATTACTCAGACAAGCACTCCTGGCAAAAGCACCGCACTTCCGGGGGTAATTCGGTCGGCTGTTCTTCGTCTTCTTTTGTCACCAGGTCGCCCGGTCCAAAGCCGCCGCGACCCTGGGGACACTTCCACCTTCTCAACAGGTAATGAGCGATAGGAGTCTTTTCAATCGGCTCCTATTGCTTGCTGCTAAAACTCCTGGCACTGTTCGCGCATCGCCATTATCCAGCGCAATCGTGAGTTTGGGACTAATGTGCGGTCACGCTCGCAACGTGGCCGCACGAACCACGCATTTACAAGTGTTTCCGGCTTTTTACTTTTAATCTTTTAATGCTTTCTTTGCTGATAAGAATTTATTTCCGCGAACTTGCTCTCAAAAGGTAAGCATTCGGCCAACCCACAGAGTGTTAGCGAAGATTCAGCCATTTTAGCGTTTTCAAGGATGGCCATTTGAGCGGGACAGGATCATGCTGTAGGCATGAAAGCCGCGAAAAATCCGAGACAAGCGCAAAGCGTA
>DATNPX010000023.1:0-40869 GCA_036702975.1 Oculatellaceae cyanobacterium
ACCGCTTCCAATGCAACTTTCGCTTTGAAATCCGCGGCGTGCTTTTTCCTTGTTCTTTTCATTTTGCCTCTTCTAGCAATGCTATTTTAAAGGCAGGAATGTCTCTTAGCTAGTGGCCTAAATTTTGGGGACCATCTCAAATTACAGCCACTTCCCTCGTAATTTCCCAAATAAGGGAGTCACGCTAATGCGCCTGATCTTCACGTGCACTCTTGGCACATCTAGAACAAATCAACGATCAATCCAACTAGTTCAGTGCCTCTGAGCTGAGCGAGATATCTGACTGCGCCAGGAGCCGGTTGACTCGACGTCCCAGAATGTCCATAGCCTTTTTTGCCGTGAGCAGGATCACTTAGAAACGAAGTTGATCGATAGGTGGACCACTGATCACGCTCAACGGGCACAGCTATCACATCCGGCAATTCAAAATCAACAAAGCAGGACTTATTGGACAGCTCGCCACCATTAAACTCAATCAACGTAGGATTGCTAGATTTCATGTCCAGAACAGCCGCGCTGATATCGCCAGACAGTTTAAAAACGGAGGCGGTTTCGTCAACAAATTGGTCTGCTGATATGACAAACAAATCTTGCCCTGTCAAATCGCGAAATTCTGAAAACAACTCTGGATTCGTCCAACGATTTCTTTTATTCAACGACCACCAATCAAGTTTGGTTTCATCGGTAACGAAAATAAGTGGTAATTTTTTTTCCTTTGCAAGACGTTTCAATTCTGTCCAAATAATCAGGTCGCCAAGACGATTTGAGGATTTAGATTGGTCGGTTAAACCTGGCGGAATACCTTGCGCGGAGCGTAAGGGCTCGCTTGAAAATAACTCTTGTAGTTCGTCCGCCCCCAATTTTGAAAGACATCGACCTTTAAATGCCTTTGCTAATTTTTCAGAATGCTCATCTGCACGCTTTTCATAACCTTTGTCGCCTAGTCCTGTAGCCTCGATATGCTTATATATAGCATCTACGGCTTGAGACAGCGCATCAATTGGCTCTTGCAGGCTCTGAGTTGCGCTTTTTTTTGACTCTGACCAACTATCCTTAATCTTTTTGACGGTGGAGGCACCAGTTACAAGAGTCGACGGATTTCTTGATGGTAATAAGTATTCCGGGCGATGACGGTGATATTCAAGTGCGGCATGAAAAGTCAGCCACAGCCTGCCTGAGAGAGCCTTTAGAGCATCAACAAAGACATCCTGAGTAACACGCCCCCAACGATAGGAGTGAAGGAGAACGTTTGTATCTATAGAAACCAATGCGGATTCCCAAGTTTTATCGTTCAACTTTGGCTGTTCATAGAACGCTGAAAAAAGTTTCTTCATTTTCTATAGGCTCATCGCTCAACACATATCGGATCTTACCAGCCGGTTATTTAAAGCGCCTGTCAGGCATCCGCAACACTGATAAAATTACAAAGTGAGATGATCGTTCCATGGAGCATTTGCATGGCAACGCCGATAAGCGTCGAAGAAGTGATTGCGATCGCCGCTTGTTTAATTGCTTCCTTTACCAGCCTTAAGGAAATGAAGATCCCGAACTGGTTGACCTTTCCAGCCGCGATTTTAGCTATTGTCGTCAATGCAGTGCATAATCATTTTTTGGAGTCCGTAGGAGGATGGATAGCGGTCGCACTCCTTGGAGGCCTGGCGGCAACTCGAAAATATATTCCATTCGGAGTGGTTAAGCTACTAGCTGCAGTTTCTGCGTCTTTAGGACCCCTTTTGGGAATTGTTGATTGCGTTGTTTTTTGGGTCATCTATTTCGTATTCGGACTAATGAGTGTAAGAGGAGCCGAAAATGATGACGAGCGAGAAAAGATAATGAAGCGGCAAGTTCCCCTAGGTCCCATGATTTTAATTGCTACGATCTTGACTATATTTGCGCAGCAAGTGAATTTGACGCCGTTAAAGTAACTCCAATGTCTGTCAGGCTTATGCTTGTCACGCGGTGATTGAGAAGCTTGAAGAGCAAGGTTTCACTGTCGACAGCAACGAGGTAGATACGGTGAGCAAGAAGATTCGCCTAGTTCTGAAGCGTCGTTGAAATTCTAACTTCGATCTGTCCTTTATGACCGCTGGCAGTGGACCTCACCACTTTGATGCGTTTTAGCTATACCTGTCACCGCTTCGTTAACGCAAAACGAATATTTGGCACTTTATCATTGTTCGGCTTCAGCTATTTGCTTCCTTTGACCTAGCATATTCTCATAAACTGATGGCAGCTTATCGACTTCATAACTTCGGCGCAGAAAAAGCAAGAGTGACTAATAGCAAACGACCAAGACCAGGCTAAGCATTCAAATGCTTTCCCGTGGTTGTCTGCTCGCAGTTATCTGGTTACTAAGCTCAATTTGACCATTGGAGAAAAACGCATGAAACGCCAACTACTTCCGATCCTCGCACTGCTCGCGGTAGCACTGTCTGCTGGTACTCAAACACCGGCCGCGACAATTCAATGCAACCCCGTTGTGCCTGGTGCCAATACCTGGCCGAATGGCACCTACTCTCAGACCTGCGGCACGACGACATATGGGCAGAACATGAACAATGTCCTACAGAATCTCGTTGCCGGCGACAATGCAAACTATGCCGACGCGGGCGACCGTTTTATAGGCAGGTACGCGACCCCTGGCGACACTCTGACGATTCTCTTTTTCAATTCAGCGCTAGCGGGTGGAGAGCAAGATATCTCCTACACGATCGTTAGCGGGGACACACTAGAAACGGCTGCAGATAGGCTCTCAAATTCGATTACCGCGAATGCCAGTCTGCAAACCATCGGCGTTAGTGCATATGCCCAAGGCTCTTCCGTGTACATTAACTCCACGGCATCAAACACCACATACGCTCAAACCACAAATTCCGGCTCAACGGAATCGATTAACCTTACTGTCACCGGGACCAATAGCGAAACCGCAACAATTCAAGGTGGCGCATTGGGAAATGCGATAGGGAATTTCTATCTCTTTAACGCGCCCAGCGACTTTAACAAAGCAGTAAGACAGCTTGTCATTACACCCGCCCACAAGCTTAGTGACGATGACTCTCCGGACGGAGTGCTCGTAGTAGAAGGAACAACATTCAATGAATACTCCGTGATCTTCGAACAAGCAATAAATGGTCAAGCCAACACCACGATCGAATCAACCGCGGCACATGAGGCTGGACATTGGGCTGACCGTTTGTACTCCAAGAACGGAGTTCTGGGTGTTCAATACACTTTAATTGGGGGTACGGTGACTCCCGGAGACACTATTACAGTTACGGTCAACAACACTGCGCTTTCGGGAGGTGCATTGCAAGTGCCGTACACCGTTCAAGGTGGTGATACTTTGGCTAGCATCGCCCAGAACTTGGTATCCGCCATAAACGCAAACACAACACTGAAGCACTTGGGCGTCGACGCTACCGCGATAATCAAGGAAGGCAAATTACCGGAATTCCAGATCACTGCAAGCGCCCCAACGCCGACTACGTACTCAATTTCTGCCAATGCAGGCGCGACAGAGTCCGTAGGTCCTCTCGATTACACTGGAGGTGCCTCGGATTCGAAGTTGTTCATTCATGCAACGGCTGCGGATTGGAAGGCCATCAACAAATTCAGTTTGTGTTCGGGTTACATTTACGGCACCGCTTTCCCCTATTCCTATCAGGGCGGTTTGTTGTCAGGAAAGCAAGATCCTAACGGCAACTACTTTTGTAACGACAACACCGATGGTATCGATCCTTACCCTCACTATCCGGGTGATGGTGAAACTCTGATCTCAACGTTTAACAACATAACGCCAGCGATGACACCCGAACAAATAATTCGAGCTGTCTACAACAACATCTTCGACGCGGAGAAACCAAAGGTTGAACGGCACGAAATCTTTGCGGAGGAGTTTACTCAACTCACAAGCCCAGACTGGACTTATGAAGAGGGTCCAAATGCCGGACAGCCAAATCTCTCAAGTTCGGAATGGCTCTATAACAGCGGCTACTTTTCTTGCACAAAGGCCATTGTGGCATCTCTTGTTTCTCAGGGAACCTTGCCATCTGCGGATCCCCTGTGTCCAAAACACTAAAACACTAAAACGCTAAATGTTGAACTCTGGTGCTGGCCAACCCAATCGGCCAGCACCATTTATTTGCCTTTTTGCTTTTTACCAGACGTAGATATATGTTTGCAAATAAATGGTGGAACCCTGTCCCGTTCAACATATTCACAGGCAAGACTGTATTCTTCCAGGTATTGCGTGACATGGAAGTCTTTGGTTGGCTGCTCAACGTTAGATATCTTTTGGTCTAAACGTTTTTGCTGATGAGTAATTGCTCCCTTTTGCGTCAAACAGGTTTTCAATGCCTTTTCATAAAGCTGTTTTGCTTCGCTAGGCTCTCCTTGCATTGAGCGAATATCTCCCAAAACCTCCTGTATATATGAAGAGGGACATAATTTGTTCGGCTCTCCAAACGCACCTAATTTACTTAACCCTCCAAACGCTTCTTCTGCTTTGGTCAAATCACTAAGAATCTTCTCACAGCCTTTATAGTCATTCGCTTGGTACTTCACCAGTGCAAGCGCAAACATTGCTTCTGCTTTCTGCTGCGGTTGTTCTGGATCGGAGGTGTGTTCGGAACTCAGAAAACTCTGTTCGGCTTCACTCAAACGATTTTGAGCAAGCGCAGTCTTACCCTGATTAAAACTGTTCAGCCAGGACGAAGTGCTAGTCTCAGCGGCCTTGCTGTAACTTATCGTCCAGAACATGCTGCCTGCAATTGCGAAACCAAAACCGAAAGCGAGAGTATAAAGTCTTTTCCTCATTTTTCTTCTCCCATTCTTTTTTTGGCTTTAAGGGCACCATATACGGTGTCATAATTTGCTATTCACACGGGGTGTCAAGGGATGCGCTCTTTGGGCTTTACTTTTAGTATAAACCCCGACGCGGTGGGACGAGCTAATTTCTCGCTCGGAAAGCAAAAAACATTATTTCCAGTCCCGCAGCAGCCTATTATCGAGGACTTTTCCAGATTATCGAAGCAATCAGGAAAGCCACTCGACCATTAGATCAAACAACTTTCGATATTCTTCACTCTGCTCTCGATTCAATTACTGCAAATTACATTGCCTTTTTGCTAAACAGTTTCGATGATTTGGAAGATTACTTAAACGAGCAATGCCCGACCGCTTCACAAACTCCTTCACCATCACCAATGCCAGAACAACCCAAGAGCCATTGAAGATATGGCAAAGTTCTACTACTGCCAAAAAAGAAAGCAAGCCGCCTTCCAATAGCGGTCCGTTTTAATAAAAGAACTAGAGGGGTACCCCCATCAAACACAGGTTTGCGGCGAAGACGTTATCGGAAGGAAGCCATGAAAGCGTGGCATACCATGCGAACAAAAGCAGCCGGACATTTAGTAAAAGCACACGAATCAAGCAGCCAAACTAGCGGCGTAGCATGCAAACTCGGATGACAGTTCAAGTTTCCCGGGCGACAAGAAGCCGGTACCCAGAGTTTGGCACGATCGATCCTCTAGCTGTGTCAGGCAAAACGAAGCATCGCGCTCAGGCTAGATATCGTCTTTTTTTGGGGGAGAATGGCCCAAG
Source organism: Oculatellaceae cyanobacterium (assembly GCA_036702975.1). Lineage (GTDB taxonomy): Bacteria > Cyanobacteriota > Vampirovibrionia > Obscuribacterales > Obscuribacteraceae > DATNPX01. Next base: position 5,602 of record DATNPX010000023.1, read on the forward strand.
ATGGTGCCCTGATTGGAGTCGGTTCGAAGAGGGGAGGACCCGTTATGTCTTGCCCGTCGGGTTGACTCGTTCTGAACTTTTCTTACAAGTCACCACTGACAGTCCATTGACAGCTGCCTTGGTCAAATCATCCCGCAATGTGACCATGCCGGGCTGCTTCGCTTCCTGCCTGCCCGGCGTATAAGCCTCAACGCGAGCCGCCCTGGTCACGTTTTTCCGGCAGGCGCTGCAGGCGGTACGGTGCGCAGCCCTACTTCCGAGGTGACCATGAAATTTGGATTAGCTTTGACTCGCAACAGTAAGGTGGGAGCGGCTTTTAGTCTATCGCGCTCGCTTTCGTGCGTAAACAAAACGGCGGTATGCGAAAAGGTTTGCTACTGTAGCGGCATCAGATACCGGTCATCGACGCAAAAAGAAAAACGGCGACGCAATTTTGATACCGTTCAATTGCTTCTGCAAAATGCTGGTTCACGGGTGGAAGTGGTGGGTTCACGACCGGGTTGTCCTGATGCGTTTTACCTAAGTGTATGACGCCGGCGGCGACCGCAAGACACGTCACGCAACAACCTATTACGCACCACCAGTGGGTATTATTCACTGCCAACTATTGACCACGACCGAATTGAAATGACTTGATTGCCCGGCTTCAGACCACTGACCTCTTTGTCTTGGCTATTGAGCAATTGACGCACGCTTTTTCGCTTCACTTTTGTTTAATCTCCTTTTTCATGCGAAATTGGATCTCTCCTGCAAGGCCTCGATCCGAAATCAACCCCTCGTCTGGGGGATTTGCCTTTGGTTCTGAATCGTCCATAATTTTCCGTCCGGCTGTCCTCGTGCGCAACTGTCCGACCTGGGTTCTCGTTTGCATGGATTACACTTTAGATTCCATGTGAATCGCAAAAATTGATTGCAGCAAATTGAATGCTCATGAGCGAATTAGTTTTGAAGCCAACGCCCCCAACGATCAAATGACCAGCGAACCGTAACCCATGGGGACAGCTTAATGCCCGCCGCCCGTAAATTGTGGTTTTTTCGTTTCCACGGTTTGAGGGTCATTGACGCTCCAATCGACTTGGGAGCACTTTACTTTTGATGACGTGGAAATTGTGTCTCCGGCCACCCTGGCGACTCTCGTCGTGAGCACTACGGCAGACGCGTTAGCCTTCCAACGTCAACTGCTTGAGGGAATAGGGCATCGATTGATGCGACCGGCCGATGCGTTTTTGGTTGTTTCAAGGGGGGTTCCAGATGGTGCTGACTTGAAACAATTCCAAGAAAAAGCTTTTGTGCGCGCAAGAAAAGTGGCGAGTCTGCTTGCTGTTTACAGATTGATGATTGGCACGTCTCCTGTCAGTTGTGGATTAGCCAGAGATGTGAACCACAATTTCTCGGATTCATTGCTTTTTGATTTACAACAATGGCACCTAGACTTCGAGCATGGTGGTCGCATTAGCTTCGCATTCCCAGAACAATCGCCTGTTACCCGATCGACTATTTCGACAGACTTAAATAGTGACGATTTTTCTGCTCTCACAAAGGCTGTTCTACAGCCAAGATCATTGCGTATTTCTGAGAAGTTGAACGAGTCCCTGCTGCGACTTGCCTCTGGAATATGGGCGAATGAGCCGGAATCAATGCTGCTCTGTGCCTTCACTGCAACAGAGATGCTTCTTGGGAGTGCTGGGCGGTAGCCGGTGCGCATTGTTGACAAAAAGCAATTCAAGAAAGTCGGTTCGTGGATGCTCTCTTAAGCGCTCGGGTTCAAACCAGTAGAGAGGCTCTTGGATGAGCGAATCGAACTTATTGCGAAGCATGCGCAGCGCAGATAGACTCGTCAAGATTCTTCGACTCTCGAATTGAGGTTATTGCTTTCGTGCGTGTGTTGAAACCGATCAGGAGCTCTTATTTATAAATGGGATGAGTTTGCGACGAACTCTCTCGACCGTCCCCACTCTCCTAAAGCCAAGAAAACGCCTTCAAGACTACGACCTTCCTCGGTCAGCGAATATTCAACGCGCGGCGGGCTTTCCGCATACACCGTCCGTGATACCAATCCATCGGACTCTAACTCACGCAAGCTTGCGGCTAGCATGTGCTGAGTCACGTTTGGAAGTTCCCGCCGCAATTCGTTGAAACGTTTGCTTCTCTTATATAACAAACACAACAACGGCACCTTCCACTTGCTGCCGACGACATCGAGTGTTCTGGTTATCCCGGTAAGAAATTCTTTACACGGGTTTTCATCGTCGAATTGCTGCGCCTGTCTATTGGTCTGTCTTTTCATACCAGGTCTGAAAAACCATCCTTCTACCGGTCTTGATGTTATAGCAATACGCTATCGCTGACAAGAAATTGACTGCTTGCCAGGAGGAAAAATGTCTGCAACCGACAAAAAGCTAGAGGGTAAAATCGCCGTAATCACCGGCGGAAATAGCGGTATCGGGCTCGCCACAGCCAAGCATCTTGTAGATGAAGGAGCATTTGTCTTCATTACAGGTCGTCGGCAGAAGGAATTGGACACGGCCGTTGCGGAAATTGGCAAAAATGTGCGCAGCGTACAGGGAGATGTACAAAATCTCAAAGACCTCGATAGGCTATATCAAGAAGTCAAAGCCGAAAAGGGACATATAGACATACTTTTCGCCAATGCCGGAACAAGCGGCTTCCTGCCGCTGCAGGCGGTAACCGAGGAGCACTTCGACAAAATCTTCGATACGAATGTGAAAGGACTAGTTTTCACCGTGCAGAAAGCACTGCCTCTTCTGAGGGACGGTGGCAGCATCATATTAAACGCATCGGTTGCAGGATTTAAGGGAATTCCGGCTTTCAGCATTTATAGCGCCACAAAGGCAGCAGTGCGCTCATTTGCAAGAACATGGACGGCGGACTTGAAAGAGCGGCGCATTAGGGTAAACGCGATAAGCCCTGGAATGATTCCCACACCCGGTTTTGGAAACATAGGACTAACTGACGAACAAATTCAGCAGATGACCGCAGACGCAATCGCTCGAATACCCCTAGCAAGAACGGGAACGACAGACGAAGTTGCGAAAGTCGTGTCCTTTCTGGCATCTAGCGACAGCAGCTACATTGCCGGTGTTGATTTATGCGTGGATGGAGGACTATCGCAGGTTTGAAGTCACTTGCTTCCTCCGGGACTGGCGTGCACAACTCATATGGTGGACGAGCTGGGCTCTTTAGTGGCGTGAAAGACTACCAAGGCAGCTACATCTGCACAACCGACCAAGCAGGATCTGGACAGGGCCGCTCGTTGAGCAGTTCCTGAGTAGGAACTGCTCTCAACGTAATTACTGGTGGCTCTACCCCTGCGAATGCGGCGTTCGTTGCCATTCAGACACAGATCCCGGCAGAAGGGTTCGATGACTATACAGACAACTCGGAGAATTCGATCAATGGGAGTGACAATGTATTTGCGTCCAATCCCAGCGATGCTTCTGGCACATTCGCATGCACCCATGCAACGTAAGGTTCCTTGCGCAGATGGTCATGCGCCTGCGCCGAGCGATTTGAGTGCCTACGGTTACAGTGTGCCTGATGTCTTTGCCAGCGGGCCAGATAGCGGCAGGTTTGGCCCGGGTGCGACCTGGTTTGGTTGCGATGGTACAGAATCTCACGGTAACTACAGCTTCGGTAATTAACGGGGTTTAACTGGCGCAGAGGAGCTGTATCCTATAAACAGCTCCTCTGCGTTTTTTTCACCCTTGGTTGTTGTCTGTTTGTGTACTGCTTAAAAAGGATCTTTGCGGTAATCGTCGTATCGGCATTCAGCCATCAACACAACCCGGATTCGTTGTTATAGAAATAGTGCCTTATACTTTGTCATCAACTCATCGGCTTTGCTAAGCAAAACTGGCCGGTTTACTGATACATGTTCATCATCTTCATTGTACGCCCTGCAGAATTCAGTCCATTCCGAACGGAAGTCTCTCAAAAGCTTGGAGTGCAGATTAGCTATTGGAATGGCTGCCAAATTTTCGGAGCTATGCAACTCTGTCTTAGTTAAGAACGGACAAATCTCCAACATCGTGTCAGGAATTATGCGCAACACCACGATTTTTCCGGCAAGCTCCGGATGCAATTTGAGGTACTGCGTCTTGGCTCCAACTTCTCGGTCCTTGATTTTGTTACGCGATTGGAGTTTTCCGACGCCTTCAATTTCATCATATGGCTCCACGCAGAAAGCTTCTGAAATAGCCTGCTCACAATAAAACAGGTCCTCCTCTGTAGCAACTCCATTTGCCTGCTCAAATACCGTAGTCGTACTTCCACCATCTTTCTTTACCCGACACGTTATCTCAAAATTGTCAGGCAAATTGGCTTGAGCAGAATTCTCAGCCACTTGCAGGTAATGACCGAATGCCTCATTTCTCGACATCCGGCCGGCACAATGCGTGGTGCTCACAGTATGTGAATTCGTTGAATCAGAACCCCAAGACTTTGAGAAACTGAAGCTTCTATCATTTGCCAGCGAAACTGCTGACGTAAGGCACAAGCTCAACGGTACAAAGCCAAAAATAAGTGCGGAGAACTGCCGCATGACTGAACCTCGTAGTTGTTTTTTCTCGGATCGAGTTTACACCATAGTCAACATGGGACCTTTCCTCTGAACCCACTCATAGAGAGAAAGCACGAAATCCTCGATTGGTTGAACAATCTGCTCAATCGTCCAAAGCTCACTTTGGGTCATCTGATTGGTGCAAACAGCCGCCCAGACTGTATTCAGGAGAAGCCGTCGGTTATAACTCCCTAAATTCTGCCGCTCAGTAAACTTAAATGAGTGTCCAGAGACAAATGTTTCCGAGTTGTTATCGGGACTGCGTTTCAGGGCTCAAATACTTAAGGAGCCGTTAATCTTCCATCGATGTCAAGCAGTCACGGCTATATTTGGCAAATTAGCCTCACACAAGGTGTACGCAGATGGACGATATTCATCAAAAGCCAACCATACGCACTCGCGAGTCGCTCCTCAACAAACACAAGATAAGCAACGCGGATCCGGTCAATCAGGTGCAGGTCGCGACCGACTATTTGCAACGATATCCAGAGCTGCAAAAGCCTCTCGAAAGTTCCGAGGTCATCCAATGGGTCGGTAAGCCAGACCGCGGTTCGCTGAACCTCCTTTTTCTGATGTCTAGCGCGGCCACGGCGTTTGTATTCGCTGCATTCACATTGACCCGGCCCATGCCACCAGCCATCGCCGGGATCGCGAACTTGTTGTTTGCTTTTGTATTTGTGGCATATGTCGTCTGGCATGTGAATGCGCTGAAGACGACCTACTGCGTGACTGATAGGCGTGTCATGTGGATCAAATCACATGGATTGGATCAGACTGTTGATTCACTGCCTTACGAGAAAATCCGGCAGCTTAGTTCCGGCATGAGCACAGTGGCAATGCTAGCTGGACCAACTCAATACCATCAGCGCTTTCTCTGCGGACTCGGCTCTGAGACAGCAACCGTGGAAAAGTTGATCGCCGACAATATGCGAACAGGCGGCGAATTGGTCTCTTTCAGAGATGGCTTTCGTCAGGTCATCAGCACCAAAAGTTCCGCGCGATCGCAGAAGAATATTCTTGCTCTTGTCTGTTTCTTGATCGTCGTACAAATCATCGTTGCTTTCTTTCAGTTCATGAATCAGACCAAACCACACTATGTTCTCTACCGTCCGAGCAACTTGGAGGCAAACAAAAAATACCCGCTTATTATAGGGTTTGACGCCGTCGGCAACGGGCAGTCTGAAGTCGACGCCTTACGCAGCGCTGCAGAGAAAGATAAAGCCTTCGTGCTCGGTTTAAACGACGGGGGTGTTGGTACCAGCTTCGAAACCTGGGGAGAAACAGTCGACCAATCAATAAAAGAGACGCTGGAAAAATTTCCAATTGACTCCAATCGAATTTACGTAAGCGGCTTCGCTGCTGGAGGAATGGCCGCTTACTCTTATGTTGAGCATCGCGGTGAACATGTGCGTGGTGTCATCATTAATACTGCCCTCACGCCTTACGAAGAAGAAGCACCATTCGATGACAAACTCCCTGCCACATATCCGAAAAATTTGTCGGTAGTGATGCTGGCGAGCCCAACCGACAAACGCTATGGGTCGATGAAACGCGCGCGTGCACTGCTAGAGAAGAAAGCCGGTTGGCAGGTGAAGTGGATTGAATTCCCCGGTGGTCAGATTTATGCACCGTCTAGCGATTATGTTCAAGCCGTCGATTGGCTATTCACACAGGAATAAGATTGGTCGCCGAAGTTTGCGCATCCTGATAGTATGCTGCCGAGCATCCACATTGTTTCTCTCGACAGTGTGACACTTTGATTGAAACCAGCGAAGTACTTTCACGCTACTTTTATCAGCTCTGCACTAACCTCGATTGAACTGTGTCAGTCGCACTTTGCATCGAGGCTTCGTGAGCACAGGCGTAAAAACTGTACGAGTTGAGCAGCCACTGTTCGAGAAGGATAAGACATGGCAAATCCGCTACCAACTACGATTTACTTGATGTTTCAATTATTTGTTTCTGGTGCATCGAACGACGTATTTCCTGCTCAATGCGAGTTAGATAACCAGGTCAGGGACATCATCTGCCATATCGGTACAACTGGAAACGTGCATCATCGCCTTGGATTTGTCGTTGGTCCCATTTCTTTCAACCAGAATGACGCTCAGGTTCACAAGCTGATTGCCGATTCCTTTGAGATTGCTAGAAAGCAAAACGCTGCTGTCGCATTTCACATCGACGATCATATGTTTTGGGATAAGCAAGCCGACCTGGTTCGAGATTATACAAACGTTGAGTGGATAGATTGGAACGGAACACTTTGCACTGGCCGAAGATTGGATTGGGGTCCTCAACCTACAAAAGCACCTCCTCAGCTGTGTTTCAATAGTCCTGCGGTGCAAGTTGCCGTGCGGCGACGTGCTCGCGTGATCGGAGCGGACATTGCGCAGCAATTGGCCCGCCTCAGAACCGAGGGGCGAGAAGATTTGTTCGGCGGGGTGATCACAGGATGGGAAACACAGATTGGAAGGGATTTTTCAACAAATCGAAGTACAGGCTACCATGCACTGCGTAACGCCGGTCTAAACGCGAGGAGCTCGCAGGCAGAGTGCGACAATAAGCTGCAATCGATCGTCAAAGATTTTATCCAGATGTGGGCTATGGAGTTGAAGCAATCGGGAGTGCCAAGGCAGAAGCTTTTCTCACACATTGCATTTACCTCGCAGGGTCTAGGAGACTCGCCTGAGGATTTCCCACAACGAGTAGGCTATGCTGCTCCATCGGTCGTTTTTGGAAACTGCTCAATTCCTGGGTTCAGTACTTATCCAAGCGATGGTGCGTTAGAAGAGATAGGACTGACGGTGAAGAATCGAGGACAATCGACCTGGATCTCTGCTGAAGGCACGAATGTAGTTCCTGACGGCATGCCTGGTGAGACGACTATGGAAAGCTATTTGGCGAAGATGTTCAATCATGGCGCAATTCTAGTTAACATCTTTTCTTGGGGTATTGGTGGGACATCCGAAAAAGCCAACCTGTTTCGCAGAGCGACTGAGAATGATGAAGCACTAGCAGCCTACCGCAAATTTCTCGAAGGGCTGCCTTTGCAAGAGCTGGCACGTCCGGCAAATCAATTGTCCGTTAAAGGGCTGCAGAAGAAAATACGCACCATTCAAGCTGAGGCTCCACTCTGGGTGCGCCGAACTGGACGTGTTGGTGACCTTCAAGCCCGCATGTCTGAGCTTGACGGAGCAATAAAAGCTGGTCGTGTAGCGGATGCGGATAAGAGTGCAGATAAGATTCTGAAACTTATTCACACAAACTAGCGCCTGGGTCTGCCGAATAGATTTCGCCTATATCATTCTTTTTCAGCAATTCACTTACAAGAAATCTTCGGCAGAAAATGCGTAATGTACCTGCACTGCATAACGCTCCGTCGAAGACCCTTGGGCTATTTAGCCGGATCGGTTGTTGCGGTGACAATGGGGCAAGTTGCACGCTTCGGGCAGGCAGAACAAGCTGGACTGGCGCTGCCGCAGGCAGTCTCTGAACCTTCCACCACTTGCAACTGAATCGCCTTCTCACGTTCGAGTCGCTCCTGCAAGAATTTGTCGAATAAGAACTTCGCCTCTTTGCCGCATATACCGCATTGCGTCGAACAGTGAAGGGTGTGAACCAGGTCTTTCCAACGGCTGATTCCACCATCGACGGCGTTGCGAATCTGTCCGTCCGTCACAGCATGACAGCAGCAGACATACATTTTCCTTTCTCCTGTTGTTGTTTACGGTAACAGTCACTCACTAAGCGCTCAGTCGGGCGATCGGAGAGCGCACGCTCCCCGACCGCCTGCTGAACGTTCTACTACTTCAGCGTCTCAGCGATCTGCCGGGCGATCCACTGAGCGATGCCCCACGAGAGGATGTAGCCCATCCCATCGTGACCGTAGCAGTGCACGAGCAGACGTCCGTCGTCAAGCTGCACCAGCTCGACGCGGGTGCGGCTGCGTTCGGGGCGATGCACGCGCACGACGCTGATCACGTCCTCGGACCTGGCGTTGAGGCCGGGCACGGTGGCATTGCAGCGCGCCAGGATGTCGGCAGTTGCCGATTCACTAACGGTTGTGTCCTCGATGTCACCATCGAAAACGGCGCCGAGCTTGATGTAGTCGCTGTGCGGAACTACACAAGCTCGCTTGTGTGGACCGTCATCGTCGATCACCACATCATCGAAACCGCTCTGCCGGATCTTCACCACCTGAACGCGCTCGGCATGCAGGTCGGTATCACCGGTGAGCGTACGCGAACCGAGACCGGTGCAGTTCAAGATCGCTTCAAACTCCTGCGGGCAGTCGTCGAAGCTCTCAATCGTGCGGGTCTCGAACACGCCGCCCAGCGCGACCACCTGCGCGTGAAGCCACGGCAGATAGACGGTCGGGTCGATGACAGGAGCCGTGTCGAGCACGTTGGCGTCTGCATACTCCGCCGGAATCTCGCCGGGATTCGGATGGCGGAAGTTGGCTGCCTTGCCAGCATACCAGGGCTCATCCGGGTGCTCGTGCAGCTTCACGATCTTGCGCTGCTTGACGCCGGTAGCGCTGTCGGCCGACAGAGCGTCGAAGACACCACGACTGGCGTTCGCCCAATCCTCTACGCGATTGTCCTTTGTATCAGTGACGGGAACCCACATTGCGTAGGCATTAAGCGAAGTGGGCGGGAATTCGGCAGCTCCCTCCTTGGACCAGATGGTCACGTCATGACCGGCGAGCAGAAGCTCGTAAGCGGCGCTCAAGCCACTGACTCCTGAGCCGACGATAAGAATTTTGCGTTTCTGTGCGTTCATACCTGAACTCCTTTTGTTTCGCGGATGCGAAGGTTCGCGCGACCACTGCATGCGGTCGCGTAGTTTTGGTTGGCGCAACACGCTCGCTTCGTTAGAGCGCGGGTCGCATTCGTGTTTTGTGACTAACTCTCCCTTCGGCCAGTTAGGTTGCCCCCAGCAGGCAATGATGGAGTTATGGACCTCCGGCAAAAGACAGAACCGCAATGACGGCAGTTGAATCTCTCTTGGAAAATCCGAAACGGTTGTGGTTGTTGACTCCGGGAATTTAGTTTTGGGTGCTGGGATGCCGTGAGTCTAAAAGACTTAGCTCCGAGAAAGCGACCAACACATACACAAAGGCTTACTTTCAAGAAAGACCTCGGCAAGTCTAGAACGCAAGGCCAATGAACCTTTCTCAAGACCATCCCCCGACTCCACTCCTCAAACATTGCGACAATTATCAATAAGTTATTGAAAATGACCTCGCACAGTTGACCTAGTTGAGACTTAGTCGCAAAAAGACCATAGCGCGAACCACCAATTCGCCCTCGACAACCAGACACTTATCATCCGAAACAGCTTATCGGTAGCGCACCTTGCGCCATTAGCGCGAGCAGGCAGCGAAATCAAGCAAACCGTTGCCAAGATAGCGATAGATGGCGCTCGCTCAAACAAGCCAGACAGAGGGAAAGTCGCGAAATGCCGCGGTTTCAAAGTGTTTTAAATGCTTCCAGACCGCGTCTCCTTTATCAATCTCAGCAATGTGCAATGCATTCTTAATAACCAAGCAGCTTCAGATATAATCAATGCTTATTTTCCGGAGAACCAAAACATGTCCACTCAGCTCGAGCGTGGATCGCTTAAATCGCAGCAAATTTCAGAATCGGTGTTTCGCGAAGTCTCCAGGCTGGCGCACCTGCACAAAGCCATTAACCTGGGTCCGGGTTTGCCAGATTCTCTCATTCCACCCGAGCTGATCGAAGCCGGCATCCACTCGCTCAACAACAATATCCACCAATATGCCATCATATTTGGTGACCGCATGTTGCGAGAAGCGATCGCCGACAAAGAAATGCGCCTATCGGGGCGCAAAATCGATCCGGAGACGCAGATTACGGTCACTTGCGGTGCAACCGAAGCCCTCTATGCTTCAATGCTCGCTCACTTAGACCCAGGCGACGAAGTCATCGTTTTCGAGCCCTTCTACGAGAGCTACGGACCAAATACGATTTTGTGTGGTGCCCATCCGGTTTACGTTTCTCTCCGCCCGCCAGATTGGCGCTTCGACGAACAAGAACTAATCAAGGCTTTCAATAGTCGCACAAAGGCAATTATCCTTAATTCGCCACAAAATCCAACTGGAACAGTATTTACGAAGGAAGAACTGCAAACCATCGCCAAGCTGTGTCAGAAGTACGGCGTTATCGCCATCACGGACGAAATCTACGAATACATCACCTACGACGGAATCGAGCACCACTCAATCGCGTCGATTCCAGGCATGGAAGAGTTGAGCATCACTGCTCACAGTCTCTCAAAAACATTCAGCGTTACTGGATGGAGAATTGGCTGGGCGATAACGAGCCCGTCGTTGACAACCCCGATCAGAAAAGTGCACGACTTCGTTACAGCCGGAACAGCTGCACCGCTCCAACGCGCAGCCGCTCAGGCTGTCAGCTTGGGAGAAGACTATTACAGAAGCCTCGCACCACAGTACCAAACGAGACGCGATCATTTATTGAAAACACTCGATATGGTGGAGATTCCATACGCCAAGCCGCAAGGAGCCTATTACCTGCTCGCGGACATTTCCAAGTTCGGCTTTGAAGATGATATGGCATTCACTAAAAACCTGATTGAAAAAGTCGGTGTTGCAGCCGTTCCCGGCTCAACCTTCTTCCGCCCAACAAGCAGTTTTGGCAAAGATTACATCAGAATCTGCTTCAGTCGCCAGATCGAGGTATTGGAGCAGGCTCGAGAAAGGCTGACAACGGGCAATCTCTACTGCCAGAACTAAACCGCTCTGTTGAGGCGTTGAGACATACTTGATGCTTAGAAGTTTGAATCACCAGGGCAATACACTGCCTGTGGTGGCGTGAACAAACGCGCCACTCTTTTCGAAACCTTCCGCGATTCTGACAATGTTCGCTGCTGCTTCATGCGGGGGAGTAGCGGCATCGCTTGCTCCAAAGCTAGTTTTCACCTGACCGGGATGAATAGAAAGAACCCGAATCTTGTCGGCTTCTAACTCGACTGAAAGACAGGCAGTGAACATATTCATTGCCGCCTTTGCAATTCTGTAGGGATATGTAGTTTCTTGATTCGGCACGGCGTTGGTACTGACCATCTCCAACGACCCAAAGCGAGATGAGATATTAGCAACACAAGCATTATCGGATTTTTGCAGGAACGGCAAACATGCCTTTACACAACGAATAGGTCCATAACAATGCACCGAGATCACATTGGTCAACTCCTGAAAGTCCAGACCAATAATTCCTTTGCCTTTCGCGCTAAATCCCGCATTGTTGAACAGTAAATCAATGTGGTCGACGTTCCGCTCGAGACACTCGCGCAATACAGTTTCACATGATGGTTCTGTAACATCGCAACGCAGAGCAACAAGGTTTGGCTCGAACAACCGCTCCAGCTCTTCAACATCAGCAAGCTTGCGAACCACTGCTACAACTTGGTAATTGTGCGCCAATAGATGCTCTGTAATAACACGTCCAATCCCGCGCCCTGCCCCAGTTACGACGGCAATGCGCTTTCCACTCGATGTGTTTATTAATGACATTATGTGCCTCGAATTTACGCTCAGAAGTAATGCAAAAAAACGCTGAAGACCACATGGTACAATAATCCGCCCGTGACAAACTGGAGAATAAAAAAATGGATGCAGGCGATAAATTCCCGCAATTTTCGTTACCGAACCAAGATGGCAAGACGATCAAATTGTCTGAATATGCGGGCAAATGGGTAATCCTCTATGTTTATCCAAAAGACGACACAAAGAATTGCACAATTCAGGCTAAAGCTTTTACGGCAAACAAAGCCGATTTTGATAAAGCGGGAGTTGCAGTGCTCGGTTTGAGCCCAGACGATGTCGGTTCGCACAAGAACTTCTGCCAGAAGTTTGCACTGAACATCGATTTGTTGGCCGATCCGAAATTTGAATTGCTCTCTGCAATCGGCGTCGGGCAGACCGCATGGGAAGGCGTCGATTACTGGAATCGCACAACTTTCATAATCGATCCTAAAGGCATCGTCGCAAAGCGCTACGATAAGGTGCAAGCAGAAGGTCACGACCAGGTATTGCTGGACGACATTACAAAATTGCAGGAAGAATTCAAGGCAGTCAGCCGCTAAGCAATAGAAAGCTCAAGTTTCGCATACAAAACAAAACCACGGTCGCTTGCTTGCTGACCGTGGTTTTATTGTCAGCAAGCTGCTAGATAGTCCATTCGTCGAGCAAGTCACGATCAACTTGAGCCATTGTTGCCAGCAACACTTCAAGATCCATCCGTGTATCTGTTCCGATAGAGACTCGCAGATACGGCTCAGGGCTGGTTGTTCCGGGCGTCGTTAGAAACACTCGCGTCACATCAAAGCCGAAACTTGTGCCGAGCGCCAATACCAAACCATTTTTCTCCGCCACTTCGATTAGCTTGCTTTGAAATTGACTGTATTTCTCTTTCGTTCTGAAGCGTTCCTGAAAGGAAATCGCCATATTGGAGGTATGGAAATCAGGTCGCGCAAGTCCGTCTCTTACCCACGTTACGGTTTTGAGAATGCTATCACTCATGGTGACTCTCTTTTCCAGCTGTTCTGCAAAAAATGCAATATTGCGCGAATGCCGCTCCAGTCTTGATGTGAGTTGAGTTCGATTGGGAGATGGCAATATGCCAACATTGCTCTCGCTGAAAGCACTGCCAACATCCTGGCGCGAACGCTCGAAGCAATCGTGAGCTTGTTCGCTCCCATGAACCAGCGCTACTCCAGCGGTGACCATATCGAGCCCAAACTGATGGTGCTTCGCCAGGCTCTCAACAAAGACAATAGTCACATTTGAGGGCACTCTCGCCAGCAGTCCAGCCGGCAACAAAGGTAGCGAGAAGCAGGTGCTATCAATAACCAGAATGACATCACGGCTAGTATCACGCTCAGCCCAAGATATGATAGACTGCAGCTCGTGAACCAGCATGATTCCATGGTTTGAAGCCGCATCAAGATAGAGCTGCCGTGGGTGCTTTGCGTCTAAATATTCGTACAATTCGTCGGGATTCGACGGCGATGGGACTAGCAGGCCCGGGAAGATGCGCTCCAGCATCTGCATGTTTTCGAAATACATCGGCTGCAGTCCAACCACGGAATCAGCAGACCGTTCCGGTCCTTGCAACCTCTCGACGAAATGCAAGATCGTGGCAAACGCAGCCATACCGCTATTGTGCAAATAGCATCTCAGTTTTGTTGATCCAAGATGCGATGCATATTGGCTGAGAAATGTTCTCTCGTATGAGCGAATCGCAGTGATTGCATAATTCGGATCAAGCATATTCAGGGCTGCTTTCTGCCTGTATGCAACCCGCAACAATGCTTTCAGCGAGAGGAGCTTCTCTCTTGTCTTGGTCGCTAACTTCCTGGCTTGCTCAGAACCACCACCAAGAGCGTCCAAGCATGTGTTTGAACGATAGGAGGCAATCATCACATCGAGCCTATCGGTTACTTCCGTTCTCAAAAGTTTCAGTTGAGCGAGCAACTCCAGAAATGCAGGTTCAAACTTAACTTCTAGATCCGTTTCGACTCCAAGAGCAGCTAAACTATCGATTCGCCGCCCATGAGTCACAGCGGACTGAACATCTGCCATTAAATAATCGACTTCGCTTAAATCTCGCTTCAAATCGGCAACAGTAGTCGATAGACTTTCATTTACTTCGCTAGTGCCGATCCAATTGACCATTTTAGGCTTGCGCGAGCACCATCAACGAATCACGATCCACCAGCACGTTATTTGGCAGCGATGCACCGTGTGTACCAATCTCCATGTGGTGCGCAAGGTAACCGGAAGTATTGAAAAAACAAACCGCATCGCCTAGCAAAGGCATGTGCGGCAAACGAATCCGTCGCTTAAAAATGAAATCACTCTCCGAGCAAAGATTTCCGACCAGATATGCACCGCCATCATGCTCAGTGCGTTGGTCTGTCGATATAAACAGCGGATCGGAACAAAATTCTGCCCGGAATGGACAAAGATTGGTTCGATTCATGCGCAAACCTATAAGCAGATTACCTTCAGTGTCGTGCTTCTGAAATGCAACCCGAGCTAGAGTCATTCCTGTGTTGTCTAATAGCGATCGGCCGGGTTCGAAAAAGAGCTTCAGCCGGCGGTCGCGAAACTCCTTGTGCAGCGGCTGCCCATCAGCATCATCGTCGAGAACCGCCTTGACGAATCTCTCCTTCGAAAGATCATTCCAGGCAGGATAGAGATCCGGAACACCACCCAGCCGCCCACCGACAAAGGAGTAGCCGAATCCATTGTTCTGGAAGGTAAACGCCGGCCGCTCGCCACTCACTGCCTCTCGCAGAGAACTAACGAATCGCTCCCATTCCTGCTGATCATCGAGATAGCGCATGAGAATGCCACCACCAAGATCTATAGAGTCGATCCGACAACCACGGTTTGCGCAGTAATCGGCAATTTCCAAAAGCTTTCGCGCTGCAGCAGCTCGTTCGCTTGGATCATAGCGGTCGATATGCGCATGCAGCAGCTCTACTTTGAGGGTCTCTTTTTCGAGAACCGAAGGTAAAAGACTAGCAAAATCAACTGCAGGCAATCCAAATCGGCTGTACAGCGTTCTGCGTGCCAGTTGAAAGCCAGCAAACCGCAGTCCAACGCGTGCCTTCTTCCCTAATGCTTTGGCTGTCGCGTGCAATGGTTCAATTTCATCAGTATTGTCAATTACTACCAGGCAATCGCTGGCAATCGCCTCGTGCATCAAGGTTTCATCTTTGCCGATAGCGGTAACGATTATTTGAGACGGTGGCACCCGTAGTGCCAGGGTCTCACGCAGCTCATTAAGACTTGCGGTATCTACTCCGATTCCTGCCTCTTTCGCCATCGTTACGAACCATGCCAACTTATTGGCTTTGCGTGCGAAATATAGCCCGCCATGGAGACCGCGATCTTTCAAAGGAGCGAGCAAGTCTTTCGCATTTCGCTGCAACTCACCATCGACCACAACGTGCAGCGGTGAGGAATGCGTGCTGAGCAAAGAGGCTACAAGAGCTGGGTTTGCGGCGAGCTTCGTCATCCACGGGGCTTTCTTCGCAAGCAAGCGCGGAGCACATGCGTGGAGACTTCGCTGGTTGAGTTCGGCGTTCGTAGGCATGGTGTAGCGCCTGGGAGTCAGGCGTTGTGCAGTCTCCCTGGCTAGACGCCTGTCCTTGAAGGCGCAGGCACGGGATGAACTTCGGGGAAGTAGCTCTCTGAAAGAGCATCGTAATATTCGTCGACGTGCGGAAGAGGTGAATCGCAGCAGAGGAAAACCATCGTCTGCTCTCCTCTTTCACGCAATCTTTCGGCAAGGCGTCCGGTCTCTTTTTCGAACGCCAACTGTTTGAGTAGACCAGCATAGTTCATACCCGAACTTGGTCCACCCATAATACCTCTGCGAATCAGCTTAACGCTGGCAGAGAAGCTTTCCTCGGCATTTAATTCAGCAGAGTGATTGGCGACACTCTGCCACGGGAACGTAACGTCACCGAGCAAGGAACGATCGCGCGGACCGGGGACGAGCGCTCCCTTTTCCGGGCAACAAGCAAGCACTTCGATATTCGGATTGAAGTTTCGCAAGCCGCGGCTGACACCGACCATAGTGCCACAGGTACCAAGAGCGCATGAGAGCAATGCAATCTCACCGGCAGTCTGTTGCCATATTTGAGGGGCTAACCATTTAGCGAAGCCGTCAGGATTGTCATTGTTGGTATATTGACCAGGATTAAACCATCCTGGCAATTTGCCGGTGTTAGCAGCACGTTCGCTGCGAGGTTCAAGCTTACCGAAGTACTCATGTCCAGCGGCCGGGTGCATAAATATTTCGATTCCAAATAAACGAAGCATGCGCAATAAACCTGGCGCGATTGAATGATCGACAATGGCGCAGGTGTTCTCGATTCCAAAGAGTTTCGAAATGATGCTCAACGAAAGCACAGTGTTAGACGATGAAGATTCGATGATGTTTTTGACTCCATCGAGATCACCGCGCTCAAAGGCGCACTTCAACATGGAATAGGCAGGAATTGACTTGATGTTCATCAAGGGCACCAGCGGCACCATTTTGGCGAAGATCTTGACACCATCCGACTTGAATGGGTTGAGATCAGGAGGCAACTCGACAAGCGGAGTGGCCGGATAGTTTTCGGGACACAAATACTCCTGCAATGAGTTTGGTCCAGCATAGACATTGGTGCCGACCGACTGAGCACGGGCTCCCGCAGCAATATCGCTCAATACCGTTCCAACTAAAGCTGTTTCGACCGACACCGATTTGATCAGTTTCGCTAACTTGCAGACCTCTTGCGCCGTTTCAGTGCCCGGAGCAATGACGATCACGTACTCATTAGAATTCTTCACGCGATCTACAAACAAGCTCGTTATGTCTGCACCGAGAATTTTTGTCTTTCCAAGAGCAAGTCCGGCTTTAAAAGCGAGGACACGAACTTTGTCCGCAAAGGTCGCAACAAACTCAGAGGAGCGGAATTTCGGTCTAAATCTCAACACCAAGCCGACGCCCGCATACCAGGGGCAGCGCTTGAAGCCGCGCCAGTGGCATGAGTCGAGGACACTATCCACGTCTTCAAAAGCAGAATCAAGAACATCAGCCAGCAAGCGCGTGTTCCTAGCGTGCCGACTCAAGCGCAAACCGAGACGGGCACGATCTGGACTTGGCAAAATTCCAACGCTGCTATCAGAAATATTGGTACCGTAACGTGCTCTAGAGGCTTTGAAGTTTTCGTGCAACTCTTCGCTAATATGGGCAACGACTATGCCAGCTTTGGCTGAATCGAGTCCAAAATGATGGTGTTGCTCGAGCCGTTCGATGAATAAAATTGACACGCGGTCAGGCATGCCGGCCAACATTCCTTGCGGCAGCACGGCACCTGGGAGTCCCGTAACATCGACAACGACTGCCACTTTGCCGGCGCTATCCCTGCGAACATAGTCAAGTACAGCATCCAGCTCGGAGACAAAGACATCTTCTTCAAAGACTGAATTCGCTGGAACGCCATCCAGGCAAATAACAGATGGGCGGATTCGCTTCAATGCACTGACAATGTCTTTATCGGGTGCGCTTTGACCAACAATCGCTTCAGGAAAGAAGCTGGTAATAAGGTTTTGCTTTTCCGGAGCGACGTTGTCCAACGCAAAGACGGCGCCACCGAATTCGGTATCACGCGACAACCAGTGCAACACATTAGTCCAAGCAGCGACACCGTTATTCAACAAATAAGACTTCAGCTTGCTCGAACCGAGCTGCGCATAGTATTCCGCAACGAAGGCATTCTCGTAAGCGAGAGAATCCAGATGACCATCACGTTTATAGTCAAACGTATGCTCACCGATTCCATCAGTAAGGCGATTTCCGCCAAAAGGTACCGAGGCTGAATAAACCGGACTCTGCCAGTCAGAGGTGCAGAGCAGGTGCCCGCGCTGTTTGTAAAGCATTGAAAGTTGAGATTTCAGTGCCAAACACCCTTTGCGAACCTTGCTGAGAAGTTCAGAGTCTGTCTCATCACCATGACTAGCAGATTTGTATAACGAGTCGGAGATCTCGTTGAATCGCTCTCGCAGGGTGCTGACACCATGTTTGAACTGGCTTTCAAACCTTCCGAGACAGAGCAATCGTGCATCAAAAAAGTTTGGCGACGGTAGCTCCGTCGTGACCGAATAATCGCCCAGGTCTGCAAGAAGACTGGCAATCTCTTTCAGATCTTCGGTTGCATCATTGAATCCGAGATCTGCTGAACGATGACGCCGCCGTTGCTGTCTTGGTCCGCTGCTATTCAGTCCCGCACGAAGCGTTGTTTGTTTTCTTCTTGATGCAACTAAGTCTTGCATGATTTGTGTCGCCTTAGATATCCAACAGTGTTACTCGTGCCAAATCATATGGAACAAGAGCCAAGGTGTCCATATAAATCTGTTCATTATTGAGAGATAGTCTCATTAAAGAGTCGCCGCTTTGCGATTTATATACTCGACTCTTGACAATCAACTTATACCTGAAAGCCTTTAGATTAGTAGTATTACAGCGTTACCAAGAGAATATCTTTCATCGACACATCTCGTTCGAAAATTTTTGTACTTGAGCGTAAAAATCGCAAAGTTTCCCAGCCGCAAATTCCAGCTTAGCAGCACCTATGGCTAACCACCGCGGCTTTTTACCTTATTGCGAGCTCAACCATCACTTCATTAAGTGTATTGAGAATTATTGTCACATTCTCAAATCTGGGGTAAAGTTGGTCTATGGTCTTAAATCGGTCTAAGAAGGTCCGTTGAATGGAAGTCACCTATCCCGGCGCCCGTGGCATTCGCCAGTGGCTCACTCAGTGGCCGAAAGAATCTGTAGAGCGCCTGCGTGTAATCAATAACAGTCATGGCAGCTCAACCCATATTCTTTTGGCCCTCGCTTTCGGAGCATATGACCGCCATATCAGAAAATTGAACGGAGTAATTACGGGCTTGCTTCTGGCGCGTATGCGCTCGGAACGCGCTGGCCGCAGCGAAAGCGTAGCCAGATTGAACGCGCTCATGGAAGAATTGCATATCGCAATCGACGCAGTGACAGGGACACAGTCGAATCGCAGCAAGACTCCTTGCAATCGTCCGTCAGGAGTTGCTCATACTTAAGAGGCTCAAAAATTCGGCTATTCGGCATTCGGCCGGCTGCAAAAAAAGAATTTTCCGTTTAATCTATTTTCCTGTCTAAAAAGTTCGACCTCCCGGATATATGCATCAGTGAGCAGCGAGATGCAAGTCTCAAAGCTCCAGGACTCCGAAAGCCAGCCGATGTTCAGGGGTGTACATCGAGGAAGCTCAAAAGTCTGACCGGAAGAATCGTTTGACGTCAGGGGTGTCGTTAGACGGTTCGAAAGGAAAAATCTGATTCCTTCAGGGGTGTGGGAGTCGGAATTCAAAAGACAATCAGTGTCAGGGGTGTCGCTGAATGTCAAATACTAATAGGCTTGGACTTCGGTCCAAGCCTAATTAGTTTTAGGGGTTGTGCAGGTGGACAAACAACCAGCCAGAAACCACAACAGACATGCCAGCACGCGCCCCATAGTACGGAAGAGCATTTAGAGCAAACAACCCAAAAGGCACTGCTGGTAGTGCCTCCCCAATTCACTACCGAAAACATCAAGAAGGGTGAACATTCTCTATCCGCTTCTTCAACCATTCAATAGCGGCAGCAGTCGAAACCATCGATCTCAAATTAAGCATCCATGACAGAACTTATAATGACTTCACAGCAATCCATCAATGACTACCCTACCACGACGATTCGGACTTCCAGACTTCGTTCCAGCAAAGCCGGCAAGCTGGTTCATCGCCGCCGCACAAACGATGGTCAGAGCGGGGCTAGCACTCACCAATCGCTTATATTTATCCGAAGAGGACCTGCTGCTGTTCACTCGACTGCCGAAGGGCGCTGGCATTATCCTCGCATCTAATCACGCTGACGAAACAGACCCGCTCATCTGTCTTGAGTTATCACGACGGTCAGGTAAAAGATTCATCAGTATGTGCAATCGCGAAGCATTCGACGAAATGTACGGACTGGCAGGGTTAGCGCTGCAGCGGTTGGGGCACTTTTCCGTAAAGCGCGGGGTACACGATGGCGCCGCAAAAGACTATGCGATTAACACTGTCCGCCAGGGCGATAAAGTTCTCGTGATATTTCCTGAAGGCGAAATCTATTACATGAATGAGGCCGTGCAACCATTCCACAGTGGTGCAGTCGAAATTTGCATTCAAGCGATTCTCGAAAACCGTAAAATGAACGACGCCTGGACGGCCTTTATCTTGCCTATGGTGATCAAATATCATTACAACAGCAATATCGAGCGCGAATTGGCCCGCAGAATTTCAAAAATGGAAAGCGAGCTCCTTCTTCGTCGAACATCGGAGCGCCTGCAGGAACGACTATTAATCATCCAGGGAATTTTGATCGACCGCGAAAAACGTTCGCATTCGATCAAAATGGAACAAGCTTCAGCTGTCAATCTTGCCGAACAGCTGGGCGAAGTCGAACAAGACATCCTTTCTCAAATTGAATCTAAACATCAGGAACTTCCAATATCCGCTCATGGGCATTTGATAGACCACACCTGGCAATTAGAAGCGGAACTCAGACAGGGTCTAAAAGACCAGAAAAACGCAATGCTGCGTGAAGAGTTAAAACAAGACCTCGAGGCACTTGAAGAGGTCGCACAGCTCTCCGCATGGAGGCCAAGTTACTGGCAAACAAGCGAGTCTACAGACCGTTTAGCCGAGGCTGTTCTCAAAACGGAACGCGAATTCTTCAAAATAAAGCGTCCACGTCAATTAGCGAGCAGATATGTATTTGTGAAATTATCGGAGCCGATCGACATGGGAAATCACATCGCTGACTACATGCAAGATGCAAAAGCGACAAGGCAAAAATTGACGACAAATTTGCATGACCGCATTCAAGGAATCATAGATTCGCTAACTACTCCTTCAAAGAGCCAATCTTGTCAGTGAGGAAAGAAAGGTGAAAGACGTAACAGGATCAGTTTTGATGCTCTCAGGACCTGTCGGTGCCGGCAAAACAACTGTTTCTAAACTCTTGATTCCGATGCTGCCTGGGGCTTGGGCGTATCTGGATGGCGACACGTTCTGGTCATTCATGGTCAAGAATGAACATCTTCCCCGACACCATAATCTGCAACTAATCATGCGCTCGATGACCGCAGCAGCAAAACCCCTGGCTCGTGGCGGATTCAATGTACTGTTGGATTTTTCCTTTCCGCCCGAATTCATTCCAGGCGCACAAAAGATTCTCAAGGAAGTACCACTTAATTTTGTCTGTCTGCTCCCCCCAATTGCCGTGTGTGCCACTCGTGCAGCGGACAGAGCAGACGGAAAAATCGAAGACTATAGTGTTTATCGCAGCTTTTACACCCTCTTTCAAAATACCAGAGCACCACAAATCACTAATGGTGAGGCGAATGCTGCGAAGATTGCTGAACTAGTAACAGAAGGATTCACTTCAAATCGCTTCCGGGTATTGGCTCGGCCCGGTTCTTGATTAGACCGACCCAATACGCTAAGCACTCGACTAAGCCAACTCCCTATAAATTTTGGAAGGTACGCACGAGTATCAGATATGTATGGTATCAATAATGAGGGGTAAGTTATAAAATTGCAGCCGGCTCACAGGACAGGAGCCAGGAACCCAACTCTGGTAACCCTTTCAGTTTCACGTAGGCAGTTCGTCGGAGGTATACGGCAGTAATGGTGGCAACAGATTCTCGTACTGAAAATCGAAGCAAAACCCGTTCTACCGTGAGCATTCCAACCGAGTCGGGCGCTTTGCCGATCGAAGTCACTGTTGTCGCCAAACTACCGCCAGGTACGGGGCGTACATTAGTTGGCAGCGGTCTGAGCCAACAAATGAAGCATGAAGAATTCCTCGACGAATACAACGAGCCGAGCGCACTGATCGGCAAGACAAATTTCCAAAAAGAGGATCCAACTGGCATTTACACTTTCGGCGTCGACCGAAGAGATCTAGTCTTTCACCGCCACGCTGGTCACAGAGTGATTACTGGAATAAGCGGCGCCAAAGGCTGTGTCCTGAAGTTCAGTCTCAGCAGTAGAGAAGAGGCCGAAAGCACCCCTGAGAAATTTCTAGAAAAGCTTTACATTGTGCGAATAGCCGCAGACCGTGTTTTCGTTTTGAGATTTTCTGGTACTGTGTATCACCAGTTCTGTCCTGCTGATGTTTCAGAAGACGGTTTCTTTGCCGTCTCGGTTCATACCAACGAGGCAGGAGGACTGTCAGGAGACCTGTTGAAGCAAGTGCTCGCAAACAAAGGCAACATCCCTCTGTTGACCGAACCGGCCCCGCCGGCTGTCATGAGGCTACTTGCCGAGCCCGATGCCTTGCGCCACGCGGTGGAATTCTCCCTGGATTTAGATTAGTTGAATAGCTATTTCTTCGGATTCCTAGTAATTCTCGGCACCGTCGTAATGTCTGTTGCCGGTATGCTGCTTGTCAGATGGAAGGTGAGCTTACCGACGCTCATCTCCTACCACGAGGTAGCTGGCTACCTATTGTCAGTAGTTGGAACACTTTATGCTGTGTTATTGGGCTTCGTCGTCGTCGACGCCATGCAACACGTTCAAGATGTTCGCGGACTCGTCTCAATGGAAGCCAGCGGTCTAGCGAACATCTATCTTTCGTCTGAAGGGCTATCTGAGCCCAAACGCACAACGATTCGGAAATATTGCCATCAATACGCCGAAGACGTTATCAACGACGAGTGGCAAACCTTGCGTCACGGAAAATACAGCCAAAAGTCATTCCACGACGTCTTCAGAATCTGGAAAGAGATCACGTCGATAGACCCCAAAAGCGAACGTGAGCAAAATCTCCATCAGCAGCTAATTCAAGAGATTTGCACGATGACTCAGAACCACCGAACCAGAGTCATAAATGCAACAAGAGGTGTCGCACCGGTGTTGTGGCTGGTTTTGATCATCGGCGGTATATTCACGGTTATCTTCACTTACTTCTTTGGTGTCGCGAATCTTAGGGTACAGACCCTTATGACGATTCTGGTCTCAACCACCCTATCGTTAAACGTATATTTGGTTTGGGTTTTCGGACATCCAATGCTGACCGACCTGGGAGTTAAACCCGGACCTTTCGAGCTCGATTTGACGATTTTCGATAGCTTTGAGAGGGGGGAAATGCCGCCCCCAAAGCCCTTCTCCAACTAGACGGATGCGGCTAAGAAGAAGTCGGCAAAGGTCTTCCTATAGGTATTTTTTGGTAACGCCGAGCTCTAAGGCGTACTTATAGCCAACAATCTTGTACAGAAGTTTAGCAACAAGGAAGTTTGGCGCATGAAGATTTGCTATTGGAGCCAGTTCAGTAATGTCTGCGCCGACCACGTTTTTCCGAACACAGAGCACCTTGATCAATTCGCACACCTGCTGCCAACTCATACCACCTGGCTCCGGCGTGCCGGTTGCAGGCATGATGGAAGAATCAAAACCATCGACATCGATTGAGAGATAGACATTGTTAGAGAGCGTGTTGACGATCTCATGGAAGTTCCACTTGTTCATTTTTCGAGCCCAGAAGATATTCACGTTAGGCTTTTCGTTCTCCAGCCACATTACCTCTTCGTGACTTATGTTCCGAACGCCAACACTAGTAACAATGGGATTTTGCAGAACCTTGTATACGTGAAAGCTGATGGAGGCATGACTGTATGGATTACCTTCGTAAGTGGATCTTAAGCCCCCCTGAGCATCGATTTGCAGGATGGAGAGGTCTGGGTATCGTTCAGCAAAAGCACGCACAGCCCCCAAGGACACTGAATGTTCACCACCCAAGACTATGGGAAATTTGTTTTCTACAATCAGTTTGTTCACGACTTCATAGAGCGGCTGAAATGGCTTTTCCTCAGTATCGACAACCGGGTCCATAGTGACTTCCGCACATGTATGGATGCCAATTACATGAGGTTGTGTCCACAGCTCATCGTCGAATAATTCGACTTGCTTGCTTGCCGCTAGAATTGCAGCAGGTGCCTCTGCCCGGCCTTTTCCTTGACCAACATTTGTCTCGTAGGGACAGGGAACAATGGCTACTTTGGAGTGCTCCCGAGACGAAAATTCCTCAGGTAATCCGAAATAATTCTGAGCGTTTTCCACCCGCTTCCCCTTTCATGCAAGTTGCTAATTCAAGTTGCTAACTGCCAACCAGATCGAATTGACATCAAACAAATCTAACGACCAATCGAAGAGCTTTTATAGCATCTCTGCCGATCAGGTTCAATTTCCCAAGACTCTTGACTGCAAAGCCGGTCGGGTCTTAAAAAACGCAACCCTATGTGCGAACCGCGCCAGTTCCTAAGATCCCATTTAACCTCGCTTGACGACGGAAAACCACCACTTATTCGCATCGCGAAGAAAGGATCAAAAGCTACACCAATTGTAAGTACTGCGGAGCATGTACAAGCACCTTAGTTAAACACTCAGAGAATAAGGCTTAATTGACTTCTTAGGTCTATAAGTCCTAGTAATAAATCACGTCTGTTTCAACTTCCCCTTCTTAATCCGCTCACAACACGCATAGCACTGATTCAAGCACATCACGCCAGGGGCATTGCCCTTCGGCTGTGCTTGGTTCTCTCAGAGTTCCAGGCTGCAGCCGGATGCTCCTGACGTGATGTGCTCGGGTTGACTGCGCTAGTTGCTAACGAGGCGAAGAGAAATCTGCCGAAGTCGAACCGCCATGGTGGCGATTCGGCCGGCTCAACACGTCGAAAAAGGAGAACTACCATGAGTCCCAAAGACAACATCAGCCTGCCCTTAGCAGCTGACCTCGCGCGCGCAAGCCTCGTTACCTACATGAACGACGGCAAACCCCGCGCCACCATCAAGAAAGTCCGCGATCCCCAGACCGGCAAGACCACCTGGACCATCCTGTCCATTAACGGCGGAGGCGAGCGCGGTCTGATACCGGCGGTGTTCCTCGACCAAGTCGAAAAGCGGACCGGACGCCCCATTCGCGACCTGTTCGACATCCTTGCCGGCACGTCAACCGGGGGCATCCTGGTCAATGGACTGAGCCTTGCCAACTGCGTGGGGCGACCCAAGTACACCGCTGAGGCGATGGTCGGTCTGTATGACACCGAAGGTCCGGTCATATTCAAGAAAAGCTTGGTCCGTCAGGTCTGGAACCAGTTCATCGTCGGCGGCGCCAAATATCCGGCATCGGCCATCGAAGGTGTGCTGGCGAAGTACTTTGGCAACGCGCTCTACAAGGACCAGCTCGGTCTGTGCATCGTCGCCGCCTACGAGACCCAGCAGCGGGAAGCCTGGTTCTTCAAGAACTGGGACCCCGATGACGGCGCTCGTACCTCGGCGTATATCAGCCGTGCAACGTCCGCCGCCCCGACGTACTTCCCGCCTCTGGCGAATGGTACCGGGGGCGGCGCCTTCATCGACGGCGGCGTTGCTGCCAACGATCCGGCACTGTGCGCGCTGGCAGAAGCTATCTTGCTGTCGCAGCCCGGCGACGACTTCTTGGTCGTTTCGGTCGGCACCGGCAAGTATCAGAAGCCCTACACGTACAAGCAGCTGAACAGCTACCGCCTGTGGGATTGGGCGCCTACGATTCTGGATGTCCTTATGGACTCCCAGCCGCAGGTCACCAATTACATCTTGCAGAAGCTGATGCAGCTCCAGCTCCCGCAGCAGTACCACGAGCGCGTTCAGCGCACTCGTTTCTACACGTTCGACTGCAATCTGAACGCGGAGAACGAGGCGATGGACAACGCCGATGCGGAGCAACGTGCAACCCTGAAGAAGCTCGGTCTGAGCATGACTCAGGGCGACCAGCAGGCTGAATTCGAGTCGATGTGCGACCGCGTGCTCGCGCTGCTGGAGGCGAACGAAGCGATCGTTGCCGACAAAGACGAGTCCTCCGAAGCGCGCCGCGCGGCTCGCAACTCGGCTCGCCGCGGTGACGGAACTAAGTGACTGATTCCGAATTGAAAGGGGATTGCCCTCGCGGACAATCTCCTTTCTTTTTGAAGAGATTTACCTAATTCATTCTTTTTTCGCAAAATTTTCCACTAGAATCGCTGGTCCAATCCATCCAAACCGCTGGAGGGGAGTACCTTGCCGCTAACTCCCCTCCAGCGGAAACAGTGGCGGGGCACGCCACCGTAATGTCAAGATTGGCGGGTTTCTGATGCCGTCGAACCCCCGCTAATTTTAGTTTCTGGGGCATATTAGAAATTTTGCCAAATTTCTAATATGCCCCAGATGCCGAAAACCGAGCCCAAACGCAAAAAAAATCTTTCAGAAAAATTCGATGAAACCCTGACAGGCATTGAACTTTTAGGAGTCCATGATCGTTTTACTAAATAAGTAACAGCCAAGAAGGAGAACTCATGTATGGCCACAGCAGGCATTCGTGCGCACATCGCAAACCTAAGCGCCACAACTATTTTCACAACGAGAGAGGTCCTGAAATATGGGAAGCGTGGAGCGGTTGATCAATGTCTTCATCTTTTGGTGAGGTCGGGTGATATTCGAAGATTGGCTCGTGGCGTTTTTGTTCAAGATCCAAACACAAACCCATCGATCGAGGAGATAGCGCAAATAAAGGCTAATGCCTTCGGCAAAAGCATTTACAAGTATGCGACCGAGGTCTTGCATCAACTTCGCATACTTCGCCCGCAGGACCAGTCAACCGAATCGGACGGCAAAACATTTGCAATCAACGGTCACAGTAGCGGATTCGAATCGTTCCGAGGACCAATCAAATACAAAGGGATTGCCCAGCGTAAGGCAAAGCTGTGCGAATCGCAGACCGGCGAAAAAGTCCATGCGCTATGGCATTTTGGAGCCGAAGAGAACATTGAGAAGGCAGTACGTTTTGTCTTTCAAAGTTTGAAAAGAGAAGAACGTTTGGAGCTCAGAAACTGCAGCTCTTTAATGCCCGCGTGGTTGAACAACATGTTCGTAGACCGGTTTACACGAACACTTGCTGGTTGAGCTTACAGTCTCACCTCGTTAATACAAGCTTTTCGCCACTCGGCCACGCCACAGCTGCCAAGTGCGGCGCTAGCTGAGCGAATTGATTGCTTTGGCTGACAGCAACCACGCTGAAAAAAAAGTGCCATACGAGGGACTTTGCTGGCCGTCAAACATCCACTCGCAACAAATATTCAAAGAGTCGTATCTCACAAACGAACAGGTCACTCCTGTAGCTTCTTGGCGTATACGTTAAAACTACACGCAGTCAGGCTTCACGACGACCTAGCAAGCAATAAATAAAACAACTAACCATAAGAGCTCACCATGACACACTGTCTTTGGGGGCTTCTGCTTGGCTATCTCATAGCCACCTGGGCAGAATCCTTCTTCCACCACCACATCGGTCATGCCTCACCGCGGGTACGCGCATTCTGGGAGCGCCATCCGCTAATTGGCAAACCGTTTCTAGACGCTTTCTACGCACACCACATAATCCATCACGCTCGCACCTTCCGCCGCGATTTCGTCACTCAGTTCATAGACGATGAAGAGCGGAAGCGCCTTGATGCCATCCTTCCCCCAGACTTGAAGGATGAGATCATACGAAACAATTATGGGGTCACGATTAAGGGACCGTCGGTCATTTGGTTCGTTGCACCGGTCATGCCCTTTGTTCCGCTCCTGTTCTTTGCCTTTGGTTGGATCGTGACACTGAGTGCTGCGGTTCCAATGTTCATCATCTATCCGATGATGAGCAAATGGCTCCATCCACTCATTCACAAAGTAGAGGAAGACTTGTTGCACACCTGCACTCCACTCGAGCAGTGGGTGATGAACACCTGGTACATGAGGCTGGTCGTGATCGACCACTTCCTACACCATGAATACATCATGTGCAACTTCAATCTTCTTCGTGGAGGCGACTTCTTCCGCCGCATGCACAGATCACCTGGTCCAAAAGACCGACGTGAGATGAAGCGCATCGGGCTGATTCGGTCTCCAGCTTGACGAGAAATTCCGGCATGGAGGTGTGAGCAAGCATTCCCAATGGGTGCGCTTACTCAAGCTACCAGCGTCTGAATTTTTTACGCTTGAAGCGCCTGGCGTTAAACTCCTGCAAAGTGAGAACGCCAGGTCTTCAGCCCATTTTCTTGTTCTTTTGGTCATTTCCGCCTCTTTTTGGTCATTTCAGCCACTTTTTGTCAGTTCAAACCTCGCCACGTCCGCGAACTACTGTCAACAAAAACCGGCTCCACATGTGGTCTTCAAAGATCGCAAACGCAATGTTCCTTCATTAGAAGACTTCGCGTGAACGCAACGGGTGGCACGATCTCGCGCCGTTAGCACTGGTCCGGTCAAGACGGCATGAAAAAAAACCCCAAGGTTTTTGAACTTAACATACGCATCAAATGGGACTTTCAGGTGGTCGCACCGTCTCATGTATTCTCATAAGCATTCAAGCGTGAAGGGGACAATTAACCCGTTCGCGCTTTTTTTTTGCTCATTTTGCAGAATATATCATTCACTCCGGTCAACTTTGATCATTGCTCAGTCACACATACCCGTCACACTAAACTTTACCGAGCAAGAATGTTCGCACAGCCCTCTTGAGCCTGTCACTACATCTTTTCACGCGAGTGCTATGCTATTGGCCTTACGTCGTCTGGGGCTCTCTACATTGTCGTCCGCTAAATTTAGTAAAGCCAAAAACCTTCTGGTATTTGCTTACGTATCATTCTTTCTGATGTGGTTCATTACTTACGGCGCGTTTATCGTACAACTAGCCAGTTCCGGAGCCATTTTTTTCGAGAGGTTTAAAGAACAGAATCTGCACTGCGACTTCGTGTGCTTTTATGAGACGGGAAAAATCGCTCTGAGCGAAGACCGCACAAAGCCATACGATCCGGCTGTACAACTTAAATGGATAAATAAACTATCGCCATTTCCAAATGATCGCCCTCCATACATCCAGTACGTGCCTTTCGTCTTCGTTATGATGGCACCACTGGCGATGCTACCGATGCCGGCTGCGATTTTGTGCTGGAACACGTTTACACTGACGTGCGCAATAGTGGGCATGACTTTACTGGGTCGGGCAAACAAACTAAGTAAAAAAGCTACTGCGGCTTTGATTATCGTCTCACTGGCTACGGGTTCCGCGTTCGTAACCTTGCGCACAGGGCAATCTTCGTTCCTCATTCTGGGTATTTTATGCCTATTTTATTGGGCTTTACTAAAACGGAATCAGCCCGCGACCGGCATAGCTGCCGCACTGACAACTCTCAAAATTCAATATTCTCCAGCAGCAGGTTTGCCGCTTTTGGCCACTGCAAACTGGCGCGCCATCTTTCTGGCAGTATGTACTGTCGTGGCTATGCTGTTCCTTGCGGGGCTAAACATGGGCTTTGAAAACATCATAAATTACCCGCTTCACCTGCTTAAACTCGAAGAGTACGGCACCTCATATGGAGTCAAGGGACTTGAGATGGTATCCTTGCGAGGAGTGCTCGAATATACACTGGGCGACAAATTGGCATTCAAAATACTTTTAGCGCTCTCCGCTGTTGGAGCAGCTTTCCTCTTGTTCCTCTGGAAAAAGCATGCATCGGCAGGAATCGCTCATTTGCGCTGGCTCACTGCCTTGACCATTGTGTGGCAACTACTGTTCAGCCTGCATGGACACTTCTATGATTGCGTTCTTTTATCCGTGGCACCGATCATGATCCCGCCTCTCATAGATACAGATAGCTTAGAAGAGCAGCCGTGGCAGACAAACACCTCCGCCAAACACTTTTGGTCTTTCTTGTGGCTGACATTTCCGATTGCAACTTGGACCCAGTTCTTTTTGCTGTTCATGCTTCCCGATCCCCCTAGGTATCTCAGCTGGGTGGTCACAGTGTGGCTCTTAATGCTTATGATTTCGGCATGGACGGTTCGTCCCCAGAAGCGTGCTAATTCGCAAGTTACTAACAGCCCCACATAAAAAACGGAACAACCAGCCGCCTTCTTTCTTCTTTTTGAAAGTATTCGGTGTACTCCATCCTAGTATTTTCGCCATTTTTAGCATTTGCCGAAAAAAAGTTCTTTTCAGCATCTTACGATCAACACAGACACATGACCCATCTTCAATATGTAGATCTCCTAAGATCGCGAAAGCAATGTTCCTTCATTAGTCTGCATCACCTCAATGCAAAGGCTTGCGCAATCTCGCATGGTTAGCACTCATCCGGCCAAGGATGTAGAAAAAGAAATCGCTGGCAAATTGGCGATTTAGAACTTAACAAACGCATAAAATCAGCGATTTCAGCCTGTTGCAATGTGGTAGGAACCTGGTGTCGCCAACTTGCATCACCTTCGAGTAACACCTCACAAAGAAACAGTCCACATGCACTTGCCAAGCACAGCTGCATATTCCAGTATGCAACTGATCAAAGCTCGGTTGATTCACTACAACGAAATGTTCAGGCAGTGTGTACTTTCCTTTGTGCGAAAGGCGAGGAATGCGACGCGTACATACCACTGGCAATGGAATCAACAACTGGAAGGACCAAACGTAAATGTACATCATCTTGCTAGCAGCTGCGCTTGTCACAGCTGCCACCTTCGGCGCATGCGCAAAGTTCGTCGGAGCCTCAAAGCAGCAATCCATCTGGACGATGCTTCTCACCTTCTGCAGCAGTCTCAGCTGCACTGTGCTGTTTCAGCACCAGTCACTGCCGCCTCTTACCGGCTATCTCGGTGGCTACGACTGGATTATGTTCATGGACTGCGCCGCTGGTCTGTGCGCCTCCTTTTTCGTGCACACGATTGCCTCGATCAAAGAGCCTTTTGCCAAAGAACCGAAGGGCACCTCGGCCAAGCGGCTCCTCGCATATGGACCGATCGTGGGGGTAAACATGCTCGTTTTCGTCTTCGGGCTGTTCATAAACATTTCGGACTCCTGGGGCAAGGACCCTATCGCTCCGAACGACTTCGCAACCATGGTGGCGGACTCTGCCGACAATCAGCTCTCCACGCACCCAGACAGTTTTTGGTACGTAAAAAGCGCTGACGCCTTCATGCAGGCGAAACAAGCACTCGACCAGTTCCCCATACTGTCCAAGGTCTTCTTTATCGAGCCGGATCACATGGTGCCGTTGGTGATAAATCATCACGACTACTATGTAGTTGCTTTGGAGTATCTGGACAGCAACAGCCAGACCGGCATCATGGGCACCACTTATGCTCCTGCAAGTCCTGGATACATAATGGTCGATGCGTCGAACCTGAAAGCAGCCGCTCAACTCAAGATCGGCGCTCAGTATCAGCTGTCTTACCTCCCAAGCGCCGGGTTGGACAAGAACCTCAAGCGCCATGTCTACGACAACGGCTATAGTCACGGTACGCTGGGCAATCCGACGCTTATCATCGACGATTCCGGGCATCCGTATTTCACCATCAACTTCGATAAGTTCAAGCGGATGGCGGCAGGCGAGTACACCGACAAGATTCTAGTTGTCGATGCACAGACCGGACGGATCAACGCATACAAGCCCGGCGCCCAGCCCAAATGGATTGACCGCGTCGTCCACATACAGGACTAGTCCTAATGCTTGGGAATACCTAAATGCTTGGGAATACCTAAAACCGCAGAGCCAGCGGTTTCAGGTATTCTCACCAGCATTGAGCGTGGAGGAGCTGGCTGGCTCCCTCCACGCTTCGTCTTTTCATTTTTTCAATTTCAATTTTCAATCACTTACCGAAAATATATTTTTTCAGTCACTCTTTCAGACACTAGCTTTTCTCTGGTTTTCCTTCAATGTTCAAGACCTTCCCGCTACGTGAAGTAGCTTCCAGGGTCGGAACGCGCTCATCGTGTTCGTTTCTGTGCCAGGAGGTACCAATGTCTAGCGGATCACGACCTCTACGCTGTAATTCAAGCTGTAAACCCGGTTCGAGACTCGTGAAGTAATCAGCATTTGCGAAACGCTGCATTACATCATGAAGCTTTTTCGGATCATACCCAGCGTTAGCCAAATCACCAATGTCTCTCAGTTGCTGCGCTGAATAACTGCGAACCTGATCCATCTCGGAAAGAATACCTCTGGTGTGGGAATCGATCTCCTCTACAGCTCTGCTGTATTCGCTGTATTGACTTGGGCTATCCTTCCCCTTCAAACTTGCGGGAGCCACCACATCTTCGTAGTGTTTGGCATTTGTGCGCAGCTGTTCGAGCAAAGACTCGTTCGATGGAAGGTGCTCGGAATTACCGGGTTTAGCACCCAGAGCAATACGTTGATCGTTCTTGCTCAAAATTGGACCAGTGCCATGCGCAAAAGTGTCTACGGCTTTGTACATCTGTTCACGCTCAGAAAGTACGGTCGGATGCGATACTTCTGCTTGCTGTCCCATGTTTAGTCCCTCCCCGGTTCAACATTTCCCTCGTTTGCTTTTCGCATATCTGATGCTTGGGCGGAAGCTTGAGGTGGACAGAGTCTATTCTGGCATCCGTGGCAAAGATGTGACAACCTTGTCGACACAAAAAACATTTTGCCACCGAACTACGCCGAACTATTTAGGTGATTTCGAAGAACTCGCCTTAACGAGCTTAGTTTAAATCTCTTCTTTTGCGAGCTTCGTAATTAAGCGTGTAGCACTCTCTGCAAGGATGGCTGAACCGATCCACAGACCCGATTCGTCGATATCGAAAGTGGCTGTGTGGTGAGGGAAGAACCCGGGATCAAAGTTCGCCTTGGCGCTTTTGCCGCCAAGAAACATAAATGCACCAGGCACCATGTTCGCGAAATAGGAGAAGTCTTCACTCCAAGTCTTGGGTTTCATGGCAATGACATTCTCTTTACCGATAATCTCTTCGGCCACTTCGCGCATAACTTCAACAACTTTCGGATGATTCACCGTCGGTGGATAACCGACATCGTAGGAGATGGTGTAGTCACCTCCGAGAACTTTAGAGATTGAGCAAGCCTTCTCCAATTCCTCTTTGATAAGCTTGCGGACATCGCTGTCGAACGTGCGAAACGTTCCTAACAGTTTCACTTCATCGGAGATCACGTTGCCGCGCACGCTAGAACTTTGAAATGATCCGATGGTAATAACCGCAGGATCGACTGGCGAAATGCGCCTCGAGACAATATTCTGAATCGCCTGAACAACAGCCGAACCGACAACTACAGCATCCACACACGTGTCCGGAAAGGCTCCATGACCGCCTTTTCCATTGATCGTTACCTCAAACGAATCTACTGCAGCCATGACAGGGCCGGCAGCAATTCCTATCTTTCCAGCCGGCAAACTGCCATCCATGTGAAGACCAATAACAGCCGAAACTCCATCCATGGCATTGTCTTCAATCATACGCGGAGCACCGGAAATGCCCTCATCATCGCCACCTTCTTCCGCTGGCTGCATGAGCATACGGATGCCGCCGGGAAGGTCCTGCAGCTCCTTAGTCAGTATGTTCGCTGCAGCTATGGCACAAGAGACATGCGCGTCATGACCACATGCATGCATCACATTTGGTGTCTTTGACCGGTAAGATGTCTCGCTCTTTTCATCAATCGGCAGTCCATCCATATCCGCACGGATAGCCACTCGAGGTCCTGCACCTTTACCAAGATCACCGATAACGCCTGTTTTGCCAATCTGACGTTTGACGGTGTAGCTCAGTTTTTCCAATTGCTCGGCAGCTAGTTTCGCCGTCTCAAACTCGTAAAAACTAAGTTCCGGATGTTGATGCAAGTGGCGACGCATTTCTACGATATCCGGCTGCAGCTCACGCGCACGCTTCACCACCGCATCTGTTTTTGGCATGACCTATCCTCGCCTCGTTATACGAGCACTTCTTGGAGTCTTTAGTAACTGAATTTCCGCAGACTAAGCGTAGAAGCCACCTTTACCACCACCAGACGGACGCCAGTTGGCGAAAGCTTCTTCAACTGTGCGCAAGGCGATCTTGTTGATAATTACGCACAGAGCTTGCACCTGCTCTTCTGTAAATTGTGCATCGGTCTCTTCGATGGCTGCGCGAATGATGTGCTCTGCTTCGGACTTCAGCATGGCTTTTCTCCACATTTGTCTGGCGCCACAATCGTTTAATTAGCGCGATGAAACATGATAACAGGTTCTAACAAAGCTCTAAACCTGCGTACCAAAAAGAAATTTTTTGTTTGCATCAGCACATTAATAACTTTACCGCAAAGCAAAAGACCGATATCGATTCGCTTGAAAACCATACAGTTAGGAACTTTTCGGTTTCAGCATTGCAGCAAAGAAACTTAATGCCACCGCCAATAGTGTCGCTTGACAATCGAAAAATTGCTCGCGAGTTCGCACAGCTAGCACAGGCGCGTGAGCTTCTTTGCAAGATTATTTCTCGGATATAAAGTCCCTATCACGGCGGACCCGCACTGTTTGAACGATTCAAGCAACTGTCCGGTTGGAATTTCTTTGAAAGAAGTTGCTAGGAGAAATAGTCACTTTATTTCTCGTCTCGGAGTTTGAAATTCTTACTAGCTAAAAGCCTGTGAATCAAAAAGCTTAATGGCTTGCTCTCCGAGACGGGAGTCAGTCGAATTTACCCTGCAACCAAATGAGGAGGTCAGAATGAATGACTCAATCTGGCTCGAACTGCTGCGTTATGCACGTTGGGCACCATCACCGCACAACATGCAACCGTGGCTGTTCAAGCTCGAATCGGAAAGCGAATGCACGCTGTTCTACGATCCCAATCGGCTCCTGCCGGGCACCAATCCGACGGGAAGCTTCATGGCCTGCGGCTTCGGCATCTTGCTCGAAACTCTGGACATCGCGGCAGCGCCGCTTGAACTCAAGGTCGCTGTTCAATTCGAAACGAAATTCCTGGACTCGACCAAGCATGGACCACAGCGGTACGCGAGTCTTCGGCTGGTGCCGCGCGGCATCGGCGCGAAGGAACCGCTGGACCGCCAGTTGATCTTCGACCGGCGCACCTCGCGCCTGCCCTACGACGGACGCAAGATACCGGCACATGTCTACGATGAACTGACCGCAGTAGCGGCGAGCTACGGGCATCAGTTCGAATACTCCACCGATGCCAAAGAGGTGGCGTGGGTGGTGGCACTAAATGCCGACACCATGTTCTACG
>DATNPX010000030.1:0-252995 GCA_036702975.1 Oculatellaceae cyanobacterium
TGGCACCTCGATGTCGGCTCATCGCATCCTGGAGCGGTAGTACGTTCCAAGGGTTGGGCTGTTCGCCCATTAAAGCGGTACGTGAGCTGGGTTCAGAACGTCGTGAGACAGTTCGGTCCATATCCGGCATGCCCGTAGGATATTTGAAGGGAGCCGTCCCTAGTACGAGAGGACCAGGACGGACAAACCGCCAGTATACGAGTTATCACGCCAGTGGTAAACGCTCGGTAGCTGTGTTTGGAGAGGATAAGTGCTGAAAGCATATAAGTACGAAGCCCACCCTAAGATGAGATATCCCATACCGCTAAGGTAGTAAGGACCCAGGAAGACCACCTGGTTGATAGGACGCAGGTAGAAGCGCCGACTAAGCGCGTAGCTGAGCGTTACTAATCGTCCGAGGGCTTTTCCAATTAATTATTGGCAAGAGCCGCTTCCCCTGATTTATCAGGTCTGAAGCAACTCCCAAAGCAAATACGATAATAAGAACGTAGCAAGTTCGCCCTCAATATGTAGTTTCCAGGGAACTGGAAAAACCTCGAGCAATACAAATAGTTTGTTTGTCTCGAACCACCAGAAAAATGGCGCACCACTTATGGTGCCCATGACCCTAAAGTTTCTTGGTGCTCATGCGACCGGAACACACCCGTTCCCATCCCGAACACGACGGTAAAGACGGTCAGCAGCGACAATACTTGGCGGGAGACTGCCCGGAAAGATAGCCCAGCGCCAGGAGTTATAAAAGCCTCGAGTTAATAGCTCGGGGCTTTTTGTTTGTCTAGTTTTTGTGCGTCAGTTTTGACCGAATTTGGGACGACCGCTTGGTGGCAAGTTTCTCAGCCAAGACTTTGCCAACAGGATATGCATAGGCCTGTCCAAATAATCTCCCGGCTGTGTATAAGCAGTCGTTGCTCGTTTGCTGGGGGAAAGGCGATGACGCAAGACAAAACAATCCAAAGTGCAGTGGACAAAGCAGGCGACAAGCATGCCGCCGGTAGTCACGACATGACTGATATCTATAGCGCGGTTCTGCAGTTGCAAAAGCAAGACCACGATCCTGCTCGGCTTAAAGCCGACATTAAGACCATGAGCGATAAGCTGCACGCCAAGGGCATCTTGACCGGTCTTGAATTAACAGGTGTCGATTCGGACAATCATTTACTCGCCACGCAAGGTGGCAAGCAAGTGAGTGTCACGGCGGCAAATGACACCGATATCTTCCAACCGACTGGGCAGAAGACTTCCTGGCTTCAAGGACTCGAAAATGTAGGCTCCGAAATCGCTAAGGGCGCCTGGAATGAGTTGACAGAACATCCGCTTCATCTGGTTGAAAGTGCGGCGGTCGGTTTTGCTGTTGGCACCGCAGCAGCCCTGGTTGCTCCCGAAGTCGCCATAGGGATTGGTCTTGCCGGTGCTGCTTATGCCGGCTATGAACTCGCTGTGCACATTCCTGGTTGGGTACACGATGCTAAGGTCGAAAACGATCCTGGCCAGTATTCACAAAAAGAGCTGGCAAGCGCTGCGCAGGATTTGCAAGGTCTTGGTGCTGGAGCCCTTGATGTGACCGCAGGCGTCGCCGGCGGCATAGCCGGTGGCTATACGGGTAGTGCAATAAAAGCTGCTTTTAGAGCTCCGGCACCGGCTGAGGCGCCCGTGCTCGACGAAGTAAGTGATACTACAACCGGTGGCACGGCGGATGCAGAAGATCCCCCGGGAACTGCTCACCATGCCCACGTTAATCAAGGAACGATCGCTGGTAGTTCCGGAAATATCCCCGATGCCTCGCATGCACATGCTGTAAGCGGCCTTCCAATGGATCATTCGCATGCGATTGTAGCTGCTTTGCCGAGTCCGGATAGCGGCGATGACGGAACGCTTTTGCCCATACCGCAAGGTGATTTGACACCGTCAACCCCTGTCGGCGCTGATGATGTGCCGATTGCAAAAGCTCCCCCATCGGCATCTGAGCCACCGCCGAGTTCGGATGCGCCTGCAGCTCCTGCTTCCGCGAGGCTCGAGGGACCAACGACCAGTGATCAACCGCCAGCCAAGGCTGACCCAACAGTCGATGCTGCTAAATCATTGACCCCTGAAGAAGCTGAATTACAGGCTTCAATCAGGCAAAACCAACAGATTTTCAATAATGCAGCCAACGATGACGCGATCGTTACTGCTCAAAAACAGTCCTACAACGTTATGTTCAAAAAAGTGACTGAGCCTGGTTTCGTACAGACACTGGAAAACCGCGCCGGAGAGCCGGTCAAGCCTGGTCAGTGGCTAGCGATAAGACTCGACGCTGACGGGCAGCCAGTAATGGAAGACGGTATCGTCAATCAATGGCCTGTAGTCGACAAGACTATCTTGAAGTCGTATCAGGCGACGCCAGAGGATTTGCAGCAGCTTGAGTTTGTTGCTGGGACGAAGACTGGTGGAGCTCCTGTTCGCATGGTGCAGCTAAAAGGTCCGATAACAATCAAGACGCCTTGGGGCAGCATGTCGGGGAAGGCTGGCGATTGGCTTGCTAACTATGATTTCAATTCTTTCAACGGTACACCTGGCTCTGACTACGCCATTGTTACCGGCACTTCCTGGAGTCAAACCTATGAGCCAGTGCAACCAGGAATAAGTGGCTAAGCCAGAACTGCTGCTCAATGCCTTTAACTCACGCCCGCTGAATACGGACGAGAGCAACTCAGATATAAGCAGGTTACACGAGTGGACAAAAAGCTCACTAAAAACGTGAGCATTTGAGCATCTCAAATCTGAATAAATAACTAAATTGCTGAGCACAAGCTGCGCGTGACAAACGAAAAGCCTGATTTGGTGGGTTTTTCGGTAGTTTGCGCCCCCGTTTGAGGTATACCTGTACAGCTTGATGTGTGCCTCTCTCTCTCTCTGTAGATTGGAAAAGGTGCGAGGGGAGGCACCATATATGCCATCAAGAGAACAACAACTGCAGTTGGAACATGCCTGGAACAGGCGGATGAGAGAGTTTTGCTCGCAGAGAAAAACTCAAAGGCTGAAAAGAATCGAAATTGCGGAGCGGGACCAGATGTTGAATTTTCTACGCAAGATCGGACACAGAAATTTCATTTGTCGCATTTGGCTTCGATTACAGGGGATATTGAGCGAAGTTCTCAGACGTTCTGGGGGGCGATAGCGTGTATGTTTTTACCGGCAGTGTGGCATATAGCGATTGGGGAACCAGAACCTATCGTTGATCGTGTAATCGATCGACCGATAAAGCGAAAACGGGTTCATTTCGCTAGGTCAGCAGGTTTTGGTGGTAACTCTAGCACTGCGCCAGCTTTGGGCTTGGCTGCGTAGTTCGGGGTTTTGGCGAAAGGAGAGCGGCATCGTGAATCGACTTTCTGGGCAGTGGCCATCACATCAGACCACGACACTGACCACTCCTCCCACTCATCAGATTCTCCTGCAAATGCTCAGGCATGCCGAAAAGAATGTCGGCCAGCCCTTTACGGTCAACTGGCCGGTAGGGGAACGTCCATTATTTTGCGAAGTCCTGGTTATCGAACAACAGATCTTTGCTCGCGCCGCACGGAAAGAAGCGCATCTCGGTGAAACTCAATGCAAGTGGACCTTTGGCGAATACACCAAAGCGGAGTTCGGCAAACAAGAGAAGAAGCCTCTCTGGACTCATTTCACCCGCGACATCGGCTTGATCACCGAGTTGCTTGCTGAGGCGGTGAAAGCGCAGAATCCTGAGTCTGAGCCAGTACCTCTTGCTGAAAAAGCAGCGGCGGTCTTGCCCGCCGCCGAAATGCCCAAACGAACTGGTCGTTTTAACGCCCTTAAATTGACTAAAAACACCTTGCCCACACAGGTCAGTCCATCCCGCAAGTCTGGCGATGTGACTTTGTCCGGAGAGCTGAACAAGGTCGAGCTAACAGGTATTTTGCAGTCTATAAGTATATGCAAAATGACTGGTCGACTCGACCTGCAAGACACGTTGGAAGGCATCGAAATATTTTTCGAAGACGGGCTGCCTGTCCATGCCTGCCAGATGAAGATGTTGAACACTGCAGACGAAAAGCCGATCACAGGCGATCCGGTCTTGCTTAGCGCGCTGATTTGGAACAACGGCAGCTTCTGTTTTAATCCCGAACGCAAAACATCTGAGCGCAGCATCAAGCGAAAGCTCGAGGTTTTGCTTTTGGAAGGCGCCTGTCTGAAAGACTACAACGTCTATCTGCAAGCGGCAAAAATTGATGCAAACTCTGTTCTACACCAAAACTTCGGCGCTTTGTCTGATGACGAGTTTTCAGAGAAACTATCTGCCGGCATGCCGATGGATACAAAACTTCAACGCACTTTATATGATGCACTTGATGGCAAGGCTAAGATTGGCGACATTCTAGGTCGTTTGAATTTGCTTAAACCTCAGTGGGTGCCTGTGTTATTCAATTTGCTCTCTTGCAATCTCATTAGTACAGAGGGTGAGGAGCAAGGACAGAAAAAGACTGAGGATAAAGAGAGAGTTATCGATCCCAGCCTCGTCACCAAAGCCGAACGCGAATTGGCTCGCTACGAAACTGGTTTCTTGAGTTTTCCTCTGTTTATGCTCTTCTTGCAGCGGGAGTTGGACCGCTATGTCGACTCCGGTGTTCCCTTGGCGCTGGTAATCTTTGAGATTTGGCATAAGAACGAAGCGATGTCCAACGAGAAATTGCAAAAAGTAGCAAATCTCTTTCGTTCGATTGCCGCCTCCTATGATGCAATCGGACACTACGGCGATTTCGAATTTGCCATGCTGCTTCCGTTGAAAGGGGAATCTGATTCCCGCGAATTTGTGGAACTCTTCCATAAGTTCGTGTCCGACTCTTTTGATGAGGGATCTAGTGCTACTGAAACGATCAAAATGACCTCTGGTATTGCCACTGCTGATGGTAGCGATGAACAGATAGATCTTCAGACATTTGTAACGTCGGCTGTTAAAGCTAAACGAGCCAACAAGACTCAAGGCACTAGCACCACCAGCGTACGGCAGCTCCGTTGGGAGCAAATGCGCAAGCAAGCTGAGAATGAAACAAAGAGCGGCAATCTTGATAAAGCAACTAGCCTTTGGGGCACGCTCTTTAAAGAAGCTTCGCAGCTAGAGTTTGACAAATCGTATTGGGGACAAGCGGCAGAGAAATATTCACAGTTACTCCTGGCAGCTGGTCGTTTCTCAGAGGTCGAGCCGATCCTCTCACAGATGCTGCGTTATCGCACTGAACAGTCTGGACCTGATGATATCTCCACTATTACAGCCGCCGGCGAACTTGCTCACTGCTACTATGCGCAAGGTAAATACAATGATGCGGAATTTTTGATTCAAGGCGTCTTGAGTGCTTATGCTAAGCACTTCGGAGAAGAGTATCCAGTTGTTGCCACCTGGTATTACAACCTGGCCACTCTGTATCATGTGCAGCATAAACATGCGGCGGCAGAACCCATGTATAAGAAGTCTCTTGAGATTCGCAAGCGAATTCTCGGTGACGACCATGTTGAGACCAAGAAATCGCAGTCTAGCTACGATGCCTTGATCAAACTAATGAATCCGGAGAAAGAAAAAGAGAAACCGGTGCAGTTAATTACTGGCAGCTGGACTGTTTACCAACGTGAGCACGAAGAAGAGCCAGATCTGTTGTCCTAAAACGATAGTTTTGCTCAGTATTAAGTTGGCGTAAGCACAAAAAACATCGAGAAATCATTGGGTTAGGGGACCCTTCCCACTGCATTTTGCATATTAGCTAAAGTTGAGTTGCCGCTGACAACCATCTCTCTACAATTGAGCTACATGGCGTGTGGCTCGGGGTGAGTGCAGGAGTACTTTCTTTATGGAAGGAATTTTGTTTGTTGGTGGCTTTTGGGTTTGTATGATCGCCATCGTGCTGAAGAAGCCTTTTATGGCGTATATCGACAAAGCGAAGGTGGCAAAAGGCGGTACGGAAAATCTGATGGAGGCTCGCATTCAGCAACTCGAACATGCGGTTTCCACTCTTGGAGGAAATTTCACTGAACTCAAGGAAACGACAGAGTTCGCTCAAAAGATGATGATCGAGAGTTCGAAAAAACTGACTGAATCACATCAACTTTTGATAGAGAGTTCAAATCGTTTAATGGCAGCACAAAAAACGATTGTGGAGGTTGTTCCAAATCAGCCATCCCGAGCCGTTTCTCAACCGACGCCGCAACATCAGCTTCTGACATACGATGCCAATCTCGGCAAAATCGTCGATGATCAAACCGTTCGCTTTGAGCGTGTAATGCCGGCATCAGTTGAACGTGTTTGGCAGTATTTGACTCAATCTGATTTTCTCTCGTCCTGGTTTGCGGTCGGAACGGTAGAGGGGCGCGTTGGTGGCCGCGTAGACTTGCACTTTCAGCAGGAAGATATTCCAGACCGTGATGAAAATGGTTTGAAGATCCGCGGATTGATCAGTGTTTTTGAGCCAAACAAAGCACTAGCTTTCTCCTGGATAGACACTCGCAATGAGACTGATTCGAAAG
Source organism: Oculatellaceae cyanobacterium (assembly GCA_036702975.1). GTDB lineage: Bacteria > Cyanobacteriota > Vampirovibrionia > Obscuribacterales > Obscuribacteraceae > DATNPX01. The sequence goes on from DATNPX010000030.1 coordinate 6,511, forward strand.
TCTCGATCGAATTGAGTAGTGCAGGCGACCAGACACTTATTTCCGTTACCCATACCCGTCTGCCACAGCAACGACTGCATGAGTTCATGGCGATATGGCATACCCATCTGGATGTCCTTGCTGCTCGCCTTAGAAACGTGATGCCGCCAGGCTTTGCCAAACGGTATCGTGAGTTGCTGCAAACGTACGCTATGGTCGCTGCATCGATCGTTATGGTGAGTGGACCTTCCGCAATGGCTGCCTGTAACAATGACACATATCAGGCGATTCAAGTTGAGCGCAGTCATTTGATGGCGCGATACGATGCGATTTGGAAGGATGCCGATGATCTACAGCATCAGATCAATATACTCAGACGAGACAACTCTGATGAATCAGCACGTGCGCTCGGACGTTTAGATTCACAGTTGCAAAACGATTTTCGTGACTTGCACGACATTGAACTCGAAATCAAGGATATGAATAGGGCGTTGAACTAAGGCTCGATAGTAAGTTATGAGCTGGTTCTCAGCTCATAACGTCTGAGTGCAAATTAACGTTTGCTGTGCAGGCGCAGGCGAGCTTTACACGATAAGCGCAGTCGGCATAAAACGCAGTGGGGGGTGGAATTTTGTTCAATTCGGTTTGCAAAGGTTGGCGCTATAAAAGTTGACTCTCAGTCCTGCCCGACTTACTATTGGAAACCATGAGCCTAGCCTGGGAAGCGGTTATTTCCCGGTTCTGCTCTCATTGGTAAGTTGAGGACAAAAGGAAGTTATGAGTGTTTATGCCGCGCCTGGAGTGACAGCTGAGTCCGCAACCTCTGCGGCTTCTGCCTCAAAAGAGGCGTCGAATGAGATGCCGGTAGCCAGCGGAGTCGGAACCTGGTTGTTGAAAAATATCTGGTACTACGCGGTTCCTGGTGAGTCACTGAAACGCGGACAGACTGTCGCGAAAGTGATGCTGAACGAGCCCGTTTTGGTCGGCCGTGATAAGCATGGAAAAGTCTTTGCCGTGCGTGATATCTGCCCGCACCAGGGCGTGCCGTTCAGCAACGGCTCGTTCGACGGTGAAAGCTTGAAGTGTCGCTTTCACGGATGGCTCTTCGATACCAACGGCGTCTGCACTGAGATTCCGTCGCTGGTTGATGGACAGAACTTCAATGTTTGCAGCATCAAAACAAAATCCTATCCATGTGTAGAATCGCAGGGCAGTGTCTTTGTTTTCTTCGGTGACAAAAAGGAGAATCTGCCGCCGCCTCCCCAGGCGCCAGGGTTGGATGGATTGTCCTGGAACAAAACAACCACTACTCTATTGCTACCCACGCACATTGACTATGCTGCGGCCGCCTTGATCGATCCAGCGCACGTTCCATATGTTCATAAGTCATGGTGGTGGCGGTCGACAAAAACGGTCTATTTAAAAGAGAAGCGCTACAAGCCGGACGGCAACGGCTGGACAATGGTGCGTCACCGTCCTTCCAAAAATGCACCGATATTCAAGTTTTTTGGTGACAACTTCGAGACGGAGATTGGCTTTAGATTGCCGGGGTGCCGTATTGAACAAGTGATATTTCGCGGTCGCACTTTGATCTCTGGAATTTCGTGTCTGACACCGATTGATGACACTCATACCGAGCTCACCCATACTACCTACTGGACGGTGCCGGGTTTTGCTTCTTTAGTTAGACCGATAGTGAACTACTTTGTGCACGAATTCCTTGGGCAAGATCGCGACATAGCGGAAATGCAGGAAGTTGCTCTGAAGTACAAAACTCCGATGGTGATGACGATTCCTGATGCCGGAACGCCTGGAAAATGGTATTTCCAATTGAAGAAAGAGTGGGCTGAAGCACATATTGCCGGTAGAGCGTTCAAGAATCCAGTCGTTGAGAGTGTTTTGCGCTGGAAAACTTAGTCTGTCTTGAAATGCTGATGCAGGCAGCGTTCTACCGCGAAATAGTTGTTTACAGCTACGATAATCTCTAGCAGAACCCTGTAAGTAACGATGGTTTGGCATGCCAAGGTGAAGGGTGAAGCAAGTCTTAATGCTGGCTAATCACTGACCGGGTGGCCGTACAATTTGTCTCGTGTCCGGTACTAGGAAGGGGTTATTCAAATGACTACAGCTACTTTGTCCAAACAGACTGTTGAAGCAAAATGGAACACTGCCAAATTGCAAGAAGAGTTCGGCCGCGTTATGGCTATGAACATGATGACCACCATGGGTATCCTCAGCAAGCACGGCGAGGAGCTGACCAAAGAATTCCAAGCCGCTATGATGCACAACAAAGTTGAGCACTACAAACAGCTCGGCGTAAAGACCCCGATGGACCTGGTCAAGCACATGGCTGAATTCGAAGCCAACATGTTCGGCAGCAAGATCGAAATCTGGGGCGATGAAAAGACCGCTCACATGCAATACAACGCTTGCGGAATGTGGAACGCCATCAAGAAGACTGGCAAAATGGACGCCCAGCAAGAAGAGAAGATGGGTGCTCAGTTCCAAACTTGCACTCAGAACCTCGCCAAAGAGTTCGGTATTACCGCCGAAATCAAATTCGAAGGCGATAGCTGCTTGATGACCTTCACCAAGTAGTTTGACTGCTTCAAGAAGTAATACAAGAAGTAATAGAGGAAGCCTGGAGTAATCCGGGCTTCTTCCTTTTGATAGTTCGCGTTGATAGTTCGCGCGATTGACTTCTGCGTCTTAGTCTTACCTTAACCTTAGTCTCGCTACACAGTAGGTTTCGACTCGTGTTCGGCTTGGCATAGCTCTCAATGAGAGCTCAATCGCAATCGGTCTGTACTCACCACCAGAGGACATAATTCATGCCCAGAGATTTACCAGTAGGCAATGGCAAGGTTTTGATAAATTTCGACAAGGAGTACAAGCTTCGCGACATCTACTACCCACACGTCGGACAAGAGAACCAAACGATTGGACACGTCAGTCAGTTTGGCGTTTGGGCTGATGGAAAGTTTGCCTGGGTCGGTGAGGGCTGGGACATCAAAAGACATTACTCGAAAGAGTCGAACGTTACAGACGTCTATCTCACGCATTCTGATTTGAAGCTTGAGATTCACATGAACGATCTCGTCGATTATCACTACGACATATTTATGCGTGAGATCCATGTCAAAGATTTGAGCAACAAGCAGCGCGATGTAAGGCTCTTCTTCCACCACGATTTCCACGCTTATGAATCGGAAGTTGGCGATACTGCTTATTACGATCCGAAGATGGAAGGCGTTATCCACTACAAGAAAGAGCGCTGGTTCTTAATGAATGGTGCTACCCCGAACAAGTTCGGCATCCATCAGTGGTCTACCGGCAACAAGGAAGTGAACGGTGCAGAAGGCACCTGGAAAGACTCTGAAGATGGAACCTTGGGATGCAACGGAATCGCTCAGGGCTCTGTGGATTCTACTATCGGTCTTAACTTGACGGTGCCTGCAAATGGCACCGAAGTTGCGCACGCATGGGTATGCTTCAGTACGAACTATGATGGTGTCACTCGTTTAAACGATGTAGTGAAATCCAAAGGTCCCGATTACTTTGTACCGCGTAATCAGAATTATTGGCGGTTGTGGGTCAACCCTGTTCATATCGATTTTCTCAATTTGCCTCAAAAAATAGTTGATCTATTTAAGCGCAGTCTTCTTATCATCAGCACTCAGATCGATGGGGACGGCGCAATTATCGCTGCCAATGACCATGATATTGCCTCGTTTGCGCGCGACACGTATTCATATATGTGGCCACGCGATGGCGCACTCGTTGCCCATGCGCTCAGTCGCGCTGGCTACAAGGATGTGGTGGAGCGCTTCTTCACTTTCTGCTCTGAAGTGATAACTAAAGACGGATATCTGTTGCATAAATACAATCCAGATAAGTCGCTTGCGTCGAGCTGGCATCCCTGGATTCGCAATGGAAAACCGGAGCTTCCGATTCAAGAAGATGAAACGGCCCTCGTGTTGTGGTCACTATGGGAACACTTTAAGCGCAACCGCAATGTCACTTTTATGCGGCCACTCTTTCAAGGATTTATCTCGAATGCTGCCGACTTTCTTGTCAGCTATCGTGATCCTGAGACCAAACTTCCTCATGCATCATGGGATCTTTGGGAAGAGCGTTATGGAGTGCATCTCTTCACAGTCTCGAGCGTAATTGCCGGCTTGAGAGCAGCCGCCAATTTCTCGCATACTCTTGGCGAACTCGAAAAACATCGCTTGTATGAAGAGACTGCAGATGAAATTCTGGATGCAATGAACAAGCATCTTTGGTCTGAAAAGGACAATCGCTATTGCCGTATGGCAACGCGAACCGAAGATGGTTACAAACTCGATATGACAGTGGATGCCGCGATGTATAGTTGCTTCGCCTTCGCTGGAATTCAAACGCGTGACGCAAAAGTAAAAGCGACCATGCAAGCGATCAAAGACAAACTTTGGATCAAGACGGATGTCGGTGGTCTCGCTCGCTACGAGAACGACTACTATCATCAAGTCTCGCAAGATCTTGCAAATGTTCCCGGTAATCCGTGGTTCATTTGCACCATGTGGCTGGCGCAATATGACATTGCCAACGCTCGCCACCAAGAGGACTTGCGCGATGCTGTCAAGATTCTCGAGTGGGTTGCCGACCATGCGCTTCCATCTGGTGCGCTGGCAGAGCAGGTTCATCCTTATACGAACGATCCACTCTCGGTGTCGCCGCTAACGTGGAGCCATGCCACTTTTGTGACTTGCGTCCTAGAGTATCTCGACAAACGCCGAGCATTGATGAGCGAGAATGTCTTCGCTCATACGATTGCGCCGGTATAGCTCAATCCTCGATCGAAGCATGGAGCAGAGCAACTAAATAACTAACGAAAGCGCTTTTTGACCTGCTCTAAAAGCGCTTTCGTATGGGCGATTTTCTGATCGCCTGGATCAAGCTTGGCTTGTCGAATTGCGAGCGCCTTTTGATAATAGTCTGCGGCTTGATCGAATCTCTTTTGTTGTTGATAGAGAACGCCCAGCGAGAAATAGATCTGAGCGACTACTAGATTGTCCGTTCCCAGTGACTTCGTGTCGATAGCAAGTGCGTCTTGAAAGAGTTTCTCAGAAGTACCGAAGTCGCGTCGTTGGAAAGCGAGCGCAGCCATACACATCTCTGTGGAAGCGATCGATGGATCGTTAGGTTGTAGCTTCTTCTTTCGGATCGCAAGCGCTTGTTTGTAGCAGGCATCGGCTTCGGAATACTTTTTCAAGAACTGATATGCCTGCCCCATATCGTTCAAGATGTTTGCGGTGTCGGTGTGGTCTGGCCCGTTTATCTGTTCGCTGGTTGTCTTTGCACTGGAAAAGTCATTCAGCGCTTCAGTGTATTTCGCTTCGTAGAGTGCGAGGGTTCCCATCGCCATCAATGTTTCGTGAATGTCGCTATCCTTCGAAGGCAGTTTTTGCCGCAAGCTGAGCGCTTTTTTGAGGTGATCCCCAGCGCGTTTATAGATGCCTTGATTTGTCTCGACCACACCTAACCCGTTGAAGGCGATGGCTGCTTGAGTATCGCTCGGTTTTGCCTTTGGGTCTGTCTCGGTGTTGTAGGCTGTAATGATTGTATAGAAACTGCTCTTGGCGCTGTCTAGATTTCCTTCGGCTACATCGATCTGCCCAAGTAATGCCAATGCTTCAAACTTAACTGTACTGTTTTTGTCTAGTGTCGCCAGCGATATCGCCCTTTGCAAGGCGTCCTTCGCATCGACGTATTTGCCTGCGTTGTATGCGTCGCTTCCCTTTCTGAGCTCATCGCCGGCTTTAGATTCTGGCTGTGACGTTACAGCCATTGGCAGTTGATTGGGACCGGACTTATCGTTGTGCGAGGGCCTGAGCATCATCGCCACTGCTGGTATCAACAGCAAGGCAGCGAAAGCTCCTATAAGAAGAACCTTCGAACGTTCAAACTGCGTTTTTGTCCGAGTCGACTGAGTGGATGTGCCGATCTCAGCTGCAGTGGGTGAAGCCGTTTGTGCAGGCGTTGAGGCCGAAGTTGATGCTGAAGACCCATGACCTGTTGTTGCAGCCGAGGCATCTGTACTTGCAGTTGTTGCTTTTGACTCCAATGATTTTGCAATTTGTGTTTGTTCAGTCGCACTCAGTATGTGGCCGTGGGCGAGTGCTTCTTTCTCTTTCTTCCGCTTCTCCTGCGCAGCAGCTACTTCAGATGCTGCTTGCTTTTGCGATTCGGTGAGCGCGATGATTTGATTGAGAGTCTCTCGGTCTTGTTCTAATGAGCCCATTGCCGGCGTCTTACTTGCATCTATCTCTCCTGCTGGAAAAATAAATGGTGAGTTGATGCTTGTTCCGGCAATACGCTCTAAGTCTTTACGCAGTTCGAGCATTGTTTGATAACGATTGTCTACTTCTTTTTCAAGACACTTCATCACTACGTCTTCGAAGTTCTGCGGCAATTTGAGTTCTGGACAGCACTCTGCGAATTTCGGTGCCGATGCGTTCACATGCTTATACATAAGCTCCAGAGCATCTTGTCCCGCAAATGGTGACTTACCGGTTGACGATCTGTACATCACACAACCGAGTGAATAAATGTCTGCGCGCGCATCGAGGTGTCCACCTCGACACTGTTCTGGGCTCATGTAGAGCGGGCTGCCGAAGACCTGTCCTGTTTGAGTGAGCTCTATGCTGGCTCCTTCACCACCACCGTGAATTGTCTTAGCGATACCGAAGTCCACGATTTTGACAAAATCGCCTTGACCCTCGTATTCGACAAGCATGATATTTGCCGGTTTGAGGTCTCTGTGTATGACACCGTTCTGGTGTGCATGCGCCAGAGCCGAAGCAATCTGTATGTATATCGAGAGCGCCCGCTGCAAGTGAAGATAGTCTTCTTTTTGCAATACTTCTGCAAGCGTCTGACCTTTGAGGTAGTCCATTACCAGATATGGACGCTTTTCTGAAATCCCGAAGTCGAAAATGGTCAGGATATTTGGATGATTGAGCGAGCTCGCTGCTTGAGCCTCTTTTTGAAATCGCGCCAAAGCATATTCGTTAGACACTGTCTCTTCGAGCAGCATTTTGATCGCGACAGTTCGGTGCATGAGGAGGTGTTTCGCCTTGTAAACGACACCCATGCCGCCGCCGCCAAGCACTTCCAAAATCTCATACTTCTCGGCAATTATGGTACCGACTGCCGGGTCTTTCTTGGCAGCCACCAACAGCCCGCCATCTTCCGGGCAGATAATTTCGTCACTGGAATATTCTTTTCCACAGGTGACGCATTTGTTGCAAACAGCATTGGAATCGGACATCTTCATTGCCTGAGCTACCGGTCGTTCATCTTCCCTGAGGCCAGTCTAAGGCAACTTCTCAAGTGTGGGAAGAATCGTTCATCGTTATCATAGCAAGCTGAGCATTGGCGGGGAGAAGGGCTTGCTTGTCAACAGACGTTGCATTCGACGTATACTGTTTGGATAATGGGTCACTGTGGCTCTTTTCGATCGAGACAAAATGCCGATGACGGTTGCTTACAATCAGAGCGGGTTGCACCCAGACCAGCTTACTATTTGGGAGACTTTTGTTGAAAATGTCGCAGCGACAGCGGCGACCCTTTCGCTAACAGTCAAAGGTTCTTCGTTTATTACCGGTGACACAGCGCTTAAAAAAGCCAAAGAAGTCGCAACCCTAATTGAGGCACTCAAACAGTCTGGCTTGCCGGAAGAAAAGATATCGCTCGAATCGATTCGTTTGCAGGCAGCTTCCGGACCTGTTTTGAAAAGTTCTGCCGCCGCTTACACATTGCGACTTGATTGTAATGACCTGGAAAAGCTTACCGACATTCTTGCAGTTGTGACGGGCGCCAAGAATGTTACGCTCGACTCGCTGGATTGGCGCTACGGGGATATTTGCGAACGTAAGACTAAATGGATCGCGCGGGCACTAGACCAAGCTAACACTAGAGCACGCGAAGCCGCAGATGTGCTGGGAGTCAAAATCGAAGGTGTGTACGATTGCGAGTTCGATTACATCAATCTGCATGAATACGGACGCAGAATCGATGCTCATCCAGCAGCGATGGAGATGATGCGCAGCCGCCAAAGTTTCAGTATTGGAATGCCAATGCAGCAGAGCGAAGAAAAAGGAATTCGAGTCAAGGTCGTCTACCGCATCAGCAATCCGCAGTAGTACTGCTTGTGGTGCGCGTTACGGTGGAGGCACAAGTGCCGTCGCGCGAGCGCGACTAGTCATCGCCTGCAGTGTCATTTTGCAGCTCATTTCTTAATCCGAGAGCATGGATGCGATTGAGTAAATTTGGATGTGTAGACATAATCTCGCTAAACCACGTCCAAAAGTTCCATTCAGCATCTTGTTGGTCGTATAGAGCTTTTAGATTGACTCGCTTGTACAGCTTTTTGCCTGCCGCTAGAGCAACAAGCCCCATCAAAGCACCCTCTGGCACAAGCTCCTGCGCGATTCGGTCACATGTGTATTCACGCGCTCTGGAGAGCGCGTTCCCGAAAAACGGAATCAAGCTGGCTGGTGCGTCGATCCACGCCCACTTAACGTGGCCGCAACGGACATGAGCAAGTTCGTGGGCGATGACAAAGGCCACCTCGGAATTTCCCAGTTCGAACGCGATCTCGAGTATGTCTGCATAAATAATGATGATGTCTCGACGGTGCAGTCGTTTTGCCATCGCATTAAGCAGACCGTGTTCGTGCACGACGTAAGTTTCTGGTGCTGTAGGCAATCCCAATGATGCTGCCATATAATGCAGGCTTTCGTAGACCTCTGGGAACTGGTCTGAAGATACTTTTATGCCACGTCCTCGGATGTGTCCCAGATGCAGCCCGCAGATGATCCATTTCGCAAGAATTACAAACGGTGCTATAACCAAGCCGACGAATGAGAGAACTGCAGCACCATAAACGATTGCTGCTACAACGCGAGCAATCAGAGTGTAGATGCGATCGCGTGGGTGTGTCAGAGTATCAACATCTAGTGGGCGAATAAATTGGCGATGTGTGACGAGTGGTTTTGGTTGTATAGGTTTATTCGATCCAGACTCTTTGATCGCGCGTTTTAATTTCGCAGCCACTTCTTGTGCTGCGAACACCGTTTGTACTTCGTCGTTATCGATTTGAGGTTCTTGAACCTTATTGCTGAAAGAAGGTTTGGCCTCCTCAAGGTCTACGGTGGGCAAGGGCGGACTGACTGTGTTTTTGCTGGTTTCTGCCGCTTGCTCAGTGATCCCTATCTTTTCATTAGCTTTGTTTATCGGTGCCGATATTTTGCTTGGCGTAGCGGAGGGATGCGCCGGTATTTCTATGGAGGGCGAAGTGGGAGCGGGGCGCTCTTCTTTAAGAACTTCCGGCTTTTTAGATTCGTTCAGGCTCGGCAGAGCGAGCGACTCCTGAGAGTCTTTTGGTGAGCTCGGTCTGGGCGGTGGATCGAATTTAGTGGGATCGAAAAGGGACGGATCGAACTTTGGCCGGTCAACCATTGTCTCTTTTAAATCGAATTTCTGTCGCCTGTCTGCACGAGATTGGTTTGTTTTACTTTTTGATGGTATTGCTTGCGGTGCTAAGTTTTCTTGTGGGGCTGCTGCCGGTTGCGAAGGTTCAGTCGGTGGCGGCTCTTCTTTCGGCTGTGCTAGAAGAGCTGGTTCCTGGCTTTCTTTATTTTGAAGTTGTGAACTGCCTGCTGTTGATGCATCAGGCAGCAATGCCTCAGAAACAGGCGGTTTAATTATCTTAGCGTCGGTAAGTGTCTTAGCAACAATCTCGTGATTCAACTCTTGCATCGCAAATTCAATTTGCTTTTGCCGCTCTTTGGCTGATTCCGGAGCTGCTTCAGGCAGCGCGAAGGTCGGTGTCGGCGGGTGCGAGATTTTTTCTGCTTTTATCTCATCTGCTTTTATCTCATCATCTTTTTGTTGACTTTTTTGTTGACTTTGGCGCAGACTTTCCACAGGTCTAGAATCGGCTTCTTCCTGAGGTTTGGATTTAGCGACCTGTTCGGGTGTCGCGAGATTTTCTGCGCGCCTTTCGGTTTGATCAGGCGGAAGAACAGCCGGCTCTGCTCGTCGATTTAGTTCAGGAGGATACTGATTTTGCTTACTGACTATGCTCAAGTGGGGTGGCAACTTGTAGTCGATTAACGTGTGTACTTCAGCTGGTCGATTAGGTCTGTCAGGGCGTTGTGGAGCGGATGGCTCCTGACTCGAACGCACGATTCGCACTTTTATGTCAGCGTCGGATTGCTCCTGTGATGAATGAACCTCATGGAGTGGCTCGTGGAGTGACTCCTCTGCCGGGATAGGCGCCCATGGATTTTCTTCGAATTCATCATCTGGGATTTCTGTGCCAACAACCGGACTGTTACCGCTGTTTCTAATCGATTTCTGTGTTGAACTCTCTTTGTTTTGAGCCGCAGCCAGGTGTGAGGATGACTGTTCTTGCTCTTTTTGAGATATAGGCTCCGGTGTTTTGGGACCTTCGGCCGGTCGAGGAAACTCTGCCGCTTTCGGCAGCTCGGCCAGATCTGTTTTTTCAGTCAGTGGTGGAGTGAGTAGAGTGGAAGCCGGTAAGGAGGTCGAAGAAATACGTCCGGCGGCGGCTGCAGCAGCGGCTGCTGCTGCCAGCTTTGCTGAGGCAGATTCCCTTGGGGTGAGCGTACCATCAGCGGACTTTACCGGTGATGATGCGGTATCTGCTCCCGACGGAGCCGTACTTCCGTGGGACAGCTCTTGCACGCGATTGGCAATTACACCGGGCAAAGTCGCCTGAATGGAGTTTCTTTTCGAGCCTGGAGCCGGGGCTTCTGGTGGTAGTTTCGATTTCTCGGGCTCCGCCGGCATCTGGGGCTTCTCTAGCTCCACGGTGCGTCGGGCTGGCTTCCATGAATCTACATCGACATAAGGCTCAATTTCGACTTCCGTACCTGGTATCGCCTGTGGTTCGATTTGCGAAAATAACCCCTGAATCTGCTCTTTGAGAGCAACTACTTCCGTGTTGTTTTCACCTGATTCGCCTGTTAGTAGCTCGAGAATGTGTTCGAAGTGTAAGCGCGCATCGTCGACTCGTCCCATCTTCACTTCAACGAGGCATTTGGCTTTTGCAGCCTTGACTGCTGGTTTCGAGGTTGGACCCAGACATCTGGCGAAGGTGTGGTAAGACTGGTTGAAGGAACGCTTTGCGTCTTCAAAACGCGAGACACTCTCGAAACAGATGCCTCTGTGGTAAAAAATATCGGCTACCGCTTCTTCCGGAGCGTTTTCGGTGTGTCCAAAGTTAATCGCGGCCGAAAGACAATTTTCGGCTGTAGTGTAGTCTCCTGATATGAGGGCGTTTTTCGCCTGTGCCAACTGCGCTTGCCATTGAAATGTTTGCAACGACATTTCGTGAGATCTCCCGCATGATTCCCGTCGCTCAGTGGATGCTTGCAATGCTGCAATTACCAGGTAGCTGGCTCCACTACGTTTTCCCTTTTATCAGACTGACCAGGCTGACGAAAACGACCATTCTAGTGTCATATTCCCCGATTTATCCGAGCTCTACCATTTGCTGAGATGTCTAGCTATCACGGCCAGGCTGGCGTGAAAAAGCTCGGCTAGGTGGAGAATCCGCGCATAGCATCGATTAATGTTCAGGACTGGGACATGAGCATGCTGTTGGCCCGCGTGGATGTTAGTTAAGGGATCGCTAAATGCCCGGCTCCTTAGTGCAACCGGTGGTAGTGGCATGAAAAGAGACCCCGTGCGCAGCAAATGCGTGCGCCAGGGTCTTTGCCAGGTCTATTCAAGTTGCCTGTCCACGCAATCTTGAACAATCTTGAATGTGATTACTGCAGCTTGCTGCAGTTACCCGCCGTCTTTCTGCACTCGTTTGCACAGGCGTTCATCTTGTCGTCATCTTTAAACGATTCGCAGGACTTTGCGCAATTTATGCAGGCTTCAGCATTGAAGTGAGCAGCTTTGGCGGATAAGGTTGAGCCTCTTGCAAAATATTCATCTGTCATTTTGCAAGCGGAAAGGGCATCCTTCAGTGCTGTCGTGACGTTCTCTGAGCTGTATCGTCCGCCCTTCTGGTTGCAATAGTGCAGAACTTCTTCGATTTTCTTTTCGCAGGCGGAGCAATTTCCTTTCGCTATCTCGGTCGTGTTCTGTGCAAAGGCGTTGACTCCAAACAAAGTTGTTGCGCACATACAACAAGCAAATACCAAAAGATACTTCAGACGTTTCATGCTAATCTCCTCGTGAGTGAATTTACCAATTCAAAGGTGCAATATTCTGTGCAACGGTTCGGTTTAGGTTGTTGTATGATTCGAACTGCAGAATTTAATTGCCAGAGTTAAGACTGGTTCACGTTCGGTATGGTTCCTTCGCAAAAACGTTTGGAGAAGTGGCCAACTTGTGTACTCAAGCTCCGGATTTACGTAGAATAGCTGTCGTCGGAACCTCAGGTGCTGGCAAAACTTCATTCGCTCGAGCTCTCTCTCAACGGTTGCAGATTCCACATATCGAATTAGACGAATTGCATTGGTCAGCAAACTGGCAAGAAGTGCCAGACGAACTGTTTAGAGACAGAGTCTCAAGCGCGACCAGTGGGTCTGCCTGGGTTAGCGATGGTAACTATCATATGGTGCGAGACATCATTTGGAGTCGCGCGGACGCTGTCATTTGGCTGGATTATTCCTTTACGCTTGTAATGACGCGCCTTTTCATGCGAACTATGGATCGTATTATTAATCGTACTGAAATCTGGCACGGCAATCGTGAAACCTGGCAGAAACAGTTCTTCCACAGAGACTCAATCTTATGGTGGGGACTGTCTACGTTTGCTCGCAGAAGACGTGAATATGAAGAGATTTTTGAAGACAGGCCGCTTGCGCAAGTGGAGTTTATTCGGTTCGCGCGCCCCGAGCAAGCCGAGGCTTGGTTGCAAAAACTAGACTCCAACTAAGGAGGTGTAACGGTGTTATCCGAAGAAATGGTGCGAATGCATATCATCGAGTGCATTGCAGAGCGTGATTATCTGCGCGGACAACTAGCCGAACTGCTTCCACAGCAGTCAGAAGCAGCCAACGCCCAATTCATATCGTTCACAACCAAACAGGCTGTAATATTGGGGAAATTGGGCGGATTGTATATTGCGCTTGGAGTTGATCCGGTGACTATACAGAGATGGATTGCAGATCCATATTGGTGTGGAGTCGGAGCCAAGCCTCAAACCTATGATCCCGAAGATCGCAGCTAACTCTCATTCCTCTCTTTTTTCTTTTTTCTTCTTTCGCTTTTTTGACAAACTGAAAATCACCAGTTCGACTGCTGTTCCGCTTTCGATCTCTTTGCGCGAGTAGCCGAGCGATTGCAAAATGGTGAGTGCTTCTTTTTTCGACATGTTCAACTTTCGGCAGAGTCGCGCTACTCGGTCTGGGTCTGCTGTTCGTGAGTCTTCTTTGTTAGGAACCAGGCTGAGTATTCGTTGATTGGATGATGTTGCTTGACCGCGCAAAATTGTAAGAGGCAGGTTGACCTGCAGTTCTACATGTCTGGCTGAGAATTCTGTGGTACCGTCTGCTCTAACCATGATTGCAACTTCGACTTTGGTATCAGCCGAAGTGGTAGGAGGGCAATTGTTTACCGTTATCTCCGCGAGCGAAACATTTTCACTTGTGAGCGGTGAATGCCCCTGCAAGACATGCAAGTTCACTGTGGGCGTTGGGGATTCGATTCGATGATAGGCTGTGATTGGCAGCGGTGTTCCACTGCTGATGATCTGCTTGCAGGAACCGTCCGGCAACTCCACCCAAATTGGTATTGTGAGTGCATCCCATACGATAAGATCTTTCATGTTACGAGTTAGTACAGATGCATGGATGGCTGCACCATGGGCGGTTGCATGTAAACCTGCTGAATGGGTTAGCGGCTGCCATCCGGGAGGCGCCATTGTTTTGAGTTCGTTATGAATGACGGGAATCTCACTCTCTTGTCCTACAAGGAGAATTTGCCGTAGGTCTTCTGCACGAAGGTGGCAGTCCAGCAAGACGTTTCTTATAAGTTGTGTTACTTTGTCCAAAAGATGTCTAGATAATCCATCGAACTCACTTCGTGATAGTTTAAGGGATATGTAGTATTGGTTGAAATCGAGCTTAGACTGATTTGATTGGAGACCCCCAATCGCCATGTATGTTTGTGGTGCCATCATCAGGTCTTTTTTCGCTTGCAAGGCGATGGAGCGCAATTTGGTGAGATTTTCTGCAGTTCTCGCTAGTTCGAACGTGTACTGCTTTTTGAATTGCTCGTAAATCCAATCGATGATTACTGCATCAAAGTCTTCGCTACCCAGGCTGCCGTCAGTGCTCGTGGCTCTTGTCTCGAGAATTCCGTCGTGTACCTCAATAAGCGAAGCAACAGAATGAGTAGCGCCGATGCTAAAAACTAAGACATGCCCATCTGGCAAGCCACTTTCGTATACGTAGGCTAGTGTGGCGGCCGTATGTTCGTTGATCAAATTTAAAACTTCCAGACCGCAATCTTCTAAAAGTTCTTTGAGCAGGCGTCGTTTTTCAGCTCCAAGAGATGCTGGCACCGCTACGACGCACTTCTTGATCAGATTTTCTGCATGCATCTGCGACTGATACAACAGTCGCTCAACGTATTGATCTTGCAGCTCACGATTAGCGGCATTTGTAGATATTCGCCACGCTTCGGAAAGATCCGCATCAGATCCGATTAACGAAACGAGAGACTCCGTAGAGATTGGTTCATCAAGCGACCTGATGCGTGTTGCATCGTCCGTAAATTTCCTAATACATGAGGATATTGGAGTTACTATCAACTTTGGCTGATCGCCGACAACGGTCGCAACGCTAGTCCAATGCGCACCAAGATCGATACCAATGATGGAGTGTCCGAGAGCACCGGTGGCGATTAGAAAGCGCGGTGGGAAGCCTGAGCCTTCACCGCCAAGTTTAGGTTCGACCTCGACCTTGGTGAGGATGACTTGCTTTGGTCGTTCGAGAACGCCTCCTGCAGGCACTTGAGCTGCTTCTCCATTAGAATCAAGTGGTGACTCCGGGATGGTTGCCAAGAATCATCATAATCGATTTAATGAAGGTGCGACTGGCTCAAGTTATTGCGAGAGTTTGACGTCCCAGGCTTTGTGCCGCCATCTAAGCCTTTGTATTTAATTTACAACTTTAATCTTGCCGTTCATATCCTCGTGGCCGCTTCCGCAAAATACATCGCAGAAGAAAGCAAACTCACCGGTCTTGCTTGGCGTGAACTGAACCTGCACCGGTTTGCCGGGCTCGATGTTTGCGTGCAGGTTGAGGTCCGGAGCGAAAAAGCCATGTGAGCGGTCTTCTGTTGTGAACTGCAAGATAGTCGGTTGGCCTTTCTTGACTGTGATTTCATTCGGAACGAAGGCGTATTTCTTCGCCACTACTTTGGTCGTCTGAACTGTTTCGGCAGCCGGAGCTGCCGACACTAGCAAGCCTGCGGATGAAATGCCCGCAGTCAGTACGTATGCTAGGAGCCTGGGTATTGGCTTGTGCAGAAATGTCTGTTTCATGCCTGATTCCTCTTCGTTTTTCGATTCGTGTTTTGTTTTGTCTTTGTTTTTTGTTCTTGATTTTGGTTTCAGCGATTCAAGGCCGACGCTTACACCTTGATTCCGTACTCTTCCAGTTCATATTTGTGGTTCTTCGGGTAAGCCTCTACGCTGCGGAATCCTAGACCTTTGTATGGTTCGGATGCGTTCCAGGCAATCGGTTCTCGCTTTGGCACCGATCCTGGTGCCGGCAGTGGAAGCATGAGTGATTTGGCCGAGTGATGTGCGATGTGTCCGGTCATGTGATGGTTCTCTTGGTGAATGTGGCCGTAGAAAACCGAAACGTTTTTGAATGGTGTTAGCAAGTCGATTGCTTTGCTTCCGTCTTTGGTCGCCCAGTCCCACTGCGGGTAGAGGTCAAATAGAGGACGATGTGTAAATACTACGATGTTCGCATCTTTCTTTAGTCCATCCAGATCGCGCTTCAACCATTCCAATTGTTCTTCACCGATACTTCCTGTTGGGTCTGAAACATTATCGAGCGTGATGAAGTGAATACCGTTGTTGTCAAACGTATAGTGTGTCTGTCCGAAGAACTCTTTATACGTTTCGCCTTTATCTAAAGATGCATCGTGCTCGCCTGGCATGAAGTGAATAGTCTTGCAATCAAGCTGGGAGACGATGTCTTTGAATTCTTGCATTCTCTTTTTGCGAATATTGGTGTCGTCAGTCGTTTGCGTCAAGTCGCCCGTGAAGACAATAAATTCAGGCTTTGTCGAAAGGGCGTTGACTTCTTTAATGGCTTTCAACAGCGTTCCTTTAAAGTCTGGATTTATTTTCGCGCCCTCGAAACCCCAGTGAGTGTCTGAAAGTTGCATGAAATAGAACTCTTTTTTCGGCTTCTCTGTCGCCGCCAGTGCTGCCGGCATGTTTGGCAAGGTAGAGAAGAACACTACTCCACCAAGTCCAGCCAGGCGAAGAAATTCTCGCCGGTTCATTTCCATTTCTAAATCGGTTCCAAATTCGTTGGTCATTTTCGTTCCTCGCTGATCCAATTGCAACGGATACAACCGAGGCATTCCAAGGAATATTCCAATCAGAGGTCTGAATCGGCGATTGTCACTTTTCTTGCATAAAGTGAATAAAATTTGGCCCGAGCCGGTTGTGTCGAGTGAAAGCCCCCTTTGAAGCGTAAACTGTGATTCTCTTCTTCAATCGTAGAAAGGAGTTTGAAAAGGCCACGATGCCTTTTGCCGGTCCCCTGTTCGGGCTAGCGCGCTGGCGCCTGAGCAGTATTCAGGATGCAGAAGACGCTGTGCAGGAAACCTTTTTAAGGGCCTACAGGTCGTTTGATACCTTCCAGCCCGGCAGTAATATGCGCGCCTGGTTATTCAAAATTCTTCTTAATGTGATCAATGACATGTTGGCGAAAACGCAGCGCGAGGTCCCTCGCGCAATACTCGACGAAAACATGGAAGAATTGGAAATGCAGCCAAGCTCATCTGCTTCCCTGAGAGATCCGCAGGTGCTGCTAGAAGAGAAAGAGTTTGACCAAGACCTTACTAACGCACTTGCGTGCTTACCGGCTACGCTGTTACAGCCGCTCTTACTGCGTGAGATTGAAGACTTTACCTACCAGGAGATTGCGACAGTGCTTGATATAGCACAGGGAACCGTGATGTCTAGACTCTTTAGAGCCAGACAATTGGTGCGCAAACAGTTGCGTAAACGAAAGAATGGAGCCGAAAAAGTTAATGAGAAAGACGCGCGAGAGCGTGAGGTGATCGACAATGGACTGTGATGAGGTTCGACCATTACTAGATGTTCTTCATGATGGTGCATTGAATGCAAGAGATACCGCCATCGTTCTCGAACACCTGAAAGATTGTTCTGAGTGTGACTTTGAATGGTCGGATATGGATGCGTTGACGGCGCGTTTCAAGGCTGCCGGAAAATCCAATCAACTGCCTTCAGGACTTTCCGAAAAAATCTCACAAACGCTGAAGAGGGAAGACGCGGATAGACGGCGTCAACAAATTTTGAGAATTTTTCCTTCAATGCAGTATGCAGTAGTTGCGCTATTGCTCTTGGCGGTGGCTGGATCGTCCGTCTTTTTGAATCTTCCACGGCCGGCAAATGCACCTGGAACGAATACGCCTGATTCGAATAATACAGGCGGAACCTTGGCATTGGGAAATCTTCTCCGTCTGTCTGACCGAGCTCCGTCTGGAACGCTGATTAAACCAGAGGCGAACCTCAGCGCTCAGTTGGGCTTTGAGCCTAAGTTCATCAAAATGAATGGCTGGACGAAGCAACGCGCTTACGTGTATTCGGATAAAAATCCGCGACTGCAACTGGCTCAGTTCGAATTTGACAGCACCAAAAATGGTGATCACCTGTACTGTTTCCAGTCGATGGAAGGCACCATAGCTTGCGATGTAAAGGCTGAACCGATTGATATCGGTGGAAAGTCCGTGAAGTTTGGAAGCTATGGCAGCTACGAATACGCCCTGTGGACTCAGAACGGTCGCGACTATTTAGTAGTTGCTCCCATGTCACGAAAAGCGCTGAAGGAGCTAGTTCACGAAGCCTAGTTCCCAGTGATCGGTAGGCATGCACCTTTTTCGCTTGCTTGGTTAGATGAACAAAGACGGAGTCGGCTATGCCTTCCATTCCGCCTTAGCATGACTACCATCGCAGAATGGTTTCTTCTGGGAGTGTCCGCATCGGCAAAGGGCGATTGTCTCGCCCTTCACGGGGATCGGGTTGCCAGACTGGTCATTGAGCTCAACCTTGCCATCAACTAGAAGTGGTCCATTGTCAAGTATGGTGATTTTTGTATCTGCCATTGCTATAGCTCCAATTTATTGGGTAGCCTGGAATAATATTTCGATATCGAATTGTCTCATGTCGAATCAATATGTGTCAAATGGCTGATAATCCAAGTTGGCTAAGACAGACGTCATTACCGTTGTCTCTTAGCGCGTGTCCAACTCTCTTATCTAATGTTTGGAAGTCTAATGTTTGGAAGAAGTTCCATCGGAGAGTGGCGCAAAAATCTTGAGAAGATCTTTGTCTGGCTTTGCTCGAGGATCTTTGGAATCGCGTACGAAAAGATTCTTGCACAGTGAATGCAGCATCGACATTTGGTTTTTGTCGAATCCATTGTCAGACACTTCCAGTTCATCCAGATGCAAATTACGCAGCTGCATGAGACCGTTTACAGTCAAGGCATTGTCATTGAGTGCGATCTTTTTGAGACTTTTGCAATCCGCAAGGGGGGCTAGATCTGCGTCAGTTAGTTTGCATCGGCGAATATCCAGCCATTCCAAATGCTTCAAACTGCCAATGCACTTAAAGTCGTCCTTACCTAGATTAGTATTACCGTTAAGCCAGAGGTAGCGTATGTTGGGACAATCGACGAGAGACTTTAGCGCTCCTGCTTGCAGCCGTGTGCCACCTAGATTCAGTGCTACCAACTTCTGCATTTTTGCAAAGAAGTGAAGGTTGGATTTGTCGACTTGTGTTAGGAAGAAGGACAAATATCGCAGATTGGGGAATCTACTCAACTGCTCGAGACACGTACCTGAGATTCCATAGTCCTCAAAGAGACTGATGGTTTCTAGGCTTGGCATGACCGGCAAAAGAGCTAACTCGTTGTCGGTCAGGTCTGAACGCTCGAAGTACAGCTCTTTTAGGTTTTTGAATTGCCCCAGTTGCTGAATTAGATGGTGAATCTTTGGTATTTCTTGATCTTCAGCCGCGCTTGCCTGAATGATCAAAGCATCTATGTCGTTCGGATTTAGTGATTGAATTGAGGTTGGATCAAAGACAAATTTTTGATTGACATCCAGCAAGATCCCCGATCCAGGAGGTACGTCGACAGTGACCGTGCCTACGGCCGGAGCAATTTTCTTCGAGATGGTTCTGGCTTCGTCGCCGTTTGTTGTGGGTTTTTGTTTTGCGATCGGCTCGAGAAAAAGCATGCCCAGTGGCTTCGAACATTTAAAATTTAGCACCCGCTTGACGGTTGTCCCTTGGTGCTGTTCTTGACCGTGAGCAAAAAATGGAGCGCCATAGAATAGCATCGTGACTGCACACACCGTCACCAGCGAACGAAGCGTGCAAATTGCAGTGAATATATTCAAGCTGACCTTGTTAGTAACCCCAGCGCAGCAAGCAGGCTCCGACGCTGAAACCAGCACCAACGGTGGCCAGCATTACGAGGTCGCCTTTCTTGAGCATACCCCTCTCCAGAGCGCTTTGCATAGCCAGCGGCAAAGTACCGGCTGTGGTGTTTCCAAATTCATCGATGTTGATGATAGTTCGGTCGGACGGCATTCCTAGTCGCTCACATGCTGAGTCGATGATTCGTTTGTTCGCTTGGTGTGGAATGAAGACATCGATGTCATTGCCTGTTAGTCCGTTGCGCTCGAGCAAGCGCCCGCATACCTCTGCCATCTTTCGAGTGGCGAATTTGAACACAGCCTGACCATCTTGATGAACGTAGTGCAAGCGATTTTCGACGGTCTGTTGCGATGTGCCGTTACGGCTGCCACCACCAGGAAGGCAGAGTGCTGGTCCACCTGAACCGTCGACTTCATGTAAGAAGTCGATGATTGTGTTTTCGTCGTTCTCCTCGGCTCTCTGAACGAGCGCTGCTCCGCCGCCATCGCCAAAAATTACGCAGGTTTTGCGGTCGGTGTAGTCAATGATCGACGACATAACGTCGATGCCTATGACGATAACGTTCTTGTGCGCGCCAGTAGAGACGAATTGTGCTGCAGTTTGTAGTCCATATAGAAAGCCTGAGCAAGCGGCTGAGAGGTCAAAGCCCCAGGCTTTTGTGGCGCCTATGTTATTTTGAACCAGACAGGCTGTTGCTGGCAGCTGCATATCAGGGGTAATGGTTGCGAAGATAATTAGGTCGACCTCTTCAGGGCGCACACCGGTTGCCGCCAGGACCTTTTTCGCGGCTTCTGTGCCCAAGTCTGAGGCCGCTACGCCCTTGTCCACAATGTGGCGCTGTCTAATGCCAGTTCTTTCAAGAATCCACTGGTCGCTTGTATTTACGAGTTTTTCCAGATCGGCATTTGTCAATAATCCCGGCGGCACTGCCGTGCCAACGCTGGTTATCTTTGCCCGTCCGAGTTTGCGTACCTGAGTTTTTGAAGATTCCTTTTCGATCATAGAAACAATCACTTTCGGGCACTCCGGTTATGGCTGATGACGATTGAAGATTACTAGTCTGCCGCAGCGGTTGTGGCTGTCAGCAGTAGAAACTCAAATTATAGTCAGGCTTTTGGGACTTGAGCCTCGGTCGGCGGTGTTCTTTTAATAATGTTGGTATGGCACGCAGGTGCCCGATATTTATGTGCTGGGCGGTGGCGTGCCTGGAGGCGAAAAGAACGGCTATCGGAGAAATTAGATACTTATTCATTGTGCTAGGATGCGGGCACAACACAAAAGGAAGCAAGTTCATCAAACACAGCTGTGGCGACGAAAACCATAATTACTGGACAATCGATTCGCCGGTGCTGGGGCTGAAAGTAGGCTGTGAATGGCTGGAAAACCAACGACTGAACACGAAACCGACGTACTGACCCAGGAGCGCCAGCAGACCAAAAAACCGCCTCTTTACAGGGTTCTGCTGCACAACGATGACTTTACGACGATGGAGTTTGTCGTTTTCGTTCTAAAGACGGTATTTCTCAAACCTGAGGCGGAAGCGAAGACGATCATGCTCGCTGTTCATCAGCAAGGTATCGGTGTTGCCGGAGTCTATACCTACGAAATTGCCGAAGCGAAAACAAATAAGGTAATTGCGCTTGCTCGTGCGCAAGAGTTCCCTTTGCTTTGTACTATGGAAGAAGATAGCTGACCTGTTCTCTCGTCAGATTGATAATCTGAATTATTGGTTCAAACTACACGAAGGCGACGCAAACTGCATGTTTACGAAAGAATTGCAAAAGTCATTCAATACAGCGGCGCAGGAAGCACTGAAACGGCGGCATGAATACATCACGCTTGAACATCTACTTTTAGCCTTGATAATAGAGCGCAATTCTGCAGACGTTATAGTCAATTGCGGCGGAGACCTGGAGCAGCTCAAGTCTGAGCTAGAGGAGTTTTTGTCGACCAAGATTGAAAAACTGCCTGCTAAAGAGAATCGCACGCCTGAGCCGACTGGCGCTTTTCAGCGTGTTATCGAACGAGCTGCCAATCAGGCGATTTCGTCCGGGCAGAGCACCATTGACGGTGGCAATATTCTGGCTGCTATGTTCCAGGAGAAGCGCTCGCATGCTGTTTACCTCCTCGAAAAGCAAGGAATGTCGCGCCTGGATGTGCTGAACTTTATCAGCCACGGTATTTCTAAAATTAGCTCTCGCTATGGGCAGGACGAGCCAGATGATGAGGAGTTTGCTGGACCAGGCGCTTCCAGAGAGGCGGGTCCTGGTGGTCCTGGAAGGCAACGAGATGCGCTTGCCGAATTTGCCGTCAATATGCTGGAGCGTGCCAGGGAGAATAAGATCGATCCACTGATTGGCCGCGAAGCAGAAGTAGAGAGAACGATTCATGTCTTATGCCGGCGGCGTAAGAATAATCCCTTGTATGTTGGTGATCCTGGCGTCGGAAAAACTGCTATCGCCGAGGGTCTTGCACTCAAGATTTTTCGCGGCGAAGTTCCAAAAGGGCTTATGGCATCGGAAGTTTACATGCTCGATATGGGTGCTTTAATTGCTGGTGCGAAGTTTCGAGGCGAGTTTGAGGAGCGACTCAAAGCTGTTATCAAAGAGTTGCAAAAGAAGCCCGGTGTTATTTTGTTCATCGATGAGATTCACACCATAGTCGGGGCTGGTGTCGGCGGTGGTACCGGACAGATGGATACTTCAAACATTCTCAAACCAGCTCTGGCTAGCGGTGACTTACGTTGCATCGGCTCCACTACATATCCGGAGTACAAAGCGTCGTTTGAAAAAGACAAGGCGCTCGCACGGCGTTTTCAGAAAATTGAGATCGGTGAGCCAAGTGTCGAGGATACTGTAAAAATTCTCAATGGATTGAAGAGCTATTACGAGAAACACCACGGTGTTACATATACGGAAGATGCCATATCTGCAGCCGCTGACCTGGCTGCAAAACATATCAATGACCGTTGCTTGCCTGACAAAGCGATCGACGTGATAGACGAAGTGGGAGCCGCGATCAAGTTGAGAGGGGAAGCGGGGCCAGACTCGCTCAAAGTACTTATTACAGACGTTGAAGCGACCGTTGCCCGCATGGCTAAGATTCCTGCCAAGTCAGTGTCTGGCTCCGATAAAGAGCGATTGCAGAATCTCGAGAAAGAGCTCAAAGCTGTTCTATTCGGACAAGATCATGCGATTGAACAGACCGTGAAAGCGATTAAATTATCGCGTTCCGGTCTGGGAAACGTTGGTAAACCGATCGGATCTTTCCTTTTCGCAGGACCGACGGGTGTTGGTAAGACGGAGCTAGCGAAGCAGCTTGCCCGTGTCATGGGCGTCAATTTTCTTCGTTATGATATGAGCGAATATATGGAGAAGCACACAGTCTCCAGGTTAATCGGAGCACCACCAGGATATGTAGGCTTTGAGCAGGGCGGGCTTCTTACTGACGCCATCAATAAGACACCGCATTCAGTGCTCGTTCTCGATGAAATCGAAAAGGCGCACCCAGATCTGTTCAATATTCTCTTGCAGGTTATGGACCATGCTTCTCTAACTGATAACAATGGTAAGAAAGCCGACTTCCGTAACGTGATTTTGATCATGACGACAAACGCCGGCGCTCGCGAAATGACCGCCGGTGATATCGGTTTTCAATTCGCCAATCCTGACGCGAAATCAAATAACGATATAGAATCGAATAAATCAAATGTTGCTGTTCGGAATGACTTCGGCTTGGGTATCAGCAAGGGCAAAAATGCGATAGAGAGGACTTTTTCTCCTGAATTTCGCAACAGGCTAGATGCGATCATCATGTTCAACCAACTTGGTCATCGCGAGATTGTTCGAGTGGTAGATAAGTTTGTCGGGGAAGTGCGAGCACAACTTAGTGACAAGAAGGTTGAACTCACATTGACCGACGCCGCGCGCGAGTGGCTAGCCGTCAAAGGATTCGATAAATTGTTTGGAGCTCGTCCCATGGCACGCGTTGTGCAGCAAGAAATAAAGCAACCGCTTGCCGAGGAGTTGCTGTTCGGCAAATTAGAACATGGCGGTAAGGTGCATATCGACCTCAAAGACGGTGCGCTGTCAATTGAAAGCACGGCTGCGGAGAAAGACGACGTGTCGGCTATCTAGCAAGCTGCGTCGTTAAACCGTGCCGCCTTCTCACAAATCAGAACGGCGCGCACGGGCGAACCGTCACCATCGGCAATCTTCAGTGGCAATGCGCTGAGGGTGTAGCTACCTGGTGGCGCGTTGGACAGATCTAAACCTTCCAGGATCGGAATATCGGCACCTAATAAGATATAGTGCACAGGATAAGATTCATCTCCGCATCTATCTATGCTTATGTAATCGATTCCAACCAGATTGACGCCTCTGTCGCGGGCTAGGCCAGCTGCTTGCGGGCTCATGTAGACATGATTAGTGTCAAAATCTATTTCGTTTACGGTATTTGAGTTTCTTGTCTTAAAGAGCAGACTCTTGCCTCGACATTCCGATTCGCTGGGAATGTGATTTTCCATGACGATATCTCCGTCTACCTCTATTACAGTGGCATCGGAAATGAATCTGTCTAGGGGAATATTTTCGAGAGTGGCGCCGTTCTTAATAAAGTGAGATGGAAAATCTATGTGAGTAAGGAAATGGGTACTCCATCCCAACTTTGTTACTTTGCACGGGCTTGTCTCATTGATTTCACACAATGACTTCATTTCCAAAGGAGGATCGCCAGGGTAAACTAAGGCGTCCGCGGTGATCCTTCGCGATATGTCTATAACAGATTTTAAACTCATTTCTTTCGACCGTAAAATCTCGATTTTATCAGGTTGCCCTTTATTGTTTTCTAGTTCGATGCCATTTGATACTAAAGATGCGGTGGCATCAAGCTAAATGTCCGGAGTAGTGAGATGCAAACCAAGACCACGTGGTTGAATATATAAAAGCCAAAGAGACCGACAAACCGCTGGTTGTCTTTGTCTGTGGATTTGGCGGTGCCGGGAAGACCACCTTTTGTCACAAATTGGCTGGTTTGCTGTCACGTCCATGCGTTGTATTCGAAACCGATTGGTATGCCAAATATGCTACGGCAGAACGAAAAGAGAGGATCAAAGCTGCGCGCGCTTTGCAGGATCAGGACTTAATAGAAATGGAAGAGAATCCGAAAAATTGGTATGACTGGAAAGCGCTGATTTCAGGGTTGCAGTTGCTGAAAACGAACGGTCAACTTCGCATTCGCCATGCTTGGTGCCAGAAGACAGGCGAAAAGCAGCTGTCTATAGAGTTGATTCTGCCGAATGTTTTGAATTCTGTGATTATCTGCGATGGAATTTATCTATTACACGACGAAATTCGTCAGGCCGCCGATGTCTGCATTCGATTGGATACGACGCTCGATACTTGCCTTGAACGGGGGCGAAATCGCGATGCGCATCGTAGCACTCCAGAGTATTTAGATTACAAAGCGGCGCTGACTAGAAAATATGATGAACCGTATTTTGAGTGTTTTGGCATGAATGCCGATTTTGTTGTCTCTGCTGCGATACCCGCTGAGTCTTTGTCGATTATATAAAATGTGATGCTCTAAAATAAGAAAAGCGCACCAGATTTAGTTCTGATGCGCTCTCTTTTGGGGCAATCTTAGCTCGCCGTCTGTCACTCGAACAGATTTGCATCTCTTGCTGAGGCAACCATCCAGTTGACGAATCCTGGTATCACGAGTGCTATACAGATCATGAATACACCCATGCATATGGCTTGAGTTTTCGTGACCTTCACACCGAACAATTTGAATGAATCGCGCGAGTGCATCAGGGCTCGTGCGAAGAGACCGATACCGCCAACGATGCCAGAGACTTCGAAGAGATTGCTGAGCATGTTTAGCAATGCCTCGAGATTGGCCAAGTTGTTTACGCGTACCGTTCCAGCAGTGTTGACGCCAGTAACGTAGGTTGCATCAGCGCCCTGTGGTCCGATTGTGCCATTCGTTGCGCCTGTGGCTGCTGAAACAACTTGGTCTGGCTCAGTGGGCGCAGCGGGTGCATTCTGGGTCGTCACCGGGGACGGTTGTACTGCGAAGACCGATGTTTTCATAGCAGCAGACTGCGGTGCTTGCGCGTTGAATGAGATTACCGCCGAAGTGGCTGGGGTCAGTATGTTTCCGGCAAATGCCAGTTGTCCGGCTAATTCATTTTGTCCCAGTCTAGCTAAGCGCTCGTACTCATCCTTCAAGCAGATCTTTGCCAGATCGTTTGCATCTTTTCCTGTCAATTGAGGCAGTGAAGGAATGCCTTGGTATTTTTCGTAGCGAAGTTCATATCCGGATGCTCCCGGTCGGAACTTATTCAAAAAGCGTGTGAGGTCGGCGGCAATGTTGTTTGTTCTAGCTATCGTTGTGAAAGGTCCGATTTCGCGGTGATTCTTGAACAACTCTGTGGCATCGTTTGAATTATCCTCGACCGAGATTTCGTAGAACTTGGGAGACTCCGTATAAGGTTCCGTAATGTATAGCTCTTTGTTCAAACCGGCTTGTGGTCCATGAATCCAGAGCACTGCACCATTGTGAACCTCGCCGGCGATACCTGCAGCCTTGACGACTGCTTGCAGATTGTCTTGCCCGCCGTCGAAGCTGTCTTTGTTCGCCTTCAACTTCTCGATTGCGGTCGCTAATGGCATCGGTTCTGTGCCGAATTTGTTTGTGTCATATGAAGCTACAAGCACCTGTGCATCCATTGTTTCGGGCATCTTCTTCAGGGAATCGATAACCGATGGTAGCTGATCTCTCAAGCTTCTTGATCCATCAATAACGATAACCATGGAGCGTGGTGCCTCTGCTTTTGTCTCGACGATGCTACGGCTGAAGTAGATGCGATTGTTCGGATCAAATACCGCAACTGTTTTAGGTGTGTTGTCAGCTCGTGCAATATCAAGTGTTACGTTTGCTCCAGTGAGCGAATCTTTCGGTAAATTGCCACTGGCAAGGTACTCACCGCCTGGTGTTTTGCTCACGGTCAATGCTTTGCTCTCGAGTTGCAGCACGCTATTTGAGCGCAGTCGGAACGAGTTTTCAGACAGCGGAACAAAATTGCTGTCTGCCAATTTTGGCAAGGTCAAGCTGGCTGATTTAAGATCGTTCAAGGTGAGAGGCGTTGATAGCTTGATGCTCAGTTTCGTTTCGCTTTGCGGTGGAATCTGTGTACATCTGATCAGCACACGGTCATGCCCGAGGTCGGTAACATCAGTGCCGGCCAGTGCTTGGGCGCTTATGAAAGTCTGTTCTGAACCAGGCCGTCCAACATGGGCGGTGCGAGGCGGACTGCCTTCGCCGGCCCATTGACTGACACCACTTACGACCGCTCCATGTGGCAGTACCAGTTCGGCTCTGGCTTCGCTTTTCTGATAGTTTTTATTCTTCAGAACAAATGTCCAGTTCAATGATGCCGTCAAATTTTCAGCATTCAAGGTTCCATTCATTGCGGACCTGACGAGAGAGAGATTTTCAACTGGTGCGCCAACCAGATGACGCCGTAGATAGTCCTCGGGCATAGCCGCATAGTCAGATGCCTTTGCATCGCGAAACGGCTTCCCCGTTAGAAGAAAATATGCTTGTCGCTGCATAGTCGGGTCTAACTTTATGAACATGCCTGGCAGCCCTGCAGCCCTTAAATCTGCACACTCCATGCGTAAGTCTCTCTCTCCACCGAGTGCGTTGAGAGTTTTCAGTGCTGCATCGCGCTCCTCAATTACTTCAGAGTTGGAATTAAATTCAGCCATTCGCAACATGAACGGTCGGGCTTCTGCACCACAAATAACTAGGAGGGCAGTGACTATGCCACCGAGGCTGAAGAGCGTGCTCATCTTCCGCGCGCTACTAAATTCGCGCATTCTTCTCAATCGAACTGCTGAGAATATTGAAATAGCCAAAGATGACAAAAACGCCGTCCCAATCAATATAAATAGAGGTGCGAAAGATGTACCTTCGTAGTCGACTACAGGGTATCCGAGAACGAGTGAGGTTAAGCAGAATAAGACTCCGGCGAGGCTTGTGCCGATGGCAGTTCCTATCAAGATTCCATTGCGGAGAGGATGTCTGAGATCTTTTCGCGCCACCGCAGACATGATGAGAAAATTGGAGATTGGAATATTTAGCAGAAGTGCGAGTTCTGCCACCATTTCAACTGGATGTTTAAGTAACAGCAAAATAATCCGGTCAAGGCATGATGTACCCCAGCAAGCAAGGGACAAGCTTGGCCCAATAATTCCGAATAAAGTTACGATTCCATTTGCACCAACAAAGTAGTTGATTGGTCCATGGGGGGCAGGCTGCTCTTCTTGGGCGTCTTCTGAATGTTGCGAGAAGGCAAAATGTTTTCCAGCTGACTCAGTTTGATGCCGTTGCGAACCATTGGTGGTGCGCGGGCCGGCCTTCGATGTCTCTCGCTCGCCTTCTGTTGAACGAGAATGGCTGTGGTCGTTCTCCGAAATCGGTGGACCGTGATCGGAGGCGTTTTCCAAATCTCCTGGCGTATCGTAACTATCCATAGTTTGCTCTCCTTGTAAGTGAGCACATCAAAGCAGCGGTGGAAGCCGCTTGTGAAGGCAAAGGTGACGACTGCGAGTTTCGCAGTTCTTTTGGTAAGCTATCCGGCTGACCGAGAATAGGTTCGGTTCATGACCAATCTAATTGATGCCACAGAGTTAGGCGATGGGGTTAACCCTGAGACACGACTTGCCAGTTAGCTAGATCGCTAACTGGCTATCGTGTGTCCGGAGAAAAACTGAAATTCTGCTTTGCCTGGCTATTTACGCTTCGACTTTGACACGTTCAACTGTTTTTGATTGCGTTGCTGCAACTTTTTCCAGTGCTTGCTGTAAATCGGCGAGCAGATCTACTTCGTCTTCCAATCCAACCGATACCCGGATTAAGCCGTCAACAATGCCGACACGATCTCTTATCTCCTTCGGAATCGGTGCATGTGTCTGCGAGACCGGATGACAAATGAGGGATTTGACACCACCTAGACTTTCGGCAAGCTTGAAGAGCTTCGTCGAATTCACAACGCCGCGTGCATTTTCTAAGCCGCCCTTAACAACGAACGAGAGTACGCCTCCGAAGGCTGCCATCTGGCTCTTCGCCAACGAGAATTGTGGATGTGATGGAAGTCCCGGATAGTAGACTCGTTCGACAAGTGGATGTGATTCGAGGAACGTGGCGATCGCCTTTGCGTTTTTCTCATGCTCGCGCAGGCGCAGTGAGAGTGTTTTGATTCCGCGCAAGATAAGGAAGCAATCGAACGGACCAGGCACAAGACCGGTGGAGTTGACGATGAATTGCAGGTCGGCGTTTAGTTTCTCGCTTGCAGTAACGATGCAGCCACCGATGCAGTCACTATGTCCGCTTAGATATTTAGTCGTGCTGTGAATGACGAGGTCGGCGCCAAGTGCGAGCGGCTTTTGGGTGAAAGGAGTGGCAAATGTATTGTCGACGGCAAAGAGAATATTGTGCTTCTTTGTTATCTCACCTACAGCTTTCAGATCTGCTAATTTCAAAAGCGGGTTGGTTGGGCTTTCAAGCCACACCAGTTTCGTATTTGGCTTGATAGCTTTTTCAATGTTTGTAGGATCGGATGCATCTACATAGGTGAATTCGACGTTGAATTTTTTGAACACTTGTTCGAATAATCGATAGACTCCACCATAAATATCATCGCCTGCGATGACGTGGTCGCCGGCTGCCAGAAGGTTTAGAACGCAGGTGGCGGCAGCCATTCCGGATGCCGTGGCAATGCCGTATTCGGTTCCTTCAAGGGATGCGATGCATTTTTCGAGCGCGGTTCTGGTTGGGTTATGCGTGCGGGCGTACTTGTATCCCTTGTTCTTGCCAAGTTCTTCAAGAACGTAGGTTGACGTTTGGTAGATAGGGGTAATCAAAGCGCCAGTTGTTGGATCTTCTTCCTGTCCATAGTGGATGGCGAGAGTGTTGAACCCTAGCTTTGAGATGGCATTAGAATCTGTCGTGTCTGTATTTTGGTTCGACTGGCAGTCAGATGAATTGGTGCAATCAGTAGACATATTCGTTTTTCTCCTTAAAACAGAAGCTCCCCTTGCGCACTGGGCGGAAGGAGAGCTGCTAAACACTTATTGGGTCAATTACTAACGCATGAACCGGTGCAGCAACTTCACCCTCCCGCTGGAGGGGCGACGCATCTGCATGTTGCTCATGAATTGGTTACGCATACGGAACATTATCCAGCTAAATTCTCGATTGTCAAAAAAAATGTGGGCAATTGTAACGAACTATCGTGGAACCTATCTGGTTCAAAGCCGCTTACCTCGGGAACCGAATAGACGTCATAAAATCATTGGAAGTGTTGTAGGCGCCGGCCAGTCGCTTAAGTACGTTTCCTGACTTGTCTAGATAGACCAGTGTCGGATACTGCGTAACGTTGTACTTCTGCACGAGTTGGGCATTGCTTCCGTCTTCGGCATTAAATTGCTGAAATTGTATACCCGGCATTTTTTGTTGCGTCTCTGCCCAGATTGGTTCGAAACCCTGGCAAACGTGACACCAAGTCGTATAGAACTCCAGCACTTGTGCGACCTGAGACGCACGCGAATTTGCTGCAGGCGCTGTTGCCTGTCCACCGGAATTAGCCATGGCCGCTGCTGCCATTCCCATTCGTTTGAATTCGTCAGCGTTAGAGGATGCACCGGATGCGGTGGCGCTAGCGGGAGGGCCTTGCGTGCTTGCAGTCAATGTTCCCATGGCTCTGGCTGCGTAGCTTTTCAATGACGCATCACCATATTGGCTGGTGAGCGTAAACTCTTGTCTCGCTTCCGCCCTGTTGCCCAGTGCTTGATAGCAGAGCGCCAGATAGTAGTGAGAGAGCGCGTTCGTTGGATAAGATGCAGTGACCTGTTTGAATTCGACGACAGCATCTTTATATTGTCCCGCCTTGTAGTGGGCGACACCTTTATCAAATAGCGGCGAAGCGGCTGATGTTGCTGTGACAGTAGCTGCTGCGAAGCTGGCTAAAAATACGAAACAACGAAGTTGTCTTTGGAGTTTCATGACTCAATGTCCTGTATTAGTATGGAATTTCTCACTTCGACGCTCATGCCTATGCTAGCAGACTTGGCTTCCTATCTGGTGTCGTCACTAAACTCAGCTGTTGCTACTGCGGGGGTATCTTCTGCTCTTTTCCCAGTCAGGAAGTACCGCAAACCGCGCATCAAAGCCGAACCCGATTTGTCTACTTTAACGTCTGTTGATAGCGGCGGGATATTTTCGATAGGCATGTTCAGCAGTTGTCTTAGAAAATGCACGCGCGTTTTTACAAACTTGTTTTGATTCAGCTCTAGGTACCGAAAAGTCCAGTCTTCTTCGCTGTCACCAGTTGGGTCGTCACGCAGACGGTTATTTATGAGTGTCCACAGATTTCTGTCCTGACCTGCAATCTGGATATAAGTGTCGATAATCCAGGCCGCATAGTTGTCCAGGTAAGGTCCGAAGTTCCTGCGCGTGCGCGCGGGATGCTGCCATTTGATTGTGCCAGTTTCCGTGGCTAATTCGTTTGTTAGGTCAGGTACAAAAATTCCGTCATAGTCCACCAATTTAAAGTCGAACAATTCCACCATTAGGTTGCGGGGTTCCAAGTCCCCATGGGAGATGCCTGCTTCTTGCAGCCGGTCGAGCATCTTGCGAAAGTTGTACGCCACTAAATTTAAAATTTCTTGGTTGTTTTCTATATTCGATTTTGCTGTCAGCTCCAAGTCCATGCCGTGACACCAATCCATTTTCAAAATCGGATACCAGTATTTGCCAACCTTTATTCCTGCTGGTAGATACTGAAAATTTAAGAAGTATTTCTCCAGCTGATATGTTCGAACGGCATTGGCCAGCATGGCATAGCGTCTTTCTCTATCGGGCACGTCGTTGAGAAAACACTTTACTGCCACCGTGCGTTGGAAGCAGGTGAAGTGAAATACAACGCCATGATGCCCGCAGCGTGTTTTGTCTAGAATAACTTTGCCTACCTGCAATTCAGGGTCATCAAATGACGAGGCCGCATCAAGCGCTGCTTTTTGGTATTGTTCGTGTCGTGGCCATGCGCCGCGCGGTTTCGCTTTGTCGGTTTCGGAATAGAAAGCTGGACCTTCATGCATCCATTCAGGCATTGATGCCGAAGTTCGTGCAATTGGTGCACTCAACGGCGTTCCTTCAACAGCTGGAAGATCTTCGACTTCACGAATATCATCTGTTAATGGTGGCACTTGCATTACTGGATATCGTGTGATTGCTCGCATTATGCGGGCCGCTTGCTTTATGTTTTCGTTGGCGTGACTCTCTAATGTCGCGAAACAACGTGAGGTGAGAGGACTGACGTAGTCTTCTTTGCGAAATAGCAAGCACTCGTCGCCTGCGGAAAGCCAATCCCAAAGCATGCTGTCGGCCGCCAAACAGCGAAGCGAGGTGAGAATTGACCACGCAGAAAAATTATCTAGCTGTGGTCCGAAGTGTTGAGAACTTCTGCTGGGATGCTGATAGTTGACGTGTCCCAGTTCACTGCTCTCCATTCCCTCGAGAGCTGGTACGAACATATTGTCGTAGTCTACAAGCCTAAGCTCGTCGTCGACAACAATGATATTTCCATGTTGAAGGTCACCGTGTGCAATACCAGCATATTGCAGTGCCGTCATCATTTTTACGAACTGATCGGCCAAAAGTGTAAGTTTGTTTGGATTTTGCAGGTTCTCGTAGAGATACTGATCGAGGGGAATGCCGTTCGCCCATTCCATAAGCAGAATCGGATACCATTGCCCTTTTACTTTGATTCCTTGCTCTTGAAAATGCACGTCGACCGTATAAGGCAGGGTGTCAGAGCAGACAAATTTGCTCAACTCGCTATAGCGTTTTGGCAAGTCCGGCGAATCTTGCAGGAAGCAGCGAACAGCCCAGTGGCTTTCGGCAGAACTCAATCGGTAGACGGTGGCGAAAGCACCCGTAATCGCACGCGGTAGTCCAAGTACCGTGGTTTCGGGAGAGCATGACTTCAGCTTCTGGTCATAGAAGCAGCTGAAGGGATTTTGTATCGCTTCGTTGTAGTCTTGGGGAGTTGGCCAGGTCATATTCCTCTTCTTCCCCGTGGGATGGCGAATAAGCGTGGTTACAACATCAAGAGCCGACTGATTTGGAAATAGCCTATTTGCTAAAATTGACGCCGATTTCGTCAACTAAGAAGAATTATGAGAAGTATTTGGTCAAGGGTTTTAGGCATCAGTCTCTCTATCGTGATGCTTGTATTCTGCGGTTCCAGGAGCGTTTGCGCTGCGCCCGACAAATCTGACGACGCTGCCAAAATCAAGCAAGTTTTAGACGACCAGGCGAAAGACTGGAACGATGGCAACGTCGACCGTTTCGTGCAGGGCTATTGGCAGTCGGACGAGACAGTGTTTGTTGGAGCCAACGGGGTATCTAGAGGGTTTAACAAAGTTCTCGAACGCTACAAGCGTGATTATCCTGACAAGAAGGCTATGGGACATCTGTCGTTTTCGAATCTTGAAGTTCACCCAACTTGTACCGATTCAGCCTACGTGCTCGGGGAGTTTATTCTCGAGCGTGAGTCTTCGACTGCCGGAAAGAAAGAGATTAAGAGTGGTTACTTCACTCTCTACTTTCGAAAGTTTTCGAATAGATGGCTGATAGTGGCCGATCACACAACTGCTAAGGCGAACTAACATGCCAAAGAAAAAAAGACTGCAAGCCTTTCTACTCGTCGCCCTCGTAAATACTGTCTGGTCTTTGCCTATGGCGGCATTGTCGGCGAGTACGGATCTGTCCGTCAAATTCAGTCAACTAAGTGATCAGTTTATCAAAGAGACTCTGGTTCTGTCGCCGACTGGTGCGACCCAGGCTGGCTATCACAAGCATCTGGACGCCAAGACCGGAGACGTCATTGAGTTAGATGAAATGCTCGATGACATGAGCCTGGATGCGATGTCTAAGCAGCGTGATTTTTTCACAGCTTGGAGAAAGCGCTTCCTTGAGGAGACGCCCGTTGCCTCGTTGAGTCCTGAGGATGCTGCCGATTGGCAGTTGATCGACGACCAGATTGGTCTTCAGCTTTTGGAATTAAATGAGATTCAAAGTTATCGACACAATCCGACGGTAGTTGTGGAGCTTATCGGGAACGCGATATTCTCGACTCTAAGTGAAGACTATGCCCCTGTAAAAATGAGACTGGGACATGCCTTATCTAGAATGAGCCAGATTCCGCGGCTTTTGGACCAGGTAAAGAGCTATCTTGCCGATGCCGATCCGATTTTTGTCACTACGGCCATCGAAGAGAACGCGGGAAATGTAGATCTGATTGAGAATACCCTGGCCAAGGAAATTCCTGCTGGTTCGGAATTGCGCATGGAATACGATCGTTCGTCGCCTATGGCTGTGCATGCGCTTAAAGAGTTCTCTCGTTGGCTCAAAGATGACCTTGGCAAAAAACAGTGCCATCGCCCCTGGTATCTCGGAAAAGACTTGTTTGACAAAAAATTCAAACTCGTAATGGAAGTCCAGGTGACTCCGGAAGAACTGCTTAAAAATGCAGAGCAGGAAATGGAATTGGTTCGCAAAGACATGTTCCGCTTGGCTCAATCGTTGCACAAGGATATGTTTCCTGATCATGACCAGCATGGTGATCTTGCTGAATCTGAGCGAGAAAATCTCTTTATCACTGAAGTGCTAAACAAGATTTCTGAGGAGCACCCAAAGCGAGACAATCTACGATCGGCAATCGAAGCAGATTTGAGTTCGATCGTTCAATTCATAAAGGACCATAAGATTGTCTCACTTGGACCACGCGACAATTTAAAAGTGGTGCCAACGCCTATGTTCGAGCGTGGTGTTCTATCTGTTGCAGCCTTTCACAGTGCTCCTCCTCTGAACCCTAAATCTGAAGCGGAGTATTGGGTTACTCCAATTGAGCCGTCTGTGCCCGAGAAGACGGCCGAGTCAAAACTTAGGGAGTACAACAACTACGCGCTTAAATGGCTGACTATTCACGAGGCTCTACCAGGACACTATGTGCAGTTTGAGCATCTAAATGACTTGCAGCCGGAAGGCCGGCGGCTATTGCGTTCCTTGTTTGGCAACGGCGCGTACATCGAAGGTTGGGCTGAGTATATAGCCCAAGTTATGATGGATGCGGGGTTCTTAGATAACGATCCTAAGTTTCGCATGGTCATGCGCAAAATCAGGCTGCGAGTTTTGTCTAATGCCATACTCGACATCAAAATGCAGACCATGGGCATGACTGATGAACAGGCGATGGACTTGATGACGAAGAAAGCATTCCAGACACAGGCTGAGGCCGCGGGCAAGTTGAAGCGCGCTAAACTCACATCCGCACAACTTTGTACTTACTGGGTCGGTTTGAGTCAGTGGTTTGCCTTCAGCAAGCGTTATGAAAACGCACTGGGAAAGGATTTTGACATGCAGAAATTTCACGACAAAGCGTTGGACGAAGGCCCGCTTCCTGTGCCCGTTGTGGAGCAATTGATTCTGTCTGGTGCAAGCGCTGCTAGCAGTAAGAACCGCACGAGCAGTACGAACGCAAGTCTTAATAGACAATAGAAGTGCCCAATTCGAATGACCTAGGTTAGTGAGTTGAACTTCGGTTTCGGATAGCTCTTTGTGTATTTGAGGACATCGTTAGATATCGAGGTTGTCGGTTTGCGTCTCATGATTTCGTAAACTGTGACGCAGATCCGTTCGCAGATCGTATCAAGGGGGAGATCATCGCTGTCGTGTCCGAATGGATCTTCGATCTCTTCTGCAATCAGCTCAAGACCGATAAGGAAATAGCATGCTACTACAGTTAGTGGCACTGCCCAGTAGAGTGGCAGCGTTGCTGTAATATACAACGGCATGACCAGGAGGTTAATCGCGATGCCCTGGCGGATGAAGGCTCGGTACGAGAGTGCTAGTGGCGTGCTGCGGATTCGTTCGCAGGCTCCCGTCACGTCCATGTAAGCTGCAAGATGGTGGTCAAGATTGCCCAAGAGCATGCTATCGATGTATCCATTTTTGAACCATTTATGCAGAATCTTATACATAGTGTCGGTGATATGCACGGGTACATGCGCTGCAGCTAATTCTTCGGTCGGTTTAATGCCCGGTAGGTCGAGGCTTGGAACAGAATCACGAAGGTGGTGCTTCAGGGCATAGGCGAACGAGACGATCAGTTCGCCGAACTCCCATTTTTCTTCGTCCGGTATTTCCAGATATCTTGAAACTTTCAAGCTCAATGATCGCGACTCGTTCATCAGCTGTCCCCACAGCCGGCGTCCTTCCGACCAGCGTTCGTATGCGGAATTGGTTCTGAAAACGAGGAGCAGACCCAGCACCAGGTTCGCCGTGCCTAAACTTATCGCCTCTTTCAGGAATTGCGGTGTGAAATGGCTAGCTGTTACGAAATGAGCAGCAACTGTGTAAAGACACATGAGGGTCAGATAGACCCAGATTCTCTTTGTGATAGGCAGCTTATGCAGTTTGGTTAAGGGAGCGATCCAGGCTGCTACCGTCCTGTTTTTCCTCGTTTTATCGTCAAGCTTGACATGGGTTATCCGAGTGTAGTCAGCGCGAGCTTCGTCGCGAAATGGAATATCGTTTGTCTCGTCCGTGGCTGCTTTGGGTACGGCAATTGTTGAGGCTGTTTCGCCCGGTCGTTCTTCTGTTGTATCGCTCGATATAGTGGACATTGAGAGAATCACCAATAGCTAGCCGGTTAATGACATCTTGCGTAAGATACCATGTACTGGGCGTTTTTGTCCTAATTGACGCTCACTAGCCGTAACAAATGAGCGACCGTATTGCATGCGGGAAGAGATGATGAAAGAGAATCCCAATATGAAAATGTGAGCTTACTTTTTATCGGGCGCCTGTAATACCTGAATGCATTCTTTGGGCATGGCATCTAGAAGCAAAGGTTTGCTTTCCGCGTTATCTAAAATATTCTTGCTAGTTTTCGTCAGCCAACTTTCAATTTCGTCTCCGCAGCCATCGCCTTCAGGTGGTGGTTCTTGTTCGGCGCATGCTTCGCCTTCCGGACAATGCAATCGTACGTGAATATGATCGTCGTGACCCCACCATGGACGCAGCCGTCTCAACCATTCTGCATCGGAGCCATCTTGGGCTTTGCAATTACACAAAGCCTTCTTGATAGCAGGCGCAACAAATATTCTGGCTACGCTTTTGTCTTGTGCAGCGTCGTGAATGAAGCGCGCAATCTTGTCGTTCCAAGCTGCGCTGTTCAATTCGTTCGATTTCGCTTTAAGAACAGATGTTGCCTGCATCGTTGTGTTTCGTTCGTCTTCATCTAAACGTCGTGGCGGCATTTCATCGAGCCATATATCGACGTCAATTCCCGCTTGGTGCGACGAGTGACCGTTTTTCATCGGACCACCTCGAGGCTGACTGAGATCGCCCACGAGCAAGCCGTTCCAACCGTTCTTGTATGCTCTTTCCGACAAAGATTCAATGTAGTCGATAAGCAACGGATGTCCCCAGCGACGATTGCGCTGCAACCGCATTACTTGCCAGTGATCGCCGTCGATTGGTAGGCCTACGGCGCCGGCGACGCATCCACAAGACGGTGACTTGCTTATAGATCTGGTCGATTGTGCAGACGGATATTGAGCTTTTCCGAAGACCTCGCTCGCCGCATTTTCAGTTTCGACTGCAGTAGCTGGTTGATTGCAAAAACTGAAGGACAGCGCACAAACAATTGAAGCCAGCCCTCCTGTAATTAGATTGTTTTGGAGATCCTTCATTTTTATCTCGATTCCGCTGCCTGGCGCTCATGATTGCTGTACATTCGAATCAGGAGACTCGTTGTCTTTACTTCAAAATAAGTCGCTAAAGCCGATGCATAAGCTTATCAGGATCTTGGTCGTCCTTTATTGCATGACTGGATTGACAGGTTGCAGCGATGAGAAGCTAGAAGGCAAGGCAAGGATTTTGTCGTGAATATTCTCGAAGGGCAATGCTGATCCTGCATTGGCAGAGCAATTGCGAAAACATCCGCTGGCGACCAAAGCTTTCGGTGGTGCGCCGAGACAGTGAAACGGAAAGTGTTGAATTTCCATTTGGATGTTCATGCAAAAAAACACTGCCGACAGTTTGGACCATCAGCAGTGCTAATATGAGATTAGGAGTTGCGTTTTCTGTTTACTTATACAGTCTCCACCTCCTTTTCGGTTAGGACTAGATTGTTAAACCGCCGTCGGCACCGATAGTTTGACCTGTGACCCAGCCGCCATCTTGTGATGCTAAGAATGCCACCACATTAGCGATGTCTTCTGGTTCACCAAGTCGGCCAAGCGGGGTCTTACCGATCATGACCTTTTGCGCTTCCGGTGGCAGTCCGCCGTTCAACATGTCGGTGGATGTCGTTCCAGGTGCAACGTTGTTTACTGTGATGTGTCGCTTGCCCAGATCTTGCGCCCAGATGCGCGTTAGTGTGTCGAGAGCGGCTTTGGTTGCCGAGTAAACGCTGGCACCGGCAAGAGTGGCACGTGAGACACCTGATGAAATGCTGATGATGCGTCCACCGTCGTTCAAGTGTGGAAGTGCAGCGATTGTAGTGGCAATTACACCTCTGACATTTACGTCGAATACGCGGTCATATTGATTGATATCAATTTGATCGATAGGGCCCATCTCAAAAACACCGGCGTTGTTTACGAGAATATCGATCTTGCCAAATGCTTTGGTTGTTTCTTCAACCAAGCGCTTGCCGTCTTCTTCTTTGGCAACGTTACCTTGTACGGCGATTGCTTTTACGCCCAACTCCTTGACCTTTGCTACAATCTCGTCGGCAGCGCCTTTGTTGTTTGCATAGTTGACGACGACAGATGCTCCCTCGGCCGCCAACCGCAGGGCGATTGCGGCGCCTATTCCCCTGGAACCGCCAGTGACAATTGCTACCTTGTCCGCGAGTCTCTTTTGAGTGTCGGCTCCCCTTGTTTGTTCTTTAACAGCAGTCATTTTCCATTGCTCCTTACGGGACTATGCTGTTATAGTAGACCGGTCAACTATTTCGGTCAATAGCTATAAATAGTGAGTTTCAATTGTTGAGTTTTTCCTAGATGGCGACGACATAAGGGTCTTGCGAGTTCAAAAAGAAACTCTTATCGAAAGCTTAAATTCTAGGGAAATGGGCGGATCGTTGAAGAGGTAGCGATGCAGCAACCACCGGTGCTTCTTGGTATTGGCCAGACTGCCTGTCGGGCTATGGATGAGACGGGTCTAGCAGTTGGACATAGCCAGCCGACTCGCCATCATTTATTCATGTAATTCTTGTGCACCTCGACAGATCTGTCTTTATCGAGCGTGTAGAAGACGATGTTTTTGCCGTCTTCTTTGCTATAGACATTCGAGTGTTGTGTATTTACTTCACTCTCCTTCTTCTTGGGTGCCTGCTCCGCTTCCTCAAGACACTTGCGCACGTCGCTTGCGTTCAGCTTTCGGCCGATAGACTTCTTACTTGCGCCTGCGTTTGAACCAGCGGCGCCACCATTGGCACCCTCAGTTACTGCTTCTACGGCGCTTGCGTTGAGCATCTTCGGCCATAATTTCCTGAATAGATCGTGGGAAGCATAGACATCGGCGCTATTGATTTTGCCATTGATGGCAAACGCGTAACCGATTGCGTCTTTCTCAGATTCTCCAATTTTTTGCAAGTCTTGAACAATCTTAGTTGTTGCTTGTTTTACGTCTTTATTTTCGAGCGTCAGTTCATAACTTGTCGGAGAAGCCGTAGCTTCCACCGGTTTTGCGAGCACTTTGCCTAGTTTGGATTGTGCATTAGAGACCGCGGCCCACACGTCAGATTGGTTGTTTGCTTGTTTGGCGGCCAATTTGATCTGTTTTCCTGCAAGCGCATAGTCGGCTGATTCAAAGTTTTTGTCAGATTCGCTACCACGTCCAGACCAGCGCCCGTGCTCGACGCAAAATGCTGGCAGTGCTGCATTTTTTTGATTTGGCTGCAGAAGCATGTCCTGCTGCATTGTGCGATCTTGGCGCCCACCTTTGACAATGTCGCCGCCCTGTATGAATACGACCGAGCCACTGAGATTATCGATGCTGAGGTTATTAACATTGCCGGTTTCATGCACCACGACTTTTTTCTGATCCAACGCTTCCTGCAACGTCAGGTATGTTTGTCCTTTGATTTGATCTTTGCCATGGATCATAAAGACGCTCAAATTGCCGCTGTTGTAAGGTCCTGTGATTACTGTCGCTGCTGAATTCTGAGTGGCGGCATCGACCCGAGCGTTGATGTTGACTGCTGACAGCGCCAGCAGTGCCGATAGAAGAACGAGCGGTTTTATAAATGGCTTCCTTTCCTGACCGGCAACGCACAAAACTTTCATAGTGCACCTCTTCACTGAACCTTTGTGAGTTCAGCCTACCGTGCCGCTAAAACTCAAATGAGGTGGCAAGCGCTGAATGATATTCAGGGTATTTACCGGAGCCGATCCCGTGCTTCAACAAGCACAAGTCCGCGCAAATCTTGCCCGCTGCTGCAGTCAGAAGCGCCAGCAAAAACGCATGAGAAATTATTGCCGCTTGTGTCGGTTTGATTACCGAAAAAGATGGCAAAAATTGTGTCAGAAAATACTGCGAAGATCTATCACTACTGCACATTTTCTCCCCAATTGACTGCTAACTTGAGAAGGCGTTGGGTAAGACAAAACAAAGCGCATTTTTTGAAGATGACACCCTGCGTTCTTTAGCTTCGATATTTAGCCCATGGGCAGGAGCTGACAGTGTCAGAGAATTTGGCAAAAGATCTGAGAGCGCTGACAGAGTTAACGGGAGAACTCCCTCAAATAGTCGTTGCCTATTGTAGAAAACATTCTTCGCTATTTTTTCTCGTCGCCTTCAGTCTCGCTTGTTTGGTAATTTCAACTGTTGGTTTGTTCCTTGACCCCCGAATCATCAACGGTGAGCATGCTTGGATAAAACCGTTCAAATTTAGCTGTTCGCTGACCATATACGGACTCACGCTTTTCTGGTTCTCGCACTACCTAACGAAACATAAACGCTTCTTCAAGCGTGTCTGTCAGGCTTCTGCTATTGGTGCGGGCATTGAGCTGCCCTCTATCATGGTCCAGGTTGTGAGAGGCACCACAAGTCACTTCAACTATGCAACGACCTTTGATCACGTCATGGCTATGATAACGGTTTCGGCGATTATGCCTGTTGCTTTTGGAGTCGTAGCGCTATTCATCATGCTTTTGAGAGAAGAACGTTTGCCTCATGTTCTCGGACTGTCGCTACGTTGGGGTGTCTTCATCACAATCGTCGGGTTTGTCCCCGGCATCATTATGTTATTACCGGAACGAATGCAGGAGATGATTCAGTTTTGTAGTCAGGTCAACGGTCATTCAGTCGGTCTGGAAGGTGGCGGACAGGGTTTGCCGTTTCTCGGTTGGAGCGCGGTGGCTGGTGATTTGCGCGTGGCGCATTTTCTTGGCATTCATGGCTTGCAAGCGCTGCCGTTTTTCGGACTTTTTCTTGAGAGTTTCGCCACACGTCTGACCCTGCTGCGACAGAAATTGATGGTCTGGAATTTTGGTTTCCTCTATCTTTCGTTCGTACTCGTTCTCACGTGGCAGGCTTTGTGCGCTGAATCAATTCTTGCTCCAAGTCTTGGCACCATCATTGTTGCGTTGAGTGTTTTGTTGGTTTGCGTGTTGGCTGCTGCTTGCATTCTGTGGCTGCCGTCGACAGTCGCTCCGGCATTCGTTGCGGCGACGGCCGACGAGAGGCTCGAATAACTGCGAGCCACTCTATCTGCTTGTTTCTCTGCCGTATTCCGCCACCTCTTCCTCAAGTGCAGCAAACAGCGCCTCGGCGTCATGGCATAATACTTCCCATGCCATACGTCGCTGAAATCAGCCGCGCCAATCCATCTTGCTTTATTTTTCTCATCGACCAGTCCGGGTCGATGCAAGAGCCGTTTGGCTCAATAGACGGGCAGAAGACAAAAGCTGCCAGCCTCGCCGACGCAATTAATCGGCTCTTACAGAACCTCGTTCTCAAGTGTGCAAAGTCGGAAGGCATTCGCGATTATTATCACGTCGGGGTCATCGGCTATGGTGGTCAGGGGGTGCGCCCGGCCTTCACCGGTGCTCTTCAGGGAAAAGAATTGGTTCCGATTTCAGAGATTGGTAATCATCCTGCTCGCCTGGAAGTACGCACCAAAACCGTCGAAGATGGAGCCGGCGGCATGATGGAGCAGTCGGTAAAATTCCCCATCTGGTTCGAGCCACTAGCAGTTGGTGGCACCCCGATGTGCACTGCCTTGCATCGAGCTTCGAATATTGCTGTCGCCTGGTTAGCCAATCATCCGAACTGTTTTCCTCCTATTGTGATCAATATTTCAGATGGAGAATCGTCGGATGGCGATCCCTTCAATCCAGCTTACGATTTGATGACTTTGTCGAGTTCCGATGGTGAGGTCTTATTGTTTAACTTGCATCTATCATCGTCTAATCATCGACCAATTGAATTTCCAGAAAATGAGGATGTGCTGCCGGACAAGCACAGCAAGCTCTTGTTTAGCATGTCTAGCCCGTTGCCGGACTACATGCGCAAAGTGATTTCTCAGGAAGGCGTGGATGCTTCTCTCAACACCCGTGGCTTTGTATTCAACGCCGATATGACTTCAGTAATCAGGTTTTTAGATATCGGCACGCGTCCGGCGAACTTGAGGTAATGGTTACTTGGCTTTCATGCATGTTACTTGCAAAACCTTTTGGTTGCACAAGCATGGCAATGCAGCGGATGATTACGAAGATGCGGCGTATCCAGCCAATACCGTAGACACGCAGTGCGAAAATTTTCGATGTGCCATCGCGGATGGTGCCACCGAAGCGTCCTTCTCCGGACTTTGGTCTAACATACTCGTAGAAGGTCTTGTCTACGGCACTGACATTTCTCAGCTCAGGCGTGAATTTGCCAGCAAAGTGGGCATGAAAGTTTTGCCCTGGTATGCAGAGGAGAAGTTGCAAGATGGAGCCTTCTCTGCGGCCGCCGTTTTAACTATTAGTTGCGACAACTTAGAACGACGCATTTGGCAGACGAGTGCGATCGGTGATTGCTGCGTCATGCACGTTCGAGAGAACCTACTGGTGAAGAGCTTTCCGGTCGAACGTCCGGAAGATTTCAATAACTCTCCCCTATTGCTCGGCAGCGTTGCGACCAATGCCTCGAAGCCTGAACCGATGCAAGAGCATGGCGGTAATTGGCTGCCGGGTGACAAGTTTTTGCTGATGACTGATGCACTAGCCTGTTGGACTCTAAAAAGGTTGCGTGACCATAATGATGCCTTTGTATTGCTCGAAAGTTTGTCCGACTTCGACTTGTTCAAAGACTTTGTCGCAGAACAACGAGCGACTCTCGATGAGGAAGGTCGCTCGTTGCTAAAAAATGACGATGTGACTCTTATGCGACTGGCTGTTGACTAAGCCGCATTCTTGCCGGGATGTGGATTGTACAACTGCTTCGTTGTAGGCATTTGTACGATCGAATTGTCGTGATTGCTGTAGGAGTATTGGTTGCCTTCATAGGTGCCCCAGGGATCGCCTTTGATCTTATAGACATCAGGCTCTTTAATAAACACATACCAGAAAGCGAAATAGAGAATGGCCAGCTCAAACCCAATCAACAACCATTCAAACATAGCGATACCTCCAGGAGCCCCGGCTCCCTTTGATGATGCTGCTCCAATCTTGCGACTCCTGTTCGGAATCACTTGTTTGTTTCAGCGCTCTTTTGTGAATTGACTCTTTTTACTAACCGTATGTGGTGCCTAATTCGCCAGTTTTGTTCCGGGATGGTGACGTCTTAGCGTTCTATTAGCAACCCGAAATTCATTCTCCACACTCGGTCCGTGGACTTTTTCGACCGCCTCCGATTTCTAAATTCGGTCGCTTTTGTCCTCGCATCGATAGTATAAATCTGTTTCGCCAATTAGCAATATTGAGTTAACCTTGCCCGACCGAATTAATGTGGTTTTTGAGCGACATGTCGGAACAAATCTATTTACTAGTAGTCTGTATGTCTTTCTTCCAAACGCGGAAACGCCCAAATAATGGCATAAATCAGACTTCTTATAATGTTGCTCCAAGAAGTGGAACAATAATTGAAGTAGCGAGCTCCACTTTGCGGCTGCAAAGAGGAATACCGGAAGAAATGTTTAAAATTGATCTTGGCGAAGTTGTTATATTGCGCCCGCAAAGCTTTAATTCGCATTGGGTTCGGGCGTTTTTACTTTGTCTGATTTTAGCGTCATGTTGTCAAGCGGCTATTGCTTCTGCAATG
The DNA here is from genome assembly GCA_036702975.1 of Oculatellaceae cyanobacterium. Classification (GTDB taxonomy): domain Bacteria; phylum Cyanobacteriota; class Vampirovibrionia; order Obscuribacterales; family Obscuribacteraceae; genus DATNPX01. The sequence continues at coordinate 50,621 of DATNPX010000030.1, forward strand.
ACACTGGCAACCTCTTCGTTCAAAAATAACGGACCGATTCCTGCGGAGTTTGTTCGCTCATCGCCAGCTCTTGAATGGGGCGGAGCGCCTAAAGGCACCAAGTCATTTGCGATCATCTGTCACGATCCTGATGCACCCAACGGTGACTTTGTGCATTGGCTTGCCTACGATATTCCTGTGGCCAGGTTGATTTTGCCTGTGGACGCAGGGAATTCGGCTCAGCAGGAGTTCCGGCAGGGCATCAATGGATTCGACCGTCTGGGCTGGACCGGTCCGATGCCGCCGCCAGGAAAAGTTCATCATTACTACATTACCGTTTATGCGCTTAACTCATTGCTTGGTGATCTGCATAAGCCGAAAATTGATACGTTGAAGAGCGCGATGAACGGCCACGTCTTGGCGCAGGCAAGTCTCATGGGCACCTTCAGCCGTTAAGCGTAAGTTTTGCGGATACCTTATAATGCGGCATTACATGCGTTAGGATCTGTGTCACTCTGCTACACCGCAGTTGATGAGCGCGGACGAAAAGTCTAAATGTCCGATTATCCGAATTTAGCGTTTAACGCCGCTCCCTTATTCAGTTTATATAGTGATGGTGCAAAAGCACGGGAAGAATTCAAGATGACAATTGCCAGAAAATCTCAGTTCCGTATCGCTCTGTTGGCTCTTGCCGTTTCGTTTGTGGCATTTTCAAATGACAGATCGCCGGTGGCTTATGCTGCCGATGCTGTTGTTGATGCTCAATCAGCTAATGAAGGTAAGGCGGCAGAAAAATCTGGCGAGATCGATTGGCAGCCCGATTTCGATAAAGCTCTTTTAGAAGCAAAAGAGCAGAATAAGTTCGTGTTGGTGGATGTCTTCACTGATTGGTGTGTCTACTGCAAAAAGCTTGACCGTGAGGTTTATACTGATCAGGCTGTTTCGAAGTATTTGCGTGATAAGTTCATTTGTGTGCGAGCAAACGCGGAAGACAACGCCCAGGGCGAAGCATTTTCAAATAAATTCGATGCTCATGCCTTTCCCACAATTCTTGTGTTTGATTCCCAAAACAAGAAGGAAAAGCCGGTTGCGCGAATTTCAGGTTACTTGCCGCCGAAAGACTTCAACACTGCCATTCACAGCATTGCTGAATCCAAAAAATACAAGCAACCCAAGCACAAGAAGTAACCCCTTAGGTTACGGCGAGAGTGATGCATTTGAGATAGCCTGACTCGGGAGCATCGAGCGATACCGGATGGTCTGGTGGTTGAAATCGCTGTTGCACGAGTTTTACTTCGCGGTGTGCATCGATACTTGCACCGTATATGATATCGAGAAACTCATCGAGCGATAGATGATGCGAGCATGAGCACGTAACCAAGACGCCGTTTGCTTTCAACAGGCGCATCGCCATGCGATTGATTTCATTGTAACCACGCATTGCCCCCTCTCTGCTCGATCGTTTTTTAGTGAAGGCGGGGGGATCTAAAACGATCATGTCCGTTTTAAACCCTGCCGAGTCAAGCTCGCGCAAGTAATCAAACACGTTCGCCGTCACAACTTCGTGCTTGGCTTTGAGGTCGTTTCGCTCCCATTGCTGTTTATTGAGTTCGTTGAATGCCGCACTGATTTCAACGTCGGTTACTGTCTTGGCTCCTTGAACCGCGCATCTGAGTCCAAAAAGTCCAGTATAGGAGAAGCAGTTCAAGACCTCACGTCCACGGGCTTCCATCGCCGCTGCTTTCTGATTTTCGATTTGATCGAGAAAGAGCCCTGTTTTGGCACCATTTGCAATATCTGCTAAAATCTTGGCGCCATCGTCAATCATCTCTATCACCGCTGGTGGTGCGCTGCCCCAGATCGTTCCTGATTGTTGTGACATTCCCTCCAGCTCTCGGACAGGGCTGTCCGATCTTTCATAAACGCCTTCTGCACCAGCAGCTTCGGCTATCGCTTCAACAATTGTGGTGCGCCATCGTTCTAACCCGAGCGCCAGAAATTGCACTACGACAAACTTTCCATAGACGTCCGCAACGAGTCCTGGAATTCCGTCCGCTTCGCCGTGAATCAGTCTAAAGGCTGCTGGAAGTGAACCCCTGCCACTATATCTGCTCTTGCGATATTCCATCGCGGCATGCACGCGCTTGCGCCAGAAAGCTTCATCTATAGTTGCATCCATGTTTCTTGTCAGGTAACGGAATGCAATGCGGCTATTCATGTTGAGAAAGCCGATACCCTGTATCCTTCCTCGAGTATCTTGAGCTTTGACAAGGTCTCCGTTCTCGAAATCACCTTCCGGAACGACATCTATCTCGTTGTCGTAAACCCAGGGATGCCTGCGCCTATCAGGCTTTTGTTGCTTGAGGCTGATGACTGGAATATTCATGCCGTTGATTTTACAGCATCAGCGGCTTTCACCGCAGGCTTAGTAAGTTTTGATTCTTGAATTCGATTGTTGCTCGACGCTATGAGGCGCTGGCTTTACCTGCTCAGACTGTGGTCGGTTGTTATTGTCGTTATGCGAAAAAGTCTTCGCTGTGGCACTCGTGACGGCTGAGGTCTTGTTATCGAAGACCGTTTGTCCGGCATATGACTGAACGTTTGGACTGTTCTTGTTGTTCGTCGAATTCACGGGTGCCTGGATCACCTTCACAGACACAATGCAGTCTTGTTCAACCTTGTCTGAACCTGGTTGTTTCAACCCGACGACGATCTTTTGCGAACCGATGCCAGTTGCCTGAAACGACTCTGCTTGCGGATCACGATTCATAGTTGTAATTAAGCAGCCTGAGCCAGAAAGCACAGCATGGTATTCGATCCAGCCCTTGTCGCCCGGAAATTTCTTCGCTGGACAGCGAATGGTCAAAACATCATTAGGATGTATCTCTACGTCGCGCTGCTCTGGCTTGCTTGGCGGAGCCGGAGCTGTCTTGGCGTCGGCCGGCGCAATCGAAGATAGATCGAGTGTGACGTTGTTCGCTGCAGCCGGCAAACCTGCTATCAAAAATGCGAGTAATGTGTAGATAGAAGAGCGCTTTTTCATGGATTGCCCTGTTGTTGTCTCGCTTGATAGTTTAGCTCTCGTCTGCATCGCTTGGCCAGCTAATTGTTCGTTTGTATAGTTGTGCAAAAGTCAGCCAGCCCTTGTTTAAGAGGACCGGCTGCTTGCCCGCTTCTTCTCAGCGTACCTGAAACTTGTCAGCTGTTGGGTACCGACAACAGATCCTTGCGACTTCCCGACCACATCTCAACCTCGCTGAGAGGCTTAGGCGTCGGGACGGTACCTAAATTCGGGACAAGAGTATCTTTGTCAGACTTTGCATCGACCGGCAATGGTGGGGGCGGCAGTTGATTGATACTGGAGAGGAGCTGCTCTTTGTTCGCCGCTGGTGCCTTGGAAAACAGTGATGTGACGTCGACGGTTGCCACAGGACTGTGGTCATTGTCGCGACGCAGTGTTACGTACAGTTTGCTAGCGACAATTGCTTTGACTAGTTTCTTCGCATCGTCCGGATCGACAGCTACTGTGACATTGCTGGTTGGTGTGTTTGATGTGCCAGGTACTTTTTGATATGTGGGACCGACTGCGATTACTTTGACATCTGAAAGTATCGGTGCTACTTTCGTGTCGCCGGCACCGCCAACGGTGGCGAGTATGTCGATGTGGCTTTGTGGAACTATGAAGCCGGCAACGCCGCTGTTATTGTCGACTCCGAAGGTGATCGCGCGCTGACCCAATCCCAGTTGGGCTTCAAATCCAACCGGAGTGTTTTGCGATATGAGTGCGTGTTGCGAAACGATTTCGCCAGCCAGGATATTGTAGTGAGCGACCCGGCCGCACACTAGACTAGCGGATGGGACTGAGTCTGTTGGAATTTGTGTCTTAGCAATCATGCGTTCTTCGAGGGCATCGCTTGGGATCGTCTGTCCTTCGGGAATGTCTCTGAGAGCAAAAACTGCCTTGCCTTTCTCATTCAAACGGTCGCGTAGTTCGTTTTGCGCTGCCTCATTTACTTTTTTCGTGTCTTCAAGGTGCGCGTTTACCATGTATGCCGTAACACCGGCCAGGCCGATTATGGCGCTAAGCAAGATCGCTGGCGGAATGCGAGAAATATTGAGAAACAAAATTCTTAATGGGTTCATATCAACGCCACCTCAAAAGGATTTACTGTTTCATTGTCGATTCTGTCAGGAATAGTCCGTAATAGGGAAAACCCTGTGGCGCTCAGGGCTTTTAGACCGAAATTTTGCTTATCCTTGCGCGGTATTTCGCGCGAAAAACCTTGCCGGTCGCAGAACTTTCGGACTTCTGTTCGAAACCCGCATAACATATTGTAATTATTCGGCGGGAACATGGGATTTTGCGCCTGTGTCTATCTATTTATTTGCTAGATTCGAAATGGCGGTGCGGGCGCGCCGACTGCAATACTAAGTAACCGAGAGGAGCGCAGATGTCTGCAGCATCTAATATAACCACCCGAGAGTTGCCACTGTTTCCTCTTCCAGATGTTGTTCTGTTTCCAGGTTGTCCTTTGCCGCTTCATATATTCGAGATGCGTTATCGTCTTATGATTGCTGACGTGATGGGGAAGGACAACATGTTTGGTGTTCTTAATGTCAATCGTCAAAATGGGCGTGTTGCCAAAATTGGTGGATGCGCAAAAATCGTCGAATGTGACAAGCTGCCAGACGGACGAATGAATATTTTGACCATCGGGCAAAACCGCTTCAAAGTCAAAGAGTATGTCAAAGAGAAACCGTATCTGGTGGCCATGGTTGAATTTGTCGAAGATGGCGATTCTTCTGACGATTTAAACGACAAGGCACTGGAAGTCGAAAGTTTGTTGCATAACGTGTTCAGACTGTCGGGCAAAATTTCAAATCGACAACTCGAAGTCCCATCAGATATACCTCAGGAGCCGAAAGAATTTTCTTATTGGATCGCAGGTAATCTATATGGCGTAGCTGCTGAGCAACAGCTTCTATTGGAAATGACAGATACGCGCACCCGGCTTTCAAGCGAAGGAAATTTGCTCGATAAGACTTTGAAAGAGTTAGCTGCGCGCGCTGCTTTGAAGGACGCTTTCGAGAAGAACTAGCACCATCTTTGCATTTGCTCTATCGCTTCTTTAGGTTGACCTGGGCGGGTAAAGATAGTAAAGGGTGGGATGCTTTTGCATCCCACCCAACTTGCTCGGTCACGAGCTGCCAGTTCATTTAATTAGACCAAGCAAGGTTGCTTCCTCGGATTCAGGCGATGTCGGCCGAAGAAGTTACAAGTTGATTAGTGACCACAGCAGCCGTGTTTTTCTTCGGCTTTTTTCTCGACGGTCTTTGCTTCTTCTGCTTTCGCTTTTTCAACTGCGTTGGTAGAACAACTGCCTGTCGAACAGCTTCCTGTTTCTTTCTCGTTTTTAGCTAGCTCTTTTTCTTGAACAGACATGAGATGTCTCCTTTGTTTGTTTGCAAGTACCCACTTCGTGAGATGCACCTACCGGATAACAAACTTCTCTTGGTGTGCGTCGTGCGCATGAAAGAGAAACTCTTGTGTGTCGGCCTTAAAGACTGTTTTGCTTAACATTGTCAGGGTGTCTCTCGTCTCCGTTGATACAATAATAGACCGGTCGTCTAATATGATCAAGTACCCCAAAAATGATTTAAGCCAATTCGCATTTTGTGTTGCCTGGCTGTATTTGATGGCGGCTATGGGGCGGAATTCACTGCTGCCGCCCGCAGTCTAAAAACCAGTGTTTGTTCGCGCATAAACAGCGTGCTTTATGCGACCAAAATCGACGCAGGCGCGTCGCTATTTTGTGTCCATCACCAGATCGACTTGCGGAGGCAAGGCCGGATCGACGAAATGAGCCTGTTTGACATCATCTGCAGCCAGGTAAGAATTTCCCAGTTTTTTATAACACCAGGCGCGAGCAATGTAGTAGGCAGATTTGTTTGGTTGACCCAAGATTGCATCCGACAGATCAGTGAGGGCGTTGCTGAATTTATCTAATTGTAGGTAAGCCTTCCCTCGTTCGAACATTAGCTCGGGATCGTTTGGATGCACGCGAATCGCCTGGTCAAGCTCTTTTATGATCTCAGCTGGTTTGCCGCTCGTAGAGAAATAGTCTTTCGTAACTTGAAGTGTCAATCCGCCACCTAGTCTATCGGGCATGACTGTTGTGGAAATGGTGGCGATTTTGCGGTCTTTTGAATTTATGACAGGAGACACTTCCATTTGAGTCGCTGGCCGCTCGCTTGGTGGCGTAGAAACTGAAGTCGGCACGCCGGGAGCCGCATTCGCTTTAGCATTACCCGCTGCTGCAAGCGCCTGCAAGTCAGAGGATGCGGCAGAGTTTTTTTGATCGGCAGTGGCCTGCGATTCTTCTTCCATTCCAGCTTTATTATCTGCGCCAGTATTTGCCGGCGGCGTTACTGCTGTCGGTGGTGGCGCTTTGGGCTCAATATTGATCGACCGTTTGCTTCCGTCGGGATCTGTGACATTCAAAGAGCTGGCGACATGCTCAATTCGCGTATTAAAAGGTCCACCGGATTCGGTGCCAAACACGAAACGCTCTAGCCTAACAATCCGATGACTCACCGATTCGGTTATATATAAATGACCGAAAAAATGATTCTCCAGCTCTTTCAACTTTAGCGACAATGCCGCTCCAATCTGCGCAACCGTATTTTGCTCGGCAGTTTTCGCGTCTTGGTCTGAGGTATCTTTGCTATCAGATGAATCGCTGCTTGAATTACTGGTTGTAGCCGTATCTTTGTCTTCTGCTGAAGCCGGCGAGATAGCAGCAGTCGATTGAAGGACTACCAGCAGGCTGAATGCGACTAGATAACCAGTTCTTTTCATATCGCCTCTACCTGGCAACCTCATTCTCGGATAACTCACTCATTGCCGCGCTTGCGCCTTTCCACTTCAATTCTTCTTGATTTTAGCGGATACACTCGAATTCGTAACTTTGCCCAGACCATGAGCACCGGCCAACGTGTCCTTTTCAACCTTCAATAGATCGTACTCATTTTTGAGCTGCGAAAATTCTGTGACGAGCGCTTGCTCGCCTTGTTCGCGCTTGGCTTCGTTTGTAGCTTTCAATCGGGATGCGGCGGCCTCGCTTTCGGCATTTTTCAGGCTGCCCTCTGTCTTGGTTAGGGCGAGCTGGGCATCGAGCACTTTTTTCTGATCGGATAACATTGAGTTTGCCAATTGACTCATGTCACCCATCTCTTCCTGCATGCGTTTGCATACATGCGGGGGTCTCAGTGTGTTCAGATTTGGAGTTACCGAGCCTGTAGCTGTTCTCGGAACGTTTATAACAGGTATATGAAACTGGTCGACGTGTATTTCGTATTTCTTGAGAACGGAATTTAGTGCTGACTCGTTTGCGTGACACTCGCCGACCGTTGCTTGAAAGTTTCTTAGGTGTTGGTCATAGGCCGTAGCGTGCGCAGCAAATTGTTCGAGGTCGGAATTGTATTGCTTAACTGCAGCCTGCAATTGGGCAGGTGTCAGCTTGACTGTTGTGGGAGGTAACACAGGAGTTTTAGTCGTCAGGACTTCTGCCTCGCCCTGCAGTCTCTTTGATTGTGCGATCAATTCTGTCGCATGCTGGTGAAACATGTGCACGCGGTGCTGAAGGTCTTTTGCATCTTCAATAATATCTTCCGCTGACTCGATTCGGGCTTGTAGTTTATCTCCGCTGTCCTTTTCTTTGGACTCTTCGGCGCTTTCGGTTGAGGCGGTGGGGGCGCCCGTATCTTTTAGTTCAGCCGCGGTACACTGCTGAAGGGACATTTCAGTGAGACCACCTGAGTTTAAAGTGGCTATCAGCAGTGCTATAGCGAAGGGTAGCTTTGCATCGTTTTTTTGTTTTCGCATGATGTTCACGACTTTCGCAATTGGTATCGAATGTGGTGTCTACGGTGCGGGCGATGGAAGTTTCAGCTGCACTGATTTGGCGTGAAGACCTTTGTCCAGGTCTTCAAGTCTTTCTTGTTTCGCTTTCAGTTCGAGTGGGGGATCTGCCGGTGCTAGGGAGTCGTCATCGTGCTCGGAATAGTTGCGAACAAAGAGGTTGGTGCCAAGCGACCTTAAATGCGGCGAGCCTGCTTTGGATTTCTCTCCCAGGAGATATTCGAGATTGTTAGCTGATTTTTGCAGCTCGAGGGCTGATTGTGCAGCTTCTTGTTGTCTGCGCAGAGCTTGCGTCGTTGAGTCTGAGCGAATCCAGCTTGTGTTCATTGTCGCTAGGTTACTGACTGGCTGATTGCCATACACTGAAATGGGGTTGAAGGGGCTGTTTGGATTTCCCATATTGGCTGGTGCACCTGGAAAGCTAGGAGCACCAGGAGTGCCAAACCCAGCGGCTCCACCCCAACCGCCGGTGCCTGCGGTTGCACCATATCCGGTGCCACCGCCTGCGGCTCCGGGATAACCGCCCCAGTTGTTGAATGAGGTCGCGGTGCTTGGATTGCCGACGTTCGTGTAGGGATTGACTGCTTGGACTGTCCCTCCGGGGGCTAGATACGGATTTGCGCCACTCCCTTGTGCCCGCATTTGTGCACGGATAGCGGCGATACTTTGCATTTGGCCGTTGTAACCGGTGCCGCTGTTGACTTGTAATCCTGGCAGCTGTTGCATTGGTCCTGTGAATCCCTGATTGAGAGCCTGATTGTAGCCTTGCTTTAGGGTGTACTGAGCGGCGCTGTTGCCCGCTCTCAATTTCATTTGTTTCCAGTCGCCTGCTTGTCTTTCAATCAATGCCAGCGTTTGGGCCATTTGTTCAGGGCCATCGGTGGGATGGTCCAATGCCGCTTGCTTTGCCGCGAGGTCCATAAGTGCCTGCTTGGCCGTTATCGCGTGTGGACCAAAGGGATTCAGTCTGAAAGCAGACATATACATGGTTTTGGCGCCGTCACGATCTTTCAGCTCTTCGAGAGCTCTGCCCAACCAGTAATATCCTTCCGGATTTGATGGCTCAGCCGTCACGACTCTGTTTAGTGTCTCGGCTGCCGCATGATATCGCTTTAGTTGAAAGTCTTCTTTTGCAGACTCCAGAAGTGCGCTCGTAAATCCTGGCAGGCTGCTTCCGAGGCTCAGTGCCAGAACTATTAGAATGCTAGGGAAAAGTTTGTTGATCATGGGTTTGCTGGGGAAGCGAAATCCTAGGTCATATGTGAGACTACGTTATAACTTAAGTGTGACGGTTGTGTGAAGCGAACGTGCATGCGCTTGTCTCCAAACATTCCCTCTTTTGAAGAAGTTGAAGCAAGCCCATTCTGCAATCTCAGGCTTGGCTACTCAACTGATAGCTAAAGATGATCTCCAGTTTGGATATGTTCCGTGAATTTTTGGGATAAATTCCTGGGACAGAAGCGATTATTCTCTGAACGCTCTTGGCCAAGCTCTACGCGAATAAACTGCATGAACTATCGAAACTGACTAAGTGAAGTTGTACTCTATACGTAGTTGATACCGGAGCGATTACATGAAAAGGCCGACTCTATTCATCTCGATGGCGATTGTCTGCAGTCTCTTGGCGGTAGCTGCTGCCTTTATCTCCGCGTCCAATCAGACATTAGACGTAACTAAAATTGAGAATGTTGGTTATGTCGATGGCAGCAAAAACTACTTCCAATCGCTCGATTTGTACCTGCCAAAGACTGACAAAAAGTCTCCACTCGTCATTTGGATTCACGGTGGTGCCTGGCGTTATGGCGATAAGAATGAGGGACCTGGCCCCGCTTTTGCGCAACACGGATTGGCGGTAGCAAGTCTGAATTATCGTCTTACCGACAAAGAAAAGTTTCCAGCCCAGATTCAAGACTGTAAAGCTGCTGTTCGTTGGCTTAGGGCCCATGCGGATGAATACAATTTAGATCCAAACAAGTTCGGCGTTTTCGGTATGTCTGCCGGCGGCCATCTGGTCGCTTTGTTGGGGGTAACTGGTGATGATAGAGAGTACGACAATCTCGGTGGCAACCGGAACGTCTCTTCGAAAGTGCAAGCAGTTTGTGATTGGTGCGGTCCGACAGACCTGTTGACTATCGTCGACCAAAACGAAAAGATTCATGGCAAGCTTAAGTTGAATGGTCCTGACGGTGTTTTGACGCAGTTTCTTGGTGCTGCTCCCGACAAAGTCGCCGACCTTGCGCGGAAGGCCAGTCCGATTACCTTCGTGAAATCGGGCGAGCCACCCTTTCTCATCTTGCATGGTGACAGCGATGACGTTGTCCCCTTCGCTCAAAGCCAGGAACTGTACGAGGCGCTCAAAAAGACTAATAATGATGTGCAGCTGGTGTCGGTTAAGAACGGCGGACATAGCTTTGGCAGTACTGACACTTTTATACAGACCTATCAGTTTTTTAAAGATAAGCTCAAATAGACCCCTTCACCTATGCTGAACCCCTGGTTCGCTGCAGCTCAAGGATTGGTGCGGGTCTGGTTAACGTGTGCGGCTCTGATAGCCTATGCCTTTATTGGTGGCGTGCGTAGACTATTGCCAGCACAAGTGCGGTGCTCAACCAGAAAATCGCGAACTTATTCCAGTAAAGAAAGCTCAGGTGTCGTCCGCTTATCTGCTTTTTCAGCAGCAACCGCAGGCATACGTATTCACAGAGACTGGTGCCGGCTCCTGTTCCGCCCGCCAAAAGTGCTGTGTAATAGCAAGTTTGATCTGACCGGGTCAAGGCGTAAGCTACAACAGGCAGTGCATAAAAAGCGGAAAGTGTTGAAAGACCATGTCCAGCAAGGCTAAACAAGGATGCCTTTGACCAGTTCAACTGCGATATCTTGCGAACAAAATAAACATCAAACGGTAAAGCAAAAATGAAATATGCCAGTCCAAACAAGGCTGTGTAGTTTCTGATCGTCTCCAGTTGCTGTTCCATTGCTGCTATTCCGAAGTTCACCCTTGGTTGATTTTTCGTTTGTTTCGTTTGTTTTGGGTTCCTTTTAGGTTTACTCGATTCTTGCGACCTTCTGATTTCGCTCGCTTCTAGTGCTGATTGACTATTGGTTGCGTAATTTGAGCACTCGTTGCCGCGCTTTCTCGACCCCTTGGTTGGCCGCTTCTTCATACCATTTCAACGCTTGCTGCAGGTCTTTAGGGACGCCACGCCCATATTCGTATATTAGACCTAGATCGTATTGTCCGCGAGCAGAGCCATTCTCCGCCGCCGCTTTGAACCACTTAAGCGCCAGTTGATCGTCCTGGCCGAGTTCTTTTCCCGAACTGTAGATCACGCCTAAACTAAACTGGGAATCGGCATCGCCTTGGGCTGCAGCCGCTTCATACCAGCGACAGGCTTCATTGATATCCTGTGTGCAACCTGTGCCATTGAAGTACATGCTTGCGAGATTGTGTTGTGCAACGGCCAATCCGGCTTCTGCTGCCTGCTTGTAATACTTGTGTGCACGTTCGAACTGCTTGTCCTTGGCTAAACTGAAGGCAACGGCCAATTGAGAGTGTCGGTCACCCTCGTCTGCTTTTGCAATTTGTGCTTCTAAATCCAAGATGTTTACTCAATGTGTCCGACGTCATCTATATTTGAACCAGACGGCTGGGCGCGGTTCTTCCGATATGGTCGATTGGGTGTTATTCGATATATCTTGCCTTCTTGCTGTCAGGTCCTGGCGGAAAAACAGATTTAGTCGAGCCGGATTAGCTATCTGAAATGCCATTTTTAACATAGTGCCTGCGAGCTCAAAGTCGACTGACGGGCAATTGTGTTACACAATAATTGATTTTTAGCTTCTTTCGCCCAATTAGTCGCGCAGCGCTATTACAATTCTTTTGTCCCCGGGAGAGCAAAGCCCAGACGCGGCGATTGTGCAGCGGCATATCCCAAATAAGCGGACTGAAATCGACCGGAACCAAACCGGTCTCTCATCTGGGCTTTACAAACTGAAGTGAGTGGGTGCCCCATGTGTGGTCTGATAGCGGTCTCCGGTAGTGTCTCCTCTCCTTTTGAAGTCTTTTTCGGATTGATGAATTTGCAGCATCGCGGACAGGACGGTGCTGGAATCTTGACTGTAGACCAGGGACGCAAAGGCGGTTTTCAGCTGCAGAAAGGCAGTGGTCTGGTCGAGAACGTTTTCTCCGAACGGTCCTTTAAAAATCTGCGAGGTACAGCGGCCCTTGGTCATTCACGTTATGCAACGATAGGGCGCGATGATCCAAATCTTTTGCAACCTTTCCTTGACTATGAAACCGGCGTAGGGCTGGCTCACAACGGTAACATAGTCAACTTTTACGCTTTAAGAGAAGAAGTTTTTCTGGAGAATCCGGCCGCAGGACCTGTGTTGGAATCTGATTCGGCGCTCATACTCCGGCTTTTGGCGGACGAGTTACAAGGGAAGAAAACTGAGCCGGAAGCTGTTTTTGCTGCGATCAAAGTGTGCATGCAAAAGCTTGTCGGAAGCTATTCCATTCTTTGCGTCACGCGCGATGGCGATCTATTCGGTTTCCGCGATCCTCACGGTATCAGACCGCTAGTTTTTGGTCGCAAAACTACTGAAGAGGGCGAACAGATGTTCGCTATGGCCAGTGAAACCGTGGCGCTCTCGTTCCTTGGATATGAGGAGCTCGAACAAGTCCCCGCCGGTGGTGCTATATACGTTGAAAAGTCCGGCAAAATCACAAAGCGTGTCATCGATCAACGCTCTCAGTCATCGTGCATGTTCGAGTGGGTTTACTTCGCGCGCGTGGAGAGCGAGTTTGACAATGTATCGGTCTATGATGCCAGATTTCGCCTCGGTTTGATTGCCGCTCGCCGGATTCAGGAGTTGGGAATCGAAGCTGACGTCGTTGTTCCGGTGCCTGAAACAAGCCGCAGCTCTGCGATTGCTATGGCGGAGGCTCTCAATCTGCCGTTCAGAGAGTTGTTGATCAAAAACCGCTATGTGAACCGAACCTTTATCCTGGAAGGGCAGCAGTCTAGGCAGGAAGCGATTCGACGAAAGCTGTTTCCGATTTCCAACGAGTTTAAGGGCAAGCGTTGTTTGATTGTGGACGACAGTATTGTTCGTGGCAACACTGCCAAACAGATTCTCAAACTGATACGGCAGTCTGGTGCAAGCCATATTACCCTTGTGTCGACTTGCCCCAAATTGCAGAATCCCTGCTACTACGGCATAGATTTCCCTAGCCCTTCGGAGCTGGTTGCATACAATCGAACCGAGGAAGAAGTGGCCATCGAGCTTGGTGCCGACCGTGTCGTCTTTCAGACGGTGGAGGGACTGCGCGAAGCCTTGAATAATCGAAGCCTCTGCACCGGTTGTGTGACTGGGGAGTATCCAACAAACATCGAAAGCGGAAAGGCTTTCGAAGAGAATCGCCTACTCGATCGCGAGATGGTGCCAAAAGGCAAGCCTGGAAAAGTGAAGAGTTGTTAGCGGAGGAATCGTGACTACAGCCAACACAAAAAAGCTTGCACTGACTTACGAGGGATCGGTCAAGCATGTCTGGGAAGCACCGGATGCGCCCGACAATCTGTGGTTCGAATTCTCAGACGATTATTCAGTCTTCGACTGGGGCAAAATGCCCGACACCATCGACAATAAAGGACGTGCGCTGGTGTTGATCGGCGCTTTCTTTTTTGAAAGGTTACATGATCCCTCTTTTTGGCAAAAGTTGCCATCATCTGCCAATCTCAAAAAGTTTGATTCTAAGTCTCTCGCTCGTCGCTTTGAAAATTCTGTTTTTGCAGGACCAAGCGGGCTCTCACAAGCTGGCTTGAGAACTCATTTTCAAGGGCTTACTGATGAAGTCGGTTCACGGTTATCACTAACAGACGCATCCCGCCGAAACGATCGCATCCTCATGCAAGTTGAACGTGCTCAGATTCTTCGCCCTCAGTTGGGAGAAGTTTTGCAGCAACCTGTTTTCTTCTATCCGTTCCAAGGCAAGATTCAAGGAACGACGTTGATTCCTCTGGAGATCGTCTTCCGTTTCGGAATGCCCGCCGGCAGTTCGCTAGAACAGAGATTGTCGACGATTCCGAATTATGCACGAGTGCTAGGTTTCAAATCAGAGCCGAAGCCCAATCAGTGGTTTGAATTTCCTGTACTCGAGTTCTTTACCAAGCTCGAACCGAAAGACCGTTTCTTATCGGTTCAAGAAGCGGCGGTGCTCTCCGGATTGACCGCCGACGAATTTTCAAAAATGACTGAATTGGCTCTTGATGTGGCTTTGGCTTTGCACGAAATATTCGGGGCGGCAGGCATTGAACTCTGGGATGGCAAAGTTGAGATGTTGGCGCATCGATCTGCGGATAATTCTCCGGCCGAGATTGTGCTTGCAGACAGCATAGGCCCGGATGAACTGCGCCTTCTTTATGACGGGCACCAACTCTCCAAAGAGATGATTCGACAGTTTTACCGCGGCACAGCTTGGGAGAAATCTTTGAAGGAAGCACAAAAGCTCGCATTCGAACGCGGCACAACTGATTGGAAAGAGATCTGTGTGCGTGAGTTGAACTCTCAACCTGCTCCCTTATCGCCAGAGTTTAAGAGCTGCGTAAGCAAATTGTATGGCGTGCTCGCAAATGCGCTGATTGAAGCTGAGCCCTTCGCGGGCCAGCCAAACTTGAAAGAGTTTGGTACGCAACTTACCACTCTCAAAGCCAAGAATTCTAACACTGAAACTGCGAAGGCCAAGACATAATGCCGATTTCTCAGATGAATGATGACTCTCGCTTGTTTAATGTGCTCGTTGTGGGCAGTGGTGGTCGTGAACATGCACTATGTTGGAAGTTAGCCCAAAGCCCTAAAATAGCCAAGATCTATTGCGCTCCCGGCAATGGTGGCACAGCGCTTGAAGAACGAGTTGAGAACGTTGATATTGCGGTTGACCAGTTCGACAAATTGATTGAATTTGCGCGGGCAAAAAATATCGCTCTGACCGTAATTGGCCCGGACAATCCGTTGTCTGATGGCATAGTTGATTCGTTTCAAGCCGTAAATCTGCGGGTTTTTGGACCGACGAGAGAGGCTGCTCGCTTGGAATGGAGCAAGGCCTTTGCTAAAGAGTTCATGTCTGAAGTCGGCATTCCGACGCCGCGTTTTCTCGTTTGTGATTCTTTTCAGCAGGCGTCAGATGCTGTGCGCAGCCATGATTGGATTCGCGTGATTAAAGCGGATGGATTGGCGCTTGGAAAAGGCGTCTTCGTTTGCGACAGTGAAGAAGAGTGCCACCAGGCTCTCAATGAGATTTTCAATAAGAAAGCATTTGGTGCCGCTGGTGAAAAAGTCTTACTCGAAGAGAGAATCTCGGGATTTGAAATCTCCTTGCTTATGTTCTGTGATGGGAAAGAACTCGTGCCGATGTTACCTTCGCAAGACCACAAACGCCGCTTCGAAGACGACAAAGGACCGAATACGGGTGGCATGGGCGTGTACGCGCCTATGCCTGATTATGACCGCTATAAGAGTGAGATTGAGTTGACGGTCGTTGAGCCGTTGCGTGTTGCACTAGCCTCTGGAAAGTTGAGTTATCGCGGGATAATTTATGCTGGTATTATTTATGGTGCTAGTGTTGACGCGAAGCCTTGTGCTCAGGTTTTAGAGTTCAATGCAAGATTCGGTGATCCGGAAACGCAAGCGTTGATGCCGTTGCTGGATAGCGATCTTTTCGAAATTCTATTTGCATGTACAGAAGGAACTCTCTCTCAGGTTCCCATCAGATGGTCCGCCGACAGCAGCTGTTGCGTGGTGGCCGCTGCTAAGAATTATCCAGAGTCATCATCAAAGGGTAAGCGCATTACACTGACTGAACTGCCACCAAAAACGGTGGTCTTTCATGCTGGCACCATGCTGAGTGCAACCTCTGAACTGCAATCAAATGGCGGCCGGGTGCTCGCCGTGACTGCAGTTCGCGAGACTTTGAAAGAAGCTCGTGAGGCTTCTTACAAGGCACTGCAGTCGGTAAACTTCGAAGATATGGATTACCGCAGGGATATTGCAAGGAGGGCTCTCGAGCAATGTCTATCAACTTAGGATTTATGTGCTCTGGCAGAGGAAGCAACTTGCGAGCGATTTTGCAAGCTGTTCAGGATAAACGCCTGGATGCTCATGCTTCCATTGTTATATGCAATGATCCTGCCGCCAAGGCTTTGAGTGTTGCTAAAGAGTTTGGGGTAAGAGCTGTTTGCATTCCAAGTCACGGGCTCGCTCGAGGTGACCATGAGCAACAAGTACTTGAAGTTCTCGAGACCGAAAAACTCGACTTCTTGGTGCTCGCTGGCTACATGCGCATATTGTCTGAAACCTTCCTAAAAAACTTCAAAGACGAACGCGGTTTCTTTCGAGTGGTAAACATTCATCCGTCGCTGCTGCCGGCGTTCCCAGGTAAATCGGCTTATGAAGACGCTTTCAACTATGGAGTAAAACTTTCCGGAATAACTATCCACCTCGTCGATGAGAAAGTCGATCACGGATTTATTCTCGCTCAAGAGGCCTTCCCACGTCACGATAATGACACACTTGCCACGTTTAAAGCACGCGGCTTAGCGGTTGAGCACAGACTCTTTCCTGAGACCCTGCAAACTTTAGCCGACGGTCAACTTTCATTCCTGTCACGGGAGCTTGTTCAACCTTGATAAAAACGGTCACTTCATCCAATCGCATTGACAGCACGCAAACTTCCTACAAAACTTATTGCGTAGCGGTTGTAGCTAAGGCTGCTTACTCGCGAATGGCTCTGTACTGGCTCGAACTTCCGGTTGATGGGCAAATGCATCTCAATCAGATCTCGGCAGCTTTGACTGATGTCTTGTGTGATCCGTTGCAAGAGGAATTGTGGATAAGTTCTCCAGATGAAAGAACTATCTGGGCGCACAAATGGCGCGATGAAGGATTCAGATATTGGGCTGAGAAACAGTTTGCTCCTGGAGTCACAGATAACTTAGCGCATACAGTTGCCGAGGCTCTCAGCTTGCTGGATTTTCCGGCAAATTTCAAAGTAGCGTCAGGAACCGGCTATCTGTTCAAATCATCCGAGCACGAAAATAAAGAAGCAGTTTCCGAATTTGGACGCTATAAGTTTTATCATCCGATTGTCGAGAAGTGGTGTGTGCACGACCTCGAGTCATGCCACTCAAATGAGTTTCTCACTTTCCCGGAAGTAGCGCTACCTGAGGCTCCGCCGGTAACGACTATTTCGCTTGAGTTGACGGATCAAGCACTCTTGGCTTTGAGCCGCGACCGATTGCTCGCGCTGACTCTGGAAGAGATGCATGCTGTGCGTGACTACTTCCGCAATTCTGACGTTCAAGCTGAGCGTTCTCGGCTTGGTCTGGACAAAGATCCAACGGATGTTGAGTTGGAAGTCATTGCTCAAACTTGGTCCGAGCATTGCAAGCACAAGATTTTTAACGCCACCATCGATTACAACGATGGCATGGGCGCGGAGCAACAGATCAAAAGCCTTTACAAGACGTTCATTCAGGCTCCTACAAAAGAGTTGTCAAAGACGAGAAAAGATCTTCTGTCGGTGTTCAAGGACAATTCAGGTGTAGTGAAGTGGAATGAAAACAGTGCTGTGTGCTTTAAGGTGGAGACACACAATTCACCGTCAGCACTTGAGCCTTATGGCGGCGCCTTAACCGGTATCCTTGGCGTCAATCGAGATATTCTTGGCACCGGCCTCGGTGCTAAGCCGATATTTAATACGGATGTCTTTTGCTTCGCCTATCCAAGCGGAGCTCTTCCTGACCGCCCGAAATTGCTTCCTGCCGGCACCATACTCAGTGGTGTACGGAAGGGTGTTGAAGATGGTGGCAACAAAAGCGGTATTCCGACCGTAAATGGTGGCATCTTCTTTGATCCCGCATACCGTGCTAAACCACTCGTATTTTGCGGCACTGGCGGTATATTACCACTGTCTGTTCATGGCAAAATTGCCTATGACAAACACACTGAAACTGGCGACATTATCGTCATGGCTGGTGGTCGAGTAGGAAAAGATGGAGTTCATGGCGCAACCTTCTCCTCGGAATCGTTGCACGAAGGATCACCGGTTTCAGCCGTCCAAATTGGAGATCCCTTTACACAGAAGCGACTGTTGGACTTTGTGATCGAGGCTCGCGATTCAAATCTTATTACCGGCATCACCGATAATGGTGCTGGCGGGTTGTCTTCCTCTATTGGGGAGATGGCACAGATTACTAACGGTGCTACTCTAGTCTTAGACGATGTTCCGACTAAATATCCCGGTCTTGCCGATTGGGAAATTGTGGTATCAGAATCGCAAGAGCGCATGACACTCTCGACGCGTGATATTGATGCCGTGTCTCAACTTGCTGCAAAGCATAACGTTGAAGTGACCGCTGTTGGAAATTTTGAGAGCCACGGTTATTTCAAAATTGTGCGCAACAAGAAAGTCGTTTGCTTGCTCGGTCTCGAATTCCTTCACGACGGCTGTCCGAATCTTCATCTGCAAGCTACATGGAGTGGTCCCGCGAAAGTCTCTGGTGTTTGTGGGGAGCAGCCAAAAGAGCTGTCAGCCCTCTTGCTGAAGCTTCTGGCGCATCCGAACATCTCGTCTCGTGAAGAAGTTATCCGTCAATACGACCACGAAGTGCAGGCCGCAAGCGTTATTAAGCCTCTTATGGGTGAATTTCAGAACGCGCCCTGTGACGCGGCTGTGCTTATTCCGATTTATGGCGACAAAAAAGGCCTTGTCGTGTCGAATGGACTTGCGCCTCGACTAAGCCGCTTCGACACTTATCTCATGGCTTGTTGTGCAGTCGATGAGGCTGTGCGAAATGCTGTTTGCGTCGGTGCAGATCCGAAGTCGCTGTCTCTTCTGGATAATTTTTGCTGGCCCGATCCGGTTGCTTCGGCGAGGAACACAGATGGTGCACACAAACTTGCACAACTCGTGCGGTCTTGCATGGGCCTGAAAGATGCCGTCATGGCTTTTGAAGCGCCGTTGATATCAGGCAAAGATAGTATGAAGAATGACTTCGACGATGGAGTTATTCGTCTTTCGATACCTCCGACACTCTTGATTTCAGCTATTGGAACTGTCGCTGACGTCGAGACGTGCGTATCGATGGAGTTCAAGCAAGCAGGCGATCTGATTTATTTAATCAAGGCTGGTTCTGTTGGTTTCGCCGGTAGCCACTATGAAGAATTAGTGGACATTGCCTCCGATCTGGTACCGTCTGTTGACCTACAGAAGGCTGCTGCGCTCTATGGTGCCTTGCACAAAGCCATTGTCGCTGGTATTGTGCAGTCGGCTCATGATGTCTCGGATGGCGGCTTGGCTGTGGCTATTGCGGAAAGTCTAATCGCCAGCCAATTGGGAGCCGACATCGACTCTGTAGCATTGGTGAATTCACACCAGAATGCATACGTAGATGAGAAGAGAGCCGAGACGTTGAAGAATCGACTGGACTTGCTTCTGTTTGGTGAAGGTCCTGCAAACATAGTTGTCTCTGTTAAAGCCGCTTCGCGTTCCGCCTGGGAAAGCGCAATGCCTTCCGACAGCTTCACGTTGCTCGGAACTGTGACAAAAGAGCCGGTCTTCAAGGTCGGCACCGCTTCCGATCTTGTTCTTAAGGTAGACGTTGAGTCGCTGGCTAAGGCGTGGCAGACTTCTCTGCCGTTTGCATAAAGGAGATCAACTTTGACTGCACCGAAGGCGCTCGTTGTTTGTGGAGATGGTATCAATTGCGAAGTAGAGACTTCACACGCTTTGAGCCTGGTTGGTTTCGATGTGCAATCGATTCACGTTACAGAGCTTCTAGGTAACCCGCAAAAACTACAGGAAGCGAAACTGTTTTGTGTTCCTGGTGGATTTTCGTTTGGTGATGAGATTGCTAGTGGCAAGGTGTTAGCTCTTAAGATGCGCCAGCACATGCGTGACAATCTGCAAAAGTTTATTGAGAACAGGCGTTTGGTGGTAGGAATTTGCAACGGCTTTCAGGTTTTGGTGCAATTAGGACTTTTGCCTTTTCCTGAAATCGACGCGCCGCGAGTGGTTAGCCTCACACATAATCGACAACGCAGATTTGTCAATCGATGGGTCACTTTGCAGGTAAGCAAGTCGCCATCGGCAGATGTCTTCTTTAAGTCTTTGGATAGGCTAGATTTACCTATGCGGCACGGAGAGGGAAACCTCAAATTGGAAGTAAAAGCTGCCGGAGCGGAGCCGAAGAAACAAGATGAGCTGCAAAATTATCTCACTGCAGTAAAAGAACACGCTTCCTTGCGTTATGTGGAAGATGTGAATGGCAGCCTCGATCGCATTGCCGCTTTGTCGAGCAAAGATGGCACTGTAATGGGTTTGATGCCGCATCCGGAAGCCTTTGTTCGATTTTCTCAACATCCTCGCTGGACTAACCGAGATTGGCTTGGAAAAGCTTCAGCCAATGGTGGCAAGCCAGCGGGACTTGTGATTTTTGAGAACGCATTTGCCTACGTCAACAGCGCTACCAATTGAGGATGATATGGACGGAAAGATCTCATCTTATGCAGCCGCTGGAGTAAATATTGAAGTCGCCGAAGCTTTTGTGGACCGACTCAAGAAGACGTCGGGTCGTGCGTCACACAAAAATTTATGGCATGGTGCCGGAGGTTATGCTTCTGTGTTACCGATGACTTCAGACCTTGCGGTTGCACTCACTACAGATGGTGTTGGTACCAAACTGTTGCTCGCTGTCGAGCAAGAAAGTCTAGAGACGATCGGAATCGACTTGGTGGCGATGTGTGTCAACGACTTGATTTGCGTTGGTGCAACGCCGACTGGATTTTTGGATTACTATGCAACCGGGAAGTTAATACCGAGTCATGCTGACGCATTGATTAGAGGTATTGTTGAAGGGTGCGATCAATCTGATATACCGCTCATTGGCGGTGAGACGGCTGAAATGCCAGACCTGTATCATGATAACCATTTTGATCTTGCCGGTTTCGCTGTCGGAAGTGTGAGCAAAAGTAGGTTGTTGACTGGTGCGAAGATCGCACCGGGAGACTCGATTGTTGCCGTTGCGTCCAGCGGTATTCACTCAAATGGACTCTCATTGGCACGGAAAGTTTACTCCACGCTCGCCGACCGAAAGAGACTTCTGATACCTACTCTTATCTATGTGAAGCCGGCAGTGCAATTGCTTGGTAATCCTGACGCCCAAGTTAGCGGTATGGCTAACATCACAGGCGGTGGCTGGCGTAATCTTCTGCGTTTAAATGAAGAGGTCGGTTTTGAAATTACAGATCCGTTACCGGTGCCGGAAGTGTTTCATGGTATCGCTGCCAGCGGGGTGGCTCCCGACGAAATGTTCAAGACTTTCAATATGGGCATGGGGCTCGCTGTGCTCACGAAGAATCCTGAACATGCCGTTTCTGTATTTGCTGAATATGGTTTCACCGCTCAGAAAGTTGGAGCGGTCACACCAGTTGCCGGACAGGTCAAGATTCACGCACAAGTTTCAGGAAAATCATTAGTTCTCGACATTAGGAAATGACGTACATCAAGGAGATAACATGCGTACCGCATTAGTCAGCGTTTCGGACAAAACAGGCTTAGTGGACTTCATCAAAAAGATGAAGAAGATTGAGGGACTGTCGGATCTCCGAATTATTTCGACGAGCAGCACCTCCAAGTTTCTTAAGGAGAACGGTCTCGAGTGCACGCCGATTGAAGATGTGACGAAGTTTCCTGAGATTCTCGATGGTCGAGTCAAGACGCTGCATCCAAATGTCTTCGCTGGCATCCTCGCTCGCGATACTGACGAAGACCGCAAAACTTTGAAGGACCACGCTATTCACGAAATCGATTTCGTTGTCGTCAATCTGTATCCGTTTGAGAAAAAGCTGAAAGAGAATCTTGTGGAAGCGCAAATGGTAGAACAAGTCGATATTGGTGGTCCGAGCTTGTTGCGCGCAGCTGCGAAAAACTTCAAACGTACCGTCGTTGCCTGCCAACCCGAACAATATGACAGCATTCTTGACGAGTTGGAGAAAAACAAAGGAACGACTACGTTCGAGTTTCGCCGGAAGCTTGCACAAGCCGTATTTCAACGGACGGCTCAGTACGACACATGTATATCCAACTACTTTATGGCACAGATCTCCGACGGTGGTGTCATCGAGCTACCCGATCCGTTGAAGCTGGACCTGGCACGTTTTCAGCATCTGCGTTATGGAGAGAATCCGCACCAGGCGGCAGTTTGGTATTCCGACGGTAGATTCAGTGGTAACCAGATTGAAAGCTTCCCACCATTCGAACAGTTACAGGGTAAGGAGCTGTCATCGAACAACATTACCGACACTTATTGCCTCGTCAATATTTTGCGTGATATCGGTACTCCTGCCGCCTGCATCATCAAGCACAATAATCCGTGCGGAGTCGCTGTTGGAAAGACCCTTCTCGATGCTTTCGAAAAAGCACATGCGACAGATCCTGAGGCTGCTTTTGGTGGCATCTTCGGATTTACAGAGGCCGTGGACGATGTTCTCGCTAAAAAGATCACTGAAGGATTTGTTGAAATCGTCGCTGCACCAGATTTTACTGATGATGCAATGGAAGTCTTCAAAAAGAAGAAGAATGTTCGGGTGCTGCGCTTGAAGAGTCAAGTACTGAAGCCCGCTGCGAGCACATCCTGGCATTTGCGCGACTTGCAAGACTTTGGTTGGATTATCGAAAAAGATGTCGAGCCACCGGTTCAACTTGCACAGTTTCAACGTGTTAGCGGCGGCGATGTGGGCGGAGAACATATTGCCGACTGTGCATTCGCTTGGTCTGTCGTGAAGCATCTGACGTCGAACGCAATCTTTATTGCCCGCGATGGGCGCTCGCTAGGCTTTGGTATTGGTCAAACCAGTCGTATCTCTAGCGTAAAGATTGCATTGGCTCAAGCCGGAGAAGCAGCCCGGGGAGCGGTCATGGCTAGCGACGCCTTCTTCCCGGCAATAGACAATATTGAAGCCGCGGCTAAAGCAGGCATCGAAGTCATTATTCAACCGGGTGGCAGCATCAAAGATAAAGAAGTAATTGAAGCTTGTGATAAAGCTGGAATCAAGATGCTCTTCACCGGCCAGCGCGTGTTCAAGCACTAAATAAGAGGTCACCCATGGGCGCAGAAAACGCGAAGACACTGGGGGGTCACTCAGGTGCAGAAGCAGGCGGTCGTGCTAAACGGCCGCCTCTTGTGGGCATGGTCATGGGTAGTGACTCAGACTATGAGACATTTATTCGTGCTGAGGAGATCCTCGAGCGGTTTGATGTTCCTTACGAGATATCAGTGACTAGCGCGCATCGTACTCCGGAAGTGATGTTCGATTATGGACGGACAGCCGAGGCCCGCGGGCTCAAAGTGATTATCGCTGGAGCCGGAGGTGCTGCACATCTACCTGGTATGCTTTCTGCTCTTACTATCGTGCCCGTTCTCGGCGTGCCTATTGAATCAAAAGCGCTTAAAGGTTTGGACAGCCTGTTGTCGATTGTGCAGATGCCTGGCGGTGTTCCCACTGCCACATTCGCGATAGGCACCAGTGGTGCCATCAATGCCGCGCTCTTTGCCGTGCAGATTTTGTCGATTCATGACGCTGCACTTGCTGCGAAGTTGAAAGCATATCGCGAGGAGCGTGCAGCTCAAGCGCTGGCTGGTAACGAAAAAGTGCGAGCTCGCTCACTAAAGAGAGAGAACCCGTGACGAATCGCGTAGGAATTTTGGGGGGCGGTCAACTTGGGTTGCTGCTTGCGCAAAGTTTGATCCGTCTTGGTTGCGAGGTATCAGTTTACGATCCGGATGTCGATGCGCCTGCATGCAAACAGACAAGCTTTGCGTTCAATGGCAGCTGGACCGACAATGAGAAATTGAATGAGTTCTTCTCTGGTTGTGATCTGGTTACTTATGAATTCGAAAATGTAGAAACTGATCTGCTGTTTGCCTTGCAAAAGTTGAAACCGCTGTATCCTACAGCAGAAGTTCTTTTCACGACTCAAAATAGGGGGCGCGAAAAAGCATTTCTGAAAGAAAGTGGTTTGCCACATCCGAAATTTGCAGTGGTGCCGAAAGGCAGTGATCTAGCGTCTGCCGTAAGCGAGTTTGGGGTGCCTTGCATAGCTAAAACTACTTTCGGTGGCTATGACGGCAAGGGACAGTTTTTTCTTGACTCCCAACAACGGCTACAGGATCTTGTTAACAAAGTTGAGAAAAATCCAGTCGAACTGATTCTTGAAGAAGTTGTCTCTCTTGATAAAGAAGTGAGTTGCATTGTCGGTAGAAGTAAAGATGGCAAAGAGATAGTATTTCCTGTTTTTGAAAATCACCATCGTGACCACATTTTGGATCTAACACTGGTTCCTGCGAGAGTCCCGCAGCTGGTGCAGGAAAAGGTTCGCGAATTAGCGAAAGCTGCAGCCGAAAAACTCAACGTTGTCGGGCTTCTTACTGTGGAATTTTTCTTGACTCAAAAGAAGCCGCAAAGCGATTTTGCAATTCGAGTGAACGATTGGTATATCTTGATCAATGAATTTGCACCTCGCCCTCATAACTCTGGTCATATAACGATGAAAGCATGTGACTTGAGTCAATTTGATGTATTGGCGAGAGTGCTGCTTGACGTTCCACTGCCAGAACCGCAAATGGCAAGCGATGCGGCGTATTGTATGGGAAATCTTCTCGGTGACCTTTGGCTGGAGCAACGTAAGAATTCTTCTGCAACTTCTCATTCTCGCAATTTGAATCTGGCGAAACTTGGGGATTTTCCGGAGATAATCGATGTGGTTGACTATGGAAAGACAGAGCCTCGTGCAAAACGCAAGATGGGACACTTCATTGCAAAAGCCGAGAATGCAGAGACGCTAATGAAAGTGGCCGAGAGATTTCGTTTCGAACTTGCTACTGACGGAGGCTGTTGCTCGCATGACTGATTTTCAAGCGCTATTGTTCGACGGCTTTGACGAGATGGATATCTTTGGTGCCTATGAGGCTTTGCGAATGGCCCAGTTTGAAGTACCGTTCAGGTCGCTGCGCAGTCAGGAGTTTGTCACAGCGCAATATGGGGTTCGACTCAAATGTGATGGAATCTTTTCACTGTCCAAGAAACCTGATGTATTGCTCGTGCCTGGAGGCGGGTGGCTGACACGAGCGGCGGTAGGCGCTTGGGCTGAAGCCGAACGCGGCGATATTCTAGGTCTGTTGGCCAAAATTCATGCAGCTGGTGTTGTCATAGCCACCGTCTGCACTGGTAGTTTGCTTCTCGCTAGAGCCGGTATTTTGAAAGACAGGCCTGCTACGACAAATCATGCAGCAGTCAAAGACCTGATTCAATATGGCGCAGTGCACGTTGATGCCAGAGTTGTTGACGACGGAGATATCATTACTGCAAGTGGTATCACGTCCAGCATAGATCTTGGTATTTGGCTGGTTGAAAGATTCGGATCGCAGGAGAAAGCCATAGAAATCTCTGAGCGCCTGGAGTTTGAACGGCGCGGCGTTGTGTTTTCTCGCTCGCGGCAACTATAGTGGCACGAACATAACAAAAATTTGGCAACGTTGCGCGGAAATGAAATCGAAAATTTTTGTCCAAGCGATGAGGCACTCGTATAGATACTCCCGGGAAGGGATGTTACTCACGAGGGACTGTATTTATGGGCGATAAGATCGAACACACTGCCCCGCTTGTTCTTTCTCTTTGCGCTGTCGTGTTGCAATTGTGAGATGCCCAAGCTTCCAGTTGGCTGCGAAAGAAACAAGGGGCGCTTGATTCAAGCCTGCCCCTTGCTGTCTCTCTCTCTTGGTGCAATTATGCGCGATTGCCGAAGTGGTGGTGCATGCGGTGACCGCTGCTATAACCAAACGCTTCTGATACCAGCATTCTATGACGGAGATTCTCTCTTTGTTCGGGAGTCAAAATCGACATGAAATCGATTCGTTCTTGCAGTTTTTCATTCGAGAGCTGTGCTCGCAAATCGTTGATCTTGCCTTGAATTTGCATCGCTTCTGATTGATTGATCTCGGGTTTTGTGATTACCAATTTCAATTGATCGGAAAGTGTCTTCAATTGAGCTTTTTGTGCTGCAGTATCGGTTCTGCTCTTGTCTTTCAGCGCTGCGACTTTTTCGAGTTGAGTATCACTTAGCCCCAGGCGCTTCTCCATTTTGAAAGCTTTGCGACCTTGAAATTCTCCGCGTGCGCATGGTGCAGAACCAACTTTCACTTGTGTCTTTTCAATACCAGTGTTCGGTGTGTCTGCCATTGCGGGTAATCCAATTACAGTGCTGGCAATGAGAAGTGTCTTGACTAATTTGCTATTAAACATTTTTCGTATCCTCCAGATCTTTTTGTTTGTCAAAGTTCTTTGATTTTGGTCAAACTCGTTTGACTTTTTCTGAATCGGAAGACGGCCGACTGGGTCAAATGTTCTCGCAATAAAAATGAGATTTATCTAATCTGAAACAGAAAACTGCCAATATGTAGGTGTTTTGAATCTGAATTGTCAGGTATACTGATAATCAGTTTGACGGTAAAATCTATGATCTATAGTCTTTATGGAACAGCAACTGCCACCAACTACACCTCATGAAGAGCACTTGCCCAAAGTGCTGCGGGATAGTCCTGGCTTTCTTCTCAATCGAGCTGCTCGCATCATTCGTGAAATGAATACAGAGGTGTTGCGTCCGACAGGACTAACTGTGCGAGATCTTGGACTTCTGCGATTGATTGCAACAGAGGGACCACTTACACAGCAAGAATTGAGTTCGAAGCATGGAACAGATAGAACAACAATAGTAGATGTCATTGATGGTCTAGAAAAACGAGAGCTTGTAACGCGGACGACCAATAGCAAAGACCGTCGAAGTTACCTGCTTACAGTTACGCCTCGCGGGTCTAAGTTGTTGACGGCCGCTAGTAAGTTGACGAACAAACAAAAGAAAAAATTTCTTGCTGCTATCGACGACGATGAATGGGCGGTACTTAGAGATCTGCTGCAACGACTGATTGCGTTTCACGAACACCACAACGAACAGCTGCCCTCGACAAAGGTCTCGCAGCCGAAAGACGAAAAGGCAGAGAAGTGAAATCGTCTACAAGTTAAGTCGAACAGGGTCTTAGTGTGGAGGAATCATCGACGGGCACTCTTTGACCCGACCAAGGATCTCTTTGTGTGCGGCTGTATATTCGCCGGGGAATTTGTCCGCAGGGACCAGAACTCTTTCTCTCTCCAGAATCTGCATCGCGTTGTTTGTCCACGCGTCGTATGGAAATTCGGTCGGATTGTGTCGTCTGTACCAGATCTCAACACCGGATGACTTCCACACAAGCACCACTGGTAATGGCTCACCATCGTCGTTTGCTTTGGTGAAGCTGTGCAGTGTCGATTTTTGCATTTTTACGACCATGTTTCCAGGGAAAACCTTCAACTCGTTGTCGCGCATCATGTCAACAACTTCGCTTGTCCCTTTGGCAACCGCCACAAGCACGTCGTCGCCTTGTTTGCACCAGGGTTGAGTTTTCAGAAACTCAAGAAATTGCCCGCAATCGATGGAGGTTCCTTCTGCTTCAGTCATTTTTCGTCCTGCTGAGTAATCGTTTTATGTCTAACGTATAAGTTTAGCTGCTAATTAACTCAATAAGGCCATTTTTGATAAGGATTGAGTTTTTGTAGAGATGTCAATGGACGCGCTCGGTGGTTATGTCTCATGCCAGCGGCGGCGACGTCTTGGAACTGGTCCTGTCTCGACAGTCTCTTTGTCTTCCTGTTGTCTTTGTTCCGATGATCCTCCATCGTTGTCTTTGGAACCATTAGTCTCTATCGCCTTATCTTTTTCTTTTTCTCTTTCTCTTTCTCTTTCTCTTTCTTGCTCGCCGCTCTTGGCCTCGCCATTATTTGTGGACTCGGTTTGGGATTCTGAGGGTTCAAGAGATCTGTGCGATTGTTGTTTGCGTTGTAAGATGTCGCCTTCTTTTGTGACTATTTCTGGTCTTTCCGGTTCCTGAGAAGAGCTCTCTTTTGAGAGCTCCTCGGGAGTTTGATCTTGCTCAGATTGCGAAGGCTCCTCGAGATTTGGTTGGTCTTCTTGCGACTCTTTCGCCGCTTTCGCTTTTTCTTCTTCTTCTTCTTCTTCTTCTTTTTCTTTTTCTTCTTCTGATTTTGGCTGCGCTTCTAAGCCCCAGTCTTTTACATATTGCATAGTCTCTTGTTCCCGCTCGAACTCGTTGTTCTCTGCTCGTTCAGCTGCTTCGCGTGCAGCTTCGAAAGTCTCTGCTTCTGCCCGGTCTTCATCTATGTGGTCGGCTTCGACTGACTGTGCTTCTCTATATTCATTGCCGATGCCGACATTTTTAGTTGGCTCTGCCAGAGCAGCTTCTTCTCCTTTGTCATTGATCGAGGCGATCAGGGCTGACACGTCAATCGGCTCCGATTTGAGGCAGCGCTCGTAGGCTCGACTCAACAAGCTGTCTGCTGTCACTCCGTCTGTACCTAACTCGGCGAGTCCATAACGCAAGACTCGCTTTGATGCTGATGCGTTTCCACTTGAATTGTGAGTTGTACTGATCGCGAACTCGCCGGCCAGAATAGTCACTGCTTGCTGGGCAATCGACATATCAATTCCGGGAAAAGCTAGAGCAAAACTGCCTTCTGTCCAATGCGCTTTCAAGTCTTCGATGCGAAATCTGGCTTGCAAGAGACTGGCTAGATCTTTGAAAATTCGCTCCTGCATCTGGAAGCCACATTCGATAGCTAACTCGGGAAACGAATCTATGCCAACGATCGCTACCGTCATAGGCACTCGTGTGTTGAGGGCTTTGATGACTAGTGACGGAAGTTTTTCGAAGAAAACTTGCTTTGTTGTCATTCCTGTCAGGCTGTGTTTGCCCGCTTTCTGCAAGTATCGCTGCGACAACTCCAACCGTGTGCGAACACGCGTAAGGAGTTCTTCCGTTAAAATCGGTTTCGAAAGAAAGTCGTCGGCTCCGGCCCTAAATGCTGCGGCACGACCTTGCTGCGTATTTTTTGATGTGAGAAAGAGAACTGGAATGGAGGCGTACTTCTCTTGCGAACGAAGCATGCGGCATACGTCATAGCCGCTGACTCCAGGCATAACGACATCAAGCAAGATCAAGTCAGCCGGATAGTTTTCCAATCGATTCAATATATTTATCGGTTCGTTTTCGGCTACTGCGGTCATTCCATGTGTAGACAACGTGTCGCAAATAAAATTCGTCAGCACCACATCATCATCGACAGTCAAAATGTGAGGCTTGCTATTTTCGCGTAGCGCCAACATCTCCTCAACGGTACTGCGTAACAGCGCTTGATTAGCATTGAAGGGCATGACTAGTTCCGCACCGGTATAGAACCAAAGCGCTTGATCTGTGTGCCAGTTTTCGCTGGCTATAAATGAAACCGGCGTATTCCGCAGTGTTTCATGCTGTCTAATTTTTTCCAATAACTCAGTTGGAGATTGCTCGTCTAAACCAGCTGAATCGATGATCACTGCGTCGAAAGTCTCTTTCGCTGCTTGCGCTAACAGCTCAGTGGAATCGTCAAGCAAATAAGCTTCAGCTGTGTCATCGAATGCTAAGTCGGCTGTGAGTTTGGCGAATCCGATGAACGGTCCTACTACTGCAACTTTCTTCCCCATCGCTTTGCGCGGCATTTGCTCGGCGCCGGCATATGTGGCTGCGTTTGACTCTGCTATACCAAGGCATTGAGCTACTTGTCGCTCCAGTTGCAACCACGATTTTTGAGCGGTTGAAGGATCTGAAGTGAAACCACTTCTTAGCAAGGCTTCAACGATGCCTGCCGTTTTTCCAAGATGTGGAAAACCTAGCGAACCAGCCGTTCCCTTCAGTTGGTGCGCAAATTGCACGGCTTCGTCATAAGCTCCTGAATTACTGATATCGTCCTTGTAGGCTTTTACCGCTAGAGCTAAGGCTTCGACGCGTTCCGGTAGCTCTTTGGCATAGTCAGCTCGGGCTCTACGTAGAGCCATCTCAACGACGGCTTTCTGATTGAAGCGGCTGAGCTGCTCTAGCTCATCAGGCTCTTCGCTGTTGATGATCGCCATTTCTTCGGCATTGTCTCGACTGAGCGCGACAGAGGCAAAACCATCGACATTTGCCGCAGTCTTCGGCGGTGGAGGCGGTGGTGCCGCATGCGGTGCCGGGATCGCCTCTTCAGAGTTAAAAGCCGGCAGACGTGCTGCACTTTTTCGCATGACTTCTTTGCCTTTTACCGGATTTACCAGATAGTTCGGCATGATGCTTTGTGTACCGGTTGCGTCTTTTTCGAAAAGGCTTCGCAATTTCTCTTTTGTCAGGTCTGGAAGTGGTGGCATCTCGGCGGCTGGTTCAGGTTCTGCCGGCAGCTCGTCTTCCATCGCCCTGTAAGCGCTTTCGTGCAGCGACTGTGATTCAGTCTCTTCCAATACTTGTGAATCTTGAAACACTTGCGATTCCTGAAACACTTCCGGCTCAGGATATTCAACCGGAGCCTCTTCCTGCATCTCTACTCGGGACGAAACGGAACGTCGCTTCGGCAGTAAGTTCTCAATCTGTTCAATAAACAACTCCGGCACGATAGGCTTCTGCAGGATCATGTTCACTCTGAGAAGAGAACGCAGATTGTTGAACGTCTTTAGATCGCACCACGTGCCGGACAAGAAAATAATAGGCGTGTTGTAACCAGCTTCTCTAATTTTGGTGATCCACTGAATCCCATCAGTTCCTGGTAGTCGATAATCGACGATGAGCAAGCTCGGCAGATAGTCGCGCAGAATCATATCAGCATCTCTTGCTGAGCGAGCTTCGAGTAGTTGACAACCGCAAGCCTGCAGTAGAACTTTGACTAGTGAACGAAAGTTAGGGTCATCGTCCACAATCATTACGGACGGAGAGTTGTGTGCGTCGTCCATATTCATCGTTCCCTCGACGGAGTGGTTGGATAAACCGGAAAATTTCTAACCAGGTTTTTGCCGCTTCAAAACGCCCGAAGCTGGGTGAGTCATTAGGGTTCTTAATTGTCTATTGTAATCAACCACGACAGATATGAGCAGGGGAAAGTGGCATTCCATGGCTGACTGATAACTGAAGGGGCTCGCATTATGAAAGGAGCGGAGCTTGACTCTTGCTCTGGTTTTGACGTATCGTCACCGCCCGCGCGGTTGTTCGAGCCTGGTGCGGGTGATTTTATTAGCCACCCACCTTCTGTGAGATGATTTAAGTTTATAATCCAGCCCGTGTGGAACATTTGTAAGTGAGTAGCGCGAAAAAAGAGCTCCTTCGTAAAGGTTTCAGGTTGCAAATCTTTCAGGCTCTTTTGAATGGTCGTCAAAGGTAAGTCGCAAGACAAATGGAAAGCATTTGCCCGATCTGCAAGAAGCCCTATGATGGCGTTGTCTGCACTCAATGTACGGTGACAGATCTTGATGTCAGTGGATTGATGGCTTCGGAAGGACTGCATGTGGAAGCGATAGAGAAAGAAGACGACGGAGCAACAGCATTTCTTGTTGACCTCGTCTCAAACAGAAAAATTCCCATTACTACACCTAGATGCAAGGTGGGGCGCGATGATCTAAATGACATCGTCATCAGTGGTGATCAGTCCATTTCGCGTTTCCATTTCGTTATTACTAAAGAGAACAATCAGTATCTTGTTCAAGACGGAAAGAGTCGCCATGGTACTTTCCTCAATGGCAATCAGATCACAGTGCCTGAACCAATTCATGACGGCGATGTCTTGAAGGTTGGTGTTTCGCTATTTTGGTTCGTGATTGAGACTGCCGCAGCTGGTGCTGAGCCTGATAAAGCTTCGCCATTGGCGGTTGGTACCGATGAAGCGGAACTTGAATTTGGAGCACCAGAGCCAGCTTTGAATCGTCATATTGCGGCTTCTGCAACTCAAACTAATTTGCCTCGTGCAGAACTGAGTGAAACGGGTGCCTTTCCAGCCCTCGATTTAGGTGCTGATCTCTTGCACTCTACTCAGGATGTGGAACTGAGAGGTTCCGGTAGCAAGGAAGTTTTGCATGAATTCGCACCAGATGCTGATTCTCAAGAGGAACCTTCGGACGATGAGTCTGATGAATCTTCAAATTCATCGCATAGCTATCGTGTTCCGCATGATAATGCCACCGTAATCAACAGTCTAGCCGGTGATGATGAGGCTGCTGAATATGGCAATCTCACCTTCTTCGAACCTCTCACCGAGGTGGCAAGTGAGGTTGATTCCAAGTCGTTGGCGGCTGCGAGCAGCTTTGAATTAAGCTCTGAATCAGTCTCTGCGGCAAAGGCGGAAGAGCCTGCTTCAGTGAGCGCAGAAGTGGAAAGTGAAACGGCTCTAGAGGCATCAACGGCAAAGCCCGAGCCGGCTTCGGTAGAAGTGGAGGTAGAAGATTTTCAGCCCTCCCACAATGCCTTCGAAAGCTTATTGGACGTAAGCCCAGGTGCTGAGACGCTTGTCGCCCCCACATCAACGGTAGCCGAAGTTGAGGAAGCACCAAAACAAGCTCATGAAACGGAAGTGGCTGAGGACAAAGAGCCGGAAGTTTTGCAGCCGGTCGTAGTAGTTATGCCTGAAGAGACGCCTGAGCCAGAACCAGTTGTCATTGCCGCCGAACCCGAAGTGCCCTCTTCGACGCTTGATCGACTGGCCGAGGCCGTAGAGGAAGCTGGTTCGCTCAATGCACCAATTGCTTCCAAAGAGAACGCTACTCTTGCACAAATGATCAGCGACGCTTATACAAACCAACTCGGAGAGCCGACAAGCGGCGAGCACGAGAACGGTGATAGTGAGACAACCAAACACACCAGCAACGGAGCAAAAAGTCTGATGAGCACAACAAAAGAATCACTGTCCGGAACGGTGCCCGACTGGTGCAACCGCTATTTCCACGGAGAGTTGAGTCGTCTCGGCAAAGAGCTGAACGACCTGAACGATCAGGTTCGTGCCGCCCAACAAAAAATCAAAGAAGTCGAAGGTCGTGTATCGCTAACCAAAGGGCTGCGCAATACGTTGTTGACCGCGCAAGGTGAAGATCTTGTCGAAGGTTGCGGGCGGGTGCTCAGTCTGCTCGGATGGCGCGTGCGCATCACCGATGAAGATAAGCATGAATTGAGAGTTGAGACAGACGAAAAGCATACATGCATAGCGCGTGTGGTCTGGACCGAAACTCAGGCCGACCGCACACACCTCGGCCAGCTATCAATCTCACAAACCCGCTATTGGTGCGAACAGGGTATTGAGCCTAAAGGCATCTTGATCATCAGCCGTACCAGTGAAAACGGACCTCACGCATTAACTGCAAGTGACTTCAACTCCGAATTGGCCGATTATGCCTCGAAGAAGAATGTTTGCTTGATGACCACCTTGCAATTGCTCGCAATCTTCAAGGACATTGCTTTGCATGAAGGCAGCATGGAAGCTGCTCGCAATACAATCATGGCCAGCAGCGGCTGGTTGCCGGGCTTCACTCTCGAGCCTTCAGAAGAGGAGAAAGAGGGTAGTTCTACAAATAAGCTCAGCTCTCTCTTGTCAGCATAAGGCTGGTTGGGTTGGATAGCTGACTTGAAATAAGTTCGGGTAGAGAGGCACCGTTTGTGGTGCCTCTTTCTGTTGCGTGCTAAAACGGTTGCTAAATATGCTAACTAGGTGGTTTAAGCGCGAGAGTCTGATGTCACCAAGACGCTTTTTGAGAAGTTAACGACAGAATCGAAGGAGTTTTTTAATTCACTCACATACTCATCGGCACGCTCGTAGTCGACGTTCTCTTTGAGCACCTCTTCGATTTTTTTGCAGAGGCTAGCCATTGATTGTGAGCCAACGGATGCGCTTGCTCCCTTGAGCTCATGAGCCGCAGACTTCATAGCAGGTACTTCTCTAGTTTCAAGAGCGCGCTCCAATCGTGTCAATATGTCGCGACTGGAATCAACGAATATCGTGAGGATTTCTAGCGCTCCATCTTCGCCGCAACTTTGTTGCAGTCCAGTCCAGTTGATGGGGGGTGGGTCGAAAGTCTCTTTCATTCTTGCAGCTCCCGAATCATCACTTGTCGATGCAGACTGAGTGAGCTGTTCTTCGAAGTTAGTCCTCCTGCCTTCCGGTGAGAAATTATCGCTCCCGTGCGGTAACCATTTTTGCAAAACGTCGTTTAGTTTCGCTGCTGTAACAGGCTTGCTGATGTAATCGTCCATCCCGGCGGCGATACACTTTTCTCGGTCCCCTTGCATAGCGTGTGCTGTCATTGCCACCACGGGCACGTGGCGGCCAGTCATCGTCTCTAAGCGGCGAATTTCACCAGTTGCCTCCATGCCGTCCATTTCCGGCATCTGGCAATCCATCAGGATTAAAGAGTACGGCGTCTGGCAAACCGCAGCTATCGCCTCTCTTCCATTGCCCACAACATGTGCGGAATAACCTAATTCTTTTAGAAGCAAAAGCGCAACCTTTTGGTTGACCGCATTGTCTTCGGCCACCAATATCAGTCCAGCGTTTTGTTGCTGAGGTTTCGTCTGCAACGTTTGCAAAGGTACTGATAACGAGCGCGTGCCGGGATGTCGCTCTTTGTTCAAGTTAAGTGCGATGCAATCGAATAGTCGTGACTGTCGCAGCGGTTTTACGAGAATGGCTGAGAATCCACTTTGGAGAGCCTTTTCTCCAAATGAATCCGGTTCGTCGGTTGTGCATAAAATAAGCTTTGTCTTTGCTAGCGCTGGATCTTCTTGAACTGCTCCTGCGAGAGCAAAACTCTCCATGCTGTGTGCGAGCTGCTCGACTAGAACAATATCGAATGGACGATAAGTTTGAGCCCGTCTCTTTAGTGCTTCGTAAGCATCACCAACAGAAGTGACTTTCTCGCTCTCCATCCCCCATGATTGCAAATAGTCTTCCATGATCTTGCCTGAGCCGGGGAATGCTTCGACAAGCAAAACTCTAGTATCGTGGAGTTGAGGTAACGGCTCCGGTTGCAGGTTGGTCATTTTCGAGTGCTCGAGCGGCACCGACACCGAGAATGTTGAGCCCTTGCCCTCTGTGCTGCGCACACCAATCCGCCCACCCAACAATTCAGTTAGAAGTTTTGCGATGGAGAGCCCAAGACCGGTGCCACCATATCGTCGAGTGATAGATCCGTCAGCCTGCGTGAACGGTTGGAACAGTCGATGAACGGTCTCTTGCGACATACCGATCCCCGTGTCGGTAACTGAAATGCGAATTTGGGATTTCTCGGGACTCGAGTGATCGACAGATGCTCGTACATACACCTCGCCAGAATCTGTAAACTTGATCGCGTTGCTCAGCAAGTTGAGTAATATCTGGCGCAGTCTTCCTGGATCGCCACGAAACAAGCGCGGCACATCTGGCGCAATGTACATCATCAACGAAAGACCTTTTGCTCTCGCCTGATCTGCAACCAGCTCGGTAGTGCCTTCGATTACTGGTAAGAGGTCGAAGTCAAGAATTTCAAGCTCGAGTTTACCTGCTTCAATCTTGGAGAAATCGAGTATGTCGTTGATAATATCGAGCAGCGCTCCGGCTGAGTCTCTGATGATTCCGGCGATATCTGTTTGATGTTTAGTTAGTGGAGTGCGAGTTAACATGTCGCTCATGCTAATCACACCGTTAATTGGAGTGCGGATTTCGTGGCTCATGTTCGCGAGAAACTCAGATTTGAAACGTGATGCTTCAAGAGCCTGATCTCTTGCTTGTTCGAGCTTTGTTGCCAGCGATTTCAATTCTCTGTTTGCATTGGCCAGTTCTATAACACGTCTTTCCAGAGCTTCATTCAGTCGTTCGATCTGTTCTTGTGCTCGTTTTCTTTGTTGCACACCACGAAGTAATGAGCGTACTCTCGTCACTAACTCGGCAGGGTGAAAGGGTTTGAATAGATATTCGTCGGCGCCGGCTTCCCATCCTTTTAGGAGATCCTCGCGCTGAGTCAGGGCTGTAAGTAGAACAACCGGAATCACAGATGTCTCTGGCTTTGACTTGATTTCGCGGCACAGCGCCATGCCGTCTACACCTTGCAGATTAACGGCGGCCAAGACTAGATCTGGGCGCCAGTCATAGAGAACCTCGAGCGACTCCTCCATAGTATGTGCGATGCGTGTTTGACAGAGATCGCTCAACAGTTGTGAAACGTATTCGGCTAGTTGCAGATTATTTTCTGCAATCAAGACTTGAGGCAATTGTTTCTGTCTCAAGTAATCCTTGCTGATCTTCAAATATGGGTCGGTGCGATTGAGGGCTTGGAGCGATCGCCGGTCTACAGTGCCTTTAACATCGCTTTTCTCTTGTGGCTTTTCGATTGGAGGCGCGATTATATCGATAACTACGACCGTGCCCAAGCCTGCTTGGCTTTTGATATCAACGGTTCCACCAAGCATTGAAGTAAACTCTTTCACCAGGGCGAGCCCTAATCCAAGACCTTCTACGCGCCTTGACGAAGCATCTTCGAATTGTCTGTATTCTGGTGAATGCAACTTCTCTTGCAGGTTAGCGATACCACAACCTGTATCTGAAATAGTCAACGTCACTCGGTCGTGAACTACGTTCAAGTTGACGCGTACCGAGCCCTCCTCCGGTGTGTACTTGACGGCATTTGAAAGAATATTGAAAGCGATGCGTTCATACAAATAGCGGTCAACATTGACTACTGCCTGCTCACCCGTTTGGGTATATTGCATGTCTAGTTTTTTTCGAATGGCCAGGGGCTGGAAATCTTGCACGACCGAGGCGGTCAGGGCTGAAATATCAATTGGCTGGCGTACAACTTGAAAGATTCCCGACTGCGACTTGGGAATGTCGTTTAGTCCGGCAACCATTTGCAAAAGCTTGACGGAATTGCCATGAACGAGCTGCAAGAGCTCCTGTTGTTCGGGTGAAATCCTGCCGTGTTCGCCCATCAGGAGCGATTCGAGCGGCGCGAGCATCAAGGTTAACGGAGTTCGGAACTCCGATGATATGTGCTCGAAAACCTGTTTTTTTGTTTCGTCCATTCCGCACTCGAGAAATTCGTTGGTCTTCCTATCTCCCGAACCCTCTCCCGAACCCTCTCAGCTTGCCATTCGCCGTACTAAGAAGACTAAAAAGGTCATACCCAAGCATCCTGCGAAAATAAGCAGGTGCCGCAATTATTGAGGTCCATGTAACATGCGACTCGTAATTCGTTTACATTAAACACATGGACATTATATGCATGGGACTGAGTTTCCCTCTAAAAGTTCCAACGCCAATTGACCAATAGCCAATAACAGAATAACAGTTGGCAAGTCCGGAACATTGGTCCAGAGACAATTTGGCTATATCAGAGCGGTGTGTCATTCTGTATCGTTCGCTCGTGCTAGTTCGCTTTATCGGCTCGATGATGAAACTCGATCCGATGAGGCTCTGCCCGCCGGCGGCGGTGCTGACCCTTCGCTCTTTCGAACTAACTCATCCAGGCGCGCAATTTTTCGATTGAATTTTTGTACGTCGTGAATCGCATAGGATGGCGCCATCTTCAGATAAAGTCTGTATTGAAGCAAAGCCAGTCGATAATTTCGGGACCCAGGTCCGGATTGACTCGCCGGAAGTTTTTCCAACGATTGGGCCAATCCAAGGCGCGCATCGGCGTTACGTGGGTCACCAAATACGGCACTAAAATACTTGGCAGCTGCTTGAGCGAACATTCTGTGTTTATATAATTCGTCAGCTTGTTGAAAATCTTGCTGAGCAGTTTGTCTGGCCGTAGTGACAGCTTCGAGCCCTTTTCTTGCACGTGCATCAGCATTGACGAAGGTCAATCCTTTACGGAATGCTGTTTCGGCGGCATCTAGAGCGCGTAAACTGTAGGCTAAATCTGCGATGGCGAAGCATTCTTTCGGTTTCGTAGCGTTATAAACTGCTCTTTTAAAGAGTTCATCAGCCTCAGAAAATTTGTACTCCGCAAGATTCGCTTCTGCAAGAGCAAGACGATCGGCATCAGTCTTCGGCACTCCAATCGTGTCCAGTGTTGGTGTTTCCCCAGCGATTGCTGAGAGCTCTGCCGCTGCATAACGCGCCACCAGGCTGTCCGGATTTCCTTCAACGACCTGAGCTACTAGCGTTTTGGCGCGTTGGTAGTCTCCAGTGCGTTCAACAGCAATTGCCGGCTCTCTCTGCGATTTCACATAGAGAGCTCGCACCAATCCTTGTGCGGCATCGACCGACTTTGGTTGCACACCGAGCACATTCAAATAGTCTGCGATTGCTTCGTCAAATCTGCCTGCACGCATGTTGGCACTGCCCACCATTAAGCGCAGACTTGGTTCATTCGGCAATATTTTCAGTCCCGCACGCAGTTTAGCGATGGAATTATCGAGTTCGCCACGGCTTTCGTAATCGCTAGCCAGTTCGACATAAGGCTCCGGATCTTCCGGCTTCAATTTGATCGCTTCCTGAAACTCTTTTACGGCCGCTATGCTGTCGCCCTGCAAATCGAAGGACTTCCCAAGCGCTAGATGCACCGCCGGATTGTTTGGATTTTTGTAGAGAGACATATTGAACTCTTTTACAGCCCTGTCTGTTTGTCCCTGCTTTGCGTACAACTGGCCGCGCCCAAAGTAGGCGCTAGCGTTATTGGGGCTGACTGAGATTGCCTGGTTGAAGCTCTCGAGCGCGGGACCATATTTTTCGCGTTGCGTCTGCACCATCCCAAGCGCAACCCAGGCACCAGCATAGTGCGGGTCTAGTTTGACTGCGCCGGAGAAAGCTTGTTCTGCCCGGTCAAGGCGGTTCTCTTCGCGATAAACTTTGCCGAGCAGATAATGCGCTTCGACAACGCGTGGATCTGCGTCCAAAGCCTTGTTACATTCGCGCCCTGCTTCCTTAAGCAGCTGTGCACGGGGCTTTCCAGATGTGTCTTTGGTGCTGGAGTAACGGTTTAGCGAAACCATCGCTTTGCCGCAGTGCGCGACTGCGTTGTTTGGATTGATGGTCAAAACTTTATCGAACTGTTCATCAGCTTCGTCAAGCTTGTTTTGGCGTCCGAGTGCCATGCCCAATCCAGCCATCGCTTCCACGCTGTCAGGAACAAGCGACAACGCTTGTTTGAAAATATCGGCGGCATCTGCATAACGTCCGTCCACCATGCAATCACCAGCGGCTTGCAGCTGGCGGTTTATATTGACAGCCGGTTTGACGTCTGCTTTTTCTGTCGCCGGCGCGTTGTCATTGTCTGTGCCCGCGGCATCGCCGCCTTTATCCCTTGCCTTATCGCCAGCTTTGTCGCTTGTCTGTGGTTTGTCGTCCGCTTGAGCGAATGCCAAGGGAGCGTTGCAATATGCCAAAGTTGTAAGCAGGCATAGCGATAACCTGATGCGACTGGCAAGGTGGCGTCTTTCGACCATTCGAGTGACCTCGTGCACTGGTTCGGGATATTTCGGTCGGATTGTGATTTTCATTCATTCAAGAGATTAATCTATCGGGCGCCGTCGCACTTTAAAAAAGGCTCTCAGATTGCGGAATCGAAAAAATAATCTTCGGAACTTGTATTTGAGTGAAACTCTTCTGTGCTTTCTCCGTCCACTTTCGAGGGGTAGGCGATGAATTGACCCCTTCTTAAAATGATTAATAGGACATTTTGAA
Organism: Oculatellaceae cyanobacterium; assembly: GCA_036702975.1. Taxonomy (GTDB): domain Bacteria; phylum Cyanobacteriota; class Vampirovibrionia; order Obscuribacterales; family Obscuribacteraceae; genus DATNPX01. Next base: position 90,165 of record DATNPX010000030.1, read on the forward strand.
CATAGCGGCAAAGCATTGGTTACCAATGAAAGGGAGTTTTCCTGTGGAAGCTGAGAAGAAGATCCGGGCTTTGGTCGTAGAAGACAACCCGACGCAGGCCAACATGCTGCGAATTAGTCTGACCCGTCGCGGATTTGAGGTGGAGGCCGTCGCCTATCTTGCGCAGGGGGTGGAGCGCCTGGAAAAAGGTAACATCGATGTTATCCTTCTCGATTTGACACTACCGGACAGCGACGGAATTCAGACTTTCTATGAGGTCTACAATCGAGCACCGGATGTACCGATCGTCGTTCTTTCCGGGTTGAGCGATCAAGCTGTTGCTCACGCTGCCCTTGAAGGCGGCGCACAGGATTATCTCGTCAAGGGTGTGCCCAGCGATGAGTCAATCTCCCGTTGCTTGCGCTATGCCATTGAACGGCATCGCTTCGAGCGTAAGCTGTGGGAGAGCGAACGAATTACGCGCTTGATTGTGGAAAACGCGCATGATGCATTCCTCTCGATGGATGCACAGGGGCTTATCACTGGTTGGAATTTAAAAGCCGAAACTGTGTTTGGTTGGTACCGCAAAGATACTATCGGCAAGCCTTTGCTCGATTTGATCTTCCCAGGCGATGTGCGTAGCTTCTTTCAGCAACAGATATCAGCTTTTCTGCAGGGGCAGCGTGGAAATCTTGTAAACAATCGTGTGGAAACATTTTTGTTGCGGGCAAACGGAAAGCAATTCCCGGCTGAGCTGGCAATGTTTCCCATCACCATCGGTAGTAGCTATACGTTATGTGCTTTCGTGCAGGATATTAGTGACAGGCGGCTGGTTGAGCATCGCTTGCATCAGATCAACTTAGAACTCGAAAAACTCGTGCATGAAAGAACCACTCAGCTGGATGAAACGCATCGGCAGTTACAGCTATTTGCCCGACAATCCTCACGTCAGTTACAGGAGCCTCTGGTTAACTTGCAGAGCTTGGTTCTGACACTGGCTCGACTAACAAAGGAAGGTGACTCCGCAAAGATGGAAGAGCAGATCGACTCCATTCTCGAGAGTACGAATCAGTTGGCCTCTACTGTTCAGACATTGGCGCTGCAGGGGCGGGAGCGCAAAAACGAGTTTGGTGTCACGGCGGCACCTATGGTTGGACACTCTGACAACGGCGAGCTGTCCCAAGCGCAGATCTCTTCGGCTTCCGCTCTGGTTCTTGCCACTGCTGCTTCAGCCAGTGCACAGGCGGGAGTTGGCTCTGGCCCTGTCGATGCCGTTCTTTCCGCGGCGTCCGCGGCGGCTTCTGCGCCTGTTGCTTCAGCTTTGACGGCGGCACCTGCTGTTTCCGCACCGTCGATGCCGGCTGCGGCAATGTCTGGCGCAACAACCATACCGCCCGGCTCTGCTTTACTGACAGCTTCTTCGGCGCCGTCACAAGCACCGCCAATTTCCCAAATTCGACTCCCCGAACAGATGGTACCCAGTTCAAATGTCTCCGCGGGGCAGTATTATAACAACGGTGGAAGTCCAGGAAAGCCCGTTCCTCATATCGAAAAAGTTGTGTCAAAGTCAAATCCGACTAAGACATTACCGGCGATGCCAGCACCAGGTATCCCTCCAGGGAAAGAATAGACCGGCAGTCACTGCCACAAAAGATGCTTTCTGAATACAAGCGCAAGCGAGACTTCAACCGAACGCCTGAGCCACAAGGTGGTGACGCGCCTTTCGAGAGCAGAGGCGGTGGCGCTAACTTGATTTTTGTTGTGCAAAAGCATCAGGCTAGAAGGCTCCACTATGATTTTCGCCTGGAGATTGACGGTGTTTTGGTGTCGTGGGCGGTGCCGAAGGGACCGTCGCTCGATCCCGCAGAGAAACGTCTCGCCGTAATGACTGAGGATCATCCTCTCGAGTACGCTGATTTTCAGGGCGTTATTCCTGGTAACGAATACGGCGGCGGAAAAGTTGAGATATTCGACCGAGGTGTCTATTCTCCTGACGAAGAACTGACCTATTCATGGCACAGCAAACACGAAGCAAACGTGAGAATGAAGGAAGGACTTTTGTCCGGCAAGTTGTCCTTCTATCTGAAAGGGAGCAAGCTCGAAGGCTCGTGGACGCTCATTAAGTTGAAGAGCGGACAAGAGCGCGAAAAGACCAAAGAGTGGTTGTTGATCAAGCATCGCGATCAATTTGCCGACGCCAGTATCGATGTAACTAAAGACGATACCATCGCCGGGGCGCGCGCAAATACAAAAGCAAATGTTAGTGCCGCGTTCGATTCTGTTGCAACTGCGAAGGGTGGTTCAGGAGCTCGTCTCCCCAGCAGTATCTCGCCGATGTTGGCGACCGCAGTAGATGAGCCTTTCGCTTCAAATGATTGGACGTTTGAGCCCAAGCTAGATGGTATTCGTGCCATAGCCTTCCTCGAAAACGGAGTTTGTCACTTGCGTTCAAGACGGGGGATTGATTTGTCGAACAACTACCCCACCGTTGTCGCCGGTCTTAAGGGGTATCCCGATGGTGTCATTCTGGATGGCGAAGTGGTGGCACTAAACGCACAGGGGCTGCCGAGTTTTCAATCGTTGCAACAAAGTTCCGGTTCATTGCAAGTCGCACCGGCTCGCCGTATGGCATTGCCTACGTCCGAAATTATCTATTACGTGTTCGACGTACTCTATGCCGCTGGCCGCGATTTGACGAAGCTTGCCTTGTGCGACCGGCAGAAGATTTTGGCAGAGTTGGTTAATGAAAATAAGAATGTGCGGCTAGTTCATTCCCTTGGACATGACGGCGAAGCAGCCTTTCAGGCATGTGTTGAGATGGGCATGGAAGGTGTTGTCGGGAAGCGCCTGAGCAGTGAGTATGAGCTGGGCCACCGGTCGAAGTCGTGGGTGAAGTTAAAGACCAACCTGAGCGGCGAATTTGTGGTTTGTGGTTTCACTGAAGGAACTGGAGCACGACAGAAGACTTTTGGTTCACTAATTCTTGGCGAATACGATGATGGTGACCGTCTCGTCTATGTTGGTTGTGTTGGCACAGGATTGGACGATAAGAAAATCGACTACCTGTTGTCGAAAATGTTGCCTTTGAAAACTAGTAAATGTCCATTCAAAAAGCCTCCGCAATCTAAATTGAATCCGACCTGGCTGGAACCGAAACTCGTAGTAGAAGTCAAGTTTCTAGAGCGCACCTACGACAACATTTTGCGCGTACCGGTCTATATGCATCTAAGAGACGATATAGAGCCAACTTCTGTTAAGAAAAATCCAATCATGCATGTCGCGACCGAGATTGAGAGGCACCATCCATCTGCCGGAGAGGAAAAGAAGATGCACAAGAGTTCTGAGCTTGCTGAAGATGTGCTCGCGCAGCTTGATAACGATAACGAAAAACTGAACCTGGAGGTCAATAGCGATGTTTTGGCGCTGACCAATCTGAACAAGGTTTTCTGGCCTGAGCACGGAAGTGAACCTGCAATTACTAAGCGCGACTATTTGATCTATTTGACGAAGGTCTCCAACTATTTGATCCCCCATCTGGCGGATCGGCTTATTACGTTGGTGCGCTTTCCCAATGGCATTGAAGGCGGGCGCTTTTATCAAAAGCACTGGGAGAAAAATCTACCTGATTTTGTCAAAACCGCCCTTGTTTACACTGAGCATGAAGAGCGCGACCAAGATTTTTTAATCTGCAACAATCTTTCGACCTTGTTGTGGTTAGGACAGATCGCCGATCTTGAGTTGCACACTTCACATACGCGCATTAATCCGGAGCCTGATGGGCGGCATTTGCCGTTGAAAATGTCCGGATCTCCTCAGGAGTTGGAAGTGTCTATTATGAATTTTCCAGATTATCTGGTGCTAGACCTCGATCCATATTTGTACAGTGGAAAGGAACTTGAAGGTGCTGAACCGGAGTTGCATAAGCAAGGATTCAAGAGTTGCTGTCAGGTGGCGCTCTATCTAAAGAAGCTGCTCGACGGCATCAAGCTCGATACCTTCATAAAGACGTCTGGGCGAACTGGTCTGCACATTTACATTCCCATTGAAAGGACCATCGATTACGATACCGTGCGTGCCATGTCGCAAGCCATTTGCAAGCAGATACTGAAGGAGCATCCAGACGAGGTGACAATGGATTGGGCCGTTGTGAAGCGAACCGGAAAGGTGTTTATGGACCACAACATGAACGCGAGATCCAAGAGTCTGGCATCCATTTACTCACCAAGGGTGGCACCAGAGGCTTGTGTGTCGACTCCAGTCAGTTGGGATGAGTTGAATAACATTTACCCAACAGATTTTACAATGCGCTCAGTGCCTGCAAGGCTGGAATCAAAAGGCGATCTGTGGTCTGATATATTGGATCATAAGCATGATCTCATGGCTATGCTTGGACCGGGACCAAATTCTGGCGGCACTAAATCTGCTCCGATTGTGCGAAAAAAATCTTCTCGTTCTAAAAAGCAGAAAATCTAGCGCTTCGAGTAAAATCTGAAAGCCAGGTGAAAGAAACAGCGTTCATGCTATTAGGCATATGGTGTGCTGAACCTAGACTCGGACCGAAAAGGTCATAGACTATGTTCGAACATTGAATAACAAAAATGTACTGACCTAAATCGGCTGCTAGAATTTTGTTTGCCTTAAAAAAGTGACTAACTCCGGTATGCTGCAAAAAAGTGACGTACCAAAGGTGTCCCACAAGAGCAAGAGCTTAGTTTGCCAACTTTACAAAACTAAAGTGAAGCAGATTTACAGACTTACGCTTACAAATCAACGTAAATAAAGTAGTGAAATGAAAAAGAAAACTTCGTACCCCGACCAATATGTAAATGCACTCAGCTCAGCTTTGCAGCAACGCAGAATTGAGATGGGAATCTCTCAAGACGAACTGGCTGAGAAAGCAGACTTGCATCGAACCTATGTTAGTTTGATAGAAAGAAAGTCTTGCAATTTCTCGATCAAGATCTATATGCGTTTAGCTATGGCATTGGATATTGAACCAGCGGAATTGATGATTCAGGCCGAACAGATAGTCAATTCCGGCCGCCGCAAGAGCCACGCCCGCTCTCGCGCTAGCTAGTCAATCGGTTTGCTCGAACGGTCAACAGCCCACTCGTGAGGGAGCGGTCGGTTTGACACGGGTCAAATAGCTCGAGGTTGCTTGGCAACTCGGGCTATTTTGTTGTTTTTGCTTTAAAAGCAGCAGAGCTAGAACCGTCTGCGGCTGAAAAGAGGCGATAATATCAGACATGGAAATAACCAAGCAGTCGCGCACTGGAACTCAATCGGATGGTGGTGAACGATCTGCTGCAAGGCAGAGTGTGCAACCGACAAAAATCGGTCTGCTTAGCAGTGGTTTAGGCACCGTAAACCGCGGATTTGAAGTAACCACGGCTCGCTGGTACGAGTCCATCAAAGATATGCCTGGTATATCCGCAAAGGTTTATGCTGGTGGCAACTATCCGGGGTCTGTCCGAGGATGGAATCTGCCGCGCGACCTCATGCTCAATTCACCTTTGCGCCATCTAGCAGTGGCTCACGAACGAGGTTTTTGGGAGACCTGCTACACAGTCGAACAGGTTACATTCAGCATCTGTTTGCCAGACTTGTTGTTCTGGCGTCCTCACATTGTCTGGACTAAAGAAGTACCGCTTGCGCATTTTTTGCACGTTTACAAATACATGTTCGGGCTGCGCTACAAGATTATCTTTGCTAACGGTGGTGCCTTCCAGCCGTCAACATACAAAGCATTCGATTACATTCAACATTTGCATCCGGATTCATTTAGTGAAGCTGAGGCGGCTGGCATTCCTGCATCACGCATGGAAGTTTTGCCGAACTGCGTCTTCTATAGCAAGCCTGCCCAAACCAAACAGCAACTGCGCACCAAATACGGTTATAACGAAAACGACTGGATTGTTGTGTGTGTGGCTGCCTGGAACTCGTTTCAGAAACGATTGGATTATTTGATCGATGAAGTATCCAAAGTGCAGGACGAACGGGTGAAGCTTTTGCTGTGCGGACAACCCGAGCTTGAGACTGATTCTTTGAAACAGTTGGCGGCTGAGCGACTGGGTTCAAGAGTAAAGTGGCTGACGCTATCTCCTGATGAGGTGCATGAAGCCTTGACCATGTCTGACGTCTTCGTCCTCTCTAGTTTTAGAGAAGGGTTGGCGAGCTCAATTATCGAAGCAGCACTAGCCGGTTTACCGGTGATTAGCCACCCGCATTCCGGCGGCAAATTCATTTTGCAAGACGACACCTGGATGACCGACATGTCAGTGTCGGGCGCGTTGACTGAAAAACTGAATGCCTTCAAGGCGCAACCGCCCAGTCGGGATCAATTGATGCGCTTGCAGAGCAGCGCGCAAGCACGTTTTTCAAGAGATGTATTGCCTGGAAAGTTCATCAAAATGTGTGAGAAGGTGCTGGCCTAGCTTGCTATTAAATCGTGATGCCAGCGGTGCGAACGAGGGGTAATTTTGGGTTGGATTAAAAAATACTCAGGCTTGCTTGACGATCGGCTATTTTCAGCACGCTTTATAAATAGGAGAGCACAACTTGGTTGTTGCTAACTCCTAAAGGAGTCCAAACTGGTCAATGCATTCCGCGAGTCGGATAACCTCTGATATCACGGGTAATGGCATCTTTTACTGAATATATGACGCGCCCGCTGGCGGGCGAATGCGTTTCGAATCAAAATTCTCTTTTACTTAATCGGTAACGGTGTTACCGATAGAGCCTGTTATCAATCAGGCGGAACCAAGCACCTCTGCTTTCGTAGCAGGGTTACTTCAACACATCCACGCAGGTGGTCACCAATATTCGAGCGCTCACTGGCTATTCGGCGGCTTCCAGCCTAGTCTCAAGGCGCATTGAGAATTTCGCCAAGACTTCTATGCCACCAAGCAAGAAGTTCTTGGTCGCTTGCCGTTAAATCGTTCAAGGCAAGACACTCGGAAAGATTGCGCTCAACAAAATTTGAGCGCCCATGTAGACGGAGATTTTGGAAGCAGTTAAGAACCATGTTTGGTAGCCTGTTTCCCACGGGAGCAGATTTTTCTGAGCGCCAAAAACCTTTCGCGGGCAAAGTTGTTTTTGTGCTTTTGTCTCCCGGAGTTCTATCGCAGTCGCGCAGAATCCAGTGCAGCTCTTCATCCGTAAGCTGATATGCATCGGCAACAAGTGCATCAATGACAGCCCGTATTTTTAGCCTCTGGTACGCCGTTTGCGGAAAGTATAGTTTCACTGACGACGAAGATGACTTGCTGTGCAAATTTGGAGCTGTGAGTTCAGACCACAGGCGTGCGAATCGAATATGATTCAGATTGAGTGCCGCTACGAGCAAGGCAATTTCATGACTGTTCTCAAAGTTTCCGAAATATGGTAGTGGGCACTCTTGAAGCAGAAAATAGTTGACATTATTCCCCGTCATGCGCATGCGAAGGCAGTAGTCGAAGACGAGACTGTTGAAGCAAGCAGTCAGCACTAGTGCTTTTTCAGTCTCCCCCGGAAGATAAAATACTGGAACCGAGTTTCCGCAGGGCGATAGGAATAGAGCGCTTGCAAGCATTGTGCGAACATTCGTAGGCGAACCGACTGCTAAGTATCCGATCTTCAGCGAGGAAGTCTCTTGTGACCAACTGCCACCGCCCGCCACAAGATAGTGCGGTTGAATATTCCGGCTTGAACTAAGCAGAGCATTTGTAAAACGCTTGTCTGAATTATCCTCGTCTGCGAATGACCAGATTGCTTCTGAGTTCTTTTGCCAGACAGCTGTGCGTCCTGTGCCATGAATGTGAAGCTTTTCGCTGTGATCGAATTGCCCCAGCATTCGCCCCTCATATAGTGGAAGTCTGACCTGACGAATTGCATCTGTTCTTATGCCGAACCGTCCGTCCGCACTTGGTACTAAATGCGGTATTGTGAGTTCTGCCATCGACGAACGACCGTTTTGCAATTCGAGTGTTTGCCAGTCGCCCGAAAGCCAATTGCCGTAAATGTCGACTTTGTATCCATCAGCTCTGGCAGATTCGACTGTCTGAAAGAGCTTGGAATCGTTTGTCATATCAAATTCGCGCTTAAATCTAACAGACCAATTTTCATCAGTTCGCGAATTGACTGGGACTGCATCAGCGAGTACTGTGCCTGCTTCCTGAATCCTTCGTAGAATCTGCAGATCTTTGGGATGTTCTACTTCAAAGATTGTCAACCACTTCGGGCTCAAAAGCTTGATGTCCTTGTAACTATAAGCAAAGGCATTCTTTGGTGAAACTTCCACGGGAGCTTTTGAGTTCACGTTACCGAAGCTTGTCATAAACTGCCCAGTGGACCCACCTTTCTGCACAGATACCAGAGAATATGTAAACGAACGATGGATTCTGAATGTTGCATCACTGTTGCTGAATGATTGTATTGTCGAGACGCGTCCCTCTTTCAGGAATCTGTCTCTAATTCCGAACGCTCCTTTGTCAACGAGAATTCCTGACGGCACAATCATGGTCAAGTAGCCATCACTCTTGAGTAGGGAGAAACCGAGATCGAGAAACAGTTTGTATGCGTTCAGATCTGACTGTCCAAGGCTCTTAAAGAGAGTGCGCTGTCCTGCGGAATCTACTGTTTCCACTCCTCTTTCATCGCGCAAGAACTTGGACTTGAGCTTATAGGACTTGATTTCGTGTTCCCATGCCTGTTGCAATTCCTCGCGCTCTTTTAGTAGCTTGGAGGAATGAGCTGAGGCTTCTTGTTTGCCCAGCTTGCGGAAGTGAGGCGATGCGAAGGAGAAAAATTCCTGAGAGTTTGGCTTGGCTAATTCCCAAGGTGGGTTTGAAATGACTATGTCAAATCCGCTTGCAGCCGGGTTTTGGGATGTGTCGGCAATTGCGAAAATTTCCGGGTACTCATGAGTCCAGTAGAAGATCTTGCACTCGTTGTCGATGCTTTTGTCAGCTGCGTTCACCGTATCTTTCCGTTTTGACCATTGTGAGAGCAGCGCATCGGCACAGCGCAGATTCTTCCTGCACTCTGAAATCGTTATCGGAGCTTCGAGCGGGCTAAGACGCTGTTTCGCCTGCGGGCTAGATTTCGGCAAACAGAATAACCATAGTGCAAGTTGGGTCGCTTCGAGCGCGGACTCATCGATATCGACTCCGTAGATATAAGCTACGAGGTCTTTGGGTTCAGGTTTCTCGGACCGCTCGGCAAACTCGGTCTTTGCAAAACACTCTTCTAAATATTCCAGAGCGCATATAAGGAAAATGCCCGCTCCCATCGCTGGATCTAGAATGCGAATCGGTTCTTCACGCCAGCGTCGCAATCGGTTGGAGTCAGAGCAAAGCTTATCTAACGCCAGTCGCGTTGTTCGCCTTGCCAGAGACAGAGGCGTATAAAATTGCCCGCCCCGTTTTTTTAAATTGGCTAGACCTTCGAGATTTATCGCGGGCTGCTCACGTTGAATTCGATATTCAAGACTTCTCTCATATATTTCCATGAGGGCGATGGCGGGGTGCCCATTGTGTCGTTCGTAAGTTTCAGCCGTTACCTCAACTATGGCATGCCAGAAAGACTCAATTTGATCGGGTGTTTTTATGACGGTACTAAATTCGGTGCCGGCAAAAATAAAATCGATATTCCCAGGAGCGAGCAAGTCGAGCCCGGCAAGTTTTGCCGTGGCGCAGCGTACAAGCAAGCTTCGTGAAAGATGCAGCAACTTGTTGTCTGATAACGCTTGTTGAAAGAGTGCATCAACCAGTTTCACCGCTGCGGTTAGCACATGCTGCAAATTTGATGTTTTCGATTGCACTTCAGTCGGCATGACGAGACCCCGAGCTCGAGGAACCGCGGGCATGACCTACAAGCTTACCTGGAAGCGACCAAAACGGGGAGCGCTGCCAATTTATTGCGAAATGAAATCTAAACGTCAGTTTAGTTAGGCTTGCCCCAGAGCCAGCCTTGACCGTATAGAACACCGGCTTCCAGAAGAACTTCGAGCTCATCGCGTTCTTCGATGCCTTCTGCCACCAGCTCAGAACCGAGCGCATGCACGACTTTAACCAATCGTTTGAGCAAGCGGGCCTTAGCCGGTTCGGCAGCAATACCGGTGACATATTTGCGGTCGATCTTAACTATATCTGGTTCGAGGATGATCAAGCTTTCGAGAGAGCTTCTGCCAAATCCGACATCGTCGATGGCAACTTGGATTCCACGCTCCTTCAGTGCAAGGACATGATCGCGCAAATAGGCAGGATCGCCTATGAATTGCTGTTCACTTATCTCGATGCAGAAGCTACCCTTGGTGCCATTCTCCGGGAAGAGAGTCATCAGGCGGTCGATCGGGGTGTCGATGATCGTCGATGGGAAGAGATTTACGTGGAAGCGGCAACTCTGATCGTAGCGAGGCAGGACCGTCGCGTTCAAACAAGTTTTTAAACAGCGCAAATCAACAATAGTAAGGAGGTTGTATTCGACGCTGACACGGAAGAGATCGTCAGGCATCTCGAAAGCACCTGCTGGACCGCGACTTAGGATTTCATATGCGACGACCGATTCGTCGTCGAGCTTGAAGATCGGCATGGATACAGCACGGAAGCAATCGCCCTTGCGGAGCTTCTCAGTCAATTCAGCCAGGGCTTCTTTATCCGGACTGTCGATACGGGCTTTTTCAGATGACGAAACTCTGTTCTTGCCAAGCAGTTTGCTTTCACGTACTGCTAGGCGGCAAAGTGATAGGACTTCTTCAATCGAGCAAAATTCATAAGGGAGTGCCATGACTCCCAGGCTGCCTGTGACTCTTATGGTTTCTGCGGCTAATCGCAAAGGACTTTCCGCCACTGCCAGTCTGACTTTCTCAGCGACGAGCATGCCTTCGGCTAAGCGAGTGTCTGGTAACAAGATCAAAAATTCATCGCCGCCAATGCGCGCGATATGGTCGGTCGGTCTAAGCGTCTCCCGCAAGCGAACTGAAATCTCTTTCAGCACGACATCGCCAACTGCGTGACCGAGGCTGGCGTTGATGCGATCGAAATCGTCGCAGTCAAGAAGAAGTGCGACAACATTCCAGCCCTGCCGCTGAGCTCGATTGAACTCGCTGGATAGTGCTCTTTCCAAACCGATTCTATTAAGAACTTCAGTCAATGCGTCGACATTTGCCAAAGTCTCGAGGCGGCTGGTTGCCTGATCGAGGCGTGTAGTGGCTTCCTTCAGCGCTTCTTCCGCGCGGCCTAATTCCACCGCGTGACGCATGCTCTGAATGAGAGTGCGTGCATCTAGCCCGCTCTTCTTTAGATAATCTTGGGCGCCATTCTTGATCGCTTCTAGCGCTGCATGATCTTCGTTGCTGCTTCCGATAACTAATACAGGCACTCTACCTGCTTGCTCTTTCACCCGCAGGAAGGCATCCATTCCCTGGTCGCTGGGGACGTCCATGACCACGAGGTCAACGCCTCCTTGAGTGAGACGCTTGAGCCCGTTGGCCAGCTGGTTGGTTCGCTCCATCGCAAAGCCTGCATCTGCCACTTCGCTAATCACGTCTTGCAGAGCGGTTTTTCCGTTTCCGTTGTCTTCGATGAGCAAGACCCTTGTCTTGGCTTGGTCCATCATAATGCTACCGACCATGTTTTTCTGGATTCCTTGTGCAACTAAACCCTGAAGGGAGACCGAGTCCGGTAGACCCAAGAAGAGAGAGGCTTCAAAGCCCCGAGTGCTTAAGTCCTTATCGTCTTTCGACGTAGGCTTACTTGATACTTATGCCCAACAATTAGGCAAACCCTTCCCGTCTGTGTGTCGAATACTATTCGAATTCTCACTTTATTGTTCCCACTATTTCGCTCTGTTATCTGTTAGAAACGCTGGTTTTAGTTACTATAGTCAGTCGACGGAGTGACCATTTACTAGTGTGAGAAGCCAGGGGGGCGGAATTTTTGCAAGAGGCCAAAGATAAAAGCAGCCTGACATCCAAAATTGCCAAGCAGGTTTTGGCGATCGGTTTTGGTGTTCTTTTTCTCTGGTTGGCTTTTAGAAACGCCAACGTTGGCAAGATTTGGAGTTATGCAAGTGGCGTAGATCCCTGCTATCTACTGCTTTTAGCTCTTAGCTGCGTTTTCAGTCACGTGGTTCGCGCTTACCGTTGGACCATCTTTTTGCAGCCTCTAACCTCTAGAAAAGTCGGACTTTTTAATACGTTTGCCGCGATCATGCTCGGTTATGCCGTTAATCTCGTCATTCCTCGCGGCGGGGAGTTGGTGCGAATCGTCTCTATTAGCAAGTCTGAAGGGTTGCCATGGGCCGGGGTTTTGCCCACTATGTTGATAGATAGACTCTTGGATATCGCGGTTCTATGTCTGATGTTTGCTGTGACCATTCCAGTTTTGCCGGCCGAGCTCCTAACCAAAATGCCGCTTTTGAAAACAGGCGGAATTCTCATGGCTGCAGGAAGTGTTTTTCTGTTAGTCGTTTTACCGAAGATTTCGCATTTAATCCGTTTTGTGATCTCAATTGATTTTGTCAAGAAATTGTTGCCGGAGAAGTTATTTGCCATCGCAGAGAAGCTTGCCGAGCAATTTCAAGAGGGCACCAAGTCACTCTCTAACCTGTCAACTTATCCAGCTGTATTGGTTTCCACGTTTGTAATGTGGGGGTTCTACTTCTTGAACCAGTACATTTTGCTTATGGGATTCCATCTAATACCTAAACTCTCTTTCGTACAACAATGGATCATATACACCGTCGGTAGTGTCGGAGTTCTTATCCCGTCTCCTGGGTCGATCGGCAGTTTCCACTTTTTTGTCAGCCAAGCCATGATCCTGGCTGCCGGTGTCGATGAATCGCTAGCCTTGGCCGTGGCTACGGTTATGCACCTGATCTCTTTCATCATAGTCGCCTGCGTTTGCGCTCTGATTTGTGGAATGATTCAGGCTTCCAGACCGGCGTTACCGCCAGCTCCTCCGCCTACGCCTTCCGTGCCGAATGGGTCAACATAAGCTACAGTTATCAATAGGGTGCCCTCGAATTAGCTTATTGATAGTTTGTGAAATTACCAACGGACGAGCCTCAATCGGATGTCTTTGCTCAGGTCGCTCTTGATGAGCGTTCCCCAGAGCGACCTCGCCGTGCGCTTGTTCTTTCCGGCGGCGGTGCCCGTGGGGCCTATGAGATCGGCGTGGTCAAGGCTATTCTCGAAAGAGGTGTGCACTTCGATTTAGCCTTCGGCACGAGCATTGGTGGTATCAATGCAGCATTTATTGCGCAAGGAAGTTTCGCACGCCTGGAGGATTTATGGTCGTCGATGAAAGCGACCGATGTTTTCCGAATGCCGACTTTCAGTCAACTGCGTCATATGGTCATCGGGCATCGCTGGGGGCTTCTAGACACTTCGCCTCTTGAGCAACTGCTTTTTCGAGAGCTCAAGCTGGACAGATTTCTGGCCAGCGCTATGAAGGTAGGTTTTCTTACCACCGACTTGTGTACTCTGGAAACGAAAATTACCACTACCGACGAGATTGACTCTTTGCCTCATCTAGTAGACGTTCTCATGGCTGCGTCTGCCGTGCCGATTTTATTTCCGGCAAGAGATTTAAACGGCGAAGGAATGTGGATTGATTCGGGCCTCGTGCGTAACACTCCGATCGAGACAGCCATTAACATGGGAGCCCAGGAGATTTACACCGTCCTCGTACAAGCCGAGAATGACGGCTCTTGTCCCACCAATTTGATGCAAGTATTGACTCGGTGCGCCGACATTCTTTTGTATGCATCTGCGCGGGACGGTATCAGAATAGTAAATGAATACAATAAAGCGCTGATTAATCATCCCTCGCTTAATCTGGAGAATCAGCGCTTGGGTCTGAAGGTCTTTCAGCCTCGCGATCAAGTCGCGCAGCATTTATTGGACATTAGCCCGCAAGGTTCTCGCGCATTGATCAGACAAGGTTACGAAGATGCACAGAAACAGCTGGATGCAGAGTCAACTTAAGCGCTTTGATTTCGCTTTGGTGTGGAATTTGGTTTGGGCTTCGCCTTTGGTTTGAGCTTCGCCTTTGGTTTGGGCTTTGCCTTCGGAGTCTGTTTGACAGCGGCTTTCGCGACCTTTTGGGCCGCTGTGCGAGTCGGTTTTTGCTTTGCTTGAGAGTCTGTTTGAGTGGCCGTCTTGGATTTTGCACCCATTCGAGTTTGACAGGTGGGACAGTAGTGTGATGAGCGTCCGCCTATCTTTATCCGTTCGATTTTCTTGCCGCAGGTGCGGCAGTCTTCGCCAGTGCGCCCATAGACCCATGCTTGATGTTGATAGTTTCCGTTCATTCCTTCGACAGTTTTATAGTCGCTCAATGTGCTGCCACCTAATGTGATGGCATTGTCCAGCACTTGCACGATGGTGTCAGCTAATCGTGTTAGATGTACAGGCTTCAAAGCGCCGGCAGCGCTAGCAGGATGGATGCCTGCACGAAAAAGAGATTCATCAGCGTAAATATTGCCGACACCAGCGACAAGTGTCTGATCAAGGAGTGCGCTCTTTACGCTCTGTTTTCGATTTTTGAAAGCGCTTTCGAGCTGTGTTGCGGTAAGTTGCGGCAGCGGTTCAACGCCAAGTTTTTGCAGGGCTGGCACTATCTTTTCGAACTGTGCTCCACTGGGTACGTACCAGAGCCGCCCGAATACTCTCATGTCTTCAAAGTGCAGCTCTCGACCGCTTTTCAGTGTCATGTGCACGCGCAAGAATTTGCCGTGCGCAGTATTGGCCGGAACGACCAGGAACCGTCCGGACATGCGGAGATGGCAGACTAACCCGGCTTGATTGTCGAGGTCGATCAAAATATATTTGCCTCTCCTCCTCACATCGACAAAGTGATGTCCAAGTAGGAGTTTTGCGAACTCTTTCGGCACTGGGGAGGCGATTGAGTCCTTTCTCAAAACATTTACTTGTGCGATTGAGTCGCCCAATAACGCTTTTTTAAGACCACGGCAGACTGTTTCGACTTCTGGAAGTTCAGGCATTTGAGTTTTTTGTCGCTTGGAAGATGACTATAGAATATCCAAAAGTGGTTGCAATCGCCACGGGTGGTAACTAGTAATCAGCTGGTTGTCGCACATTTTTGGGGCTTGCTACAGTTTCGATAGCAAACCGAGAAATTTCTCACATCTGAGTCTCAGCAGCGATTAAAATAACTAAGGTAAATGGATAGATTGTGCAGGTAACGCCCGCGGGCGTAAATCAGATTTAAGGGTAGGACCGTTGAGCACTGACGCTGCAGATACTAGCGCGGCGAAGCATTGTAAGTACTGTAAGCAAGAGCTTCCAGCCCATTTGATGGACTGTCCGGCTGAAGTTATGGAGTCTCGGGCCCGCGAAGCTCAAGGCATGGAGCATACGCAGAAAACCATCAGCCCAAGCGGTCCTGCCAAGTCAGCCGACGAACAGATGTGGAACGGACGCGCCAGCGGCGAACAGGCGAGAGCCGAAGCGCTTGTCGGAACGGTGTTCGCGGAAAAATACGAAATTTTGTCTGTGCTTGGGCGCGGTGGAATGAGCCTGGTCTACAAGGCACGACACAAATTCATGAATCGAATCGTGGCCGTTAAAGTTTTGCTCGAGCAACTTGTGACTGATGAAGCTGCCGTGCAGCGCTTTCGACAGGAATCACAGGCGGCCAGCACGCTCAGTCACCAGAATGTGGTTACCGTATATGACTTCGGTCAGACTCCAAACGGACAGGCGTATTTCGTTATGGACTGTCTCGAAGGTGAATCGCTGTCCGATTTAATTGAGAAGAACGGACGCGTAGATGTGTATCGGGCGATGAATATCTTCGAACAGATTTGCGATGGACTCGACCACGCGCACAAGAAAGGTATCATCCACCGAGACTTGAAGCCGAATAATATAGTCTTACTGAAAGGAGAGAACGGTCAAGAGAGTATAAAGATCGTAGATTTCGGCATTGCCAAAATAGTCAACTCCGATGGTTCACCGCAGCAGCGTTTGACGCAGACCGGCGAGATTTTCGGAAGTCCTTTCTATATGAGCCCCGAACAGTGTCAGGGATTCCCTTTAGATCAGCGGTCTGATCTGTATTCACTTGGTTGCTTGATGTACGAGACTCTGACCGGCTATCCACCTCAGATGGGCGAGAGCTTCGTTGCTACTGCCTTGAAGCATATCAACGATCCACCTCCATCTTTTGCCGCGATAGCTCCAGGAGCAAATATTCCCAAACAGATCGAAAATGTAGTTCTGAAGTGTTTGGAAAAAAATCCCAAGGACCGCTATGCATCAGCTGAACAAGTAAAGCAGGGCTTGATGGATGCCGGATTAGTTGCCGGCGTACCGGGGTTAAGAGCCGGTGCTGTAAAAATGACGCAGCCCAATTCACAGATGCGTCAGACCTGGGAAAAGCTGACTGGTATTTTTGTCGATGATCTATCAGGCGGAAAGAAAAATCCTCGTGCTCGTATTCTCGCCAGAGTATTGCTTATGATCGTTCCGCTTCTGGCATTTGGTGTCTTACTCGGCGTTACGATGTTCTATCAAGGACCAGATCTAGACCGGGGAACGCCATGGAATAAGTTGATGTGGCAGTTTGCCATGGACAACGCAAACAAAGCCGCTGCTCGCAATGATTTTAAAGAAGCTTATGCGCAGCTGGAGAAAGCGGAACTTCTATCAAGTTCGTTCGGCGATCAGCAATCTAGGTTTAGAGCTACTATTCAACTTGAGTCGGATATTTACGGCAAAGCGAATGATTTCGATAAGCAGCATGCAGCGAACGTTCGATTGAATAAATTGAATGAGGATGAGGTGTATGCGGAAGTCGCGAAAGCAACTCGTTGGTTGAACAATATTGAAAAGGCCGCAGAGAAAGGCGATTCTATTACGGCTGCTGGAAACATGAATGCCAACGCATTAAGAGTTTTGACACCGGCGAAGAAACTGCATTCCCGAAATAAGTTTGAGCACGAAGAACGTTTATTGCGTCATGCCATTCAGGTATTCACTCATTTAGGATTGCGGGAGAACGAGGTCGTAGCCGAATTTAAGATGAGCCTTGCTGATTGCTTGACAGCCCAGCAAAAATTTCCTCAAGTTCGCCCCTTGCTCGTGGATGCTTTGAGAGTTAGAGAGGCCGTCGCGGGTATCGACAACTACAATCGACTACCCGATGTTGGACGCGTCAACGATGTGAAAGTCGCCAATACGGTGCAATCGATGCTGAAGCTTGGCGAGTTTGACCGCGACCAGAGTAATTTCAATCAATCGGAACAAGAGCTCGACAAGGCGCATCAGCTGATAGAGAAGTACTTTCCTAAAGATAGTGATCTGAACAATGAGTGTATGAATAGCCTTGAGGACTTGCACCGTCAGGAAGCACGAACCAAAGCTAGAGACGATCAATCGCCTTCTCATGGGGGTCATGAAGATTTACAACCGAGCCCTAAAGACGGTAAAGATGGTGCTCGGGAGTCCGCTCGCGGGGCTGCAAGTAATAAACACCGGTAGAGGCGCGCCAATAAAAAAGCGCTGACTTTGCCGGAGTCAACGCCTCTTTAAAGGTCAGGTTTTCGTGGCGCCTGCCCTAGCTGGCACCACGTATTGCCTGTTCGGGCTTAGCCTGTGGCGCCGCCTTTCTTCTCGATCTTGAACGCCTTCTCTTCGCATTTTTCAGCAGATTTTTGATAGTGCTCGCGTTCTTTGTCTGGCAAGTTCGGCACCAAAGACATGAACGCACGATATTGTGCTGCTGCTTCTCTCAATCGGGCAGGATCTTTTTCGTAATATTTCTGCAGCGCTTCTGCCAGACCTAAGTGTGCGTCAGGCATTCTGGGGTTGAGATAAGCAGCATTGCGATAGTTATCGATACCGCTTGCTAGCTGTTTGCGTTTGGCGAGGTCTTTTGCCAGGTTCAAGCTCTTTTGCGCATCGCCTTGAGCTTTTGCAACTTGCTGCATGCCGCGCTTTCCACGTGCAGCTGTTTGCGGAGATTGGCTTGCCTTGAAATAGGCGGCGTTTGCACTTTGCAGATCGTGAATCAACAGCCCCATATCGCCCAATGCGCAAAGTTGCTTGGGATCGTTTGTGTTGTTGATCACAATTTGCATCTGCTGAGTCGCTTCACCATATTTGAACTGCGCAAGCAATGCTTCGGCATATGCTACGCGTTCTGCATCATTTGTAGGTTGGCCGATTTGGCTCAGGTCGACTTGCTTACCGGACATGGCTCGGAATTTAGCATCAGCCAGACGAAGTTCGAGGTCATTTGGATTAAGTTGAATCGCCTTTTGAATTTGAGCTTCAGCTTCTTCGTAATTGTTATCCATGAAGAAGGCGCCGGAAGCGTCTTTTTGTGACTTGAGCATATAAGCTCTGGTCAAGCCTTTAACGGCTTTGGCGTCACCCGGCTGCAACTGCAGCGCAGTGTTGTACTCTTTGATCGCGTTGTCGAATTTCTCCAAACGCAAATTTACGTCGGCGATTCTTTCATGCAACGGTTCGCTGTCAGGATTAAGCATCAAACCTGAACGGAGATCGGCGAGTGACATTTCGAGGTCTCCGCGATCTTCATATATGTCAGCGATCTTCATGTAGGCATCCGCGTTTTCTGCTTTGATCGCCACAGCTGCGTTGTACTCTTTGAGAGCCGCGACGATGTTGCCCTGTTTGGCAAAATTGTCACCACGCGCGGTGTGGATAGGAGCACTGTTGCGGTTGAGCGAGAGCGCCGTGTTCAGCTCTTTGTCTGCGGCATCGGCTTGCCCTTCATTCATGAGAACCTTGCCGAGCCCGTAGTGGGCAGCCGCATTGCCAGATTGCAGAGAGATTGCTTTCTTGAAGTCTTGTTCAGCGTTTGTATTGCTTCCTTGATCAAGATATGCGAGTCCACGGCGAGTGTAAGCGACTGCGAATTTGCTGTCGCCGTCAATGGCTTTGCTGTAGCTTGCGATTGCACCATTGATATCGCCTTGCTCTCGCTTGACCATGCCGAGCGCTAGATTTGCTTCTGGCATACCCGGATCTTGAGACAGTGCCGCATTACAGTCACTGGTCGCCGAGTTGAGTATGTCATTTCTTTGTTTTATGACAGTCATGTTCGACGATTGCAAGCGGTTGATTTTAACCATCGCTTTGCCGACATGAGCAAGAGGATCATTGGCATTCTCTTGCAAAGCTTTATCAAATTGTTCGTCGGCACCGTCAAGTTTGAAACCCATCGCCAATGCTAGACCGAGTCCATCGAGCGCGGATGCATCCTTCGGATTTTTTGCCAGAGCTTTGCGGAACGATGCTGCTGCGCCGTCGTAGTCTCCTGCCAGCAACTGCTTTTCGCCAGCTGCTGCTAATAGCGATATGTTGCCATGGAAGATTCGCTCTCTGAAGCTTGATTCAGCATGGCGGTTTTTTGAAGACGCACTCTTGGCACTTTTTGCTGCTGCTAAGCTTGGTAACGCGGATGAAAGAGCTAATGCGAGACTGATACCACATACGATGGCATGGGGAATTCTATTTTGAACCATGGAGACCTCCGATCAGTCGCATTATGATAGCAACTTCGCAATATCGTTGTCTAAATGTTTGGTAAGCGCTGTTAAGCACACCCCGCTCCAGCTCGTGCTGAAGTGTGAAAACCATGGCCTTTGTCGGGGGTTGCTATATGTTCGATCACTTTGAAAGTGGACGAAAGTTGACTGTTAACCGAAGAAAAATGCTGCTGCCAGAATGGCATAAGTTGCAAGCAACTGCACTCCTTCCAACCAGTTGCATTCACCATCTGTGGCCACGAACGAAAGAATGATCACGGAGACTACAACTGCCAATAGCTCGACTGCCGTGAAGCACAGGTCCATTGGGTGTCCGATGGCAAAGCTGGCAAATACAATCAAGGGAGCAACAAAAAGTGCGATCTGTGCTCCCGAGCCAAGAGCGATGTTGATAGCCAGGTCCATCTTGTTTTTCATCGCCATCATCACGGCTGTTGAATGCTCTGCTGCGTTGCCAACGATTGCAACAAGCACGACCCCGATGAAAAGTTGGGTAAGACCAAGGTGTCGAGCTGCTTCTTCTACCGCGTGCACGAGGCATTCGCTAAGAATGGCGACGAGTACTGTTGATATAAGCAAAACAATAATTGACTTTAGTTTGCTCCAGCCGATCGTTTCTTGTTCCGATTCTTCTGCATCGCCAGTGTTTTCTGCATCGTCTGTATTTTCCGCCTCACCCTCGGCTTCGCCGCCCCCATAGAGAGTTTTGTGCGTTTTGAGGCTGAAAATTAGGCTCAGGATATAAGTTGTAAATTGAACCACTGAAATTGCAAGCGACAATTTAGTCTCATTTTGATGACCGGTGTGGGTGGCACTGAGACGAAAGACGGCCGGCACGCACAGTGAAATTGCTGCCAGCGCAAGCAAAGTCGCGGAAGTTGTTGCTGCGGTGCGATTGAACTTCTGTGTTTCGTAGCGCATACCGCCAGCCAACATACTGCCGCCTAAAACGAGAAGTATGTTGCCGATAATCGAGCCGGTAATCGATGCTTTCACCACATCTACTAGACCGGCTCGCAACGCAGCAAAAGCGATAATGAGTTCGCAAGCATTACCAAATGTAGCGTTCAGGAGTCCACCCAAACCTGGCCCGACATGTTCAGCCAGATACTCGGTTGACTTTCCCATGAGCGCTGCCAACGGCACGATGCCCAGGCAAGAAGTAATGAGAATTGCCGTGGGATGCATACCGGTAAAATGCCCAATGATGGGCACCGGCGTGAAAACGAAAAGCGAGTAGATGAAGATTTCAGGTTTCAATTCAAGCTTCATTCAGATAGAATACCCGCTCGCTGCAATTTCGAACGCGCATTATTCGCTACTAAATGTGGTGCGATTCTCGATTAGCGGGAGGCGAATGTGAAAGAGACTGCTGGAACACTCCTCTACAGATTTGAAAACAATGTCTTGCAGGTGTTGCTCGTTCACCCATCGGGCAATTACAACAAGAAGGCACCGTGGAGCATCCCCAAGGGTCTGCCCGAATCGGGAGAAGCGCTAGAAGATGCCGCGCGCCGCGAGACGGTTGAGGAGGCTGGTGTTCTAGCTGGCGAACTGACCGCGCATGGCTATATCGACTATACGAAGAGCAAAAAGCGCGTGCACTGCTTCTATGGAATCGCACCAGTTGATGCCGAACCGCGCTGTGCATCATGGGAGGTCGACCAGGCGAAATTTTTGCCAGTCGACGAAGCGTTGCTGTTGATTCATCACGAGCAAGCTGACTTTATCAGGCGACTTGTGGCGCTGCTAGAAAGTCAGAGGTAGAAAGTGTGATTGCCGGCCTGCATCAGAGCAAACGGCAAAAAAAACTTTTGTTTTTTCTTTAGCTTTTGATGCTGAATAATTTTGCGTCCAAAAGCGACATATCGAGATTTTTCTCAGCGCCGATCTCATAAAAATGGTGCCATCAGCTGGCAGATCAAAGTGCCGCTATCTCCCAAGACATGAGGCTTTTCGGCATCGCCTGTTATGAGAAAAAATTTACGGCACCACCGGTGGTCTCGGAGGAGATATATGTCGTGCATCTCTTGTAACATACTCATTTACAATTAAGAAATTACTCAGTGGCTCAGCCGAGGAGGATAAGTCGCGATGGTAGCTGGAACAACAACGGTTGAAAGACCGAGAATGGAGTGCGAGACCGAGCACTTTCTAATGGCTCAACGTCAACTAGACGAAGTCGCATTGGAGATGGGTCTCGATCTCGAACTCCATGAACGGTTGAGGTATCCAAAGCGTGCATTGATAGTGTCAGTGCCGATAAGGATGGATGACGGAACTGTAAAAACATTCACTGGTTATCGAGTTCAGCACGACACCACGTTGGGTCCTGCTAAAGGTGGACTTCGCTACCACCCGGGTGTCAATTTAGGTGAAGTCTCATCACTCGCCATGCTCATGACCTGGAAGTGCGCACTCATGGGTCTTCCCTATGGTGGCGCCAAGGGTGGTATCAAGTGCGAGCCCTGGAAGATGTCTGCTGGTGAGTTGGAGCGTTTGACACGCCGTTATACCGCCGAAATTATCAATCTGATTGGTCCGGACAAAGATATTCCGGCACCGGATATGTATACGAACGAACAGACCATGGCCTGGATCATGGACACGTACAGTATCAACGTCGGGCACACCGTCCCCAGCGTTGTTACAGGGAAGCCTGTCTCCATCGGTGGATCGCTTGGACGCCAGGAAGCAACCGGACGTGGCGTTGCCTTCTGTGTCAAGAAAGCAGTCAAGCACTATGGAATCACTGCTGAAACACCGTCAGTGGTGGTGCAAGGCTTCGGAAACGTCGGTTCTGTTACAGCCAAGCTCTTGCATGAGGCTGGCTACAAGATCGTCGCCGTGTCTGATGTCTTTGGTGGTGTTCATAACCCCAACGGTATCGACATTCCGAGATTGCTCGCTTATGTCTCCGAAATGGGCAAAGTTGAAGGATTTACCGGCTGCAAGGCTGTTTCTAACTCCGAATTGCTCGAGTTGCCCTGCGATGTATTGATTCCGGCTGCCCTCGGTAACCAAATTACAGGCGACAACGTTCAGAATCTTCGTTGCAAGATCGTGGTTGAGGGCGCCAACGGACCGACAGAACCGGAAGCCGACCTTTGGCTCCACAAAAACGGCATCGTCGTCGTTCCCGATATTCTTGCCAACGCTGGCGGAGTAACGGTCAGTTACTTCGAGTGGGTGCAAGGCATGATGCATCTCTTCTGGACTGAAGCCGAAGTCAACGGACGGTTGGAAGAGATTATGAACCGCGCTTGCGAGCAAGTTTTCGAAATGAGCAGCAAGTCTGGCCTGAGACCGCGTATGGCTGCTTTGCGCATCGGCGTTTCAAAGTTGGCCGAAGCAAAACGACTGCGCGGACTCTATCCTTAATTTGCGCGGAACAGCAGATCAAACAGCCATCTAACGTGGTCAAAAGCGTTACGATAGTAGCGGCAAAGCTGAGCAGTTCCACTGCTCAGTTTTGCCAAATTTAGGGCTTTTTGTTCGATCAGCTCGACCACGACCACAGTAGAGACCGCTCGCGCACAAAGCCATGACCAAAGTTCATTTTCGGTTGCTGAATGCGGTAAATATTGCCGCTTGCGTGGAAATATGTATCAGGGGCTGACCCTTCGGTTTATCAGCAACTGTATTGGCGACCTCCTATCACTGGCGATTGGCGATCTGAGAACAGAAACGACAAGATATGTATAACCCTGGAAAAAATCTTCCTCCTCGCGCCATGCGTTTGCCGAAGACGATGTCTGTGCCGAACTACGGCGAGCTCGAATTCCTTATGCATGAGGCAAACAGAACTATCGGACGCATGATCGAGCAACCTTGGTCACCTTCTGATCGCAAAGCGGACTTCTTGTTGACTGTTAGAACCGAGGCCGAAAGCTCAGATCCGCTGTGGACGCTCTACCAGTTCACACAGGCTGGACAACAGGAGGTTTGGCGTTATCCGACTCGCGATTTGAGCCTTGTTGCCAACCTCGTTATGCAAGCTTCCGGTCAGGAGCAGCTGCAAGATTTGGTTCCAACTACAGCTTTGATGGGCAAAATGAGTAGCGCTACTATCGAAGTGGCATTGCCTGCGGACAAAGCCGCGATTAGAGAGCAAGGAATTCACTTCCCACCGCCGCGTCCTGGCGCCAAGTCGACCCTGGAAGGTGACTTGAAAAACTTGCAAGCTCCAAACTTGCTGCAATCTATTAGTTTGGCAAAGATGACCGGTCGCCTTGACGTTCGGTCAGCAATCGAAAACGCTTCTGTCTATTTCCAGGCCGGTATACCGTTGCATTGCACCCTCAATGATGCCCGCGGCGATCAGGCTTTTCTTGAGCTTATCACCTGGCAAAATGGTGAATTTCGTTTCTGGCCCGATGAAACCAGTCTCGACCGCACTATCAACAAGCGTCTGGATGGCATGTTGATGGAAGGTGTCGCGCTGCTCGACCAGACTAAGTATCTAGAAACGGCTGGTTTGAAACTCGAGTCTTGCTTGGTTAAGAAAAACGCCATGATTTCAGAAGAAGAGTTTGCTGCCCGCGTTGGCAAAGGTGCGCCGATTGGATTGAACAGCCAGCTTGATTTCTACGAAATGATCGACAGCAAGAACACTCTGTTTGATGTTCTGCGTAATCGCCCGATGCACAAGACCGAATGGGTGCCGATTCTCTTCAACCTGGTGAGCTGCGGTCTTGTACAAATCACAGACCAAGCGCCGCAACAAAATCGTCTGGCGAAACTGAAATCTCTGGGTGTAGATGAGAGCGCGGTTCAGAGCGTCGTCAAGCAATTGATTCGCCCGGAAACCGGCATCATGACCTACCCTGCCTTTATCTATTTCCTGGATCAGGAGTTTCTGCGCTACGAACACTTCAACTTCCCGTTCTCGTTGATCGTCTTCAGCATCGGTCAACGCAAGGGCGGACCGGATGGAATGGTGGAAGCTTTGCAGATGCTTGCGGTGCGACGCGCGATGCAGCGTATCGGTTTGGTGAAGCGCGCCGTCGACATGCTCGGGCACTGGGAAACGTTCGACTACGCCATGCTTCTGCCGAACACCAACTCCACTGCCGCCAGTGCTTTAGCTCACCGAATTTCAGATGTATTGCGCGAAGCGCCGTTGTCATCTGATCTTGACTCGCGCAGTTTGGCACTTGCCTTTGGTGTGGCGACTGTGCCGGAAGACTGTCAGGAGTTAGACAAGGTAATCATTGCTGCTCGTAAAGCGAGAGACAAAGCCAAGTTCGCTCAGCAGCGGGTGGTTTTGGCTCGCGAAATCATTCAACCAGCAGCTGGCGGCCTCTAAAAATTAGTACCGGTTTGAATTGTCCGGAGGATTAGGAAGGAATGTCTGTCCTACCTGGGAATTTCCGCGCATCTTCCCATGGGAAGTCCCCACTTTGTACCGCTATGTGCACTCGGTTTTTCGGCTCGACTTTGGCATGGTCATCAGTCGTAATTTCTACCCCGAAAATCGCAATTGTAAAGCGGTCAAACCTCGAAGTTGACAAGGATTGCGGTTCTTCCCATGGTTTCTATTAATTTGCCTTGACAACAACTCTTGAGCTATCCACAATGTAACTGGAACCGCCGGTTGCGGGCGCGGAATCGGTTTTCTAAACATCCCTCATTATGTAGACGACCAAATGCACAGGCAGCTTGGTGGTCATGCCATGGCGTGGCAGACTGCCCAACAAAATTCAACTTTCGAGCGACCTACTCTCAATGCAGAGCGTGGCGAGTATATCCTTCCTGAAACGATTGCCCTTAACTCTGAGTCAGGTGAGACCGCCTCCGAGGACGTTGAAGTAAAATCAAGCTCTTATCTTGGTTCGGTTTCGTTAGTCAACGAGCGTCCATCGAAGATTTTGCGTTCGGCTCATTTAGCCATTGCAGACCAAAGTCCGTTCAATCTGCGGAACACCGATCCGAGACTGCCGCTCAAAGAGCTATCCGCTCAAATTGAATCGGCACCGCATGTAGTGGCGGAGGTTTTTAGCAGTTCAGTGCCAGTTCCATTGCCGCCAAGATCAAATTTCGATGCGTCTGCAATTGAGCTTCCCTTGCCGATGCCTCTGGCCGGCGCTCAGAAAATGCCTGAAGCTGCGTCTGTAGATCTCGCGGTTCAAGACTATAGACCTGTGACCGAAAGTTATCGGGGACCCAACGACACTGTTCTTTTTGCAAAAAATACAACGCCGGCAAAAGAACCTGAAAATCTGGTTCAGACACCGACCGTGTCAACAGCTTCTTTGAATTTTGACGCGCAGCCAAAAACTGGTATTAAATCGGCTGCCGATGCCGATACCAATCATTTGAATGCCGCTTGGGGGGTGCCTGAGAGACCAGCGGGTCAAAGAGGTGCTTTGAGTAGTTTGCTGCCGGGAGTGGGTGGTGCCTCAAAGAAATCTGCAGTTGGTTTTGAAGGCGCTTTGACTGCTGCACGCACCGTGCCTGGTGACAACAACAACTTGAAAGCAATCAAGGCTGCTGATGCTCTTGGAACAGGACGCATGGGCACTAATGCTGCAGCCCGTCGTGACGCCAATCGCATGCAAACCTGTAGCAATTTGCCGCTCTTTGATACCAATTCCATGAGGGTCAAGATGCAGGCTGCGAATGTCACTTTCTCTAAGAGTATTTCACCTGACGGAGAACGTACACAAATTCAGACAGCTCCTGACTTTAGCTCGATTACTGAAGTCTGGACTCCATCGGCAAACGGTGGTTACGCCTACAAGGGCGTCTATCGTGATGAGCTGAATCGAGTTCGTTATGAAGAGTCGATTTGCGAGCAGGGCTTGAAAACGATCGTTCAAACAGGTTACTGTGACCAGGAAGATAAGAAGAGTCCTTTTGTCGCCTACAAAATGGTAATCAAGCCTGATGGCAGCAGAGAGTTGCTCGCGTAGTTTTGGCAGCACGAAAGTCACTCTCGTTCGCGGTGACATCACGAGGCAAGCTGCCGATGCCATTGTTAATGCTGCTAATGCGCAACTGAGAGGCGGCGGTGGCGTAGATGGTGCAATTCATCGTGCAGGCGGCCCAAGCATCATGGAGGAATGTCGCCAGATTCGTGCGCTTCAAGGCGGTTGTGACCCTGGCAAAGCTGTCATCACCGGAGCCGGCAACTTGCAGGCTAAGTATGTAATTCATACAGTTGGCCCTATCTATCGCGGTGGGAAGACAAACGAGGCGGTGATACTGGCGTCTGCGTACAGGAGCAGTCTTGAGACGGCGGTGCAATATGAAGTAGGGGTGGTAGCCTTTCCGTCTATTAGTACGGGAGCTTATGGGTACCCGCTAGAAGAAGCGGCGAGCATTGCACTCACTACCGTGAAAGAGTTTTGCCAATCAGGTTGCAGCTTGCAAGAAGTGCGTTTCGTTTTGTTGGATGCATTTTCAATGGATGCGTTTCAGCGCCAGTTGGAGGATCTAGGCGGTCAGGCATGAGGGCATATTCCTGACCTCAGCAGCCAAAAAGAGGTCAGGAACATGCCCTCATCCCCGACCTTCTACGTCGCGATCGCTTGGTTGGCTGGCGCTGTTTTGGTTTGAACGGGACCTTAGGGTTTAGTTTTCGTCGTCGTCGCCGCCGTCACGGCGGTCTCTTCTTTCTTGACGTTGTCTGTCACGGTCGCGACCTTGGGCACGTTTGTCTGCACGGTTGCCTCGCCCCTGGTCATCGCCGCCATTGGCAAAGGCTTCACCCAAGGCTTGGAAGCTTGTGAACGTTTGAGGCTTGCCGCTTCTATCGCCGCGCCCGCTATTATTGCCGCCGTCTCCCTGGCCGCCGCCGCTTTGTCTGGCGCGGCCGTATTTCGCGTTGAATTTAGCTACTTGTGGGTTTATCTCAACTCCTGTGGTTGCGGCGGTTTCATCCGTTTCTACTTGACCGTTGTCTCCAGGCGCAACTGCTTCTGTTCTTTGGTCAGCTGTTCTTTGTTCATCTGTTCTTTGTTCATCTGTTCGTTGGTCGCCGGTATGCTCCAACTCTGGTGCGACTTCTGGCGTATCAACTACCTGAACTCCTTGAAGATCAGTTTCTGGTGCTGCCTCTGGCTCGCCCTCTGGTGCCTCTGGCGGAGGCGGTGGTGTAGCCGGTTTCGGTGCTGGTTTCTCTAATGTGAATTGGTCGGCCAATTTGGACTGCGGGAACATTTTCGGATCGCCTTTTTTCTTGATAATGGCGTCAACGTACCCTTTAGCGCCCTTATCGCCGGTCAGTTCCGATAGTGCCTGCAGTGCAATTTTTCTGTTGTCTGCGCGTTGCTGACTCTCTTCGCTTCTCCACGCCCGGCGAGCTTTGCTGATCGAGTCCAAAAGAACCTTGACGGTATAGATGTCGTGCGCGTTCGGTAATGTCGCTTCCAGTAACTTTCTGTACTCTGGAAAATCGTTGATGTTGTCCGACATTTGGCGCATAACATCGCTAAGCGAACGAGGATCGTCGGCGCCGAGTTCGAGCAGTTTAGCTGCAACATCAGGCTGGAATTTAGCCGCTTCAGATAGTGCCGCTAAGCGGTTGGCTTCGTTGTCTTCGCCGATTGTTCTCCGGTCTACTCTCTTGCCTTCTTTGACTTCGAGGCGTGGATTGCTTTGCAAGTAGTCGCGCATTTCCGGCGGAACATCGTCCTGGAAAGCCATCGTTGAGCCGGTTTTGGACGAGAAGCGGTCGCGAACGTCGTTGAGCAGCCATGGTGGCATATCCGAAGGGCGCAGACCCTGCATTAACGCAGGGTAGTCTAGCCGGAATGCACCAGGCTCTGATGCTTGTAGATAAGCTTGCAATGCCTTTTCGACTCTTGGATCGTCTAGACGACCAGAATCGATTATGTCGCCAAGGTCTCTCAGACCCGGTATCTTCATATAGTTTGGTCTAATTGGTGCGTCAATGGAATCTTGTCCCAGGAACTTAATCCACTCATGGAACTGTGCGTCGTCCATTGCGTCCAATTTGTCGTTAAGTGCGCGAGCAGCATCTAACCGCTGCCGGTCAGTTGCTCCTGACTGCAACATTGAGACCAGATCTTCGACTGGGGTTGCCGGTGTGATTGCGTTGTCTTTGGTTAGATTCTGCGGTGGGTGTTCACTCGCCTCAACAGTCTCGACGCCCTTGGTGCGAGTTCCGAGATCTAGTGATTGAGCCAGTTGCGACGGTGGCAGATCTCTCTGCTTCTGAGATCTGGCTTTTATGAATTCGTCTATCTGCGCACCGACATCGCTGTCTTGCTTAGCACCGCCGGTCAAATCTCTTAGTATTGCTAGCGCTGTATCTCTATTGGCCTGCTGGACCTCTGGTGCTCTAAATGCTCTGCGAGCTTCAGTCATCGAATCAAGCAATACCTTGATGGTATAAATGTCGTCGGCGTTCGGAATCGTCTCCGACAAAATATTGCGCATCGATGGGATGTCGTTGTTCGGGTCTTTTATTGCCCGCAGGACATCGCGCAAGGCAGTTGGATCTTGTGCTCCGAGTTCGAGTAGTCGTGCAGAAACTTCCGGTTTGAATTCGCCGAGTTGTGGGAGCAACTCTAATCTGGCTGCAAACGTGTCAGCTGGCGGTGGTGCAACCGGATTGTTGTAGAGGTCTCTCAGTTCGGTTGGTTTGCTGTTAGCTAGGTAGTCACGCATTTCTTGTGGCACATCGGGGGCAAACGTCATCTGCCCATCAGCATCAATGTGAGAGAAGCGCGCTCTTATGTCGTTTAGAAGCCATGGTGCTAATTTGGCTGGCTCGACATTGTTCAGATATTTTGGATATGTTGAACTAAATTGACCTTCACCAGGCATTGAGAGCAAGGTGTGGATCCCCGAGCGAACTTGCGGATCGTCCAACGCGTTCGATTCTAGGAGTGGACGCAATGCACGCAGGCTACTGTTGTGCATATAGTTCGGGCGAGCATTTGGTTCGTTTGGCGTCTCCTTCAGGAAGCTGATCCATTGATGGAATTGTTGATCACTCATCGAGCCGATGTGGTCGGCGAGTGCTGCAGCTGCGGTGAGCTTGTTCCGGTCACCCACGGCCGACTGCATCTGATTGAAAAGCTCATCAGTCGTCGGTGGTTTTACTTCTGCAGTATTTTGTGCCGGTTGTTCTTCTGCTTCCGGTCGTGGAATGACATTGCCGTCGCGCCCGATCTGAGTCAGATGACCGTTTTCATTGATCTCGCGGGCCACCGGTCCATCCGGATACGCGATTACTGAATTGCCGTTAGGGAAATCTAACAACCAGGCATCTTTGTTGATATAGCTGTAAACACTGCCATCTGGGAACCAAGCAGTTCGAGACTCTTGATTGTCTTCACCACGCTGCCTAACCCAGCGCGTACCATCAGCATATTCGTCTACCTGGAGAATGCCTTCCGGGTTGTTCTCATAAATGGCGGTGTAATGTTTGCCGCCTCTCACGTCGCTGACGAGATCCGGCTCAACATTTATCTTAGTCAGACCATCCGCACGTCCTTTGAAGACTGCGCGTTGGATGCGTGGATTGCCCGGATCGACGAACAAGTTAGTTGCTTGCTTCAGCTCGACAGATAGTGGGTCAGTTCCGTTCCACATGACCCGCGCAGCTGGAGGTTCTCCGCCCAGGCGAGTTTTCAACTGTTGCAAGTAACCGTTGCCTGGCTCCATAACGCCTGTTTCGAGATTGAGCGGTGCAGGCTTGGCTGGCTTGACCACATATTCATTGCGATGAGAATAAGCGTCGTAGGCTTCTTGTTTGGCCTCTGTGACGCTCTTAAATGCATCTAGCCTGTTACCACCGTAGTAGTAATCGAGCGCGCTCGCTTCGAAACTGTTAGCGGTTTGCTGTCCATAACTTTGTGCCAGTTTAACCAGACGCGGATCAGCGCCGTTTAGCGCATTGAATACGCTCTCTCTATAGGCTGCGACATCCTTCACGGATGGAGCTTCTCCCGGCGTTGCTCCTGTCGGATGATCGGAGATGATGTTATGCAGATTATCCCAAGCGCGCTCCAAGTCTCGTGGGATATCCAGGTAAATAGGAGCGTTAGGAAGTGTGTCACCTTTTGGATCAACGAGAAGGTCATTGATGAGTGCAGAAAAACGAACATCGTTTGTTTTTCGCGCGTAGTCAATCAGCGACGCTTTCATATCGGGATTGAGGTCAGCTGTCTGCTCACGCAAATGAGTGTAAAGGTCGCTGGCCTGAGCGTCGATTTTGGCTGGACGTCCGGTGCGAGTGGTTACTTCAGGCGATGCATCCGTATGTGCCTCGCTCACCATTTTTGCGGTCAAGACAATATCTTTGAAGTGCTCAACTTGCGTAGCTCTTACTTCAGCGACTTCTCCCACCTGACCTGGGTATGGTGCGTGTTCGCCTTCAAGCTGATGAACTCGAATGGCGTCATAGCGTTTGTCAAAAGCCTGTTCGAAGCGATCTTCCAGTTCTGTACCGCCCAATTTTCTTGCGGCACTGCGAAGCTGGTCTTGTACTCTTAGAACGTCGTCACCGCTAACGGCAAAGTCGTTGAGCTCTTTGAGCGCTGCTCGTAAATTTCTGCCATTTGCGGCTTCTGCGACACCACGCAGAATGTCATAACCTTTGCCAAATGCCGCTCGAGCTGCCGGTGGCACCTTCTCTTCCGCCATCGCATTTTGGCGCACCACTTCGTCTGCGCGATTCAAAAGTCCATCGATATGATTGCTTTCGACACGACTTGTGAGATCTGCTCGTAACTTTGTGATAGTCCATGGTGCCTTTACTGCAGCTTCAACGAAAGCATCTTCGTGAGCCTTTGTGGAGCCCTCTTTCGAGGCGTCCATCAATTTAGTAAAGACGTCAGTGAAAGTAGCTTTCGCTTCTTCGCTGCGGAACTTTGTTCTGTATTTCTTGGCGCCGGTGTCGGGTGGTTCTGCGCCAGGTTCGCTACCATCAGTAGTGCCAGCAGTCGGTTTTGTCTCTTTGGCACCATCGGTTCTGTTGCGACGCGCGCTTGCGTCTTTGGCTCCAGGCGCGGCATCCACTTTAGACGCATCGACGCCTCTTGTAGCCGCATGGTCGCTTGCCGGTATGCCATCATATCCGTTGAATGCCAGTCCAAGCTCAGGTGTTGGTCCACCTGCAGTGATGGCCGCCACCCTCGCTTTAAGGTCGAGGATTCGTGATTTCGCTCTCTCTGCTATTGAAGCCAGTGCAGTCGATGTCGATTTTGTTTCGCTGCCCACCGCATCGGTGCGAGTTTCGGCCGGTGCCTTAGCCCGTGCTTCAGTTGTATGGGGTACCCCTTCTGGACCCGGTCCGAATCCGCCGAGACCGAAGCCGACGACAGATGTTGCAACGAGGTTTTCTACCGGATCGAACTCTGTGCCATGTGCTTTGGCGTTGATGTAACCAGCTCCCAAGCCAGCTGGGATTGCGCCAACCGTAGCAATAGAGCCATTCTTGATAAACTTGAGGGCTGAGCCTGTGATTCCTTGTAAATTGCTCTTTTGCGCCGCTTCTGCAAGACCAGTAAGTGACTTGGTTGCCGAAACAGCTTCACCACTGGTGAGAGCTCGTTCTGCCGCCATATAGCCTTTTCCGACTAGTGCGGTTGTTCCGGTCATCACTGCCATTTGTCCGGCGCCGATGGTTCCTTGGAGAGTGCGTTCCTTTATGGAACCAAGCAGTGAACCATCCTTGGTGACATCGGTTGGGCCAAGAGCACTGACCATGAATCCAGAAGCTGCCGAAGTCTTTATGCTCATGCCGAGCATGCGAGTTTCAGAGAGAACGCCAGCCTCTGCCTTGAATCCAGGCACTTTCGACATTCCCTTAGCAGCCAATAAGTACCACGGCAGTTTGCCGACGTTTTCGCCGACTGTTTTTACATACCATTCAGCCGAATATTTGGGCGGCTCTGCAGATGCGGTGGCATTAGGCGAAAGGTTTTCGGGATTGAAGAATGCTTTGTGAACGCCTGGAGTATGCGTCGTAACTGTGTTTGCTACCTGTTCGGTGAATTGAATACCGCCAGCAACAGGCTCCCACAGTCCTTTTCCTAGGGAGGACACTGCCACACCTGTCAAATGCGATAGACTGTTGTCTGCTTTGGCTTCAACAACCGGTTTGGTCTGTGACGGCGACTCTTGAGTCGCGGTCATGGGCATCGCCCCGTACACCGAGCTCAATTGAGCGGCTTCGAGATTCCGCTTTATTGCTTCCGGGCTATCCGGTTTGTCGACGCTTTTTTTAAGAACGTTTTCGCCCATTACTGCCAGCCGAGACTACGCTTCTCCGCCAGAGTACTTTTATTATTGGTTGGCAGCAATGGGGAACTTCCCATGGGGCTTGCCCTGCTTCGGTTTAAGGCCCAATCTTGCTGGACTCTTAAAGCACTAAACTTTCGGCGGTTGCCTTAGCGGTTGGTGACAGAACTAAAATGGAGGCGCCCCCAAGCATTAAGCGAGAGGGCGCCTTCGGTGACTTTCTAATAGTTAGGCTATGTCGCCATATCAGGACGAGCCGGCAGATTTCCTAGAGTGTTCTGAATGTTCGCCGCGTTCTGGACTTCAGGCTGAGCTGTTTGAGGTAGGCTCGCTCTTGCGTCGATTACGTCGGTGTTAGGTTTGGGAGGCGTCGCGTTGCTAATATCCAGGTTCGAGCCTTGTATACCTGGTGAGGTATTATCGGTGCTCGATGCTGGAGTTGTCTGATCTGTGCCTTTGGTTGTAGTCACGTCGTGAGTGACATCAATCTTACGGGTTTGGTCAGTGCCGACCGTCGATACCACAGGTTTAAAGCCAACGGCCTCTTGTGTCGTTTGGGACGTATTTGAAACTTCTTCTTTATGAGTGTTTACAGGCGGAGCCACATCCGTTGCACTGGTCGGCTTCGCGTTGTTGGGTGCGTCGCCTAGAACTTGATGACCTGGCGGAAACCCAGCCGCTACAACCGCAGCGTCACCAACATTGTTTCTGGCCACGGCGGCATGATAAGCATCTTGCCCACTTCGGTTGTGAACTACGTAATTGGCAGCTAACTCGCTCCCAGCCAGGTGATGTGCCTCCGGCGCTTTCGTATCGCTGCCGGCACGGGTATGGACATCAGGTGTATGTGCAACCAAAGTTCTTCTCCCTGTTCAGTTGAACTCACGTATAGATATACCCCCAAAACGCGAAAAACGGACACATTAAATGTCTGGTTTTCAAGCGTTTGGCTCGAATTAATCTTCTCAAAGCCATCCGTATGTTTTCTGGCTTCAAGAGTAATTGGAATTTGGCAAAGCAATACCTGAGCACCACGGGCAGGGTATTCAGAGCTGTGAAAGTGCGACCGACATCATCCTTAATATGATCAGTCCGCTCGGAATTCATATACCCAAATCGCTCGGAATCTATCGGTAACCTTTCCTCAACGTTTTAACGATTAACGATTCAGATAAACGATTCAGAGACCAGGTACTGGCCTGCTTTTAGTCGGGTACGAATTTGATTGGCGCAACGGGACATTGTTAAACCGTCAGACTTTAACAAATGAAACCCTCACCAGTTGACGGTTTCCAATATTAACTTCTGACAGCATGCGCAGGAGGCAAACTGCAATAGATGATTCCGAGTCTTGAGTAATTCCTGTATCTGATAGCTATTCGGTCGACCTATGTTGGCTGTGACTCGACTATGCGAACACAGTTGATACCGCACTGACGGTATATTCACCAGATGTGGTGCAGCGGTGAGGCACCACATTTAGAGTCAAGAGGAAAGTCTAACTTGACATAAAGATAGTTTATAAGCATGCTGTAGTCAGGTGTTGGAGGGTAGGACGATCGACCAGGTTGAACAGTTTGATTTGTTGGAATTTCAACAGCGTGCTCGCGAAATATGCTGCCCGCAAAAGTTATTTCAGCTTTGGGAAGATGTATGTCGCCGATATGAGCGCTATGAGATCGGCCGGTATCAACTTGAAGAAATGAAGGATGTCATCTGGCCCAATCTCAAAGCTTTAACCACCTTACGGCGATGTGTGAACGATATTCCGCCAGTAAGTCGTGAAAATCAGGAAGTTACCAGGCAGAGTGCCTGAGCAAGTCGCCTGGATTATGGCTAAAATGTAGAGGTTGTTAGAGAAAGGTGATTCTCTGAAACTCCTACGCCTGGCTTGGTTTCTGTCTGTTGGCGCAACCGCTTTTTCGGCTGCGTATGCCGCGCCGGACTTCTCTGATGATAGTCACTTTACAGAGCGGGAAACAGCGCCGCCTGCACGCGTCCACTTATCGGACCAGGCGCGGCGTTCCGCCCAGCCTTCACCAAACGATGACTGGGACGCAGACCGTAAGGCTTTGATGAAAATGCCGGTACCGAGAATGGTCCCGTCGTCACCCGAAGATGGCCAAACGGGGCAAGGCCAGGATGTTCGGCAATATTCTCCGTCTGCTCCCTATCAACTTCAAGATTTCGACACTGCCGGGAACGACTCGACAAAGACTCTCGGTCCCGATGGCGACAGCAACGCCGAGTCTAACAGACGCACCGAACAGAATGTCCGAGCCGGCCGTCCGCGTACTCAAGCTGATGAAGTACCGCTACAGCGCAAACCCCTCGCACTGCAAGGTGGTGTCTCGACCAAAGTGAATAACTTTGGCTCCGCGCAGGATCTGCGCGATGTAGGGGCTCAAGATGCTCACATGTTCAATTTGTATGCTGGTTCACCACCACCGTATCCCGATCCGAAAATGGTTAGCCCGACTCTTTATCACAATTGGTTGAAGGAGACTCACAGCGAACTCGGTGTAACCGACAAGAGCGCTATCGTCGAGATCAAGGGACAGTGGGACGATTCGGGTCACATCCTGCATTACTTCGGTCTACCTTACACGCGCATCGGCACTAATACTGTGGCTAAGTACGACTTCTCTCACGCTTCCGTAGCGATTGTCGATTGTGCAGGTAATTTAAATCAGGAGTCAGTCGATACGCTTCGCAGCTTCGTTTTCGACGGAGGTTATTTAGTTACCACCGACTGGGCACTCGATAATTTTCTAGTGAGAGCGTTTCCCGGTGCCATTGAATGGAATGGCGGTTACTCATATCCGGATCTGGTCGATGCGATTATTGTCGAACCGAATCCAGATCTGATCAAGAATTGCGTGCCTCATGCTCGTTGGAAACTTGACGACAAGTGCCAAACTGTAAAGGTTCGCAGACCTGAATATGTTCACGTGCTCGTTCGCAGCCCCATGTTATGCCGCCAAGATCCTGATGGACGCGGGATTTTGGCTTGCACATTTCAATACGGCAAGGGGCAGGTTTTGCACGTTGTCGGCCATTTTGACATAAACTCGACGGGCACTTTCGTAAACTCGTTACCCGATCCGGCTCCTCGAATTGGGATTGGCTTGAGGCAGGCGATCATCGCAAACTTCGTAGTTGCCGGACTCAACGCGCATGCTCCGGGAAAACCTAAAACAGCAAGTACCGACTCGTCCACCGACCCAGGTGATTCTTCAAATGCACCTGCACGATAGGAGACAAAACGTGCCATCTAGCAATGATTCTCGGCGCGGTCGCAGACTGCGGATATCAGCTGCACTGGCGGAAGTTTTATTGATTGCCAGCCTTCTCACTCCTGTGTTCGCGCAACAGTTGCCGTCCGTTACAAGCACTGAGCCTTCATTGGGAGCGAGCGAAGCAAGCAGCGCCAGTGGGATGCAGCGAAGCATCCGCCCAAGTCTTGGCCATGAACTGTATGCTAGGGCTTATTCGATTTTCGAACGCGCAAGTGAAGTTCACTATAAGCACGATAACAGTGATGACGATGACTCACAGGTTGTCGATTCAGATTATCAGTGCAAGGCTCTTTGTGATTGTTCGGGGCTGGTGAGCTATGTGTTGCAGACTATTGCTCCGAAGCATTATGAGGTTCTGAAGAACTCTTCCTCTCGTTCAGGACATCCGCTTGCTTCGACCTACGAACGATTCTTTTCTTCGCTTAGCACCACTAAGTTGACCGATGGTTGGTTGCAAGTCGCCAACTATAAAGATCTGCGTCGAGGTGATTTGATCGCCTGGAAGAAACCCTTGCCGCCGCCATCGCCTGATGGTACCGCTGTTCCGCATAAGAGAGGCAACACCGGACATGTGATGATCGTTGAATCCGCTCCCAGCGAACCTCAGCGTGGAAGCGCCAACGGGCAGGATTTTCTCTATGTGAATATTCCCGTTATCGATAGCTCCTCTGTGGACCACTTTCCTCCCGAACAATTGCCACCACAAGCACATCAAGCGCATCGAGACGGCATCGGCCGCGGCACCATACGCTTGCTTGTGAGCGAGTCTGGTCAACCAGTGGGCTATTGGGAAGGCACGTACTGGGGAGAAGGCAACAAAGAGATAAAGAAACCTACCTACACAAACGACATCGCTTTCGCTCGTGCGGTACACAACCGCCATCAGCCTAATCCCAATCCCAATTCCGGTGCCAGTCCTAGTCCTAATCCTAGTCCTAATCCAGCTCCTAGTTCTAGCCCTGAGTCCTAGCCAGAATGCGGTTTGACGACCTCTAGTTCTTATCGTTCAAAGCCCAGTTGAAAGGCATGTACTCGACTCGCACTGGTGGCTGCGTGGTATCGGGGGCTGGGTTTTTGCTTGCTGCCTCTTTCAGTTCGATTTTCAGGGCCTGAGTGCCATTGTCAGCCAAATATTCGAAGATGACTTGCTCGTCGGTCGGCATCTTGCCTTTGTACTTTTTGCACCACCCTTTTGGTGCAAAATCGAGCGCAAACCATTGAAAGAGTTTTGATACTTTCAAACTTTTATTGTTTTTGTCGAAAGCGACGTTTTGTGAGTTTGAGAGAAATGAGTCGCGGCACTCATCTAGCCTGGTATCGAGGTCTTGTCCGGTGAAAGCCTGGTTGCGCAAGTGTGGACTGCCTTTGGCTGCACAGACGACGGCAAAGTGAGTGCGGCAGTCGTGGAAATCTCGGCGCAAAATAGTGTGTTCGATTTGGTCTAAAGTGACATCCTGACTCGCTACTTTAAAGTGCACGGTCTCCCAGGCATCGGGGATCTGTCTGAAACTATTAGGCGGATAGTCAGGATTTTTTCCAGCCAGAGGGTAATTATCCAAAACCAACTTGATTGTTAGTGCATTGGAGGCATTGATCCAGAGCGCTTTTCGGTCGTTTTCCTGGAGCTGCTTATATTCATCTTGCGATAGTGCAGCTATGGAATCGAGATAACTATTGAGCGGCGCAATTTTCTTTTTCCACTGCGCATAGTCGACATGGTCTTGTTTAACGTACTTATTGAGCTCGTTGCTGAAGAGTTTGTGCGTGACGTCAAAGCCTTGCGGCGTCTGGGCCGAGCCGGCGCACATAGTTGTCGATAGAAAAAAGAAGCAAACAGACCAGGCAGCAAACGTCATTGCTGCTGCCAGGCACTCAATCTTGGAGACATGGAGACGATGCATGCTGATTCCGCGAGAGGTGTTTGATAAACACTTGATAGCCGCTTGGCTATCCGATGTCTATCCTTTCGCCTTGGAATGTACCATCTTCTGCTCGTTTGAGCTACAGGCTTTCAGCATCTCTTGATAAAATTCGGCGAGATTTTTTGATGAATCCTTCGATTTTGCCAAGTCGATCACTTTTGAACCGGTGATGACTCCGTCGACTCCTGCAGCGATCATCCGTCTGGCTGTTTCGCCGCTTGAGATGCCAAATCCAGCGCAGATCGGCGTGTCAGTCACTTGTCGTATAACGTCGACAATTCCTGCCAGTTTTGCATCATTTTGGCTGTCACCGGCATTTATTCCGGTCACACCTAACCTGGACAGCAAGTAGATAAAGCCGCTTGCCTTGCGGGCGATGGACCTTATTCTACTTTCGGGAGAGACCGGTGAAATTAAGAAGATAAGGCTGATACCGTTACGTTCAGCTATCGAAACCACCTCAGCCGAAAAATCTACAGGCAAGTCTGCTATCAAGACGCCGTCAATGCCTGAGTCTTTTGCCAGTGCAAAAAAATTCTCTGCGCCTTTCTTCATTACCAGGTTGTAGTACACCAGTACTCCGACTGGAATATCGGCATCGAGTTTTCTTACTTCTTTTATCAGAGCAAAACCGTCGTCGACAGTGAATCCTGTCTCTAGTGTTTCAAAGGCCGCTGCCTGAATAACAGGACCGTCGGCGACAGGATCACTGAAGGCAAAGCCTAGTTCGAGGGCGCTTGCTCCTTCATCGATCATCTGTTTTATCAAAGCTAAAGATCGATTCTTATCTGGCCAACCGAGCAACGTGAAAGGCATAAACGCTTTTTGGTTTCGCTCTTGCAGTTGTTGAAATCGGCTCCTATAACGTTCCGACATGCTTTATCACCTCAGCTAAATCTTTGTCGCCGCGACCAGAGACGTTCACCAAAATCGTTGTTCCTTTGCCAGCTTCTTGAGCTAGCTTCTTAGCATAGGCGAGAGCATGACTGCTCTCAAGCGCCGGAATAATGCCCTCTTTCGAAGACATCTCCCGGAAAGCGGCTAAGGCTTCCTCATCGGTAATTGCTACGTAGGTGGCTCGCCCGATATCTTGCAAATGGGCATGTTCCGGACCGACAGAAGGATAGTCGAGCCCGGCGGCTATGCTATGCGCCTCTAGGATCTGCCCATCATCTGTCTGCATGACTTTGCTTATCATTCCATGCAAGCAACCTGTGGTGCCTCGGGCCAGTACGGCACCATGCTTGGTGCTTTCAAGACCGGCGCCACCCGGCTCTACTCCCACTAACTTCACGTCTGTGTCTTCTATAAAGCCTGTAAATATGCCTATCGCATTGGAACCACCGCCAACGCATGCCACCACGTAGTTCGGTAATGCCTGTTTGGCTTGCAAGAATTGCTGGCGCGCCTCGTCGCCGATTATGCGCTGAAAATACTTCACAATCGTAGGAAATGGGTGGGGACCTGCGACAGTTCCAAGCAGATAGTGCGTGTTTTCGACGTTTGTGATCCAGTCTCTGAGCGCTTCGTTGATGGCGTCTTTCAACGTACGGCTGCCGGTTTTTACGGGCAGAAGCTTGGCGCCCATAAGCTTCATGCGTTGGACGTTAGGTTCCTGACGTGCCATATCTACTTCGCCCATATAAATCTCTGTTTCAAGATTGAGTAAAGCACCAGCCATGGCGCAGGCAACGCCGTGCTGCCCGGCACCTGTTTCGGCGATAATTCTCTTCTTGCGCATCGCCTTTGCCAGCAGTGCCTGTCCGAGGGCGTTGTTTGTCTTATGTGCACCACCATGCAGTAAGTCTTCCCGTTTCAAAAAGATCTCCGCTCCCCAAGCGCGACTGAGATTCTCTGCGAAATAAAGAGGAGTTGGGCGTCCTGCGTAGTTCGTGAAGAGATGCCCCAGGTCTTGCAAGAATTTTTCGTCTTTAATCGCCCTGTTGAATGAACCCTCGAGCTCTTCAAGTGGCATCATGAGAGTCTCTGGTACGTAGATGCCACCATAGGCGCCGAATTTTCCGGTTGCTTGCATGTTGTCCCTCTACTCCATTTATGTTCTCGCTGCGCTGTTTTGGCATGCGTCCATGAATTCTGCCATCAAGCGCTTGTCCTTGATACCGGGTTTCGCCTCCACGCCCGATGCCACGTCGATGGCGAATGGATGCAGCGTGTCAATCACTTGTCTCACATTTTGACTGTGCAGCCCGCCTGCGAAAAAATATGGTGGCAGCCGGCACTCAGACTGTATGCGTGCCAACCTCGCCATGGCGTTCTCAAGCCAACCATCGCTGTCTGCCGTCTTAGGTTTATCGAACAAGAAGTGTTGCACGTTGCTTGGATAGCGTTGGATTTCGGCGACGAGCGCGACGTCATCGTAGCGACGCGATCTTCCTTGTTTCTCAATTTCGGGAGAGTGGAATTTCATCGGAAAAGCCTTTATTACTGGGCGCTCAATCTCGCTACAGAACTCAGGGCCTTCGAAGCCGTGTAGCTGAACGTAATCCAGGCTCAATCTCTCTGCTATGGATTTTACTTCCCCCAGTTCGGAGTTTTGAAATACTCCCACCAGTCTCACTTGATTGCGGAGGCGGTCAGCGATTCGTTCCGCCATCTCTATCTCAATAGAGCGCGGACTCGATGAAACGAAGATCAAACCAAGGAAAGATGCACCCAGCTCATTTGCCAGGATAGCGTCGTCGACATTAGTGATGCCACAGATCTTTACGTTGGTCATTTCGATCGTTTTGGTTTTATGTCGCTCCACCGACTAGCTTCTGATGTGATTTAGCCTTGGTCAAGGCGGCAAGCTTCTCTTTTAGATCTGGCGCCGCCATCAAAGAGGAGCCGATGAGGAAATTTGTACAAAACGGCAACAACCGCTCAATATGACTACGTTCAGATATGCCGCTGGCTGAAATTTTGACGACGCTGTCAGGTATTTGTGGTGCAAGCAACTCGGTCGTGGCAAAGTCAATTTCGAATGTCTCAAGATTGCGATTGTTGATCAAAATAACGTCTGGCTGAACTTTGAGAGCTCTCACCAGCTCTTCCTCGCTCTGCACTTCGACAATCGGAGTCATTTTCAGTTGTTTGATTTGGTGGTGCAGCAAATGCAGAGTATCATCGTCCAAAATCTTCACTATCAAAAGGGCCGCTTGGGCACCAGCTTCTCTTGCTTCATAACATTGATAGGTGTCGATGATGAAGTCTTTACACAAAGTCGGGCATTTGCTATTTCGAGAAATCTGCGTCAGTAGATCTAAACTGCCACCAAAATATTTGGTGTCTGTAAGAACCGAGATACCGCATGCAAATTGGTCGTAGGTCGAGATTATTTTGCTGAGGTCCGGTTTCGCTTGCAGAACCCCAGCGCTTGGAGACTTTGGTTTTAATTCGCAAATCAAGTGCAGTTCGTTTGCCGCTGCAATCGCCTTCAAAAAGCTGCCATCGCCGGCAGTGACGGACTGAGCTAGAGATGTTTCTGCTCTTTCGCTCTTGCGTTGTGCTACTTCAGCACGTTTGTTCGAGACGATCTCACTTAGAATATTCGGCATATAATTTCTTGTATTGTTCGTACTTCTGCGCTACTGAACCATCTTTCATGAGTTGTGCAGCGATTTCATAGCCGTCTTTTATCTCCTCGACTTTTCCGGCTACTTTCAGCGCGACTGCCGTGTTCAGACAAACAGTGCGGAAGAAGTAGTTGCTCTCGTCGACCTCGTTGTTGATCAGCTGCTGAAAGATGCTCGCACATTCATCGCCCGAAATTGCCCAGCTTGGGCGGTCCCAATTCTCTTCACCGAAGTTTAGTATTTCGGTTTTTACAGTCTTTTCGTCGACGACTGCCAGGTGATTGTCGGCGGCAATTTCGAGTTCATCGAGTCCGTTTGCTGAGCGGGCGACTGTGGCTCTCAATAACTGTTCTTCTGTAGCCAGATAATGAGCTATCAACTCTTGTGCTCTCGGATTTGGTGTGCCGAGTAGGCGTAATGCCGGTTTTACCGGATTGAGTAGCGGTCCTATGAGATTGAAAACAGTTCGCAACCCGACCGCTTGTCGCAGTGGCGCGATCGTAGCAAGCGCTGGGTAGAATTGCTGGGCAAAGACAAAAACTAGATTCGTCTTTCCATACATTTCCGGCAAAGCTTCAACTGGCATGTTGCCACCAAGACCAATGCGCTCTAAGAAGTCAAAACTGCCACTGAGGCTATTAGCGGCTCGGTTGCCAAATTTCGCAACCGGCACACCGGCCGCTGAGAGCACAAAGGCGACCGTAGTCGAAGTGTTGTAGTGCGGCAGCCCGCTGCCTCCGGTGCCACAGCAATCCATTGCGTTCTGCATACCGGCGAAATGCTTTGCCGCATCTGGTATCACTGAAGCTCTTACGCCGTCGACGAAGAGTTTCAAGACGGCACCATCGAGGTTTTTTTCTGCTGTCTGCCTGAGAAAATCTAGAGCCATTCCTGCAGGCATTAGACCTTTTAGCAATAGGTCGATATGTTGACGTTCGAAAGCGACGGGAGGCGAGTGAGATTCGGCCGCCGAAAGAAAGGCATCCTGATTTCCTGAGTTCATGCTCACCTTATTTGCATTTTGCAAGCTGCATCCCCACGCTAACATTTTTCCACAAAATTCCTGAGGATTTGGTGACCAAACGGTGTACCGATGGATTCCGGGTGAAATTGCACGCCGTAAAGAGGCTTTCTCTTATGCCTCAGTGCCATTATCAAGCGCTTTTTGGTCTCCCTGGCGACGATTTGTAAATCCTCGGGAAAATCTTTTTCTTGGGCGACGAGCGAATGATAACGCATGGCTTGAAAAACATCGGGCAGTCCTTCGAAGAGAGGGCAGGGGGCTTCTACGTGAACGTCGCTAGCTTTGCCATGCACCACTTCCGGTGCTCGAATGACGGTTCCGCCAAGATGCTGCACCATCCCCTGATGTCCTAAGCAGACACCTAAAGTTGGTACTTTGATCTCGTCGTGCTTGACGATGACGTCTTTACAAACACCAAAGTCCGAATCGTTTGCCGGATGCCCCGGTCCTGGGGAGAGGATAATTTTGTCCGGATTGGCTTCTTTCAACCCGGCAAAATCGATAGCGTCATTGCGAAATACTTGTATCTTCTCAGGAACTATTGCCTGTACCATCTGGAAAAGATTGTAAGTAAAAGAGTCGTAGTTATCTATGATGATTATATTCATGGTGTGACTGCCGACCTCTCTGCTAGTTTGATCGCTTGCAAGACGCTCATTGCTTTGTTGCGGCTCTCTTCGTACTCGAGCTCCGGTTCTGAATCGTAAACGATGCCCCCGCCTGCATTCACATGGGCGGTGCCGTCTTTAATGAGAGCAGAACGGATTGCGATGGCACCATCCATGTGACCGCGCCAGTCGAAGTAACCGACGGCACCGGAGTAGATGCCTCGACGTTCCGGTTCGAGCTGCTGAAGAAGCTGCATGGCTCTTATTTTTGGAGCGCCTGACACGGTTCCAGCCGGGAAACAACTTTGGAAGGCCTCGAATATGTTTGCATCAGAAGAGAGCTGTCCACGAATTTCAGTCTCTAAATGCATCACGTGGGTGTATTTGGTTAAACAAGCCAGTTCACCGACTTTTATCGTCCCTGGTACCGACACGCGACCGAGATCGTTGCGTCCAAGATCGACGAGCATTCGATGTTCAGCCATCTCTTTTTCATCACTTTTTAATTCTTCCTGCAAGAGCAGATCGTGAGCAGCGTCCAGTCCACGTTTTCGTGTTCCAGCAATCGCTCTCAGCATAAGCTCTCCGTTGTGCGATTGCACGAACGTCTCTGGCGAAGAGCCTAGATAGACGAATTCAGGAAACTTCAGAAAGTATGCGTAAGGAGAAGGATTAGTCGCTTGCAACATACGGTAGACATCGATGGGTGACGCCGTTGTCGGCAACGAAAATCTCTGTGCGACTACGATCTGAAAGGCTTGACCTTCTTTGACGAACTCTTTGGCGCGATTGACTGAATCGATGTAAGCTGATTTTTCAACGGAAGTCGAGACGCCTTCGAATATCTCCTTCTTAGAGAGCTTCGAATGATCTATCGGTAACGGCTGCAATCCATCTGTTGAGAGAATCATGTTGACTAGCGAGTCTACGTGCTCTTGCGAACGCAAAGAGACAACGGTGACGCGGCGGAATTGATGATCGAAGATCACCACCGCATCGTAGAGACCATAGTAGCCGTCCGGCACCGACACTATGTCGACATCTTGCTGCGGAATTTTTTCCGTATAACCACAGGCACCATATCCCATGTATCCCACAAATCCGCCGAGGAAAGGCAGATTTTCGTGAGTCTTTACAAAGTCGGCGAAGGTGCCGGTATTGTCCGCACCGTTCACGACCGCAGCCATGGTCTGGCTGAACGCTTCCAGCCGCTCTCGTAGATAGCTGATTGGATTATCTAGTGGCTCTGAGCTAGCGTTTTCGCCTCTCTCTCTTACCTCCACTCTGCCTTTGTCGAATTTTACGGTCAGGCAGGGATCTGTTGAAAGAAATGAATAACGTGCCAGTCTGGCATCACCTTCGGTGCTTTCAAAAAGGAAGGAAAACTCTTCAGAACGCGAGAGTTTGTAGAAGAGAGAGACCGGTGTGCCCAGGTCTGCGGAGAATGATTTGGCGAACGGCGTTCGCTTAGCGGCTGGAGCCGCATCCTGGGAAGCGCTCTCTTTTGCTGGCGAATTGCCTTTGTTATCGACTGACAGGTTCATGGTTAACTCCTAAAAAAAATCCGCAGCTACCTTGGGTAAGCTGCGGAATCAATGCTTTGGTCGGTGCGTGCGCGGGCTTCACCAACCGAGCAGATGCTTACCCGGCTGTTTAACGGCACGCCACCATGAAAGTTTCAGTTGCAGAATCGACTCGCGCATTACAAAGCCTGCTTGGAAAAGCTTTCGAAGAGAACTGGGCAGATC
This sequence comes from Oculatellaceae cyanobacterium, assembly GCA_036702975.1. GTDB lineage: Bacteria > Cyanobacteriota > Vampirovibrionia > Obscuribacterales > Obscuribacteraceae > DATNPX01. The sequence goes on from DATNPX010000030.1 coordinate 135,059, forward strand.
CTAACATAGTAAAGAAAGAAAGCAAGGCGGGTGTAAAGAAACTCGTAGTAAAGCTGAGATCTCGTGAAAGCCAGCCAGGCTTCCATATCCATAGGAGCAGAGTGTTGAGGCGTAACAGTTTTATTGCCGGTTTAAGCGGCTGACTCGCTGCAATCCGGGTGGCCGCATTCGCAGACATGGTCCGGATTGGTTGCGTTTTTTTGGCAGGCTTCACAACAGTAGTCTTTGCCCAATTGCGGATAGCATTCGCAGCTTGGATTTCCGCACAACTCATCACTTAAGGCAGGTTCTTGCTCGCGCTCAGTCATCGGTGACCTCCCATGACCTAGTAAATACATTTGGGGAGTATGACGGAGAATCACCTAAGCGGTGGTAAACAACAGGCAACATCGTAATCAAAGTTTGGGATGTGAGCTGTGAATTTTAGCTGTTTTCTTCCGGTTTTAGCCGTTTCCTGGTGCTTTAACTGGTCTTGGCGGCGAAGCACAAGTATTATAGGAACGGGTAGAGTTGGGTTAGGCCAATGCGACTAAGTTTCCAGCAAAAGATCCTCAGCATTTTCCTCATTCCATTTGTGATTGAGGTGGCCTTCTTTTGGATACTCTACGAGATGAACAGTTCGACGGAAAAGTTCGTCGCGGCTGAGCGCAAGCAGAGGCAAGTAGTTCAACACCTCAATACTCTTACTATGCTTCTGGGCAACAGTCTGAGCACCGTTTTCTATCGTGACCAGTGGGAAGACGAAGAGTTCGCTCCCGACAACCTGAACGAGATGAACAGCGAGGTCAGCCAGCTGCAGCAACTAAGCAAAGAAAATCCTGAGTCTGCCGCCCAGATTCGTGCCATCGAACCTATTATGGAAGAGCAGATCAAGATGTTGGTGCACCTGCATGCATTGCCTCGTGATGCCCTAAACCGCAATACATTTGAGTCTCTTGGTTTTCGTAAAACCATGCAGGCCGTTTCTTTTGGCACTCAGAAGTTGACGAAGATCCTGAAAGCTGAGAACGAGGTTTTGGAAGGAAAGCAGAAGCAGCAGGAAGCAGCGCAGTCTAATTTGAAAGTGCTGATAATCTCTGGTGTCTTCGTAAACTTCTTGATGGCTCTCGGTCTTGGTTTGTTCTTCTTGACTGATTTTTCGCGGCGTTTCAAAGTCTTGATCAACAACGCCGATCGATTGTCTGAGGGCGAGCCACTGCAGGAAGTGCCGGGAACCGACGAGCTGGCATTCTTGAACAAAGTCTTGAACGAGACCTCGGAAGAGCTGAATCTGTCTAAACGTCGGCGCAAACACATGATGGAGATGATCGCGCATGACTTGCGTTCTCCGCTTATGTCGCTGCAGCTAGCTGTAGACATGCTTATAAACAGGCTGAACGAAACATATAGCCCTAAAGCGGAGCGGCAGATGAAGTCTATCAAGCGCAACGCCGATAAGATGATTCGCTTGACCGACGACCTGCTCTTTATCGAGAAATTGGAAGGTGGCACCATCACCTTCACCCCTGAAGAGATCGAGTTGCGAGAATGTGTTGAAGACTGCATTGATGGCATTAAGGAAGCTGCGCTGAATAAAAATATCCGCATAGAAAATGCTTGCGGCAATGCCATTGTGTTGACCGACAAGAAACGATTCGATCAAATACTGCTCAATTTCCTCTCCAATGCCGTCAAATATTCCGGCAACGACACAGTAGTGGAAGTTAAGTCCCAGACGCGTTCTGACTGCATTCAGATTTCAGTTCTTGACCAGGGACCTGGCTTGAGCAAAAAGGATCAAGACAGTGTATTCGACCGTTACTATCAAGTAACAGGAACTGAATCAAAAGGATTCGGCATCGGTCTCGCCATTGTCAAAGCGCTGGTAGAGGGGCAAGGCGGCAAAATAGGCGTTGAGTCTGTGCTGGGTAAAGGCAGTAGATTTTGGTTTACACTACCCTGGGGACCTTCGCAGCGCAGTGCATCGCGCGAATATATGCAAATGAGGCAAACGTTGCCGCCCAGGAATTCGGAGGCTAGCTGACCGTTTAGTGGGAACCGTCAAATTGTTTGTAGCAATTCTATTGCTGCTCTTGTTTATTTGTCGAACTTCCGCAATTGCTGAGAAGACTGCGGAGAGTGCTGGTATTGTAGATGGTGCTAGAGCGCAGGCGTCCGCTTCTGACCATGTTAGCAACAATGCCGAAAAGAACACAATTCGCGTTCTGCATTTTCCAGCTAACAAAAGTATCGGCACGATCTTGATCGGTAGAATGAAAGGCGACTATGGGCTGAACAGAAAACGACAGATCTCTGGTGCAATGGGCGATGTCAGAATCGCAGTGCCAGCTGGTTGTTTCGTGCTTTATGAGGCCAACCGCCGCGTCTTTCAGGAGCCAGCTTTGCTCGATCAGGTCTCTAAGCAAGGCATCGATCGTATCAAGCTAGGATTCATCGCCATGAGTGATGGCGAGGAGGGGTGGTGCGACCGAGCTCTGTCTCATGTGTCTGCCATCACCGGACTGAAGGAGCTAGATATTAACCGGTCAGAGGCAACTGACAAGGGGCTGTCTTGCCTAAAGCACTTAAACAATCTTGAGTATCTGAGCTGTCTGCGCAGCGATATCACAGGCAGTTTCTTCAAAGACCTCGCTAGTCTGCCGCATTTCGTCAGCCTTGACTGCTCGTGGTGCGGTATTGAGGAGAAAAATCTGAAGTATCTCTCTTCTCTCAAGCATCTCGAAAGGCTCAGTCTTAACCGAATCGGTTTGTCACCGTCAGGTCTGAAGGAGATTGCAAAATGCTCCACCGTAACTGATTTGCGCATTGGGTCCAATCCAAAACTGACTAATGACAGCATGAAAGAACTGTCGTCTATGAAAAATCTGCATTATCTTGACTTGCGAATGACCAATATCACAATTGAAGGTCTACGCAATCTAAAAGGACTGCCACTAACTGTGTTGGCTGTGCCCAAGACGTGCAGCAAACGGACTGATGTCGAAGAACTGCTCAAGACCTTTCCTCATCTGAACATTCATTTCGAGTCGAAGGACGTGCCTCAGGATGTTCGACAGACTTACGCTCCACTGAAGTGGGGCGCTCAAGACCAATGAAACTCTGTTTTCGTTAAGTTGCTGAAATATGGGAACCATTTTCTCCTCCGATGCTTCTTAGTGGCATGGATTTTCGCAAGAGTGGAGGTCGTTATGGGAATTTTGGGTAAGTCTCTCGGAATGTTGAAGTGGTTGCAATTGGTTTTCATGGTAGGTACAGCTTTTGGCGCGCTGGCAGGTCTTTTTGCTGGTGCTGGACTCGGTGCTGCGATCGGTGTTCTCTTTGCGCCTAAGGAAGGCAGAAAGTTGAGAGAAGAAATGAAAGAGCAAGCTGGTCACCTAGTCGAAGATGTTCAGCTCAAAGCAGGCCATTTGAAGGAGCAAATCAATGAGGCGTTTGCCTATAAGCCGAATGGAGCACAAATGCGCTAGTAGTTCTTGCGCACTCTGTTTAGCCTATACTCGAGTTTTTTTTCGAGAGAGAGAGACCAAAGCCGTGCGGGAGACCGCGCGGCTTTTGGTCTAGCGCAGGCAATGTCTTGATAGTGATAGCTCTACTTGCGTAATGAATCTAAGGTGTGAGAAGTGGCATTTACCCAGGCTTCTGGATCGCCGTAAATGACAGCCGAACAAGCCAAAATCCAGAGCAAGATTGTAATCTGAATCGGACGGTCTTTCCCGAGAATGTCTTCGGGAGTACCTGTAGATGCGCCTTTCTCTGAAATCAATTGGTAGCGCATGACACCATAGAGGACAAGGGGGATGGTAATCATCATCCACTGCCCATGATGCGACGCGGTTGATTGAAACGTGTAAAATGAATAAGTGGCAAGAAGGCTCGGTGTTATAAGGCTCTCCAGCCGTTTGATCAGAGTCGGTGTATATCCTTGCAAGGATTTACGGTGGTTTTCTGGCTTTTCTATCAGGAGAGTGGTCTCGTAACGCCGTTTTTCAAGCCCCAAGAAAAGTGCACCGAATGTGGTGCACAGCAAAAACCAGGCGGAAGGCACCACGTGAACTGCCGCCGCACCGGCGACGGCTCGAAGAACAAAACCCGACGCGATGCATAGAATATCGAGAATAGGAAAGTCCTTGAGTTTGAGTGAATAGAGAATGTTTATTGTCAGGTATGTCAGACAGATGAGATCGAGCGTTGGCCTGACGATGAATGCAGCAACAAGCCCGCCTGCTAGGAGCGCGAGCATGAGCACGACCGCTAACGAAACAGGAATCTGTCCTGAGGCCAACGGCCTTTTGCATTTAGTCGGATGCGCCTGGTCAGCTTTTATGTCGACCAAGTCATTGAGTATATAAACTGCGCTGGAAATCGCACAGAACGCAATTGCGCAAAGCACTGCTTGCTCGACGCGTTCGGGATTGGTGAAGTTACCGGAGAACAAGAGCGGCGCAAACACGATTGCGTTTTTTGCCCATTGTTTGGGGCGCAACTGCTTTATGAGCGCCAATATACTGAATCTCGACGATTGATCGGTCTTAATTTCAGCGTCGGCATTTGTCGAGCTAGTCAATCGGGCCTCACTTACTAATCAATGCACAATGCTCATGTTTGATGGACACGTGTCCAGGTTGCAGCCCTTGCGGTGAGGAACGTGGACGGCCTCTTACGTGAGTGTACCCGCTTGGAGAGCAAAGTGGTCATTCGGCTATGCCCAGTGCGTTTTTCACTTCAAGCTGAAGCTAGTTTTCGTATAATCTGGAGCGCCTTCTCATTGTATTGAGCCGCGTCAGTTGGTCTATCGAGGGCTTCAAGGGTTTCTGCCAGCTCCATGTAAATAAGCGCACAGATGGGAAGGTCGTTTTCGTTATCGCTGAAACCTGGTAGTGCTTTCTGAAAGAGGGCGAACGCTTCGTCGAACTCACCACGATTCTTCTCAGTGCGAGCGGCAGTCAATAAAAACACGGCGGCGGCTGTCTTCCCCGTTAATCTCGCATCATACGCTTCCAGTGGATCAGTCAAAGCACACCTTCGTCCTATAACGATTTGAGGCTTATTCAGCAGTCTAGCGGAAGACCCCGATATTTGGGCGTTTATATTCAAGTTAGCTCATCAGCGTGAATTTTTCGATGAAAAAGGCTCTGCTAAACTGACCTCGTTTCGGCAGCGATTCACAACCTGCGGTTCCGGGAATAAGCCAAGAAATACGCGGAATTTTGCGTATACATGATTCGGGAATCGGTTCGGGAAACGGTTCTAAGACTGCCGGACCTTATGGGGCAAGTCGCCGAGGATGAAAGAGGTCAGTACAAAGCAAGGTTCTGCCGGCGGCGCCAATTCGCGGAGCGGTCGGGGAGCAACTCAGCAGTTTATAAAACCAGACTGGCTGGTTTCAGTGACTGATAACTTTAAGTTTCTTGAGAACTTTCGCCGTCCTCAGAATTTGACTGTCGAAAACGACATCACTCGTCGCGATCTGGAAGAAGTGCCAGTTCTCGACGTTGAAACAAACGATGTCTTGAATGCGCGCAACAAGATCGAGCGCGATCAATTTTTGCGAAACATTGATAAGGAGCTCGTGTGGAGTTGTTTGACGCTCGTGCGTCTAAACTTCCAGCATTTGGACAGCACAGCAGAACCTAGCAAGTCTTCGAGTTATCAATGGGAGATGAACTGGAAACACACACGAGCCGAAGTAAATCAGGTCTATGAGGCTGCCAGGCTGCTCAATCTCGATGCAGAAGAGACCCGCGATGCCATTATCGCTTCAATCTTTTCCGACGCAGTCAAGAATCGCACCAACTTTCTCATTCACAATGTTCACGGAGCGCAAGCTGCAGCTTGTGCGCTTTCACAGCTAATGCGCACTGACGATCCAGCCAGCAAGCGTTCGATTACTAGAATAGTGAAGGCGATCAAGGAGCATCAGGTGGCGCCGCCTCAGTTTATGGCGCAAGTGATCATGGCGCAATTGTGTCGCATCCACGGGCTCAATCCAGCCAGGTTAACTGATTGGGAGCCATCTTGGCTTGAGCAATCGGAGGGTGATAAGTATGCCCCGGCTATAAAGTCAATTTACGAGAAAGTCGCTAGCCCGTTTGAGCCTGCGCATTTGACCGACGACCGTGAGCGTATCAACTTCAGCGAAGATGAGCGAGCTCTTCTGAAAGAGCTGAACATTGAGGATTGGTACGTTCCTCATCCTGAAAATGAGAATTCCAAGATATCGCATGTGGTGATTGCTGGTGACCATTGCATAAACTATAACCATCCGGAAGGATTCGCGAAAATCGCTATGTTGCGTGGCCCCAATACTGATCCGCTCTTCCACGACGATACGATTCATACATCGCTTGCATCTGCTGTAGCGAGTTTCTCCGACTCATACAAGATTCTGCGTCCGGAGATTCAGCCGATGGCAATCGCTGGATTGCGCCGCACCAAGACGGCTGTGGAAAGAGTTGCTGCAATTATGCGCGAATTATTCAGCGGTATCGTATATGGTGGTGACGATCCTGGTTTCAAATCCGGTGCTCGTTCAGTTGAGCAGGCAGTCGACCGTGCCAGGCAGAAACATCCTGATCTCTTCAGTCAAGACAATACCAAGATGTCTGCACTGAGCAAGTCGTACAGACGCAGAGCGATGGAAAGCGTCGCTGAAATATTGCAGCATTGGTTCGATGTCGACGGTGAACTGCCATTTGAAAGTGGCAGCCAGAAAACACCGGGCGACCTCAGGCTTCCATATTGGAACGCACCACTCACCTACGCACCAAGACTTCCCAATGGCTACTACGACGTCTCCAAGTTCTCTGATTTAGAAGAGCGACAATATGCATTCGCCCAGAAGATCCGCGAGATAGCCGTGGAACTCCTCCGGGCGGAAGAATGGGTATTTTGATCATTAGGTTGGTCAGGCGCCGGTTCTGGTTCCGAAGCCGGCGCCTGATTTTTTTACTTCAAGGACGCTTTGACGGCGCTGACGATATGCTTCGCCGAGATACCGGCTGCATCCATCAACTCTTCAGGCGTACCTGATCCAGGCATCGATTTCACCGCCAACTTGATAAGCTTCGGTAGAACCTTGTGACCGTTGTTTTCGATACCGCTCTGCTTGGCGCTTTCGTGAGCTGTGAAGGCTTCGATCACCGCATCGCCAAGACCACCTTCTGGCCAGTGGTCTTCGACGACGATCAAAGTTCCGGTCTCTTTGGCTGCGGTGACAATGGTGGCAGTGTCGATCGGTTTGACCGAATACAGGTCAATTACTCTTACTGCTATGCCTTCTTTCTTCAGCTCTTCATAGGCCTTGAGAGACTCATGCAGTGTGATACCGGCACCAATCAATGTCGCTTTATCTTCCTTTGACTGACGCAATACTTTGCTGCCGCCGATCGGAAACTCTTCGTCGTTTTTGTAAAGAATAGGTGTCTTCTCTCTCGTTGTGCGCATGTAGGAGATGCCTGGAGTATCTGCCATTGTTTTCACAAGATTTGCTGCACTGACGCCGTCACTTGGATACAACACGAGGCTGCCGAAGATGGCTCGCATCATCGCTAGGTCTTCGAGTGCCATTTGTGATGGACCATCTTGACCGATCGATACACCAGCATGAGAACCCGCTAAACGCACGTTTGCGCGCGAAACTGCACCCATACGAATGAAATCGTAAGCGCGAGCGAGGAATGCAGCAAATGTAGAGGCAAAAGCTTTCTTGCCGCGTGTTCCCATACCGATGGCAGCACCGACCATCAACTGTTCGGCGATATACATCTCGAAGAAGCGATCGGGATAGGCTTTGCCAAACTTTTCACTGTAGGTGGAGTTGCCCACTTCCGCATCGAGCACTACAACATCTGGTTCGCACTGTCCCAAGGCTTTCAAGGCGTCGCCGTAAGCCTCGCGAGTGGCGATCGGTTTGTCATAAGTTGGACATTCAAATGCCACACGTGCATGACTTTTGGCGATAGGACCATCCGTATCTGGCTTTTGCACTTTGATGACGTTGTTCTGGATGCCACCAAGCAATTTGATAGCGGCCTCGGCTTCCTCTGCTGGAAGCGGCTTACCATGCCAGTTGTCTTTATTGGCGATGGAAGGAACGCCGTGACCTTTCTCTGTCTTGGCGATGATCAAAGTCGGCTTGCCTTCTGTGCCGATCGCATCTTTGTATGCTTTTTCGATCTGATCGTAGTTGTGACCATCGATTTCGATTGCATGCCAACCGAAGGCCCGTGCCCGGGCGGCATAAGCAGATGAGTTCCAACCGAGCTCTGTTTCGCCGCGCTGACCCAATCGATTCATATCCAGTATGGCGATGACGTTATCGAGCTTATAGAAAGAAGCGCTGTGGAAAGCCTCCCATACCGAGCCTTCTGCCATTTCGCTGTCGCCGAGCAGCACCCATACTTTGAAAGGCAGTTTGTCGACGTACTTGCCAACCAATCCCATACCCAAACCAAAAGCGAGACCCTGACCAAGGGAACCTGTGGCGACGTCCACCCAAGGCAAAATCTGCGGCACCGGGTGACCTTCCAAACGGCTGCCAAACTGGCGCAAGGTCATCAATTCTTCCTCACTCACAACTCCAGCTGCTTTGTAGAGAGCGTAAAGCAGGGGCGAAGCATGACCCTTGCTGAAGATCAGGCGATCATTTGTTGGCAACTGGGGTCTGTCGAAATCATATTTGAGAAACTTGGCAAATAGAACTGCCATCAAATCGGCAGCTGACATTGACGAGGTTGGGTGTCCCGAGCCTGCTTTAGTGGTGGCTCGAATACTGTCCACCCGAAGCTGTTGTCCCAGCTGGACGAGCGTCTGATTGGCTGTTTGAACTTCTACCATAATGAGCTTGGACCTCTTTTCTGCGTTGTGCCTGACTTAAGTTGCGCTATTTTTGTGTGCTTAGTGTTTGTTTTGCTTGTCATGTTCCAGGGGCTTGTCATCGCCATCGCCATTGTGAGAGCGGCTCCCATGACTGCCTGTCCTCTCGGACGACTGCCCAGGCGAAATGAAAGTCTCAGCGCAATATGCTAACCTCTCTTTAACATAATTTCTACCGCCTGTTAAGTGAGGTGCTGAGCTGTGATGTCAAAAGAAACAGCCGCGTTGATGGATCCTGAAACTGAGAATTACCGTTTGCCGCGCACGGTTGTTCCCGAGAAATATGAAATTACGCTGGAACCAGATCTTGTCAATTTCACTTTTGATGGCGAAGAGACGATTCATATAATTGTTTCGGATACGACGGACGTCGTGCTCTTGAACGCGCTCGAGCTGGAAGTTTTGCACGCTTCGGTGAGCAATGCCCGTAACGAAGAGCACAAAGCAACAATCTCCTTCGACCAGGAAAATGAGCGGGTCAAGCTCGAATTTCCACAGAAGCTCAGTCAAGGGTCATGGAAACTGCACATAAAATTCAAAGGCATTCTTAATGACAAGCTGCATGGCTTCTATCGCAGCACTTACAAAGATGCAAACGGTCAAACCAAAGTTATCGCTACGACCCAACTGGAAGCGACCGATGCGCGCCGAGCCTTCCCTTGCTGGGACGAACCGGATTTCAAAGCTGTTTATAAAGTTACCTTGATTGTTGACGAGCACTTGACGGCAATTTCAAATGCCAAGATCAAGAAAGAGACACGTCTTGCCGACAAGAACAAAAAGCAAGTTGTCTTTCACGAGACGATGAAGATGTCTACCTATCTGGTGGCATTCATTGTTGGCGAGTTCGAAGCAACTTCGATCGTCGAAGCTGATGGTACGCCGATAAGGATTTGGGCACCACCAGGCAAGTTACATCTGGCTAAGTTTGCTGAAGGCATTGCCCAGCATTCGCTTACTTTCTTCAATAGCTATTACGGCTTGAAATATCCGGGCGATAAATTGGAATTGATCGCGATTCCGGATTTCGCTTTTGGTGCCATGGAAAATCTTGGTGCTGTGACCTTCCGCGAAACAGCACTATTGGTTGACGAGAAAACGGCATCTCATGCTGAATTGGAACGCGTGGCTGATGTGGTGGCACACGAAATCGCGCATATGTGGTTTGGCGATCTTGCCACCATGAAATGGTGGAACGGCATTTGGCTGAATGAAGCATTTGCCACATTTATGGAAATGCTGGCAGTCGATAGCTGGAAGCCGGAATGGAAGCGCTGGGAATCGTTCAGTGTCTCTCGTGGTGCCGCTTTTGCCACTGATGGTTTACGCAGTACGAGACCGATCGAATTTCCTGTGCGCCGTCCGGAAGAAGCGCAAGGTATGTTCGATATTCTCACTTATGAAAAGGGTGCGTCGGTTTTACGCATGCTTGAGCAATATTTGGGTGCTGAAGTATTTCGTCGTGGTATCAGCTTGTATTTGAGCAAGCACAAATACAGCAATACTGAAACCAACGACCTCTGGGATGCTATCGAGGAGTCGTCCAAGCAGCCTGTCAGAGACATGATGGATTCTTGGATCTTCCAGGAAGGTCATCCTCTTATCTCGGTGGAGTTGGATAAAACAGGCAAAACACTGAGCTTCAAACAGCAACGATTTGTCTATGCGTCGGATGATACCAACAAAGTCAAAGACTCTATTTTCCATGTGCCGGTTATGGTTAAGGCAAAAGTCGGCAAGAAAATGGTGTCTGAAAAATTCTTGCTTACTAAAGAGACACACGAGGTCAAATTCGACGACAAAGTTGAATATGTCGTGGTGAACGAAGGCGGACACGGTTTCTATCGTGTGCGCTATTCCAAAGACTTGCTGCAAGCCTTGAACAACCGTCGTAATGAGGCTCTCAGTGCGATTGAACGATTCAATCTCGTCAGCGATACATGGGCGGCTGTGCTCGCAGGGTTGCAGCCTTTGAGCGAATATCTTGAGATGATCAAGCTCTTCGAAGATGAGAGTGACAAAAATGTGTGGACGACGATCGTTGGCACGTTGAATTATCTAGACCGAGTCATTCCTGGTTCAGAGCACTTGAAGGAGTTCGCGAAGACACTTTGCACGCCGGCGTTCAGAAAGCTAGGTTGGGAGTCAAGAGAAGGCGAGAACAATCTCACCCGACAATTGCGCGGTTTGTTAGCCCTAACACTTGGTACTCTTGGCGATGACCGCAAAGTGCAGGCAGAGGCACATGAACTCTATGCAAAATATAAGGCTGATAAGACATCGGTTGGATCAGACGTAGTACCGGCGGTTGTGACGATTCTTGCCTACACTGGTGGTGCCGAGCGTTATGCTGAATTCGAGAAAGACTTCAAAAATGCATCCAGTCCGCAAGAAGAAGACCGCTATATGTATAGTCTCGCCTCCTTCCAGGATAAGAAACTTCTGGAGAAGACTCTAGAGAAGACGTTGAGCGGTGAATTCCGTTCTCAGAACGCACCGTTTGTGGTGCGCACCGTTTTGCTAAATACAAGTGCTCGCGACCTGGCGTGGAAGTTCGTCACCCAGAAATGGGACGAGATTTTGAAAGTGTTCCCGGAAGCATCGCTACCTCGAATGTCGGAAGGCATTACGGGTCTGCTTACACCGGAACTCTTAAAGCAGACGCGCGAGTTCTTCAAAACGCATCCTATAAAGCAGGGCAAAAAGATGGTCGAGCAAAGCCTGGAGAAGCAAGCAGTAGCAGTGGCTCTTTTGCAAAGGGAAGCTAAAACGCTGAGCTCGCTCTAAGTCCTGCTCTGTCTTACGAGAACCACAGCACAACTGTGCTGATGCTTTTGTTTGACTTTGTGACGGTGTGACTGATTCAACTATGGTCCGGCGATTGGATCGAACATTTTCTTCTCTGTATTCTCATCATCATCATCTTCATCTTTTTCGTTTTTGTGTTCTTCATGTAGTTCTTTCTTTAAGAGCCTCTTGTCTTGCAACCGAGGAGCTAGGCGGTCGACAATCTTACAAGCAATGTCATCTTCGATTTCATCGAGTTTTGCTTCTATGATACGTTGAACCTCAGACTCGAGTCTGGTATCTGTCTCTTTCATCATGTCACCTTGAATTTGAAATCCAGGGCATCTCGACGCCACAACCTTCCAATTTGCTCCCGGTTGTGTTTGAAATTGACTACAATTTTTGATCGTCTTGTGGTTCAGCTGGGCGGTCTATTTAGACTATTGATTAATTTTGCTCGAGCCTGACACTAAAGTATTGTCAAAGGAGTCAATGAATTGACGCCATCCACCGCTTGAATAGACTTTCGTCTGTCCGGAGTTAAATGACAATCGATCCTAAACCGAGTAAAAAGAGACCTTTAAGTGATAAGCCAATCGATAAGAATGAATCATTCAGGCTTCTAGTTGAAAACATAAGCAGCCATGCGATCTTCATGGTTGACTCTAGCGGATTAGTTTTAACTTGGAATCGTGGCGCAGAAGATCTATTTGGTTATCGCGCCGAAGAGATAGAAGGAAAAAACGCTTCGTTATTGTATCCCGCACAAGAAGCAGAAGATGCACTTGTTCAGCATAATATCGATTCGGCTAAGAGTGAACTAAAGTCTGAAACGCAGTCGCTAATGAAACGTAAGGATGGAACTACGGTTCGTTGCGAGAACACCATTACTCCCGTCAATCTTGAAAACGGATCATTTGCATTCGCCTGGGTTTCACGTGAGTTAACAGATGTGGATGAGCGGCGCAGTCTGCAACGGCGTGCCAATGATGCGGAGCGAAGAGAGAATGTTTTCAGCGCTCTTGTCGCTGGCGTGAAAGACTATGCCATTTTCATGCTTGATCCTAATGGCCTCATTCAGACTTGGAATGCGGGTGCCGAAAGCATTAATGGCTACGAGCCTTACGAAATCATCGGACAACATTTTTCTATTTTCTATTCGACAGAGGACAAAACCTCCGGACATCCGCGCAACGAACTTGAGACTGCTCTGCGTGAGGGACGCTATGAAGAGGAAGGATGGCGTGTACGCAAAGATGGTTCAAAATTTTGGGCTAGTGTGGTTATTACTGCAATATATGATAATGGCAATCTTCTTGGCTTCGCAAAGGTAACTCGTGACCTGACTGACAAAAAGAAGGCTGATGAAAAAGAGCGAGAAGCTGCTCGCAGAGAAGAGATTTTTCGGTTGCTTGTGGCGGGGGTGGCAGACTATGCCATTTTCATGCTTGATCCCAACGGCAACATCATGACCTGGAACGAAGGCGCTCAGCGAATTAATGGCTATTCAGCTAGTGAAATAGTCGGTAAACATTTTTCGCAATTTTACACTGAAGAGGACAGAAAGCGTGGGCATCCGCAATACGAGCTAGCTGTCGCAGAGCGTGAAGGCAAGTATGAAGAAGAAGGCTGGCGCGTCCGCAAAGACGGAAGCATTTTCTGGGCTAGTGTGGTCATAACAGCGATTCACGAATCAGGCACACTAATTGGCTTTGCCAAAATAACTCGCGACCTGACCGAAAGAAGGCTGGCGGAACAGCAGCGAGAAGCAACTAATCAAGATCTTAAAAATGCACTTGAAGTCAAAAGCCGTTTCTTGTCGACTATAAGTCACGAGGTGCGAACTCCAATGAGTGGCATTATCGGTATGAGCGAGTTATTAACAATTGAAGATCTGGGTGAGGAAAACAACAAGATTGCGCAGTCGGTCTTTCAATCCTCGCAACGTTTGTTGCGTTTGCTTAACGACCTTCTGGACGCCGCCAAAATGGAATCAGGTAAGATCAGCCTGGAGTATCGGCAGTTCCCGATTATTGCTGTTGTCGGTGATGTCAGACAGCTAATTTACCCGGAGGCGAGCAAAAAGGGATTGGAAGTAATCGGTGAGACGGATCCGTTAGTACCAGAAACCGTGTGCGGTGACGAGTTTCGAGTTCGCCAGGTGCTTTTGAATCTTGCATTTAATGCTGTTAAATTCACTAACTCGGGCACGATATCGATTAACTGCACGTCAAAAAAGCTTGAAGATAAGACCACTGTAATTCGTTTCAGTGTTACTGATACTGGAATTGGAATCGCCCCGGAGAACCGACACAGAGTTTTTCAGCCATTTGAGCAAGCGCATGATTCGACGTCACGAGTCTACGGTGGAACTGGTCTTGGCCTAAGTATTTCTAAATCATTGGTGGCACTTATGGGTGGAGAGATCGACTTCGAAAGCGAACAAGGAAAAGGTTCTACCTTCTGGTTCGAAGTGCCTTTCCCCGAAGGTAACTGCAGCGTATGACTAAGTCATCGATTCTGCTCGTAGAAGATGATCCCGTGCTGCGTGATATGACCATTCGTCAGCTCACTATACTCGGCTTCAAGGCTGTTGCTGTCTCAAGCGGCGAGGAAGCGCTTGAAAAATGGAGTGACTTCGAGCCTGACATGATACTAATGGACATCGGCTTGCCGGGCATTGATGGCACTCATGCCACCATGCTTATTAGAGAGGCGGAGCTCAGAGAGCAACGCAAGCGTGTGCCGATTGTCGCATTGACAGGTCACTCCGACAAAGCTAGGTGTGTCTTTGCTGGCATGGACGATTTTATGCAGAAACCCGCGCTTCTGAACGATCTGAAATCTATGGTCAATAAATGGTGCGCGACGCGTTAGTGCTCGAGGACCAGGCGAATGAAAGCTGAGCAGATAACTGTTTGTTTGGGCTAACTATGAGTGGGGTCTTGATACCGTGGGGGCACAAGTTCATTTCGATCGAAGAAACCTGTGTGTTCGATAGAGAAAGCTGCGTGCACATCGTGTTCTGCTGCTGTCTCGTGCAAAGCGTGGTGCGCGAGGTGTAGAGCCGACTCTGACGCCTCTTCAGCTTTGATCAGCCTGTTGCTGGCACCAGGAAGAGCGGCCAGCAGTTCGTCTAGTTTCAGATGAATCGCTTTTGCCTCTCTTGCGTGCGCTCGTTCAATGAGAAAGACCATGGCAAAGCCAAGCACCGTAACAGATGTAGGAACGTCTATGTTCTGGTGCATGAGCAGACGGTAAGCGAACCATCCGAAACAAAGTACCAGAGCTGCTACCAGACCAAGGTCAGTTTGCAGCAATATTCGAGCATGGCGGTAAAGGGGGTCAAACATAGCGGTTGTTTCCGTTCAATTCTAGGCTGGTCTGGTCTAGGCTGATCTGGCGAGATCAAACAATGTTTTGCGCTGCTTGAGTCGATTGCCTATTTGATATTTAATAGTTGATATTTAGTTGATTTACCTTCTGCCCGAAACCCGCGTGTTGCCTTGTGGTTGAGCCGCCTTAGGCAACTCGCTGTCATGTACGCCGAATTTCTGTCTATTTCTATAAAGCCAGACTGCGGCGATTGGTGTACCAATAGCGATACCTACGGTCGCTACTAATATCGCGATCAGAATCAGGTTAAGCCTAACTTCTAACTGCTCGAGTGGTCTGGATACATTGGCTATCGGACCTTCCAAATGCTGAATTGGGGTCTTCAAGCTCTCAATGTCTTTTCTCATCCCGGCAATGTCGGTTCTAACACCAGAAAGCTGTCCTTGCATACCGTCAAGTTGCCTATGCATATTGCCTAGCGATCCCTGCACGCCGTCCATCTTGTGCTGCAATTTGATCATTGGCGGCTGAAGACTGGCGATTGGACCTTCTAGTTTCATGATCTGCTGTTCGAGTTTAATACTCATACCTTCCAGATTCTCGACGGGACGCAGCAACTTCTTAATCGGATGGAAACCTTTAATTGGTGGTGCAGATGGTGGCACCAGGTCTTCTTTGCTGACCTTGACACCAGGTATTTGATTCACTACCTCTGCTGTGTCTCCGGCAGCCTTCTTCTGTTTCTCGGTAGGCTTGGTAGATAGTGTGTCTTTTTTCGAATCTGTCAACTTCCCTTTATTCGGAGACTTTTCTGTTTTGTCGGAACGCTTGCTTGTGCTCTTGTCTGCGTCTGTATCTGCATCTGCGGCTGCATCCGTACTGCCGCCGTTAAGCTTTTTTGCCTCTTGGATGTTTGAGTTCTTGGCCGCTTCTTTATCTGTTAGTTCTTGGTGACCCATCGATTGTGCTAATGCCGAGCATGTGCTGAATCCTAGAAATGCGCTTAAGAGAAGCGTATAGCAGACTTTTTTCGCTGATCCGATCATGTGCGGTCCCCACTAATTGTGTATTGTTCTGGGTTTGCTTTTGTTTCTCTGTGCGACGGCAAAGAGGTGGGTCTCGGTTCCTCAATCTTTGAATAACGTTGCAAATGGCACCTCTTGTGCTCTTGCATCTCTAATGTGCGTTTCTCTTGCGGCTCTTTAAAGTCACTCATAGGCTACAAGTTGAACCTAGTCCGTAGGCATTGGCACTTCGGAGTACGGAACTTTCGTGGCACTATCTCTTCTAGAAATTGGGTTACTGCCAGGCGATTTGTTGGACCACCGCTCAAATCCACTCCTGAAATTCAGAGGAAAGTATCATGAAGAGTGCCGCCGGAATCGCGAAAATGCTTGGGCTCGGGTTGGCTGGATTTGCTGCCGGAGCCTATCTTGTTAGACAAGCTCGGAAGGTAGATTTGAAGAACTCGGTCGTCTTGATTATGGGTGGTTCACGTGGGCTGGCATTGGAGTTGGCGCGCTGCTTTGCTGCTGAAGGCGCGATTTTGGCTTTGGCTGCCCGAGACAGTAGAGAGTTAGCTGAGGCGCGTAAGAAGCTCGACTTGCCTGAGGCTCGTTTGTATACATTCGTGTGTGATGTAACCAATTCTAGTCAGGTCAATGGTGCCATTGCCGCAGTTGAGAGACAAGTCGGTGAAGTCGATGTGCTTGTTAACAATGCTGGTTTGATCGAAGTTGGTCCGATGGAAGTGCAAACGATTGAAGATTACAACGACTCGATGGACACTCACTTTTGGGGACCGCTTTATGCCACCGAGGCTGTTGTGCCGAGCATGAGACGCAGACGTAGAGGCCGTATTGTTAACATTGCCTCTATCGCAGGTTTGGTGAGTGTGCCCCATCTTTTGCCCTATTGTGCAAGCAAGCACGCGTTAGTTGGATTTTCCGAAGGTTTACGCACTGAATTGCTCAAGGACAATATCTTTGTCACGACAGTATGCCCCGGTTTGATGCGTACCGGCAGCCCGCGCAACGCAAATTTCAAAGGACACAATCGAATCGAATTTGCTTTGTTCTCTTTACTTGATGCGCTGCCGTTTACAAGTATCAGCGCCGCTAAAGCTGCCTCGCAAATCGTAAGGGCCTGCAAACATGGCGATGCTAATCTTGTCATTTCCATACAAGCGCAAGCTGCCAAGCTGGTGCACTCGCTGGCACCCGAATTTGCCAGTGATCTCTTTGGGTTGTCTAACATCATTCTGCCTGGCGAAGGCGGCATTGGCACTGCTAGCGCAAAAGGACGGGACAGCGAAAGCGCTATCTCACCATCGATTTTGACCGTACTTTCTGAGTTGGCTGCTCTAAGAAATAACGAATAACGACTTGTTGCCGTCGAGAAAACTTACCCCCAAGGGGATTCGAACCCCTGTTACCTCCGTGAAAGGGAGGTGTCCTAGGCCTCTAGACGATGGGGGCAACTAGGCGCGCTACTCCGGCAACGGTCAGCCAGAATAACAAAATCGAATGATCAGTGTCAACTCGACCGTCCATAACGTTACTATTTCTAAGTATTTGCAGACACCCTATCGTGCGGCAGGGGCGGGCTCGACCGCAACGTAAACTTAAAATAGATGCATTTGCTTATCTGAGAATTCCCTTCAATTCTCAGCCACTCGCTGAATATTCCATGACATTCCATGAATATTCCATGACAACCAGGTGCTGGTCATGGTTCAATTAACTTTCCGCACAACTGAGCGCCATGGACCCTTATACTTTTCGGAACGACCCGCAACTTAAGACCTTCAACAACTACCTGCGCGAGCGGTTTCAGGCTCGTGTCTACCGCGTTCCGATTGATGCTGGTTTTACTTGTCCTAATCGCGATGGTGTACGTGCCTTTGGCGGATGCACTTTTTGTGACGACCGCGGCTCTGGTGCTCCGACTATAGCGCCGGAATTGAGTGTGCAGCAGCAACTGCGCACGGGCATCGAGCGCGTCAGGAAGCGCTTCAAGGCCCAGAAGTTCCTTGCTTATTTTCAAGCGTTTACTAACACCTATGCACCCGAAGCGTCGCTTAGACGTTTGTATGATGTTGCGCTGGCGGAACCAGATGTCGTCGGGCTGTGCATCGGCACGCGCCCTGATTGCCTCGAGGACAACATCCTCGATATGTTAGCCGAGTACCATGAAAAGACGTTCGTCTGGTTGGAAGTAGGCTTGCAGACAGCTGTCAATCGAACTCTCGATGCCATCAATCGTGGGCACTCAGCAGAGGAGTTCTTCGATGCGGTGGGTCGTGCACAAAGACGAGGATTGTTTTTAGCCACCCACCTTATCTTTGGTTTGCCGGGCGAGACCCGCGATGAGATGCTTGATACCGTTCGCAAAGTTGCGGCAAGCGGCGTTCAAGGCGTCAAGATTCATCAATTGTGCGTATATAAAGGTACGCCGATGGCGACCCAATACGAAAACGGCGAATTCCAGCTGCTTTCGGAAGAGAACTATGTCGAACTTGTTGCTGATGCCCTGGAATTGTTGTCGCCTGATCAAATTGTCATGCGTTTGATCGCGGAAGGTCCTGCGGCGGACATTGTTGCGCCCGCCTGGGCGTTAGATAAGCGTCCTTTGCTCGAGCGAATCAACAAAGTCTTGCTCGAGCGAGGCACAAAGCAGGGTTGTAAGTTTGAAGGGCAAGCAACTTTTGCGGTGCGTTGAGTTGCGACGCGTCTGCGAAAACCAAAGAGAGGGCGAGCTGAGAGTTGAAAACAGTTCGTCAGTTCGCTGACAAGACCGGTGCTGTTTTATTTTGACCGCGAGCGAGGATAGCTGCTCCGACGATGCCGGCGAAGTCTCCGAGTTCTGCTTTTACGATCTCAATTTTGCGTGCTGGAATCTTTAAGCATCGGCGTTTTGCTTCTTTTGTTGCCACTTGCAAATACAGTTCGACTGCCTCAACGAGCCCGCCGCCTACGACGATTCGCGCTGGATTGTAGAAGTTGATCACGTTGGCTAAGCCCATGCCGAAATATCGCGCGGTTTCGGTGACGTTGGTGGTCACCAAATGATCACCGTTGCTCACTGCGTTAGCAATCGCCTTGGCTCGTAAGATGCCTTTGGTCATGTCGACCTTGTCACGAATACTAGATTCAAGCCCACGATTCAAATCGGAGAGAATTGCTTTTGCCAGTGCCGTCCTCGAAGCATAAGCCTCAAGGCAGCCAAAGGCGCCGCACCCGCAGAGCTTACCGTCGGGGAAAAGGAGCATGTGCCCTATCTCACCGGCAGTACCTGTGGCCCCATGCAATATATTGCCGTTAAACACGACACCAGAGCCGATACCGGTGCCGACAAATACACAGATAAAGTTTGAGCAGTTGCGACCGGCGCCAAAATTCATTTCGCCAAGAGTCGCAACTTCCACGTCGTTGCCGAGAAAGCATGGAATTTTGTAATAGGCCGACAAAGGTTCCGCAAGGGGAAGTTCCTGGGCGCCGATGTTGACAGCATCTAGAAGAATTCCTCTCTGCCGGTCAACCATGCCTGCAGCACCTATACCGATGCCAACTATTTTCTTGCGGTCGACCGTGCCGTCCTGCAAGGCTTCGTCGATGACCGTTATTAGTCGCTTGACGACATCCGCTTCTTCATGCACCTGTCTCGTCTTTTTCTTTGCGGCGGCCACCAGCTTGCCTGTTTCCAGGTTGACTACGCCAGCGGAGATTTTGGTACCACCGAAATCAACACCTATCGCAAATCTTTCGCCCACCAGCGCTCACTCCCAGACCACCTCATAGACGTTGGCATTTTAATACACTTCAAGCTGCTCGAAGTGAGAAAAAGAGAAGTGAGGAGAACAGACTACGGTGTGATCGCTTGTGCCTGGAGTGAATCATCAATGCTCGTCGCCTGCGAGTCTGCCTGCATGCGGTCTGTTCTCACCGACATCGGCAATGCTGCCGTAATGTCCTTACCTACAGTGGTGATTTCACCTAGAGTCTGAGCAACGTCAGAGCCATTGGTGGCATCAGACAAGTCTTGCGGCTCATCGTCACGTGCGGGTTGCGCTTTCTTAGCTGCGGTGCTTGTGGCCATGTTGCGCTTATCGAGCACAACGATTGAGCTGGCGACGCGACGCTGGCTGGCGTTAGCGTTGCGAGTCACGGTATTGCCGTGTACGACCATAGTTGTAGAGCCGCCACCATCTAGGTTCATTGCATCAACTGCACCTAGATTGTGTAGAAACTTGGCTACATCCCACAAAGTGTGCGGACCTTCAACAGTCGTCAACAGAAGGTGATTATTGGCTGTCACTCCGATAGCCGTGCGGGCACGGATTTGGCTGCCAGTCCAGGCTTTTCTGAAGTTTTCGTCCTTGAGGTCGACAAAGAGGCTGCCGTCCTTGACGAGCATTGGTCCACCGCTCACGGCTTCTACTACGTCTTGCCAATCGCCGGGCTTGGTGTGCCAGGAGAGCTGTACGTTGTCACCTCGACGTAGCGAGGATATGGCACCATCTTTGGTGTCGCTAAGAACAAATCCACCGTAAGGAATTCCGATCGATTGCGCATCGACTGAGTCTTGAACTTGACCTTGCGCGTTCACCGATACGAGGTGTCCGGTCAAAGGTGTGCGGACATATGAGCCCCAGCGTCTCGTGTAGGCAATCAAATGTGAGCCGTGCCGCCGCGGTTGATTGATATTATTCACCCAGACGTTATCGACGTCAGCGTTGGAAGAGCTAAGCAAGCCGTTGAGGCTGACTCGGTCGATCTTCACTTTGCCGCTACGGTCGATGCCCATGGAGACTCTGTCGAATATGGGACCGGCAACCCATTCCCCGTCCACTATCAATGTGCCGAGCGGAGTGCCGTCCTTCTTGAAATAATTGGCGTTGATGGCTGCCAACGCTTTGCTTTCGCGAGCATGGTCGGCCACATCTTTGAGTCTGTCGAAGCTCTCACCAGCCATGTATGGTTGCACTTTTACCGGCGCTCGCTCCATGTCGACGTCAATGACGTTAATAGAGAGAGGTCCGCGTACAAATTTGTGCACTACCCCTGGTGCTACAGTCTCGGATTGCAAATTGGCGATGAAATTCTGCGGCGGGATCGGTTTAGCTGCAGTTGCGACTTCAGCCTCCCATTTGCCGTTTTTGCCTCTCTTGCCCTTTTTGCCGTGCAAAGCCAAGTGGCTTTTTCCGGCTTTGTTCGCACCCTTCTGGAGTGTATTCGTCTGTGCTGTCTGGCGGTGGCTTGAAGATGCAACGGTCTGGTGTTGTTGGTTGCTTCTTCGTACTGCCGACCCCAGTTTGAGCGTCAGCGGTCCATGTGCTCTTACAAAAGCATCGGCTGCGCTTGAGGCGACTGTTCCAGCCGTTAACGCTGATGCCAGCAGCAGATTTAAGACTCTGCTTGTCGAAATCTTGTTATTTGAACTGACTGATTGTTGTGTCTGTGTCATCAAGGTTCCTAAGTCAAAACGCGACGACTGGTCGTCTCCCTCGTGATCTTTTTATACCCCGAGACACTATGGTTTAACAGTATTGACAAAAAGAAAAATTCGGCCTTGATTGGCTCTACAACAGGGTTTTAAGAAATAGGGATAACTCTATTGAACACCGCTTGACTGGCTGTTCGCGAACGCGAACTCGACTGGAAATCAGGTCAGGCTCAAGCTTTACGGAAGTTGGTGTTGCCAATAGACGCGAGCTGAGGACTGGAAAATCATCATCGTTGGTATATGCCATTGATATGGTAATCGTATTTTCTCAGACACTGGCGAGCTAGATTAATTCGATTCTTTTTTTTGGTTTGGTTGTTTGGTCTAACCAGATTGCTTGGAAATTGCTTTTGCAGAGTTCGCTTTTGATTTTGCTTCTTTTTCGCGATAGAAATCTATCGCAGCCTGACGCTCGGCTTGCGGCAAAAGTGGGAAACCTTGCTCCAGCCGCTGTTTCAAATACTGCCCGGCCAGTCTTTCCGAAAGCCTTCTGATTTTCAGGATATGAGCCATGCGTTCATCCCTTCCGAGAACGCCACGCGCATCCAACAAGTTGAATGTGTGGGAACACTTGAGGATCTGCTCATAGGCCGGCATTACCAGATTTTTGTCCAGAAGCCGCATGGACTCGGCTTCGTGCTCGGCGAACTGACTGTGCAAAATCCGTGCGTCGCTTTCATCGAAATTGTAGATCGATTGCTCAACTTCGTTCGTATGATAAAGCTCACCGTATGTGACGTTGGCGTTCCATTTGAGGTCGAAAACGCTTTCCACATTTTGCAAGTACATAGAGATACGTTCGACACCATACGTAATCTCTGCTGCTACCGGCTTGACGTCCAATCCGCCAGCCTGCTGAAAATAAGTGAACTGAGTAATTTCCATACCGTCCAGCCAGACTTCCCAACCGACACCCCACGCCCCCAAAGTGGGCGACTCCCAATTGTCTTCAACGAAGCGTATGTCGTGGTCGAGAGGATTGATTCCCAATACTTTGAGACTTTCTAAATAGAGTTCCTGCACATTGTCCGGCGATGGTTTGAGAATTACTTGATATTGGAAGTAATGCTGCAATCTGTTCGGATTTTGCCCGTATCGCCCGTCAGTTGGTCTTCTGCAGGAATCAGCGCAAGCCATGAACCAGGGTTCCGGACCGATGACACGCAGAAAGGTGCCTGGACTCATGGTCGACGCCCCCTTTTCCAAGTCGTAAGCCTGCATGATGACGCAACCTTGCGCTTCCCAGAAGGCGTTTAGCTGATGAATTACTTGTTGAAAGGGCAACGACATATCTGAAACCCGGCTCGGTGGCTGATAAGTCTAACATGGGTTCGCCGTGCCCCAAGCGACTCATAAGATTGTTTCGAGGTCTTTGGCGGCTAAACTAGGTTCACCAGGTGTCTAGAAAATGGAATGCCCGGGCATAAGGGCCGTGGATCGCCCATTCTCAGCGCCTCACATACAGAAGAAGGAGACCGTGTGAAACAAGATTTGGCGGGAGCGCCCAGAGTCTCGGCACCGGCGGTGTCGGAGCTAAGCATGAAAGCGCAGCAGCTGTTGGGTAATGTCAACAGGGTGCTGGTCGGTCAGACCCATGCATCTAAGTTGGCTGTTGTTGCCTTTTTCGCTGGAGGTCATGTTCTAATCGAGGACGTTCCCGGTGTAGGTAAAACACTGTTGGCCAAAAGTTTGGCCATGTCAGTGCATGCATCGTTCAAGCGTGTTCAATGTACGCCTGACCTTTTGCCCTCGGACGTTTCGGGTGTGAGCATATTCGACCAACGAGAAGGTTGTTTCAAGTTTATTCCGGGACCAATTTTTACCAATATTCTGCTCGCAGACGAAATCAATAGAGCCACTCCCCGAACGCAATCCAGTTTGCTGGAAGCTATGGAAGAAAATCAGGTCACTACTGACGGTGCCACGCGTCCGCTACCTGAATTGTTTTTTGTAATTGCCACTGAAAACCCGATTGAATACCACGGTACTTTCCCTCTGCCTGAAGCGCAGCTCGACCGTTTCATGCTCTCACTCTCTCTTGGTTATCCAAAGATTGAAGACGAAATCGAGATTCTAGATAAGACTCTGGAAAATGATTCTTTCAGTGTTGAGGCTGTTTTGACTGAAGCTGAGGTTATTGCAGCACGCAACGCCATTAAGGCTGTCTTCGTCGATCCGTCTATCAAAAGATACATCGTCAACATCGTTAGCAGCACGCGAAAGAATCCAGCGATCGTGCTTGGAGTCAGCCCTCGCGGCAGCCAATTGTTGATGCGTGCAGCTCAATCAGCCGCGTTTTTGGAAGGACGCAATTATGTTCGTCCTGAAGACATAAAAATGGTGGCGCCATTTGTTTTAGGGCACCGTGTAATTCCAAAGATAAGAGACAATCGCGTCAGTCATGCAGATCTCATTGAACGAGTACTGGAACAAGTCGCCGTTCCTGTCTAAACCAAAAGTCGATCAGGGATGGCGCTTGAAAGCGCTTCCAATCAGGGTTCCAGGCACGCCGGATGCCTGCACGCTCTGGATTGAACCACGCTTGATCGTGATATTACTTCTGGTGCCTGTTATCTATGTCTTTGCTGGTGAAACAGGTAACCAGTGGTTCTATCTTCTGGCTGCGTCAATTATTTCGGCTTTGATCATGGGTGTTCTCATCCCGCTTTTGACTGTCCTGGAAGTGGATGCGCATGCAAGCTTGCCATCCAGTGCCGTAGCTGGTGAACGCGTGCCGGTAAAGGTATCGCTCAACAGAAAAACCAAATTTGGACCATTTGTTGCCGCTATTCCGTTGCGTTGGCTAATCATTAAGGTTTCAGTGAAGAGCAACGATGTGCGCATCAGCCAGATTGAGCCGATTGTGGTCGAAGCTGTTGACGAAGAAATGCAATTGTTTACGGAGACGCCGCCTGCCAAGCGTGGTGTTTGTAAGTTATCCGGAGTTGAGATCTACAGCTGCTATCCGTTCGGAATCGTTTGGTGGTCCCGTAGAATCACGCCGCAATCTGATGATCCGTTTTCCACTCAGACTCTTACTATCTATCCCCCGCTTGTCTTAATGGAAGGCCACTTCTTGTATCGCATTCGTGCTGCACAAGAAGCACCCACCGGCATGTCGTCACGTCGCGTGCAAACGAGAGGACAGTCGATGTCGGTTAAAGGTGTGCGCGAATTCCGGCATGGCGACAGCCCCCGTATGGTGCACTGGCCCAGCAGCGCTCGTCTGGGAAAGTTGCTTGTGCGTGAGTATGAGTCAGAAGGTATGCCAGGTTTCGACCTGCTGCTGAACTTGCGCAATAATTGGCGTAGTGAAGAGCAATTTGAACTGGCGGTTGCGTTGGCTCATTCGATCTGCCACCTCGGTTACAAAGTCGGATTATTGCCAGAGTTCATAGTCATTCCAAATCTAGATGATGATTCTCCTACATTGCCTTCGTTTATGTCCGACATGCCAACCGTGCATGCTGGACTTTCTCGCATGTCGGAGATTTTGGCACGTGTTGAAATCATTCACGACGAAGCCACTGCTGACGAGCGTCTGGCTGACTTGGGCGAACATTCATCGCAGGCTCTTATAACGATTCGCCCGGCGGAACCGTCTCTCAATCATGTTGTGGATGATCCCGATCTTGCCGTCGAACTGGCTGTTATTCCCCGTACCCATAGTGCCGCAAGTGGTGCCGTGATTCAGGATGTTCATATGCCGATGCACGAAGGCGGTATTGCCAACCGGCGCCAGGGTGGAAAATCATCGGGACGTGTACTGGCTGTTCTCCAAAGTTTTGAGGAGTTCGTCAAGCTATGAACTCTTTTGGTCGAGACGAGAACGAAGAGAGCAATGAAGCGGTTGTATCGACTGCTGAACCAACGCGTCGAGGTATGCCTGAGAAGAACGGCAAGAAAAAGGAGACCAAAGCAAGGCCTACACCGAAAACTGAGCATTCGGTCGAGCTGCGAGCAACTGCTACCGCAATCGCGCTGCTTTGCATTGTCGTTGCTGCGACATACACAAAGATGAGTTTTGTCTTTGGTATTTTGTATTTTTGGCTGGCAGCGACTGGCAGTTATGTGAGTTTCTATTTGCGAGGAAGACGAGTTCCCTGGCTAGTTTGGCTAATAGGACTGGGGCTTCTTGGTGTAATGGCTCAATTTTGTCTGGAGATTTATGCTGAATTTCGCATCGGACGAATTGAAGGTTTGATTCCATTCATTCACGTTTTGATTGGACTGCTGACGCTTCAAACATTCGACCTGGAAACGAAAACTGACATCAATGTATCAGTTTTGATAGCACTCGGGCTCTTTACCTGTACTGCCGTGATTGGAACCGACCTTGTATTTGGATTTTTCGTCCTGGTGCTGGTTTTGCTCGGGACCTTGATGCTTTATTTTGAGTCTGTGGCGCGAACTAAAGCTAACGAACCGGAAAAGAAACCGACTACTAGCCCGGTACCGCTAACGGTGGCACCACGGCCAACGTCTGGTATGTCTGTTCTACCGATTCTTTCCATTCCAGCTCTGAGCTTTTTATTCTTTCTGATGTTGCCGCGTGTAGATTCCATCGTCGATGTTTTTGTTAACTACGTGCACTCGTTCAATAAGGGTGACCAGCCTAAACTTTCTTTCTTGCCGGGTCCGGATATTGCGCCTGATCTTCGTCAGGATAAAAACAAAGACAAAGCTAAAGATAACAAAGACAAAAACAAAGACGACAAAGGTAAAGGGCAAAAGCCGAACGATTTTCAGTTTGGCACTATGTCCAAAGACGGCAAGCCTGGTGGTACTGGTGGTGCCCCGGGAGCTGGAGGAAAAGATAACAAAGATTCCAAAGATAAAGGCGGAGCTTCCGCTTCTGCTGACGGCAAAAAAGATGCCACTGGTACTGCTAATAGTGGTGGTAAGGACGAAAAAGGTAAGGGCAGCACCATCCTTGCTGGTAAAGACAAGCAAGGTGGAAAAGGTAACGATGGCAAAAGTGGTGGCACGGCGAAAAACGGACAACCGCTGCCCGGAGACAAGAAGTCTGCCGAAGAGAGAGAAGCTGAGCGAA
The DNA here is from genome assembly GCA_036702975.1 of Oculatellaceae cyanobacterium. GTDB lineage: Bacteria > Cyanobacteriota > Vampirovibrionia > Obscuribacterales > Obscuribacteraceae > DATNPX01. The sequence goes on from DATNPX010000030.1 coordinate 161,613, forward strand.
AAGAAGAACAACAGGCAGAAGCGCAGGAGTCAGATCAGCTTGTTTTTCGCAACGCGGAAGCTGCGCAGAACGACAATGAACTGGTGATGTATGTCGCTTCTCCGGAAACAGTCTATTTGCGCCGCATGTATTTTGACGAATATGACGGACACCATTGGACTGTGAGTAAACACACCGCAGTCGCAGATTGCGAAAAAATGGCTGGAAACTATGCTGAACTTGGTGGCGTCCCATCTCTGCACGTGCCGAAAACAATGAAAACTAAAGAGGTGGTGCAGCAAATTACAGTCATGGCCTCAATCGGACATGTGCTACCCACTGCAGATGTTCCGCAAAGTGTGGCTATTGGCGATGAGAAGATAACTGTCGACGACTACGGTGTTGTTCGTTGCAAAAATCCATTGCGCGAAGTCACCAACTATGAAGTGATCTCAAAAGTGCCGGTTTTTGACCTGAATGCATTGGCACAAGTTAAGACCCCCGAGCCTTCCGCCGAGTTCAAAATCAAGTTTGCAAATTACTTGCAACTGCCGGAAAAGCTTCCGACTGAAATAGAAGCAGAGGCACAGAGGGTTGGAGAAGGCGATGGCAACTGGTTTGTTAGGGCAGAACGCATCAGTCAATACTTAAAAAGAAGCTGCAAGTATTCCACGGTTCCTTACACAGAAAACCCTGATAGTGACGTGGTTGCCGATTTTCTGTTTAAGAAGAAAGCGGGGGCTTGCGGTGAGTTTTCTTCTGCCTTTGTGATCTTATGCCGTTGCAACGGCATCCCTGCGCGAGTTGTCGGCGGCTACTCGCCCGGAGACTATGACTCGCAAAAGGACAGACGTGAGATTCGCGCCAAAGACGGTCACTCCTGGGGCGAAATCTATTTGCCCGATACTGGTTGGATTCCCTTTGATGCTACTCCAAGCGGCACGCTTCCCAATCCACCTGAGAATGTCAATCCGATGGTGGCTGCAGTTGACCGCTCTTTGAAAGAGTTCGCTGCCAACTTTAGCGCACAGCAAATGGACCGTCAGTTCAGTCATGGCCGCGATCAGAACTACGCCGTCAGCATGAAAGACGCGAAGGTACATGGTCTAAAAAATACACCCACCAACAATTCCAATCCGCAATTGGATTTGTCAAAAGGTCAAAACAAAGATGACCGCCAAAATCCGCCCCCTCAGGTACAACCACAAGTACAGGTACCTCGCCCGGACGAGCGCCCGAAGGGATATGACTTCCGCGACAGCACTCAAAAGACTGGACATCAGGTCGAGCCGTGGGTGTTTGTCTTAATAGGTGCCGGAGTTTTGTTGGTAGTGGGTGCCGGATTCGCTGCCTATGTGTTTCGCGCGCATTTGCGTCGTTTTATTTTCAGGTCGGAATTTCCCCGAGTATCAAAGGGGGTCAAACCATCGACTCTTGTTTATTTGAAGCTTTCAGACGATTTGCGCCGCCTGAAGGTTTTGCGCAGACCAAGCGATACGGCCGAAGACCTGAACCGGCGCTTTTTCGATAATTTTTCTGAGGATCAGCCGTGCCATCCTGAGTTGCCGTCGCTGTTCCAGCAGTTTATGGAGCTGTATTGGCAAGACAGATTCGGCTCTGAGGAAGATTCGGTGGAAAATTACAAGCAATTGCGCGAGATTGGAACCCGCATCCATATGCTGGCCAAGGCTAAGCCGGTCGATAAGGCATCCTGATTGCCGGGAATCTAGCTTTCGGTCTTTGTCTCTTGGTAACGACTAGAGCGAAAGAGCGAGCCTGGTGCAAGTGTTTTGGGCACCGAGAGTGCTTGATTGTTTTCAAAAACAATCGTTAGAGGCCCTAGTAATAGAGATATTTACGCGATAAAGTGGTGTAGAGCGAGTCACCGCTTCGAGTGCGCACACAAAGAGAGAAAGCAAATGGTTCAACAGGTAAAGACTGGTACCCAACAACAGCAGGAGTTTGTTCCTCCTTATCCAGCCACAATTCAGGATCTTGGACTGAAAGAAGGCTTCCTTGAAGAACTAGTTCTAAAGGACATTTATCTCGTTAACTTCGCCTTAGGTCGAGAAATTGCCTCTCGTACCATGATTCCGTTCAAGATCGTGGAAGAAATTCTCGAAGTCTTGAAGAAGCAACTCCTCGTTGAAGTCAGAAGCTCGGGCGGTTTGGCGGACTATGAATACACTCCGACAGAAAAAGGCAGAGACCGCGCCCGTGCATACTTTGACCACAATGCTTACGTCGGCGCCTGTCCGGTACCGTGGAACCGATACATCGATTCGCTGAAGTATCAGACCATCCGTCGCGAGTCAGTGACACCCCGCGACCTGGAAGTTGCATTCTCCGACATCATGGTCAATCGCCGAACCATCAACTCTGTTGGTCCTGCTATCAACTCGGGGCGTGGGATGTTCTTGTTCGGTGAAGCCGGAAACGGTAAGACATCAATCGCTGAGCGTATCGTCCGCAGCTTTAAGGGTCACATTTTCATTCCCTACGCTGTAGAAATCGATGGACAGATCATTCGCGTCTATGACTCACACAACCACGAACAAGTGTCGGCGGCAAACTATCCTCGTGACTATGACCACCGCTGGGTACGAATTCAACGCCCCTGCGTAGTCGTAGGTGGCGAGTTGACTATCGACATGCTCGAATTGCAATTCGACTTTGGTACCAAGCTCTACGAAGCACCAATTCAGCTCAAATCAAACTGCGGATTGTTGCTGATCGACGACTTTGGCCGCCAGAGAATCGACCACAAATCACTCTTGAACAGATGGATCGTACCGTTGGAAAAGAGAGTCGATTATCTCTCACTGCACACCGGTAAGAAACTTGAAGTTCCGTTCGAACAGCTGATTGTTTTCTCGACAAACTTGAATCCGGCAGACCTGGTAGACGAAGCGTTCTTGAGACGTATTCCGTACAAGATCAATATCACCAATCCAACTGAAGATGAGTTCAAGTGGATCTTCCTGCAATACTGCCAGAGAACAGGTGTTCCGTACAATGAAGAAGCGGTCAACTATCTGATCGAGTCGCAGTATCGCAGTGGACGCCGCAACATGCGTTGTTGCCATCCGCGTGACGTTGTTGACCAGGTCATCAATCTCTGTGCGTTCCTTCAGACTGATCCTCGTCTCTCACGCGAATATATTGACCACGCATGCGCGGTCTACTTCGCGGCCATGGGTAAGTAAACAGAAGAAGGTATCATCGGGATCTAGGCAATCCAGAAAGAATTATTGGGGGTGGCATATGCCACCTCCTTTAGTCTTTAGGCACCGTAACTGGTGGCAATAGGACATCGGGAAACGATATCGCATCGGGATTCGCAAGATGTGAATGCGTTAATGCTTCTGCTCTCTTTTGCGCTCGCTGAGTCGAATTTGAGTTTACATCAATGAGCATTTGTTCAGCTTAATAGATGTGAATCTGTTTTCCGCGCGGATACCGATTTACAATCCCCTTCAGACCTGACTCTATCTTTGATTCGAGCGCTTGCCATGCTAGCATTATTGAGCCGAAAATTGCGTTTACGGCCTGGCTGGCAGCAACCTGTGAATCTGGACCCTCGACTGCTAAAGGCGGTCTTTAATTTCATGCATAACGAAGACTCCGGTCAGAGTAATCCAGCGGAAGAGGAAGAACGTTTGTCTTCCGATTCTGTCGTAGATTGCTCCGCGGAGTCGCATCTGTCAGAGGCGAAGCTAAAGACAGATGCTGAAGGCGTTGCTTTGGGCTCAGAGGCGACCTCTACCCTCGATGAACTGTACGAGTTTGAGGAGTTCGGTGAGGTCGAAGCTGGTGAAGAATATAATGAACAAGCCGAATTTGCGGAAGTGACTGTTGCCACCGCATCTGGTGAAATCTCGACTGTCACTGAGGAACTCTATGCCGAGGCTGCAGCCAAGCTGAGAGCATATCTTAGCCAGAGCGCCGAAGACTTAGTCGGTACATCTGAGTCACAGCGCAGTCAACTGGAGAAAGCCTTCAATGCGCAGGCAACAGATGCTCATCAACTCGAGCCCGAAGACCGAGCGGCTCGCCGAATGCAGGCGAAGCTTTCTAGAGAATCGTTCAGAAAAAGCTTGCGTGATGGCGTTCCGTCGCGAAGAGTTGAGAATATCCTTGCCAGGGCTCTGCGGCGTTCGACAGAGTTCACGCTGACTGCTAGCAGGTTAAGCAGACTAGAGCGCCTTGCCAGCCTGGTAATAGTGGCGACCAGCCTTACTTGGATCGTGCTTCTGGTTTTGCAGCAACTTAGCTTTGAGATCGTTCCTTGGGGCGCGGTCTTGATGTTCGCGACTATTTTCTCGTTGGCGCGCTTTTTGAGCGAACATCAAGTGAGCATCTTCGAAGTCTTGAATCTGACCTCGAAAAGTCCGGTCAGTTTCAATCAGTCTTTTGCCTTTTGCTATCTCAGTTTCTCTGTGTTCCTGTGGGCTGGGATCTGGCTTGCACATGGAGTAGACCTTCATCCAAAGCCGATTGTTCGGCATCAAGTCGTGGATATTGAGTTGGTATCAGACAAAGACTTTGCCGATAGGAAAGATATATTGCCAGGCTCGGTCGAGAAGCCTTCTTTGAAATCGCAAAAGCACGAATCGGAGCAAGTTAAACCTGAGCCTGCGCCAACGCAGCAACACAGCACTTTTGCCCATGCGAGAAGTTCGCTTCCAAGCATCAGCGCTCCGACAACTACTCACGTTGCTATGAAAAACGTCGCGCCTGCTGAACAGATAAAGGTCCAACCGAAGCAGACTTCGCTGAGACCGCAAAATTACATCATCAATGTTGCCGAGGCTCCCCAAGCTACGCGCGGAACTCAAGCTCAAATCACGGCCAAAGGTGAGACGAAGAGTCGCAGCCGTCAGGCTGAATTAGAGGAAGTGGCACCACCTGAGATGGTTGAAATTACAGAGAATCAGGGTGACAACGGCAACGAAGCCTTTCAGCCCGGAGGACATTCAACTGGTGGAACCGGAAAGAAAACGCAACTTGTCTCTTATTTGAAAGAGATTCATCGACGAATAAAACACGCATGGAAACCGCCGGGCGGCGAAACGCACAGTGCTGAGATTCTATTCCGCATCAAAAAATCAGGAACGCTCGCCTCTATCAAACTTGTCACTTCGTCAGGTGACTCAGACACTGATGAGAGTGCAATGCATGCCATTGCGGCCTGCTCTCCTTTCAAGGCTCTGCCGACTGACTATCCGGGACAATATCTCGACTTGCTGTACACCTTCAACTACAACGTGGATGAATTGTCTGAGATTGAAGGACATGCCTGGCACTAGTCTCCTTTGTCATGTTTGGCTAGTTTCTCCAATAGCTCTCGCGAAAATTTGACCACGGTCAGGTTGGGTTGAGTGGTTATTTCGACGGTCGTATCCGCGGTGACGCGAAACTTTGACAAGGCATAGATAAAATAATGCAGTTGTTTGTATTGCTTATGGTTGTAGACAAAAATTCCTTGCTCTATGGCGCTTGATGCCATAAGGCTGTGAGCTCTCACAAGTTCCTCGAAGAGCTGCTTCCCTTGCGACAAATTCAAGAATTTATCAAAGCGCACTAAGAGAAATCGCTTGCTGGTGCCAGTTAGCATTCCTAAAATGACGAACTGTTGAGCAAGCGCTTGCCTCAATTCGCGCTCGCGCTTAAGTGCTAAAACTGCTACCTGCTTGGGGCGGTCGACGTATACGAGCGCCTCATTGATGCGATTCAATGCCGTGTTTCCTGTGGCTGTAATCTCTGATTCCTGCTGCGTTTTGCTTATGCCGTGCAAGGATAGGAATCTTTCGCGAGCGCTGTTGTGATCTCCCATGCGTGTGGCACTTGCGTCTGGCATGGAGTTTTCTCCTTCCTCCTGTGCTGTATGGCAATCGATTGAGATGGCTGTGTGGTTTCGATTCGCCAATACTGTTTCGTTAGCGAAGATACCGATGCTGAGTGCTGGTCCAGAGAAGGTCGTGAGAAGAATTGCGGTCGCAGGCAGCATCAGCGTAAGAGACACCATGCGTGGCCAACTGCGATGAAGACCGACTATAGCCAGGGCGAGAAGTAAGTAATAAGCGACAATCTGTGCCGCAATCGGCTGCATGAAGAATACTTTTGCCCAAGAAATCCCGGCTAAGGAGTGGCTTACGGTAAGCATGTAATCTAACGGCAGTCCCATGAAGGAATCGAGAGTCGAAGCGATCTCGCTCGTGCTGGCGCTTGTTGGCAGAGGCAGCATACTCACAGCAGAGATTAGTGTGGTGGCAAAACCGAGCACCGTCAACGGTGCAACGAGCGGTAGCACTAGCAAGTTTGACGGCAAGAAGAGCATGTTCGCTGAGCAGAAGGCGAACGCCTGAATCGGCAAGACTGAGATCTGCGCCATTGTGCAGACAGCGACTGATTCTGCGAACATTTGGCCTGCGCGATTCGGCACAAATTGCAAAACCTCAGACAGCTGCTTGGCGCCGAGCGTAATTCCGAGCGTTGCTGCATAGGATAGTTGCAGTCCGATATCCGTTAGCGCTAGCGGATCGATGGCCGCCGTTAGTGCCAGTGCTGTGACCATGGTCGTCATAAGATGAGCTTGTCTCCTGATCATGCGCGAGACAATAACGAAGCTGCACATGATGGCTGCTCTGACAATCGAGGCCGATAGTCCAGTAAGCAGAATATAAAAAACAAGCACTATAAGAGTCAGAATTCCTCTTTTGTTGTCGCCTGTAATGGCGCCACCAGTGATGAAATATACGCTCGTTATGATTAGTGTGAGATTGAATCCTGAAGCAGCTAGGATATGCGACAGACCCACGGCGCGAAAGTCATTGACCATCTGAGCCGGGAGCTTGGTTGCCTTGTCTCCCAGAACGATTGAGGAGAGCAGGCAACCTCTCTCTTGATTGAGAGCTCGTGTATGGGACTGGACTATGTTCGAGCGTAATTGGTCGAGTCTTGACTCTATGTTTTTTGTATCACCTAAATTTTCAAGCAAAGAGTGCTTATCCGCCTGCGTCGTTTTTGTAGTTCTCAATAGTTTTAAATCGGCATCGGTACAAAATGCGGCGAACGAAGGTTTGCGACTCTGGCTCGGCGATGGACTTTTCTTGATTAGAGCTGTGATCTGAACGGGTGCATTCAGGAATTCTTCTAGTCTAGGACTCTCGGAGTTTGTTCTCGTGTGAACGTTCAGGAAAATCTCCAGGTTAAGCGACTCACGTTTTGGAAAGAGAATGTGGTCCGCTTTGAACAAAAAGTTGTTCGCGTTCGGGTTAGTTGATGGGACGCTCTTCACTAACTCACCAGTCAGCACTATTGAGCGTCCGTTGAACTTTTCGAGCTGGGGAGATTGAGGATTTTCGCTGCGCCAGCGACCGTAGCTGAATGCGGAGAGGAAAACGGCCACAAGCAGCACTGCATTGTTGCACGCGGCCTTCCTGTTCCGTGCGGTCAAGATGGCGATGGTGGCAACTATCGATACTTCGGCGACAAGCGCTGAGTTACCAGGGTCGGTGATTCCGCTGGCAATTCCGGATGTGAATAAAATGGCGCAAATGATATATAAACGCCTTATGCAAAGGTGCACTGCTCTCTCTCAAAACGTTGTTTACAAGCTCTTTGTAGGAGAGCTTGTGGGCTGCGAGCATGAACGGCAACAATTATGTTTCTCGTCGCATTCTCTATAAACAACTACGTAACTGAGGCAGAAAAAGTTCAATGCATTTCACAGTTCGTGTTCAAATCTCTGACACGAATTTTTGTTAGTCAACTTCCCGGCTTCGAGCTAGTGATTGGGTTGATAGTTGGGAGTCGAAATAGTGGCTGCTTTTTGCATCATCGAAGTGTATATCGATTGCAATTGCTGCAGGTCTGCGTTATTTTGCGCAAGCGCGGCGGCGCCCTGCAATGCCTGTTCGGCTAGTTGTAGCTGACCATTGAGGTCGTCAGTATTGACTACTTTGCCCTGGGCATTAATGTTGAACATGCTTTGTGATTGTCCGAGTTTCAGGAAAGCTGCATCTCGGTAGAGCTTCGCTGTGTATGCGGTGTTGTACTTTAAAGCATCCTCACGCGCCTGAACAAACTTAGTCTCCATCGCGATTCGGGCTTGGTCGCCAGCTGCTTGTGCCTGTTGCAGTCGTTGTTGTTCGGCTTGCAGATTCGCTTGATGCGTGGCGAGTAGCGCTTGATTCTTGTCGGCTTTATCAAGGACCATGTGATACATATGGTCGTAGTCTGAATTGTTGTGGTTCCAGAATAGTGGCAGATTGTAGGAGTTGGTTCCTTGGCTCAACCAGCTGTCTTTATTGAGTGCAGCGACGATGTCTCTTGCATGTGAAGCATCGAACACTTGGTCTAGCTCTTGTTTGATGTCTTGTCGCTGTTTATCGACCTGTTTGGCATCATCGTTCTTGCCCTGTGCCGCAAGAAACGCTTCGGTAAGATTAGCGCTGCCCAGCGCCTGGATGAGAGCTCTACTACCCTGGCTCGCTATATCGAGTTGGGTACCTGGTGCCAGACGCCATTCTTCTTGGTGATCCTTATTGTCGGTGATTGGAGCACTCGGGTCTTGCATCTTGAGATACTGCGACTTGCTCATGCCATTGGCTAGGATCGTTTCACCCTGCGCTTGCTGCACAATCATGAGCTGTTTGCTCTTATAAGCAGCTACCTCTGTGTTGTCCGCATTCGTGATTTTCAGATTAGGACTTGAGGTTGTGGTGTCATAAATTTGGGTCATCAGGAACGGATCTTTCTTGCCCTGATCTGCGAGCCCTTGTACTTTGTCTCTCAAAGAGGAGTGACTATAGTCCTTGGGATCTGACTGCGCGTTTTTAATTGCACTGCCTGCGTCACTCAAGGCGTGATCATCTTTATAGAAAAGATCATGTGCTCCTTCTGCGAGCAGACCTATGCCAAGGTCGACCAGAAGTGCAGTCTTTGCATATTTTGAAACGACCGGCATGTTATTTGCATCGGCAAGCAACTTGGTTACGCCGGCGCCAACACCTATAGCACCTACTGTTGTAAACCGCTCGAGGCGCGTCATATTTGTTTCTGCTTCGAAAAGCTGAGAAGCAAGGAGATTGCGGCCTTTGCCAGCCCAGGTGGGAGCAAGCATAATTGATGCCGTTTTAGCGACAACACCAGGCATGTTTGGTTCGATCCATCGTCCCAACATATCGTGACCGTTTTGGTGCAACTGTTCACCAGCCCACCCTTGCGCGAACGACTCCGCTCCAACAAAGGCTGCCGCACCCAAGAATCTCGTACCGGCTGCCTTCCATGGCATGCCGGAGCTAGACTCGGCCGATTTCACCAGAGCCTGCATCTCGCTTCGAGTCATCTCCTTTCCGCCGATGGCGAAGATAGCCTTATCAGCGGCGGCCATGTCTGCTGCGGATTTCATTTCAGCTGCGCTGAACGCTTTGCTGTTATCCATGGCTTTGGAGAAGCCTTCCCAATTCAAGGTACCGGGATTGGCTTTAGTAGAGAGATATTCGCTATTGTCTGTAAGGAATTGGACCTGACTTTGCGCCGCAGAGAGTGCAGCTCTACGAGCAGGTGCGGTCTTGCCGACCGCGTCAATAATCTTGACCTGTCTTTCAGCTTTGGCGATCTGTTCAAGCTCGGCTGCTGTTGTTGTTGGGGTCGGTTTTGTAGCCGCCAACTTGCGGAGGTCTTTCACCTCGGTAGCTTTCATGCTCAAGGCTTCGACTTTTTCATCCGCCACTTGTTTCAACGCAGTAAGCGATTTTCTAGCAGTCTCTTCCTGGGGAACTATTTTTGCCAGCTGGCTTTGAGCTTCATAGACGGGCGAGAATTGTTCCAGGTAATATCTGCGCGGCATTGAAACCAACTTGCTCAGTGGACCTTGTTTGCCCATTGCAGCAAGATCATCGGCTTTAAGTTGTTGCGCGATCAACGGCTTCTGAACTATGGGGTGTCCGAATTTCGCATAGGCTGCGGTTAAGCCCATCGCTTCGTACATGTTGACGATTCCTAAATAGTGCACGTTCTCCGGTCTATCGCCATTGCCGGTAGCGGGGGTGCCTATAGCCTTAGTAGTTTCCGCGACTTGTTGTTGATTTTGGGCAGCCAATGCGTCTAGGCGAGCCTGGCCCGGCGCTTTCTGTTTGTCCCAGTCCGAGGCTGCTTGTCCTGGTTGAGTTGCCGGAACACTGTCCTGTGGCCTGACTCCATTAACTTGGAATCCAGGTGCAACTTGACCGTATGTACCGTCGTGGAACTTACCGATCTGCTTGTTGCGGTTCATGACGTCGACAGATTGCGACTGAGTCAAACCTTCGCGTGTGTCACTCGGCTGCTTGTCGCTCGGCTGCTTATGGAGGTCTGCCCAGCTCAGTGATTGTTGATCGACTGGCTTTGCCCCTTTATGGATGGTGTCGGATGTTTGTGCGTCGCCTGCGGCCATTGGTAAGAACCTCCGATAACTGCAACCAGGAGAGAAGGGGAACGCTCCCAGTAATTACCAGAACATTATTAAGCATCACTAAGACCTTGGTAAATTCGTAATTCCACTTAGGAGGGGGGAAAATCCCCATGAAGACGAAATCTTTCAAGACTGTGCACCGCCATGGCGGCGCATCCGTAAAACGGCTTGCCGACACGACCTCGAGCAACCAACGATGTGCGCTCTTTGTTCTGGACTTGCGAGTTTTTGGACGATTTAATAGAAAAGCTGAGATTAATTTGTCAGCTACTTGATGGCGCTATTCAGGTAATAAAGGCTGTGGGCTGCTGCTGTCTGGCCGTTGTACTTTGCCGATGGCTTTTTATGATACGGAAGTTGGCACTCAGCGGTTTTGGTAAAGACCATTTGGGCGATAGACATGCCAGCATGAAGCCTTACCGGTCTGTTCCCGACATTCACTATCTCAAGCGTGATTTTTGCTGGCGGATGGCTGAATCCAGCATCGATGAACCCCGCCGTCACATGGACCATAACACCTAAGCGAGCCAGACTAGATTTACCGGTCAGCTGCCCGACAATGTAATTCGGTAAACACACGCTTTCCAACGTGGCACCGAGAATAAATTGCCCCGGTCGAATAACAATACTATCTGACTCTTGCTCCACGACTCCACTGCGAATCGACTCCGGCATATAAGGATCGATGATCGGGTGTTGTGCATCTTCAGCTTCATGCCAGGAGAACTTGCGGTCGAGACGAACATCATATGAATTTGGCTGTACGAGCGCATCATCGAACGGCTCGACGATTAGCATCCCTTCAGCAATCTCGCGGCGAATTTCATAGTCTACTAGTATCGTCATCAAAAGCTCCTGGCGAAGGGTCTCCGGAATCGAGTCCTTCAGCTAATATGTTAGGCAAGGATAGCAGCCGGCTGAAGTTAGCACTTAGTATAACCGCATACTCGGCACATCACGCAAGCCTCATACCTGGCCTCAAATGCACTAGCGGAGCCACATTCGGAACACTGTCGATCGGATATCGGTTGAATATTCGATCGATTGATCGACAATGTCTGTGAGGCCTTTACATCAGAGTGTAATGCAGCTGTATTAGAAGATTGATCAGCGGTGGCTATAACCCGCTCCTTCACTTTCACACTGGTGGCTACTGCTGCGGTTTGTGTTTTCCCGTTAGCAGGCGCAGGCTCCACGATGCGAATGGCTGCACCAGCAGTAGTGTCAAAGCTTTCAGGTGTCTCTCTCTTTTGCAGTGGATCAGTCTTGCGAATGTTTAGAACCTGTGCCACTCGCGACGCGTCTCTGTAAACAGTAATTCCTTTCAAACCCTGTCTCCACGCCGCTAAATAAGCTTCGCGCACATCGTCGATAGGGGCAGAATTCGGTAAGTTGATGGTTTTAGAAACCGCATTGTCGGTATATTTTTGGAACGCTACTTGCATACGCACATGCCATTGATAGGAAATGTCATGCGAACATACCCAAACCTTGCGAATATCTTCAGGAATGTCTTCGATGTTCTTTAGTGTGCCTTCTCTAGCGATCTGCTCCATTAGGTCGAAGCTGTAGAATCCTCGCTCTTTGGCGATCGACTCGAACAACGGATTGACTTCAATAAGCTCGGTTCCACCCATTACTCTGCGCACAAAAGATATGGCGAACAATGGTTCGATTCCTGAACTGGTGCCGGCGATGATTGAGATGGTACCGGTAGGTGCAATCGTCGTTACCGTTGCGTTGCGCATTTTGATTCCGGCATCATGCCATGTACTGTGCTTCCAATTTGGGAAACAACCACGTTCCTCTGCTAGTGCTCTAGAGGCTTCATGCGATGCGTTTTGTACGAACGCCATCAACTCTTCCGCTTTCTCAACTGCCATCTCTGAATCGTAGACAATTCCAAGCATGATCAACGATTCTGCCCAGCCCATGATGCCTAGTCCGATACGCCGATTGTTGCGGGTGGCAGCATTGATAAACGGCAATGGATAGTGGTTCGCTTCAACAACGTCATCAAGGAAACGTACAGACAATTGAATAGACTGCTTCAGCCTCTCCCAGTCAAAATCGTTCTTAGTTTGATCGACAAACTTGGTTAAGTTGATCGAGCCCAGATTACAAGCATCGCCAGGCCCCAGTGGTTGTTCGCCACATGGATTGGTGGCTTCGATGTCTTCCGTGCCGGGAATTACATTGCCGTTTTCATCCAAGGCGATCTTCAGAGGATCGTTTTCATTGATTCGATCTAAAAAGACCAGTCCTGGCTCGCCCGTCGCATGTGCATTGGCAACCAATTTCTCGAAAAGTTCGCGAGCATTTACTTGATGGACCGGTTGCTTAGTGCGCGGGTGAATTAAATCGAAAGGCTTATCGTTTTCGACAGCATCCATAAATTCATTGGTGGCTGCCACAGAGATGTTGAAGTTATGTAGTTTCGATGTGTCTTTCTTGCAAGTGATGAATTCATCGATGTCCGGATGGTCGACACGCAAGATTCCCATGTTGGCACCACGTCTGGTACCACCTTGGCGAATTGCTTCTGTTGCTGCATCGTAGACGGTCATGAAGCTGACCGGACCAGAGGCCACTCCGCAAGAGCTGGCGACTCTATCGTTTGCCGGTCTCAGCCTGCTAAATGAAAATCCGGTGCCGCCGCCTGTCTTATGGATAAGTGCCGCATTTTTGCAAGTCTCGAAGATCCCTTCCAGTGAATCAGGAACGGGCAAAACAAAACAAGCTGAAAGTTGTCCTTGCGGTTTGCCTGCATTAAATAAGGTAGGCGAGTTTGGCAGGAATTCAGCCTTATACATTGATTGGAAAAACTGCTCTGCCCACTGCTTGCAGGCATCGTTGCTTGCACCCCAGGCTGATTCTGCCTGAGCAACGCCATCGGCGACTCTGCGGAAGAGTTGAGCCGGGGTCTCTTTAATCGCTCCTGACTCGTCCTTGAGCAGGTAACGCTTTTCTAGAACTTTGATTGCGCTTGGTGTGAACATTGGTTCCTGACCTCATTGAGCTTGCCTGTTCAACTAAGGTAAACTCATTATACTACATTTGTATGGCACTAGCGATAGCGGTCGGAAATAATTTCAACACAATATGCATTAAGTTGACCTGGATTGTTGCGCAAATCCATCGAGGCTTGTCATGAATATGTTTTATAGGTGTATCGGTAAAGGATTGCTAATGCGAGAAAAGCTTGCGCCATCGGCGATTTCGTACTTTTTCCGTGCGAAATCGCCGATGGACGTTCAGGAAGAATCTTCCCAGTTCTCTATGTATTTTTTGCCAATGTATCTTCTGTCAACGCGGGCAAACCCGGCCAACGTATTAGATGCTGAGGTTCAGGTTCGAGCTGTGTCCAGGGAACAGCTTGGCCGACGGATTGATGTATGTGCAGGCGAAATTGACGGCAGTAGCTGCTTCGGCTGCGCCGGTCGCAATTAATTTCAACTTAGCCGGATGAGCTGCGATGTCGCCAGCAGCGTACATACCGGCCAGATTAGTCTCCATCTTTTCGTTGACCGTGATGGCGTTTAGGTCCATCTTTAGACCCCAGCTCTTCAAGAAGTCGAGGTTGATGACGAAACCGATATTGATGATCAGCGCATCGACATCGAGACGCTCTTCTTTACCGGTGCGGTTGTCGAAAATTACGACACCTTCGACTTTGTCTTTGCCGATAATCTCTTTCAATTCGTAGAAGGTCTTGATGTCTACTTTATTTCTGCGCATCTCTTCGACAGAGGTTTGCACGGCCCGGAACTGATCGCGGCGGTGAATCAAAGTCACTTTATTTGCTAATAGCGAAAACTCGTTTGCCCAGTCGACGGCTGAATCTCCACCACCGATGATGAGCACGTTTTGGCCTCGGAAACGTTCTTTGTTTTTTACGGCATAGAAGATCGTTTCGCCTTCCCATGAACGGTTGTAGTCGACATCGAGCTTCTTCGGAACACAGGCCCCTGCACCAAGAGCTAGGAGAACAGATTTACTCAGGTGTTCAGCCTGGTCGGTTACGACTTTCCAGTTCTCGCCTTCGCGCACGACCGATGACACTTTCTCGCCGAGGCAAATGGCTGGTTTGAAAAGTGCTGCTTGGACCGCGAGGTTCTTTGCCAAGTCTTTTGCCAAAATCTTCGGATGTCCGGCAACGTCGTATACGTATTTTTCAGGATATAAAGCAGTTAACTGTCCACCCAGTTCTGGCAGCACGTCAACTATTTTCGTTTTCAAGCCGCGCAAGCCTGCGTAGAAAGCCCCGAATAGTCCCGTAGGACCGCCCCCGATGATGGTAATGTCGTAAACATCCATGAGTTAAATTGCGTCTCCAACGTACACCGACTGATTTTATCCGGCTTATTGTAATACACCGCCGCGCGGAATGTACCGGTCTTCATGAAGAATGAAGTTCCTGAAAATGGCATCCCGTAAGCGTTACATAAGTTTGAAGCGCTTCTACACATATGGATTTGTTTTGCTAATTTATTTACTCAACGATATCAACAACTGCCCGACAACTTGCCATGAGGCAGTGTTTAAGCGGTTCTGCGTATGTTTGTCGCGACTACGAATTTCCGCCTAATTGTTTACAATGAACTTGAGTTTTGTGCTGGCGCCGTGGTGGACGGTCGAAACTGTATAACCGTTGACGGACGATGGCGGCGCAACTCCTGCAGGTAATGTGTAGGAGTCTGTCATCCCGCTCGTGGTAGTTCCTGAGCTGCTTGAAGTTGGTACTGAAAAGATCGGTTGCGGTGCGGCTTGCGCAGGCGCTGGAAGTAAGCCAAGTGGTGCCGCGTCCTGTGTTGTGCTATCGGCTTCGGTTCTCTGACTTTGTCGATCGAGATTACTCGTGACAGGAGGTTGGTGATCTTGTCTCAGCGTCTCTGTCGGAATGGGCATAGCGCGCGTAGCGTCGATGATGCGTCGATCGGCCGACGAGCAGTAAGCTGATGGACCCTGAGAAGCTGGTGTTGTTCCAAGGATCGAATTGGCAAGTGGTTCGTTGTGCCTGATTGCGTACAGAAGAAAAAGCCAACCTACAAATCCGGCGAAGAGAAAAAACATTCCCATTGCCGGCGTGAAGCTCAACCCGGAAGTAAAGTCCGATAACTTCATGGACTGCAGCGCGCTTGTCCAGATCGCAGTCTGGGAAGCATGGGTTGGCTGGGCTCCATGAGCCATATGACTGGCGCCATGATCGGCCCCATCATGATCGAGACCGAGCAGATGTGCTAGGAAGCCGTGATGATTCTGGGCTGAATGCGAGAGAAGATTTCCGAGAGCGCTGCCATCGCCCTGTTGGTTATGCATGAAGTCACCACCACCACCGTTGTAGCCGTCTTGGCCACCACTGTGATGAATGGAACCGTGGTCATGCCCGCCATCAGCGAAGGTGTTGCCACCATCCATGAGGGTATTGCCGCCGTCCATGAAAGTGCCGCTCAACTCAACAACCTCAAGCTCTCAATCGAAACAACTATCAGACAAACCTCAGATCTAGAGCCTATCTTTAGTGATCATAGGAAGTAAGTAAATCGTATTCTCTGGATTCAGTGGGAAAAACCACACCTGAAACCAGATTTAAATAAGCTAATAGCCCAGCGATTTTTAAAAAACGCTGGGCTTACATGCTATTAAACGCTGCTTATTTGTCGGAGTGCTATTCCTCAATTCCTTCGAGCTGGGCAACGCGTTGGCGGAGGCTTTCTACAATGCGCGGCAACTCCATGAGGGCTGGAAGTCTTTCTTCCAGAGAGCTGATGTGGCGTGTCAGTTCGATCGAACGCTCCATCAGCCTGATTAGGATCTGTTGAGTAGCGATCAACTGTCGCTGATTGTCTATCAACTGACTGCCAATCTTTGCAGTTTCCAGTTTCTGGTCGACACTCATCGAAATAAGTTCGGTGAAGCGCTCGATCATTTTTTCCATCTGCATTTGAACGACCGGATCGACGGCTGCACCACTAACAGTGGCATCGACGACGACTTGTTGAGACTCCTGGTTCTGTTGGTCGAATATCTGATCGAACCCTTCAAGCCCGAGATTTGCTTCCGGGTTTTCTGAAGGTTTCCGCTTCGCTTCAGCCATTTAAAACATTTCCTCCGCAAACTATGCAGCAGCACAACCGATATACCACCGAATCTCGGTTGATTTAAAGCATGCTATATACCTAAGGCCGCCAGTGGTGGCGCCTCTAGAATTATAACTAAACGCGATAATAGTGCAAGCAAAAATGGAAAATTTTCCGGTCAATATGCGACCTTTTTTTGGCGAGGCACCATTTCGAAACGCTGGCATGAAACGTCATGGATTCAGGCGATCACGGGTGAACATCCTTCTGGTGCTTTAACATCACCCGTGGTGATATATGACATGGTGCGGGAGGGCTATTCGATAGTTGGTGGCATCGTTATGAGACCTGCCACCGTGTGCTTTGTTCCGACAATTGTGATATCAGACTAAGAATGTGCTGGGTTGGCACTAAACCTGCTCGGCGAAGCGGCGGTAACGGAGATTCTTTTGACCGCACCGAATTTGATGGCGGAGACTATCCGATGAGACTTCAGGATCGGGGACTTGAGCAATCGGCAACTCGAGTCGTACTCGGAACTGGAGCCGCCTTGTTGGGGAGATGTTCATCACTCGATTGGCTTTGGATATGGCTTGGCTATGCCGGCGGTGCGCACTATAGCCACCTTCAGATGATACTCGGATCTGGTGGTATCAATCCCGGTGTCTAGCGCGGATACTTCACTTCTCGGAGGAGTCTCGAGCCGATCGATTCAGAGGTGCACACCTCTTTTTGGTGCGCACCTCTCAGCAATGTTTTCCAGGAATCACTGACTGAACTTACTTAGCCTTGTTGTTTCTCAAGTACATTTCCAGTTCATCGATATGCTGTGATTCTTCCACTATGACCTGCTCGACCATCAACCGCAAAGGTGTGTTGTCAGCTACCAAGTCTAATTGTTTTTCGTAAAGTTCAAGGTGGTGGCGTTCAGCTTCCAGGTTCTCTTGAAGCATATCTTCTATGCTCTGTTCGCCTGGCTCATAGATGGCTTGAATCTTTACCGAAGGATGTCCACCGAGGGCCGTAATCTTCTCACCGAGTCTGATGGCATGTTGCATTGAATCGGTAGCTTGAGCGCGAAACAGTGAAACCAATGGTCCACGCAATGGACCTGAAACGATAAATGAGTGGTGCAAATAACGGATGATGGCACTCATCTCATGCTCAAGATCCAGATTCAACGCTTCCAATACTTTTGCTTTGTCCATTTGACTATGTGTCCCTCCTGGAGTTTTGACGAATTATACCAACTGGATATTTGCTGGTGGTATCGGTGGCGGACGATCCAAAATCAAAGGTGCAAAAAAGAGTCAGGCGCCAAACATATTGGCGCCTGACAACATTGAGAGCGGACACTTCTTCTCTTGCTCATCTTTTCCTAGAAAAACTAGCTGCTATGCGATTTTATAGAGCACTTGAAGCTTCCCCTCTTCTGAAACCTCGAGTACGGGTTTCAAACCTGAACAGTATTTGCAGTCTTTGCTGAAAGCTTGAGAACATGGACGTGGCTCATTACCTGGTGGCTGCTTCATATCCTCAAGTGACGCGACCATCTCATCCCAGTGCAAGCGCGTTGAACTTGTTGTATCGAGATTCACAGTGTTTGCCGTTACTCCATCGGGATTCACTCGGCAGTATGTCAACGACAGAGTTTCAAATGGCCAGCGAATCTTCAGTCGTTCCGAAAGATATTGTTTGAAGAGCATACTTGTTGTCGGCCAGGTCGGATCAAGCCGCTTCAACGGCTGTGTTTGAAAGTCGACCAATTCCAGTCTTTGTTGCTCTGGGTACCAGAGGACGAGGTCGATAGTGTCTTCGACGTACACTCTCACGTGCGCAACTCTCGCGCGTAAACGCAAGCCAACGGCCACCACTTGAGCACCAGCCGGTCTGTACGGTGCTGCCACGTATTTCGACAATGCCTTGCAGGCAAATAGAAATGCTCGAGTATTTGTCTCTTTCTCTCCAAACTGCCGCTCCAACTCTTCTACCGGCCAGTTGCCCATGTACTTTTGCACTTGGTTGACGTTTGAGATCTTTGATTTATTGATTTCGGCAATTCCTTTCAGAATGAAGCGCTTGCAGGTTGCTAGTGGCGTTCCACTGTCCCCGTTGCTGAATCTTGAGTATGCAATTTCGTAAGCTCGACGACAGGAACGAAAGATCTCAACCATCGCGGGAGAAAACAAAGTTCTGTGCATTTTCCGATGCCCCCTTCAATTCTGTACCATAAATCTGTATGTCATACCAATATATAGTACTGCCTGTTCGGGCGTCAAATGAAATGTATGTGTACCATACAAGATGACTACAAAGGGGCGGATAAATTTGATGCTCCCTTGGGCCCTGGTGTGAGCATTTTGGGTACGAACTTCCTATCTATCTGTTTGCCTATTCTTTCTGTTTGCTTATTCTTTGTCGACGGTGCAGTTCTCTGTCTTGAAATATGCGCAGTACGTTTTGAATTGCACCGGTTTTTGTCAACGCCGCATTGTCTATATGCAACGCATGTCTGATCGTGCCAGCTGGAGCTCTCAGAGAATCTTTCCAGTCTCTGACTTTCGTAGAAATTATCTCCGCGTTGAACTTTTTCTCGTGTTCTAGCGTTAAATAAGTAGATGGCCTTGAAGAGGTTGAAGGTTTGCAGAGCCCGAAGTCAAAACAACTGCCGCATGCCGTTCTCACGGTTTCTCAGCTAACGGCGCAGATAAAGGATGTCGTCGAACGCGTTTTCGACAACGTATATGTTGTTGGCGAAGTGAGTAATGCGAAAGCTTATCCGTCCGGGCACTGGTATTTCTCGCTCAAAGACAAAGACGCGACAATTCCATGCGTCTGCTTCCGTAGTTCCAACGCATCGATCAAATTCAAACTTGAAGACGGACTTATGTTGGTGGCTCAAGGTAATTTGAGCATTTATCCACCAAAAGGGGCTTACCAACTGGTGGCATCTGCTCTAGAGCCAGTAGGAATCGGTGAATGGCAGCTAGCATTTGAACAGCTACGTGCCCAACTGGAAAAGGAAGGGTTGCTCGACCCTGCACGCAAACGTCCTATTCCTATAATTCCTCGCCGGGTAGGGATAGTGACAAGTCCTGCCGCGGCAGCTTTGAGGGATATACTCAGTGCATTGTCACGACGCAATAAAAACGTGAACGTCGTCATCTCTCCCACTCGTGTGCAGGGTGAAGGTAGTGCAGAAGAGATCGCACAAGCGATTCGAGACCTGCAGGCTGTGCCCGATATAGATGTAATTATTGTTGCCCGTGGTGGTGGGTCAATCGAAGACCTCTGGTCTTTCAATACTGATGTGGTGGCACGGGCGGTGGCTGGCTGCCCGATTCCGATTGTCTCAGGCGTTGGTCACGAAACTGACGTTACGATTTGCGACCTGGTGGCTGATTTGCGAGCGCCGACGCCAACTGCGGCCGCTGAATTGGTTGCCAAAGGTAGTCAGGAGTTGCTTGAGAAGTATAAAAATCTCGAGCAGAAGTTGATGTTTAAAGTTGAACAACGTGTGAGTAAAGCTCGGCGTCAACTGGAACGTTTGAGCCCGGTCAATGCTCTAACCAGATATCAGGGAAGGTTGAAGCAGCATCAGCTGCGTATTCAGCATTACAAGCTATCTATTGAACGTAGCGTGGCTCATCTTCTCAAATCGCTCCAACAAAGATGGCATCAGAAGGATGAGAAACTTCATGCACTGGCTCCAACTAATGTCTTGAGTCGTGGCTTCGCGATCCTGCGGAGAGCTGATGGTTCGGTGGTTACCGATGCCGCCCAAGTGCGACCCGGAGATGAGCTGCAGGCCATTCTTCGAACTGGAAGTATCAGCGTGCAAGTAAGTTTGACGCAACCTGTTGTCTCTTCCGCTGTCGTTGAAGCACCGTTTTCTGAGAGCGGATTATTTACCGAAGTCGCTGCCACCGCCCGTGAGGAGACTATTGAAACCTCGCCGGTTGAAGTTTCGGCACCAAATGCCGCTGCAGTTTTCGATCCCGAACTTGCAGATCCCAATGTGCTTGCGAAGATCTTTGGAGATGACCTTGCCGATATGGCGAATGTCTCTTCGATTTTTGGTGCCAAATCACAAGAGCGCCTCGAGCTAGCAGCGCTAAACGCCGAGCTCGTGAAAGATCTTGTTCCGACAGCGCCGGTGATTGAGGGGAGAGCTGAAAGATCGAAGGTCGAAATAACAGAAGAGATTGTTTCCAATTTTGCTCTTGTTTCAGCGCTTGAGGCACAGCCAGTTCCAGAAGTTATAACCTCAAATCAGCTTGCAGCAGAATCGGTGACTGAAGTTTCCTTCGAGCCTACTATAAACGATGCACCTGAACCTCTTGTGCAAGAACCTCTGTTCGACAAACTCTACACAGCGAAGGCTCCTCCCGTCGAACGCCATCGCGGCGCCGGTGGTCACAAAGCAAAGGCAAAATCAAAAGTTGCCGCTCACCAACTGATGCTCTTTTCACACAACGATGGTGATTGAAGATGAATAAATCGCCTTGTTGTGTGCCCCTCGACCTACTAGAGTTCTACTTCTGTAAGGAGACGTCAAAATGACCGAAGCAAAAACCTTAGATTTTGAGGCAGCTCTAGTCGAACTCGAAAAAGTAGTTGGTGAGCTTGACGGCGAGGTTAAGCTCGAACGAGCACTTGAGTTGTTCGACAAGGGACTGAAGCTGAGTGTTGACTGTGAGAGCTTTCTAAAATCGGCTGAGCAGAAGATCGAAATCCTTCGCAAGACTGCAAGCGGTGAGATCGCTACTGAGAAGTTCGATCCTCCGTCCATAGCCGCAGATAAAGTTGACAATTTCTAGCTCTATAGGCGGGACTGCTACGAGCAAAATTGTGTTGTCATGCGGGTGGGCGAATGAAATCCGTGCAACCCTGAAACATAGCTCTTCCGCCAACGTCTATCTCATGTGGTGACAAACCGGGTCGCAGATTAATGAGGATATCGTTGTGGAAACAAAGAACTTAGTTGCCCTTTTTCTTGCCACCGCGCTCGGTGTCTCCTCTGCAGTAAGAGCTGAAGCCACCACAACCCCTTCAAGTAAATCGAGACACACTGCAAGCCGGGTGCAATATCGAGCGCGCATCGCTTATGCGCCCGCCGGACTCGTTTTGCCCGTGACGCTTACCGGTGGGCTTTCCACTGCAGTCGCGCAGACTGGCGATCCTGTTCATGCCTCATTGAGTCGTTCCATCCAGCTGCAAGGGGCGACAATCCCCGCCGGCTCCGCTCTCGTTGGCCAAGTAACCAATGCTGAAGCCAGCAGACATATGGGACATTCTGGTCATCTTGGTCTTAAGTTCTATAGACTGAGAACTCCTGATGGGCATAGTTATCCCATTACAGCTCATTTGATTGGTGGTCTGGAAAAATACCATCCCATGGGCGAAGCCGGCTCCGATCAATTTCGCGGTGACAACGGTGGTACGAAACTCAAGGCTCTCGGCGTGAGAACTGGCGTTGGTCTGGGCGCTGGAGCCTTGCTCGGTACCGCTATAGGTGGTATCGCTGGTGGTGGTCGAGGTGCCGGGCGTGGTGCTTGGTCTGGCGCTGCGATCGGAGCTGGTTTGGGTGCTGCGGACAGCTTGCTTTTGCGCAAGGGGCGAGAGATCAATCTTAAGTCAGGCAGTTCCCTGCAATTGCAGCTGGATCAACCTGTGTCGATTGCCGCTTCGCGTTCATATCTATAGTCTCTATAGTCTATAAGTAAATGGATACGAGTTGTCTGGCTGACAGACCACTTCCTTGGCAATCGGTAATCAACAGTGCAAATAAGAAGGCTCGCTTAGCGAGCCTTCTTTTCAAAATTTGAGTCGGAGTTTAGTGTTAAGCGGATGCTTCCACTTCTTCTTTCGCTTCACTTGATTGAGCCTCGGCTTCAGCGGCAGGGGCTGCCACCGGCTTCTTCTCTACGATAGGGCTACCTTCGAGAGCAACTTCAACGCTCAACTCAGCCTGGACTTCTGGTGTTAGTTTGATTACAACGCGGTAGGTACCAAGCGCTCCGATATCTTCGGTGCTCTTGATGTCTTTCTTGTCGATCGTGGAGCCGAGCTTCTTCGAGAGTTCTTGTGCGATCTCTTTGGTCGTTACTTTTCCGTAAAGCTTTCCGCCTTCGCCAGCTTTAGCTTCCAGGCGAATGGAGCCTATCTCTTTGATCTTGTCGGCGAGGGCAACATTAGAATCGTGTGTTGCCACTGCTTTTTTGCGGATGATGTCGAGGTCTTCTTCCCGCTTCTTTAAAGTGCCAGTCGTGGCGACGATCGCCAGTTTGCGAGGCTGTAAGAAATTCCGGAAGTAGCCGTCCGAGGCTTCCACCACATCACCAGCTTTACCGAGTTTCTGAACATTCTGCTGCAAAATAACTTTCATGACATCCCCCGCGCGATGGCGTGTTTATCCGTACCATATATATAAGAACTGCATTTATAGCAGATTATTCAGCTGACGTGGACAAAATCAGCATTGTCATAAACTTTCAAAACATCATCAGGAGTCTGAAGAGTCTCCATTGTCAAGGGTTTTTACAGTTTCTCTCTGAACATGCCCCGCACGCCCGAGGGGTCAGCCAGGAACCCAAATCGTTTGTAAAAGCCATCGGTGCCGGGATCTGCATATAGTGTTATGAGCGGAATTTCGTACTGGTCAAGTTCATTTAGCAATTCCCGCATTACCAGGTGTCCGACGCCTAGCCGTTGATAGGAAGGGCGCACTACTACATCCCAAATTGTAGCGTTGAAAACCTTATCACCGGTGGCTCTTGCGAATCCAACCATCATGCCTTTGTCCCAAACCGAAACGACCGCAAGGCTATTGTTCAGTGCCTGGGCAATAAGAACAGGATCACGTTTGCTCCAGCCAACGGAGGCGCAAATCTCTTGCACTTCTTCAGCTGATACGTCTTTCTGGTGACTGGTAACAAGGTTGGGCGGCGGCTCTTTGGAGCTATCGTGCCTCTTCCAAATTGATAAGACCATGCCCGCGCCTCTCCAGAATCGTCACGCTCTCTACGTGGTGGGTATGTGGGAACAAATCTACCGGCTGTACCTGTTTTGCTTTATACCCCAGACAGTCGGCTTTTTGCACATCTTTTTCGAGGTCAGCCGGCTGGTCCGTGGCGAATAATTTGAGATCGCGGGCAAGAGTGGATGGGTTGCAGCTGACATAGATGATCTTTTCCGGATTTAGCTTGAGCAGAGCCTGCACGACTTCCTCGCTCAATCCTTTGCGAGGTGGATCGACCAGTACTATATCTGGTGTCACTTTTTGCTTTATCAGTTCAGCCAGAGCCTTTTCCGTCGACTTTTGCTCGAAGACGACGTTGTCTATATTATTGAGCTCAGCGTTGTAGCGCCCGTCAATGACGGCCGCCGGATGTTCTTCTACCGCGATCACTTTCTCGGCTAGATCTGCGAGCCAAAGTGCCATGGCGCCAACTCCGGCGTAAGCATCGACCAAAAGCTTCGGGCGAGTGTCGCCGACGGCATCCCTTACTGCATCAAATAACTTTGCCGCTTGCTCGGAATTGATTTGAAAGAAACTGCCCGGTGATAAACGATAGCGAACACCACTGCTAAGCCTTTGTGGTGCATTCGCTCGCTTGCTCGAAAGTATCTCTTCGATATATTCTTCGCCGCCAATGCTCAAAAACTCATCGCCAAGAATTTTGTTTCCTTCGGCGCTATTGAAGTTGACGCTAACGCCAGCCACATCTTCGATAGACGCCATCAAGTCTTTGGCGATCATTTCCAATTTATGTTTTATTGTGCGGGAGTGTCTGGAGAAAAATTGAGTCTTGGTGGAATTGATGACAAATGTAAGTAAAGCCTTCTTTGTGGCGAAGCTATAGCGGACATTTATGTGCCTGACCAAACCGGTATGAGTTCGTTCATCGTAGGCTTGAAATCCGGATTCTTCAAAGAGAGTTTTTACCAGCTCCATGATCTGGTCTATGATTCCCGGCTGTACCGGGCAATGCTTTATGTTGACCAGTTCGTGTGAGTCCGCCTTGAAATAACCGGCTAAGAGTCTGTTCGAATTCTTAGGATTGCGTACCGGAAACTGTACTTTATTGCGATAAAAGAGGTCGTTCTCTGCTGGTATCGTTGGCAGTACCACAGTTTCTTCGAGCCCGCCAATATGCCGGCACGCTTGCTCGAGGAACGATTGCTTCGTTCGCAATTGTTCTGAATATTCAAGATGCTGTAGCTGGCAGCCTCCGCAAACGCCAAAGAGCGCGCATGGCGGCTTTGTTCGCTGTGGGCTTGGTTCCAGCACGCGTAATATCTTGGCTCGAGCAAAGTGTTTTCGAACGTCGAAAAGCTCAACCTCGATTGTGTCTTGAGGTGCTGAGTATGCAACAAAAATCGGCAGTCCGCGATCTTTGCTAACACCGTCGCCGCCAAGTGCTACAGATGCGACTTTTATCTGAATAGTGTCGCCTTTTTTCAGTCCTGATGGATCGGTTTTTGTCAATTTAGGTTCCGTGTCTTCTATCGATATTTTTGTGGGATACGTCCGTAAAGTTGCTGAACAGTCAGTCGAACGAATCCCTCATCTTTCTGCCCAACTACCGCTTCCAGGCTGCTAAAAGCACTTTCTAGATCGGCTGTATTTATGCCATCTATCTTCATCTTCTGGATTGAGTTCCATAAGGTGGTTCGCTCTCCTTGCAACGGACCTGGGGCTACGGGTGATGTTGTTTGTCCGCGACCCTGCATGTTTTTCTGCCGGACAAGAACATTCGAGGCTTCAATCAAATTATTCAACTTATTGTTCGCGGCTGTGAATGTCTGAATATCGCGAGAGCGCTCTTCTTCGTTGAATGTTTCAATCAAGGCGGCGGTGTTGATGCCTAAGTGATTTTTGCTTTCCAGAGAGATCAACATGTTGATGCTTTCAGCGTGGTCGGCGCGCCTCTCATATTCAAAACCGCCTCTTGATGCGACGAGTTTTTTCGAATCTGACCTGTTGTAGCTTAAGCTTTGGGCTTGCGATGCTGCCACCGGAGCTCCCACAGGATGCACTGAAATTGTATTCAACAATGTCTCTTTTTTGCTTTTTCCTCTGGCGAATTCTTGAATCGTTGGTTTCTGGATACTCATGCCAATTGAGTTTCGACCTTGCGGATCAATGAAGCTAATGTCTACCGAGACAAGGGTCGGCACTTTATCGAAAAGGGCTTTGCCGACAAGAATGGCTTTGATTTTGCACTTGTCGTTATCGTCACCGGTAGCTCTGTAGGTGGAAACGATAGCGTTTGTTTTGTTGGCCTGTACGTTTGCACCGTTGTTGCCGAGTGCTTTGGAATTTATGATCGCTACCTGCAAGTCATTGTCGAGCGGTCCGGCAAAAGCATTCATTCCTTCGGCGAACATGCATGCGACGAATGCCACATGCAGATACGCAGCTACATTTTTAACGATAGTCGCTTGCGGTCTTGCTTGAATTGTGGGATGACCATGCATAGTGTCAGAATTTTTCGTGATTTACTGCGCTTATATTTTACCTTTTCGAAATGATTTATGTCCAAACCTCAAGAACATCGCCTAGAATGCTTCTGAAGGGCCGCAGGGTTTGGCTCTCAAGCCGTCAGCCGGTGCAGATGTGGCGATAAATCTCATTCACGTCAGCGATATCCATTTCGGCTCGGGCGAAGGGCACGGAAGAATCAATCCCGCGACCGGGTTGAACATTCGGTTCGAAGATTTCGTTCTGGCTTTCAAGAAGACTGTCGACTATGCCATCGACTGTGGCGCGGATGTCTTCTTGTTTTCTGGTGACGCTTATCGGAACGCTTCACCCGAGCCCATATATCAAAAATTTTTTGCTGCAGAGCTTAAGAGATTGTCCGACGCCTCGATTCAGACTGTTCTTGTAGTCGGAAATCACGACCAGATTATGCGTTCGCAAACGAGTCATGCGATGTCGGTTTTTCAGAGCTTAGCTGTTCCTGGAATTCTTATCGTTGATAAGCCCGTCTCGACGGTGCTTCGCACCGCGAATGGTGCCTTGCAGTTAATAGGTATTCCACACATAACGCGGCACCAACTAATGACTCTCGAGAAATATGCAGGTTTGCCGTCAGCTGCGCTCGACCGTGTATTGATCGAGCATATAACAGCACTCCTGCGTGGATACTACGACGCGCTCGATCCGGACTTGCCGACTGTAGTAACCGCCCATATGGGGGTTGATAGTGCTTTAGCTGGAATCGAGCAGGAGTTGTTAATTGGATATACGCTCACTTTCCCCGCCGAGATGTTCATCGACTCGAGGCTTGACTATATAGCTCTTGGGCATATACACAAATATCAGGTGCTGCGTCAGGCGGAGCCGACTATGCTCTACGCTGGCAGTCTAGAGCGAGTCGATTTTGGCGAGGAGAAAGAAGATAAAGGATTCGTCCATGCAACGATCTCGCGAGGAAAGACTGACCACAAATTTTGTTCTATAAATCCGCGACCCTTTGTTACTGTTTCAGTGGATTGCAGCAAAGATAACGATCCGATGGAGAAACTCTCTAAAGCTATAGGTAAGTCGATTGTTCCTGGATGTGTCATGCGCATTAAGTACACGGCGACTGAGCAGCAAATGCCCCTGATATTGGAAGATACTTTGCGCGCTCTCTGTTCGCAGGCACTCTCTTTGCGAATCCAACCTGAAATAGTACAGACACAGAGCCGTGCTCGCATGCCTCAGATGACCGAGACTGCAGCTTCATCACCGCTGGTCGCGCTAGAGACATATCTAAACGACGTGGCGCCAGACCGAAAGGAAAAATTACTGGCACAAGCTCGAGAGCTAGCCGAGGAGCTCAGTTGTGAATGTTCCGGCGAGTCGAACTGATCTTTCGCTTGTCTATACTGGCAATACTTTTGCTTGAGCTGGATCGTACTTAATTGCCGACTTCATAAATTGGATGATTTGCAGTAGCGGTTGCGCTCCCGGTGTTGGCCCACTCGACGCTTTTGTTGGCGCCGGGGCTTGCACCACCTTTTCTTTCGGACCCCAGTAGAGTGCTGATTTCAGCGTTCGTCCCCGGTCATAAATGTTGCTTTGGTTGTCGTCTGATTGTGCTGGTTGAGGTTGTGATTCCGGCTCAACGAAATTTTTCAGTTCGCCGTATTCTCTAGGAACGTTGTTGATCCAGTAGGTAGTGAGCCGGTTTGGAGCATCGATTGATGCCTGCGAATCAAATGCCTTCATCGTTAGTACCTCTGCTCTTGTCACGTGGATAATGCTTCTATTCAAAATCAGAGAACACCAACAACTCAATTGGAAAAGTCTGAAAACCTAGTGCTATGTGGGGTTTTGGCATCACTCGCTAGGGCGATCTTGTATCGCCGCTAACTCCAAAGGGTGAACCACAAAAGTGCTAAGGCAATCTGGCCGCTAGTCCGCGATGTGTGCCATGAGCCCGCTCTGCCCTTGGGCAATGTCGTGCCTGAGTGTATGACGATCTACATAGTCGCCATCATTTTGAAGGCGATATCGGATCGGCTTTTCTATAAAGAGTTGCTGGACCCGGCGACGCCACTCTTTTTTTACCGTCTCAACCTCATTTGCTGTTTTGAAGTGGGCGGCGCCGTAGACAACGTGAGTGGGAAGTACTTCCAGTCCTGGATAAAACAGGGCCCCGTGAGTCAGCGGAAACAGAAGCTGCTCGATCGGTCCGTTAATGCCACGCGGACCGTAATCTTTTAAAGAACCACCGGTGGTGACTGATACGAGCGCTCGCTTGCCTTTCAAGATGCCGTCGCCATAACGAAATTCGTTGGTTCCGTTCTTATAGCCATAGGCGAATCCGAAGGCGTATACCCGGTCGATCCAACCTTTCAGGATAGCTGGAGCTCCGAACCACCAGAGAGGAAACTGCATAATTACGGCATCAGCACTCAAAAGCTTGGCCTGTTCTGCTATGACATCTTCGGTCTGTTTGCCGGTTGCATACGCATTCCCCGATTCCGTGATGAAGGACAAGCGTTCCGCATTTGCACGAGCTGGAAAATCGCCCTCATCAAAAACAGCCTTCCAGCCCATAGCGTAAAGATCTGAGCGAATCACTTCGTCTCCCTGCTCTTCGACAGTTTGCGCCGTCACTTCCACTAATTGACGGGTGACCGAGGACAGTTCAGGATGGGCATATATAATGAATACTTTTTTCTTCATGGCTGATTGAGGTCTCCGCTGAAAGGCTCATCTGCACAATATCCAATAAGGTATGCATTAATCAAGTACTTCTAAGTTTCTGATATACTCATAAAAATCATACTATTGGTGAAATAAATGCCTGTCAAAGACAACGAAAAAATCTATTTCTGCCCGGTCGAAGTCACCATCGATCTTATTGGCGGCAAATGGAAGTCTTTGATTCTCTATTACTTAATTGACAGAAAAGTGGTGCGATTTGGTGAATTGCGCAGGCTGCTTCCGCGGGTGACCGCGCAAATGCTTTCCGCACAACTTCGGGAGCTTGAAGCCGACGGTTTGATCAGCAGGAAGATTTACACACAGATTCCTCCAAAAGTTGAGTACCGTTTGACCGGTTTTGGAGAGACTCTTGCGCCAGTTATTCTAGCCATGACAGAATGGGGCAAAGAATACGTGAAAGATTCCGGCAAAAAGATCAAGCTCTTAAAAATGGAAAAATCTAAGAGCTAGTCTCAGGATTGCCGGGAGAGCTGATTCCTAAAATCGGGACATGACTAAACTCGATTAGGCAAAACCCTAAGTTATTGAAAGTTTCGGCTACCAGCCGTCTCTTTTTTGAATGTGTAAGGCGTCAGCGGTTCCGCCAAATCGTTCCGCCAAAATCTAGGCAGATATCTTTAACCTTCGCCGACGGCAACTGGTTCTTCTGCGTTTGTGAATCCATGTTCGAAAAATTCAAAGAGCGCTGGCAGGACGATCAGTGCCAGCAAGACGCCAGGAATCAAACCGCCGACGATGACCAACGCCAATGGGCGCTGACTCTGTGCCCCGATGGCTGTAGACATCGCTGCTGGAATCAGACCAACCACGGCAACGGTCGTCGTCATCAGCGCTGGTTGCATTCTGGTCAGCGCACTGGAGGCGATGGCTTCGCGAAGCGTGGCCCCTTGTTTACGCAGCTGCTCCACAAGTGACACTAGAATCACACCGTTTTGAACAGCGACACCAAACAGCGCAATAAAACCGACGCCGGCAGAGATACTGAAGTGGGTGTGCGTTACCATGAGGGCGAGAACCGCACCAGGAGTGGCAAGTGGCACGCACAGCATAACAAGGAGCGCAATGCGTGCATTGCCGAAGGTCATGTACAAGAGCATGAATATAAGCAGTAATGTGACAGGTACGATAACCAACAACCGTCCCATAGCTCTTTGTGCTGCCGCAAACTGTCCTTCCCACTTCCAGGTGTATCCTTGCGGGCGATGCACCTGTGCGTTTATCTTCTCTTGTGCCTCTTTTACTGCCGAGAGAAGGTCGCGCCCGCGAATGTTTGCCTTAACTGCCACGCGTCGTGAGTTGTTGTCACGAAGAATTGCAGTGGCACCGTGGCTCTCTTGAATTGAAGCGACGGCTGACAATGGTATGCGATTGCCGTTTGGTGTCACAAGCAAGATGTTGTCGAGATTGTAAACGTCTTTGCGATAGGCCGGCTGGAAGCGCACCCAGACTCCAAAACGTCTGTCATTTTCCTGTAACTCAGTGATCATATTGCCACCGATAGACGTTTGCACCGCATCGATAATGTCACTGGTGTTGATACCA
This sequence comes from Oculatellaceae cyanobacterium, assembly GCA_036702975.1. Lineage (GTDB taxonomy): Bacteria > Cyanobacteriota > Vampirovibrionia > Obscuribacterales > Obscuribacteraceae > DATNPX01. The sequence goes on from DATNPX010000030.1 coordinate 191,902, forward strand.
TAACGCGCCGCTTTAATACGATCAATGGAGATAAGTAATTGCGGTTGACCAAGAATTTCGTCTTTAGCAACGTCGACGATTCCAGGTACTTTCATGATGATGTCTCTAACCTGAGTGGCAATGTGGTTTAGAACATCGAGATCCTGTCCGTAAATCTTGATACCGAGTTCACCTTTGACGCCGGCTATTGCCTCGTCCATGTTGTCCTTGATGTACTGCGAGAAGTTGTAGAGACAGCCGGGAACCTTTTCCATGAGCTCTTTGTTCATTGCGTTGACAAGGTCTTGTTTCTCTTGGAATTGCGGGCGCCATTTTTCCTTCGGCTGCAAATCTACGAAGATTTCGATGTTGCTGTAGTTGTTCGGGTCAGTGCCATCATCTGGCGTCCCTACCTGGCTGATGATGTTTGTCGTTTCAGGATATTCGTGAAGAATTTGGCGAATAGTATGCGCTACTTTCACCGACTGTTCCAGAGCGACTGAGGTCGGCAATACTGTGGCTCTGATCCAGATATTGCCTTCCTCTAATGGTGGCAGGAACTCGCCACCCAAAGTGCTGCCGCCGATAACCGAAAAGGAGACAGCCGCTATGCCGATCAGGGCGACTAGCGCTCGGTGACTCATCGACCACTTCAAAATTGGCGTATATAGTTTGAGAAAGAAAACCATGATCGGACTTTGACGTTCTGAAGGTAGTTTTCGTGTGTAAACGATGGCGCACAATACTGGCACGATTGTCATCGCCGAAATGACCCCACCGAGCAAATGGAAATTCATAATCAAGGCGAGCGGGTGGAACAGTTTCCCCTCCACCTGGTCGAAGGTGAAAATCGGTAAAAATGTGAGAACGATAATAGACGTGGCAAACAAGATCGGGCGTGCCACCTCCTTGGCTGCCTGATAAATGGCCAGGATAATCTCGTTTCGATCTGCAACGCCGTGTTCGTGAAGGGCAGCCAGATGTCGAATAATATTTTCAACCATGATGATGGAAGCATCGACGATGATGCCAAAATCGATAGCTCCAAGTGAGAGCAGGTTTGCCGGAATTCCGAAGAGTGTTAAAAGAATCATCGCGGTGCAAAGAGATAACGGAATGGAGACCGCGGCGATTAGCGCGCTTCTTATTTGGAACAGGTATAGGATCAATATGAAGACGACCAGCCCTATTCCTTCGGATATGTTGTGTCCGATCGTTTCAGAAGTTTTTCGCACCAGGGCTGTTCTATCGTAGAGTGGCACCAGTCGCATGCCTGGTGGCAATCCTTGTTGGATGTTGTCCCAGACTTCATTGATACGGTCTACGACATGTGAAGGATTCTCTCCACGCCGCATGAGCACTATGCCTTCGACTGCGTCGTCATCGTCATTGCCTTGCGGATCTGTTTTGCCAACTTGACCTAAACGAATCTTATTACCGATAGATACTTTGGCAACTTCAGACATAAGTATTGGCGGACCTTCTTTGCTCGAAGCCACCACAACATGTTCGATATCTTCGACTGAGCGCAAAAGACCGATGCCGCGCACCATATAGTCCTGACCGTTGCGTATGATGAAGCTGCCACCAGTTGACGCGTTCGAACTAGATACAGCATTTTCGATCTGTGTCATGCTGATGTTCAGCGCTTTCATTCGGTCGGGGTCAAGCTCGATCCAGTAGACCTTGGTTGGACCGCCAAATCCACTTGAGTCAACGACGCCGTTTACGGACTTGAATCTTCGTTGCAGATACCAGTCTTCCCACTCTTTTCTCGCACGCGAAGACCACTGATTCCCTTCTAATGTATAGCGGAATACTTCGCCTACAGGACTTTCGTCGACATCTAGTTGTGGGGTGATATTGGCGGGAATGTCGGCTGCACCAATCTTTTCCAGCACCCAGTGACGGGCGATGTTCGAAGGAATGTCCTCGAATACGACGGTGATTACAGACAGTCCGAAGATCGAGATAGAGCGTGGTGGATATGCATGTGGTATTCCATTCAACTCTTTTTCGACAGGCACGGTCACCAGCCGTTCCACTTCTTCAGCCGCTTTTCCTGGCACCTGCGTAATGACGCGAACTTGCATGTTGGCGATGTCCGGATATGCTTCCAGCGCCAACTGTTCGTGGCATTTATATCCGAAGAACAACAAAGCTACAGCCAGAAATGCCACCACATTTCTTTTCTGCAGCATCGTAAGTATCACAGGACACCTCTATGGGCAACAAATTCTCACTGCCAACTCGCCAAGAAGGGCAGATATGAGTAAGCGTATTATATGGCTACCGCCGGACCATTTGCGACTAGCCCAATACGCCTTATCGAATTATCCAAATCATTTGTGTAGAGATTGTGGATTTGCTGCTCAATTGGAGTTTTCAGCTAACCGGTTGGTGTCAAAAGCAGCAAAAAAAAGATAGACCTTGGCGGCGGCCGTTTGGTCTATCCATTTTTTAGTTATGAAAATAATTTTGCTTGTTGAGTGCGCTTTACAAGCGGCGGTCGAATTCTTTATCGGCGATCGCCTTCTTGATCCACTGACGGGATTTTTCAAGATGTCCGAGTGCTTGGTTTCTCAAGAAGCGAGCTTCACCGTCGTCTTCTTCCTTGTTTAGGTCCGCCCACGTTCTGTCGAGAACGCTAAGTGCTCTCTGAAACGTCCTGGACGATCCAAACTAGCATCCACTGGTGGATGATCGTTTATTGGCTTCCAGTCTTCCTTTGTTAAGGAATCGCTCTTTCTCAGCCTTGGGCTGCGTCAAGTACAACAGCCTTTTCAATGATATGTAACCGTGTGATGCAGCTACTCATCAGACAATTCACAAATACTGCACAACTTCCATCTTAGAATGACGATCTGGGTGAATAGGTCTTAAGGCTTAAAAATCACTTGATTTTGCGCGCTTGAAATGAGTCATGGCTAGCCCGCATATTGCACTATTTATGCCGCACAAGATTATTTTGCTGAGAGACGATGCTTTTCTCAACGATTTCATTGGATACTAAATCGAGCAAAATTCGCTTCATTGCTTTTGTTGACAACCGCATCCTCCGTTCTCACAAGAGAAATCCCACCCAAGATGATTAGCAAGCTCCTTAACTGGATCGTCGAGTACTTTTATAGTCATCGCATCATCACTCTTTTAGGGTTGGTAGCCATTCTTGCGGGAGGGTTGTACGCCCATAATACGCTGGAGACAGAAGCTTATCCTGAATTCACAGATCCGACGGTGAGAGTGATCACGCTCTATCCGGGCAAGGGGGCTGAAGAGGTTGAGAAGCGGGTTACTGTTCCTCTAGAAAAAGAGATGAACGCAATTCCCGGAGAATCTTGGATGCGTTCGGTCTCGATTCTCGGTCTATCAGTTGTGAGTGTCGTCTTCGAAGATGGCACCGACCAGTTGCGTAATCGACAACAAGTGCTCGAACGTATCGCTCAGGCCGATCTGCCTGAGGGTGTACAGCCTGGACTCGATCCTGATTCAGGTGGTATCGGCGAGATCTATAGATATACGCTGGAGTCGAAATATTATTCGCCTATGGACCGGCGCACTATTGAGGATTGGCAGCTCGAGAAAGCTTTCAAACAGATTCCTGGTGTTATCGAGGTAAACAGTTGGGGCGGACCGACTAAGAACTTTCGAGTAAATATCGATGCTCGCAAATTAATATCCTACGGCATTCCGTTGACGCAGGTGTTTCAAGCGATCCAAAACTCTAATACCACCGCCGGTGGTAACTACATTGAAAACAATGGTAGTGCGTATGTGGTGCGTGGATTGGCCTTATTGCGTGGTGTCGATGATATCGAGAAGGTAGTTGTCGGAACAGACCCAAACAATACGGGTGTTCCTGTTCAAATAAAAGACATTGCTAGAGTTGATATTGGACCGGGTCTGCGACTCGGACAATTTGGCAAAAATGAAGATGATGATGCACTTGAGGGGATTGTCTTAATGAAGAGGGGCTTGAACGCCTCCAAGATAGTCGCCGAGTTGAAAAAGCGACTTCCTGCAATTAAAGCCGGTCTGCCCGAAGGGATAAAACTCGAAAAACTATACGATCGTCAGGAGCTAGTCGACAACACGCTCGACACAGTTGGTCACAACGTTCTGGAAGGCATATCGCTCGTTGTCGTTGTGCTGATTGTATTCCTTTTCGATCTCACAAGCGGACTCATTGCTGCGGTTGCAATTCCGGTTGCCTTGTCCGTAGCTTTGATACTGCTCAAGACATTCCATATATCAGCGAATCTACTGAGCCTCGGAGCCATCGACTACGGGATCATCGTGGACGGTGCCGTAGTTATGGTTGAATACGCCTTTGCCAAATTGAGTGCACTGCCACATGAAGCGACGCGTGAGGAACGCAAGGCGCTCGTTTTGCAGTGTGCGCAACAAGTGGCTGTTCCGATTTTGTTCTCAATCATTATTATTGCCACTGACTTTTGGGGCGTCATGAGCCTTGGTGGCGTTGCCGGCAAGTTGTTCAGACCGATGGCCTTCACTATGGGCTTCCACTTGGTCGGGGCCGCATTATCGGCTCTATTCATAATTCCGACTCTGGTGGGTATCTTTCTTGTGCGCAGGCGTTTGTCGCACGAAGAGAGTCCGATTATCAAAGTTGGGCAGTTTATTTACAAACCCATTTTGAAGTTTGCTCTCAAGGCGCCTTGGCTAGTCGTTGGCGTTGCCGTAGCGACTTTACTGGCAGCAGGTGCTCTGGCAACACAGGTTGGATCTGAGTTTCTCCCAGTTTTGGATGAGGGGAACATATGGCTGCGGGCTACCATCCTACCGACATCAGTTTCTTTGGAAGAGGCTGTGAAGGTGGCTCATCGCATGCGCGAGATAATTCTCACTTATCCTGAGGTGCGCAACGTCACGAGTCAGGTTGGCTGTCCTGATGATGGTACCGATCCCAATAATTTCAGCAACGATGAAATGTTCCTGGACATGAAACCGGCAGCGCAGTGGCGACCGCAATTTCATGGCAATCGCCAGGAGCTGATCAATGCAATGAATAAGGACCTTTCTGCTATTCCGAACGTCCTTCTCTACTTCTCTCAGTATATTCAAGACAACGTGGATGAGGCAGTGGCCGGTGCTAAAGGAACGCTTGCAATTAAGTTGTATGGACCGGATATCGATGTTTTGCAAAAGCTGGGCAATCAAATGACGGATGTAGTCAAGTCAATTCCAGGTTTTGTGGATGTTGCCAACACTCAACAGATTGGACAACCACAGTATCGTGTCGAGATTGACAGAGACCAGTGTAGCCGTTACGGCGTCAATGCTTCGGATATTCAGAGTCTTGTTGAAACCGCCGTCGGCGGTCAGGTTGCCACTAAGCTAATCGATGGTGAATACAGATTTCCCGTGCGTGTGAGATTTTCTCAGGAATATCGCAACTCAGAACAAGCACTCATTGACAATATCTTGATCGATCCGCCGGGTCCAATGACCGCCATTCCGATTGCCGAGATGTGTACGATCAAGTACGGTTCTGGTGCGGGGTCGATTGCTCGCGAGCGCAATCAACGTGTGATGTACGTTCGTATCAATTTACGGGGACGTGACCTGGGTTCAGCTGTTCGTGAGGCTGAGTCGCGAATTGAAAAAGAGATTACTATGCCGGAAGGCTACAACCATGTTTGGGCTGGTCAGTATGAATTCCTACAGGAAGCGACCAAGAATCTGCTCTTCATCGTGCCAATAACTTTCTTTCTGGTGTATATGCTTTTGCTTGGTGCCTTCGGATCGCAGAAGCAGGCGGTTTTGATTATGTGTGCGGTGCCACTGTCAGCGATCGGAGGCATATCGGCTTTGTTGCTATCAAAGACTTACTTCAGCATTTCTGCAGCAGTTGGATTCATCGCTGTGTCTGGCGTGGCTGTGCAAAATGGAGTGATTTTGATCAGCAACATCAATCAGTTACGCGACGATGAAGGAATGAGCGTGCGGGAAGCTGCTTATCATGGTGCACTCAATCGAATGCGGCCTGTGTTAATGACGGCAACTGTAGCTATGCTTGGTTTGTGTCCTGCTGCCATTTCGACAGGTATTGGAGCTCAAACCCAGCGTCCGTTCGCCATCGTCATTATCGGTGGTCTCTTCTCCGCCACCGTCCTCACCTTGCTTGTGTTGCCTGCACTCTACATTTTGTTCAACAAGGATCGCGCCATGCCCAATTCAAGTCAATCGAAGTTGGCTTCTACTGTTGTATCGATAATTGCACTAGTCATGGTGTCGCTATCGGTGACCGGATGCTCCATGGTGCCACCGTGCAGCGCTCAGACAGTATCGATTTTTCCGCAGCAGCGAACAGCAAATAAAATAAGTGGACAAAGCCATGTAGCTGCCAGTTCTTCCTCTGACGGCAAAAATGTAGTTGTCACACTAGACGATGCCCAGATGAAAGAGATCAAACTGTCGACCACGCCGGTCAAGAAAGGTCTCGTCAATATCACAGTTCTCGCCCCGGGCAGGGTTGGTCCAAATGCTGAACTTTCGCGTCTTGTTTCTACTCCCTCGGCCGGGCGTGCCGTAGAAGTGAAATCACGACTTGGTGATGTCGTGAAAGAGGGCCAGGTAATGGCAGTCATAAAGTCGGATGCGATCGGTCAGGTTCAATCAGACCTTTTGCAAAATGTCTTGCAGGTTAAAGCAGACATCAAGCAACAAGAGGTTGGTCTAAAACTTGACCGCATAACTTACGAGCGCGAGTCAATTCTATTCAAAGAACAGGTTTCGGCAAAAGCAGATCTGCAAATGGCGGAGAATGCCTTAGAAAAAGACGAAGCGAATTTAGCTGCTCTTCAGGCGAAGCTGGCTGCCTATATAAAAGTAGCGCAAGAACGTCTGACTTTACTTGGGGCGCCGCCGGATTCGGCGCGTAAGGTAATTGCTCAGGGCAAGATCGATCCCTGGGTTGTTATCAAAGCACCCATGAATGGATTAGTGATTGAACGCGCCATCAACCCTGGTGAAATGAACGATGGCAGCAAACAACTTTTCACTGTTACTGACCTATCGCAAGTTTGGCTCTTCGCAGACGTGTTTGAGAAGGACATCCATGAGGTCAATAAAGGAGACGAGGCTACCGTAACAATAGACAGTATTCCCGGTCGGACCTTTCCTGCAAAAATTATCTGGGTGGGTGATTCGGTCAACACGACTACGCGAACGTTGCCGCTAAGAGCAAATGTTTCAAACAACTCAATGCTTTTACGTCCGGGTATGTTTGCGCGAATGAAGATCGCCGCTGCACAGTTGCAGTTGTTGCGTGTGCCTCATGCTTCAGTGATGCAGAGGGGAGAACGTTCATTTGCATTTGTCCAGATCGCTCCACGCACTTTCGAGCAGCGGCAAGTAACAACCGGTATTGAAGACAGCGATGGCATCGAAATTAAGTCTGGACTTAAGCAAGGCGAGCAAGTTGTTGTCGGAGGTAGTCTTCAACTCTTAGGTACGGCCATGAAAGATGCGGAGGGAAAAGACTAACGTGTTTGATTTGTCGATAGCAAGCCGCATCATTGCCTGGACGCGGATGCATCTGCGCTCCTTCAGTTTTGGCAAGAGATGTCCTGCTCTCTCCTTATTGGTGACATTTACCTGCATTCTCTCTGTGCGCCCAGTAATGGCACAACAAAATATTGTGCCGAAGGCGCTGACTAACACCACTGCCGCTACCAGAGACGCAGCCAACGTGAATGCAGGTAGCCCGTCGAATGCAAACATCACCACATCTATGCCGTCGACATCTATGCCGCCGACTTCGCCTAAGCCGAGCACAACATCACAAGTTAGCGCTCCGGTTTCCCCTGTTGGCACCACTGACAGTGCTATTCCTACTCCTGCAAATAGTTCCATCTCTTTGCCACTGCCGGAGCCTGGCTCACTAAACGAACCCCTCTTGCGAGAGCGAATCGACCAAAATGCGAACACATCCGAACAAGGCGGTTCATTGGAATCTTACTTCGACATGCGTTCGAACAGTTTGAAACCTCATGAGAACTCACTCTCTACTTTTGCCGCACGCGCAGCCTCCGCGCAGGGAGAGAAGAAACCTTCTGCTGGTCGATTCCTTTGGCATGTGTTCGACAATTTGGGTGTTCCTATGAAGACAGATAGAGAGCCATTTATCGACCCATCACTTGTCGATGCTTCGCCTGTTTCAGTGCCGGCGCTACCGAAAGAGAAGGAGTTGATGAGCCAGATGCGCACCGCCGCCGGACAACGTGCGCAAGAGCCGGCTCAAACCAAAGCTATTACTGGCCAGCCCTTCCAGAAGATTCCTGAAAGCGAACTCGAAGGCGTGACGTTGCCTGCTCTTCGTGATGAAGCCAGGATTGGACCTTAGATAAAGAAGTCAGAGAGCAAATGAAGAAATTGCTAGCAATCATCAGTTTTCTGAGTTTTTGTTCGCTACCGGCTTACTGTCAGTCGGACGTAGTTTCTAGCGCGGTACAAAATGCGCCGATTACGACTATTGCTCCGATGCCGCTCAATCAAACGATCGATCTATCCGCTACCAAGGCCGACAGTGCTGTCGAGCCCACTCGAACGATAAGCCTGCGCGCTTGCATCGAGGACGCCTTCAATAACAATAGAGAGATAGCGTCTTCCAGAGCCAATCTTCCCATTGCCCAAGCGGCTGTGAAAATCGCCGGTGCAATACCGAATCCTAAATTCACTTTGCTCTTTGGTTGGGGACCGGAGTGGAGAAATATCATTGCCGGTCAGCCTGAACAGTTTGGTTTGCAATTTGATCTGCAGACTGCAGGCAAGAGGACCAAACAACTAGCCGTAGCGCGAGCGAACTACAAAGTCGCGCAGTTTCAAGTTGCGCAGTTGATGTTTGATGTGCACAATCGAGTTCGACGTGCATATGCTGAACAAGCTGCTGCCGAAGCCTATGAAGAGCTGATAGAAGCGCAACGTAAGGTAGCACTAGATTTGGTGCGAATCGCTCAGAATCGCTTCGATGCCGGGAAGGCACCGCGCTCTGATGTTCTGCAGGCTCAGCTAGGCGCAGTGCAGCTAGATATACAGCGCAATCAATCACAAGCTCGTTTACAGCAGGCTTCGGCCGCATTGTCTTTGATTACTGGCGGTTCTCCACACGCCATCGAGATTATCGATGTGGACGACAATGGTATCTTCAAGCTTTCCACTGAAAAGACTGATCTAGCGCCCTCTCCGGCCAGACCTTTACCGCCACTCAATCAGCTGATTCCGTTGGCGTATAGTGAGCGTCCGGACATGCGAGTGCAGGTGCAACAGACATTTTTCGATCGCAGGGCCGTCACCCTTGCTCGAGCACAGCGCATTCCTGATGTATTCATTGATAGTGGTTATCAGTTCACCATCTTCAAGAAGTTTCAGCCATATAACCTGTTCAATAATCCGAATACCGGCAAGGCCTCTCCGACGCCGAATGTGCCGGGCTGCTATCTCAACGTGACGGTTGAAACACCAATTTGGTATCAACATCAAGGCGAAGTCGCACAAGCCAAGGCCACCTGGCTCCAGGACTTCGATCAAATGAGACAGATACGCTCGCAGATCGCGACTGACAGTTTGACCGCTTATGAGTCGGTGGTCGGCAGTCGTGCCAATATCTTCAAATTTCAAAATGAACTTCTGCCCGCGGCTGCCATCGTCGCCAAACAGGCTTTCCGTCGCTATCAAGTCGGTAAGGCTGACTTGGCAAGCGCAATACTGGCCAGACAACAGTATCAGCAGATGCTCTCAAGTTATTTTGATGCGGTTGTGAGTTACCAGAACGCGTGGGCGGATCTTGAGAAAGCGATTGGGGTCTCGCTCAATCTATGATTAAGGGGAGCCTGTCTACGACAAACCAATTTGGACGCTTGGTGGCAGGCGTTTTGCTGGCGCTCTTATGCGCAGTAAGACCGGCTCAGTGCGCCAACAACTTGGCTGTCGCAGTCGACTCTTCCGCCAGTGGTGGCAACCCGCAGGCGACCAGTAGTACCGCTGCTCCTCAGTCGAACGAGAAGCGCGGACCGGACGAGCAAGCAGAGAATATGGTGCGGTCTCTTAGTGCTTCGGCTGCAGCCATCATTAACGAAGATAATCCTTATGTGCTCGGTCGCGCGACGGCATCAACTCCACGCCGGTTGTTCAAACTGCAGGAGTGTTTTGATATCGCCGACCAAAACAACAAAGAGATCCAAGTTGCTACCGCCAGTCTCACTGTAAGCCAGGCCGGTATCATCATTGCAAAAGCGATACCGAATCCTGTTTTCAGCATGATGTATGGATTTGGCAATAGCTACCGCTATATTGTCGCCGGTAACGGACAACAATTTGGTTGGGCCGAAGAGATCCAGATCGCAGGCAAGCGAACCAAGCGAACTACCGTTGCCAAAGCACAATATTTGGAGAGTGCATTTCAGATTGAAGCGGTCAGGTTTAGTGTACACAACCGTGTGCGCCGAGCCTATGCTGCGCTTGCAGCGGCTCACGCCTATGCCGATGTTCTCGAGGCGCAACGAAATATTGCCGTGCGACTGCTTGAGATTTCCAAGATGCGATTCGATGCCGGCAAAGCCCCAGGTTCGGAAGTACTGCAGGCTAAGCTTAGTGTTCAGCAATTCGACGCTCAACGCAATCAAGCTTGGGGACGCCTGGTGCAAGACAGTGCCGCGTTGGCTCTTCTACTGGGAAGAGCGGCTAACGCTGGTGAGATCTATAACGTAGAAGAGAACGGACTCTTCAAGTTTGGCACTGTCGATGACGGATTGGTACCAGAACCGATTCGCAATTTGCCATCGATTGAGAAGCTCTTGCCAGCTGCTTATCAGAAACGCAATGATTTGAAAGTTGCGGTGCAGACGGCCTATGCAAATTCCAAACGAGTGGCGCTTGCTAAAAGTCAACGTTTCCCCGATCCGATCTTGGGCTTCCAATATTTCTTTAGCACCTATAAGGCTTTCCAATATGGCTATTTCGATCCGGCCGGCGTGTTGCCTTACCTGCAGTCTGTTTATCCTGGTGCTTCGCAGTTCGTTCAGACTTTTCAGAATCCCAATCCATCCTCCAATTTGATCCAGACAACTTATTACGGCAGTCTTGTTAACGGCGGTGGCGCGCAGTCGGGACGAACTCCACCGGTAATAAATCAAGATAAGGTGCCACAGCAGGCTGGCTACCAAGGGATGTATCAACAAGAGCTGCCCATCTTTTATCATTATCAAGGACAGCTTGCGCGGGCTAGAGCCAATTTAAACCAGCAACTCAGGCAGAATGACCAATTGCGAGCGCAGATCGCGACAGATATCGTGACTGGCTACGAAGAGGTGATTGTGGCAAGGAATAACATGCGCCGCAACAAAGAACAGGTGCTGCCCGCCGCGGCTCGCGTGTCGCAACTGACCAATAGAGGATATCAGCTCGGCAAAATGAACCTGGCGACTGCCATTCTTGCCCAGCAGCAATATCAACAGCTCTTATCGGCATATTTTGACAGCGTGGTGGCATATCAGATCGCCTGGTCTGATCTGGAGAAGGCCATGGGTGTTCCGCTTCTATAAGACTCAGACTATGATGACGGTAACTTTAAGATCAATAAACCAGATGGGCACCATGCTTAGTGCTGTGATAGTCGCTCTTGCTTTTTGGGGTTCAGGGCAGCCATATTGTCTGGCGCAAAATACTCAAGCTGCCAATTCTAGCGAACCATTGGCTGTGAACCCGTCCTCGCGAGCTTCATCAGTCGGTGTTGAAAATCCCGTCGGCGTTCAAGCCTCCTTGCAGACTCCGCAACTGCAAACCGGGATTGTCGTAAGTCCAGCCCCGGTGCGGACTTTATCACTAAAAGAGTGCTTGGAGCGAGCTGAGCTTAACAACAAAGAGATCGTTTCGGCACGTTGGAACCTGCCGATTGCTAGAGCTCAAGTCACCATTGCTGGTGCCATTCCGAATCCACAGTTTCAGTTGCAGGAAGGTTTCGGTCCGTCCTTTACTTCCGTTCTTACCGGTCAAAACGAGCAGTTTCAGTGGACACAGCAATTTCTGACTGCGGGCAAACGAACAAAAAAAGTTGCGCTGGCGAAAGCGCAGTATCTTCTGGCCGAAGTACAGCTTGATGCCCTGAAGTTCGATGTTCACAACCGCGTGCGGCGAGCGTATGCAGAGCAAGCTGCCGCTGAAGCGTACGCTGAACTAGTCGAATCAGAGCGCGCAGTCGGCGTCAAACTGCTGTCTATTGCCGAAAAACGTGTTGCTGCAGGCAAGGCTCCGCAGACAGAAGTGCTTCAAGCCAGGCTTAATGTCAATCAATTCGATACGCAGCGCAACCAGGCGCAGATAAGGCTACAGCAAGATTCAGCCGCTCTGGGGCTGATTATCGGCGAGACACCAGAGCATGTTGAGGTAATAGACGTCGAGGACAACGGGCTGTTTAAACTCTCCACCGAGCAGACAGATATTGTGCCCTCGCCGGCTGGTCTTTTGCCGAGCTTCTCTTTGCTTATGGAGACTGCTCGCACGTCACGCCCAGACTGGCGAGCCGCCAAGCAACAAGTATTTGTCTTTGAAAAGGCTGTAGAGTTGGCAAAAGCTCAGCGCATTCCCGATCTGTTTGTCGGCAGCGGCATTCAGTATATGCACCTTTCGAAACATCAGCCTCCGGGCTTGCAGGCGGTGCCTAACTCGGTAGGAAATGGCGTATACCTGACCGTAAGCGCCGAAAACCCGCTCTTTTATCAACACCAGGGTGAGTTACTGCAAGCTGTGGGCAATCTTAAACAAGCCACGCGTAATGAGGAGTTACTTCGTTGCCAAGTTTCCGCCGATGTCGCCAGCGCCTACAGTGAAGTCGAGGTGGCGAGAGCCAATATCTTCTTGTTTCAAAAAGACCTTTTGCCCACAGCCGCAGACGTAGCTAGAATTGCGCGGCGCGGATATGAGACCGGAGCGACTGACCTTGCCACCGCGATAGTTGCTCAGCAGCAATACCAGCAGACTTTGCAGTCATATTTTGACAGCGTGGTGGCATATCAGACTGCCTGGGCCGACCTTGAAAAGGCTATTGGCAAACCTTTGAAGCTATAGGCTGGATGCGCCATAATACCCAAGGCTCAAGGACTTTTGCTCCAGTCCTCTGAATCTAGGTATTTGACTAGGCATTTGAAATGAACTACCTGATCGTATTTGTCGGCGCTGGAATTGGCGGGGTTCTTCGCTATCTAATGGGACCGGCGGTACAAAACGCAACTAATGGCTGGACTTTTCCTATAGGCACCTTTTGCGTCAACATGTTGGGTTGCCTGGTGATAGGGGTGCTTGGCTCTTTGGCTGAGTCGAAAGGGTTATTTCAGGGAGAGGCGCGGCTTTTTCTGTTTGTCGGTGTGCTGGGCGGTTTCACCACATTTTCCAGTTTTGGATTTGAGACGTTTCAGCTGCTACGTGATGGACAAGTCGTATACGCATTGGCCAATGCCGTTTTGCAGGTAGTGCTCGGGTTGCTTTTTGTTTGGTTGGGATGGATCATCGGTCGGTTACTCTGAGGATTAGTCATGTTGCCTGAAAATGGGTCACTGCTGCGGATATACGTTGGGGAATCTGAAAAGCACGATGGCGTGCCGTTATATCAATGGATAGTGCGGCAAGCTCGCGACCACAAGCTTGCCGGAGCGACGGTGATGCGTGCCGTCGAGGGTTACGGGGCTCATAGCAAGATTCACACGGTGAAGCTGTTGGACCTATCGACGGACCTTCCGATGGTGGTGGAGATGGTCGATGAACCTGAAAAGATAGAGGCGTTTCTTGAGTACATAAGCGCCATCGTTCCAGAGGGATTGGCGACGGTGGAGAAAGTTCACCTTCGTCTCTATCGATTCAAGCAGCCGTAAAATTAACCTGAAATCTCACGCCAACACGTATTCGGGCGATGGTTCGCTCGAGACCGATTTGCGGCGCGAGTTTGCCCACTAACCCGAACAGGGGATGAGAAAATCAACCTCGAGGTTGGCCAGCATATAGCCGAGGGAGTGACAACAGATTTGCCTCCACGATGCACAATAAGATAAGCGGATTGCGTGTGTTGGCTCTTAGCCTGGGAGGACAGTCACTTTGGCTATCGACAAAGTCATGCTCGTTGATGATGATGCTTGCATTAGGCGAATTGGAGAGATCAGCCTGACAAAGGTTGGTAAATGGTCGGTGATTTCCTGCGCATCAGCGGCAGCTGCGCTCGAGAGCCTCGAGCAGCAGACACCTGATGTGATTTTATTGGACGTGATGATGCCACAGCTGGATGGTGTCGCCGCTTTTCCAGAAGTGGTGCGGCGAACTAAAGGAAGAGTACCCATAATCTTTATGACCGCCAAGGTCATGAATACAGAGGTGCTCAAATATCGCGAACTCGGAGCCGCGGGCGTGATAACAAAGCCCTTTGAGCCGACCAGTCTGCCTTTAGAAATTGCATCTATCGTTGAGGATTACCATCGCGCGCAAGCTCGTTCTGTTTGCGCTTGATGAATTTAAGGTTGTGGACACACTGAGAAACAAGTTATTAAAGGGTCACATCGTTTTAGTTAGCCTGGCAGTCCTTTGGGTCTGTTCGATTGCCGGCTTCGGGTATCTGATTCGCTATGACATGGAAGAAGGCTCGACCGGTGCGTTGGCGGTGGGGTGGCCTTCACAGACGCGTCTATCACTGGGGGAGCAGGGTAAAACTTTGGTAGTTTTTCTTCACCCTCAGTGTCCATTCTCGATGGCAACTGTTACTGAGTTGGCCAAAGTCGTAGACCACTATCGCGCCCCATTGAAAATCTATGCGGATATCGCCAATAGCTACTTAGATTCAACAACTAAGCAACTTAAGTGCGTCGGCGAATCGCAACCTGGAGCGACGCGGCTTGTTAAATATGTCTCTGAGATTCCGGGTGTTCAACTTGTGCCCGATCCAGATAGTAAGATTGCCACTGCTTTTGGTGCCGAAACATCCGGTTATACGATGCTGTATAACCAGCATGGAAAACTAGTCTTTGCGGGCGGAATTACTTCCTCTCGAGGTCACGAAGGAGACAATGATTCCGCTGACTCACTAATTGCGGCTTTAAAGGGAGAAAGTAGTCGAGCCACGTCGGCTCCAGTTTTTGGTTGCAGGTTGTAATTCAAGAGTTAAATAGGCGATGCCCGAATCTTCAAGCCCTACAACCACAGTAAACACGGATATCCGAAGCACCGATATCGAAACTAGAGCGCGGCGGCTCTTCGCGGTGCATCAACAAAAACTCTGCCAACAAGCTGACCATCTCTTTGCGGTACTGCTGCTGATTGAGTGGATTGCTGGAGTTTTAACAGCCTTGCTGGTGTCTCCACATGCTTGGAGCGGGGTGCATTACCATACCCATGTGCATGTGTTGGTGGCCGTCTTTGTTGGCGGCGCTCTGGCTCTGTTTCCAAATGCGCTGGTATTGATGAAGCCTGGCATGTATCTCAACAGGCAAGTGATCGCCATCAGCCAGATGCTCTTTTCGGCTTTGTTCATACACCTGAGCGGTGGTCGAATTGAGGCACACTTCAGTGTTTTTGGCTCACTAGCGCTCCTCGCTTTCTACAGAGATTGGCGGGTTTTGGTCTCAGCCGCAGTGACCATTACGCTAGACCACCTGATTCGTGGAATCTTCTGGCCTCAGTCTGTCTTCGGCATCAGTTTCGCTTCCCCGCTAAGGGCCCTCGAGCACGGTGCCTGGGTGGTCATCGAATGTATATTCTTGTTCAAAGGTATCAGTGCCAGCGTCAAAGACATGCACGATATGGCGAGGCACCGCGCCGAGCTGGAAAATACCAATAACACCATTGAAAAACTTGTCGAAGACAAAACTGCGCAGTTGCGTGCCCGCGAGCAAGAAGCACGTCAACTGGCTCTAGCCGTACAACAAAGTCAGGATGCCATATTTAGCCTTGACCGCAATGCTATCGTGTTGTCGTGGAACCGAGGAGCAGAAAAGCTTTATGGACGGACTGCCGCCGAGATGATAGGCAACGTCTTTGCTCCCAATCTGCCAGAAAAGGAAATGGAGATTCAGAGAGCGCTTTTCTTTCGCGTTATGAAAGGCGAATCGATTGAATCGCATGAGACGTTGATCGACCGCCCTGATGGCACATTGCTAGATGTATCCGTTACGCTGTCACCTATTCGAGATGACGCTGGTAAGTTGATTGCCCTCTCTGCTGTTGTCCGCGACATAACCGAGAAAAAAGCCGTCGAGAAGAGAATGTCGGAATTCTACTCGGTTGTTTCGCACGAACTGAGGACGCCGCTCACGTCTATTAAAGGTGCACTCGCTCTCATTGCCAACGGTATAGTCGAACAAGGTACCGATGAGGCGACTGAACTGATTGATATTGCACAAAAGAGCTCAACTCGCCTGATACGCTTAATTAACGACATTCTAGACCTGCGCAAGATTGAGGCAGGAAAGTTTGAGTTGAATAAGAGCGACGTCAAACTGAGCAACCTTGTGAAAAATTCTGTGCTTGCCATGACAGGATTTGCCGAAAGCAGGAATGTCCGACTGGAATCAGATATTCAGTTGCAGTTGGAACTGTCGATCGATGAAGACAGAGTAACGCAGGTGCTTTCCAATCTGATCTCTAATGCCGTCAAATATGCGCCCGAAAATTCGGCCGTAGAAGTTAACGCTACCGTCGAAAACGACAATGTTCGTTTTTCCGTGATAGATCGTGGAGCTGGTATTCCGGCTGAACACCTGCCTAAGCTCTTTTCTAAGTTCCAGCAAGTTGATTCATCCGACACACGGGCGAAGGAAGGTACAGGTTTGGGGCTCGCCATTTCCAAAGAGATTGTGGAGCAGCACGGTGGCAAAATCAGTGTCTTGAGTGAACCAAACGTGCGCACTGAGTTTTGGTTTACGCTTCCAGTGGCTCATCGTCAGGCTGCTTTCCCAGAAACTGGAATGGTGGCCAAGCCTGCACCACATGTGGTTCCAGTAGCTGCCAGTACTGACGTGGATGCAAGCAAAAATGTAATCTTGATTGTAGAAGACGAATACGAACTGTCTTGTCTTCTCAAGATTAACCTGGAACGTCAGAACTACGTTTGTATGCAGGCTTTGACCTTAGAGCAGGCGAGAGACTGCTTGCAGCAAGTTACGCCAAGTGCCATTGTGCTGGATGTCGAACTACCAGATGGAAATGGGTTGGAATTTTTGAGGCGGTTGCATGAATCCGAGAAAGAACGAAATATTCCATCAATGCCAGTGATAGTAATTACCGGTTCAGATCAGAAAGCAGATAGTGCGACCAAGAACGGGATCGTTGACTGGTTGCAGAAACCGTTCAGTCAAAGTACGTTAAGTGACTCGGTCAAGAAAGCTTTGTCTTCGAGTGCACGACGAAAAAAAGTCGTAGTAGTCGATGAAAATCCTGATACGCGCACAGCACTTTATCGCGAGCTCGAGCTCTTGGAAGCGGACTTTATCGATGCGGAGAAGTGGGATCGGTCTACTCGCCAACCCCCTGTGGATTTAGTCGTAGTGAATGAAGACAGTTTGAATTGTTCCGAACTGATTTGCGATGTTAAGCAGATGAACTCCAAGGGTTATCAGATAGTGCCATTCCTGATTTATTCAAGTACGGGGCACGACGTTAAGAACAAGAGCGTAACATCGGTCCACATTAGTCGGCACACGCCGAAAGATAGTGTCGAGTCGAGTTTTGTTAACAGAGTGGAGACCGTTCTATTCAGTTTGCTGAGCCAATGCTCTCAAAACTGCCATGAGGAAGTGAAAGAGTCTACTCCAGCACCTTCCTGAATCACTTTTCCTGAGTCGCTCTTCCCAATCACTTCTCCGAATCACTTTCGTTGCGTCTAACTATGAACATCTAGATCGAAGGCTGATATATTACCGCGTGATTCGATGCAACGGACCGCGTGCTGTTGGCTCTCTAAGTATAGAAACGGAATCAGGTCCTTGGTGACGATAATTATGTGAGGTCCGGGTGTCTTCTCGCGAAAGTTTCTTAGGTCTTCTATGGTTGAGACCAGCGTCACTTTCTTTTGGTGATAGAAGACTCCTGCTGTGGTATCACGCCAGAAGGTTGCCAAATTGGCGTTCGGGTAGTGCAACACCATCTCTCGGAAATCGGCGTGCTTGAGTTTGTAGAACAGCAGCAAGCTAGAAGGCACCGCCAGCATGACCGACATAGTCCAGCAACCTGCCACCACCAAGGCGGGAAACCGCTTGCTGCGAGTAAGATACCTGGCTAGCAGCACAGCCGAGCACAGACATACGATTACTGCCGCTGTAAATCCAAGCAGCGCCGAACCAGATGGCTCCTGCAATCGCTCGTAGCTTGATTTTAGTAGAGCAATTCCGCCAAATGCGATAGTGGCAAAAAACAAAGCGAAGCTGAGGAGTGCCGGATTCCCTGGTCGCAGGCGGCGTTTGGAAATCGTATCCAGCACGATGCCTATGAAGATGCAGGCAGCTGGAACTCCCGGTAGTATATATGTGGGTAATTTTGTTCTGATCAAACTAAAGAAAGTGAATGAAACCAGCGCCCAGGTGAAGCTAAAAACGAGCAACCGGCTGCGGTCACTGAGAGGACGCTGTTTGAGAAAAAGTCTTCGCACTATTCTAATTGCCGTTGGTGCCAACAACGTCCATGGCAAGAAGGCACAGGCGAGATAGGGAAGATAAAACCACCAGGGCTCGAGGTGATTAACGATTCCTGTTATGCGACCTAGGTTTTGATGCACTATGAACTCTTGAAAGAACGCACCTTTGGTGGCTGCGTTTTCGATGAAATACCAGGGCAGAGCGAGGGCTCCCACAAGCGCTGCACCAGCTACCGGTTGAAGTTTTCTGAGATATTGCCATAGAGTTTGTTTTGATACCCGGGAATCAATGCGATTCAAGACAAGTTTGTTGGTTACGATGGCGAAAGCGGCGATGATGATGATGACTGGACCTTTAAGCAAAAATGTGGCCGTCAAACACAAGTAGGCGACAAGCAACGGCTGCCATGGATTTTTCTCAGGTGAATTCAGTGCCTGGAAAAATGAGAACGCTGCAAGCGTTGTAAAACAAGTGAGCTCCATATCAGTTAGCGCCAGGTGCCCGATGACGGCGAAGAGTAAGTTCGAGACCATTACCAAACAACAAAGAATAATGGCTCGTTGCCCCAGAAATCGGCCAAGCGTCAAGTAAGTGAAGCCTATGGTCTCTAGAGCCGCTAGCGCAGCAGGTAAACGAGCCGCCAGTTCCGAAACGCCGAAAGTTTTGAAGCTTGCTACTATGAACCAATAGACCAAGATCGGTTTTTCCAAAAATGGTGCATAGTTGAAATGAGGTGTCAGGTAATCTTGCGATTCGATCATTTCGCGCGCGGCTTCGGCATACAGTCCATCGCTCGGGTCCATGATGCCGAAGGCTCCAAGAGCCGGGAAGAACATAAGTGCTGTAATGATGACCAAACACATAAACGTGTACTTCGTCATCTTAGTTTCATTGGTGCGCAGATTTTGAGAAGGCACTCTTAACTCTTGAGCTTTCACAAGCGTTTTTGTCTATCGCACGCGCAAAAATGCCTCAGGCAGATAAAGCTGCCGATATTCGTCGCTGACAATATAGACCAAAAGCCGCCGACGATGCGCATAAATTAGAACAGAAATTTTCTTAGCATGGACCTCACCAGATATTCACTATATTGTTCTAGACTGCGTCAACTAGTGAGTTGGCTTTCCGTCTAGTTGGGGATTTTTATCAATGCGTCTGTTTATGGGCTCTACAGCAGCCCTGTCTTTTGCTGCACTGATATCGGTGGTCTACAACAGTGTTGCCTTGGGAGCAAATGACGAGGTTGCGGTTAAGCCGAGTCTGAAAGCTGGCAAAATCGTCAAAATGCCCGGGGGTGCCGGCAAATTCGATTGGATGATGGTTGATGCTCGCAGGGATTGCTTACTTGCTGGCCACAAGGGGTCAGGAACCCTTGAAGTGCTGAACCTAAAAACAGACAAACTCAAAGCCAGTTTAAAGGTGGGTGAGTGCCAGGGGGTAGCAGCCAGCAATAAGTACTACTTCGCTGGTGACGCCGAAGAACAGAAAGTGGTTTTCATCGACGCGGTTTCACTGAAAACAGTAGCGGAGGTGAAGGTTCCAGGTGAAATCGATGCTATGGCATATGATCCTAAAAACGATAAGTTGTACGCAGACCACGACGACGGAAAAGACGTCTGGGTGATTGATGTTGCCTCTCGAAAGATCGTAAAAACAATCGATATTGGTGGTGTGCCGGAATATGTCGAGGTCGATTCGTCTGGCCAAAGAGTCTTCCAGAACAATAAAACTGCAAATACTGTTGTGGTAATAGACGCCAAAGACCAAAAGGTGGAGGCGGACTGGTCGACCCTGCCCGCTGAGAAGCCTCACGGGTTGGCACTTGACGAGAAGCAAAATCGACTTTATACGGCTGGAGGCAACGGCTTTTTGGTCGCGATTGACTTAAAGACCGGTAAATCGGTCTCTTCAGTCGCAATTCCACCCGGAGTTGATCAGATTGCACTCGACGCGGAGCTGAACCGGATTTATTGTGCCTGCCGCCAAAAGGAAGTGATAAGTGTTGTTGATTGTTCCGGCCCAACTCTTAGGGTGTTGCAAAATCTTCCCGTCGCCGCCGGCGCGCACACTTTAACCGTAGACCCGCAACGGCATTCGGTCTGGTTCTCTTACGCTGACAATACCGGCAGCTTTTTGCAAAGGTGTGACCGAATCAACTAATCCGTTCTCTTCTAATGTGCCGCCAGGCAGGAGAATGGCAGCCTTGCGACAGCCCACTCAACTAACAGTTTGCGCTGTTTGTCGTTCAGTTGGTCATAACCCCTGAACGCATTTGCAATTGGCAGCCACATAGACTCCTGTTTGTTTGAAACATAAAGGTGCATGGCTGAATCCAGAACGATTTGATTGAATCTTAGCCGCTCGGCGTTGCAGTTCACGAAATCACAGTCGCGTTCAACGGCAAAAGCAAATTGAATCGCTGAAAAATACTCGCCTGGTAGAAGTTGGTTTCTGCACAGCTCTCGTTCTAAAAGTGCAAGGTCGCCCGGACCAAATCGCCGGTCTGGGTGAGCGCCTGAAACAACGGTCTCTGACTCCGTTGCATTTTTGCTTGCGTTGTATGCTGTTGAGTTTCGAAGCACGCCAGAGGCTTTGAGATGGGCATAGGCTAATGCGGCGGAGATAATAATGCCGATTATTCCGGTTGTTTGTATCGTTTCAACCAAAAGAACAGAAGGGAGCAGATGATTGGCAGTCGTTAGTATCAAGGCGGTGTGCCAAACAGTCAAAACGGCGGTACTGGCAAGGATAGCGGTGTCTCTGTGTTTGGGTGCTAATGTGTAGGCACTGAGGGTAAAGCCGACAGTAGCCAACCAATCGCTGGCGGACCAGGCGAAAGAATAGACACTCAAAGGCGGGTGCCAAAAACGATTGGCAACTGTGATGAGCGCTTGTGCCAGGGCGAAGAATCCGACAGAGACAGAAAGCATGACTGTCCAGCGAAGCCAGCTGTTCGCTCTCGCCTCCTTCGACTCGAGCATCAATGTGGTATCACTTATATTTTGTTGTTGAGGAGCATCCAGCACTTCGCCACTGCCAAAAAATTTCTTATGCCGATAAGAGGGAGAACAACGAGAGTATTCTACATATATTTTTGAACTGTGGCGAAGTTATTTTTTTGATGTATTCAAGTGTCAAGGCTTAGCCTCCCTCACATCGCACATTTGCTGGATTGTACCGGCGTGCCTCTGGATGGGTGGACGATACTATGCCGAGTGCTATGCGTACAGTTGTTCATTGCCGCCTAGCATGCCATCGCTTATGGTGCCTAGCAACGCCTCAATTGCCTTACTCTTTGTTCGTTTTGGAAACGCTTCATTCGCTCAAGTGTGAAAACAAATACCGCAGTCGGGCGATTGACGGACTGCAAGGCGACTTCTACCCTGGGATTAGGGCTGCTGAGCAAACTGAGACTCAAACTCAGCTGTCCCGTTAGTAATCCGAGGTGGACATTTGTGAGTGTAGATAGGGAGGTCGTAAACGTACTGCTCGTCGAAGATTCCAGACCGTTTACTCGAGCAGTTACAGCCATGTTGGAGTATTGTACGTTTGCGACGGTCCGGGTTCATGCGGAAGAGCGCTTCGCCAACGCGCTCAAGTTTGTCAGTGCCAATAAGGTCGACCTGGTTCTCTTAGATCTCTCCTTGCCGGACAACCATGGGTTAGACGGCTTGTCGACTTTGCGTAAACTTATGCCACAGTTGCCCATCGTGATTATGACGGGTTGGCATGACCAGACCTTAGCGCTGGAAGCCTTGAAACTGGGTGCCCAAGATTATCTGCTCAAGGGCGATGTTACTATGCGAGTACTCGAGCGCGCGATTGCGTTCGCGATCGAGAGGAGCCAGAAGCAGACTCTGGAAAGTGAACGCTTACGCTTGTACGAAGAGCGTGAGGCGTTCATGGCCATGCTCACTCACGACCTGAAAAATCCGCTTATTGGGGCTAACCGTATTTTGCAGTTGCTGGCGGAGGAGAGGCTGGGTCCGCAGAATGCCGAACAAAAGGATGTTCTTTTGCGATTGTGTCAGAGCAATAGCGCCTTATTATCGATGATTCGTAACTTGATTGAAATCTATCGCTACGATAAAGATGTCCATGCAATTGAGCGTGAGAATACTGATTTCTTGAGACTTATTTCCGGCTATCTCCAGCAGATTAGGCCACTGGCAGCCGACAAGAATATCTCGATTAAAACTGAATTGCCAGACGACCTAACACCCATCCTGGCCGACCAGAACTCTATCTTGCGGCTCGTCCAGAATTTAATCGAGAACGCAATTAAATTCACTCCCCAAGGTGGCTCTGTTTTGATCAAGCTCTGGAAGGACTCAGACGTGTACCTGCAGGTGCAAGATACCGGACCCGGCATCCCCTTGAGCGATCGAACTAAACTGTTTCAGCGTTTCTACCAGGGCAAGTCAGGCAAAGGCTATGCTCCGGGCAATGGGCTGGGACTTTATCTGTGCAAACAGATCGTCGACGCGCACAACGGCTCAATCTCCTGTGAGAGCGAGGAGCATCGCGGTGCTACATTTACTGTGCGGTTGCCGGCAGCATTTCCTGTTCCAGTACAGGTCTCCAATAATTGATGTTTTTAGGGGACCGAATGGTCGGTGCTGATTTTGGAGCTGCAAAACCAGCCTCTTAGTTGACCGATTCCGAGAATGATGTGTATGCTCTCTCGTTCGGGCAGGCTTTGCATGCTCGTATGCATAAAGGCTTTTTGTTAGTCCACCACATCATCACATCATGCGCCCATCCATGCTGTCTGACCCGGCTATAAAATTTGTTTATAAGATTTTTTCAGCTTTCGCTTTGCCTGGACCGAAGGACGTGCGGATGGCGTTTTCTCTATCGTTACTGGTGATTGTTGTCGGTGCCAAATGTTCGTTGCCTGTTTGTGCTGGAGATACGTCACCGGCCAAACCGAGTCCCAGCTTAAGCGCGAAAGCGCCGGTTGTGAGCCAGGGTACTGCGCCGGAGGAGCCAAACGATCCATATAAGAGCGATGTGAGAAAAGCGCGGCTTTTTATTCGCAACCGTCATGAGCTTGAAGCAAGAGCGATTTTGAAAGCTGTGTGCAGCCACCCGAACGCTTCAAATGAGAGTCGAATGATGTATGCCGAAACCTTTTTGGATTTCGAAGGAGCTGAAGATAGCAGTCCTGGTGCAAGAGAAGCATTTGACGGACTGAAAACGGTCATTCAAAAAGATCCAAAAAACTGGCGCGCCTATCGGGATTTGGCCTCAGTCGCGAATATGCGTGGCAAATACAGTGACGCTGTGCAGCTCGCTACCAAGGCTATCGCCGTTGGTGGCAACAACATGGCCACTTATCGCCAGCGGATGTTAGCATACACGCACTTGCAACGCTCAGACGAGGCACTGAAGGACATGGCTGTAATGTTGTCCATGCAGCCGACGACAGTAAATTACATGTTGCAGGGCGATACGTTGCGGGGCTTGAAACGATACAAGGAAGCGGCTGCGAGCTATCGCAATGGTCTAGCCATGGGCGGATTCCAATACAAAGACCGTTGTTTCAATCAACTGTTCACCTGCCTTAAGCTTGCCGGTGACTACACTGGTGCCATTGCTGAGGTGGATAAGAGGTTGAAGGCTGAACCGGACAACCCGGAGTGGAACGACGACAAAGGTCAGTGCCAGATGAAACTGAAGATGTTCGCTGATGCCGTCAAAAGCTTCTCTGTCGCTATAAAGGCTTATCCGATCGAAGCCTACTATCTACATCGAGCACAGGCATACGAACAGTTAGGTGAGAAAGCCTTGGCTGAAGCCGACCGAGCTAAAGGCAAAGCTGTAAAAAAGGACGAACCGCCGCTTTTTTAGATTTCAAGCCTGCGGTTTCTCCCACTGATCGTATTGACTGCGCCTTGCTTCGGGCGTAATCTTCAATTGCCCAAGTAGCGGGGGGCATTGTCAGCGACATTGCATATTGAGGCGTTTTCCCATGGTAAGTCGAGCCACTGGCTTCGATGGTGCGTTTGCACATTCATTAACTAATACTGGTGATAGTTCGGCCGCTTTTCAAAACGAATTGGCACAACTACAAAAGCCTGGTACAGGAAGTTTGGTACGAAACGGATTGAGTCCGTCGGCAGCATTCACGAGCGATCTGCCCGCGTCGGCTGCCGTTGATATTCCTTCGCTGGTGCCAGCTGTAAGTGATTCACCGGCATCGACTCCGCCGAGTTTCGCTGATAGTGCGACTTGGCCGCAGATACAGCCTGTTCTGGCTAATGCCAAAGGTGTCGATTTCACAAGTGCTGCCGACAATGCTAAAAGTGGGGCGCAGCCTGATTATTTCCTTGGCGCCGACGGCAAGCTCGTGCCCAATCCAAACAAAACGACACCATCGCCCGATGGCAAAGTCAACATTCAGATTGAAGGCAATAAGGCAGAGATTGACGCAAAGAAGTTAGCGTCTGATCTTCAGAAACAATCGATTCGAGATTTAATTGGCTACTTCAAGCGTGACAATCCGAGCGCCAAGATCCCGCAGTACTGGCTCGATATTCTCAATTCACAACCGGATTTACCTAATTCGACTCAGCCCACGGACAGTTCTCCGCAGCCGCAACAGAGCTATCAACCTACGTCACCTAGTGATTATGGTCCCAGTGCTCCAGCCGGGGCTGTACCCCAGGGCGATCAACGAGTTGGTAACGCAGACGTCGGCCAAGCGCCAAGTAGCGGTTATCGAAGAGGTGAGTTTAGCGACAATCCAACTCCTGGCGATAGTGGCGCGATTCCACCACCAGTACCAGGCGATCTGAATATCTGTCTCAATGGTCACCAACCATCGTGCACCGTCGAGCAAATTCAAAAATTTCTCGAGAATGTAGGCTCTCCAGCCGCCAAAGAGCAGGGTTTCGCCCAGACCCTTTACGATGAAGGAATCAAGCACAACATTGATCCAGCCGTTGCCGTCGGATTTTTCTTGCAAGAGTCGACTTGCGGAAGATACGGACATGCTCACTACAATCACAGTGTCGGTAACATCAAGGGTGAAGGAACCGCTGGAACAGACGGTGAGTTCAGGCGCTATAACACCTGGTCTGAAGGTGCTAAGGATTGGTACAACCTGATCGATAACCATTACGTGCATGGTCGCAACCTGGAGAGCCTCTCGCAGATAATTCATGTTTACGCACCGAACGGCGATGCCAGCAACAACGAGCGCGAATATGCCTCAGTTGTAAAAGGAGTCGTAAAGGGCTTCCAGCAGGAAAATCAGCACGCCCATGTGGCGACTAATCAGACAGAAGTCAAAAATGCTTGAAAAGCTTGATTTGATCTGGGATGTCAAAGACCTCATAACGCATTGATCCGGTGTAGAGTAGTGACTTGTCGTGATTCGTCTTGATTCGTCTACAAGACGCCGGAGTGCAAAATGCTTCAGAAGAGTTTCGTCTATTCTTTGATAGGAGATTTGTCTCTTTTTTGCGCCATTGCCTTCTGTGCGTTGCCTTCTTTTGCTGCTGATAGCGGCGTCGTCACGCTCGATGAGTCATCACTGTTCGTTGCTCCGAACGCGGGCCTGCAAAATTTCAGTCAAACAATCAATTTGAAAAAAGGGCAGGATAAGTTAGCGCTGAGGCTAACTTACTACAACGGCACCGAAACTGCGCCAAGCTTCAAAGTTTTGCGTATCAGTTCTCCGACTATGAACTTCGTCACCGAGCAACAGTTTGGTAGCTCGAAGACCTTGTCTTTAGATGCCAGCGGCGAGCTCACCTGGGGCGGGCTGCAACTAATGATTCAGGCAGAAGGTCCTAAGGGGGCAGCCTTTGGCTGGCGAGTAACGACTCCTAAGCCAGAAGTTTTGTCTGTCTATCCGACTTCAGCTGGACCTGGTGAGGCTGTTACATTGACCGGTAACAACTTTTGCATTAGCCCTGCCGCCAATGTTGTGCTTGTTGACGGCAAACCGGCTCAATGCATAGATGCAAACTCCAAACGCATAGTTGTGAAACTGCCGGAAGATTTGACTAGCACAGGAGAGATTGTAGGCAGTGTGCAGGTGGCTGGAATTGATGCCGGAAAGTTCAAACTGTCTATGGATGCTGTTCCTGCAATCACTGGGCTGGGCGGAAATTTTACGCCGATCGCTGGAGCGGCCGGATGGATTCCACCCACGTACCCTGTCACCATTCTCGGTCGCAACTTTTCTCCATCTGCCACTGATATGAAGGTAACGATCGGCCCCTTCGATTGCGCAGTTACATCTGCCACTGTAAATAGTGTTACAGTCAGCGCCCCAGCTGGCTTTGCCGGAAACCCCTGGGGTGTGCATCAGCCGGTGAAGGTTTGGGTCCGGGGGGTGCGCGCGCAGGGGAGCCTATTTGTCAGTATCTACAATACGTTTGGCATTTAGAATTTAAGCCGAACTTGGCGCTAGGTCTTGCAAAAAAGAAGTCTGGTCATATCCCAGGCTTGACTGACAGGATAGAAGAAAAGCAACCATCCGACGCTGACGAATGCTGTTGTCAATGCCCAGGATGCCGCTGGCACTCTATCCATTGCTTTGCCGGCAAGTTCACCAACCGGACCGAACATCTTGCGGTAGCTTGAACAAAAGGCGAGACCGAGACCATGATAAAGTCCCCAGAGTACGAAGTTCCAGGCCGCTCCGTGCCAGAGTCCGCATAAGACGAAAGCGACAAGACCGTTGCACACGCGACGAACTAGGCCGTGGCGGCTGCCGCCCAAGGGGATGTATACATAATCTCGAATCCATGAACTAAGCGAGATATGCCAACGTTGCCAGAATTCTTGAATGCTGCGAGCAAGATAGGGCCAGTTGAAGTTCTGGGGCAGTCTCACACCCAACATGCGGGCAAACCCGATAGCCATGTCGGTGTAGCCGCTGAAATCGAAATAGATGCGCAGGGCGATGGCTGCGACGAACAGCCATCTTTCAGGTAACGTGAGACTAGCAAATCTAGGACTGGCAGCCGTAATGTAAAGTGTGAGATTGTCAGCGATGACTGATTTTTTGAAAAAGCCACCAAGCACGCGGTAGAACCCTTTCATCACATCTTCTCGATTTGCCGTTTTCAAACCTTCATGCAAAGACGGAATGAACTCTCTGTACCGTTTGATGGGACCAGCCACAAGCGACGGAAAGAAGAGAGTGAATTGGGCAAATTCGAAGACGTTTGTTACCGGTTCCTCTCCTTTACGAATTTCGAAAAGATAGTGAACGAATTCGAAAACGAAAAAACTTACAGCCAGAGGTGGTGCGGCCGGTAAAAAATGCGATGTCTGCTGTGTCGCGAGTGTTGCAAGCTGCGGACTTACATGGGCGAGGATGTCGCTGACCAAAAAGTGCGTATATTTGTAGAAGCATAGAGCTGCCACACATAAGCACATCATCAGTGAACAAACAGTAGGATGGCGCGAGATGCCTGCGAGGTACGTGAAGACGCCTAGCACGACGATAGGAATAACACCGGCTGGTCCGGCAAAGTGGGTGTGGAAGATCACGCAAAAGAGTATCAACGCTGTAAATCTCAGGTTTGCGTTGCGCACCAAAAAATAAAACGGCAAAAACAGCGCTGCAGCGATAAGAAACCAGTAGGTGGAGAAGATCATTGGTCTCCTCCATCGTCATAGTGAAGCTCTTTGCTTACCGACCGTATGTTTGCTGCCACCAGTGTAGCCATTTTTTTGCCACCACTTGCAACTAGGTGCAGGCAGTCGCGATAGTCTTCGTCCTGAAATTGCATGCCGACGTCGTCGCAGTGATAGCCGGCGGTAATCCAGGTTTGTTTGCTGCGTTGTTCTGATTCTCGAACTCGCCCTTTTGAGCCTTCATCCAGCCTGTTCAAGTAGGTGGGTGGATGTCCGGCAATTATGACGAGGCAATTGCGTTTGTAATGATTAGGAATCAAGTCGTTCATCTCAACGCCAAGGTTATGCCAAGCTTCTGCTTTTGCTTTCCACGTCGTTGGGGTGATTTCGAAGAAACCGTTTGCGGCGCCGCGCACCACATTTAGTTCTTCGGTGCTGCAAAAGCGCTTTGATACTGCCACCGGATAAGGCTGCCAGTCACCATACTTGTAGCGCGGTTTGAAGGGATTTTGCGCGGTCGGTTGTGTCCAGACAGTGAAGAACTTCAGGTATCCGACAGCACTCCAGAGGTCGCGAAAGTGTAATAGGCTATCGAGCTGTCCGCAAAGTTTTGACTCTGCTACGCGATTTTGTTCGGATTCATCCGAAATCTTTAATCTGCGTTCGATCGCCGCATCTCGCTTTGGTGAATCTAGCAACATGCTCTTAGCTCGCGCGTCCCAATACATGTAACCGTAGATCTTTTCTCCGTCTGGCGTACCGGCTTGAGTCGGTACTGCAACTGTAGCGAAAATGACTTTCTTACCGCGTTTTAGAAGTGATTCGGCCGTCCAGTAACCACCCTCAAAAGGCAGCGCCCCGGGCTGGGCAAAATTAAACACAGCGTACTTGTCGCCCAGCTGTTGGGCGAGATTGTCCGACCAAAGATCGCTTAGCTGTTGTCCTATACCGTTAAAGATCGAGTTGCCACCTATGATTACGATGGTCTGATCCGGTTTCGCTTTCGATTCGACGATTGACACCATTTGCGATACCGTCGGATAGTAGAGTGTAGCGGGGCTGATGTACTCGTGAAACCGATGAAAGTCTCTATAGAAATTTACGCGGCTGGCGACTACTCCAGCGACACAGCAAACAAGAAAGCCGACCAGGATACCGATAAGACACGGCCAGAATCGGAACAAGCGCGGGTGAAAAATCTGTTCATACAGGTCAAACTGTGGACGCGTTAGCTCCTGCTCGCGTCTGCCCGACTGCGGGGATTCAGCCGGTGCCAGTCCAGTGCGATTTTGCGCGGGAGAGGGTACCGTCGTCGCGGGGCGGCTAACCAATTCCAGTTACCAATGGTTCACGTTGACATCTGCGAAATTATTGCATTGGTCGGAAGTTGCGGTCTTGCGATCTATTTAATTTAATGTGTTAATGTGAGGGGGCTAATGTGGCGGGACCATGTGAGTGGCTAATGCGCTGGGTCATGCAATACGAATGTGACGGTGCGATGCTCAGTTATGATAAGCACTTCATTCGGAGTGTAAATATGAACGATGAGAAGGTTTGAAACTGAGACTGAACACTAATTTCAATAGTGCTCTCATTGGATATACAGGCTTCGTCGGCTCCAATCTGATGCGGCAGACTGCCTTTACTCGCGCCTTCAACTCGACGAATTTCACCGAAATGTCTGGCTGCAGCTTCAATGTAGTCGTTTGCGCTGGAGTCTCGGCCGCAAAGTATCAAGCTAATCGGGATCCTGTTAATGATCTTCGGCAGATCGAGCGCTTGCAAGAAGTTTTGACTAACGTTAGAGCGGGTGTCTTCGTCTTGATCTCCACCATTGATGCTTATCATCGACCAGAGCAGGTGGTTGAGAGCGACATACCGGTCCTTACAGGGCACCATCCCTACGGGGTACACCGATATCTGTTTGAGAGATTCGTTTTGAATACGTTCCGTAACACAATGATTTTTCGTTTGCCCGGTGTTTTTGGGCAAGGACTGAAGAAGAACGTTCTCTTTGACCTGATGCATCGTGAGAGGTTGCAGGAGATCCACCCAGAAGGTCAATTTCAGTGGTATCCGATTGAGCGTCTGTGGCATGATATTGACAGAGCTGCCGATGCTGGAATCGATTTGCTGAACCTATCGGTCGAGCCGATGGTGACATCGGAACTGGTTCAAAGACTGTTTCCTGATGTGCGGCTTGACACCAAATATAGTGACCCACCTCGTTATGATATGTGGACGTCTCACGCGGAGACGCTCGGTGGCTCTGGAAACTATTTGATGAACAAAGGGGATGTCTTTTCCCATCTTGCTGGTTTTGTCTGTGGCCAATCATCGTCAACTTCTGCTTTTGGGAAAAGCGGCTACTAGTTCAATCTTTCAACTGGCTTTCGATTGAGGGGATTTAGCTGGAGACTTTCTTTGTTCCGCCTAATTTTTCGAGCAGAAAAGTTACTTCGTTACAAACTACCTGTGAAGACTGACCGTGAGGCAGCTGCATGGCTTTATAATTAGCCTTAATAAAGTTGAGCAAGAGTTTCGGTTCCCGGAGTTGCGTCCCCTCCAAAAACAGGGTGTTGTTATGCGTTGCCAATTAGTTGCATTGAGCGTTGCTCTAAGTATTTCATCCGCTAGTTTAGCCATCGCTAAGGGAGCAACTCCGCCTCCCAAGAAAGCCACTGCTCCTGCTGCGAGCGTTACGGACACGTCGGCCAAAACTAACAGTCTAATTGGAGATAAGTGGGCGGTCGTCATAGGAATCAGCCAATTTGCAGATTCCGAGGTCCCCAGGTTGAAGTATTCGGCCAAGGATGCGCGTGATTTTGCAGACTTCCTCACCGATCCAAACCATGGTCGTTTTGCTAAGGATCACGTCAAAGTTTTGACGAACGATGCTGCCACCAAAATCAATATCATGGATGCCATCGGTGACTCGTTCTTACCTCATGCCGTTTTGCCCGGCGACCTGGTTGTGATCTATTTGTCCACTCACGGCT
Source organism: Oculatellaceae cyanobacterium (assembly GCA_036702975.1). GTDB lineage: Bacteria > Cyanobacteriota > Vampirovibrionia > Obscuribacterales > Obscuribacteraceae > DATNPX01. The sequence goes on from DATNPX010000030.1 coordinate 223,106, forward strand.
CACCGTCTGGCTCTGACCAGTTTGGTGTTAACTACATCATCCCCTATGATGCGCAGGTCAATAAGCTATTTGCTACAGGAATCGAAATGCGGCAATTGTTGCGCACCATCAAAGAACGTGTGCGCACCAATCGCATTTTGCTCGTCTTAGACACGTGTTACAGCGGGGCCGGAGCGGAGACTGGACACAAAGGACTGATGCGCACGAATGTCGATGCCAAACAGATAGCGCAGGGCATTGGCTCGATTGTCATCTCCTCAAGCTCACCGAACGAACGGGCTTGGGAGTCGGAAAAGCTGAAAAACAGCTTCTTCACGCGTTACCTGATCGACTCATTGCAAGACAGTGACGGTACGGTAACTATCGACCAAGCTTTTGACAAAATGAAGGCCAGAGTGCAAGCCGACGTACTGAAGGACAAAGGCGAAATGCAGACGCCTGTTATGGGAGGAAACTTCCAGGGACAGAAATTGGTGCTTGGTGTACCAGCTGCGGCCCCGCATGCTTCGCCTTTCTCGGCTGATGATTCATCCAAGCCCACGTCTGCATCGACGATCTCAGGTGGCGCTGGTCACATAAGAGACGACGACAGCGTGGACCTTGCTTCTTACGCAGAGCATATGCGCACAGCTAAATCGCTCGAATCGCAGCATAAATTCTGGGATGCTTCGCACGAACTTGACCTCTCAATCAAGGCTAACTCACACTCAGTCGAAGCTTATCTTGCCTCAGCGAAGATTTACGATAGCCAGGGGCGTTATGACCAGTCGCTGGAAGCAGCCAAGCGAGCCGTGGTCAACGACAGCAACTCTTCTCAGGCGCACGAGGCGCTCGGACTTGCGCTGATGCGCAACAACGATGCCACTGAAGCGCTGCGCCAAACACAGATTGCCGTGACGCTCGATCCTGATAATTCAATGGCCCACAATCTGCTTGGTTATGTTAACGACCATAGCTTCAATCGCAGTGATCTCGCCGAACAGGAGTATCGAAGGGCGCTTGGGCTTAATAATTTAAATGTGAGGGCTCTCGTCAATCTTGGTCTATTGCTTGAATCCCAAAATCGCGACACCGCTCAGGCCGAGGATTGCTTCCGCAAAGCGATCAGTGCAGATGCCGATGACTGGCAGGCACACCTTGCACTAGCGCATCTGCTCTATGAAAAAAAAGGTGATCCTGTTGCCGCCGAAAAGGAAGTAAGAAGAGCCGTAGAGCTTGATCCTGCCAATCCTTCAATTCACCGTGAACTGGCGAATATTCTGGCTGCAAATAAAGATCACTACTCGGATGCTGAGGCCGAGTATCGCAAGGCCGTTCAACTAAGTACAAATGATGCAGAGTCTCATGCTGCACTGGGAAGATTTCTTGCCACCAAAGTCAATCGTCTTGATGAAGCTGAGAAGGAGTTTCGTCAGGCTGTGACGCTCGATCCAAAAGCTGTCGCATCGCGAGTTGACTTCGGCAAGTTGCTTTTAGCTGCCAAAAATTATGATGAAGCCGATGTGATGTTCAAGAAGGCTCTTGAACAAGACGGACGTTGCGCAGAAGCCAGAGTCGGCTTGGCGACCATATTTGCTGATCTTTATCACAACTACACAGGTGCCCAAGACGAACTGATGAAAGCGCTTAACCTGAACGATAAGCTCTCCTCGGCGCATGAAAAGTTGGGCGAAGTGTACTATCACAATATGAATCGTCCAAGCGATGCAAAGCTGGAATTCAGTGCGGCTATTGCTTGCGATCCAAGCAATGCCGAAGCACATTTTCAGCTAGGTATGCTGCTTGCGCAAACAGAAAAGACAAAAGCGGAAGAAGCACAGTCTGAGATCGAAAAAGCGATTAAGTTGAACTCTGAGAATGCCATTTACGAGACAAAGCTAGGTTGGATCAAGGAGACTTTCTTCAAGAGCCACAAAGAAGCTGAAGAGCACTACAAGAGAGCAATCGCATTGAGCAGCACTTGCTCTGAGGCGCACTTTAGACTGGGAATGCTCATGATCGAGAAGTTTGGCTTGCGCAAGTCAGGCAGCGAAGAATTACGGATCGCATATCAGCAAAATCCGAATGATCCTGAAATCAAGGCGGCGTTTTTGAGATTTGTCGGTAAGTAGCATGCTTGCCCTTCTATGTGTGTCAAGAAAATAGCAAGATTCGCTAGTGCGAACAGATATATAGGCATACGGTTATGGTGGCGTATATATCCGAATTCAAGAAAAAATAACGAGCCGGTCGGTATATTGTAAGCGCCATCTGGTCGGGGCTGCCGCTGAAGTTTAAGGTTCACAGAAAAGCCGAGCTGATCAAGAATGCAAAGCTGTGCTAATGTCTTCTATAGGTAACTTCTCGGACGCTTGGGAGCTCGATTGTCGAATTGAAGAATACTGCTGCCGCCTTAGTCTATAGAAAACGCAAAACAGAAGTAGAGATTTTGCTGGTGCGTGAGCTTGGCAAGAAGAACTCCTGGAGTCTGCCCAAAGGCAAAGTGAAGCGGAGTGAGACTGTTAAGCAGGCTGCTTTGCGGGAGACCAAAGAAGAAACAGCCGTCAAATTGGCTAAGGTGATCTCGCTCGGTTCGGTCAAAGTCAAGAAAAAAGAGAAAACCCTGCACTGTTTTATGGCTTCGGCGCCAAAAGGTGCCAATCCGAAGGCCGACCTGCGTGAAGTCGAGTATGCCGGTTTTATCGGCTGGAAGAAAGCGCGCAAGCTGCTGACGCGTAGTCAGGCTGCCTTTATCAGCATGTTTCTAGAGAAGTTCAAGTCTAAGTCTAAATAGTAGACCGCCTGGAAGCTCTGTGCACTGTTCGTTGCGCGGCTGAGCGCGGGAGCTTTGACCGCCGAGTCTGCTGTTGCAACCACTGTCTGAGGCTGTAGAGTCATGCCTGCGGCTTTTAGCGATTCATTCAGACCTGGATTGTGTTTTTGACGTCACTTTAAGTATGCAAAGGACTTGTATGTGATTGATGAGCATGAAGTGGAAACTGTTTGCCCAGTTTGGGAGCAAGTGTGTCAAGCCACTTAAGGAGCGAGTCTTTAGCTGTATTGAGGAGAATTGCAGTTTCAATTTCGCCACCCAGATCAGGATGCACCGCCGGTGATGAAATTTGAGCACGCCAGGCTTTTTGTACGTCGTCAGCCGTGAAATTGCTGTGGTCTAGCCCTAAAACCTCAACCCACCTGCGCATGTCAGCTGGTGGTTCTATGTAGCAAGCTTGTCGACGTACGGACGGTTGGTGCTCGCGTGCACGGCCGACAAATTTGTGTTTTTCCACTGGCCGCTCGATTCGATTTTTATGGTTCGTCTCTGGCTGGAAAGTCTGTTGAACCGGCTCTTCCGGGTCAAACTGCAAATTATTTGCAGTATTGTTTTTGATGAATCTAGTGTTCATGGGGACACCCGCGATGCCGTTAACAATGCAGAAACAATTCTTTGCTTGCAGAAACAATTCTTCGCTTGAAATCAAGCTTTGTCAACATGCCAAAAGTCATTTTAATGACGAAGTCCGGCTTGTCATGCGAAATTACAACCGTAAGCCGCCACCGTGAACCTTTTCTACTCGACTGCTCAATCTATATCTAGTTATTATCATTCTCATTTGACAAAGGGTTTGGGCAAAAGCTTAAACAACGGCTCCCCGAGACTTGTATTGTCAAGGTGGCGAATATTGATAGAAACTTGATGCGGTGCGATTCTAGCGTCTTTCGATTTGGACAAAACGGCTGCTATAGTTGAGTTTCGGCTGACTGGGAACTGCTCAGGACGAGGATTAACGCCTGGGACACGGAGGGTGTGGATAATCCCCAAGCTTCGAATGGCTAAGTTTGTCAGTTTTGTGGTTGGCGCTATTGTGATGCTTATCGGACAGCCTGGCTTTGCCCTGGAACAAAGCGACGATATCGATACGAACAGACCGAGTTTTATGGACTCACCATTGGTGGTGCCAAAAGGGAGTTTGCAGCTAGAAAATGGGACCCTGTATCAGCATTTTCAGCACGGCAAAAGTGTGTTTGATATGCCGGAGACCGAAGTTCGTTACGGTATTTTGAAAAGCATAGAATTCCAGGCGTTTGTCCCCAACTACAATCTCTTCCATCAGCAGTCGTCTGCACGCACTGATACCAGCAGCCAAAACAGCTATGGGGTTTCGGATATCCAGGAAGCCGGGCTCAAGATCCAGTTGCCTGAAAAAGTGAAGGATCTGACGGTATCAGTTATTGGCGGCGTTACCATTCCCACAGGACGAAGACTGATAAATACTGGTGGCGTGCAGCCTGTGATCCGGGTGCCCTGGGGAAAGAAGATAAATGACAAATGGTCGATTATGGGCATGCAATCGATCCTTGTGTTGAACTCTGGCCGCGACGTAGAGTGGGAGAACTTCTGGATGTTGAACAGAAGCATCGGTGCGCGCAGTTCCGTTTTTGCTGAATATGGTGGTTTTTACACGCATCATGCCGTGTGGTCGAACATCGCGCACTTTGGTGCCGTGCGCAAGTTGACAAAATGCACGCAGATCGACATGCAGTGGGGCGTCGGACTGAATAGGACAGCGCCTGCTGCGTTTATCGGAGCGGGTTATTCGTTTCGCTTCGACAAGCTGCCCTGGTGATTGTGCGTGTCGATGTCACTACGCTAAATCGCGTATTCGAATTCGCCAATATACATAGCAAGGAAACTTCAGTACAGTTTTGCTGTAAGGCTTGCTATTAGCAGTGTGCGTCGTTCCGCAAGGAACGACGCAGATGGAGAACATTCTATGAGCGGGAAGAAGATGCAGAAAAAAGTCGACGATCGCGTAAGTATCAATGAAAACATGAATAAAGCTGCGTCATTGAAATTCTCTTTTGAATACGATGACGATGCCCTGCTTGATCCTCGAGCATTGCCCTCGTTTCGTCCCCGCCCTGTTCAATTAGTGGTTGCGAAAATACGGACAAACTTAGATGCTGAAGATCTTACTTACGCAGTTACTTACCAATAAGCCCTTCAACTTCGCGCCTTAAGATACTTGCTCCGTTTCCATCAAGATCTGGGATTTCTACAAATCCGGCCGCTCCTAGAGCCTCGTGAACGGTCTTGACGCTGTCTGTCGTTTCAGGATGCGCCTCGAGAGTCTGTATACATAAAAATGGAACGACCTCATACGATGGCAATTGCTTCACTTTCCAAAGCAACTCCATCATGCGAGATTCATCAAAATGCAATCCGCAAATTATCAGGCTAAATTGGGAGTTAGTTACTGCGTCTATGGCGTCGTCGAATGAATGGACGCAAATGGGTGTATAGTCGCCAATCAAGGCCCGGCGTGCAAATTCGGCTGGTTCAGGAAGGTCCGCAATAAGAACGGCTTTTGACATTGGGATACCCGGAACATTATGAATGGCGGGGACTGAGGTGTCCGGCGGCCTGACAATAGGCGACGTTGACCAGGACAAGTGAACTTGTCCTGACACGAACATACTACATTTAGTCGAGTTTGAGTGTACGGTTGAGAGCAGATTCTAAAAAGACGACGATAAATTATTCTAGTCTGAGTTATATGACTACTTTGCGTCACCCAATTGAGGGATATTTTGTTTTGAATAGATTAGGCCGTCTAGATTAGGCCGTCTAGTCTTTTTGCGAAGGTTGCTGAGAGCGGAAATTTTCGAATATTCCTCACAGACCGCAAAAAGCCTTCTATTTGCGCAGAATCTTCATTGCTCTGCGTAGTGGAATCGTCAACCGCCAAGATTTGCTTTTCATGAGCATGGCAATTTTGTCTTCTAGGTTGTTTCTTTCGAATTCCCATTCGCGCTTTAAAGAATAGTTTTCTTCAAGAGTTTCACCAGCCATCAAAAGCGTATAGAACAAGATCTCCTTAAAGCCTGCGAGATCTTCTTGCATCGCTTCAGGGGTCGCACTTTTTACAGATAAAAGATCCTGCAGCGAGAGCATGCCTCGTCGCGAGAGGTACTTCACATGCGTTGCCGTCGCCTCGGCAACGAGCCGGGAATATGTCTCTTCGCTGACTCCGATATCGTCTAGAAACGTGCGGTATTTGCTCCCCATTTTTAGCATGTCCAGTGCAAATCGAAGACCTTTTTCGTTTTTACTGGTTGTGCTCTTTGAGTGTGTTCGGAATCTACAAAGCGGCTCATCGAGATAAAGAAACTTGTTTTTTCCGATCACTCGAAACCAATATTCAATATCGCCGAGATGGTAATAGCCGCAGTCGAAACCCTCACCCAGGTGTTCGCGTGGGAACATGACTGTACTCGGCTCACCGATAGTGTTTTTCAACCCGATCAGATTGTCTTTCAAAACCTCATCGTAAGTGAGAACGGTGTTGTTCGGATATTCGGCAAGAACCTTGATCTCCTGACCGTTTTCATCGACGATGCGTCGTGCACATGCGACAAGCGCGACTGTAGGATTTGCGGTTAGCGCCTCCAGTTCGCAGGCGAGGATTGTCGGCTCCCAGAAATCATCTTGGGCATATGGTTTGATGAATTTGCCTCGAGCTTGCCTCATCGCTGCGTTGTAATTAGCGAAGAGTCCGAGATTCTTTTCGTTCTTCCAGTGTCTGATCCGAGAGTCTTTCGCTGCCAGAGTCGCGATAATAGCGCTGCTCGAGTCAGTGGAGCAGTCGTCCGAGATGAGCAACTCAAAATCAGAGAATGTTTGAGTGAGTGCGCTATTTATCGCGTCAGCTAGGTATTGTTCACCGTTGTAGACAGGCAAACAGATAGAGATTTGCGGAGTTGCGTTTGCGTTCATGGCGGATTAGTTCGAGGTTTTGACGGAAATCTGCATTAAATGCTCTTCGAATCTAGGCACCTGAAACGATTCACATGAACGCTACCGTAAGCATAATGAGACACAGTATCTTACGGAACTAAGCTCGATTCAATAAACTTTTGCAATCGAATCCGGCGAATTTACATGCAAGCATCCTTGAGTACCAAGCTTCTTTCCTTTCCCGAACATCTTAGTTTAGGGCGCTTGTATGTTGAAGACGAATATGTGGAGTCGCTCTACTTCGCTGACGCCAAAGGTGTAGTCACCGTTCCGCCTAACGAACGAATATATCTGAAGTTGCGCACTGATGTTAGAGTCGATCTCTCTGGTCTTTCAGCCCTAGATGCCGGGGCGCTCTTCTCTCTTTCGCTGGCGAATGCTCAGATTGCAGATGAAGACCTCTCGCACTTATCGCACCTGACCGGTCTTGCGGTATTGCACCTCGAGCACACTGACCTGAAGGGTTGGGGCTTCAGCTACTTAGAGCCACTGCAAAATTTGACAACGCTCACAATGTGGTGGACTCGGGTCGATGATTCAGCCTTCCGACACATTGCCAAGTTAAAGAAATTGAAAGTGCTGACGCTCAGTTCTACTCATATTTCAGACAGTGGCGTTCAAACCATCTCCAATCTGGTTCAGCTGGAGAATCTAGACCTTTGGGCAACCAGGATTACTGACGAGAGTTTGAAGCATCTTGGCAAAAATCAGTCTTTGCGCGTACTAGGCTTAGCGAATACTCACATAAGTGACTCTGGACTGGGTTTCCTGGGTAGCCAAGACAAGCTACAATCCCTAAATCTGCAGCAAACGAAGATCGCAGATAAGGGTGCCAAGTATATATCCACTTTCGATAATCTGCGAGAGCTGGACTTAAGTCGATCGGCGATTACTGATGATGGTGTTGCAAGCTTGAGCCAAATGCCGCAATTAGAAAACTTGGATCTGTCAGGTACGGACATCACCGACAAATGCTTGTCGTCAATTAAAGGAATGCCTTCACTGAAAAAGTTAGATATTAGTGATACCAAAGTTACCGCTGCCGGACTAGCCGCTCTCTCGAGCGCATCGGCTTTAAAGCAGGTGATTTTTAATGGTTGAGACCATAAATATGGCTGCTGTTGAAGCCCCAGATCTTATCGACGAAAGGCTCGATGAGCTTTACGCGCGTAAGCGGTCAACCCTGAGAGTAAAGCCTCCGTCGGCTGGTAACTACGCATTTGTTTTCCTCGCCTCGCTTGTTTGCCTGGCGGCTGTCTATCTACCGCTTCTTCAATATCAGTTTGGCTTCAATGATGATTATTTCGCCCTGTACGAGCGTTTGCGCAATACAGACTGGATTACGACGATGACCACGCAGTTTATGCTACAGGCGCGTCCGTGCGAAGCTTTGGTCTATATCCCCCAAGTGGCGTTTCTCAATCACATCAAAGACTTCGTCTTTGTTCGGGGGCTGGGTATCGTTTATCTTGCTGGTCTGGCGACGTGCTTTTATTCGGCCTTCCTGAGTGTGCGATGGAGTCGTTGGCAGGCTTTTGCTGCTTCGATCTGTCTATGTTGCGTTCCTTCATTTCAAGTGATCCTCTCATGGATAACTGCCTTGCAGTTCGTTGTGCCTGGTATGCTTGCTTTCGGCGCCTGGCATGTTCTGAGAAGAAATCCTGAGACATACGTAGGCAAAATTCTCAAATATTGTCTGTCGTTTCTTCTGATGTCGGCAGCAGTCACCATTTATCAACCAGCTGCGATGCTGTTCTGGGTCTTCGTTGCAATTGGCCTCTCAGATCTTGAGTCTCCGGCACAAGAGAGACTGTTGTTTTTATTGGATGCTGTGACAGTCGCTGCTGCTGCCTATGCCTTGGATTTTGCCGTCTTTCAATGGGCAAAGTTGCACTTCGGCACGAGCGGACTCTTGCCGGGAAGAGCAGGCTTGTGCACTGACGTTATCGGCAAGGCCAAATGGTTCTTGCGAAATCCACTCGTCGACTCTCTCAACTTCTTCCGCTTGCAGAACAGTCTTTCCTTTGCCATGCGTTCTGCCGGATTCATCGCTTTCGGATTGCTTCTATATATAAGAGGCAACTTCAAGTATCTCGGCGCCAGCTTGGCTGTCGCTCTAGCGTTAATTCCATTATCTTATCTGCCGAATCTATTGATTAGCGAGAGTCTCAGCTTTTACCGCACGCAGATTGCCCTCATGTGTTTGGTGACGCTCTATGCCATGCTCGCGGTAAAGGGTTATCTGAAGACATTCCTGTGCCGGGGGCGTGCTTTTACATTGATCGCCCTCTCTAGTGCAGTGCTTTTTGGACTAGTCGCATACAGCAATGTCCTCGATTACTTTGCCGTTCCGCAGAGTCTCGAATTAGCTTCGTTGCGGCAGCAGGCCAAAGGTGACTTTGGACCGGACTTGGCGCAAAAGCCAAATTTCCTCACTCGCGAAGATACTCTGGCACCTGCCATTTGCTACGACGAGTTTGGCATGCCATCGTCGGCGCAGGAGTTCGACCACAAACCTCTGCAAGTGTTGCTCAAGTTAGAGGCTCTCGAGCAGAAAAATCCCGCCAATGCAATCGGCGATTCATACAGCTCAGACACTGAAGGTGGAGCTGAAGACAGCGATGAAGCGAAGTCCAATGAAGATTCTGAGCAGACGCCGGCTGCAACTGTAAAGAAAGACGGTGCCGAGGACGATGCTGCCGATTCCAGTGCCGCGCCTAGGTCAGAGAAGTCCGATGCGCAGAAAGCCACGCCCCCTGCTATGGCTGGAAACAGCACTACAAATTGATGACGATTAGCCAAATGGCCAAATGTTGCGTGAGAATTACCTGGCTTGTCGACGATGCATTGATTGAACGAATGGTTGCGGTTTAGTTTGTTAGCGTGATTTTTGTCTGAAAACGGCTAAGTTGCTTGGTGGTAGCGCTTCTACTAGATGGTCTCTGGCGCTGGTCGCTGCCGCTAGTTCGGCTTCTTCTTCCTCTTTTCTGTTGCGAGTAGTTTGCTTACCTTGTCGTGAATTGCGTTTGTTTCTGTTCTTGCGTTTCTTCGAGCGTGGGGCGACAGTGTCTGAGAGATTGTCTGCTTGAGAGCTAGACACAGAATCGATTTGAGCTGCTCTTTCTAATGAGGCGAGCATTTCCTCGGTAACCGCAGGTAAGTCTTTCAGCGTATCGTCTGGGCTTGGCTCGACATTTAGGTCGAGCGCTCTCTCCTGGTTCTGGAGCAGCGAGATGATTTCCGGTAGCTCCGGTAGCGCAAGGCTCTCTTCTTTGCTATTCGCGCTCATTGGTGCGGCAGGCGCTGCAATCTCTGCGGAATTTTGGACGCGAGGCATGGTGGTTGCGGTATCACCGTATAAGATCGAATTGATATCATCTGATTCTTGAGACAAGAAGCTGGCCAATTTATCTTCGACTGAACCGGAAGTAATGAAGCGGTTGTGTACTTCACGCAATGCGGCAAGATCCTCTTCCCTTATAGCTGGGAATTGTCCGGAGTTTTTTAATTCTTCGATTGAACGCTGACCGGCTGCGATTCGCTCCTGAAGTTCTTTGTGACTCTCCTCGGCATCTTCCCGGCTGTACCATCTGGAAAGACCGCGGCGGTCAGATGTCTTTTCACTCAACGAGCGAAAACTTCCAGACATCGATCTGTATCCGTTTGTGGAAGCGATCACCAGATCGGGGGATTCGATCGGGCGCATGTTGTTTAGCCTTGTTCTGAGTTGTCCGATGTGTTTCCAATCAATTTCTGCTTTGCGGCGCGGAATGAAGATGGCAACCAGCTCTCGAATGACTGTCAGCAAACTTGGTCTCATACGGTCCTTCCTTCACGTATGCGCATTTACGCGCGAGATATCCCCCAGGTGTTTGTAAACACTTGGGTTAACCCGACACTACAAAAATAGACGCTGCATGTGTTGAGATCAAATGAATAGTTGAGTAAAAATCGTAATTCCCGCCTATAATTCTGCTCGAACAAAAGCAAACTTTGATTGGCCTTTCTCAAAATGATTGATACCAAAAGCTTTCCGATGTGATCTTTTACAATTCAGACCCGGCCTAACTTGTGCTTAATTGTTGCGAGTTGCTTAGGTAATAGCTGCGGTCGCGCGAGCGTGTGGGTCGGCTTTACATAAGTTATATGTGTGAAGTATGTATCCAATACTCAGGCTGCAAGCTTCGTGAAACTAACGTTGTGAGAATTACACTGCTGAAATTACGGTGCGTCAGAAATCTGGAGTTTATTTTCTGCCGGGCGCACAACAACCAGGTAAACTGCAGCAGCGGCCAATGCGAAGAAGAACATGACGCTTGTCATGGCGCCTGCGGTTTTGCCGTCGTATAAGAACGCAACTAGAGCGCTTGACCCCGCACCAATAACCATCTGTACGAATGCCATCACGGCAGAGGCTATACCTGCGATTTTGGGCATTGGTTGCAAGCAGCCGTGAGCGGCGTTAGGGCCGGCTAAACCTATGCTAAAGACTGAAAGGAAAACCAATGGAACCAGCGTGTAGATGTTTGTAAGACCGGCTAGCGTGAGAAGTAGGTTGCAAAAGGTGCATAGGCCTGCGAGCACCAATCCCACTACTAAGGGAACTTTGTGCGGCACCGCACGTGTACTGAGCTTGCCATTGACAAAGGCTCCGGTTGTAATACCGAATGCGGTGCCTGCAAATATGTAGCCGAAGAGCGGTGCCGGAACGTGCATTGCTTTGATTATGAGCAAAGGCGAATTGGAGACGTAGGCGAACACACTGCCGAACATGAGGGCATTGATCGCAGCATATCCGCAGCTGATAGGGTGCATGAAGACATGCTTGTAGTTGGAGACGAGACTGTCGAGGGTTAGCGGTTGGCGCTCTTGCGGAGCAGATTCTTTGAAGCCGAAGAAGACTACAGCGAAAAGGAGAACTCCGGCAATGGCTAGAAAAACAAAAATGGAACGCCAGCTCGCGAAGCGGAGAATGGTTACCCCTATAGTTGGCGCCACCATTGGTGCAACGCTGCGGACTATGCTGACATAAGAAAGTCTTGCCCGCGCTTCGTTTCCTTCGAAAAGATCTCGCACAATTGCCATGGCTAGAACTGAGCATGCACCAGCTCCAACGCCCTGGAGAAGGCGAACGGCAAGAAGAAATTCAATCGTGGGGGCGATGGCGCAAGAGGCTCCTGCCAAGGCAAAAATCAAGGCACCGACAATTAGCACAGGGCGGCGACCGAAACGGTCTGCTAGCGGTCCGCACGCAACTGGAGCAAGCGCGAATCCTAGCAAGAACAAAGAGAGGGTGAGTGTGGTTATGCTCTCAGTCGTGTGCAATCCCTGTGCCGCGAGAGGAATGGCCGGCAGATTCATATCTATGGACAATGGTGGCAATGCACCAAGTCCGCCCAGAAAGAGGGTGAAAGCGAAAGAGTCTTTTTTGATTTCCATGATACCGGCGGTCGTCGTACAGAGCCTTTGTCTTTGCGGATCAAGACAGAAGCTTTTTGGCGGAACGCAAGGGTGCTGTTACCTTCCAGGACAAACTGTGGTCCATCTCCGAAACTGAATGACGCAGTTTTGTCACTTCCGCTTCCAGCTCTTTGATTTTCGATTGTAATTCAGCTTCTCGCTGGTCAAACTTCTCTTCGGCAGAGTTGAGAGCATGTTGAGCCAACTCTCTCTCTTTTGCCGCATGAATCGCTTCTCGCAACATACAAAATGCGAACGCTAAATAGCGCTCAGTATCGGCGCTATATTCCGCCATGTCATCGATTCCGCAAGCCTGGTTGGCAACGCCCGTCCAGCCTGAAAAGAGTTCGAGCATGTGCTCCGGATCTACCACGTCTGAAAAGAAGTTGTGGTTTTTGTGCGAGGCTGCTGCGTTCGCCGCCGTTTCTGTTGATTTTCTCTGATCATCTTCGAGTGCATTTAACTGTGGACCGAAAGAACGCACCAGTCTCGCACTTAAACGGCGTCCAAACTGTTCTTGCGTTTGCGGTGGCTCCATCTGACCCAAATATTTGGCGAACTTACCGGCAAGCAAGTACCAATCGAGTTGCGCCACCAGCGAGCGGGCGTTGCGTGCACTCATGGCCAGGCTGTGTAAGCGGAAGTCGCACAACGCCTCAGCCAGGAAGTAGTAGTCTTTGTCTCCATCCAGGATGCGAAGCCAGTAGTCGAGGTCGCCAGTCTGGCGATATCTGGTATCAAATCCGGTGTCGGCTAGTTCTCTGCGGAACATAATCGTGCTCGGCTCACCGAGCCAATTTGAGATTGAATGCAGCGTTTCGCGAATCGCTTCTCGCCCGGGCACGAGGGTATCTTGTTCGAAGACCGAAACTTGTTTTCGCTCTTTTGCCGTTTTAGGCTGGATGGGCTGGCCGTTCTCATCGATCCAACGTTTGGCGCAGCCGACGACACCCACGGAGCCGTGGCTTTCCAGGGCCTGAATCATTTTTTGAAACATCGTCGGTTTGCAGCAGTCGTCTTGCGCGAAAAGCTTGATGAACCGCCCGGTCGCTTTTGCCAGGCAGGAGTTGTAATTCTTAAAAAGTCCTAACCGCTCGGGATTTCGCGTAACTTTGAAGCGACTGTCCTTATCCGCATAGCTCAAGCAAAGTTCATATGAACCATCTGTCGAGCCATCGTCACCGATGATCACTTCGAAGTCGCTCACCGTTTGCTGGAGGAGGCTCTGCAATGCCTCGTTCAAAAATGCTTGTCCGTTGTAGACGGGCAGGCATACAGAGACTTTGGGACTGTTAGCTTCCATGCTTAGGTAACCTGCACTTTGCAGTTGCCGGAGTCGACACCACCAAAACGTTCACTGGTTGCCACTGTAACAGCTTCACCTCCTGGCAGCTATTTAATTGACTCTTAAGAGTTCGGTGGAATTCAGCCGCCAGCCGCTCGTTTCGGTGAATTTGGTATTGGATGATTCAGCCTGTTGTCTGAGTTTTGCAGGATCAATTGGATATGCGCCAGAGCTCTGTTTGTGTTTGTCTCGCCGGAAAAGGAAATAAAATTTACCGAAATCCCCTGGCATGCCTGATTTTCGAGGTGACCCCAGCAGCTGTTGTGAACATTTGCGTGAACTGACGGTCCGCTTAAACCAGCTACAGGGGGAGAAAGCCGGGCTCGTGCTAATGTTATCTCTTGTCATTTCGCTCATCAAAAGACTGACCATGCGTATTTGCTTCATCTCCCGCGAGTTTCCGCCAGACACCGGTTGGGGCGGAATTGCTACTTTCACCAGGCATTTGGCTCAGGGAATGAAAGAGCTGGGCCATGATGTTGAAGTGATTTCGATGGCTAAGGCTGGTTCGAAGGCTGTAACCACCGTTCATGAGGGGATAAAGGTTCATCGAGTCGAACCGTACATAAAAGAGGGCGACCTTGGACTTCTGGGTCGTGCTACCCCCAATACACGCTTCACCTTGAGTGCTCTGTTTGCGTTGTGGGAGAAGTTTATTGAGCTGCATCAGCGCGCTCCATTTGATGTAATCGATACACCAGAGCTTTTGGCTGAAGGACTGATGCCATCGCTGACAAAGATCGCACCGCTGGTAGTGCGTCTGTACACTCCACATTTTAAATTCATCATTGATGGACTGCACAACACCAAACACACAATCGATCACCACTTCGTTGGTCTGATTGAGCGCATGGCGCTTTTGAACGCAGATGCAATAACTTCGCCGAGCAAAGATTTGGCGGAATTTGTCGCTGCTGATATTCGCTGTCCGCTAGACCAAGTCAAGATCGTGATGAATCCGATTGATGCGGTAGAGTTTAATCCGGAAGGTCCGCGCAAAATTGTAGACGAGAGCAAAGTCAAGATTTTGTTCGTGGGCAGGTTGGAAGAACGCAAAGGCATTAACTACTTGATTGAGACGGTTCCGCAAGTTGTGGCAAAGTTTCCGAATGCGCACTACTATGTTATCGGTGATGACACTTTGACGGGTAAAGGACATACTTCTATCCTGGCTGAGCTGAAGAAGTTTATTGCTGATTCTAACTGTTCGGCGAATGTCACATTTATCCCTCGCGTTCCGTTGGTTGACTTACCGCAGTACTATCGCTCCGCTGATATCAGTGTGGTGCCATCGCTTTACGATAACTCGCCGTATTCTGCGCTAGAGGCGATGTCTTGCGGGCGAGCTGTAATTGGTACTACATCTGGTGGCACCAAGGAGTATATGATTGATGGGGAGTCAGGGGTGCTTGTTCCGCCCAAAGATGCTTCAGCTTTGACTGCGGCTTTGCTCAAGTTGCTCGGTTCTGAGACGGAGCGGGAAAGGCTGGGAACTAATGCTCGCAGGCGTGTACTTGATTGTTTCCAGCGCAAAGAGATCGCCAGGCAAACTGTCGGGATCTATGAATTAGCACGAACGAATTTTGAATCCACTAAAATGCACCGACAATATAGGCGGCAGCCCGAAGAACTTCTGGCTGATGCCGATTCACTGCTGAATGCATTCCATGAAACAATTCACGACTTGCTTTATTCATTCTCTTGGCGCTATCGTGCGGCATACTGGATTCATCTGATCAAGAAACGCCCCAAGTTGTTTATTGCAAAAATTGCGTTACAACTTTTTCGAAAGTTGTCTTTCATGCCAGGCTTCAAAAGCGAGCAGATAAGCAGCAAAATCGAGTGGTTGGAGAAACAAGTCAGTGCCAAGCAAACTAGGCAGCCTCCAAGATTGACCACCGCCGCAGGTGAATCCAACAGCTAAGGACGTGTCGTGTCTCAGCGCCCACTAGTTTCTGTCTGTTTGCCTGTCTTCAACGGCGCGCGCTACCTGGCGCAGGCGGTGGAAGCTGTACTTGCGCAGACTTACACGGACTTTGAATTGGTCATTCGCGACGATAATTCCACAGACGATTCGCGGAAGATTTTGCAAAAATATGAGCAGTTGGATACGCGCGTTCGGTATGAAGAAAATGCACAGAGGTTAGGACTATTTCAAAATTACAATGAATGTATGAGAGCTGCTAAGGGCTCGTATATTAAGTTGTATGCGCAGGACGATCTTTTGGAACCTACGGCGGTCGAGAAGATGGTGACGGTGCTCGAGCAGCATGAGGATGTTTCGCTGGTTACTTGCAGTAAGCGCTGGATAGATTCGGAGAATCAAGAGATTGAAAGGTTTTGCCGATTCAAGAAAGACGAAAAGATTTCGTCTTCGCTTACCATAATGGCCAATCTCGTTTGTTTGAACAATTGGGTCGGCGAGCCCTCTACCGCTATGTTCAGAAGTCGAGACATCGGAGATGGCTTCGACACGGACTTGTACCATTGGGGAGATATCGATTACTGGTTCAGAATCTTGCAAGCTGGGAGCCTGTATGTCATCAATGATGTGCTATGTTCGTTTCGACGGCATGATGAGAGCACGACTTCGGCGAATCTGGAAGGATTGTATTTCGTCGCCGATATCGTCCGTATGTGGAAAAATTGGCACCGCTACCTTGAAGATTTAGGCGAAGATGAAGAGCACTTTTTTAAACGTGCTGTGGAGAAAATTGCACTGCACGTGAATCATCTTGTCGAAAAAGAACGCTTGACAGTCGACCGCGTGCGGCAGGCCAATCCTCGGAAGCAGTCAAGCTTTACGCCAGAGGCTGTAGCTGATTTCCGTGAAGGACTGTTTTACGCTGAGCGGCGCATTACGTCGCTGATTGAAGAGTTGATTGCGACGCAAAATGAGCTTGAACATCGAGTCGGCGAGTGCAGAGAGCTTCGCGCCGCTGTAGAGCAAATGCAAAATAGCGTTTCGTGGAAAGTCACGGCGCCGCTTCGATTTGTGCGGACTAAGATTTAGGTTAGGGCGCTGCCCTGGGGGCTCGCGAAAAATGTGGGCGCAAAAATGGGGAGCGAGCCTATTGCGAATTGACTTTGATAAAGAGCGCCAGAAATTTTCAAAAATTTCTGGCGCTCTTTGCCACTCGAGTTTTAAAATGCAAAATTTTCAAAATTCGCGTCAGAAAAAATCTCGAATATTCTATGATGCATTGAACTTTTTGCCAGCTTCAATCGTAGATCCCATATATGCACTTACCGGAGGATCTATAGATGTGCGCTCCTTCCATTCAAAGACACATTTCGAGTCTACCGCTCCATCAACTGTTTACGACTCGCGACATGCTGCCTTATGGCTCTCGGTCGGCGGTCGACTCCGCGCTCTATCGTATGGTACAAGCATCCTTTATATATAGAGTCGCTCGTGGCGTATTTGTCAGAAGCGGTTCGAAAATACCATCAATTATTGAAATTGCTCACGCGAAGGCAATGGCATTCAAGTCGAATCTGCGCGAAGTTCCGAATCAAGCCGACGTCGAGCGAGGCATTCACAAGAAGCATGCAAATATCTGCCTTTTGAAGCAGACGCATGACAGCTCTTTCGGTACTGTCCATGGGCGAGTGTTCCTAAAAGCAGTTGGACCTCGAAAATGGAATCTTCTGAACACAGACGTAGGGCAGAAGATATTTACATTGTGGACATGGGGCTCCACGCTTTGTGAGCTTGCCGATTTGACTCCTGTATTTAGGCGGTTTGGTCGTTATGAACGACAAGTGTTTTGGAAATTCAGCAGCATGATGCCAGCTTGGCTTTCAGACGTCATGCGATTGAAATATGCTCCGCCAGCTGGCTTCAGGGCATGGAGTTACTGAATCAGGACTCTTGCGTCTACCTGCTACTCGAACAAGTAGCCAGCAAAGGGGCGACTCTGCAGCTTACCAAATCCACCCAGTGCATAGCGGCGCAGTTCGAAAATGCGAACTGGTGCATCGACGCCCTGCACGTACACACGCATCGTAAGGTCGATTTCGTGTGAGTTGTAAATCGGATCGAATGTAAACAAAACGGGCTCTTCATCGCTCATATTGGCGACACTTTTGCTGCATGACGCAAGAAGTGTGTCTGGAGCAGAGAAGATGCGAACGCACAGCTCGCCCAGATGGAGCGGCACATCAAGAACTGGAGCCAACAAAATTCCGTATAAACCGCCACGGGACAAGCGGAAGTTATAGCTTAGAAACGGTACGCGCAACAAGCTTAGGCTTGGCTGCAAACGCAAGGAGTTGAGGTCGCCGTGAAATATGGCGCTATCGTCCTTAAGTTGCTGGAAGTTTGCATTCATCAAATTCCAGGCATCGAAAGCATTACGAAAACGGTCAGACCAGAAGACTACTCGTCGTTGTCTAAATAGATCCAGCTCTTGGGCAATCAATTTGCCCTTGTTGCTGACTCCGTCGAGTTCCCTTTCTAGCTCGCTAATGCGTGTCTTAAGAAAGTGAATCTCATCGCTTGGGTTGGCGAAATTCGTGCAATTCTCTGCCTGCGCCAGTGCGAGAGACTCGTGCAGAAACGACGCGGCTGGATTTGATTCTTCGAGAGCGGTTGATATGGTGGCCTGTGCTAACGGCATTGGATCGTTTCCTTCCATCACAGATGATTCGTTCGCAGAGGTTGTGGTGTTCGCACTGATCGCCGGAATTTCGTTGTTTTGAGCTGCAGCAGTCGTGACATGAGAAAGCATCGATGCTTTCTCTGCTATCGACGCTGTCGATGACACTGACGCCGTCGATGACATTGACACCGTCGATGACATTGACACCGTTGCTGACATTGGTGACATCGACGGGGCAATCCCCGAAGAAGAGCTAACATTGCCGCTTATAGAAGATTGAAGGTTCATAGCGCAGCCACCGGTTCTGTCGGACCGCGCGAAATTACTGTTCCCGACTTCGGTTCCTGTGAGCCTGAAAGCGAGGAAGCGCCGTAACGCATGTGAATGAATCCGGCTGACGGCAACCACTGCGAAGTTTCGTCTTCGACGTGACTTTCCGGAATGCTGATGAAGCGCAGCAAGAACTCTTTGTGACTTGAATTTCTGATCGGCCTGAAGCTAAAGGTTATCTCCTTTTGCTCGTCGTCGCGATGTCGCTGCGTAGCGGCAGCTTCTCGTAATAAATTTCGTTCGGGAGTTAAAATCTCGAGGAAGAGCTTGGGCACGGGGACTTCGTCTCCCGGTGAGTAAGCCGGAAATCTGATGCCGTGTAAATGGTCTTGGTCGGCACGAATGAGAACCTCTTTGACTTGTCTCAGTGGGCTGTTGGCCAAAGAGTAGCTCGTGTCGCTAGCCAAAATTTGCTGAATTTGGGCGAGCCATTCGTCTTCTATTACTTGCTGCCGATATTCTTCGTAGACTTTCTTGTAGGCATTCTCTTGAATAGTGGTTCGCAGATCTGTTTGATCGACGAGCTTTACAATGGCGTTGAACCAACCTTCGTCAGTGTTCGGTACGAGCAAGCCGGTCTTTCCGTCTTCCACGCACGACGAATACACTTCTACGTCTGAGTAGATTCCAGCTACTCGGCAAGCGCCGTAATCACGCAACTTTGTGTTGGTCTTAGAGCGATAAAAGGCAGTGTCTTCCATTGGGGCAAGACCGACGTCAAAACCGCTACGGGCGAATTTGTGCAGGAAACTCTCGTAGTCACCGATCAGAGGCAGGATTTTTATCCCTTTGTATCCTGCCAAATCCCCAGGACTGCATCCCCAAATTGTAAATTCCACTTTGTCGCCGAAATGACATAGTGCCTCAGTCATGCCACGCATGAAGAGCTTGTATTGATTGTCCACAGTGCGGCTTGTTGCATAGACGATTCTGATTTTGCCGCGGCTGTCTCGTGGTTGAACTTGTGATGGCAGCAGCGAAAAATCAAATCCGGCCTTTAACAATTTCACCGTCGGGTTGAGACGGCTGACCAGCCCACGCATCACAGGACTGTAAACGCGCACAAGAGTCGCATGCGTCAAGTATTTTTCCAGCTGTTGGATGCGCAGAGGCAAGCGGTGATAGCGGGCAAGTTCGGGGTCTGTTTCAAATGGCACATCCCAGAAGTTGTCGTCGAGGTCGTAAATGATCGGCTTGTTGGTCGAGACTGCTTCATTCAGTAGATAGGCGTAACTTGGTTCGGTGTTGCGGCAAAAGACAACTATGTCCGCTTGATGGATCGCTGTTACGCTAGCCTTTGTTTCGAGTTTTACGTCGAGGTCAAGCAGCCGCCGTGATGCGAGCGCAGACAATGGCTTAATCACGCCAATCTGGCAGGAAGCGATATAAGAAGGAACTATCGCTAGAACTTTCGGACGACGTGGTATCAAGAGAACCTCGCGGAACGGCTCGTGTATGCGCAGTTCGTTGATTGTGAAATCAACTTAACAGCTTGGGCAGACCAAAGCGCTCTAAGTATAAATGCAGCTCGACCGATCTTAGTAATGTTGCAAAGAACTGTCTGGATTATCTGTTCATAAACTTCGAATGAAAACAGGTGAATATGAGGCAGTTCTAGCAAGTCGATTTTATTCTTGAGAACTTCTAATGGTGAATCGCTAAATGATGTCCAAGGTAAGGCTTCTGGCAAGGAGTGATGCAGTAGACTTGCCGAAAGGTCCTAATTCCGGGCGGTAACACGTGTTGAATGTTAAACAAATTAATAACTTCGTCGACGTGAGCGCTTGCGCTGTCGATGCGAATCGGATTCGCGAAATCATCATTGACCAGTCGATGCGTGCGAAAGTTGGGCACATCGGCTCTGCGCTTTCGGTGGCGGACATCATCGCCTGCCTATATGGCGGGGTCATGAATGTTCCGGATCCGAAGGATGACGATAGGGACAGATTCATTCTTTCGAAAGGGCACGCAGCACTGGCTGTTTATGCGGCTCTTCATCTTCGTGGATTCATTGACGAAGATGCACTGAATACATATTGTGCCGACAACAGTGCTCTCGGCGTTCACCCTGAACTTGTCTGCCCGGGAATCGATTTTGCGACTGGTTCGCTTGGTCAAGGTCTATCCTTCGCTACGGGCGCGGCATTGGCTGCAAAACGGCAGAATTCACAGCGCAGAGCGTTCGTTTTGATAAGCGATGCCGAGATGAATGAAGGTTCTGTTTGGGAAGCGATTATGTTTGCAGCCCATCACAAGTTAGATAATCTGGTTGCTATCGTTGATGTGAACGGCCAGCAAGCGTTTGGCTACACGCGCGATGTTATTGATTTGACGCCACTTGAGGCTCGTTGGCGAGCATTCAACTGGAATGTGCACGTTGTAGACGGGCACAACGTGCCGGTGATGTCGAAGATTATCGCAGAGCTTTCAGGCGGACCTAACGGTAAGCCGATGCCTGGTCCTCATGTGCTTCTTGCGCAAACGACTTTCGGTAAAGGTGTGTCTTTCATGGAACGGCAGATCAAGTGGCACTACAGCCCTCTGTCGCCTGAAGAGTATGCAAAAGCTAAAGACGAATTGCGGAGGTCGGCATGAGAGGCGCCTTCGCTCGAACGTTGACTGAATTAGCGGCAGCAGACCAACGTATTTATTTGTTGACCGGTGACCTCGGCTATATGGCCCTTGAACCATTTGCGGAGAGATTTCCCGAGCGGTTTATTAACGTCGGTGTCGCCGAACAGAACATGGTCGGCATTGCTACTGGTTTGGCCGAAGCTGGGTTTCTTCCCTTCGTTTATTCCATCGTTACTTTTGCCTGCCTGCGTCCTTACGAATTTATTCGCAACGGCCCCTGTCTTCACCATTTGCCAGTGCGTGTTGTAGGAGTCGGAGGTGGCATGGAATATGGTCACAATGGTGCTTCTCACTACGGGCTGGAAGATGTCGCAGTTATGCGCGTGCAACCAGGCATGACGGTGATTGCTCCTGCAGATCATCAGCAAACAAGCAATGCTCTTCGCCAGACCTACGACCTCAAAGGACCTGTTTACTATCGTTTGGGCAAAGATGACCGGATTACGGTGCCAGGACTTGATGGAAAATTCGAACTGGCAAGAACGGAGTCTTTAGGTTCTGGAACTGATGTCGCGATTGTAGCGATGGGTGGTATCACCGCGGAAGCAGCCAGAGCAGCAGAGATTCTCAACGCCGATGGTATCAAAGCCAGAGTGGTAATTGTATCCTCATTCAACCCCGGTCCGGATGAGGATTTGAAGGCGCATTTGATTTCCTGCCGAAATGTAATTTCGCTGGAAGCTCATTATGCAGTTGGTGGTCTCTCTTCCTATGTTGCGGAAGTGATCGCTGAAAACAACTTGAATTGTCGCTTTAAGCGTTGCGCCGTCGAGAAACAACCAGACGGTATCACAGGCGGGCAGCAATTCCTTTATGAACGTTATGGTTTGGCTGCGCAGCAAGTCGCTGATTGCGCCAGAACCATGATGAGCGGAGTGTTGGTGTGACCGCGTCCAATTCTGTGTCCATCGTTCTGCCGATTTACAATCAAGCAGATCACATCGAAGAGATTGTAAGAGGTTATATCAAAGCGCTCGAGGTAGTTCCGACTGCCTACGAACTGATTTTGGTCACCAATAATTGCAGAGATGAATCACCGCAGGTTGCCAGTCGGCTGGCTCAGGAATATCCGCAAGTAAAAGCGGTTGATACCAAAAAAGGTGGCTGGGGTCTCTCCGTAAAACTGGGACTCCAACACGCAACTGGTGATTTGCTCTGTTTTACAAATTCTGCTCGCACCAGTCCGGAGATTTTGACACTCGCGCTTCTCTATTCAATTGCTTTTCCGAAAGCCGTTATCAAAGCGAATAGAAAGATCAGAGACAGCTGGCGACGCCGCCTCGGTTCTCTTTTATATAATCTCGAGTGTCGTGCATTTTTTGATCTGCCAGTTTGGGACATTAATGGCACTCCGAAAATATTCCCGCGCAAGTTCGACAAACTGCTCGCTTTGACGCGCGATGATGATCTGATTGATGCTGAATTCAATGCTGTTTGCCGGCAGAATGATTATCCCATTCTGGAAGTGCCGGTGCTTTCCACCAAACGTCATGGTGGCAAATCGACTACAAATTATGGTTCTGCATTCAAAATGTACTGGGGGGCATACGAGCTGTGGCGAAACATGCGTCAAGCAAGTCACCAGTAGCGGTGCCTAGCAGTCGTGAGCTAGATAACTTGTGGTCGAGACATAATGCTCTCTGGCGCGAGACCGCGCAAATAACCAGTCAATGGCAAGATGCGGCTCTGGTCGAGCCCGACTTGCTGAAACATCGAGTAAGAGGCGACTTCTGGGACGTCATCGCTTCAAAAAAGATTACCTTGATCGTCGGGCGAGAATACGAGCATCTGCTTTTAGGCGTCTCTTGTTCCCCAAAACCTTCTGTATCTTATATGCCGATTCCGCACCCTTCTGGTGTTGCTGTCGATCATAAAACTGGAGTCGTGCACGTAGCGAGCACCAGAAACCCTAATCAAATTTACGATTTGATGCCGATCAATGCCATCACTCAAAGGTTGGACGTTAAGGCTCAAACTCCTCCGGATAAGCCGTTGGTGCCGGTTCGGTCGCGATTCTTTCCTGGTTGTTTGTATATGCATGATTTGGCCATGATAGGCGATGATTTGTACGCAAATGCCGTTGGACAGAATGCCATTATTCGGATTGATCCGCATGGATCGTATGAACGCGTCTGGTGGCCAAAATGCGTTGAAGAAGGTGGCAAGCCGCAGTTTGGGCTAAACTACATTCAGCTCAATTCGATTGCATCGGGGAAGTCGCTCAAAGATTCTTTCTTTTCAGCGTCATCGGCGAAAATTTCCAATCGTCGACCCGGTCACAAAAACTATCCAGTCGATGGTCGTGGTGTGATCTTCTCTGCCAAGACACGGGAGCCAATTGCTTCCGGTCTTACTCGACCGCATTCCGCCAGGCTGGCCAAGGTCAATAACAAGGAGTTTTTGTTCGTTGACAACAGCGGCTATGGTGAATTCGGTTTCATAGAAGATAGTGAATTCGTTACAGTGACGAAATTGCCAGGGTGGACTCGAGGCTTGTCAATCTGCGGCGACATAGCATTTGTGGGCACTTCCAGGGTTATCCCGAAGTTTAGCCAATATGCGCCCGGTTTAGATGTTAATGCCAGCATATGCGGCATTCACGCGATTGATATAAAATCAGGCAAGGTCTTGGGAAGTATGTCATGGCCTTGGGGCAACCAGATCTTCGCGATCGATTGGTTGCCAGTCCAGCAGTCTGCTGGCTTCCCTTTTCTGGCTTCTGGCCAGGCGCGAGACAATCGCAGTTTGTTTTACACATTTTCAACACGTAGTCATAACGGGTCAAAATAGGGAGATTTTATGAGCGATTTTCGATTGTTGATGCTGGGAGCAATGTATGAGAACGGTGGCAATACCACTCACCGCTTTCTAGACGGTCACCCACAGCTGTTTGTTTACCCGTTCGAGTCGCAAGTTGGTACTCGCAACGTGAACGATCATTTGACCACGACCTTTCCTCAAAAATATCGCTGGCCGGAATTCTTGCTCGATGCAACACCTGAGCAAGACTACAAAGCGATCATCGACGAAGAAGGCAAAGTAAGAGCAAGAACCCCTAACGTCAGCAAGTTCCGTCATGAGCCGATGGATTTCAATGATGACGAGCGCATGCAACGTTACGTGTTGCACGTTCAAAAGAGCGGACGGTCTCGTGGAAATAACGTAGCTGCTTTCTTCAAAGCTACTTTTGAAGCTTGGAAAGATTACAATCGCAGTGGCAGGGAACAGATGTACGTCGGCTACAGCCCAGTGTTGGTCGTTGATGCGGACAAGATTTTGAATGATCTTCCGGGCGCACACTTTTTGCACGTGGTGCGTAACCCATGGTCTGCATTTGCAGATACCAAGAAGCGTCCAGTGCCGCTTTCGTTGAAGAACTACATGCTCGGTTGGACACTCAATCAATACCATGCGTTGTTGTACAAAGAGCAGTTCCCAGACAGAATGCACATCGTCCGCGCCGAAGATGTGATGGCTGATTCGTTCAAGACTCTGGGCGACCTCTGCGAGAAGCTCGGTTTGGAAAGAGCCGAAAGTCTGAAGAAGGTAACTTGGAACGGTAAAGAGTTGACCGAAGTGTTCCCCTGGGGTACCATCCGCAAAGCTACTCCTGAAGCCAATCTCGCTACTGCGAACGAATTGTCCGACGAAGAGAAGGAGCAGATTCGTCAAATGACTTGGCAGTATCTGGATGTGTTTGACTACAAGTCGTTCCTCACACAAAAGGTGCTCACGCACAAGTAAGCAGGCGGGATACTGAACGTGCACTCAAAACGGACAGTAATCATCGGCGGTACAGGTTTGGTCGGCTGCTATCTGGCAGCCGACCTACTTAGTAAAGGCCATCAAGTTACGGTGCTGTCGAAATCTACTCGATTCGCGGTGCCGGAGGCTTTTGTATCGCCGGCTGAAATGCAGAAAGTCGAGCTGGTGCACGGTGAGATTACTGATGTGGAGTTGCTCAGCGACTTGATCGGTCGTGCAGACGTCGTCTTTCATAAGACTGTCAGTCAGGGAATGTCTGGTGCTGTTGAAAATCTTCAACAATTCCTGAACGATAAGATAGGGGCTGCTGCCGCTGTAGTGGAAGCTCTGCGACTTGCACCCCAAAAGCCCGAACTGCTTGTGCTTGGCTCGTCGATTTCGGTCTACGGCGAAGGTGCATATCAGTGTCCACGCTGTGGGGTGGTACGCCCTGACCTGCGCTATCAGGCACCACGTTCTGAAAGTGGGTGGGACCCAAAGTGTCCGGCCTGCGATGGTTCGGGTTTGACACCAGTTCCGCTCGATGAGCAGGCGGCGCGTAAAGGGCTTTCTGTTTATTCGGTTTCTAAAAAGGCCGAAGAGGACCTCTTCGCTGGTGCCTGCCAGCGAAACTCAATTTCGATGGTTGGTCTACGCTACAGTTTCATAATTGGTGCGGGACAATCGTGGCATAGCCCATTTACACATTTCCTGGATTTGCTCAGTGCGGCGGAGCCTCCCAGATTGCATGAAGATGGGTTGCAAACAAGAGACTACATATTCGTGCGTGATGTCGTCGCTGCAAATATGGCGGTGATGAAGAAGCACCGTCCGGGCACTAACTTCTACAACATTGCCAGTGGCAATTCTACGACGCTGCTTGCTACCGTCAATGAATTGAGCGAATTGTATGCCCAAAGAAGCGGTAGTGGTCGTGCTCTAGAACCGATTGTTGACAGGGTTTTTAGCCCTGGAGATGTTCGGCATTGCTACGTGACAGCTGAGAAATTTGGACGAGATTTTGGCATAGAGCCACCAACTGCCCTTTCCGCAGGACTGAGAGAATTGGTCGATTGGTATGTGCGGAAAAAAGAGTCACAGATTCAAGGTATCGGAGCTGGGTCTAGCTAGGCTCACCCGGTGGAAGTTTTTCAGAGAATCTTCTTGCAATTGGACATCTGCTGTTTCCTGAATATTATTTTCTCGACGGGCCTGAGCCGCGAAGCCTGATTTGCGTGTAGCTTCATACTCTTAGTTTTCGCTAAGCAAAACAATGTGCAATTCCACCTGGTCCGCTAATCCTATGCCAGCAAGGCGGAGCGGATTTGAGTTAGAATTTCATGGTTGAAATTGCTGAGGGTTGAGTCTGCTATGAAACGTGCGTTTTTGGGATTGTTTACCGCTTTGAGCTTAGGCACCTCCTTTCCTGTAGCTTTCGCGCAATCAAGCCAAGGTACTGCCGAACTCGCTAAGGGCACGAGCCAGATGCAGACCGGCAACATGGATGGGGCTGAGAAATCTTTCAAAAAAGCGCATGAGCTAGCGGTTGCGACAAATGACAAACAGACTTTATGTCAAGCCGCCTTCAATCTCGGAATAGTTCAGAGTGCATTGCACCAAAACAAAGAGGCGGAACAGTCTTTTCAAGAAGCACTCAGTATTCTGAATTCGGTTTTGCCACCTGGTGCGTCAAATCCGTTTGTTGCCACCGCCAGCTGTTTGCTCGCTGATCTATATACGCAGGAAAGCCGCCCGGCAGACGCATTGGCGTTGTACGAAAAGGCGATACCGCAGTTGCCCGCTACTCCACCGACATTGGTGGCGGAGAAAACTATAAATATGGCTCGTGCTTACGTCCTTGCCGATAAACTCGATCAAGCTCAGCAAGCATATGAAAAAGGAGTTGCGGCGTTTACAACTATCCTTGGTCCTGCTGATTCGCAGACTCTGACTGCAATCTGTAACTATTCGACATTTTTGTATGACCGAGATGAATTTGAAAAATCTGCTTCGCTTGCAGAACAAATTATTCAGGCAAAAACTACTGCAAAAGAGATAGAAGCGGCCGCCAAATCGGTTCTTGCCCACGATTATGATGGATTGAAACAGTACGGAAAGGCGATGAAGTATGCGCGTGAATCGCTAAATGAGCTTCAGCATTCACACGCAACCGACCTGGTAAAACAGGCTGATGCTTTATTGTGGATCGCCCGCATTTATAAGGATGGGAACAGATATCGTGAAGCGGAAAAGCCTGTAGAGCAAGCCTGGGAGTTGTTGTCAAAATCACCAGAGAGCGCTGACTATTCCGATGTTCTTAGAGAAAAAGCCGATCTGTACATTTGTCAGGGACAGTACGAGAAGGCTGAACCGTTGCTCAATCAGGCAAAAGCGATTCGCGAAAAGTTCTACGGCACCGAACATTCCGATATTGCACAAGTTCTGTCAGACCAGGGCTATGTCTATCAACAGCAAGGCGAATTCCCTCAAGCTGAGGCGGACTACAAGCGGGCGATTGAAATATATGTAAAGACTCGAGGCGAGAAGCACCATTTAACTCTCGATGTTCTTAAGCGGCTTGCCAATTTGTATAGAGTGATGAACAGACCGGCTGACGCTGCCTCGATTACTCTTCAGGTGCTCAATGCTCAACGCAGCAGCTTGCCTGAGAATAGTCCTGAAGTTTCACGAACAATGGTGGCGCTTGGTCAGTTGTACGATGCTTCGGCTCAACGTGAACAAGCTGAAAAGGTTTTGCGTGAGTCGATTGAACTTGAGAATCGCAGCGGAGCCGGACTTGCTCAAACAGCTGCTAGTCTGGTCGCGCTTGCAGATGTGCAGGCTAAGGAAGGCAAGCCGGATGCAGCTGTACAAACAATGAAAGAGGCAGACAAGAAAATTGCCACTATAGAGGGTGCAGGTTATGACAGACAGGCTGCAATCCCATTTCCTTCGGAAGGTGAAACGGCACCAGGGAAACAGGATTATGCCGAAAAATGGTGTCTGAGCGTAGGGATTAGTAACTTCAAGGACCATTCAATAAATCTGAAGTACGCTGCCAAAGACGCTACGGACTTTAAGAATTTCGTTGTCTCGCGGGGAAACTTCAAGCCTGACCACGTCAAGCTTTTGACGGATGAAAATGCGACTCGACAGAATTTGGTAGACCAACTGGGTGATGGTTGGCTGGCAAATAGAGTCAAACCTGATGATCTCGTTGTGGTGTATATTTCAAGTCATGGCTCACAGGCGATGGATGAAGCAAAAGGCGTCAATTTTCTTGTCGCATACGACACAAATAAGAACAGTTTGATGGCCACCGGTATTCCCATGCAATGGCTAAGCAAGATCATTCAAGAGCAAGTTAAGTGCAAGCGCACGGTTATATTGCTCGATGTCTGCCACAGCGGATCGGTTGCCGATTGGTCAGATGAAGGGGGCTTTGACTCAGGCAAAGAAACCGTGATTGCGTCGGCAGATACTGGGGCTGCGGGATTCAAGGGTTTGCAACGCTCTCTGGTCTCAGATCCTTCTTCTATAGCGCCAGGTACTGGACAAATCATAGTATGTTCCAGTTCCAAGTCTCAAACATCATGGGAATCTACCGAATACGCCAATAGTGTGTTTACCAAGCGTCTTATCGATGCTCTGATAAGCAAAGGCGACAAAACGAGCATAAGCGAAGCGTTCGTACCTCTTCGCACAACCGTTGAAACCGAAGTGCTGAAAGATCGTGGGCAGCTGCAAACACCTCAAATAAGTGGCAATTGGAAAGGCTTGCCACTGGCTCTGTTGGCTAAGTAAACTCTTTGCGTTGCTTGCGGTGAGTCTTGACTCAAGGTTCGAACCAAGCATCTTTACTTAGCTCTTTGGCTTTGACTCGGTCTTTTGTGGCGTTTTCCTTCTCTCCAAGAGTTTCATAAACCAGAGCGCGTTGAGCGTAAGTTCTTGGCTCTGTTGGTCGTAATTTCACCATGGTGTTTAGGTCTGCCAGCGCGCTCTTCCAATTTTTCATTTGTATGTAGCAGTTTGCACGGTCTGCGTAAATCCAATATTCTTTAGGAGCAAACTCTATTGCCTTTTCAAAACATGCGAGCGATTCATCGCGCTTGCCAAGCTGCCAGAGTATCTGACCTTTATCTCTAAAGAGAGCGCTTGCCGGATGTGTTCGGATACCTTCATCTAGAATTTTGAGAGCCTTCTGCGTCTGGCGTGTATCGTTGTAGGCGTTTGCGGCTTGTTCGAAGAAGACAGAGCTCTGCGGGGTTGTTAGATTGAGCCCCTTGTCGAAATCTTTAGCGGCGGCGGCGCTTTTGTCAAGCCATTCTAATGCGATGCCTCTCGTTAAGTAGGCATCGCCATTTTGTGGTTCCTTTGCAATAACTTCGGTGCAGAGTTTGATAGCAGCTTGAAAGTTCTTTTTCTTTATAGCTGCTCTTGCTGTTTTCATGATCCGGTCTGTGTTGTCGTCGCCACGTGATGGCAAACTCGTAAGTAGCAGCATGGAACATATCGCTACCATGCCGGCGCAACGTTTAAATGGAGAGCTTCGATGTTCAATAAACAGGTGTAGCACTAGTGAGATGCCCACATACTGACTAATTACTAATTCTGTCGTGCCCGTGTTCATAAGGCTTCAAACACTCGGCAGTATTCACTGTGACTGCGCCTGATGAGGAAGAAAAATTCATTGCTTATTGTTTAAGACGGGGACGGGCAGTCCGCTTCTGTTGTTAATCACAAGTGATACTAAATATAGTGCCGATTGCCGCTTCATTCAAGAGAAGGAACCGATGGCAAAACTTAAAGCAGCATGTGAAAATTTCGTGGAGAATCTTCACAATCGATCACGCTAGCGCTTAGAAGAAAAGTCCATAGACAGCTGAACAGAGGCGAGTCACGGCACGATCTGGCCAAGTGGCTTTTCTTTGCGAATAGAGGCGTGTTTAGAACTGGGGACTATGAGGAGATAATGAACAAGGCTTCCTGCCTGAG
>DATNPX010000029.1:0-117506 GCA_036702975.1 Oculatellaceae cyanobacterium
GTTTTTGCCTGGCTAGCGCGCGTCGTTCTGTGACATCGTGTGCTACACAGTAGAATATTTTGTCCGATTGCGACCAGCTGGTTTTCCATAGGATGTCTCTGATATTGCCGTTGCCCGTCAGGAGCTGACATTCAAATTCAAACTCTTTCTCCGAAGTCATATTCTCGAGCATCAGTGTAGTCAGTCTGGTGCGCTCTAATTCAGGCACCATAGTTAGTATCGAGCGTCCGATCAATTCATCGGCATTATATTTCCATGCTCTTGAAACCGAAGCTCCTACATCAACGATACGCAGCCGTCGATCGAGCGAACAAAGCACATCGACCGATTGCTCGAGAATAGCGAACTCTTTCTTTCTTGCGTCTTCCACCAGAGATGCAGCGCTATGCAAAGCGGCGTCCAGCTGACCTATTTCATCTTGATCTTTCAGTGGTGGCTGCAGTTGCTGACCGAGAGCAACGCGCTGAGCATTCTCTTCGATAATTGAAAAGCGTTTTGCGATATTTCTGAAAAATAGAATGCCTGCTCCGCAAGAGATAATCAAACTAAAGATAAGGCCCAATCCGATTGCAATCATTACTGATTCACGTTGGGCTGCCAGTTCAGCAGGTGCATAGACATGCATGGCATTTTCTGCCTGGGCAACACGGTCGGAAACGGGCTTCATATTGAGCACCATGACGACCAGTTGCGGTTCCAATTGTTTCTGCATGTCATGACGCTTTTCGGGCGGACTTCGCATCATGACCTTGATCTGTTCAATCAGTTTTTCGCAGCCATGCACTAGCTCCGGAACAGGTTCGAGCGCATCCTTGAGCTCGGGTCGAACACCGAATGTTGATTCGACGATGTGATGAAAGTTATGCAGCTTGGCTTGTAATTCGTCGAATTCTCTTGAAAACTCAGTTTCACTGACCTTGTTTATATTTATCAGTGAGAATGCCGTCTGAATTAATGTCTCTTCGGCGGCGTGATACTGCAGCAGAGCTGTCTTGGAGGCTTCGAATCGATCTGAGAGTTCTTGCGTCTGTAGCAGCAAAGCAGCCAGAGTGGCAACAAATATGATTTCGAAGATGACCGGCAAAGATACTATAAGCAGGATCTTCTGCCAAATTTTGAGATTCATCGCTAGATCATACTGACTGTCTATGCGCCATTACAAGTGCGCTAAGCCGGTCAATTGTTCTGAACGCAATCTCCGCGAAACGTGATTATTTCTGTGGTGGTGATTTTGTTTGACGGTTTGAAATAAAGAGCATGAGTGCGATAACCATAAAGATGGCCAGAGCGCCTGGGATGAAAGTAGTCCAGAGAATTCGGTACATTTCCTGCGCATCCGCTGCGTTGTACTCTTTCATTTGCTCGACAGTGAGATTGGAGATGAGTGCTCTGGTCCAATCTTTGCCCTTAAATAAAAGTGTGCCATTAGGTTGAGACCATACCGTTCCTACAAACGTCACTGGTTTATCCTTTTCCACGCCGAAGATCCAGACATCAGGCTTTCCAGCTTTTTTCACTGATTCCGGTGTCGACTCGGGAAAATTCTTACCGTCACTGATAAAAGCCAGCTGATTCATAAAACGATATTCGGGAGCGGTGAAAATCATCTTTGTGCCGAATGTATCTTCAATTTCCACAAGGCTGGGCTCCAGGACCTGTCGATAAG
The DNA here is from genome assembly GCA_036702975.1 of Oculatellaceae cyanobacterium. Classification (GTDB taxonomy): domain Bacteria; phylum Cyanobacteriota; class Vampirovibrionia; order Obscuribacterales; family Obscuribacteraceae; genus DATNPX01. The sequence goes on from DATNPX010000029.1 coordinate 1,667, forward strand.
AGGTACCGCGCCCACCTTTGCCGAAGCGCAAAAGGTACTGTTTGAAAAGATATGGTGATTCGGGATGCTCTCTGCTGAAATTTGACGTGACGCCATTCAATGTAAAAGTTATGACTTTCTCTGTATCTTTGAATGCTGATAAGGACGTTGCCTGACAGGGAACTGCTTTCTGTAGGAGTTCGCTTTTGTCCTGTCCATGCGGCAGGACTGCGAAAAAAAATATGCTCGCCGAGCCGAAGATAGCAACTACTGCTAAGAGTGCTCGCAAGCTTTGTTGATTTGCGGTAAGTCTCGTTGGGACGGTTTGCGAATCAGTCTTTTTCGAATCGTCAGACATGCACCTGTCTCAGCGGAATGTATAAGGAGAGTTTACCCGATGTCAGGATCACGCTCTTGCAAAATCCTGTACTTGGGCTCTTCGAGTCTGTCACGGAGCCTGGGTGAACGCAGCCAGGCAATCACAAATAGCGCCACCAGTGCCGTCATTAAAATCAGAGCGTATTGCAGCAACATCGGTTATTGCTCTCCTTCGTACAGGGAACGCACGTATATCGCCAGTTGCCTGCGTTCATTCTCTGTTAGTTGCGCACCCCAGGGCGGCATTCCTGTTCCAGGTACGCCCTCGCCGATATCAGATATGGCGTCGGCTAATGTCGGCTGAACTTGATGAAAGTTTGTCGGGCAGCGAGCCATAGCAGCGGCTGACACGCCGTCGCCAGCACCGGTGCTGCCATGGCAGGAAACGCATTGCTTTGAGAAAAGCGCTCTTCCACTCTCTAAGTCTGCCGCACTTGCTAAGGTGTTCTCTTTGTCGGGTTTATACAACGTGGTGAGATAGACAACCAGAGACTCAACATCTCTTTGCGGCATGTCACGCCAGGCTGGCATGGCCGTGCCCGGCAGTCCATTGACGATAATTGAACTCAATGTTTCCGTCGACATTCGGCTTGCTGTTAGATTGCCCGGATGAGGAAGCAGAAATTGTGCTGCCTCTCCATTACCCTCACCCGATGCGCCATGGCAACTGGCGCAGTTCTGCAGAAAAATCTTTTGCCCGTTGCGCGTATCCGTGGCTAACTGTGCTGGATCTTTTGGCAGCGCAATAACAAGCCTTGAACCAGATCGTCTTGCTTTTGCGGGGCTGGCACCGACGACCGTCAACTCAGTTTCCAACCTCTTCACAGGCAGTGGACAGGAGCAGTTTGGAGCGAGCGTAAACTGATTTGCGTCCGCACCAGTCAACTGTCTGGCGCGCCCAAGCGAGTTTATATACTTCAGCAGATCTTGAGCGTCTTTGCCTGGTTTCCCTGCGCTTCCCTCAAACAACCACGGATAGCCTGGCATCACAGAGTCAGCTACTGTGAGTCTGGGATTGTACAAATGTGTGAGCTGCCAATCATCCGACCTGATACCTGATTCGCGTGCCAGGTCTGGACCAATTCGTCTTGTGCCCCACAGATGCGGATAGTCGTATTCCGTCTCCCAGGCTTTAGTTGGCGCTCCAAAACGTGCGATATCCGCTTCGACCAGCCTGACTTGCTGCGTGTGGCAATACGCGCAGCCTTCGCGTGCATAGACAGCCCGTCCATTCTCTTCCGCTTTTGTCAGCGGCTGCATTACCTGAGGTCTTGTCCGTGCCACCTCTTTTTCGAGGGCCTGACCGGGCAATAAGCCGAGCACCGCAAATGAGAAGAGGAAAAATCCGAAACCCGCTAGCGATGCGGAAAGATATGTCATATTGAGCCATTTGCTTCCACTCTTTGTTCTTTCGCTTTCTGTTTCGTTTTCATCTTCATATGAAGGCTGTGGTGAGGTAGTCAAAGCTTTATCTGATACCAACTTCCCTGTGGTAAGCGAAACAAGTAGGAGGATAAACCCGGACAGGATCGGAATACCAGTAAAGGATCTGAACACCCAGTAGTCTCGAACTGTTCGGACAGAATCCAGCCAGGCAAGGGAACTTTGCCAGATGTGAGCTTCAACGAGCCCAGCCACAGTTGTAATCGAAAACATGGCGGTGAGCCCGACCAAAAGCGACCAGTAACTCCAGGTCAGCGCGCTTTTGTTGAATCGCACACCGGGCAATCGTTGCCACACATGAGCTATGCCACCAATGGCGGTGAAAGAGGCAAAGCCGAGCATGGCAAGATGTGAGTGACCGATTACCCAATCGCTGAAGTGCACGAGTTTGTTTAGGGGCATCAGAGACTGCATGGAGCCCTGCAAGCTGACGATCAGATAAAGAATCGTGCCCATCCATACAAAGCGCAGTGCTATGTCCTCTTTGAGTTCAGACGCCGATCCCCTAAGCGAAAGGAGCAGGTTCGTCACGACAATGATTACGTCCAGCCCCAGATAGACTGAAGCAGCTATGGCACCCTTCTGTGCATCCATCGGCAATGCCGAAAAAATATAGTGATGCGTTCCGTTCAGTGGATAAACAAAAAATAGGATCCAGAATCCAACCATCGACAAGAAATGGCTGTGAATTGGACGTCGTGTGGAAAGCGGAATTACCAGGTAAGCAATTGCAAGAGCGAGCGGGGTTACGTACAGCCCGACTGCATCATGGATCCACAGCCCGCTGAAAGCAGCGCCTTGAGCTCCGGGCAAAAGCTCGGGAACTATATTGCCTACAGGGTATGCGAGCGCAGTAAAAACAAGTGAGCCCAGTATGTACCATCCAGATACGTACAAGTGAGACAGCTTTGCTTTGATCAGCGGCCAGGCGAACTGGACGATCATGAGAACAAATGCCAGAACAACAAAGGCATCAACGATTAGCGGAAATTCGCCCCATTCAATCGATTGGCTCACACCATTGAAGACAAGCAACCAGCCAGGGAGCACGACGACGAAGTTCCAAACTGCGAACAGCAACCACCCGAGGCGTTCACTTGTGACTGGACGGAAAGCCAATTTTGGAACCGCATAGTATAAAAACATGAGAAACGCGTTGCCGAGCCAACCGAAGAAAATGCCCTGCGTATGGTTGTATCGCAGCCTTCCCCACGTCAGCCAGGCATCGTTACCGGCAAAGTCTGGATGATGCAATTTGTAGGAAACCAGCAAACCAAACATGGCTGAAGTGAGCAAAGTGACAAGCGCCGCAAAAGCGTGTGCTTTGATCAGTCCGACACTAAACTGCGGAGCGTTATTTTCACTCTGTAGTTTTGCCTCATTCATTTTTTAGTACTCGCATGTGCCGCGGGGGCTGCCCCTTTTATCGTCGAAAGATACTCGGTTATTTGCTTTGCTTCCTCACCTGAGATATGGGCACCATAAGTGTTGATCATCTTCGCCACTTCCTTGGCCCAGACCTTCTTCGGAAAATCTGGTTGCATTGTTATGTATCTAAGCGTGTGGCACACAGTGCAACGAGAGATAAATAGTTCGCGTCCGGGACCTGACGGAAACTCAGGTTCGTCGTGTGGCAGCGTGATCTGATGGATGGTGGATTCAGAATGTTGGTCGACTAAGTGTTGTTGTTGTTGTTGTTGTTGTTGTTGTTGTTGCGCAACTGCAACAGGTGATTGACCGGATTCAAGATTGGCACTGGTCGTATCCCGTTCTACGAGCCAGAGGACAATCGCAGCCGTGATGACCAGAACAACAAGCATCAATGTTTGTTTGGAGGGAGCCATTTAAACGACGTTTACCCCCCACTCTTCGATGACGTTCCGCATGTAACCGCTTTTGTTCCACTGGTCGAATGATCTCTGAACCTTTCCATCGTTGCTGGTAGCGCGTGTCATGAGCTTGTACGAACCGGCGTTTTGAGGTGTCCAGTTCATGCGGAAGCGTCTGAAAGAGAAGTTTCCGAGCTTGTCAGAGTCCAGGGTGGTTGTCTGCCAGGTTTTTCCGCCGTCGGCCGAAAATTCCACTTTACTGATTCCTGAGCCCGAATCGAAAGCTATGCCTTGAACTTCAAAAGTTTTTCCGGCTTGCACAACGTCTTGAACGTCAGGAGAAACGATCAATGATCTGACGTTCATTTTGTTGATCGGAACTGTGTCTTTAGCCAGATTCTCAGGAGTTTCTACGGCGTCTTCGTTTTTTGGAATTCTGTAGGCTTTATCCATCCAGAATCCCTGAAATTTTTGCGGCAGCACCTGTATTGCTGCCAGCGACTTGACCCAGTACGTGGCATACCAGCCTGGAACTACAAGGCGCAGAGGAAACCCATTCAGCATGGGTAAAGGCGCACCGTTCATCTCGTAAGCCACCAGCACTTCGTCACCCATGGCATGGTCGACCGAAAGTGCTTTCACGAATTTGTGCATATTGAAAAGTGGAGCTTCGTCCAGACCGGCGACGCTGACATCAACGGCACCGGGCTTGATACCAGCATGTTGCAGCAGATCTTTTAGCTTGACACCTGTCCAGCGCGCATTGCCCATGGATCCGTTGCGCCATTGCCCACCCGGAACCCGCGGCTCGAAAAAACTGCGGGAATTGCCGGAGCACTGATTTACGGCAACAATAGTCGTTGGCTCGAACTGCTTTTTCAAATCGTAGACAGAGAGTTGCAATGGCTTGCTGACATGCCCATCTACATGCAATTTGAATTTGCTCAGGTCGATATAAGTAGGTATACCCTCGTAATGCCACCGCACGAAGAACGCGTCGTTAGGCGTAAGATCGTCTCGAAAGTAATGCAGCGGTGTCTCCAGTTGTGGAGGTCGGTCTGTAAGAAGAATCAGCTCCGTTTTTTCAGGAAATCGGCCGACAGTCTGACCGGGTGGAAGAATGATTGAGCCTTGTTTCTGTTCATGAGAATGACACGAACTTAAAATTCCAGACATTGTCGCCGCCGAAACCAGATGCAAAAACTGCCTGCGACTGACAAAATCACTGTGGGCGCGGCGCTCGTTCAGATTTTCCGAGTTGAAAGTCATCGATAGAGTCTGGGTTGACTGTAACTCACTGCTGCTTGACCGGGCAGGATGGACCGGCAACAGGCGGTTTTGCGATACCGTCAATGGTGCTCTGCGAAACGACGGGAAGCTTTTCTTGTTGCCAGCCTTCGATGCCACCGCGGAGGTCAGTCAGGTGAGTGACACCACGTTGGCTGAGCAGACTGGCTGCTGTGGATGAGCGATTGCCTGAGGCGCACATGATGATGATTTCGCGGTCTTTTGGCAGGCTGTCGATGTGTTCCAGCACATCATTGAGAGGCAATAGATGCGTTTTGTCGATATGAGCGGTCTGCCATTCACCTTCACTGCGCACGTCGAGGACGTAGGGAGGCTTGTCGGATTGCATCAGCTTGGATAATTCCTGCGCGTCGACGCGGTTATTGTTTCGCTCGAGGTCTGCTCTTCCATCGAATGCTTTCATGCCACCATCGACATAACCAGCGACTGAATCCAATCCAATTCTGCCGAGTCTCATAGCCGCCTCTTTTTCCTGCCCTGGATCAGCGATGATCACAACCGGCTTGTCGTGATCTATGAAGGTTCCAGCCCATGTAGCGTACCTTCCTTTTAGCGGGATATTGACGCTGTCTACGACATGATTTTTTGCGTACAGGTCAGACTCTCGCCCGTCTAGAATGTATGCGCCAGAGTTTTTCAACTTCAACGCTTCGTCGACGGAGAGCGGTTTAAGGTTTTTTATCAGTTCATCGAGTGACGGATGCGTTTTGCAGTTGAAAGCCGCATCATATGCGAAATATTTTGGCGCAGGCGGTAAATCTTTCGTCAACAGTTCGACCAACTTCTCTTTCGTCATTGGCTGTAGAGCGTAGTTGGTGCGCTTTTGCTCGCCGATTGTCGAGACTGTTTCCTTGCTCATGTTTTTTCCGCAGAGCGAACCGGCGCCGTGCGCTGGATAAACGAGCGTCTCGTCAGGCAGTGTCATCAGTTTGTTATGCAGCGAGTCATACTCCATAGCTGCCAGTTGAGTGGCGCTGACTCCTTTAGATGAGAGCAAGTCAGGGCGCCCTACATCGCCGATGAAAAGGCTGTCTCCGGTTAAGACAGCATAGGGCTTGTCCGCGTCTTTCCTGGTGTCATAAACGAGAATTGAGATCGCTTCAGGTGTGTGACCAGGTGTTTCAAGCACTCTGAAGCGGATGTTGCCCATATCTAATGAGTCACCGTCTTTGAAGGCAGTGAATTTGAAACCGGCGTTAGTTTTAGCGCCCAGACAGATTTTTGCTCCAGTCTTTCGTTGCAGTTCAAGATGCCCTGCGACAAAATCGGCATGCACATGCGTCAGAAAAACGTGTGTGATCTTCAGTCCGTTCTTTTCTGCGTCTGCGATGTACTGGTCAACGTCACGCTGGGGATCGACAACGACGGCTGTTTTAGTTGCCTCGTCACCGATCAGATAGGAAGCGTGTGACAGGCAGCCCAGATAATATTGATGAAAAATAATTCCTGGATGAGTGGGTGTCGATTTGATTTCGGCGACACAACTGACCTCAGCAAGCGCACCGGTCGTGAATGACTGGCCGACTGCGCCCAGTGCGATCAAACTCAAAGCCAATCCGAATAACTTACGCACCTGCTTTCCTCCAGGGAACTGGTCCACCATCGCGGTGTCGTTAGTTTATAAGCCTGACAACTCGAAAACGCACAGATTTAGTGCGTTGGAAAAATCTCAATCGCCGACTCGAAGCTGTGAATTGTGCAATCGTCTCTCGAACCGTCTTCGCAGACCAGGCAGGCAAAGTCGATCGACTCGCCAATCGCGGTCATCGGATAGTGCCAGACTCCGGGCTTGTAGCTGATTCCCTGACCATTCCCTGCTTCGAAACACATCAGAGTGCTCAGATCTGGCTCGTCTTCGCCCAGGCAAACGACCACGAGAAAGCGGGCATTGTTCGTCATTGGCAGGAAAACTTGAGTGGAAAACTGATGCTTTTCCAACAGTTTCATTTGCAACGAAGGCTTTGCCAGCGGGCTGCAGCTGAACACACAAAGGTTGAGCTTGGCTTTATCGGTTCGCAAATTGGCGATTTCAGCCAGAAAGTCAAACCGCTTTGCCGTGCGCATGTTGGCATACTTGTATGGAAGTGCATCATCAGCCGCGATCAAAGAACCGTAAGGCTCGTACGCGGCACGTGTGATGGGAACAGCTACGATTGTCGATGCGCTTACCATGTCAAGTTATCAAATTAATGCTAGTGGTGCTCCGCTCATTTTGGGCGAAATGGGTTCTGTCATATATACAAATTGACTGGAGTGTAATATAACCTGGCACTGGGACGGTTGTACAGTTGCCAGATTCCGGCACAACGGTCCAAACGACGGCTGAATGATGCGCACCGCGCATTGGCGATGACGCGCCGACTAACTTCTGGGAGAAAGAAATGACGCAAGTAGCTCACCAAGTAAAGGTCCTGGGCAAGCTGACACCCGAATACGAGCAGATTTTGACACCCGATGCTCTCAATTTTGTCGCCGAATTGCACAATCAATTCAATCAGACTCGCGAAAAACTGTTGAGCAATAGAGCCGCGAGACAGAAAGATATCGACGCTGGAAAGTATCCGGACTTTTTGCCTGAAACCGCTTCAGTTCGTGGCGGACAGTGGCAGGTTGCGGAAGCTCCAGCTGATCTGGCAGACCGTAGAGTCGAAATCACCGGTCCGTGCGAGCGCAAAATGATGATCAACGCCTTCAACTCAGGCGCAAACGCTTTCATGGCAGACCTCGAAGACTCGTTATCTCCAACATGGGATAACGTCATCGAAGGTCAGAGAAATCTCAAAGAAGCAGTAAGAAAGACACTTTCGTTTGACAGCCCGGAAGGAAAATCATACCGTCTGAAAGACAAAATCGCCACACTGATCGTTAGACCGCGCGGTTGGCACTTGCTCGAAGATCATGTCACCGTCGATGGTGCACCTGTTTCAGCCAGCCTTTTTGACTTTGGTTTGTTTTTCTACCACAACGCTGCCGAACTTCTCAAACGCAATAGCGGACCGTACTTCTATTTGCCGAAGATGGAAAGTCATCTGGAGGCAAGACTCTGGAACGACGTTTTCAACTTTGCGCAAGATCAGCTTAAGGTGCCCCGCGGCACGATTCGTGCCACTGTCTTGATCGAGACGATTATGGCCGCTTTCGAAATGGAAGAAATTCTATACGAGCTGAAAGAACACGCTTCTGGCTTGAACGCCGGGCGATGGGATTACATCTTCAGCACGATCAAAAAGTTCTCGCGACACAAAGAATTCCTGATGCCTGACCGCGCTCAAATCACCATGCGCGTGCCATTCATGAGAGCGTATTGCAGATTGCTGGTCAAAACCTGTCATCGTCACGGCGCCCATGCTATGGGTGGCATGGCTGCATTCATACCGAGCAGAAAAGATGCAGCCATCAACGAAGTTGCAATGACTAAAGTGAAGGATGACAAAGAACTCGAAGCCAGCACTGGTTTCGATGGCACCTGGGTGGCGCACCCTGACCTGGTTGCAGTGGCCAAAGATGTGTTCGACAAAACCCTGGGCAATAATCCAAATCAAAAATCCAAGCAACTCGATGACGTTGTGAATGGACCAGAGCTGCTTGCCGTAAAAATAGACGGTAGCGCGATCACAGAAAAGGGTCTCGTCAACAACGTCGATGTTGCCTTGCAGTACATTGAGTCATGGCTGCGTGGAACTGGAGCTGCGGCAATCCACAATCTTATGGAGGACGCCGCAACTGCAGAAATATCTCGCGCCCAGCTGTGGCAATGGATTATTTGCGGCGCAACACTTGATGACGGCAGACAAATTACAAAGGAGCTCTATCGTTCAACCCGTGATGCTCAGCTTAAAGTGCTCAGTGCTGCTCCGGCAAATCGTTATAAGGAAGCCGCCGAGATTTTGGATAGGCTTGTGGAGAGCGAGAATTTTGCGGAGTTTCTGACCACAGACGCCTACAGATACTTGAAATAGGAAGGTCACATATGGCTGCAACTTTTGGCATTTCGAGTCAGCGCATACTTACTGATAGCGGTATCAAAAGCGGATGTCTGATCGTAGAAGACGGTCGTATTTGCCGAGTGGTTGACGGCGACATACCTCAGAGTATGGACATTTATGATGTCGGGAACTCTGTAGTCATGCCCGGTCTGATCGATTCTCACGTCCACGTCAATGAACCTGGCCGCACAGAATGGGAGGGATTCGAAACGGCGACTCGAGCAGCTGCCGCCGGTGGAATCACGACAATAGCCGACATGCCTCTGAATTCGAATCCCGTCACCACTTCATTGCCGGCTCTGCACGAAAAACTGGCAGCGGCTGGGGGTAAATTGAGCGTGGACTGCGCCTTCTACGGCGGTGTGGTTCCAGGCAACACGGTTTCGCTGGAGCCGCTTATCGATGCCGGTGTTCGTGGATTCAAGTGTTTTTTGATCCACTCTGGAATAGATGATTTCCCGAACGTGACGGAATCTGATCTTGACGCCTCCATGCCGGTTCTGGCGCGACGCAAAATTCCTCTTCTGGTGCACGCAGAACTTGAATGCGAAGACTCCCACCCGGATGACTGGAGCGACCGTCCATCTTCATACCACGCCTTTCTTCACTCACGACCGCGGCGCTGGGAAAATGATGCCATCGACTTGATCATCAAGCTTGGAAAACAGCACAATTGCCCGGTCCACATCGTTCATCTGTCCTCTTCCGACGCAATACCTGCAATCGAAAAGGCGAAAGCTGCCGGCGTTAAACTGACAATCGAAACCTGCCCGCACTATCTTACTTTTGCGGCAGAAGATATTGTCGACGGCGATCCCAGATTTAAATGCGCTCCTCCAATTAGAGAGCGCGAGAATCGTGAAAAGCTCTGGGAGGCGCTCAAAAAAGGAACCATTGATTTTGTAGTTTCGGACCATTCACCATGTTCGCCCAGCCTGAAATTCCTCGATGAAGGCAATTTGCAGAAAGCCTGGGGCGGCATCTCCGGTTTGCAATTTGTTCTTCCTACCGTCTGGACACAAGCGAAGCAACGTGGTGTATCCATCGAGCAATTGTCTAAGTGGGTATCACAGGGCTCCGCGAGATTTCTGGGACTGCACGAGTCGAAGGGGCACTTGAAACCTGGTTACGACGCCGACATCGTCGTATGGAATCCCGAAGCAGTCACTAAGATCGACTCGTCGATTATTCAGCATCGCCACAAGGTCACTCCTTATGACGGCATGGAGCTTTTTGGCAAAGTAGAGAAAACTTTTGTGCGGGGTCAGTTGGTTTACGACAACGGTAACTTCGCTGCAAAGCTGGTTGGACAGTTTTTGTTGAAAGAGCGCGTGGAGAGTAAAAAATAGATGGAAAGAAATTCCGACTTTACAGCGGCTGTTTTTAGCGGCTTCGTCGACCTCGCTTCGGAGAAATTGGGTGGCAAAGTTTTGATTGCCAATGACGAATTTTTCGCCGAAAAGGAGAATCTGATCAAGGCTGGCCGTGGCGTATGGATCGCTGACAAGTACACAGATCGCGGCAAGTGGATGGACGGTTGGGAGACCCGTCGCAAACGTGTTCCGGGTTATGACTGGTGCATCCTTAAGCTGGGTACGGCAGGTGTGATCGAAGGCGTCGATATCGACACAAACAACTTTCTGGGCAACCACCCTCCCTACGCATCGATTGATGCGTTGTGCCTGGATAAAGATATTCCTCAAGAAAAATTGCCAGAAGCTGCATGGGTCGAGATTTTGCCAAAATCCCCTCTGAAGCAAGGTTCTCAAAATATCTTTGCCATCGCCGATGCTAATCGATGGACACACGTGCGTTTAAACATTTATCCAGACGGTGGTGTAGCGCGCTTCAAGGTTTACGGTACAGTATCGAAAGATTGGCACTCAGTTCCGAAAGACGAACAAGTCGACCTTGCTGCCGTTGAAAATGGTGGCAGTGTGGTGGCATGCAATGATATGTTTTTTGGCAACAAGAACAATATGATCATGCCTGGTTCCGGTGTCAACATGGGCGACGGTTGGGAAACCAGAAGGCGTCGTGATCAGGGTCATGACTGGTCTATCGTGCAGCTTGCTCGCCCGGGGCTGCTGAGAAAAATCGAGGTCGACACCAAGCATTACAAGGGCAATTTCCCCGATTCTTGTTGGATTGATGCCTGCTACGCTCCAGGTGCTGAAATGAACAATCTCACTGCGTCAGGTTTTGAGTGGACAAAAGTTCTTGCGCAAACCAAGTTGCAGGCTGACCACAGGCATTTTTACGAGAAAGAAATTCTCGCCGAAGGTCCGTGGACTCATCTGCGTCTGAATATTGTGCCCGATGGCGGTATCAGTCGTTTTAGAGTCTGGTGTCTTCTAGCCGGCCCGGTCGAAAATGGATCTGCCAGAGAAAAAAATGATAAGCGTAAAGAGTATCAACGAACTTAGCGATGAAGCTGCCGCAGAGATGTTTCGCAGATGCTGCGGCAGTGAGGCCTGGGTAGAAAAAATGGTGGCGGCTAAGCCGTTTGCCAGTGCTGAGCGACTTTTTGAAAAGTCTGCGCAGTCCTTTGACGAGTTGACACACGCTGATTGGATGTCCGCGTTTGCTGCTCATCCTAAAATCGGTGACATCAACACGCTCAAGGAAAAGTATGGCGCCACCAAAAATTGGGCCCAGAACGAGCAAGCCGGCGCCAGCGGAATTTCAGATGAGGTTGCGCAGGATCTGGCTGCTCGCAATGAAGAGTATTTGCAAAAATTCGGATATATTTTCATCGTTTGCGCAACTGGCAAGTCCGCCGATCAAATGCTGGCAATGTTGAAGGAGCGTCTCAAAAACGCTCCCGACACTGAACTGTTGATAGCCGGTGCTGAACAACAGAAAATCACTCACTTAAGATTGGAAAAACTATGAGCGCCATAACAACTCACGTACTCGATACATCCAGAGGACGCCCGGGCAGCGGCATCAAAGTCGTGCTCGAATTTAAAAATGGTGAGCAATGGGATGAACTTGCATCCGGCAAAACTAATTTCGATGGAAGATTGCCTGATCTCGTCAAAGAAGGATTCCATTTGCTCGAAGGAATTTATCGGCTAACCTTCGACACGCAAAGTTACTATGCATCTCAGAACGAGCATGGCTTTTACCCGACAGTCAGCATCGTTTTCGAGGTCAAAGATCCGACGCAGCACTATCATGTTCCTCTGCTGCTCAGCCCGTTTGGCTATTCAACATATCGTGGTAGTTGACTCAAGTACCGCACGCCGCTGACCCAAATAACGCAAGCCGCTGAGCCATGGATTAAGGCATCTTGATGGATAAAGGCGTATAATTTTTTGCTCTATAGCTGCAAGGAGATGCCGAAATGACTGGTACAGAGCAGGGCACCATTACAAAGGAAACTCGTGCTGCAGGCGTTCTTGTCCAAAACGCGTACGGCAAATCCCGAGTACGTGTGAGCAAGTTGACGCGTGCGAATGACCGTCATGTCTTTAAAGAAGTTTGCGTCGATATTCAGCTCAAGGGAGATTTCGAGCGCACTTACACCGCTGGTGATAACAGTCAAGTCGTTGCGACAGACTCGATGAAAAACATGGTTTATGTTCTTGCCAGCAAGCATCCACTAGACACTATTGAATCGTTCGGTCAGTACATGGCTGAGCATTATTTGAAAACCTACAAGCAAGTCAGTGGCGTAAAGATTCGTCTGGTAGAGGAGTTGTGGCATCGCATTGTGGTCAATGGAAAAGAACATGCGCATTCATTTTTTGGAGCCGGACCCGAAAAAAGAGTTGCCGAGATTGACGCAACCAGAGACGGCGTGACAATCAATGCCGGTATAGAGGGACTGAAGTTGGTCAAGACAACCGCATCTGAATTCTGGGGTTTTGTTCGTGACGAGCACACGACTTTGCCCGACGTTACAGACAGAATTTTTGGAACGAGCGTCTCATGCCACTGGCTCTACCGCGACGGTAAGGTCGACTTCCAGGCGGCGTATGATTGCGTCAGGAATGCATTGCTGGAATGTTTTGCAACCCACCACAGCCTTGCTGTTCAACACACGATCAATGAAATTGGACAACTGGCGCTGTTGCGAGTGCCCGAAATCAGTGAAATCACAATCGAGATGCCAAATCAGCATCGAATACCATTCAACCTTGAACCATTTAAACTGGAAAATAAAAATGAGATATTCGTGACCACTGACGAACCGTATGGATTGATATCAGCAACACTTAGAAGGATTTAGAGACGACGATGCGCCCGGAGGAAGACAGCTTCACAGCGCATGTTCTGGACTTGCTTGGCACCTGGTCGGAAGTAGTCGCAAAGCGAATGTTTGGTGGCATCGGACTCTTTTCTCACGGACGTATGTTCGCGATTATCATCGACGATGTGTTGTATTTGAAAGATTCAAAAGACGAAAATGGTGTTTCTTTAAAGACTGATTTCGACAAGGAATATTTCGAGTATGACCGAAATGGGAAGACCGTAAATCTTGGCTATTTCCGGGCTCCAGAGGCGGCATTGGAAGAATCTGAATATCTGATCAAACTGGCTAACGACAGTTTTCGCAGTGCCAATCTTTCAGCGAAGAAGAAGGCTTCCAAAGTCTCGAAAAAATCTAAGTGCAATTTCAAAAGTAGCCAAGAAAAAGCTCAAAAGAAGCCTGGACGCGGCCGTTTCTGAAGAGCAAATCTGGAAACAATGACTCAGCCACCACGCTAAAACACTCTCAGTTACGATAAAACGAGACGAGTCACGGTGCAGCTTTTGAATCTAATCGCTGCACGAGACCGACACTGATGACCGAAACCAGCGTGAAGAAAATCAGCAGGGCGAACGCACCGGCGAAACTGTTGGTCCTGGCAGCAATGAATCCTGTCAGTGCAGGCGCCATGATTGAAGCTATCGCCGAACAGCAATTCATCAGTCCCTGACTGGTCGCGGCTCTGTCTTTCGCCAGGTCGCAATTGATAGCGTAGAAGGCAGCATTCGGCATCATTCCAAAACCAACACCCAGAGAAATGAAAAGCATCGATGTTGCCAGAGGTGGATTGAACAGTAGTGGAACGTAGGAAAGTCCCGAGATCAGCTGGCATATGCATATCAGATACGAGCGTGAAACTTGTTTGCTTCCTGTTTTGATCCACAGCCAGTCCGACAAAAAGCCGGCCACCGGCAGTAGTATCGCCGCAGTTAACCACGGAGCGATTAATATGAAGCGAGCATCTTCCAGTTTCACGTTATGGGAGTGTTCCAGATAACCTGGAAGCCATGTCAGGGCAAAGAAGAGCGAATAGCCAAAGGCAAAATAGGCAATATTGTTTGATATAAGGGCGGGATTTGTGAGCATGTCTCGCCAGGTTGTACCGCCATCGTTGCGGTTCCTGGCGCGCCGTTCTTCGTCGGTGATGGAACGGTCGTGCGTTTGACCTTCATGGATGTGTCGAAGTTCTGACTCACTAACAAACGTGCTCGAATCTGGATAGTCCCTAAACATGATGTACCAGATTCCAGCCCACACGATGCCTGCGCTAGCCATTACGAGGAACATCGCTTTCCATCCAACTGTAATGATCAAAGTAGATATAAGCGGCGCGCCAATCGCTGACGCAAGGGGCACGGCACACAATCCTAACCCTGTTGCGCGTACCCTTTCTGTTTGCGGCAACCAGTCAGCGACGACGCGCGTAAGGGCGGGGAAATGCGGACCTTCCGAAAGACCTAACATAATCCGTAGCGATAACAGCGCCGGAAAACCAACGACGCAGCCCATTAGCGCCGTGAAGCCCGACCAGGCAATCGCAGCTGCGGGCCAGACTTTTCGAGCTCCCCAACGGTCTACGATTATGCCACCACCAAGAGTCATAACTGCATAACCAACGCCGAAAGCGGCTAAGACCACGCCGAACTGACTATCGTCGATGCCGAATTCCTTTTTTATTGGTCCGATTGCGTAAGAGATCGAGGCGCGGTCCATGTAATTGACTAGAGTGATCAAGAACGCCAGTCCGAGAATGACGTAACGGTAATTACCGCCACCTTTACAGCTTTTGCCTTCGCTCGCTTCTAAACTCTCTTCAGGGTTTTCCAGTTGCACAGACAAAATCGTCCTCGCCTCTCGAGATGCTGGCAACCGCACGCCAGTGTGCGTCTATTTTTCCATATCGCAGCGCCAATTGAAGAAATTCCGCGTGCAAGAAATCTGCAATAAACCTGCAATCGGAATGCAAGAAGTAGCAACTAGTATTCAGTCATCGGATCGGCAAGTCCACAGACGATTTTTGGAGAGGTGCATATGTCTAAGTTGAATCCTGAAGTCGAAGCTCAAAAGACTGTTCAGAGCTTTAGAGAAGCTGCAGAAAAGCACACAAGTATCGAAAATGTGTGGGGCGAAATGGCTAAAGACAGCAAGCAATTCGGACGTGGTAGTGCGCAGGATAGAGCCTACTTCCACGCCGTCACTGAGGGACTCAAAAAAGAAGGATTGCTGCCCGAATTGACAGTGGCTTATGCGCAGTGGCACAAAGCTGACATGCCTAACGACAATGGTGATGTAGGCAAAAACCACATCGATGGCTGGGCAAAAATGCGCAAGCTTGAGAATGGAAGAGTTTGTGAGGTTGAACAGGCTTTCATAGATACTCTAAAAACGTCCTACGACTCGATGAAAAAGACTGCGGAACGTAAAACTGGTGATTACGATCACAATGGGCTGAGCGACCGTGATCTGAATGTGGTTAACGCTGAATTTTCGAAAGCACGTCATGCCAATGAAAGCCGCATCGCACATGAAGCACAAGTGAACGCGGATGCTCAGCAGCTGAAACACGGTCTGCTTGATCCGCGCAAAGATGATGGAACGGTTTTATTCGACAAGCTAGCTAAGGCTAACGGTGGTGCTTTCATTAGTTCGAGCAGTATCGAAGACGCTCTTAGTTATGATGTTAAGAATCGGGATATGCAGCACCACGCTGGTGACAAAAACTGGCATTCCTATCTCAATTATCAGGACCATGTAGCGATCGAAAAATTGCAGCAGTACTTCAATGACATTTCACCGCTCACAGGTGGTGGCAGGTCCGGTGCGCGCCATGCCGATAAGGTTGGACGTGATGATCTCGATCGTTATCTCGCTGCCCATGTTGGCAAATAGCACTCTCAGAGCTATAAATTTTTCAGGCAAGCGGCACCGGGTTCGCATCATGTTCAGGGCATGATCGAGAATCCGGGGCTAGCCTGTTTGAGAATCTTTACAACCGCTCCTCTCTCAGCTGCGATGAGCAAATTTTAATCGCGCTCGGTATACAGGCATCTAGAACTTTTATGGTCTCAGTCATGACACTGTGCGCGGTGCAAAGTTGTTCCTAATTACTACTTGAATACTTAAATAAAGCTCAGAACTGCCCTGATTAGGTCATCCCTATGGCTCATTGAAGACAAAAGACCTATTATTGAAAACTCAGTAATTCCCGGTTCGCTATGATTTAACTACCAGTAGCTCCAATCGTGATTACCTGGGCGACCGAAATTAAGGAAGCAGTAACTGATGATTCGTTCAATCCTTTCTAAAACTTCCCAGCGCATCGCAACAGGGGCGTCAGTCCTTGCTATCGCTTGCACGCTGCCAATGCCTGGTGCATTCGCTCAAGATGAAAGTGGCGTTGGATATTACTCCAATGGCTACAGACCGATTCAAAATAATGATTTCCTCGGACTGGCGCACAACACTCCCGAGACATATCTGTTTCGTGCAGAAGTTGCGATCAACCGTGAGCAGTGGGCACAAGCAATCAAGTATTTGCGCAAGTCGATGAAAGGCAACGACGACGACATCGATACACACAAATATCTTGCCATTTGTCTTGAAAAACAGATGGACGAGCAAACCGATCGCGACCCCGGCATGTTCAAAGAGTGTGTAAAAGAGTGGCTTATCGTGCTGCGTAACACAAAGGGTGCCGAAAAAGGTCTGACTTTTAAAAATGGTCTGAGTCCGACTAATAACAAGAAATGGGAAGACGAACAGACCGCTGGAATGGCGCGGCATCACTTGAAAGAATTGACTGGTCAAGAGCCTAAGCGTTGGGAAACTAACGACAAGTTTATTGCTCGTGTGGCTAAACCGGCCGAAGAGAGCGTTCAAGCAAAAGTGTTGAGCAAAAAGCCGGCTGCATTGCAATCAGGCGTCGATCAATAGATCGAAATTCTTGCAAAACCAAAGTCTTTTTCTTGCACAGGCGAGTCAGTTCTTCACGAAATATACACCAGCGCCGATTATCGTGAATGTTGTGAATGCAATTTGAGCATTGTGTGCAAGGAGATCAGCAATGAAAAAGATTAGCGCGTTATTGTTGGCGTTGGCGACTGCAGCCTCGTTTGGATTCAACCAACACGCGTTTGCAAAATCGACGAAATCGGTCAGTACATCTGACACCGTGCAGGTAGCTGGCTATACCAGAAAAGATGGAACCGTAGTCAAAGGTTATACTCGCAAAAAATCAAGCAAATCGTCTGATGCGAGTAAAACAGAAACCAAGTCCGCAAAGGTCACTGAGACACCCGCGACTACAGCAGCGACTGCAGCGACTACGACAGAAAAAACTGAAACAACAAAGGTTGACACCAAAAATAGTACCAAGACAAGCGCAGGCAAAAAATCTAAGTAACCGCTTTTGGATTATGCTCGGCAAAAAGTGGAGCGGCCGGCAACCGTTTACCTTGAAAAGCGCCCGAACATCTTCGGGCGCTTTTTGTGGAAGTAATTTAGTACCTGCTGCCTGAACTGCAGAAGACAGCCATGGCTGCGAAAAACTTTGGTTTAGTAACATCATGGTAACGCTGCAAAGGTACACTTCGGACACAGTGAACAACTAGTATCAGGTCGTAAACTGTAAGATCCCGCAAAATCCCGTTCATTGGCCCTCAGGCTTACCAGAGACCGCAAACTTTCCGCCAACACTCATTCGAGCTTATCGAAGGAGGATTCTGTATGCTGTTTGACTCAAATCAGAACCCTGAGGCTTGCCTCGATAGCGAATCCAACAGTCAAATGATCTTGTTCGTAGCTATTGTCGTCCTGATCAGCATCAAGACTTTGTTTGTTGAGATCGCCGAAGCGATATTGTCGGTCGTGTCATTATTTGTCAGGCTCATCCCGACTAAATCAGAAGTTTGATTGTGCGCTGATTGGCGGCGGTCAGGTCGGTGCTTCTGCGTCCTCGGCTGCACCTCCGTGGTGTTTCTGCGTCCTCGGTTGCGGTTTAGAACACATCCAGACCGGGGCGCAGAAGCGAGCGCCTGTGCGCTGAGTAAAAATCGGCATACTGAACAGTGTCACGTACTATTAAAGTCGACAAACAGCAGAGTTAGGGTCGTTGAAAGTCGGCATTTAGACTCAGTACAAACAAAACGTACTAACAAAGTCGACAAGCTTATGCCATTAATTTGACAGCAATATCGATTTGATGTCTAATCCAGGTGTCAAAGCAATAGCAAAACCTAGAGTATCCAGTGATCTTCTCGACCTATTGGTTCCTTTGCGCGTCGTCTATTTTCCTTGTTCTCTACGCGATATCGGAACCGAAGTTGCGCGTAATTTTGCTCCTGCTTTTTTGCGTCATCTTTCACACACATTTTGCCGGCGCGGCAGGAGTAATGCCGATCGTATGTCTGGGTGCCGTGACTTACGTGCTGGCGAGGTCTAACGACAAGCGTGCACAAACCCTTGGAATAATTCTCTGCTGCCTGGCGTTGACCTTCTATAAATATTCGCATTTCATATGTCGCGAGCTTTTGGGTGTATTTGGAAAAGCACAAGCTCAGCAACTAGATGCCTGGCTCGACAAGCTTTTGCCCGCCACGGCGCCGCTGGCAATAAGTTTTTTCGTCTTTGAATTTGTGCATTACTTATGGGATCGTCGTCACGGAAAGCCAGTCATTGAGAAGCCGGTCGATTTTATTCAATTCGCACTGTTCTTTCCATCGCTTGTCGCCGGGCCAATCAAAAGATACGAACAGTTTCTACCGTCGCTGACTATCGGCACGAAATGCACAAGCGGCCTGGATTTCTCACAAGGACTGACGCAAGTTGCAGCTGGGTTCTTCAAAAAAATCGTTCTGGCAGACAACTTGACACTGTACATAAACTCGGCGACGCAAGAATTTCATGCCATATCCCAGCATGAGCGTTGGATTTTTCTCATCGCCCTGAGCTTGCGAATCTACTTCGATTTCAGCGGGTACAGCGATATCGCCATCGGTGTCGCACGCATGATGGGCATCAATTTACCGATAAACTTCAACTGGCCCTACACTGCCCGCAATATTCAAGATTTTTGGCAGCGGTGGCACATATCACTGAGTTCCTGGATCCGAGACTACGTATACATTCCGTTGGGCGGCTCACGACGCGGAACGCTCCGAACTGTTGCCAATGGAGTTTTCGCTTTTGCCCTGTGTGGACTCTGGCATGGTGCGGCTTGGAATTTCTTATGCTGGGGTCTTTATCACGGATTCGGTCTGGCAGTAGCTTCCAATTATCGTGATTTCCTGGGCAAGCTGGGCAGGTCAGTTGGTTGGATATTCGACCGAATTCCTTTTGCTGCACGCGCCACTACTTTTGGTTTTGTCAGCTTTGGCTGGTTGCTCTTCTTTTACCCCCTGGCTCAAGCTTTCGAGATGTGCAAATTGCTATTTTCGAGCACAACGGTTCAATAGTATGTGGGATGAGCTGCGCAGTTTCATGATGCCAAAAATGTTTTTTTCTGGCGTATTGCTGGGACTGATCGTATGCACAGCTGCTGGCAGGTACTGCGCTTCCAGAAACCCCTACGAAAACTTCCGGCGGTTTCACTCATCATTGAGTGCAGAAACCTTCTTTTTCGCTACGGTATCTCAGATGGTGGCAATGATAAACGAAGCACTGGCTCAAGGTAAAATCGTCGTGGTGGTAGGTGGAAATTCGATTGCGGAAGGTCGAGGTCAGGGCAAAGAACTCTGGACGACAGATCTGCAGACGCGCCTGGGCCCATCTTACAAAGTTTTGAACCTCGCTCAATCAGGAATGCCCTCTTTTACAGGGCCTTACATAGCATTTTTAAGCCTGGCCTTGAGACACCAGGACCTCTACTACGTTGCTGTGGCGCAGCCATTGTACGCAAATGGAGTCGAAACACCTTTTGTTGGATATTCCTACTGGTGGGACGCACACTATAAGGGTCTTTTGCCATACTATCGACGCCTGGATGAGTACATCAGCGAAAGAATCAAGGTTGAAACAGTTGCTGAAAAGGAGATCTTGGAAGAATGTCAAATCGAGGAGCGTCTGGACTCCATTTTCTATTTCAAAGATCTCTGGTCAACGCTCGCCTACAAATCATTTTTTACGGTCTGGACAAAACCTACTGCCAACACTTTTATGGCACCGAGGAAGATTTATCCAGACGAAGAACCGTCGCCTCTAGAGCCTGTTGCGCATCGATTTGACGACCTGAATCTGGAATTCGAGCGCAGAGATGCACTGAGAGATTTTGATACGTATTTTGAAACGAATACCGAAACAAAAAAGAGGCAATTTTCAAAACAAATGCTTGATTGGTACAAATATTCGATAGATGCGACCGTGCCGGAACAGCTCCGTTCGCAGGTTTTACTGATTGACGTGAGAAAAAATCCTCTGGTTTTGTCACGGATACTCAATGAGGAGGAATTCGGTCTGCACGAACAAGTCTCTGAACTAAGTGTGAAGCTCTGGGAAGGCATAGGTGTATCTGCTCTTTACGTAGGCAAAGACTTTAAACCAGACGACTACCTCGACGGGTGCCATTTGACGGGTCCGGGCGGGGCGAAACTGAGTGCTGCAGTCGCCTCCAAGATTTTTGAAATGCAGCAGATCAATAGTCAGCGCAAATTTAGATTCATTCAGCGATAAAGATTAGAGCATGAAAAGGACGATTTTGAACGGATGTCTGTCATTGCTTCTAGGCATTGTTCTTGGAGTGTTTTTCCACTACCTGCTTTATCGGTTTTCATTACCGAAAGAGCCTTTCATTTATGCGAATTTCTGAACTTGTCCTAGTTCATGGGGCGATCAATTTTTTGCATGCCAATTTTGTCCTGAAAGATCATTTGATCTACTTTGAAGGCGTCCGGCTTAACTATTAAATCTCCAGAGAAAGGATAACCGAACAGCAGAACCAGGAATAAGTTCAAGCAAATAATGACGCTTACCATAGTGGTCATCGCCACTTGAGCAGCCAGTGATTCGACGTAAAAGAAGTACGTGAATACGATGGTTATTATGCCGCCGACAATGAGCACTATCCATTCGATATAAGGCATTCCGTTCGTAGCCATATTGGTGCGTGCGCGTCTGTTGTCCCAGAGTTGGCAAACCTCTTGCACCATGATCGGATAAACGCCTTTTTCGTTCTCCTTAACAGGTTCATAGTCCATCGTTGTTTTCATAAGGGAAATCGCGGTTCGGCGCGCAGGTACGTAGACTTTGCCTTCGTCCATAGTCTTCCATTCCTCGTCTACCACCTCGTTGGCATACTGGACACACAACCGCTGAATTTTGTCGCGCTGCGAGGTTGGCATGCGCTCGGATAGAAGGAAAACGTCAGCAAGGGAGTTTGCTTCCTGTTCCACAGCGATAGACGCCTGCTGAAATTTGTTCATAGCATCGACAACAATCAATCCCAGCAAAACGGCATACATTGTGCCGATCACAGCTAGAAACTGTCCACCTACTTCATGACAATCTTCTAGTCTGTTGTTGTCTATGTAGTTGCGCACGAAAAGCTGACCAAGAACCGCGACCGTTGTGGTCGCAGTGATCAGCATGAAGCCACCGATGTAGGAGTCGTTCGTAATCATTCTTGCTCTGGTGTCTAAACGAGATTGCCTTCAACGAATAAACGAGATTGCTTGAAGCGATGTTGCTCAGCATTTAAACAACGCGATCATAGCCTGTTTGCCTCCCAATACCAACCAGTGCCTGAGAAACGGGAATGTCAGTAAATGTGGTTTGAGGGTCGACAATGACGCTATAGTTACACTTCTATGTTTGAATGGAAACTTGAGTCCCCAAAGGAGAACCGGATGTCAGTCAAGCGGCTTTGCACATTTCTATCTGTACTGAGCGCGCTAACTCTAACAATTTCTCCTGGCATCGCTGGCGATGATGTAGTTCTGAGCGCGATGCAGAAGGAACTCAATCGCTCCTTTTCTAAATTGAAGACTGAACAGAGCGAAGCCAACCTGTATTTCCTGGCATATCGGCTTTACGACACGCACTCAATTGAAATCTCTGCGGAATACGGTGGTCTGACAAGCGATAAACCTGAAAGCCACAAACGCGTTTTGGATATTGAAGTGAGAGTCGGGTCGCCCAAAATCGATAATACTCATCAGACGCGAGGCGGTGGGATGCGCTCCGGCGACTTCCTCAGCTCCCGCACGCCGATTCCGCTTGATGACGACGAAGCGGCTTTGAGAACCACGTTGTGGGAGCGCACAGACGCTGCGTATAAAGCTGCTCAGGCTGACTATCAGAAAGTATTGACTAACCGTGACGTTCGCATTGCGGAAGAGGATAATTCTGATGATTTTTCAAAGGAAAAACCAGCAGTATATATGGGGAAACCGATCGATATGGAGGTCGATCGAGCCGCATGGGAAGAGCGATTGCGTAAGCTGTCTGCAATTTACAAAACCTATCCCAACATAAAAAGTTCAATGGTGCGCTTTTCTGCCACCAAAACGCGCCGCTATCTAGTGACGAGTGAAGGCACAACGATTGGAGATGACCATGTGCAATACCGCATCTACACAATTGCAGATGCAACTGCTGATGATGGCATGCGTGTCTGGCTCTACGATGGCGTCGAAGCCCCCACAAGTATAGATTTGCCTGATGACCAGAAGCTGGAGACAATGGTGCGAAAAGTAGCATCTTCGGTGGAAGCTTTGAGAGTAGCCAAAGCTGCGGAACCGTTCGCGGGTCCAGCTATTTTGCAAGCAAAATCTGCAGGCGTTTATTTTCACGAGATCTTCGGCCATCGCATCGAAGGACATAGACAGAAAGATGAGGGCGAAGGGCGCACATTTACAAAGCTGATTGGCAAAGAAGTGATGCCGACCTTCATCAGTGTCGTCGATGATCCGCTTAAAGAAAGGCTCGGAACAAAGGCTCTGAATGGCTTTTACCGTTACGACGATGAAGGCGTTCCTGCACAAAAGGTTGTTTTAGTCGACAAAGGAATTTTGCGCAATTATTTGATGGAGCGTTCACCTGTAAAAGGATTTCCAGTGTCAAACGGTCACGGGCGAAGCTCTCCTGGAAGCAAACCGGTTGCCAGACAGGCGAATCTCATCGTTGAATCATCGAAAAAGGTGCCATACGAAACATTGCGCGAACAATTAATCGCGGAAGTTAAACGACAGGGCAAGCCGTATGGTCTCGTATTCGACGAAATCGCAGGTGGATTCACGATGACGCAGGCATTCATGCCGCAGGTCTTCAAACTGAAACCGCTTCGCGTCTGGCGTGTATTCCCCGATGGTCGCCCCGATGAATTGCTGCGCGGCGTTGATCTGGTCGGCACTCCGCTCACCTCTTTAGAGCGAATTCTGGGTGCTGGCGATGATGATGACGTCTTCAACGGCACTTGTGGTGCCGAATCCGGCTGGGTGCCAGTGTCCGCCATTTCCCCCAGCCTGCTTGTGCAAACTATCGAAGTCGAACGCAACATCAAAGAGCAAGATAAGCCACCGGTTTTGCCGCCTCCTGATCGAGATATAAGCGTGAAAGCCGAAACGAGCAAAGATAGCAAACCCGGAAGCCATGACGATGGCAAATCAAGCAGTGAAAGCAAATCCGCAGACAAAAAGGAGGCAGGCAAGTGAAGTCATTATTAGCTATGCTCCTCGCTCTCTCCGCGACAGTTGCACCAGTTGCGACGCAAAACGAAAATATTTTTCCAGCGATGAAAGACGAGATGGAAAGGTCGATCTCGAGGCTCAAGCTTGAAAGCCACGAGGCGCCGTATTACATCGGTTACACCGTTCACGATACCGACTCTCTTTCGCTTGGTGCTACATTTGGTGCACTAACCGACGATACTCGTGAGCATGCTCGCACGCTCAGCGTCGACGTTCGAATCGGTGACTACAAATTAGACAGCGCCTCGTCTTCAGACCTGGGCGATCTGTTCGGAAGTAGTAGATCTGTCGGGTCGTCTTCGATCAGCGTGGATGACAACTATGACACCCTGCGCCGGGAACTCTGGTTACGCACCGACGCCGCATACAAGCAAGCTATCGAGGGTCTGGAAAGTAAAAAAACTTACTTGAAACAGAATACTGTAGAGGATCGCCCTGATTCCTTCTCTCGGGAAACGCCAGTAGTTGCAGTAGAGCCGCTTGAAACACTCGATGTCGACAAAGAGAAATGGAGCCATATCCTTCGGGAATTGACTGCGACTTTTAAAGGTAGACCTTTGATTCGCTCGTCGCAGGCTAATCTTGCCGTTATGGCTGACAATCACTGGTTTATGAATTCGGAAGGTTTCAAAAATCGCATCGGCGAAAAGGCCTACATGATAACGATAAGCGCCCAGGCTCAGGCTGCTGATGGCATGAATTTTTCAGACGGGGAGCTCTTCCCAGCTT
This sequence comes from Oculatellaceae cyanobacterium, assembly GCA_036702975.1. Lineage (GTDB taxonomy): Bacteria > Cyanobacteriota > Vampirovibrionia > Obscuribacterales > Obscuribacteraceae > DATNPX01. The sequence continues at coordinate 26,256 of DATNPX010000029.1, forward strand.
ATACAGAAAAAGAGTTGCCGAAACTCGAGGAATTGAAAAAGCGAGCCAGCGATCTTTGTGACCGTCTCGAAAAGTTAGCTGCGGCGCCAAAAGTTGATGACTACCGCGGTCCCGTATTGTTTGAGGGACAGGCAGGTGCTCAAATCTTTCACCAGATTCTCGAACCGAAGTTAGCTCGCTCCGCCAGCGATATGCGCAGAATGCTTGGCACAGATATGAGCGAGAAAATTGGTCAGCGTATTCTGCCGAAGTTCATCGATGTTGTAGATGATCCGAATGCCAAAAGCTTCGAGGGCAAGCCACTTTTCGGCTACTACGAAGTAGATGAAGACGGATTGAAGGGGCAGAAAATAACGCTTGTTGAAAAGGGAATCTTAAAAACTATTTGCATGTCGCGCATCCCAACTCGCACATTGTCGCGCAGCAATGGTCACAGCAAGCGAGGAGGCAGTGCCACAAGTAACATCTTCATCAATTCAGAGCACAAACTGTCGGCAGACGCATTGAAGGCTCGATTACTGGAACTTGGCAAAGAAGAAGGGCTGAAGGACGTTTACATCGTTCGTCGCATTACTGGCAACGCGAGCGATCTCGATTTCTCCAATCTGCAATCCTTTTTCAAAGCCTTTATGTCTGGCAGTTCGGGAGTTTCACTCTATCCGCCGGTTTTGCTCTACAAGGTTTCTGTCGCTGACGGTTCTGAGCAACTTGTGCGCGGTGGTAATTTTTCAAATATTTCGATGCGCATTTTGCGCGATATCGACGCCACTGGTAATGACTTAAAGGCTTATGCTGTGCAGAATTCGAGAGAGATCACCAGTGTCGTTTCTCCTTCAGTGTTGATAAGCGAAGTTGAAATTCAAAAGCCGGACAAGACCAATACGAAACGTCCGATTTTGAAAAATCCAAATTTCGATAATTAGACACGTCAGGCGTTGCATTCAATGGATTGATCAGTCCGGCAACACGTCCGTCCCCGAACACGACCACGACCACGAACACGAACACAAAAACATCCCCATCCTGCAGGACCAATCCTGCTAAATGCGGTCGATCAAGTTGGAACGTGACGATTCATCATCCACAGCACCATGCAGATGATCAAAACTATAGTGACAGCCAGCATAATTCCAGCGCCTATCAGCCACTTGCTCTTTGAAGCTTTGGTCTCGGCATTTTTCAGATCACCGAGCTTCTCCTTGTTAATACGCGTGGGATCGTTAGCTTTGCTGTGCGGTGTGTATGCCGCTTTCATGCCGGTTTGACTGACACGTGAGATGGACCCCATCGGAGTGTTCATCACTGGTGTGCTCTTGACTGGAACATTCTCCAGCTTTTGTGACGCTGATATTGATGATATTTGCGGCTTGGGCAGCGAACCAGCATTTGTGTTGCGCTGAGGAGACATATTCTGTTTTGTCGAGCGCGGCTGCGTTGAGACCGGGCGCGGCTCGAATTTATCCATCTCGATAGTGCGCGCTACATGAGCGAGGGCGTCGCGGAACTGCTCCATGGAGGCATAGCGGTCTTCAGGCTTCTTCTCAAGAGCCTTGAAGACAACAGCTTCAAACTGTGGATGAATTTGCAGGTCATGCCGCATATCAGCAAAGCTTGCAGGCGTCGTTGAGACGTGCATCTGCATGGTATCGATGATGGTATCACCCATAAGTGGTGGCATTCCCATCAGCGACTCATAAAGCATCGCGCCCATTGAATAAATATCTGAGCGGGCGTCGAGATGCGACCCGAGACACTGTTCAGGGCTCATATAAATGGGGCTACCAAAAATCTCGCCTGTCTGGGTCAGATTCTGAGACGCCTTACCGGAACTCGGCATAAGCTTAGCGATTCCAAAATCTACAACCTTGACAACGTCTGTTTTGCCTTCAAAATCGACAAGCATGATATTGCTGCTCTTCAAGTCTCGATGCAGAACGCCCTTAAGATGAGCATGTTCGAGAGCGTCGCAGGCTTGAATGAAAATATTCAGCGCTCGCATTTGCTCAACGTGATTCTCGCGCTTGATTATGTCGGCGAGGCTGTCGCCAACAAGATAGTCCATGACAAGGTAGGGTTGACCGCCCGGCGTCACGTCACAGTCATAGACCGTAATCACGTTGGGGTGGGTGAGGCAGCTGGCTGCTTTAGCTTCTTGCTTGAAACGTTTGATACTTGTCTGATCGTTTACCAGTTGAGCTTGCAGCATCTTGATGGCTACCATTCGGTCCATCATTTCATGTCGACCTTTGTAGACGATGCTCATGCCGCCGCGCCCAATCTCAGATTCAATTCTGTATTTGTCGGCAAGGGTCGTGCCGAGCATCAAATCTTCTTTGATGGGAATCAGCAACGTTCCATCGTGCTTACAAACTACAAGAGTGCCGGTGAATTCGCGGCTACAAGCCGGGCACTTTTTGCGTTTCTCTAAAGATTTTTGCGCTTCGGGATTCACAATCGTTCTCTAAACCGAGAGTCACACACGGCCATGAGCTCTTTGCATTCAAGAAACATAGCATGCGTTGCTCAACAAATAATAGCAAGCGCACCCTGCTCTCTTGGGTATTCCCAGTTCAAGCAAATTTCAACATCTTCAACCAGGTTTGCCTTCTTCTTTCAGATCTTTCAAGATGGCTTCCGCCGTTCTGCGACCTGAGGCGAGGGCGCCGTTGATCGATGCGTCGTCTCTATGGTCGCCACAGACGTAGATTCCTGGTCTGAGCTTAACCGGCCTTTGCGGCATTGCCAGCTGCGGCGGGCTCTGATCAGGCAGGGCATATTTGATTTTGTAAGCCCTTAAATAACGCCAGGATTCGACCTGTTCCCCAAACCAGTTCCTCAGCTCTCGGCGCACTTCTTCGTCGATTTCACGGTCTTCATCTTCATCGCGATCGTCTAAAATCGAAACAGAGACTAAATGTTGCCCCTCTGGAGCGTACGCGCGAGAAACATTACTGGGAACGCAAACGTTGTTCACACAACCCTTTCCTTCACCATTGAGAACCAGAATCGGCTCTTCGAAGGGAGCTGTCTGGGCTGCATAATAGACACAGAGTACCGATCTTGCCGGAGTTACATGAATATCTTCACCAAGTAACTTGGTGGCTTCCGGACCTTCAGTTGCAACGACAATTATCGGCGCCGCCATCGTGTCGCCATCGTCCATAATCACGAATCCGTCTTGTACGTTTCGTACGTGTGATTTCATGCGTATCGATGCTTTGGGCAATTTCGCTGCCAACTGGTCAGGAATAGCGCCCATGCCGCGGGCCGGCAACGCCGTGTCGCCTTCAGAGAACATTTTGAAGACGAATTCGAACATGCGACTCGATGTTTTCAAACTTTTGTCAAGAAAAATGCCGCCCAGAAAAGGTCTGAAGAAGCTCTCGATCATCTCGCTAGAGAATCCCCTGTCTTGCAACGCTTTCTCAGTTGTCGTTTCGGGCTTTTCAAACAGCTGTTTGAGGGTTGTGCCAACCAGAGATTGCCTTAATTTGCCGACCTGCATCTTATCGGACAGTGTGCCGATGGGCGAAAAGGCAGCTGAGACAGCGTCAATAGGATGTCTAAATGGGTCGGCAAGCTTATGTAGTTTCCCGCTCTTGTAGACCAGAGCCCCGGGGTAGAAAGGGTGCAACCCCAGTTTGGAGTAGTCCAGAATCTTTCGTGCTTCCGGATACGCCGTCAGTAGCACCTGGAAGCCGCGATCGAGAATGAAATTGTCATATCGATCGGAGGCGACTCTTCCACCAAGACGCTCAGACGCTTCGATGAGCAAGAACGGTACTTCGGCTTCCTGTAGCTTCACCGCGCAGGTTAGACCAGCCAATCCACCGCCAACGATAATGACCGCGGGAGTTTTCTTTGCCAAAATCAGCCACCATTTTTGGGAACGGAATCTTCTGCAACGATCTCAACTGCGTTGCCTGCAGGATCTTTGATATAGACGGAACGTGTGCCATCGCGATGAGTTTTCAGTTCTCCGTAGCTCTCAGCTTTATTACTGAGAAACGCAAGATGCGGAGGATGTTGATGCTTAACGACGAGCGCCAATTTGATATTTGCGAATTTCAAAAATGCCCAGGTGTCGTCCTGGTATTCGACTGTGCAGCCAAACTCAGATTTGTACCAATCTACCGATGCGGCAACATCCGTCACGGGTATCGCGATGTGATCTATGGCGGCAGGCTCAGTTGTGGTGGTATCAGTCATGGCGCCTCCTCATCATTTGAGGATTGTATCCTCTTTGATTGACTTCAATGCGTTAAGGGCCCGAAGTCTCGCCACCGAGTGGTCGACTATCGGTCTGGGATAAGTGTCACCAAGTACAATACCCGCTTGTTCCAACTCTGCGTCGGAGAGCAGCCACGGTGTGTGAATTTTGTCACCTGCCAGCGCTGCCAGTTCCGGCACCCACTTGCGCACATAATCGCCATCGGGGTCAAATTTTTTGCCCTGCAAGACTGGATTGAAAACTCTGTAATACGGCGCGGCATCGGCTCCGCAACCAGCTACCCACTGCCATCCCATCGTGTTGGCAGCCAGGTCGGCGTCGACAAGAGTGTCCCAGAACCACTTGGCTCCAGCCTGCCAGGGTAGTAGCAGGTCTTTAACGAGGAATGAACCGACCACCATCCTGACGCGATTGTGCATCCAGCCTGTCGTCCACAGTTCGCGCATGCCTGCATCGACGAGCGGATAACCGGTCAGTCCTTTTTGCCACCGCTTCAGTGCGCGCGCATCACGCTTGTAAGGGAAGTGATGGAACTTTTCATCGAGCGGAGCAGTATCAGTGTGCGGGAAATGAAAAAGCAGATGGTATGCGAATTCACGCCAGATGATTTCCTTCAAGTAGATCTGCGCACCCTCCTTACTTTTTGCACCACGACTGGTGCCCACTTCGTCTTTGACTCGATGCCAGATCTGACGCGGACCGATCTCACCGAAGTGTAAGTGAGGAGATATTCTTGACACTCCAACCCGATCTGGTCGATTGCGTCCTTCTCCATACTTTTCGAGCACGTCACGCAGAAGTTTTTCTACCTGTGCCTCGGCGCCTTTTTCGCCCGGAGTCCAGGCCTGGCGAATTCCTTCTGCCCATTTGATTACAGGTTCCAGCTTCCATTCGTTGAGCTTTTCGCTTTTAGGAAATTTTGCTGGAGACTTGATTTTATCCGGGGCGTTCAGCGGCTCAGGAGGCTCAGCCAGGGAAATACAGTGTCTCCAGAAAGGTGTAAATACTTTGAAAGGTTTGTCAGACTTATTCATTATCGTCCACGGTTCAAACAGCAAGGACGCGTTGTATGAGTGAACCTCAATACCATCTTTTGAAAGGGCTTCTTTTATTTTGGTATCGCGTTCGATGGCAGCCGGTTCGTAGCGGCGATTCCAAAAAACAGCTGTGGAACCTGTCTCTTCAACCAGTTTGCGAAGCTCATCAAGAGACGACTCAGCGCTGCGTAATGTCAGTTTAGACTCAAGTGCGTGTAGATCCGCAGACAAACTCTTCAGTGACTGGTGCAACCAGAACCTGGTAGCGCCTCCAGGCGGCCATTTACCTTCCTCACCAGGTGCATGAATGTAGACGGGGACCACCGAGTAGCCGCGCTTGAGAGCATCATGCAGGGCTGGGTTGTCAGCCAGGCGCAGATCTTGACGAAACCAAACCAGGGCGTGGGAGGTCATAGGGTTCACCGGTTGTTCACTGTTTACGTAGATGATATTAGTGCAAAACCGAAAAAAAATGTTCTGAATATTTGCCTTCGCTAAGTCCGGGGAAGCCCGTATTTAGTGGACTCTCGCTGTTGAGGTGTAAATGAGAGACGAACCTGTTCTGGTCACTGGCGCAACTGGATACGTAGGTAACAGACTGGTTCCAAGGCTTCTCGAGGCCGGGTTCCGTGTGCGTGCATGCGGTCGAAGCATGGAGAAACTGCGCAGTAAAGCCTGGGCTAAGCATCCACGTGTCGAGTTGGTGACGGCTGATTTCTTTGATAGAGAGTCTGTTGTGCAAGCAGCACGGGGATGTTTCGCTGCGTATTACTTCGTCCATTCCATGGATGGCGCATCGCGCGATTTTGAGGAGAAAGACCGTGAGGCCGCCCAGAACATGGTGGCAGCGGCTGAGCGAGCTAATCTAAAACAGGTCATTTACTTAGGCGGTCTCGGTGATGACAATAACCTCATCAGTAAACATTTGAAGTCTCGCAACGAAGTTGCTGAGCTTCTTCAGGCTGGCTCTGTGCCAGTGACGGTACTCCGCGCGGCGATGATCATTGGTTCGGGCAGCGTTTCGTTTGAAATCCTCCGCTATCTTGTCGAGAGGCTGCCCGTCATGATCACGCCGCGTTGGGTCACCACACCGAATCAACCGATCGGCATTAAGAATGTTTTGACTTACTTGATCGGCTGTCTTGATAACAAAAAAACTTTTGGTCAAACTTTTGATATCGGCGGCGAGGAGATTCTCACTTATCGCGATTTGATGAAGACATATGCCAGAGAAGCAGACCTTGCGCCGCGCAAGATCATTTCGGTGCCGGTTTTTACCCCGAGGCTCAGTTCGCTCTGGATACACCTGGTCACTCCGGTGCCTGCATACATTGCTCGCCCTCTGGCTGAGGGACTGAGAACACCGGTTGTGTGCAAAGAAAATCGCATTCGAGAAATTATTCCGCAAGAATTGATGACTTGCGAAGCCGCCATCAGATTGGCTTTAGATAAAGTTCAGCATCATCAAGTCGAGAGCCACTGGACTGACGCCGGGCTTCTGCAACACCCGGAATGGGCCAGCCCAGAAGAACCGCATTGGGCAGGCGGCACCGTATACAGTGACTGCCGTCGTTTGATTGTCGAAGCTCAACCGAGTGACGTATGGAAGCCTCTGGTGCGGCTCGGAGGCGCGACCGGTTGGTACTATGGCAATTGGCTGTGGCGTCTACGCGGGGTCATGGACCGGATCGTGGGCGGAGTGGGACTGAGAAGAGGAAGACGCCATCCGTACGAGCTGTCACCAGGAGATGCTCTGGATTTCTGGCGCGTTTCCAGCGTTATACCTGACGAGCGGCTTGTACTTGTTGCCGAAATGAAGCTTCCCGGTCAGGCAGTTCTGGAGTTTCGCTTAAAGAAGCTCGATGCAACGAGAACTGAAGTGATTCAACTGGCGAGATTCTTGCCGAAAGGTCTGCTGGGAATAGCTTACTGGTACGCGGTGATGCCGCTTCACAACTTCGTTTTCAGCGGCATGCTCGAAGGAATTGCCCGAGCCAGTGGTTTCAAAACACTCGAGGGACCAAAGTTGGCTAAATTTCCCCATCCTCAGCGGAAATTGTCTTCAGCCAGTACGTAGCCGCACGCAAGTATCCATCAAAAATCCTCAATAGTCTCTGAGTTCGGTCGGGTGGCGGGCAAACTGGGAGTGCCGACATTGGTATCAAGAGTCAAGCTTCCTCCACCCGCGTTTGCAGCAGCAGCCTTGTATTTTTCAAGCAACGCGTCGGCACGATCTTTCATGTTGTTCAAGTTGAGCACGAACGCTCTGCGTTGAACTTCCTGACCGAGGAATTTTGAATCGACGCCTTGCGATTTCGTCAGGTCATCGGCGGCCTCTGCAAATACTTGTTCGGATTCCTTCCACAAACTCTCGCTCAGCGCAGCCTTTTTGATGGCGACTGATTCCTCGAAAAGGATAGCGGCGAACTCGAACCGATAGAGATTACACATCGTCGAGTCGGGGTGATTAACCTTTTCGAACTCAATTGCGTCCTTCAAAAAATCTTTTGCCACCGCCATCTGTTTATACTCAGCGCATGCATGCACCAGGTTTCGTGCTGATAATCCGTGCTTATTAGAAGACTGAGGAACGGGCACCCTGACGGCTTCAAGCAGGGCATCGCTCGCGTAGCGAAGCGCTCCCCGGGCGGCATAAGCCTTGCTGAGCTCTGCCAGACTTAGCGAAATCGCTACTGCATCTGTTGCAGCAAAGTTCAATTCTGCTGCCTGTCTTTCGTGCTTTCGTGCCGCTGCTATCTTATTGTCGTTTGCTTCCGCACGAGCGAGCAAAAGCAACTGTTTAACTAGTTCTGGCTTGTTTGGAGTTTTGTTCTTTTCAAGTAAGCTGACTATGGAGAGATTGGTTCTGGTAGCGCTAGCGGTATCATTGAGTTTGCTTTCCAAATCAGCTTGTTTGCGCAAAAGAATCAATCGGTTCGTATCGTCTTGAATGTGTTGCTCGTCACAGAATTTGACCAGATGCCTGATTAACGCCAGGTGCACTTTTGGGTTCCTTTCGAAAGCAGCGTTGTTCAAAATTGTCGTAAGAGGCATCGCCCTGCCGAACTGAGCTTCAGAAATCAAGCTGCCAGCGGTTCGTCTGTACTGCATCCTCAGGAGCCCTTGCATGGCATTGGTCGTGAACTCGAGGTCAGGCTCGGTTTTGGCCAGAATGGCAGAAAACTGATTAGATAAATCCCAGTAGTCGCTCATTGAATATGCAGGATATTTCTCGGATAAAACCTCGTGCAAGCTGTCCAGAAAATTTTCTTTAGCTCGCTGGATATCTGGCTTCGGCTGCGCCAGGAGATTTGTAACCAACGTGGTTCTGGCTTGAACTCGCTCTGTTGAATACGGAGCGGCTTTAGCGATTCGGCTTTCCGCCACAGCGATATTGCGCTGGATGTTGGACTGCGTTCGAGACTCGAGATTTTTCTTGATCAAGGCATCTATCTGTATTGCTTCCTGGGTTCGACCGAGGGCGCGCAACGCTCTCAATCGTGACTGCTGCAGGGTGTTCGATCGTGCTCGTTGCACCAGTGTGCTGTCTTCAGCATCCAGCGATTCCATCATGTCGCACAGAACGAGCGCCTCTTGAGCTTTCGAATTTTCAGTCAGATAGTCGACGAGCTGCTGAGAGGCAGATTGTTGCTGGATGTTGTGTGTACGAACGGCGAGTTTAAATGTCTCTTTCATCAGTCGCTCTGTTGACGACGATGGTGTGGAGCGACGGTCTCGCGCGCTCAGTTGTGTATTCGTTCGAGCAAGTTCTTGTAGAGTGCGGGTGAGAAGATCGTTGCGAATTTTGCTGCGCGAATTTCCATCTGCAGCCAGGCGGGAATATTCGCCATATGTCTTGTCTGTCGTTGACAGCGTCGACGTGCTGATCAACCTGAGAATTCGCTCGACCAGGTCATCAGCTTGATTGGCTTTATTCTGTCGTAGAACCATTTGCAATTGTTTGCAGGCGGCATTTATGGCAAATAGGTTTGTTGGATCTGGGTGTTTGCTTTCCCAAACGGCTCGTTGATTTTCAACTTCTTGCACAGCGGCTGTATCGTCTTGCGATGACAGGAAATTGATCGCAGTGTCAAAAGCCATTTCGATTTCCGCAGGCTGTGCATCATTGTTTTCAAGCATTATCGACAGGCTTTTTTGAAATGAAATCTTTGCCTTGTCGACGTTGTTGATTTCCTGGTAAATTTTGCCGCGCGATTGATAGTAGAGAGCCAGACGGGCCAAGTTTTTGGATGACGATTCTTCTAGAAATTGCTGCGCTGTTGATAAAATCGCGTTTACGCTGGCGGCATTTTTCGCCTGCAGTTCTGGTGCACCAAACGGCATGCGAGAGTGCACGCGCTCACTGAAGTTTACGAGAGACATCGAAATGTTGAAGCGTTCGCTGTCTTTCAAGTTCGTGCTCAATTTCCTCAATTTATCCAGGATCGTTCTGACCGCTTCGGTATCACCAGATTTGTATGGCTCGGGAAGCGCTAGAATGAGAGCCTGTGCGGCCGCTAAGTAACGGTTTTGTTTGCAATACTCCGCAGACTTATCGAGCTGAGCTGATGATTCAGGAACCTGGTTGAGTCCGTATTGCAGGTTGTCGAAGCTCAATTCGGCCGGCGCTGAATCCAGAAGTTTCTTTATCTCGGCATCAAAGTCTCTGTCAGCCTTTGAGTAGTTTTCGGTAGAACTGGTTACGGGAACAGCTGATTTGAGGCTGCCACCAGATGTGGTTCTGAAAGCGCCAATCCGGGCGGCAACGCGATCTGGCAAAACGAGGCCACCGGTGGCGTCTTCGGCGGGTCCGCTGATTTGCATTAAGGTTCCAAAGCTGCGGTACTGGAACGATTCGTTCTTAAATACATACAGGTTTTTCGGGTCGGGCACCGGATTGGCAAAGCACAACTGAATCTGCATTGTGTCGGAGCTTGAGCTGGCAAAACGCATTGGCTGCAGCTTCACTTCACTGAGCGCTTTCATCATCGCGGTATCAAGATCAGCACTGCCTGAGCTTTTAACTACCTTGCAGGAAGTTATTTTCCCGAGCGCCGTCAGGTTTAGTTGGATAACTGTTCTTGCGTACGCGGGCGAGTTTTTTACGGCATCGAAAATTCGACCGACAACGTCAGAGCGGTAAGCTGCCATGTCTGAGGCAGCCAGGTCGTAGGCGACAGCACTGGTTTGTGGCAACATGGCGACGCTAATTGCCAGGAGAAGACCGCTCCAATGCGACTTGCGCTTGCGCAGCTCTCTGTGCTTGGTGTGCTCACGACTTTCAAGCATCACTGACCCCTTTTAGACGCCATTTAAGCATCTGTCGGTGGATTTTGCTTGAACGCCGCGCCTGGTTGGCAAAACAGGCTTCAGGGTCCGCAGGTGATTGCCGGAACGTCGAGCACTGTTCGCACTTTCCACAGGTCGGAAAAGCATCTCTTCGTCAATGTCGAGCGCAAATAGCCGACTCCCTCACTACCACCTGTGCCTCGCTTGAAGCCGATCACTCGTTCGACGACAATGGCATGATTTCCGCGCCATAGTGCGATTTGCTCGTCTATGTCGATCAGCACCTCCGCTAAATCAGTCAGGTCGGCGTACTCCTCCGACAGGTCGTAGAGCTTGCGCAATGAGTTGATTCTCGTGTTTTCTCTGTCGAGCGACTTAGGGTCTGATTCATCGACTTCATATGGACCTGGCAAGTCAAATCCTTGCTTGCGCAATACATCGTAGAATGCGTCTTGAAGGGTGCGTCCCTCGTAACGCTTCATAAGCTCCGGATAGGCAATTTCATCATCTTTGAAGTGATCGAGAAGCTTTATATCTTTCAGACCACAAGCCATTTCGATTTCGCGAAACTGAGTCGATTGAAATCCGCTGGCCGGGTTCAGATTATTTCGGAACCCCAAAAAGTCTTGTGGAGACATTGTTTCGAGAATGTGGATCTGATTGACAAGCACTTTCATGATCGCTACCGTGCGTCGTAAAAAGTGAGTGGCTCGTCTGACGCGATGATCAGCCAAAAGCTTCATTGCTTCATCGATCTCATGCAGGATCAGTTTGAACCAGAGCTCGTAAGTCTGGTGGATAACTATGAAAAGAGGTTCGTCATGGTGAGCTGGATTCGATTGACAGATCTGCAGCTTTTTCAAGTCTGGAACTTTCAGATAGCTGTTGTAGCTCAGGGAAGTATGCCCGTACTGAACGCCTTTCTTATTTTCATTGTTGGACATTGGGCAAGTCATAATAACCCCTATTTAATGGCTTAGTTTGGTGCTGGCTGTGCCTTAACATCAGGCTTGGGAGTGGATTCCTTTGTTTCGATTGAATCTGGACTGTTGCTTTCCGAAGGTTTCATCAAATTAGATTCGCTCTGGTCGGAACCTTTGGATTCGTCTTGCTTTGTTTCTGAAGTTTCGTCCGGTTTCGTCTCCGTGGGCTCGTCCGGCTTGGATTCACCTTTTCCGGACTCTTCTTTCCTGGATCCTTTTTTCTTTAATTCGTCTTTTTTGGAAGCGTCCTTCTTAGATTCTTCCTTTTTAGATTTTTCCTTTTTTGAGCTTTCCTTTTTTGACTCAGATTTTTTGTCTTTCTTTGGTTCTTCTTCGCTCTTTTTGCCCTTCTCGCCTTTGTCGCCCTTGGCTGCCTCGGCCTGTTCTTTCTTCTGCTGTTCTTCTTTGGCCTTCTTCAATCTCTTTTCGTCGATCGGTTGAGCGGATTGCCCTGGCACTAGTGGGAGCAAAGCCATGTTGTCGATTCTGCCACCCACAGCCAGATCTGCAAAAGCAGTGGGTTTCTGCTCGTTGTATTTAAAGGCTATCGTTGAACCGTCCAGCTGTACTTTTGCTTTCTTGATCAAGGCAGGGTAGCTGATCTGATAAGTTTCCATCTGGATGGTTTGCGGAGTGATGCGAAAGATTTTGTAGCTACAAGGGTAAACGTCCAGGCTGGAGCAAGACACGTACCAGGTCGACGATTCTTGCTGCAACTTGTTGACGTGTAAGTGACCGTTTACAGCTAAACGCACGTCTTTCGAGCCGCCCAGAATTTCGCGCACCGAAGCACCATTAGTGGTGACGTAGTCATCCCAGGGCGGACCAGCATCAAATGGTGGTGGAGCGAGAAGCGGATGGTGACTGAAGACAATCGTGAATTTGCCGGCGTTCTTCTGCAAATCGTTTTTGAGCCAATCCAATTGTTCGTTAGAGACTTCACCGGCGGTGCTCTCGGGACGGCTTGTGTCGAGTCCGATGATGTGCACACCTGGAAGCGGAGACTGTGACCAGTAGGAGGCATCCGTTTGAATTCCCTTCTGCTTCCAATCAGAGCCGTAAACTTTCATTTTGTCGACGGGAGGAGTTCCTGACACATCTTTTTCACCCAGAACAAAAGTCCATGGGCATGACAAAACTTGAGCGCAATCTACAAACAATTGCCAGTTGGCTTCATCCACGCCTGGTGTTTCGACTTGATCGCCGCCAAAAATGACGAAATCCAATTTCTCCCCGTTCAATTGCTTGATGCAATCTTGCAGGAATAGTTGACTCTCTTGCAAAAGCAGATACGAATCCGGCTTTCCATGAACGACGTGAGTGTCGGTGACGTAACCAAACGAAAACGGCGCAAAACTGTTTGCTGCCCTGGTCTCAGTCGGTATTCCGAAGCATGTGACTGCTGCAAGAGTAAATAGGAACGATCTTCGACTGACAAGATGATCAGAAAAATTGTCTGCCACTTTCGCTTCCAATCTATTTGTTGTGAATGAATGCCATTACTTCTGCTCTGGCGTTTTTATCTTCTTGCAAGACGCCCCGCGCGGCGCTCGTGACCGTCCGCGTGCCAGCTTTGCGTACACCGCGAATGCTCATGCAAAAATGCTCCGCTTCCAGAACGACCATCACGCCCAGAGGGTCAAGCCTGCGCATGATTGCGTCGGCAATCTGCCCGGTCATTCGCTCTTGCACTTGCAACTTGCGAGAGGCTAGTTCTACAACCCTGGCGAGTTTCGATAGTCCGGTGATTTTGCCCTGATTAGGAATGTACGCAACGTGTGCGACACCTATAAAAGGAACAAGGTGGTGTTCGCAGATGCTTGAAAACGCAATGTCTTTGACCAGCACGAGATCATCGTTTTCTTCATTGAAAGTACATGTGATTTCTGCGCCGGCATCAACGCCAGTGCCGTAAAGCAGTTCCCGATACATGCGCGCTACCCGAGCCGGAGTTTCGAGAAGCTCCGGACGAGTAGGGTCTTCGCCGACCCCTTCGAGAATCAGGCGTACGCCTTCGGCGACCTTTTCCAGATCCATCTTCAACGCTGCATGCGTAGATTCGCCAACAGCACTAGCACGCGTGGCGCTCGAGACTTTTGGCTTAAGCGGATTTGTTTTGGGCAAAATGGTCTCCATATGATCAACCCTTGAGTACGAACTGTGTGGAGACCACACAGATGATGCCAATCTTAACCGCTGGCAAAAGCGGTGAGATTATCCATATTTTAAACAGGTCCGGGCGCACTATTCTATTAAGTTCGCGAAATAGGAAGAATCTTGTCACAGGCTCTGAATATCTCGCCATGTATACTATGCTTCGCCTGAAACGGCGCCCAGAGCTGATTAAGCGGCTCTCGGAAAAGACACTTGCAAACAGGAGCGATCGATGAGCACTGCTACGACGACGGACATTACCTTGGACATCACGCAGATCAAGGCTATTCTGCCTCATCGGTATCCCTTTCTGCTGGTCGATCGGGTAACACAGGTCATTCCTGGCCAGAAGGCTGTCGGATTCAAAAACCTGACCGCCAACGAAGATTTTTTCAACGGACACTTCCCGTTCAAGCCCATCATGCCAGGCGTTTTGATGATTGAGGCGCTTGCCCAGTTGGGTTGCATTTGCGTTTTGATGGAAGAAGAGTTCAAAGGTCACCTTGCAGTATTCACTGGTATTGACGGTGTTAAGTTCCGCACCATGGTCGTGCCGGGCGATCGCCTCGATATGGAAGTTGAGTTGACCAAGCGTCGTGGACCACTCGGTAAAGCCAAAGTGCTTGCTAAAGTCGGCGACAAAATTGCAGTTGAAGGTGAAATTACTTTCGCCATAACCAAGCCAGAGGAATCGACAGCACAAGTATGAATTTGACAATTCACAAAACAGCCGTAATCGCCGATGGTGCTCAGATCGATGAGTCCGTTCAAATTGGTCCTTATGCAGTCATCGGACCCAACGTAAAAATCGGGAAAGGCACGAAGATCGGGCCGCACGCCATTATTGACGGGCACACCATTATCGGTGAGGACTGCAATATTTTTGCCGGCGTTTCGATCGGTCTGGAGCCGCAAGACCTCGGGTACAAAGGCGAGCCCACCGGTGTTCAAATCGGAAACCGAACCACGTTTCGCGAATATTGCACCGTACATAGAGGCACTCACGAGGGTGTGACAGTCGTTGGCGACGACTGTTTTTTCATGAACTACGCTCACATCGCGCATGATTGCAAAGTCGGTAATGGCGTCATTTTTGCGAACAATTCGACGATTGGCGGACATGTGCAGGTGGGCGACAATGTGGTTCTGGCCGGATATTGCGTCATTCATCAACACTGCCGACTCGGTCGCATGCTGCTTATGAGTGGCCTGTCTGCCACCCGGCAAGATATGCCACCATTTGCGATGTGCGATGGACGTCCGGTCACGGTTCGCGGCGTCAATAACGTCGGCTTGAAACGCAATAAAATCGCGCCTGCCAACCGCAAAGCGATTAAGGAAGCTTATCGATTGATCTATCGCAGCGAATTGAATTTGAGCGCTGCCCTGGAGCAAATTGAGAAGGAAATCGAGCCGTTCCCTGAAATAGCAGAGATTGTCGATTTTTACAGAACCTCCAAGCGCGGTGTAATTTCAAGAAGGAGCGATGAAGACGACGAAGAGGGCGGCTTCGAGTAATGCTTTGCCCACCCGCTGGTGGTAGAGTATTCTCATCGCGCTAGTTTGGTATCCACTGTGTCTTCTCAAACCACAGATCCTCCGACCACAACTTCAAAAACAAGCGGCTACGGAAGTCTTTTCCGTAATCGACAATTCATGCAGCTCTGGATTGCTCAGGTCTTTTCTCAGTTTGCAGACCGTGCTGTTTTTGTTTTGTTCGTGGCCGTTTTGACGGCCAAGCAAATTACACACGTGGCTGGTCACGAGGTAGGCGCTGCGCAGATGACCAGTATCCTCTACGTTGCCTTTACGATTCCAGCTGTGGTGTTAAGTCCGGTGGCAGGTGTATATGTAGATCGCTGGTCGAATCGCTCCGTTCTTGTTTTTTCTAATCTGGCGCGTGCGGCTTGCGTGGCTCTGGTTGCGGTTCCCTGGATAACCAACTCGCCAATGGCGACTTTTGCACTGGCGTTTTTCCTTTCGATCGGCTCGCAATTTTTTGGACCGGCAGAAACTTCGTCCATACCACGTATCGTCAAAAGCGAGGAATTGTACGCTGCCAATTCGTTATTCTTCACGACAATGATGATTGCCCTGGGTTTTGGTTTTGCCATCGGCGAACCAATCATTGAGCAGTCTGGTCGACAGGGTGCTCCATGGGTAGTGGCAGCGGGATTTTTGATAGCGGCAATTTTGGTCTGCTCTATTAAGGACAACAAGCGCTCTACCGCGTCCAGAGAAGCCTGGTGGGAGGAGCTGCGTTTCGGAATTGCCTACATCGTTAATAACCCACTCGTATTTCGAGCCATCATTAAGATCACTCTATTGTTCAGCACGATTATTACGCTGAACATTATCGCTGTTGGATTGGCCGAACAAGTTATGCACATTCAGGCTTTCCAATTCGGCTACATCATAGCTGCCGCCGGTTTGGGCATGGGTATCGGTAACTTTCTGGTCAGTCATTATGGAAGGCATGTCAACCCTCCTCTGCTGGCGTACGGCGGGTTCACCGGCCTTGGTTTTTTCATGTGCGGGCTTGCCAGTCTCGGTTACATGCAACTTTTCCTGTTTCCGCAGCTCGGTTGGCATGACGTGTATTTCCGCGGCGGTCTAATGACAATTCCGTTACTTTTTTCCGTCTTGATTGGAATTTCATGCGCTTGCGTTGCCGTGCCCACTCAGGCGGCTTTGCAGGCTGCTGTGCCCGAAGAGTTGCGCGGCAAGGTCTTTGCCGCCCAGAACACTGCTATGTCGGCTGCTTCGACCATACCTGTCATTCTCACTGGAGTCTTTGCAGACAACCTGCCTGGCGGCGTTTCAACCACTTTGCTGATTTTGGGTATTCCCACCTTCATTGCCGGTTTGCACCACTTTACTCAGACAAAACGAGAAGAAGCGAACCTGCTTAAAACCGGCTGATCGCTGACAGCTGTTGGCTTACCGTGATTTGATAGGCTGCCTGCGTGGTAAGTAGATATATGTCGTCGTTTGTGCAAAAATTATCGGGCAATGAGAGACCGCATAATACTAGCTGCATTAACACTGGGTGTCTGGATCGGGCTGAAATCCATCGACGATTTCGTCACTGGCCCGGAAGTGCTGATTCTGCTATCGGTTGCGGTCGTGATCATGGTCACGCACAGCGTCTGGCTCATGGCTGCGCAGGGCAGATGGCGTCGGAAGGCTCGTAAAGCGGGTCTGGTCAAGCAACCCGACGGCAGCTATCTGGCTGTCACCGGTAATGACAGCGCTCCTGATGACGCCTGGAAGCCGTGGATCGACATTTTCATCGCCGCCAAAAATGAGCAGCGTGTAATCGAAAACACGATTCGCAACTTCTTCAAACTCGATTACGAAAATTTCTATCTCTGGATTATCGACGATTGTTCCTCTGATGATACGCCTTTCATCCTGGAGCGTTTGAAAGCAGAATTTCCGCGCCTGAGAGTGCTGAACCGAGCTTACGGCAGCTGCCCGGGCAAATCTGCAGCCTTGAACGAAGCGTTGCCTCTGGCCAGGGGCGAAGTGGTGGCAGTATTCGACGCCGATGCTTATGTCGCACCGAACTTCTTCGCCCTCACCCTCCCGGTGTTGGACCAGGACGGGGTCGGAGCGGTACAAGCCCAGAAAAGAATCTTCGAACATCAAACTGGCGCGCTTGTTGAATGTCAGGCTTCTGAATATGCAATGGATACACACTTCCAGATGGGGCGCGACCTCATCGGCGGTGCCGTTGAATTGCGAGGTAACGGTCAGCTCATTAAACGTGCTGCTCTGATCGACGTTGGTGGGTGGAACAACAAGTCTCTGACCGACGATCTTGATTTGAGCATGAGATTGCTGGTAAGCAATTGGGATGTTCGATTCTGCCCTCACGCTTACGTATGGGAAGAAGCAGTGCCGACGGTCAAAGGTCTGCTCAGACAGCGCAGAAGATGGGCAGAGGGCAGCATCAGACGCTATCTGGATTACATTTTCCCGCTCAATTCACCAACCAGACTTTCACTCGTTGAACGGCTAGACACCATTGCGTTCACAGTCTATTTTGTCGTTCCAGCCTTGATGTTCCTTGAGGTCTCCTCTGAGATTTCTCGGCTGGCGATGGGTGTTCCTACCTACGGCAAGTTTTTTGCCCTGATATCACTGGCGGTGTTTGTAGTAAGCCAGTTGAATCTTTTTGTCGCTATCAGAATCTACCGAAGGAAAATGTCGGTCTGGCACACCTTGCTGCACAGCTTCCAGGTCGGTACTTATGTGTTCGCTCACTGGGTGCCGGTAATTTTTGTTTCTTTCTGTCAGATCATTTTCGGTAAGAGCGCATCGACGTGGCATCCGACGGAGCACGTTGGAGTTGCACATTCTCTTACTGACGCCACATAGAAATCTTCGTAACCATATATAGTGTCGCAGGTAATTTTTCTCGCTGCAGCTCGGTATCATTTGAACCCGGTGCGAGTCGAAGTGGCTGGTCAAAGACGACCGGCACTCGTGCCTTTGGCGCGGATGATTTTTTCATGGTCAGGCAGAGCGGGAACAATCTTCGTCAAAGCAATGTCGATAGTCTTGGTATCATCCGTGGTGTTTTCAAGAATCAGGCTCCTCTCTTTGCAAGCTGATTATCTGCCACACGTTTGGGTCATCGAGTTGTCAGAGTTTCACTACCACCAATTGATCTCTTGGAATCACCCGTGGTGCCCAGATATAACCAAAAAGCGCTTGGCGACCGGCTTTAGATATTAGCGACCGGCATATCGTACATATACGACTTGCAAAGAGATGACGTTTTCAAACAAACATTTTACAAGGATAAAAAACGCGCAAGAGCGCGCGCTGTTTTGCGTCTTCGCATACCTACTATAAATTTCAACAGCTACGAAGATGGACCTGAACGAGAAAATGGGTACAATGGTGCATGTCTTGTGGCCGAGTTGGTCCAGGATTGGTGGTAGTGATTGCTAAGAGATGGAGATTTGCATGCTTAAGAAGTTAGCGTCCTCTTTCATTCTAGCCTCGGCTCTAGTTGGCACGTTGGTTGCACCTTCGTTTGCTGACGATGACACTTTCAAAAG
Organism: Oculatellaceae cyanobacterium; assembly: GCA_036702975.1. Lineage (GTDB taxonomy): Bacteria > Cyanobacteriota > Vampirovibrionia > Obscuribacterales > Obscuribacteraceae > DATNPX01. The sequence goes on from DATNPX010000029.1 coordinate 45,022, forward strand.
CATTGTGGTTTTCCCAGTGCGTGTAGTCGGGACTGGAGTTGGTATGGCTGCTGGAGTACCTCTGGGTGCTTTCAAAGACAGCGTAAAAGGCTACATAAAAGCCTCGAAAGCTATGTCAGGTAAGCTCGGAAACGAAGACAACGGCGGATGCCAGTTCTTCGGACAAGTCCTCGGTGGACCTTTCGGTTTCGTCGGTGGCGGTGCTTACGGAATGTTTGATGGTGCCGTCCATGGTGCCAAAGAAGGTTATTCGAAACCGTTCAGCAAGGACACATTCACTTTCAAAGATGAATAGTCAACAGATGAACTCTAAGTACTAAGTTGTTGTGAGGATTAAGAGGGTGGTTCACTGAACCATCCTCCTTGTCAGGTGAATATCAAAATGAAAAACAAAATGTTGATGTTGTTGAGTGCAGCAGTTGTTTCAGTCGGAACAGCAGCTCCCTCATTTGCAGATGGTCCGCTTAGCTCAGGCGCAAGCCTGGTTGGCGCAACCACAGCCGTCATCATTGATACGCCAGAAGGCGCTATCATCGGTGGCGTCTACTCTGGTCCTAAGCATTGCTGGCATGGACTTGCCTCTGCATTCGGCGATGAAAATGGCTGGAAGCAGAACATTGTTGGAGCAGTAATGGGCATTCCTATCGGAATGGTCTTTGGTGTTCCATACGGTGCAGTACATGGTCTCTACCATGGCGCAAATACTGGATGGGAAAAACCATTCAGCACCGAATCGTACATCGTTACTGAAGAAAAGTAGAAACTGACGGCCCGAGGTCGAGCCAAACCCTCGGGCCGTATTAACTGGAAAGACGGTGGTAAATGAAGATGAAATCTCTAGGTCGTATTGTTTGTTCGGCAATGATGTTGGTTGGTGTAGCGGCTCCTGCCTTTGCACTCGACTACGAAGCGAAACCAGTACATTGGGTACTGATGGCGCCTTTTAGAACCGCAGGTGCCTTGAGTGGCGCTGCAGTTAGCGGATTAGTAAGTGGTCCTATTGAAGGTGGATACCATGGTTCAATCCGTGGCATGCACCACGTAGCCGGCAAATTCGGCGACGAGAAGGGTGTCTCTCAACAAGTTGCAGCCGTGCCTCTCGGCGGCGGTTGTGGCATGGTGCTCGGTGGCGCTGAAAGCGGCTACCATGGCATGAAGCATGGTTGGAAGCTCGGCTGGGAAAAACCATTCAGCCGCTGGTCCTACATCACCATGGAAGAGAAATAAGGCTGGCTTTTTAAACTAGGAAGATTGGAGTTAAAAATGAAGAAAGTACTCTCCACGCTGCTTGCTGCTGTCGGCTTAACTGTCGGTATGTCAGTTCCAAGTTTTGCGTATCCAGAGCGTCCTGAATCAGCACGCGTCTGGTATGAAATTGAATATTTTCCTTGCCGTCTGGTCTCGATGGCCGTCACAACAGCTTGGGACATTCCTACAGCTATGTTCCAGGACGCTATCAAAGGCTCTATCGGTGGGACGAAAATGGTTGCACGCAACCTCGGCAACGAAGATGGCGTGTATGAGTTGATCGCTGGTGGCCTCACTGGCGGACCTGTTGGTTTTGTCGCCGGCGGCGCCTACGGCGCTCTCCACGGTGCTGCTTACGGCATCCACCACGGTTTTGTAGGCTATCCAAGCCCACACAGCGGCAGCCACAGCATGATCTTCCAGGGCAAAGGCTTTGTTGTTCCTTACGACGACAACTACTAAAAAGTCTTGATCTAGGGAAAAGTTTGGCTCTTGAGAGATATTGGCCCAATTTTGGGCCAATATCTTTCTGTTTTCATTTTTTTGGGGCATAAGATTGGAGAAGCTCGATCCGTGCCTCGCGATTGCTAGTTGGAATTCTTCCGCCCTGATAAACTAATGATCAGCGAAACGTAGCAGAGAGCCGCAAGGCGCACAGTTGGCGTTGAATTGGTGTTGGAACAACAAAGGGTTTTAAGAGTTTGGAGATTGCAAGGGAACGACGCGCCGGACCGAAAAGAATCGGCGAATTGCTGGTAGCAGCTAACGTAATCAAACCCGAGGTCTTGCTTGAAGCGCTTCAAGTCGCCAAGAAGTCCGCGACACCGCTTGGTCGCGTGCTCATGGGCATTGGCGAGTTGACCGAGCGCGACTTGCAGACGGCCATTGAAATTCAGTCTCTCCTTCGCGAAGGCGTAATCTCAGCGGAGTTTGGCATACGAGCTCTAAACGTCGCCATTAAGGGCTGTATTCCGCTGGAAGAGGCTTTTACCCGCCTTGGATGGAAAGCGCCCCAGCGCGAGACAATGCCCGGCAGTGAGCTTGGAGAGCTCCTTCTGGAGTCCGGCGCTGTGACACGAGAGAATCTTCAGGAGGCGATGACTCAAAGCCAGGAAAACAACCTGCCGCTGGGTCGATGCCTGGTCCTGGCGCGTGCCATCCCATCAACACTACTGACCTCGGCGCTGACGGCCCAGGTGCTTCTGCGAGATGGCAAAATCACTAAAGACCAAGCTGTTAGCGGAATGCGTGCGGCAGCCCGCAAGCACCAGACGATTGAAGTCTCTCTGCAAGAAGTTGGCGCTTTCAAACCTGTGCAGGCGAATATACGCGTTGGCGATTTGCTCATGTCCGCAGGTCTCGTCACTGAAGGTGACAAGATTTCAGCTATTGAAATGGGTCTGGTTCAACAGCAACCGATCGGACAGGTCCTCGTGCAAAACGGCATGATCTCAGAGACGATGCTGAAAGAAAGTCTAAAACTTCAAGAGATGGTGGCAAAGGGAAATTTGACCGGAGTGCAAGCTGCCGATATCTTGCGCGCAGCCAACGCTCGCAACTGCCCGATTGAAACAATCATTTCAGAGCGAAGCACCAAAGAAGATGAGATCGCCAGAGCCAATGCTGTAATTGAAATTCTCCAGCAGGCCGGATGCTTGACTCCTCAAGACATGGCAAAGGCAGAAGGCGTCAGTCGTCAACTCAACGTCAGTCTCGGAGAGGTCATGCTCTCGACCGGAGTTATCGACAAGAAGCTTCTCCAGGCCGCTGTTCAGGCACAGGGTTTTGTGGATGACGATATCTTGTCGAATAGTCACGCTGTAGCTGTTCTGCATTATTGCCAGAAAACAGGAGTCGATTTCCCTGCCGCGCTGAAAGAAGTGGCGTACACCCCACCAGCGGAGACAGCCGACCCGGCATTGCAACAAAATTCCGGGTGGCTTGGAAAACTCTGGTCGAAAGTTAAAAAACCGGGCGAATAGAAGGCACTGTCACCATTCGTAGTGCTTAAGTTGTCGTTCTATCTGCCATATGTTCTGAGGATCTGATCTGCTGGGGGTATTGTGCCAGGCAGCCTCTTGGCGACACTATATTTAGTGCACTACCCTGCCACATCTTGTGCGATCGCCACCACAAATGGTGCATTACTGTTTTTAGATCCTGCTAAATCGTCCAGTCTGACAGTGTTTCCATAGCCGGAAAAAATTTCTTGATCGCAGGTAATAATTCCGAAACTGGGAATAACAGTTTTAGAGTCGAATCAAATTCGATTGAGCAACGGTCAGATGTAGACTGCGTTATACATACTGAACAGATATGCAATGCTTAGCGTATGTTTATCTGAAAGCAATCCACTTCCAAGCCGTCAAGAGATAGACTAGAGAAGCAGTCCAGCAGGACAGTAAGCGCTTCCAAATAATTTCTTCGCAGCTGCTGCGAGGAAAGCGGAGTGTACCAGGATGGCATTTAAACCGATTACTCCAATCAAGACGATGACTGCGGCTATCGCCATGGCTGTAATGTTTATGTCGACCGCAGCTCAGGCTGAAACACCAGGGCAGTTTAAATGGTGGACCGAGAAGCAAGCGAATGGACATCGCTGGGTAAAAGCTCAGATGCTCATCCAGGCGACCCCAGACATAGTCTGGCAGAACATCCACAACGAGCAGAACGCCGACCAGGACCTTGTCTATCGCAAAGTTTTGAGCAAAGGTGTCAATGACGTTGTCTCGGAACAGAAATTGCACCACTTGCCTTTTATCGGCACAGCTGTGAGCACCATGCATACAACCGAGGTGCCTCTGAAACGCATCGACTACGAGATGGTCAAATCCGACCGTTTCAAAGCGTTAGAGGGCAGCTGGGTTTTGAATCCGGGACCGAACAAATCTACCTATCTCGAACTTTCATCATATTGCGATATCGGAATTCCTGTGCCGCGACCAATCCGGGAAGGAATCACCGTCAAAAAGCTCGAAAAGCGTTTGATCAACGTCAAGAAAAATTCTGAGTACGCCCAGGTCCAAATCGCTGAAGACAAGCCACAAAGCGAACGCTTGAACTAGTTTGAATTATCCTTGCAGAGCGGCTTCGAGCTCCTGCATGTCTTTAGTTTCGACGTTCTTGCTGTTGGTTCTTACCTTCGCGAAAAACTCTTCTGGGTCTTCGCCGGCTTGATCCGCGATGCATGCTACATGCACGTAGCGAGGTCCACTGCGTGGAAACCCGGATCCCTCATCTTCGCTCTCAATGGCCACGCGCAGATGACCCTTTTCGATCTTTTCCGAACAGCCAACGCAGGAAGCGCGTGCGGTCGGTGCATATTCGGCGTAAGGCAACACCGTTGGTTTCTCGTTTTTGGCGTTGGCTTCGATCGCCTTCAACAACTCTTCTTTGTCCGGCACTTCCTGATCAGTGTCATCAAGAGCTTGCTTCAACGCAGAGGGCTTCTTTTTAGCTGCACACGGCAAGTGATGCCAGTTGTAAGTCATGTCGCCTGCCGAAAATGCATTTGGCACTTCCTCGCCAAATCGAAGTTCGCCTTTTGCGATCGGCTGTTTGCAAGTGCGACAGCCTGCCCGTCCAGTTTTGGCTGTTTCAATTATGTTTGGCATAAAATCCTCACTGCTCCGTTGTAAGAAATGTTAGAGCACCTGACACTTATTGTCCAGGTCAGCATCAGGACTCCGCATGACACCATATTCGGTATCGCTCAGCGGCACAATGCAATCATCTTCTCTAACTTTATCCGATTGTCGGCCCATTCTCGATCGAGCATACGAAACCAGGCCGTGTCTCGGTTCCGGTCTTTGATGATCAAGTGCGATTCCTGCACGCCCTCGAATACAAAACCCATACGCAAGGCCGCGCGCCGTGACCGTTCATTGAGGGCATTACACTTCCACTCCAGGCGGCGATAACCGAGGTCAAAAGCATGTTTAAGCATCAAATAAGTGGCAACCAGGTTGTAGCCCTTCCCTTGTACAATCGGGCTGTACCAGATGCTGCCCAGTTCGACTTTCAGGTGCTCTGGAGCGTTATTCATAAAGGTTGCGATGCCCACTAACTGCTTGCTGGGTATGTCAGAAACGCACATCGCAAGACCGTTGGGATTGTCCGCTAGAGCTTTTAAATACGCATCGAACTCGCTCTGGTCAGCAAACGGTCCATTATTCATATATTTCCAGATCCACTCGTCTGCGTCGTATGGCGCAACTTCACCCAGCGAATTTTTTATAGGCGAACCATTTGATATCTCGAAAAGAGTCTTGCCAACAGCATCTACGTCAATTGGCGTCAGGCGAACGTAGGCATGCTCGAGCACGACAGGGTTCACCCTGAGCGGCAATTCATTCCGTCTCGCCAGCACTTCCAGACTCAAAGTTTGCGAACCGGTTATTGTCATGGCTGCTCCTTGCTGATATCACCCTGTTCTGGCTCCTTCCTGGCGCCCGGTCAGCTTATTACTAAAAGCTGATCATTTGCTAAGACTACTCCTTAAACTGTTAATCTTAATGGCTAGCGTGACGGAGGACTCAGCGTCTGACTCCTCGTCTTTAGATAAATTTGGGTGATGCGACCCGATCTAAAAAGGTGAAAACACATGGGACAAGTAATTGACAAAACGTATAACGGCTTGAAGGTTCCGCAGGGCGAAAAGATCACATTCAAAGATGGCAAGCCGGTTGTACCAAACAAGCCGATCATTCCTTTCATTGAAGGCGACGGCACTGGCAGAGACATCTGGAAGGCGTCACAGCGCGTGTTTGATGCGGCTGTGCAGAAAGCCTACGGCGACGAAAAGAAAATCGCCTGGTTCGAAGTATTGGCTGGCGAAAAAGCAAATAACGAAACCAAAGAATGGCTTCCAAACGATTCAATTGAAGCTTTGAAAGAATTTGGCGTTGGTATCAAAGGACCTCTCACTACACCAGTCGGCGGCGGTATCCGCAGCTTGAACGTAGCATTGAGACAGATTTTTGACCTGTACTGCTGCGTCCGCCCTGTTCGCTACTTCGAAGGCGTGCCAACACCAGTCAAGCACCCAGAAAAGTTGAACGTTGTTATCTATCGCGAAAACACCGAAGACGTTTATTCTGGAATCGAGTACGTATCAGGTTCTGCTGAAGCTAAGAAGATCATAGAATTGATCGAATCATTCGGCAAAAAGACGATTCGCCTCGACTCAGGTATCGGTATCAAGCCAATCTCCGAATTCGGTTCGCAGAGACTGGTGAGAAGAGCAATCGAGCACGCTATCAAACACAACCTGAAATCAGTCACCCTCGTGCACAAAGGGAATATTCAGAAGTTCACCGAAGGTGCTTTCAGAGATTGGGGTTATCAACTGGCTGAGAAAGAATTCGCTGCTCAAACAATCAGCGAAGAAAAGCTCTGGGCAGATCATGATGGCAAAACTCCAGCAGGCAAGATCTTGATCAACGATCGCATCGCTGACTCAATGTTCCAGCAAGTACTGACAAGACCCGAAGAATACTCTGTTCTAGCAACAACCAACTTGAATGGAGACTATCTGTCTGACGCTTGCGCCGCTCAGGTCGGCGGACTCGGAATCGCTCCGGGAGCCAACATCGGCGACAACTGCGCCATCTTCGAAGCAACTCACGGCACAGCACCTAAGTACGCCGATAAAGACGTGATCAACCCTGGTTCAGTAATTCTCTCCGGAGTCATGATGTTCGATTACATGGGCTGGACAGAAGCTGCCAAATTGATCGAAAAGGCCATCGCTACGACAATTCAGAAGAAGACGGTGACCTACGATTTGGAAAGATTGATGGATGGCGCGAAGAAAGTGAAAACAAGCGAATTCGCAAGCCACATTATCGAAAACATGTAAGCACCTGCACTAGCAGCAAGTTCAAAGAAAAAGAGCGCGTATAAAACGCGCTCTTTTTTTTTGCCACCTTCTGCAGTGCTGTGTAGATGTCATATGGCTTCATTTGAAGGCTACGTCTAGTACGATATTAGCGGCAATCTTTCTGAGGCGCTCAACCAGCGCAGAGCAATCCACGCTAGCATCTAACGGAAGAATATGAATTTATACCTGACTTTCAACAAGGCGCTTACACTCTGGCCAAAAAAGGAAGCAATAGTAGACGGAGATAAGCGATTCACTTACGAGCAGTTTGCCGAACGAGTGTCTGCTCTTGCAAATTTTTTGGTCGCTGCAGGTTTCAAAAAGGGGTCTGTTATCGCAGTGCTCAGCCCTAATGGACATGAGCTGATGGAGATTTACTACGCCTGCGCCATTACAGGAATCATTTTAAACCCGATAAACTTTCGGCTCTCACCGCACGAAGTCTCGATAATCTTGAACGATTCAGAGGCTCGCGCCTTGTTCTTACACTCTGACTTCAAAGACTGTGCCAGTAAGAGTTTGCCAGATTCTCCCACCGTCAAATATGTCATCGCATTCGGTGCCGGTAAGTTTCCCATGTTTGATGTCGAGAGCGTCGATTATGAGAGCGCCATAAAAAATCACGCTGGAAAAGCGATGCCGGTTGCAGATGTTGGCATGGATGATCTCGCGCAACTCTACTACACAAGCGGCACCACAGGTAAAGCAAAAGGCGTGATGCTGTCGCATAAAAATGTTTGTTTAAATGCGCTTGGCGCTGTCACTGAGCTGAATTTGAATGACGACGATACCTGGATGCACATCGGACCGATGTTCCATTTGGCAGATGCCTGGTCCATCTGGGCTGTTACCTGGGCAGGTGGCAAGCATACGTTTGCACCATATTTCAAGGCTGAAGAGGTGCTGGCAACTCTGGCTCAGGAAAAAGTCACCAAGACAGTCATGGTTCCCACGATGGTTAACGCGTTGCTGCACAGCCCAGATCTGAAGAAACACAACTACGAACGTTTGCAAATGATTTTGACGGCTGGCTCGCCCATTGCGCCGGAGCAGGTCAAATCCATCGTGCAAGAGTTTGGTTGTGATTACATGCAATTCTACGGAATGACCGAGACCAGTCCTTTCCTGACAATAAGTGCGCCCAAAGCGCACCTTCGCTCATTACCCGAAGACAAATTGCTCGAGCTGAAAAGTAAAACTGGCAGACCGTTTATCGCAGTCGAAGTAAAAGTTGTACGAGATGATGGTTCGGAAGTCAAAAATGATAACACTGAAGTTGGTGAAATTATTGCACGTGGACCGGTAGTATTTTCTGGTTATTGGAAGCAGCCAGAGACGACCGCCCAAACCCTGATAGATGGCTGGATTCACACAGGCGATATGGCGGTGGTAGACAGTGAGGGATACATCAACATTTGCGATCGAAAGAAGGACATGATCATCACGGGCGGTGAAAACGTTTACTCGACTGAGGTCGAATATGCGCTTTACGAACACGCAGCCGTGCTAGAATGCGCCGTTCTCGGCGTTCCGGATGAGAAGTGGGGCGAGTCAGTGAAAGCAATTGTCGTCTTGAAAGAAGGGCAGAAGGCTGACGAAACCGAGCTGATTGAATTCGTTCGAGATAGATTAGGACGGTTCAAAGCCCCGAGGACCGTCGAGTTTGAAAAGGAGTTGCCCAAGACCGGCAGCGGCAAGATATTTAAAAAGGGACTTCGAGAGAAATACTGGGCAGCCAGCACCAGAAAGGTAAATTAGACCAGAAAACTAGATTAGATGCGCATTTAGAGAATGACTGCGTTCTTTTTGAGACTGGCGATTTCTTCATCTGAGTAATTGAGTTCTCTCAGGACTGTTTCGCTTTGTTCTGCCCGGTCATCATATGCGGTGCTTGCCTCCATCGCGTAAGATAGAGGAGTAGTCACCTGTGGCACGTCGCCGAGTGTCGGATGCGTCATGTGATGGACCACAGCATGTTCTCTGACTGGTGGATGTTGTAGTGCTTCAGCGATTGTGCTGACCGGTGAAACACAGCAATTCGTCTCCTCAAATATGTCTATCCATTCCTGCAATGTCTTTCTTTTGATTGTCTCGGCTATTTTTTTCGATAGTTCATGGTCGCGACTTGTTACTACTTTTTTGGAAAGTTCGGGAATACCAGCTTTTTCGCAAAAGGTTTTCCAGAAAGGCGCCTCGAGCGAAGCTACAGCCAGATAGCGCTTGTCGCTGCATTCGTATACAGTGTAGTTTGGCAGTTCTCTTGGATAGGTGTAATGTTCGACTTCAGGATGCAACTCTTCGTACAACAAAGCGGTGCCCATGATGCCCATCGTCGAAAGCGCTGATTCGAACATGCTCACATCAATGTGCGTTCCTTTTCCAGTGTGTTCTCGCTCATACAAATGGCTAGCGATGCGAATTGCCGCGTACATCGCCGAAGTGTAATCTGACACTAGAACGGACGGCAATATAGGTCTTTCGCCCTCTTTCGCATTCATAGCAAGAACGCCAGATTCTGCGATCAAATTGAGGTCATGCCCCGGCTTCTCGCTCCAGCTGCCTTTTTGACCGTAACCTGAAATCGAGCAATAAATGATCTTGGCGTTCAGTTCGTTAATAGCTTCGTAACCGAGCCCAAGCCGGTCCATAACGCCTGGACGAAAATTCTCAATCAGCACATCTGCATCTTTAAGGACTCTTTTTGCCAGCTTGATACCATCCTGCTTCTTCAAATCAATTGATATTCGCTGTTTATTGCGATGCAGACTCCAGAAGTACAGACTGTGCCCGTCAACGATCGGGGGCAACATTTGACCCAAAGTCCTGGATAGAGGTTCTATTCGAAGCACATTGCAGCCCAGATCGCTCAGTGCGGTCGAGCACAATTCGCCCGGCAAAAGGTGAGTAAAATCGATTACCTTAAGTCCGCTGAGTGGTGCCATTGGTGCTGCCGTGGTGGGAAAACTAGTCTAACAGGACTGCGGCAATGATGCTTGAGTCTCCCTGACAAGCCGTAAAAGCTCTTATTGCGGTCTTTGTCCGGTTAGGCTAATCTAGCGGTAGAGACTGGTTGAGCGCCACCAGAGTTTACTAGCATGAGATTGAAACTGACAGCGTTTACACTTTCCATTGCGGCTTTGCTACCCTGTGCAGCTGCGTCTGGTGATGATTTGCCTGCTGAAAATTCAAAGCGGTGCACAGCACTAATTGAGAGAGGTGACGATCTTCTTCAATCGGATCAGACATCGAAAGCTATCGATCTTTATACACAGGCGATCAAAGCCGATCCTCAAAGCTCAGCCGCTCATCAACGTTTAGGACATGCTCTTTCTTTGACTGGCAACCTTGTCTCTGCTTTAGACGAAGAACGCAAATCACTGGAACTCGACCCAAACAATGGAGAGGCGCACTGCAACGTCGGTTGGATATTCGGGCTTCAGCAACGTTTCAGAGCGGCGGTTGAAGAGGAAAAATTGGCTATCGCTGCCAATCCATCAAACAGTTCTGCTTACTCGATTTTAGGTTTGTCTCTGGCCAGCCTGGAAGATTACGACCTGGCCATCAGCGCGTTCAATAAGGCTCTGGCGCTCGATCCTAACGATTTCAACACTTACATGAATCTCGGTGCGGCTTTGGGTCGAAAAAAAGATTATGCCAATGCTGTAACGATGTACAGGCGCGCAATCAATATCAACTCGAATAACCCTAACGCATATCTTGGTTTAGGAGCCGCGTTAGGAAAAGCTGGCGACAGACCGGGTGAAATTGAAGCGTATAAAAATGCGGTCGCGCTCGCGCCGAATAATCCTGCAAACCACGGTCGTCTGGGCTACGCACTTTCTCAAAGTGGTGATTGGAGAGGCGCGTTCAGAGAGGGTTCCATCGCTAACGGCTTGAGAATGCAAAGGTCATCTAGTGATTTCCTGAAGCTGTTTTTGACGACATGGGCTGCGATCTTTGTTGCGTTCGGCGTTTTATTTACAGTTATTTTTTCGGGTTCTCGATTTAGGCCCCAACCCGGAGAAGAGGTCGTCAAGTCGTTCTTCCTAACATTCTACAAAGACAAACCAGGAAGATTTGTGCTCACATCACGAAGGTTGGTTTTTGTTCCAGAAGCATTTTCAACCTGGTTTGGTAGTACCAGAGTTAGTATCGAACTCGAGCAAGTCTCCGAGGTCGAATCTCATAGCACCATTAGTGGTGGCAGGCTATCAATCCTTTCATCAAATGGAACTGTTCTGCAGTTCAGTATGCCAAACCTGGTCCTCGAGCCGCTTACAAAGCAGCTGAAAGAACTGGCGGCCAGGCAGACGAATCGCAAAAATCCTGGCGGTGAAGGCACCGTTTCAGATCAGGCAAGAGCTGATGATTTGCACAAAGGTGTTGAGGCGACCGCACTGATTGAGTCACTGCGTCTCGATGAACTGGCTCCCCAGCTTAGTTTTGATCCCTTCGCGAACAACATTGACGATAAAGATGCTGTAATTATCACCGTGGTTTCAAACGACGGTGAGTCAAACGAGAAAACCGTTTAATTCAGCGGTAAGTACGATGTGAACCTCGCTTTTCCGAGCAACATCTATGGTCAGTTCACGCTTTAGCTCTCACTATAATATTATGGTTCAACCATTCAATAGTGGGACACGTCGACTTGTACACAAGTTGAACTGTATAATGTTTCAACAGTCTACTTGTCGTATTGTTGACTGGCTGAAGTTGCTGGCAAGGCAGGTCGTTATTTATGCGACTGTTTTTGACCGTTGTAGTTCCAGTACCTTGCCGCTCCATAAGTACAAGAGACCACCATCAAAATGCCGCACCACGCAATCACAGAACCAGCACTGGCAATCTTAAAGAGTGCGGCTGCTCCAAGCAAACCAAGGGCATATCCTCCGGCCAGCATCATCATCCTCAGCGACATCGTCTTACCCAGCAGGTTAGCAGGCACCTCCTTCATGATCAGATTCAGAAGGAGTAAGTCTCCGGCCGCGCCACCAATCGCAGCTATCACCGCACCTGAAACGGCTGCTTGCATCGAGTTTCCCAGCGCTATGACGACGAAGCCGAGACCGCAAATCGCGTCACCCACAAAAACATTGAGCCACGAACTGCGCACGTGCAAATTGGCGCAAATGACGTTACCAATCACACTGCCCGTTCCATAAGCGGCTACGAGATACCCATAATTTGCTACATCGTCACCATATGCCTGTTTAACAAGAATTGGCAGTCCAACTGTAAAAGCTATTCCCCAGAGACCAGCCTGGAATGCGAGGCTTATGAGGCAATAGCGAAGTGCTTTGTCCTGGGAGGCATAGCCGAAACCGTCCACCACGTCCCTGAATATATCTTGCACAGAACTAATTGGAGCTGCGTTTTTGTGCTCAAACGCCCATGTCAGGCGTGTTCCAAGAAGCATAATAGTGATTGCCGAAATCAGGAAACTGAATGCTTCAACCGTGAAAAATTGAGTCAGAGGCATGATGGTAACGAGCACGCCTGTAAGCCCGGGACCCACTGCTCGTGCTAATCTCTGGGTTAAATCCATCAATCCCGTCATTGCTTCAAGCGAGCTCTGACTTTTGGTAATTGAAGGAAGGGAAGCCTGCAACGCGGGATCAAAGAACGCACCGAAAGCGCCTATTAATGCGCCTGTTACCACGAGGTGCCAGAGTTGGATTGCGCCACCATGGGCGATGACTGGCAATGGTACAACCGCCAGAAATCTGACAAGGTCTGACATAATCAAGACTTTTCTGCGATCGAAACGGTCTGCAGCTATTCCTCCTAATAGACCAAAGGTAATTTTGCCTATCCCGATAACTGCTGCGACGTAACCTGCCTGATTTCCGAATCGTTCCACCGCAATCCACATAGCCGCCAACATATATAGCTGGTCGCCGATGCCCGACAGCACCTGGCTAACCCAGAGGGATGCCAGGGGCGGCTCGCGAAGGGCAACGGCATACTTCATGGGATGGTCCGGCCAATCCTTTTCCTGAGTTTCGCAGGAGCATTTAATGTTAGCCCAGACCGATATTCTGAAACAGCCATCTGATCACCGCGCCACGTTTTTGCCACATTTTAGTTATAAATTGCTAATCTCCGCCTCTACCGCCCCACCAACTTGAAATTGCTAAGGAGCATCACCGCATGGTCAATGCATCTCCTCCCCCATCTGTTAACCCTGGTTATGACGTTATTGAGTTCAAACAGGGGTTTGGTCAGCTGGTCCGTGAGATTGATGGAAAAGATTCAGGGCAGTTCAAGCCTATCCGCCGCCCGGAGCCAACAGGCGAATCGACTCTAAAACTCACTTTTGGTAGCCGCGACTGGTGGCATTATAAGGAACTGGCTGAGTTGGCTGCTCATAACGGCAACTACAGTCAGGCCGAGGCTATGTGGCTTGCGGCGCTGATCGAATGCAATGAATTTGCTGATGACGACGAACGACTGGCTATGACTCTGGACAATCTCGCCAGTCTTTATTACTCACTAGGTCGTTATGAACAGTCCGAAATGTTTTGTAAGCGAGCTTTTGACGTTGTCGTAAAAGCCTACGGAGGCGAAAACAGCAAAGTGGCTTCGTGTCTGAATAACCTTGCAGGCATTTACTACAACCAGAAGCGCTACGACCAGGCTGAGCCTCTCTGTCTTGAGGTTTTAAGTATTTACGAAAAGCTGAAGGGAGCACATCATCCGGACGTTGGCATGGCTGCCAACAATCTAGGAATGCTTTATCACGCACAGAAGAAGCTCAAATTTGCTGAAACATACTATTTGCAAGCGATCCGCATCCGCACTAAAGCGCTGGGACGGTCCAGCCCTGTGGTGCAGACGCTCTACGCCAACTACGTAAATTTGCTACGGGCTATGAAACGAACATCAGAAGCCGAGGCGTTTAAGTTGTGGTCCGAGGCGCGACCTTCCGATGGAGCCGACGTTGTAATCAAAGCTGTCTAAATTTTCTTTGCTATCGAAATGTCAGCATGCCAAACGTCAACTTTAGTCGACACCCCTTTTGTTCGGCGCAATTGATGTCGATTATTTATGTCATCAAACATGGTATGGGAACTAAGTTTTAGAAAAATCTGACAGGCGTGTCAGCGCCGTTCGGTTTCGAGCTAAACTACACTTTCGGCAAAACTGTCTGACTCGTAAGAGCAATTTTTTTGCGGTCAAAGATATCTTACGTATCTCTGAGGTTGCCTGAGATCACGGTAAATGATTTGGATAAGGAGAAATAGTAATGAAGCTAAAGCAGTTTTGCGCTGCAGTAGGTAAAGGGCTTTTGGCACTGGCACTGATACCAGTTGTTAATTTCAGTTCGGCAGCGAATGCTGCCGCTGAGTCAGCCAAAGGTCCAGCTCAGTTGTTTGTTTGCAACAACGGAACAACAGCAAGTTTTCGGAACATCACATCGCATGACAAGCAATTTCAACTAGGAAACAATCTAGGAAAGGTGGCTGTGCTTGTCGATGATGGTCAGGATTCGAGCGCTTCTTGCGGAATGAATGTTGTGCCCACGAGAGCACCATTCAGTTTTATCAGCTGGTATTACAACGACGGACGCGCAGGAACGCTCAAGAACGTCACTGTCAGATACTGCTTCTCTAAGAAAGATGGCACTCCTCTTCCGACCGTTGATATCCAGGGAGGAAATGGCAACCGTGGCGGATCAGTCGGCAATGGATGGTCGGTAGTGGTGCAAGACAACAGAGTTTTTCCAAGCGAAGTATCGTCGGGTAACGCTTATTTGGATCGTGTATGTTTCATTTTTAGTGGAAAAGGCAGTCCTGCCAACATCACTTTAGGTGACGTGCAAGTTACGACGACACAGGCTCCAAGTTATATTGGCTCGCTCAATACAACTCTTGGTGACTGCAGTCTGGCCTCACCTTGCTTGCTGCTCCAGTAAGTAATCTCGAGCCCTACCTGAACAGCCCGAGGCGCATTTCGCCTCGGGCTGTTCGCCTTTAACCAGATGGAGCAGAATGAGATTTGCGCTTGCACCACCTGCTGCGATAGGTAATACGCATCGAGGACCCGGGTCGGTGTGTTTCGCTATTCCACGATTGTGCAACTCTTACATTTTCGGCCTGCCGACTTTTCTACGGTGCCTGATAATGTATATTATGTTTCATTGGTTTCCTGGAGAGCTGCAAACGCTGAACTGCTGGCAGTTTTTGATGGCACGGCTATCGCGCGTTCTGAGCTGTTTTCGAAAGGGTGGACGGTAGTTTGTACCTTTGCATACCTGATCTATCGTTTTAAAACCGGGAAATTGCAAATTGATCTATGCCGTGCTTTGTGGTCCCCCTTTCACTCAAATCAGCCAAGATGCGACCTGCGACGCTTGCAAATTTGAATCCATGCCCTGAACACACTGAAGCAATGACGACGTGTGGATAACCTGGCAGCTTGTCAATAATGAAGTCTTCATCAGGTGTTCGGGTGTATAAGCAAGTGGTGGCGTGCATAATTTCACCATGCGCTTCGGGAAGCGCAGTTTGAACGTAGTCACTCAAGCGTTGTATGCGCGTTTCATCTATCTCGAACGTTCGTGTTTCAGTGGTGGTGGCAATGCCGGGTGTCTGTTCGTCAGCAACTTTCACTCCGTCTTGTCCAAAAATGGGAAAACCATAGCGGCAGGTTACTTCAAATGGCGGGTCAGAGTTGAAGTGTATAAAAACCGGAAAAGAACCAATTTCGAATGGTTCCTTCCTGCTCGGTTTAAAAAAAGCATATTGCTCATGTGTGACGGTCAAAGGCAAGGTCAATCCAAGTCTTGCTAGAACTGGCGCTGTCCAAGATCCTGCTGCGATGATAAGTTTGGAGCAACTATATTGACCGTTGTCGGTTAGCACTCTGGCGCCACTATCAGTAATATCAATGGATGTTACTGCCGTTTTGTCGAATACCTCACCGCCGTGCTTTCGAACCAATCTAGCCATAACTTGAACAGCACGGTCTGCACGCACAATGCCGGCGTCAGCTTGAACAAGCCCGATAGTGTCGTTAGTTATTCTGAACTGAGGATAGCGCAATCGGATTTCACCTGCGTCAATGACTTCGTGCTTGATGCGCTCTTTTTGCAGACTCGCGATACGATTGTTGAGAGATTTATGATCCCTGCCAGCAAGATCCAATCCTCCAGTCATAAATACGAGCTTCTCTTCAGCGTCAGACTCGATTTCGGACCAGTGCTGGAAAGCAGCACGAGCTAATTTGATGTAGCCCGGATTTGCGTACGAAAGTCTTATGATCCTGCTTTCACCATGAGAACTACCGCGATTATGGCCCAGGTCGAATTGCTCTAAAAGCAAAACAGAGCAACCATCTCGCGCCAGATGGTACGCTGCTGAACAACCAGCCGCTCCCCCACCCACGACGATTGTTTCAAATTCCACCTCGCTTACTCCCGTTCAGTAGTCGCTTTAGAAGTAACCCATTAACCATTTTGCTTTTAGCGCGAACTTAAATCAGTCCGCTGGTCGTTAAGACTGTAATAGTCGGGGCTCCCAACCTTAAGCCCGATATCACGCAATTCTTTTCGTTGGCTTGTTGTCAATAAAGCTAATAATTTAGAGTTGAAAATGGCAAAGTCACGCTGTCTACTCTTTAGCCCTTTGGCATTACCACCTGAATAAATGACGGCACTTGGGGTGGTGGCAACTTCTTTGTTTGCATCAAGGTCGTCGGAGCCGTCTTTCTTCTGATCGACCAACCCCGCGAGTATCTCACCACCAATGTTGGCGGATTGGTCTGCGCGACGATGACTGTTTCTTGCATTTTTGAAATTACCGCGACTGTCCTCATTAGGATCGTTGCGTCCTGTAAGCCTACCATTCATGTAACTTTGTTGACGTTGTCTGAATGAGACATAGAGTGAGCGAATACGAGCTTGCTGGTCCTTCGTGAGACTGGGAATCATCAATATTTCGGCTAGCTCGAAACCCAGTCGACCTCCCATACCGCCTCTACGACCAGGGGGACCGTGATGCCAGTGACCTTCCTCGGAGCCAGACGGCTCGGATGGTGACGCTGCATCCGCTTTTAAAGGAGTGATTGGTGCATCTTTACCGTATGCGTTTAAAGAACCGCCGTGAATGCACGCGACACACATCAAGAGTGAACTGGAAACTAAACTGCCTTGACCGTACTTCAAAATCACATTCCGCAGGTATGCCTCTCATATCGAAAAGCCTGTTTCCAAGGGCGGGCTACATCGGGGTCGCCAGGGCCTTCAATACCTCAGCGTCGATCCAGCCGTGGCGTACAAATAGTTCTTCGGAAGGCTTGCCCTGTGTACGCTTTTCCATCTGAACAATTAAGACCATATCTTCGGAAACGAGCCCCAGAGATACCAGTCGCATGCCAAGTGGATCGGTCACCGCACTTGGTGCATCGATCATTTCCTGTCCGAGTAGTAATCCATCTAATTCTGCTTGTGAAATGAACTGCTTGTCCTGAAGAACTTCACCAAGAGGCATTCCGGTTTTGACTTGAGTGTCAACAGCTTCCTTGAGCTGGTCCATTGAAATCATGCCGGATGCGACACATAATTGACCGAGCCGCGGTCTACTATCACCCTGCTTTTCACCTTTCAAGTATTCTTGACGTTGTTGTTCGTACAATTGTCTCAATTCGGGCTGAATTAGAGTTGCGTGCGCCTTCTCGATAGCCGCATGGGCCTTTTCTGCCTGAGTTCGTGCCGCTCCCACTTTGAAGCGTTCAGGAGTTAGCACCTGGAGCAGGTGTTTATACGCAGCCTCAACCTGGGCAGTTGGGGCGGATTCATCAAGACCTAGAACGGCGTAGAGGCTTATCAACTAAGCGAACCTGGTTGTCTATTAACTCTAAAAAGCATACATGATTATGCCGCTTCTAATCTACCTCCTGTCCCCCCGTTGTGGATTGAGGCTGAGCGATCGAAATCTATGTGTTCGACGCACTCATGGCAAGCGAAACCCGATGCCAGAACAATTCTCCTCCACATTCAGATTATTGATAAAAAAGCACGGTACCAGTAGTGGTGGCATGTTCTATCCTGTGAAATGCGGTGGAATCCCTAAAAACAGCGTTTTTTACTGAGATTGCTCCAATGATTTCCCGACCGAAAATCGGTTAGAAACTCTAAATGCAGCATTACAATCTGATCTCTGTCGACAATACGACAAGACGATAGGACGATAAGTGCTCATGACGAATATGTGTCTTGCCGACTAGTCGAGCTGTCTATTGTTCGACGATAAGAGTCGTCGATAATGGCGATTTTCGCTTGTATAACTTGTCGAGTTCGCGAGCATTTAACTCTTCAACCATTGCAGCCGTCGACCGGTGCAAAATCAGTCAGGTCAACCATAGGGCAATAGAAATGGGCAACGGTACAAATTTACTCATGTACGGTTATATGAAACGTCGCACGGAAAACCAATTCACAGTTCATCAATTGCGAAAGGATATCCTGCCCCTCGTATGTTAGGCTCGGAATCCCGTTAAAGCGCTATTGAACTGTGCATTTCTGCCTAACCTTATCGATAATTCCATTGAGATATGCGCAAAAATACAGGCGGCCACTTGCTCTTCGCTCTATACTTGCAGGGGCTCATGAATTTTCGCCGTGACAAACCTGCAAAAAATAATTACTGGATGTTTAGTGGTGCTGATTTGCACTGCTTTTGCGATGTCCTATTTCAGCCGTCCACATGAGCCAAATGTTGAAATAGTGAATGCGTTGCAGGAACTTCCGGACCCATCCCGAAATTATCCACTCGATACAGGTTTAGCTGAGAGAATTTCGCGCTCTCACGGTTTGGCTCTGGTCCTTGTGATCAGTGAATATACGCAACGCAATGCTTTGGCACTCGACTCATTGAGATCATGGGCAAGGCAAAACTATTTACGAGATGCGGGTTTCCTTCACAACGACCTTCCAGAGCCGGTAAATAAACATACGACCATTGTAGAAAGTCTTTGTTACAGCCTCTTTGCCGCGCCAAGTTCTGCACTTCGTGAGTCGGCGCTCAACTTTGTTAGAGACCAAATCGCAGAATTTCACAACACGCCAGCCTTTGAAAAATTTAGATCCGATTTCTTTGATTCTTTCGGTTTAGAGATGGAATCCGCACTGTTGTTGGCTCGATATCAATCTGACAAAGCGAAAGCATCGGTCGATGTCCTGCTGACTGCAGGTTTTTGGATCATTGTTTTCGTAGTCGGTTCGGTGCTGGCGCTCCGATCAAAACCAGGGGTTAGAACTACCAGACCGCAGCGCATACTTGCCTATTTTTACGTGATCATGGCTATCTATTATCTGTGTTCTGCGTGGTCGCAGAACCAGATGGTATTTCTGATCTCGGCTTGGATTCTGGGTTGGATTGGTATCTACATTCGGCGACCTGTTTCGATTGAACTTGGAGAGGACAAGCAAGGGTTATCATTTAGATTGCTTACGCCAAGCCGCTCCGTAATCGCTCTCGGTTATTGGGCCACGTTCAGTTTGATTGCAATTCAGATTCTTACCTGGATTAAAACTGGAACACTCATGAATCCAGATCCGGTCTCCTTGCTTATTTCGTGCTTCACAGGAAATTTTCTCTACGATCCAACCAGTGCAAAAAAGGCAATCTCTCAGGGTGTAGGTATTGCCTGGATTCTTGTGTCCCTGTGGCTTTTCCGTGAAGTGACTGTCGGTGCTCCAGAAGCAGAGGTCGAGCAGGAACTTGCCTCACTCAACGAAGTGACGCCAAAAGAAGAAGTGCTTTCCTAACAACTCGCTTCCTTAAACAGTTAGTGAACTGTTTATCGGGACTGTCATGACAAGCCAGTTGCAGATAGAGTCAGGGTGTTTGATGAAATTGCCAGCTGATACTCAATGCGATGCCTTATTCGCAACGAGCTGCGCGTGGAGAGAAAGGTTGTCACTAATTTCCGACACCATTGCATTTATTGTTGGCTGTGCTGCCTCCTTTGGAATGACGGATGCTGTAACAAAGGAATTGCGAATACGCCCAAAAGATTACGGTGTTCGTGTTGAACGCAGTGTCAAATTTGCAACCAACGATGGTACGAACCTCTCTGCTGAGATCTTCCATCCAGTGGGACCGGCAAAGACACCTACGATTCTTGTTCGGGCGCCAATTTCGCAGTCGCCGGATACTTGTTTCCTGGTTGAAGTGGTCGGTAGAGTTTGGGCTGAGCGCGGCTATACAGCTGTGATACAGGGAACCAGAGGACGTTTTGGCTCTGGGGGCGATTTCTATCCAATGAAATTCGAGCGACAAGATGGCATTGAAACTCTACGCTGGCTAAGGCAGCAACCCTGGTTCAATGGGCAAGTTTTGGGCTGGGGTGGTTCAGCGTTTGGCCAGACCGAATGGTCCATCTCCGATCAAACTAATCCAAAGTTCAATGCAATGGAGATCTATTTTGCAAGTTCAAAGTTCCACGATATGTTCTATCAAGGAAATGCCTTTGCGCTTTATTCGGCTGTGGGCTGGACCTTGAGAAGTCACGGCAAAAAAGCTGATGAATCTGCGTGGCTATCAACAAATCGTATTTTGCGTGCCGCCAGCGGCTTCCCGATGAGTGATTCTGACAGGCGCGACCTTGGAGTTCACGTGACCTTTTTCCAGGACTGGATCAAGCACAAGGACGTGGATAACTATTGGCGCGAGATTGATGGCGATAATCGTGCTGCCACCACAGAAAGCCCTGCACTGTTTGTTGCCGGGTGGTATGACCCTTTCCTTAAAACGGAACTGAGCGATTTTCAACAAGTTTGTCTCAGTAAAAATATGAATGCGAGAAGGAGTCGTCTGGTGATCGGACCCTGGTCACATGCCCGTGATGTTCAACTTCCTGATTTCAAAAACAATCAAAAGTTTAGACCGCTCAGTATCGCGCTCAGTATCCCCTGGTTTGATGCCGCTATTCGTGATCAGGAGCAGGGACCTGAGGTCCAATTATTTACAATAGGGTCAAACAGATGGCGAAAGGAAAAGGAGTGGCCACTCGCGCGCACTAAATACACGAATTTCTACTTGAGCAGCGATAAACCAGCGAACAGCGCCGTCGGTGGCGGAGTGCTCTCGACTGAGCCGGCTACACGACTTCGATGCGATCGAATTGAGTATGACCCATTGCACCCTGTTCCGACTGCTGGTGGGGCGATGATTGGAGATGCAGCCGGGATGTGTCTGCAAAAAACATGCGAGGAACGACAAGATGTGCTGGTTTACACTTCTCAGCCTCTGACCGAAGACCTGGAAATTACAGGACCAGTAAAGGCGGTCCTCAATGTTTCAACAGATGTTCGTTGCACTGATTTTACAGCCAAGGTGGTCGATGTTTATCCCGATGGTCGGGCGTATAACCTTTGCGATGGAATTATTCGCCGTAGTTACGAACCAGCTCAAAGTACTGATGAAGGTGCTGTTGAAGAGATCGAAATTGATTTGACGGCGACAAGCAATGTGTTCAGAAAACGGCATCGCATCAGGCTAGACGTCTCGAGCAGCAACTTTCCCCGCTTCGATCGCAATCCAAATACCGGTCGCGATCCGGCAACAGAGACGCATCCGGTCACCGCGCATCAACGCATTTACAGCGGCAATAGATTCAATTCAAGACTGATTTTGCCTGTAATCCCGAACAATTAAATAGCGCAATTGGGTCAGCTGCACAAAGCTAGATGCCTTCGTCGTTACCTTACTGCATGCTTTGGCTACGCAGCCATATTACATGTCTTGCCGAGTCAGGAAGAACAAAGCCTTTTTTTCGCCCGGCAACGTGAAATCGAATCCGCATGCCTGAAAAAACAGATCTTCAGATGTGATCGCCATAACCTCGAAAACGCCTTGCTCTTTCGCTTTTTCTACGCAAGCGGAGACAAGTTGTTTCCCGATGCCACGACCGCCGTACTCTGGTGACACGACCAGGCTTCGCACTTCTGCCAGTTTTGGTGAATAGATTTCGAGCACCACACAACCGATGATTTCGCCATTTGCCTCTGCTACTACATATGACGGAACAAGGCTCTGCAACTCGCTAAAAGTTCTGCGCAGAATTTTTTTCTCGGCCACAAATGGCTCGATGCATTTGGCGATGGCGTCGAGATCTTGCTCTTTTGCTGCACGAATTATTACTTCGGTAGAAATCTGTTTACTCACGAGTGGCCTGCTGTTTTGCTGAATTGCGACTGCAAAACTTAGCACATTTGGAGCAGTGGCATCAAATTCTCATAACGACTCTTTACGGCTGACTGTGCTTGCCACAGTTTGGTTATGGCTTGCATCGGCCTCGCTGGAGGCACGAAATTCTCTTTTGCTCCCTTCACGATAAGTTTTGCGTCGGTCTTTGAAGACGGTTCCCAGGGTGCTCCAGTCGATAACGAGGCTGCCGCCGCTCAGTTTCATCTGTTTATCGAGGCTCATAAGCAAGTCCAGACAAGCATGGTCGATATAATCTAGCCCCTCAAGATGTACGTGCAGCTCAGTATCTGGACGAATACTTTCCAGGCAATCAGCCAGCTTGGGCATGTTCAAGAAAGTGGCTGCGCCGGTTAGCCGCAGACTGGTTCGGTTTGTTTGCTCATCGAACCCGACTTTAATTTCCAAATGCGTAAACGTATAAACAAGTTTGCATATAGACAAGGCAAGACCGGCGAGCACGCCGGTCAGCAAATCTACAGATACGATCAAAATTACAGTCGTTGCATAAATGGCTACTTCACTTTTTCCGAACTTGCTCAGATCCTTGATAGTTTTGAAATCCATGAGCTTATAACCTGTAAAAACAAGGAGAGCAGCCAGGCTCGATACAGGAATCAATTTCAAAACAGAGGGCAAAAGACAGACGAACAGCAGCAGCCATACTCCGTGCATGATATTCGAGAGACGGGTCTTGGCACCGGCAGCGACGTTGACACCGCTGCGTACCATCACTCCAGTCATCGGTAATACTCCCAGTATGCCGCAGACGAGGTTGCCCACACCTTGTGCCGTTAATTCTCTATCGTAGTTTGTGCGCTTGCCTCTATGCAGCTTATCCAGAGCTGCGGCTGTCAATAAGGTCTCGGCAGAAGCAATGAACGCTACCTCGCAGCCCGCCAAAAGAACGTTCTTATCAAGAAAATATTGAATAAAACTCGCATCCGGTAGACGAACACAAGAAAAAATGTTTGCCGGTAGGTCCACATAGCGAACCGGAAAGCTGAACATTGCTGCTATTGCGCTGACGATGGTAATCGCAACTAGAAAACTTGGTACCACTTTCAGCTTTTTAGGCGCGAACTTAGTCCAGAGCAATATTATGATAATTGTCGCCACGCCTAAAAACGCTGCTTCTTCATGGCTTTTGGCTACGTCTGGACTGATCGCTTTCATGACGGCTCCGGGAATCGACATCAAATTCGCGATGCCACTGCCTTTGGAGTTGTCGTCGACCATCAGGTGGAATTGTCCGGCGAACAGCAATACGCCGATACCGGCCAGCATGCCGTTGATAATGGCAGGAGTGACGGCGCGAAACCAGTTAGCCAGACCGAAAACACCGCCAAGTATCTGCAGGACACCGGCGACCATCACGATCGCGCCCAGCTTTTCTAACCCATGTTCTCTCAGTATGTCTGAAAGAATGACCACTAATCCAGCAGCTGGTCCGCTGACTTGCAGCGGGCAACCACCCAGAGTACCGACGACCAGCCCCCCGACGATGCCGGTGATGATACCAATCGCCGGTGAGACACCACAGGCGATGGCAATACCCATGCAAAGCGGCAATGCAACCAGAAAGACGACAAAAGACGCTAGCAAATCTTGTGTAAAAGTGTTTGGAATTGGTGACAGTTTGTCATTTGAAATTGCGCTTTCATCGGACATCATTGCCCATTACCCCGTCCGTTCACTGCTGTCTCTGTAGTGGTTCCGGCACAGATGCTTTTCGGTCGCGAAAGCACAAGTTGCCTGTTGTGATGATGTGAAAAAGTCCCAACACATTGGAACAATGGGGTTCAGTCCTGCTGTATTTGGCTTGGAACGCTAATCCCAAGAAATCGGCAGAAGCTGCCGCAAATAGTACTAGGATTTATAATTTCACTTTAACGTGCCAACCTTTCAGTTCACTTTCAAAGATTGGCTCAATTTAATCGGCTTGGTACAATGCCAACAGTCTTGTATCACCGGGCGGTTGTTATGCGAATTCTTTTAGCTGAAGATGATGAGTTCATTGCACGCGGACTACTGCTTGCACTGGAAGAAAGCGGTTATTTCCTTGACCACGTCAGGTCAGGTAGCGACGCAGATGTTGCTATCGCCACCGATGTTTACGATCTGCTCGTGCTGGATTTAGGGCTGCCGGTGCTGGACGGTCTCGAAGTTTTAAAACGTCTGCGCTCGCGGCAACAAACGGTGCCTGTTTTAATCCTGACTGCTCGCGATGGAATTCAAGATCGAGTTCAGGGGCTAGACCTCGGCGGCAACGATTACATCACTAAACCGTTTGATCTATCAGAGTTGGAAGCGCGAATTCGTTCATTGCTGCGCAAGCAATATTGGAACAATAACACTGAGATCACTCACGGTGCCATTGTTTTTGACACAAGTTCTCGGCGTGTGAAAGTAAATGGAGAGCCTCTTGAACTTTCCGCTCGCGAGTTGGCCCTGCTGGAAATTATGTTACAACGCCGCGGCCGGGTGGTGACGAAACGACAGTTAGCTGATCATCTCTCGAATTGGGAATCTGTTCTTACAGACAATGCTATAGAGATTTTGATGCACCGGCTGCGGAAAAAACTCGAGAATTCCGGTTTTGAAGTGCGCACAATTCGCGGGCTGGGATACCTCGTTGAAAAGGCCGCATAGATCAATCCAAAAAGAGCTACTAAGTTGGCTTCTGGTGCCGATTTGTATGCTCTGGCTGGCGACAACCTTTTCTGCATACACATTCGCCGATCGCTTTGCCAACGATGCGTACGATGAAATCATGCTGAACTCGGCTGACTCGATAGTGGCCAGAATTCTTGAAACTGATCACGGACTTGTTGTTGACTTGCCTCCAGCTGCTCGAGCCATTCTCGAACACAACGATATGGACCAATTCTTCTACAAAGTCGTCACTGTGGACGGCAAACAATTATCAGCTGATGCAGATCTTCCGGTTCCACCTGAATCTGCAAAATTGCCTCACTGGAAGCCCAAGTTTACCGATGCTCGCGTCAATGGGCTCAATACTAGATTGTGTGTAATAAAAGTGCCCGTTAAGGGTTCTGAGACAGATCAGGCCATAGTCATCGTTGCCGAAACACTGAAAGCGCGAAATCACTTTGCCAACGAAATTACTTTCAGCATTGTGGTGCCACAGTTGTTCTTCATCTTACTCAGTGCGATCGCTGTGTCGGTTGGTGTGTCGCGCGCTCTGGTGCCTCTGAAAAATCTCCGCGATTCTCTTCGCAACAGATCGCAGTATGATCTGACGCCAATAACCGAAGATGACACTCCCAACGAGGTGCAACCGCTGGTAGTGGCGATCAATGAATTGATGATTAAGCTGGCGCAAGACCTGGAGGCGCAGCGCCGGTTCGTCGGCAATGCAGCCCATCAATTGCGCACACCCCTGGCTGGTCTGAAAACCTACGTCGCATTGCTAAAACGCAAAAAACAGCCTGACACGTCCGACTTGCTCGATCAGCTCGACGTTGGCATGGATCGACTGAACAAACTTGTTGGCGGTCTTCTGTCATTAGCGAAAGCAGAACCAAGCGCTAATCGATCGACCGACATGGTAACTGTCGATCTCAACGGTATCGCCGGCGATATTACCAAAGCTTTCGCAACCAAAGCCGAGGCGAAAAATGTGACTCTGGATTTGATTCGAACTCCCGAACCGGCATACGTGCAAGGTGATTCAAATCGCCTTCAGGATTTGATTTCAAACTTGATCGACAACGCCATTGTCTACTGTCCAAAAGGCAGCACTGTCAAGGTTCGTTTGGAAGGGCTGACCCAGCAAGTGCGATTGACGATCGAAGATAATGGACCAGGCATCGCTCCCGACGACCGTGACAGGGTATTCGAGAGGTTCTATAGAGTGCTTGGCACAGGTGTCGAAGGCAGCGGTCTCGGGCTTGCCATCGTCAAGGAGATTGCCATTATGCATGATGCGACCGTTTCAATTGAAGGCAACGAACCGGTCGGCACGCGCTTCATTGTCACTTTCAAGCGCAGTCTTTCACCGGTTGTCAACGGACAATCCGTCTAAACTTTTGTACAAACGCTCAGGCGTAAAGAGCCGAACGTGTACAATTATCTCTATGCCCTTGTGTCGGAACTGGTATACGAGACGCACTTAAAATGCGTTGCCCGTAAGGGATTGAGGGTCCGAATCCCTCCAAGGGCAAACTTTCCCTAGTTGACGGGCGCGTACTCTTTTACGCGCACTTTGTTTTCGAGAAGCCCAATTCCAGCAGCTTCCATTGAAACAATGTCTCCATCTTTCAACCATCCGAATTTAGCAGGCTGAATTTCCGCGCCCGTTTTTGGATCGACTTTGGCTGTGAACTCAGCTATGCATCCATTGCCAACCGTACCTGAGCCTATCAAATAACCAGCTTGTACAGGTATGTTTTGCTGGCCAAGGAAAGTCAAAACTCTCGGAAAACTCCAGGCGTGGCGTAACCCGGTCGTGGGGTGGGTGTGATAAATGGTGTTGTAGTTTGAGCGACTGCGCTCTTCACCATTCACGCGCAGTACCATCTCCATATCCATAACACCGTCTTCGTCCATTTCAAATTGTGAGACAGGCACCAGTTTGGGTCCGATGCTTTTGCCAATCACGAATTTGCTGTTGGCTGGTCCAAGCCCTTCGATGTCGCGTTTTTGAATATCGCGTGCTGACCAGTCATTTACAATGGTCAAGAAGCATTTTTCTTTAAAAAACTTGAGCGCTTCCTGTTTGGTTGTGAGCAATGCCTGCTCCGTCACATAGCAACCAAGTTCGAATTCGTAGTCTCCGGCTCGTACACATGAAGGAATAACCACTTCATCGCCCGTGCCGAAAAGTTTTTCAGGCTGCAAATCGATAATGTAATAAGCGGCGTGGTCGTACCAGCCCGGCCAGATCGAAGCGCCGCGCTTGTCACGAATCTGCACGACATGCTTTTCGAATCCAAGAAAATCAATAAACGTTCTCGGCTCAGGAACATTGGTGCCGAGAAGATTAACAGTAGTTGGAACAGTTCGAGAGTAAAGCATTTGATCGCGCCTCGCTTGCAAGCAGATTGATAGACCAGCAGACTGGACCAGGCATTATCTCACGTCTGCTCAGACCCGGAAACATTCTCAATGTTGCCGTTATAAATACGATTAAGTGCCGAGCTTGCAGTTACAATTTGGTTCTGCAGGAGGAAATCGCATGAAACACACAGAAGCGTTTGAAAAACTGGTGGCCGAGATCAAACCTCGCATTCGTGAGATTTCAATTGATGAGGTGCGCCAGAAACAGGCGAAGAATCATCACTTCAGATTTGTCGATGTGCGTGAAGACCACGAATGGGTCGAAGGGCACGCCGCAGGAGCGGAACACATCGGGCGAGGTATTCTCGAGCGTGACGTTGAAAAACACATTCCTGATTACAACGAAGAGATTGTGCTTTATTGTGGCGGCGGCTACCGATCGGCAATGGCAGCCGATAATATTCAAAAAATGGGTTATACCAACGTCTACTCCATGGCTGGCGGAATGCGGGGTTGGCGCGAATTGAATTTGCCTGAGGAAAAATAGCTTGAAAAAGTTGTTTCTCGCTTTCAGCCTGGGGCTATCCTGCAATGCAGTCTGGGCCAAAAATGCCGCTCAAGCAGTGCAAGATTTGCAGTCTGTCTCCGACACTGATCCCAACGGCTTCAAATGGATGATAGTCTGTATCGGCCTGCTTTTCCTTGTTGCCACCAGCTTGATTGTGGCGACGGTGATGTACGGAATCAAGAAGCAGAAAAAATAATGCACCGTCACTAATACCAGGCTCGATTTATCAGATCCCGTCAGGCGCACAAAAAATAGATCTTGTAAACGCCATCCGACTGTGTACAATTGGCGCAGGAGGAAGCCAAGTATTGCCATCGTAAGTGATACCACTCATAATGTCGCCGAAGCAAGCTCATCTAGAAAGAGCCTTTGATGAACACGAATCCGAAAAGAGACTATCAATCCCACGAGGACCATCTCGATCTCGACGGGTTGGAGTTGCTGTTAGATCACGCGCACATGGAAATCCCACCAGTGCCAGTGACGCCTGTTTCCGAAGCCAAACTGGTTCAAAATTTACTAGAACAGTTGCTGCGGGTGACCGAACTGGTCAAGGACACTAGCGAAAGGCTTGCCAGCGCCCACCAGCGTCTCAACCAGCTTTCGACGCTGGTGACCACGCAGGCGAAGCAGATGGAGTTGCTCGATCACTACCAGGTTCAAGCTGCCCGAGCCGCCTCTCTCGAAAATCAGCTTGCTGCCGCTAATGCCGAACTCGAGCATCACCGCCAGCCACTCTCTCGGAAGCTTCTTTTCTGGGTGAAATAGAATTCGACTAATTTAGTCTCGGATAACGTGCTCGGCGCAAGGCAGGGCACGTTTTTCGTTGGCGAAGATGCTATGCTAATTCGCCTTATGAAAAGAATCGCGTTGTCAAATTTAGTCAGCATTTGTCTGGTCGCTCTATCGTTGTCGACCGCTGCTCTGACGCCATCGGCGAGCGCGAAGACCCTGGTCGGCGAGATCGACCACAGTGAGACTTTGCAACCTCTCGACCCGTCCATTGCAGTTGGGGAAATCTTCGCTCCCTCCAAACTGCCCGCGATTGATAACCAACCCTCCAATAAGTGGTATCGAATTCCTGATTGGCTGGCGGGCACCTGGCACAAAGACAGCCAGACCGATTTTTACCGATACAACTACAAAACCAACGCCACTGACACAACGACTCGCACAGAGCCAGCCAAAGCGACTGGTACCTGGGGCACGCAGCAAGACGGCAAAGGCACGATCTGGCAGTTCGACCCGGCACCATTCACCGCCACAGTCGACAGCGGCGACGATTTCGTGGTGCAGATGGTACGCATCAGCGAACCAGTAGATGTTTCAGATCGAAAGTTTGTCAGGCGCAGCATCGATACTCAGATCCGCGTATCGAAAGTAAATGGCGTCATCAAGTCGGTTGAGTCCGGCGAGCAAATTACTACTTATAGACCTGAAGGCGAAGGTTTGATCAAACGCGAGACTTCAGCAAAGGTGTTCGACCCCGAAGGTCAGCCGATTCTGCTGGGCAAATCTTTCGCTTATGAAAACCGGGTCAGCGCTTTCGCGCCTCAGGACACTTACAAGGGTAAGGACATGAAGAAACTCTTTCAGGAGTTTCTCAAATCAGAAGATGAAACTGCCTCGGCCACACCATAGGGGAGAACGATGTTGAATAACTTGTCCGAGCGTCTCGGGCTGATTGCGCTCAGCTTCTTTTTAGTCGGCTCTAACGCGTCTTGCGCCGCCGACAAGGCGGTCAAAACAAATAAGGCTGGTAAGCCGGAGGTACCGGCAGAATATCGCCTTCCTGAGGGCGTATGCCCGAAATCCTACGACCTGTTTTTTCAGCCCGATCTAACGAAGCGTTCGTTCATCGGAAAAGAAACGATATCAATCACGGTGGCATCACCGAGAAAAGCCGTGGTGTTAAATGGGATCGAACTCAACATCCAAAATGCTGCATTGACAAACAGCGCCGGCAGGACCATCAAGCTCAAAGTGGTTCCTGAGGCGAAGTATGAACGAATTCATTTTGAAAGCGGCTCCACAATCGACCCGGGAAACTATCAACTTTCGCTCAATTTCACTGGCATATTGAATGACAAACTGCGCGGCTTTTACCGCTCCGATTTTAAAGACAAGAAAGGTGTTACGCACTACATAGCTACCACTCAAATGGAACCGACCGACGCAAGACGGATGTTCCCCTGCTTTGATGAACCCGGCTACAAAGCCACATATAAAGTTACGGCTGCCATCGATCCGGCTCTGGTGGCAATCTCCAATAGCGCTGTTGCAGCAGACAATATTGATGCCAGAACCCACAAGCGGGTGATGAAGTTTGAAGAGACTCCGATTATGTCGAGCTATCTGCTCGCGCTTGTCGTCGGTCCATTCAAGAGCACTCCAGTGTCAGTGTCAGAAGGCGTGCCTGTGAAAGTCTGGTGCGTAGCTGATCGAACTTCTCTCGGTACGTATGCTCAACAAGTGGCTTTGAAATTGCTGCCCTATTACAACAAATATTTCGGCGTCGCTTATCCAGCTAAGAAGCTTGATCTTATCGCTATTCCAGATTTTGAAGCCGGAGCAATGGAAAATCTCGGCTGTATAACTTTTCGCGAAAGTGCGCTATTGATTCACGATAAATCTGCATCGACAAGTTCACGAATGGAAGTTTCATCCATTGTCGCCCATGAAATGGCACATATGTGGTTTGGCGATCTGGTGACTATGAAGTGGTGGGATGATCTCTGGCTGAATGAGGCATTTGCCACGTGGATGGCGACTAAAGCTTGCGACGTTCTCCGCCCCGACTGGCATGAGTGGGATAGATTCGCCGCAGAGCGCGCCCATGCTCTGGAAAGCGATTCGTTGATGTCGACGCGACCCATTCACTTCAACGTTGACAATCCTCTGCAAGCGCTGGAGATGTTCGACGAGATCACCTACACCAAGGGCGCATCAATTTTGCGCATGCTGGAACGCTATGTGGGTGAGGATACCTTCCAGAAAGGCATTCAGGACTATATTAAGGCCCATCAGTTCAGCAATGCCACCACAGAAGATTTGTGGAATGCAATCGGCGCGGCATCCAAATCAGATGTATCGGCGTTGATGAAAAATTGGGTTTTAAAACCCGGTTACCCGCTCGTGGATATTCAAAAATCGGATCGAGGACTCGATCTTGTTCAATACCGGTTCATCTTGATTCCTGCCTCAACTGAGCAAACTCCGATCAAAACGATCTGGCACACGCCGCTTTCGTTCAGACACGCCAGCGAGCCCTCCCCTGAAAAATTCTTGTTTGCAGATCAAAACGCTACGTTGACAAAACCGATGGAACCGCCGTTCACAGCCAATGCGCATGGTGACGGATATTTCAGAGTCAAATATACAGACGATCAGCTGAAGAAACTGTCCGCCTCGATAGAAAGTTTCGACGTTCAGGAACGACTGGGCCTGTTAACGGACCAGTGGGCGCTCTGTTTCAACAACAAAGTTTCAATCGAATCCTTCCTGGCTCTGACACGTAGTTACGCTGATGAGAAGGATCCTACAGTCATCGACGTTTTGATAGACAAAATCAACGGTCTCTATAAATTCATCACCCCTGCAGAACGCCCGGCCTTCGCCGCGTTTGTGAGAGGCACACTCTCTCATCAGAAAGACGAGTTCGGGTGGCAACCTCACCCTGGAGAGTCTGACCTGACAGCTCTGGCGCGAGTTGATGTCTTGAAGACTCTCGGCACCGTCGGCCAGGATCAGTCAGTAATTGAAAAAGCACGTCAGCTCTTTACTCAATATTCAAAAAACACTTCATCGCTTGACCCTAACATTGCAGAAGCTGTCACCGTGATAGTTGCTTATAACGGCACTGCCGGCGACTACAAGCAGCTTACAAAACTGTGGCAGACGGCACCAACTCCAGAAATCGAAAAGCGAACCTTGATGGCACTGGCGCTTTTCAAGCAACCTGAGCTGGCTGATCAAACTCTGGCTATGGCGATAACCGACAGAGTGCGCACGCAGGATGCGCCGCGACTGCTCGGCCGCCTTCTCGGTCAGATCGATTCGAGCGCCCGAGCATTTGCCTTCATTGAGAAGAACTGGCTGGCCATCAACAAGCGCTTCCCTCAAAATTCGATGCCGCAGATTGTCTCGGCAACAGCCAGTTCATTTACAACATCTGAGCAAGAATCCAGGGCGAGAGTTTTTGTTTCGACGCATCCGATGGCGGCAGGCAAACGCACCATTCGAAAAACTCTTGAATGGATTCACGGCAATGTAATATTTCGCCGCAACGCAGCGACCGAGTTGAACAATTCGCTTGCAAAAAAATAATGGCAGCGAATTCTTCAGGCACAGCTCCGGTCAGCGCGCTAGCTAATGCGCAAAGAACTGCGCTCACTGCTGCGTTGATTGCCATGTCGGCGTCGCTGACGGTGCTGGCCAGATCATCTGTTGCTAGACAGCCGGTTGCACCTCCGCTCCGCATGCTCTGGGCGTGGGAGCGCCCTGAAGACCTTCGTTTTGTCGACCCGAGAACAACCGGCATTGCTTACCTCGCTGCTACTATCAAAGTAAAAAATGATCGGATTTCCTGTCTGAATCGACACCAGCCCTTGCGAGTTCCTGATGGTGCTTATTTGATGGCGGTCGTAAGGATCGAATCTGATGGTAACCTGACCGAAACTAACCAGGCTGCGCTCGATACCATAATCATGGCTGTGCCTCACTTGTTGCGCCCGAACCTTCGCGGCGTGCAAATCGATTTCGACGCACGAAAGAGCGAGAGAGGCTGGTACAAGAACTTTCTCATTAAGTTGCGTGAAACACTGCCGGCGGATTTATTTCTCTCCATGACATCGTTAGCATCGTGGTGCCTGGGCGATGACTGGATTACAAGTAGCCAATTGCCTACAGATGAAGTGGTGCCGATGTTCTTCGATATGGGCGCAGACACGCGACCAATCGGTTCCTTTCTCGATAGCGGTAATACCTTTGGACATACCTTCAAATCGATAGGAATTTCAGATAAAGACACAGCAATAAATCGACTTATTGGCAAGTCAGTAGCGGGTATACTAAAGCCGATTCCCAGAGTCTATATGTTTTCGAGAACGCCCTGGAGTCAAGCCAGGGTTCAAAATTTGATGCAAGAGGTCAATGGTTGGAAATGAGAATTGCAAAAGTTGGAGTTATTATCGCTGCTCTTTCTATTTGTTTGAATCCGCTCAAAGCCTATTCGTGCGGACCATTCTTTGACGAAACTATTTTCAATTACCAATTTCATCCAGACTTGCCTTTGAAGTTTTTTGCAGGCGGAAAACTGGGCGTGCTTGAACCGTCTTTCGCGCGCTCATATCTGCTTTGCGCCTACCGCGATTTGACTGGTAAACCGTTGACAGATGCCGAACAAAAATCCATCATCAAAGTCTGGGAATCTCGGATGACCAATGGTGATGCAGCTTCGCAGGTAGCTGATACTGCAATGCAAGGCTGGTTGAAGGAGCGAAATAAGCTTCCAGGTATCAAAAAGATCGAGATGCTTTCCACCGATCGAGCCACTACCTCTGCTGAAGACGACACAGGAAACATGTATCTGAATTGCCCCGAAGACGCGTTCAAAGGCGCTACAGAAATTCTCAAACAGAAGGTGAGCAAATTTGGTGCAACTTCAGCCGCAGTCAAAGATTGGGTGGGGGCTCAAGATGCCGTATTCAGTCACTGCGCTGGTCCTGATTATAAATGGGATGCGAAAAAATACGCACCTGAGCCGCCATTTCCTGCACCGGCACCTGCAACCGCAGATGCCACCACCAGATCGGATCGAGCCTATCAAATAGCTGCAGCAAATTTTTACGCTCAGAAATTTGACCAGGCGGCGCAGGAATTCGACGCAATCGCTAAAGACGAGAACTCGCCTTATCACGCCATTGCTCCTTATCTGGCGGCGCGCTGCATGCTGCGAAAAGGAACTCTGCCGAAAAAGTACAATGCAGCCGCACTGCAAAATGCGCAAAAACGGCTCAAGGATATTATCGACGACTCGAGAACCACTCAAGATATCCGAGCCACGGCGAAAAAACTGTTGAACTTTGTGGCCGTAAAAGAATCACCAGAAGCGACGTTGAAAGCACTGGCGATCAGGCTTGCCAGCGGCGCCGCCAACGATGAATTTGGTCAAGATGTGATTGACTACACGACGATGTTGGATACGTATTTTGGTTGGAGTGCCGACAGTGACGCCACTGCTGCACCCAAGCTCACACAAGTCCCAGCTTCTGCGCAGTCAGAGCTGACCGAATGGATTGTTTGCGTGCAAGGCACCGACGCCGCTTCGCAAGAGGCGGCTTTGAAGAAATGGGAGAGTAGCAAATCGCCACTCTGGCTTATTCCTGCTATCATGCGTGAGAAGTCCGGTGGCAAGGACAGTGCTGCGTTAATCGATGCTGCGCTCACCGTGCCACCATCGTCATCTGCCTATCTGACAGCCCGTTATTACGCGGTGAAATTGCTTGTAGACGCAAAAGACGGTGCTCGTGCAAAGAAAGCGATAGATGAAGTGCTGGCGCAAAAAGATTTGCCTCCGTCAGCCGTCAATCTTTTTCTGGACCAAAAAGTACGACTGGTAAAAAATCTCGCTGAGTTCTGGCCAGACGCTGTTCGCATCAGCTCTGGTGCCATGAATGACTCAATGGGAGTCGAAACACCAGACGATCTGGATAAAGTGGAAGCCAGAACGAGTTGGTACGTCGGACCTTCCGCATTCAGCCCGAGTGCGGCCAATATAATCAATCAATCGATGCCACTGACCGTGCTTGCCAGTGCCGCCTGGTCAAACTGGGCGACGGCTCAGAAGCGTGATTTTCTGCAGGCTGTGTGGACCCGAGCGGTTTTGCTAAACGATGACAAAGTGGCGATGCAAGTAACGCCACTTTTAGCTTCGCAAAATCCACTCCTCACCAGGCTTATGAATGAGTATAAGACTGCCGCCAATCCCGATCAGAAGCAGTTCTTAAGCGCATACATCTTTGTTACGAATCCAGCCATGCGTCCATATGTGACCCCTGGAACTGCTCGCCAGCAGGAATTCAATAAGATCGAAGATTTTCAAGATAACTGGTGGTGCGCAACCGGACCATCAACAAGCGATAATGGAGATACGCCTCAGAAGCCCGTAAAAACGAGGGTTGACTTCCTGACTGCAGCGCAAGTGGCTCAGGCGACAGCAGAGGACAAGCGATTACTTGCAGCTGGCTCAGGTCCGACATACATCCTGTCGCAGCTACTGGCTTACGCCAAGAAGCCCGGTGCCAAAGACAAACGTTTGCCAGAGGCTCTGTACCACGCTATCAGATCACCCAAATTTGCCTGTGGTGATAAAACCACTTCCGCATTATCCAAAGCGGCATTCCAACTAATGCACAAGCAATATCCGCATGACCCCTGGAC
Organism: Oculatellaceae cyanobacterium; assembly: GCA_036702975.1. GTDB lineage: Bacteria > Cyanobacteriota > Vampirovibrionia > Obscuribacterales > Obscuribacteraceae > DATNPX01. The sequence goes on from DATNPX010000029.1 coordinate 80,393, forward strand.
AGCGAAGACACAATATTGGTACTAAAATCACTTAATCGAATCGCTTCTCTTGTTCTTGCCACGGCGCTCTTCTATGCGCCTCTGGCAGAGGCTCACTCGCAATCGACGCATAAGAGCAAGAATCGGAAGGGCGAAGAGCAATCCATAGATAGCAAGGAAACACATACGCAAAACCCCAGGCAGGCACTCGACAGTCCGCCTTGTTTGAGCTGGATCAGTGCCCCACAAAAACCGAGAGCTCTGCTTCTGTGCATTCACGGTCTCGGTCTCTATTCTGGCAGCTACACCAATTTCGGACGTCGATTGTCGCGGCAGCGAATTTCTGTTTACGCTATCGATGTTCGTGGTTTTGGATCGTGGATGAAAAACGGTGGTCACGATCAAGTCGATTTCGATGGTTGCTTAAACGATGTGAAAACAACACTACTGTCAATTCGCGCTGCCAATCCGGGTCTACCGATATTTCTGCTTGGTGAATCCATGGGTGGTGCAATTGCGTTGCGTGCCACTTCTATGTATCCAGATCTGGTCAACGGGCTGATATCGGCCGTTCCATCAGGCGATCGATTCAAACAAAAAAAGACCGATCTGAAAGTAGCTCTGGAGTATTTGAAGGGTGCAAATAAGCAGTTCGACGTGGGTGCGGCGATTGTAGATCAGGCGACGGCTAATCCCAAACTTCGCAAAGATTGGGCTGATAACCCGCTCGACCGGATGGATCTTTCGCCTAAAGAGTTGATTCAATTTCAATCTTTCATGAATGACAATCACGACTCAGCCAGGAAGATAACCGACGTGCCAGTACTGATGGTGCAAGGTACAAATGACAAACTTGTCAAACCGGAGGGCACCTGGGATCTTTTCAATGAGATTGAGTCTGAGCAAAAAACGTTTCTGGCAGTGCCCAGTGAGCATTTGATTTACGAGGAACAACAAGACAAGGAAGGAGTTGACGATCGGCGTGTCGATCAAATGACGATAGCGTGGATCTATTGTCACATGCCTGAGACTTTCAATTCGAGCGCGATTGCCGCAGCTGATCCTAGCCTGAGCATTCTATCCAACCCAATCAACTTGATCGGTCAGGCTAACTACGCAGAGGCGCAGTCTGAGTTGCAGCGGGTTTTAGAGCGTGAACCGCTTAACGCGGCAGCTCACTACTGGCTTGGGTTAGCTCTTTATAAGTCACGCAACGTCAATGGCGCCGAGAAGGAATTCGAAACATGCGTCAGTCTCGGCAACGATCCATCGCACCTTCGAGACGCGGCGAATTATCTGCAGGCAATCAAAGGCAGAGATTTTAGCCTGCCCGCAACGCTGCCTGCTGAGCCACCGTCAGCGAGGTCTGCTGTAAATCACGCGGAAATCTCGCAGGGCATGCCCACCGTTCTCGCCTTCTATGCACCCTGGGTCGAGCAGTGCCGCCAGATTGTACCGATGTTTGTTCAGGCTCAAAGGCGCTGGGGAAATGAACTCAAGTTAGTGCAGATAGATATCGATGATCCGCGCAACAAACACCTGGTCCATGAATTTGCCGTCGGACCAATCCCGACCTTTGTTTTCTTGACAGCAGATGGAAACCTCGCTCAAACGAGGATTGGAATGTCAAGTTTCCCCGATTTTGCAAAGAACATAACGACGATCTTGCCGCACTGAGAACCCCCGTCGTTGCAGGCTCATGTATCATTATCAGGGTACACAACGCACGGTGCATAATGACAACTACCGACTTATACGAATCTGAAGCGCTTGTTGATCAGGCAAGCCTCGCAGCAGGCAAACGACAATTTTCCAGGGCAGAGAGTCTGTTCGAGCAAGCTGCAAAGCGCAGGGAAAAAGCCATAGGTGAAGACGTTAGTGTGGCGCAGATTCTCGATGAACTTGGTGCGGTTCAAATCGCGCTTGGTAAATATGCTGATGCGGAAAAAACTTTGACGAATGCGCTGAGCATGGCCGAAAAAGCTCTTTACGCTGGTCATGGTTTGCTCGTGCCGTTCTGCCAGCACCTGGCTGACTTATTTATTTTGCAAAGCAAATGGGCTGAAGCAGAACCTTACGCAGCCAGAGCTCTGGAAATTAGCGAAAAGACTTTAAGCGGAGAGCACCGCACCACTTTGCAAAACATTCAACGTTTAGGTATGGTGCAAAGCAAGTTGGATAAGCAAGCCGAGGCAGAAAAAACTTTGACTAAAGCGCTCAAGCATATCGATTCGCCACTTGGACCACTTGAAGAATTCAAATACGAGCTGGCCATGCTGTTCCAGGCACAGGGCAAAACTGCCGAAGCAGAGAAAGCTTACAAAGAAGCGATCGAAGGACTGGAATACCGAAGTGCCTTACCAAGGTTGGCACAGTGCCTGACCAGCTATGCCGAATTTTTGAAGGCTAACAATCGAGCCGGCGAAACAGAAAAGCTTCTTGAAAGAGCGAAAACGGCGCGCGAAGCCAGTCGTGATTGGCATCATTCACCTGATATTTTCCCATCGACTTTGTTGCGCGCCTAGTGTCGCGCTGCTCTTACAAAATCTAGCCTGTGTTCTGCAAACCTTCAGCGACACCGTTGATGGTCATAAGCACTGTCTCCAGCAGCATGTCTCTTTTGCCTGCGGTCTCAGACTTGTTTGTGGACTCAGATTTATTCGGGGAGTTTTCAGGCTTGTTGGCAGCGCTATCTCCAGGATCAGCGCTGGCAGTTCGCGAACGCAGCTCTTTTAGAAAACGCACCTGCAGATAACTGAGCGGATCAACATAAGGATTTCGCAGTTCGATTGAATGTTTCAGATATGGCACGTCTTCGTTCAGACTCTGCTTCTGAGAAATCGCCAGAACTGCGTTGCGAGACAATTGATATGCCGCTTCTATGCGCGGGAAATAACGGTTGCGCAACTGCTCTTCGACGAGTTCATCGGCGTAATATCTGGCGATGTTGAAATCTGCGACGGCCAGCGCATTTTCAATTTTGGTCACCAGTCCTTTGAAAAATGGCCATTTCTGATACATCAGCTGCATCAATTTGAGATTCTCATGCTCTCTCGTCACTTGCTGAAAGGCACTGCCGAAACCGAACCAGGCAGGCAGCATGTAGCGGCTCTGTGTCCAGGCGAAAACCCATGGAATCGCCCGCAAGTCACTGATGGAATTGCTGCCCTGAGTTCTCCTGGTTGGACGCGATCCCAATCGCAACTGAGCCAGTTCGTTGATTGGCGTTGTTTGCTGGAAGAAATCGACGAAAGAAGAATCGCCATAAACCAGGTCCCGATAAGCATCAAAAGCCAGTTTCGAGAAGTTTTCCATAAACGTAAGCCACTCTGCTCGATCGAATTCAAGCCGCTGGTGCTCGACGTCATGAACACTGGTCTCGACTACTGCCGCAGCCAATCTATCGAAGTTCCGCACTGCGATTTCATGCAGCGCGTATTTTGAAGCGATTACTTCGCCTTGCTCGGTAATTTTGATGCGACCAGCCACCGTACCTGGTGGCTGCGCGAGGATTGCCGCATGAGTAGGTCCACCGCCACGCCCGATTGTGCCGCCCCGACCGTGGAACAAGCGCAGTTTTATACCGAGTTTACTGCCCATTTCAACCAGCTGCTTTTGCGCTTTATAAAGTTCCCAGTTGGACGTGACGATGCCACCATCTTTGCCACTGTCAGAGTAGCCAATCATGATTTCCTGCAGATTGTCCATGTTCTGGAGATATTCACGATAGGCGGTGTTTTCCAGCAAAGAGTTCAACATAGCAGGAGCTCGGCGCAAGTCGTCTATTGTTTCGAAGAGGGGCACGACACTGATTTTGCGCTGCGGGTGGAACTGCAGATCGTAAAGACCTGCATCTTTAGCGAAAAGAAGAACGGTAAGAAGGTCGCTCACGTCCTGAGTCATACTGACTATGTAAGTGTCCACCGCCGCTTTGCCGTATCTGTCCTGACAATCGGTCATGGTGCGAAAAACTTCAATCGTCTCGTTAGTAGCCTCCGAAAACCGAGAGTCGGCTGGAAGCATAGGTCTTTTGTTGGAAATCTCTCTGGTCAACCAGGCTTGCTTTTCAGGCTCGGACAGATTTTTATAACCGCCCGGGATCAAATCGAGGACCTCAGCAATCTCTTCAAGAGCAGCTTTGTGTCTGGCGCTGTGTTGTCGCAAATCCAGCTTGGCCAGATGGAAGCCGAAAATATCGACACTGTAAATCAATCGCCGCAAGCTATCCAGGCTCGCATCGCAACCGGCTGCCAGAAGGGCATCAAGCTGCATCTGCAGGTCATGCCTCAATTCAGAAGGATGATTGTACGCCACTGCTTTGTTAGCACCACTGACGGTGTTGCGCAGTTTTTCTTGAATGTACAGCAATTTCTGCCGAAAAGGCTCGAATGTATAACGCCCATCAATTCTGCGCGCGATTTCCGGCATCGCCAGCTGGTCTTGCGCCAGCGACTGTCGCACCTCTTCCGATAACTGGATCCAATTTTCCGATTGACTGAGATGGCTAAAGATTATTTCGAGCTGCGAAAGATATCGATTCAGAATAATCGAACGGTGATACGCCATAGTTTGCCTGGTGACATCAGGCGTTACAAACGGGTTTCCATCCCGGTCTCCACCAATCCACGACCCGAAGGTGATGAATCTGTTGGGCGCTGATTCGTCATTTTTACCAGCGTGGGCTTGCAAATCTTCGTGCACATCTACAACCGCGTCCATGACCACGTGCTCGAAGTGATAAAGTCCGTAACGCACTTCATCCATAACCGCCGGCTTGAAATAAACAATACTGTCGGTCAGCCAGAGAGATTCAACGACGCTGCGCAGCCCTTTCTCGATGCGAGCACTTTCTTTGCGAGTTAAAGGGGGATGGTCACGCTTACTGAGATAGCCGGCCAGTTCCAGCTGATGCATTAACACTGTGCGTCGTGTTATCTCAGTGGGATGAGCAGTAAAGACGACCTGAATGTCAATTTCCTTAAGTAAGCTGGCGACTCGCTCTGTCTCTTGTGCAGGGAGATGATCGAAAAATTCGGCAAGAGAGCCGTCTTGTGATTTCGTGCTGCCACTTGATTCAGCAAACGCGCGTCTTCGCCGTCTGTGATTCTGCTCGGCAATGTTGGTCAGGTCAAAATACGTAAGGAAGGCTTTAATTACTTTACTGGCGGTGTCGGAGTCCACACTGGCTATCAGGTGCTGCAGCTCGCTTTTTGCCGCGGCGTCGTCACTGTCATGGATCCTTTTAAACAGGCTGCGAAACTTCTCAACGCAGGAGAAAACTTCTTCCCCGTCGAAACGGATAATCGTGTCGCCTAAGATATTTCCAAGTAAACGAACGTCGTCGCGTAAGGGCTTGCTGCGTTCTCTGAACTCGGCAGGAATTTCCAAATTTGACTTCATCTCTGCCTGTCTATTTCTTTCACTGACCAGCCGTGCCTCTCCCGTCAATGCTCATCTTATTGAAAGGCGCCAGGTGAAACAATTGTTTGTGCACATTTGTGCCACCTGACATGTCTTGCAGCATTTCGCCGCTGTATAAATGCTCTTGTTGAGTTGGAACCTCTCGTTCGCTAAAGACGTCCATCGAACTGAACCACCGCGGTGTTCTCAATTGCAAACTCATTTACCACAGCCTAAAAGCGACCAGTCCGTTAACTTTCCGCGTCGACCGCAGCGGCGCATGCTGCTCATCGCCGCGGCTGTAATCGGCGTCGCTGGGTCAACGGCACTCGGCGCTGCCTGGAACCAGTTCCATGACTGGGGTACTGTTAGCCTGCCCGACGAAAACGTTGGACTGAAGCTCTTTGACCGCCAGGACCGACCGATCTGCACTTTGCTGCCCGATAAAGAATATTCGCCTGTTCCGCTCGGAAAGGTGGCCAGAAGCTTTCAGCAGGCGCTGATAGCGACGGAAGATCGCGATTTCTACCATCACGCGGGTGTGAACATCGAAAGTATTGTGCGCGCCTCTCTCGCCAATGTGCGAGCCGGTCATGTGGTTCAGGGCGGTTCGACCATCACGCAGCAGCTTGTCAAAAATTTGTACTCAAGTGATAGCAAACGAACCTTATTCGTCAAGATAAAGGAAGCGATCAAGGCAATCGAACTCAGTCAGAGATATCCAAAGGACAAAATTCTCGAGTCATATTTGAACTTCGTTTATTTCGGCCGCGGCACGTGGGGTATCGAGTCCGCATCTCAACGATACTTCGCCAAACACGCCTCGGAACTTGATCTTGCACAATCTGCATATCTCGCTGGCATCGTCAATGCTCCGACACGCCTGAGCACTCACAAAACGGATGCGTTGCTGCGTCAACATGAAGTGCTCGATAACATGGTAGAAGAGCATTACATTACACCTGAAGCGGCATCCAGAGCCAAACAAGAGAAGCTGACCTTCAAGGGGGCTGAGACCAGACCGGAGCACTTCGCGTACTATCTCAATTATGTTGTTACCCTTTTGCAGCAGGAAAAGTATTCAGACGATGACCTCTGGAACAAGGGCACACGCGTATTCACCAATCTTGACCCAGCAGCGCAGATTCAAGCCGATCAGAGTTTGACGCAGGGAATTCGCAAGGCACCGGCTGGAGTTTCACAGGGGGCTTTGGTTTCTATATCTGTGAGGGACGGGGCAGTTATAGCCATGGTCGGAGGAGTCGGCACGTACGACAAAAGTCCCTGGAATCGTGCTACTGGTCCACACACAGCCGGATCGGCATTTAAACCTTTCGTCTATCTGACCGGGTTGGAAACCGGCGTTCTGAAACCTGACACCACCATATACGATGCTCCTCTGGCAATTGATATACCTGGTCAGGATGCGTACACACCTAAAAACTTCGACGGAAAGTATCTGGGACCAATCACGATCCGCAAAGCTCTTGCGCTCTCGCGTAATACCTGCGCAGTTCGGGTCACTCAGGCAGTGACGCCCGAGAAAGTAGTTGACACCGCTGTGAGAGCCGGAATAACATCAAAACTTGAGCCGACTCTGGCTCTGGGACTGGGAGCCTCGGCTGTCTCGCCGCTCGATATGGCAAACAGTTACGCCACTCTGGCCAGGTCTGGTGTGCGCATGACCCCGAGTTTCATCAGGCGGGTAGAGTCAAAAAACAAGAGGATTTTGCATCAGTATGCCCCTGAATCTTCCAGAGTCTTCGCTGCAGAGCCCGTCGCAGAGCTGGTCGACGCTATGCAAGACGTTGTGCAGAAGGGTACCGGAACTCAGGCGCGTCTTTTCGATCGCCCGGTCGCCGGTAAAACGGGCACTGCAGATGGTGCGAGGGATATCTGGTTCATCGGCTTCACACCAGATACAGTCACGGCCGTCTGGGGCGGAAACGACAAAAATGCCGCTATCGCCGGAAACCAGGTCACCGGTGGAACAATCATGGCCGGCATCTGGCAAAATTACATGAAGGCATACTATAAGTCACATCCGACCCCGGCAGGAGCTTTTGTCGCGCCCCAGACGCCGCTTGCCGAGGAAGTCGATCAAATACACTTCCTGCCACAACCAGCGGGGATTTTCGACAATATAACAAATATGATTAGCGGCGATGGTCAACAGCAAACCGACATACCGGTGGCACCTCCATTAAATGGTGGCAACGCTATGCCTCTAGTTGCACCACCTGTGCAGAGAAACTTCGGCACCGCCCCATTGCACGCGGGAAAGCCTCAGGCGATTCACGAAAACAAGCCAAAGAAAAAATTCAGATTCAAGAAGTTCTTCAACAAGCTAATCAATCTTTTTTAGTCAATCCGTCGGCTTTTCCAGTTCGCGCGAAACGCAAAGTCGAGTGATAGAGTGAAAGTAAGAGTGTGTTGAATTGATTTTAAAAGCTTGATTTACGAAGATGGAATCGAAGAGCAAAGTTGAACAGATTGCAAGCACAATCACGAGCATTGTGCTTTCTATTGGACTCATAGCTGGTCTTTTCTATCTGTGGATACATTCCTCCAGAACATTTCAGGCCGATAGCTTCAAGACACTTTCGGCAATGCTCTCAAGCAGTGGTGACTTTGTCTCCCACGTTTTTAGCGTTAAGCATCCGCAAGACTCAAGCACAGCAGCAGTTCAAACATCTACCGGAAACGGAGACTTGTTCGAGATTCAAACAGGAAGTGCAAAAGAACACCACAAATCAAAGACTACTGTGATTTTGCACAAAGAGAGCTCCGAGCCCGATCAAGCAGAAAGGGCAAAGATAGCGATGATGCCGACGCCACCATTTGCGACACCTTCACCGCCGCGACTACCGAAAGTAATCAAGCATGGTAAGCCGATCCAATTTATCAAAAAAACTGTATCGCATGTACCTCTTTACGAAACGATCATAAATTTGCAAGACCCTGAAACTTTCCTCAGTATCGGCTTGGCCAACAATGCCTTCCTTGCAAACGACAAAGATATGACTCACGGCGATGAAACCTTTGACTCTTTAGTCAAAAAGGCGCACGGGAGCGTCGTCATGAATGGCACATTTTTCAGCAAAGACGACCAGAAGCGCGTTATGGGAAACATGGTGTCAGGTGGGCGATTCTTAAAATACAGCCCCTGGGAAAATTTTGGCACCACATTCGGTTTGACGCGGCATAACCGTCCTGTCATGGTGACCGCGCGCGAAGAAGAAATTCCAAAGTGGGGAGAGCACTGGTTCTCGTTAACATGCGGACCGCGTTTGCTAAAGGATGGTGAAGTCTGGCTTAATCCGGAAAAAGAGGGCTTCGCCGATTCTCACGTCCTGGGAATTGGTCCGCGGTGCGCACTGGGGTTCAATGCTGCCGGCGACCAGTTGATCTTGTGCACGTTTATGAATGGACTGTCGCTGCCCGAGGAGGCTCGATTGATGAAGGAACTGGGGTGCAGTGAGGCTATGAATCTCGATGGAGGGGCTTCACGGTCGCTTGCGCATAATGGCGCGATAGTCGTGCCCGCCGGGCGTCCTCTAACCAACGTATTAATTGTCTACGATGCTAAAAACAAGGCTCCCCAGTCGCTTGTTACCTCATGGAATGCTTTTCAGGAAAGCGCCAAGTAAAGCCTGGTGTAAAGCGCCGCTAACCGCGCTTCTTAACGAGCGGATATAGAATCATCTGAGTGCACCGAAAGAAGCATATTGCTTTTCCGGTTTCTTCACTGGTGACCGTGGCGTCCCATACCTGGGTGCCCTTACCGCCGTGAACTAGAGTTGCTTCGCAACTTATCGTGCCACTGCGAGCAGTGCCGATGAAGTTGCTTTTCAGCTCAATCGTTGTAAATCCTGTAGCACCAGGCGGAAGATTCGCGACCGAGCCGTATCCGCAACTGGTATCAGCAAGCGCGACAACAGATGCTGCGTGCAAATAGCCATTGGGAGCAAGCAATTCGTCTCGAATCTTCAAAATGCTCTTAAGCTTGCCTGGGGAGACATGAGTAACTTCCAGTCCTATCAGACCTGGCAACCGCCCTTTGCTTCTTTCATTCAAGAGTTCGACTGTCACTATTTTTGCAGGCATACGGGTTTCCGGCGAAAGAGAAGTCATATTCTAAAACAAAGTCGGTCACGGGTGGTGTGACCGACCTGTAAATCGTCGACTGGCATCAAGAAAACTCGTAGATTAGCGAGTTATGGCTGCCTGCCTGATTGTTTTCTGCATGTATGCGGTGCTGAAACCGCGTTTCTGGCGAGCGCCTTTCCATGAGTAGGTGCGCGTTACTGAATGTGGAGTGCGGCGGACAACCGTGTTTCCCGAGCTGACATTGCTTATCGATGTGCTAGTGCTCTGCGCGCGCGGGGGAGCGTTTGTCACAGCCCTGTAGTTTGTCGTTGTGCTGGCAGGTGCAGGAGCTTGATTCTGTGCCTGTTTAATGCCACCAAGCGAGCCTCCAACGGCTTCTGAATTGCCGTTTGAATTGTTATGGGTGGAAGCCTGGCTGGTTTGCTGGTTGGACGACTGCGAATTGTTTTCAGTACCGCCAGATGAACCTGTCTCTCTTGAGTTCTGCGCATTGTTCATCGTCGATGACTGCGATTGAGCTTGTAGAGAAGCCTGGCTCTCGGAAAAGCTCGCATTTACTGACACAGTCACTGCAAGCGCGAGGGCGAGATTTAACGATTTTGCGAACTTTTGGGCGTTCATAAATAACTCCTTTTAACTGTAAAAATCTTGATTCCGGCTGGTTCTGGCGCTCTCTACACTGCTTGTTGGCGCGCTCTCATCGCATCGGTGATGCCGCCTGTAACAAGGCTAACGACCATCATCAGCAAGCCACCGAGGATGGCTGGACCCCAACCTGCGACTGTCAAATATTGCGGCAGAAAGTCCGCAACCAGTTTCAGCGCAAATGCCGGCAACATCCAGAAGCCAAGCAACCACATTGGAATCAGGACCAGCAAAGCAAGACCGAAAGTCATGACAGTCAGATATGCACTCAACGCCATGGCGCCGACTTCCACACCCCACAACATGAGGCTGAAAACGATTGCCAGGCAGACGGCCGCGACGAAGTTGCCGTGGAAATCTATGCCACCAAGCATTGGCAGTAGGAAAACAAAAGCTAATGCCTTCAAAGCCAACCTGATTAGAAACTCCATCACCTTAACCTCCGAAACTAATGCCGTTCGGACGAGGTCTGACAGATAAAAGTTGCAATAGTGCCGTTGCCAACAGCAAACATCTCAAATAAATGAAAGAAGCCAAGTTGCACCGGTTTGTACACAACGATTGGTGGTATTAGTAAACTGTGTACCGCTGACACTGATCTCAGCGGCTGCCATGCACTGCACACAAGTACGGGGGAACATTGGCCGACGATACGGTTGACGAAGAATCAGCCCAAACCGGAGGAGAAGACGAGAGCGGGGCACCGAAGAAATCCTTCGGCATACTAGCTGCACGGTTTTTGCAGAAAGGTAAGAGCTCTCCCGGGTCAATCACCGGTGAATTTGAAGCCCTGACCCCTCCAGACCCGACACCTTCTTCAGACCAGCAAGTGCGCAAACTTCATCCTGTTGACGACGAAGACGAAGAAATCCGAGAAGGCAGCATCCATGGAATGGAAGTTCCTTTAAGCGAGTCGCTTTACGCTGACATCGGTCTGGATGATATGTCAGGCTACGACGACTCGACTGGTGGCGACTATGCGGTCGCCAGTGCACAGGCGGAATTCGAACAGACACTCTCACCTGAAGTCGTTTATGACATCGACGCTCAAGAACAGCCCGTCATCAGCGTTGGCTCGGGTATAACCGACGAACATGCTGCTGATATCGACGCAGCTGAGGACGGAGTTTTCTCTGGCGACGTTGCCGAACCAACATATTTAAAAGATTCACCCCATCTTGAAGCGGCTGCTGATTCTGCCGACACTATTGATATGCAGGCGCCATCGGCTGACTCCGGGGAGCAATATCAAGTCGATAATGAAGAAGCGGTTCCATATGAAGAACAAGCAGCTGAATTAGCCGACCTGGCTCAACCTGTCTCTCAGGAAGAATCTGGATATGTCGAAGCAGGGACAATTGGCGCACCGGCGCTTGTTGAGGAAGCAGCACAATTAGATGCACCTGATTATGTGGATGCACCAACAGACGCTGAGGAGCCGACACTAGCTGAGGAACCAACCGCATTCGCTCCTGATGCGGTTGATGCGATTGTTCCTGAGTCAATCGACGAAAGTTATTCCGCTCAGGAGCAAGAACATGCAACTGGTTTTGGCGAATCCGCTCAGCAATACGCTGAACCTGCCGGCTTAGACGGAGTCGGAGCTGACGATGCGTTGATGCGCTACGAAGATGAGGGCGTTGCACAACGTTTCGATACCCAAACAAATTCATATGATGATGTCGCTGATAGTGATGAGCACTCCGTCGTAGACACTGAGTCGACGGTTCATCTTGCCGAACATCAAGAAGATCAAAAGATTGAAACATCTGCAGCGTACGACCTATCAGCGCTTGATGCAATTGGTGTCAAAAGCGACTCAACGTTTGACACAAACGCCCTCGATCAAATTGGCACCAGAAACGATGCTGGCGAAACGGCGATCACAAGTGAAGCCCCATTGCCTGAGAAGAAGGGGTTGCTTGGAAAATTTGCAGGCAAGAAAGAGTCTTCGAGCCGCCCATTGATAGGTGGTGGCGCAAAGCCAGACACCACAGATCCCAAACCTGACAAGCCTTTTGCATCCGCTGAACTAGATGCAATTGGAACTAGAGGTGCTGACAACAGTGAACTTGATTCAACTGGTGGCAGAGGCTTCGACAAGAGTGAACTCGACTCGATTGGAACCAGAGGTTTTGATAAAGGTTCACTCGATTCAATTGGAACCAAAGGTTTTGATAAGGGTGCACTCGATTCAATCGGCACCAAAGGTTTTGATAAGGGTGCGCTAGATGCCATCGGTACAAAAGGTTTCGATAAGGGCGCGCTGGATGCGATTGGAGAGCCGTCGGCTTCGGCTGCTGAAACGAAAGACAAACCAGCTGCTAAGGGTGGCGGGTTGCTCGGTGGCAAGTTTGGTCAGAAAGCGAAAGGGTTGGACAAGCCGAAAGTTGGTGCTATCAATCCACCTTCCGCCGATCCAACATTTGACCAGAAAGAAACTGGTCGTTTTATGGTGAACGCAGACACTTTTGATGCTATAAGCGCAAGTCAAAATCTGACCAGTGAAGGCGTGCAAGATTTTTCCGCTCCGGCTAGCGAAGCTCCAGCCGAACCAGCCCCGCTTGTTGATACTACTGAGTCAAAAGAACCGCTCTCTGCCAGCTTCTTCGATGAGACCGCCACTCTTTACGAAGAGGAGCACCAGCCTGTCATTGGCAGCGATGAAATTGGACGCCTGATCACTGACGCAGATAACGCCTACCGAGTAGGGCAGTACAAAGCAGCAGAGCCAATCTTCGCAAACGTTCTGGATAAGTTGGACAAAGCCGGTGATGATACCGATCCGCTGCTTCCATATTGTCTGGACAAGATGGCGGACAATTTGTACAAACTCAAAAAATACAAAGAATCACTTCAACATTTCCGACGACTGCTTGTATTGCACACCAAGCTTGGATCAAGCGATCGAGACATGATCGCCACTCTCTACAAGATTGCCCAGACTTGCGAAGTACAAAATCTTACAAGCGAAGCTGATTCGATGTACAAGCGCGCTTTCAGACTTGGTCAACAGTCTCTGGTGCCGGGCGATCCTTTGCTTGCGAAAGTTCTTGAAGGCTACGGCACCATGCTCATGCGTAGCGAAGGTGCTGAGCCTCCATCGGCACCGGGCGCCGAAAAGACCGAAGAAACGCCAGTAGCATCGAAGCCTGCTGAAAAGCAATCAACTCTGTCTGCAGAAGAAATTGCCATGCTCAATTCGCTTGGCGCCAGCTCGGAGCGCAGCTCAGAACCGTCACCGATCATACTTTCGGGTGGTCCATCAGGTCCAACAGAACAAGCAATCAGCAAATCAAGAAGCCCTCTCAAGCAGTCAGACGAGCGAGCAGACAAGGTCAGAGCCACCGGTCCAAGCGGCGGCAGCACTGCCGGTGGTGTGTGGTTGCGCCTCGGGATCTTCCTCTCTGTAATCGTGGGTCTGGTGCTCGTAACGCTCAACATCAAGACTGATTACTCGTCTCACCACGTTGCTCACTCAAAAGATTTCGTCAAGCGTGTCTACCGAAGCGCCGATGGAGGCGCAACTTTCACGATTGTTAGCGAAGACCAGGCCGCGAAAGATAATTTCGGCAAACACTTTGTTTACGATTATCGAGATTGGAATGGCACGCCCAGTGATGATATAGAAGTGATCTCCGGTCAGGTCAATGGAGACAACTTCATTTACGAAATTCCGCAGGGCATAAAAGACGGCAGCGGCTACATTTTCTACGAGCCAAAAGCACCTGAGTTGTCTGTTTTAGCCAAAATGCGTGAACTTGGCAGTAAGGCGCAGGCATTCTATAAAGCTAAGGGCAAGTATCCAGATGCCAAAGATCTTGATGCCCTCGGTAAGTCCATAGCCTACAAAAATCCTTTTGCCGACGGTGTTGAATCGGTCACCGTCAATAGTATCGCCTGGCCACCGAGTCTCGACGCCACTCAACTGCTCATGAAGTCTCGATTCGACACAGGCATGGAAAACGGTGATTTGTGGGAAGGCGAACCGGCAGCCAAACCTGGTCAGATCTCTGCAGCGTCGTCCAGTCAGAAGCAGCCTGATGCCAGTGTCATGTACATACATGGTCGCGATCGTGATGGCAAGTTGATCACACGCGCTGATGGAAAGGTGCTTGTACTTATCTACAAAAACGGCATCGATGTAAGTCCTGGTGCTGCTGACCTCAAAAACGAGAAGCCTGGCCCAACCCCAACTCCAATGCGTCTGTCCAGGAAAGATGGATCGATCACGGCTCTGACTATTCTTTTAAGTTACATTCCGATCGCCATATTTTTGGTTCTCGCTCTTGTATTTCTGATTATGCTGAACAAGGGAACTGGAAAAATAGGCGCCTTTTCGGTGCCGACTTTCGGTATTATCTGGTCACCGCTGATGGTGCTGCTGACAGGTCTGGCTAAGTTTGTACCGGCTGCGTATTCGACTACATGTTTGGTTGCTGCCGGAGTGGTTTTTGTTGGCGGAGCTGGCTGGCTCTTGTTCAACATTATGAAGAATCAGCCCCGGAAGCCAAAAAAATCAAAACCAGAAGCCTCGTCAATGTAGGCTTTACTGGCGCAATGACGAGCACCGGAAGCCAAGAAGGACTTTCAGGACAGTTAAGGGCGACAAAGTGTTGGCCCGCAGTCAAATCGAATTTCGAAGTAAACGATTGACTACCAATCGAATACAGCGCTTGAAATCGCAAACCGTCACCAGTTGGCTGTAGAATCTCTGCATTGCAGATTGTTTCGAAATGAAAATTCCCTCTGGAACTTTCACGATTTTGGCTCCGTCAACGGCTGCTCGTCCGCGAGTATTCACAGATTTGGGTCGATTTATCGCCAGCGGATCACTATTTATTGAAGGAGAGTATTCATGCACTATAGAACTTACAGAACACCTGCGGTTGTCGCGGCGATGCTGACAGCGTTTGGTTTGGTTGCACCTGCGCAAGCCGACACTACCACCACCCAGACTACAACGACAGAAGTGACTACACTGGGTGCTCCAGCTACTGTTGTCACACCGGCGGGCGTCACCACAACGACAACTGTCGGAACAGTGCCTGTAACCGGCACCGCCGGCGGCACCGTCTACTTCCGCACCGCGAAACCGGAAGTCTTGCTACTAACAATCACAGCTCGCCGCAAAGACCTCGATAAGATGATCGACTCGGCACACGCCAAAGGCAAGATCACTGAGAAAGAAGCCAGGGCTATGAAAGCCGAGCTCAAGAGAATCGAGCGCGAAACTGGAAGCAATACCATCACTTATGAGCGTGCTGTCGCTTTCGCTCGCGATCTCGACTTCATTGGCACAAGACTCGGTGGTGTCGTAGTCGAAGGCGTACCTGTATATCAGCCGATCATCGCTGGCTCACACTTCACTGTTGTCAACGGACAGATCTATGTTCTCGACGATCTATCAGTGCGTCGTGTAGACCTCGAAGCTAGAATCATCAAAGACTACCTTGAAGGTCGTTTGAGTGATGACCGCGCCTCTAAACTGCGCGCCGAACTCGATGCAATCGGTACAACACAGGCTATTTACAGCGCCTCTGGCGAGCTTGATCCGGTCTCCAGCCGCAAGTTCTACAAAGAGATGGATAAAGTCGCTTCTGAGTTGGAAAGATACGCCGGCAAGGACAACAACTAAGAGTCTTGCGCTCAGGCAAGACACGCGCTTAACAGCTAAGTCAGGCCTTATGCCAAACTTTATAGCTACTTTACGACGCAGTCCCAGCACTCTGGGACTGCGTTTTTCTTGCTAAACGGCAGCAAGGTAGCAATACGTGACCGTGCCACGGAAGATGTGACCCGTGCAACACAAGACGCGACCCGTGCAACAATTAGAGTCTCCCAGCCGGTATTGTTTGTGCTAACGACAACGTTTACTGAATCCGAAATTCTTGCACAGCTCGACGATTTCGCGCTCGAGTTCGACTTTCCCATGCTCGACAACGGTTATATCGCACTCGCCGATTTGAAACTGCACGCCTTCGCTGACGAGCTTCGCTGGGCGATCATAATAGAAGCTCTCGGCTATCACACTCGCGCTGGCGATCATGATGGAATGACGAATTGCATAAGCTACTACGGAAATTGTTTGAGTCGACGACCTGGTAGTGCCAACGAAGATTTTCTTGTTGTCACAAGAGATGGTCCGGGACAGAAGACTTTCGAAGACCTGACGAGTTGGTATTTGCGTGCACCAACAGGCCAGATCTTCATTCGTGAAGAACTTGTCGACTTTGATTGCACCAGAGAAAACTTGGAAAAGCAGGCGATTCCCTTGTTGGAAGCACAGGCCAGCGGCACTCAATTATTGCGAAGCCTGGCGCCGAAATATCGAAATTTGTTTTTTGCGACCGAGCGGGAGTTACGGCGCAGAATTCCATTTGACCTCCCCTGCCTGATTTCAATAAGTGAATGGAATCATCCAGATCTGGCAGGTGACGAACTTCCGAGCGCGAACGAAACGTTTCAGCAGATTGCCAGAGCCCTCTGTAATCTAGACCCCACTGCCTACTCACCATCTGAACCGCCCAACACTCACTGGTCACACTGGCCCGAGGGCGGCACACTATAATTTCAGTTGAAATAAAGAAATCACAAATTCTGTAGAGGACGCACTCTTGAATGCCGGTCTAGACAATATTGCACTTGTTGCCAGCGAGTTAGGCTTGACAACCAGGCAGGTTCAAGCCACTTCCGACCTTCTCAACGAGGGTGGCACAGTGCCGTTCATCGCCAGATATCGAAAAGAAGCGACCAATTCGCTTGACGAAGTGCAGGTACTCGCGATACGCGATAGGCTGGCTCAACTGGCCGAACTGGACAAGCGTCGCGATGCGGTTCTGAAGTCTCTTGAAGAGCGTTCCCTCCTCACTGTGGAACTCAAAGAGTCCGTAGGTAAAGCCAAAAATATGGTGGAATTGGAAGACATCTATCTGCCTTTTCGCCCTAAGCGACGCACAAAGGCGATGGCTGCAAGGGAGAAAGGACTGGAACCGCTTGCTCAGCAGATTTTTGATTGCGCGCTGGACAATCCCAGAAAAAGCGCAGAAACTTTTTTAAGTGTAGAAAAAGGGGTTGCCACCGCAGACGATGCGCTGAGTGGCGCCCGTGACATCATTGCTGAGTGGATCAATGAGAATCAGCAAGTTCGCAGCCAGGCACGCAATTACTGGATGAAAAAAAGCGACATCAGCTCGCTCGTATTGCCTGGTAAAGAAGCCGATGCCGTTAAGTTCAAAGACTATTATGATTGGTCTGAACCGCTCCAGGTCGCGCCCTCACATCGAGTCCTTGCCCTCCTGCGTGGCGAAAACGAGGGACTTCTCAAGGTAGAAGTGGCACCTTATGCCGACGATCTGATCAAACAACTGGAAAACTTTTTGATCAAGAAGCGAAATCCATGCGCGGAGCAAGTCAAGCTTGCTATCGCTGATTGCTACAAGAGACTGCTTGCACCGTCCATGGAGACGGAGATTCGCCAACATTTTAAAACCAGAGCCGATGCTGAGGCGATCAAAGTTTTTTCCGATAACGTCAAACAATTATTGATGGCACCGCCTTTGGGGCAAGTGGCAACGCTGGCGATCGACCCGGGCTTCAGAACTGGCTGCAAACTGGCAGTGCTCGATGCACAGGGCAAACTTTTGCATCACGATGTCATCTATTTGCATGAGGCTGAGGCTGCAAAAGATGCAGCAAACTCCAGCGCAGCCAAGAAAGTTCTAGATCTTTGCACCAAATATAGTATTGGTGCGGTGGCAATCGGCAACGGCACAGCGGGCAGAGAAACTGAATCGTTCATCAAGAAGCTGACTTTGAAGAAAAGCGATGGCACCAGGCTGCCGGTCGTTATGGTCAATGAAAGTGGTGCTTCGATTTATTCAGCTTCCGAAGTTGCCAGAGCTGAATTTCCTGACCTGGATCTGACCATAAGAGGCGCTGTATCAATCGGTAGACGGCTGATGGACCCGCTGGCTGAACTGGTCAAAATTGAACCAAAGTCTATTGGTGTCGGTCAATATCAGCATGACGTCGATCAAACAGCATTGCAGAGCAGCCTGGACGATGCTGTGACGAGTTGCGTAAACAGCGTCGGCGTGGAGTTGAACACGGCAAGCAAACAACTGCTCACTTACGTATCTGGGCTCGGTCCTCAGCTGGCGGGCAACATAGTCAAATATCGCGAAGAAAACGGCGCCTTTAAAAGCCGTACAGATCTCAAAAAAGTCGCCCGACTCGGCGCAAAAGCATTCGAGCAAGCAGCCGGCTTTCTGCGCATTCGCGACGGCAAAAATCCACTCGACCAGAGCGCCGTGCATCCTGAGAGTTACGCAGTCGTGGACAACATGGCTTCGGATATCGGATGCAAAGTCGGCGAATTGATTCAGAATGAAGAACTTCGCAAGCGTATCGACATCAATAAGTACGTCAGTGAGAAAGTCGGAATTCCGACTCTCAAAGACATTCTTGCCGAGTTGTCAAAACCGGGAAGAGACCCGCGCGATCAGTTTGAGCAAGTAGAATTCGCTGAGGGCGTCAATTCCATCAACGATCTAAAAAACGGTCTGGTTTTAGATGGAGTGGTCACCAATGTCACCGCCTTTGGTGCCTTTGTCGACATTGGGGTGCATCAAGACGGACTTGTTCACATAAGCGAGTTAGCCGACAAGTTCGTAAAAGTGCCGGCCGATGTGGTGAAGGTTCAGCAGAAGGTGAAAGTAAAAGTTCTCAGTGTCGATGCTGATAGAAAGCGGATTTCATTGAGCATGAAGAATTTGAAGTAAGCGGGAGTAAAGTCATGGGCGCTTGGACAATTGGTTTCCTCGTTGTAATTGGCGGCACGCTGGGCTCGGTTCTGGGGATGCTTGCCGTTAGAAAGATCTTTCACATCACTAAGCTGGAGTCACACCATGAGGTTGCCGGGTATTTGCTTTCTGTCATTGGCACACTATATGCGGTGCTGCTTGGACTGATCGTCGTCGACGTGCAAACCAAGTATCAACAAGCACAACTGATGGCTGAAACCGAAGCAAACGCCGCAGCCGATATGTTTTTGCTGGCACAAGCGCTTTCAGACCCGACCAGGCGCAATCTGACCGAAAGCATCGCGGAATATGTCGATGTCGTAGTGGACAAAGAATGGGGCAATGACGTTCCCAGAGCCAGCTTCACAGAAGGCAGCGTGGTGCCGCTGAGAAAGGTCTGGCAATCGCTGAATTCATACGAACCGGTCACCAATCGCGAACAAGCATGCTACAGCACAATGCTGACCACACTCGGAGAGCTGGCAGATGCGCGACGCTATCGGGTTGTAAGCACACGAGGCGGTATCTCGCAGATTTTGTGGGGCGTGCTGATCGCCGGTGGCATCTGCACTGTGCTTTTCACATACTTCTTCGGAGTGGAAAATGCTGTTGCGCACATCGCTATGACAGTTCTTGTCTCACTGTGCCTTTCGCTCAACGTCATGCTGGTAGTTCTGTTCAGCAATCCATACCGGGGCGACCTGAAAGTTCATCCTGAAGGATTTCTCTACGATCAGAAGATGATTAAGACGATGATCAAAGAGCAAAAACTGGGCCACCTGGCAGTGCCTCAACCAGCACCCACCAGCTCGGCAAAATAGGCTGTAAAGAGACTGCAATACCAAAATAGCAATGTCATTAATTTTTCCGGATTGCATATTTAGATCTGCTATCTTGGGTTGTTCAGACCTCCGTAGACGGCGCTATCGGTCGTAACCCGACGCTTCTCACGGGTCAGTTTCACTAGTTCACAACGTTGAGCTGGCGTCCCTATAGTTTCACGGATGTAGCAGGAGAGTCAGGATGAGTACCGTCAAAGCCTTGGTCAACCCCTTGAAAGATTTGCAAAAGTTCGGTCAGTCGGTCTGGCTTGACTATATCCAGCGAAGCTTAATCAAGACCGGTGAACTGAAACGCTTCATCGATGAAGATGGCTTGCGGGGAATTACATCTAACCCATCGATTTTCGAAAAGGCAATCGGCGGAAGCACTGACTATAACGATTTCATCGCGTCCATTCGCGACTCGAATCTCGACGCTGCTGGAATTTTCGAAAAACTGGCAATTCGTGATATTCAAGAAGCTGCCGATATCCTCCTTTCTGTCTACACTGAAACGAACAAACGCGATGGATACGTCAGTCTGGAAGTTTCTCCACTGATCGCTAATGACACCAAAGCTACCCTGGCTGAAGCGAAAAAGCTCTGGAAAGAAGTTGCACGCCCGAATGTGATGATTAAAGTGCCAGCCACTGAAGCCGGCATTCCAGCCATCAGAGAGTTGATTTCAGACGGCGTCAATATCAACGTCACTCTGCTCTTTTCAGAGCAGACATACGAGCGAGTAGCTGATGCCTACATCGCCGGGCTCGAATCTCTTGCCTCCAAAGGTGGTGACATAAGCAGCGTCGCCAGCGTCGCCAGCTTCTTCATAAGCCGTATCGATACCGACATCGATGCTATCGTCAGCGGTCGTCTCGCTCAAACAAAAGATGACACTCAAAAACAACTCTTGAACAGCGTGCTCGGTAAAGTTGCAGTCGCAAACGCTAAATTGACCTACGAACGCTACACACAGATCTTCTCCGGCAGCCGCTGGGACAAATTGAAAGGGAAAGGCGCACAGACTCAGAGAGTGCTGTGGGCAAGCACATCGACGAAGAATCCCAAGTATCCAGACACGATGTACATT
Organism: Oculatellaceae cyanobacterium; assembly: GCA_036702975.1. Lineage (GTDB taxonomy): Bacteria > Cyanobacteriota > Vampirovibrionia > Obscuribacterales > Obscuribacteraceae > DATNPX01. Next base: position 101,242 of record DATNPX010000029.1, read on the forward strand.
GACGAGTTGATCGGACCAGACACTGTCAACACCATTCCGCCTGCTACTTTCGAAGCTTTCAAAAAGCACGGCAAACCGCAACAAACTCTCACTGAGAATCTCGACGATGCTCGCCAGGTCATGGACAATCTGGAAAAGCTGAACATCTCAATGAAAGACGTCACCGACAATCTGGTTGTTCAGGGCGTCAAGCTCTTTGCTGATGCATTCAACAAGTTGACAGATACCGTTGCAAAGCAGAGGGCAGAATTGAAACAAGGAAAAGAACAATTCAGCTATCGCCTTCCCGAAGAGCAAACACGTGCTCTTCATGCCACATTGAAAGAATGGAACGACAGCGGCAAAGTCAAAAAGCTCTGGAAACGCGATGCGGCGCTCTGGACCAGTGAAGATGAAGCTCTCTGGCTCGACTGGCTCAACATCACAGAAGACATGCGAAAGGATCTGGACAACATCAAAGCTTTCGCTGCGGAAATCAAGTCAGCTGGCTTCACACACGCCGTCCTGCTGGGAATGGGCGGTTCCAGTTTGTGCCCAGAAGTGATGAGCATGACCTTCGGACATATCGCCGGTCATCCAGCTCTCAAGATTCTGGATTCGACAGATCCCGGTCAGATTGCCACTCTTGAGAAATCAATCGACCTCGCCAAGACGCTCTTCATTGTCTCCAGCAAATCGGGCAGCACTTTAGAGCCCAATATCTACAAACAATACTTCTTCCAGAAGGTTGCAGACCTGGTCGGCAAAGACAAGGCCGGCAAGCAATTTGTCGCCATCACCGATCCTGGCTCTAAAATGCAGAAGGTGGCTGAGCAAGACAAATTCAGAAAAATCTTTTTTGGAGTGCCTGGAATTGGTGGTAGATATTCCGCTCTGTCAAACTTCGGCATCGTTCCGTCGGCGGTAATCGGTATCGACCTGCAAAAGTTCCTCGATAAAACTGACGAGATGGTGCATGCCTGCTCGCCTGAGACTGCTATCGAAGAAAACCCCGGCGTTGTGCTCGGCGTGATGATTGGTCTCATGGCCAATGCCGGACGCGATAAACTGACATTGATTGCCTCACCAGGCATCCACGATATCGGTGCCTGGTTGGAACAGTTGCTGGCTGAGTCGACCGGCAAAGTCGGCAAAGGTGTGGTGCCCGTCGACCGTGAACCGATCGGCGCGCCGACCGTCTACGGTAAAGACAGATTCTTCGCCTACCTGCGCCTGGATAACGCACCAGATGCGGAGCAGGATCGTCTGGTCGAAACGTTGGAAAAAGCCGGTCAACCGGTTGTTAGAATCAACGTTCCTGATATCTACTGCATTGGTCAGGAGTTCTTCCGCTGGGAAATCGCCACTGCTGTTGCCGGTTCGGTAATCGGCATAAATGCTTTCAATCAGCCTGATGTGGAAGCAAGCAAAATTGCCACAAAGCAAATCACTGAAGCTTACGAAAAGAATGGCTCATTGCCGGAAGAAAAGCCTTTCTATGAAGGCGAAGGCGTCAAGCTCTTTTCAGACGAGAAGAATGTCAATGAATTGAACGCGGCACTTGGTGCAAATGCAAAATCACTGGCTGGCTACTTGAAGGCTCATACATCAAGAATCAAAGCCGGAGATTACTTCGCTATTCTCGGTTATATCGAGATGAACGAAAAGCACGAGCAGCAATTGCAAACAGTTCGTGTTGCGGTTCGAGACTTCAAAAAAGTAGCGACCTGCCTTGGCTTCGGACCTCGCTTCCAACATTCCACTGGTCAGGCTTACAAAGGCGGACCAAACACCGGCGTATTCTTGCAAGTCACGTGCGATCACAAAAACGATCTCGATGTGCCGGGGCAGAAATACACGTTCGGAGTTGTCGAAGCTGCACAGGCACGCGGCGACGGGCAAGTGCTGGCTGAGCGCGGTCGCAGAATGTTGCGAGTGCACCTCACCGATGTAGAGCAAGGTCTTGCAACTCTGGAAGCGGCTGCAAAACAGTCACAACAAAAATAAGATCACTCTGGCGAAACTACAAACCTGTATAGAGAGAATCAATATGCAATTAGGCATGGTGGGACTCGGTCGCATGGGCAGCAACATGGTGCGGCGACTGATGAGAGCTGGTCACGAGTGTGTCGTTTACGATCATCTACCAGGACCCGGAAAAGAGCTTGAGAAGGAAGGAGCTACGCCTGCCGACTCACTGGAAAGTTTCATCAGCAAGTTATCAAAGCCCCGCAGAATCTGGGTGATGGTTCCGGCTGGAGCCCCAACCGAAGAGTCGATCACGAGCCTGGCAAATCTCATGGAACCGGGCGATGTCATCATAGACGGTGGCAACTCTTATTACAAAGACGACATCAGACGGGCTGAAGAATTGAAACGCAAGCGGATCAATTTCGTCGATTGCGGCACCAGTGGTGGTGTATGGGGATTGGAGCGAGGGTACTGCTTGATGGTAGGCGGCGACAGAGATGTGGTTCGCGAACTTTACCCGATCTTACGCGCTCTGGCTCCCGGAGTAGGCAACATCGAGCGTACACCAGGGCGTGAGCACATCGACAGCACTGCTGAGGAGGGTTTCTTGCATTGCGGACCGGTTGGCTCAGGTCACTTTGTCAAAATGGTGCATAACGGCATTGAGTACGGTCTGATGCAGGCTTACGCCGAAGGTTTTGAAATCTTCCGCAATGCCAGTCTAGAAACTCTGCCCGAAAATCGCCGCTACAAGCTCGACATCGCAGATATCGCAGAAGTATGGCGACGAGGAAGCGTTGTCGGCTCGTGGCTGCTCGATCTGACTGCTTCAGCGTTAGCCGGTGACCCTGAACTCGTCAACTATAGCGGTTATGTGGAAGATTCAGGAGAGGGCAGATGGACCGTGCAAGCGGCTATCGAAGAAGCCGTTCCGGCTGAGGTTCTATCTGCGGCGTTGTACACTCGCTTCCGTTCGCGTGAGCAGAGTCCATTCAGCGACAAGCTCCTGTCGGCTATGCGTCACAGCTTTGGCGGCCACATCGAACTGAAACCGACTCCAGCAAAGAAATAACTCAATGGATGAATGTATAATCCTTGCCGGTGATGTCGGTGGCACTAAGGCAAACCTGGCTTTCTATGAGCTTAAAAGCGCCAGGCTGAACTTGCTGGTGCAGAAGCAATTTCCAAGCAATGAATATGCAGATCTGCACGAACTGATTGCGGAATTTATCGAGGAGACAAATCGGCGCGCCGATCATGTGTGCATTGCGGTGGCCGGTCCCGTGGTCAATGGCACCTGTCACGCCACCAACCTGCCCTGGGTAATAGACGCAGCTGTGCTCGCGCAGCGTCTCAAGCTGAATAAGGTCGAATTGATGAACGACCTGGAGGCAAATGCGCATGGTATCTACGAATTAAGTGACGAGGATTTTGTCACCATCAATCAGGGCGACAAAAAGAAACATGGAAACGTGGGCGTAATTTCGGCCGGCACCGGGCTTGGAGAAGCCGGCATCATCTGGGAAGACCGCAAAATGCGACCGTTTGCTTCAGAAGGCGGTCACTGCGATTTCGCACCAAATGGCCAGATTCAATTCGAGTTGCTGCAGTATCTGCACAAAAAGTTCAATCACGTTAGCTGCGAGCGTGTACTCTCCGGGCAAGGACTGAAAAACATCTACGACTTTCTGCGCGATGAAAACAAATTCGAAGAGCCTTCATGGTTGCGCGAATCTTTGAAAACCGGCGATGCTCCTGCGATCATCTCCGAGCATGGGTTGAAGGGTGAGACGCCAATTTGTGTGGAAGCTCTGAACATATTCACTGACATTTATGGTGCGGAAGCTGGAAATCTGGCGCTTAAACTGATGGCAACCGGTGGCATTTTCATCGGTGGTGGCATCGCTCCGAAAATGATTAAGAAGCTTGAGGAGCCACGCTTTCTTGAAGCTTTCCTGGAAAAAGGCAGATTGCGCAGCGTGCTGGAAACTGTGCAAATCAAAGTGATCATGAACGACAAAACTGCCCTACTTGGCGCTGCTCGATGTGCTCTTATGCATGCCGGAATTTTCCATCACGTTGGCGCTTTGTGAGGGCTGTCTGTGGAGCAAGTAAATGAGCCGGTTCCAGCGCGCTGACTGTGCTTAAGGATTGATTCTGCTCTAGCGTTGACTTTGAGGCACGTTCGGAAAGTTTTCCACGACCTTGTTGAAAATATATCCGTACTGAATCGACTCGGAAATCATTTCGTCAGGCAGAAACGATGCATCGAGCCTGGCATTGTCATATTCTGATGGGAGTTGCAGCGGCAATTCAACTGAAGGCATAAACTGCTGTTTCTCGACCAGGAAAGATCCGATGTATTTGCCGGCATAGACGAAGCTGACAGAGATTGTGCCGCTACCATCTGTCGATAACGTCAAACATGCTGTTTGCCCGCGCTTTTCGAACTCCTTGAGCAAACCTATTGCTACGGTCGGTGTGTTGGATTCGGGCAGGCCTTCGATCGGGCAACCGAGAAAAAGAGATGACATCGAAAGAATGACTTCTTCAGGCAATGTATAAAGTTGCACATCCGTACCGGATGTTTGCAGATCGCTTATCATCAGGTACATCGCTGTTTCAGTCGTGTAAGGCTGAGGCTTCGGACTTTTGGTACCATATATGCAACCAACCACTCTGCCTTCGAAAAGCAAAGCCGCAGAACGTGAAAGTCTTTCTTCATTCTGTGCCTTGAGGCAGCCGGTAAATTTGGTGTTTTCGATATGCTGCATCAACTCTTCCAGCGTATGGTCGTTGCTGGTCATGGTCCGCTGATTGCCGTCGATAGAGGGCATTACGACGTCGATAGCACGTCGCGTTTTCATGTTGGTGGGGTAAGAGTCCGCCCAGACGGAAAATGCGTTTATAGAGTCGCTGCTGGTGCTCAATTGAACACGCTCAGTAGTGCCAATCATATAGGCGAATGTCAACAGTGCTCGCTCACCGTTCATACAAACGAACGTGGCCGGTACAACTTTGCCAATGTCCAGAGGATCTTGACTGGGCAGAAAACCTTTGATCTCGCTTGGCATTACCGTTACAAGGTATCCACCCGCCTCCGGTGCCTCTACGCGGCACAGAATGCTTTGTCCAGGACGATAACTTTTTGAATCGCCAGAAGTCATGATTCGAGGATTCTAGCATCTTCTTATCGCATCAACTACATTTTTGATGCGGTCAACTCTTGAAGATGTCCTCAGCGAATCAGTCGGCTCTCGCCATGTCGGAAGTGGCTAGGTCAGCGCCGGCTGCGACAGTGCCGGAGGTCGGTTTAGCGGCTGCTGCCGACGCGGTGCTGGGCGTGTCAGCTGACGCAATTGCCCTGGCAGGACCCGTCTTTGCTACCGTCGAGTGATCAGATTTACCGGGGATTTCCAGGTCTATAGCATTAACAACTGTCTTGCCTGCTGCAGTCACAACTGACTTACCAGCGTAGCAAACTACTTTGCCCAGCCCGGTGATGCCCAATTTTCTGGCTGCAGCTTTTGAAAGATCGACGACGCGGTTGTGCGCGTAAGGACCTCTATCGTTGACGACCACCTCACAACACGAGCCTGTGTCAGGATTCTTGACCAGAATTTTGGTGCCGAAGGGCAACGTGCGATGTGCACAGGTTAACTTTGAATTGTCGAAGATGTCACCAGAAGCCGTTTTATGCCCGTTGAATTTATCGGCGTAGTAGGAAGCAACTCCATGGAACATCTTCTCGATTTTTCGAACAGGAGACGAAAATGCGGGAACGGCGAACATAAGCAAAACGAATGCGACGGCGCAAAGATAGCGCACGATGTATGACATTGTGATTCTCTCTTCTAAATGCTTATATGAGTGTCAAACTGACTGAAACTCTTAACTTGTGCTGGACACGACGGAACAGTTCAAAAATAGGTTCCCAAACAGAACCGTGAAAAGGCTAATTGCCACTCATTCAGGAGCAATCGGGGCTGATTTGCGTACTCAGGTTTAGCCGCCAAGTATTGCTCTGGCGCGTTTTCGCAGGTCTTCCGCTTCGATTGTTCGTCCCTGAGCGCTGTACAATTCAGCCAGATCTTTGATGGCCGAACCCACCGCTTTGTGTTCGGGACCATAATTCTTTTCGTAGATCTGCACTGCAAGATTCGTCAACGTCGACGCCTTGTCGTACTTCTTACGCTCCTCATAGAACTTTGCCATGGAAAGGAGCGTCGTAGCAACCTCCGGGTGCTCGGTGCCGAGAACTGTCGAAAACAGCTCCAGGGCGCGTCTGTATAACATCGCTGCCTCGCCATCTCTGCTCATCTTGTAATAGAGCACCGCAAGGTTATGCAGATTGGTAGCTATTTCTGAGTGATCGGGCTCTGGATTCTTTTCATATATTTCCAGGGAACGCTTATAGAGAGGCTCTGCCTCAGCGTATTTACCTTGATAAGAATAATTGTTGGCGAGACTGCGGAGCGTCTCAGCAACTTCTTCGTGGTCAACACCCAGCAATTGCTCTTTTACTTCCAGCGTCTTCAGATAATAGGTGTCGGCGTCTGAAAAGCGCCCTTGCTTTCTATAGATACGAGCCAGTGTCTTTAAACTGTTCGCTACTTCTTTGCTTACCAACCCAGCATTAGCTTCCTTGATCGATAGTGCCTTCAACATAAGAGGCTCACACTCGGCAAAATTACCGACTGAAGCATAAAAATTGGCCAGTTCTTGCAAGCTCTCTGCGACGTCGAGATGTTCTGAACCCAGGATGTTCTCTTTAATTTGAAGCGCCTGCCTGTAAAGCTGCTCACACTCATGCATTTTGGCCTGGAAACCCTGATTCTTCGCCAGCGCTGTCAAGCACTCGGCTACTTCCAGGCTCTGGTCACCGAGATTACGCGCTCTCAATTCAAGCGCGTGAGTAATATTCGGCTCAGCTTGCTGATATTGACCGACCGTGTTGTAGAGAATGGCCAGGTCTAAGCTACTCGTGGCGGTCTGAAGGTCTTTATAGTTCTGCTTAGCGTTCTCGAGGGCATCCAACCAGATTTGCTCGCAGTCTTCATAACGTTGCTCGACAAAAGCCAGTTGACCAGCCTGCCGCAGTTCTTCCCAGTCTAATTTGACGTTCTGCATGTTCGATTCCGCCCAGCCAGTCTGACAGTATTATCTACCCAATCACATACTTTAAAGCAAAACCGGAGAAGTTTGACAGCCCGTTAAGCGGAGTTACGCCGAACCTGTTTGACTCTTCAAGTTCATAAACATAAATTGGAGCCTGTAGTCAACTGGATATACGTTCGAAAACCATGGCATCATTTGGGAATTCAATCTACCTTCCAATGACTCGATGACAACGCTCTACAACATTCCTTTGCTCTACGATATCGCGTTTCGCCGCGCTGGACTGAGCTATCAAGTCGATGGACTGGTGGAAATTCATCAGCGCTTCCGATCAGACCACCAACTGCAAAGCGTTTTGGAACTGGCTTCAGGACCGAGCCGTCACGCGCTCGAATTTGCTCGGCGCGATTATGACGTTTCTGTCGTCGATAATTCGGAGGCAATGTGTGAATATGCCACCAAACTAGCGCAAGAAAGTTCATTGACCGTAGACGTAAATTGCGCGGACATGCGAAATTTCGAAGTTCCTGGTCGATTCGATCTGGCAATGATTGTGCTCAACTCAATCGGTCACATCCACGAATGTGATGACCTGACGAGTCATTTACATTCTGTATGGCGGCAGCTGAAGCCGCAAGGGTTGTATGTCATAGAAGCTCATTACCCGCCCTGGACCAGTCGAAAGTCGCTCAACATGTCTTCATGGAGAGTGGAGATGTCTGAGCTATCTCTTCGTGTAGATTTTGGAACATCAAATGACGAATTCGATTTAGAAAGAAAAGTCCGCAAGCTTCAATTGCACATTGACGGGCAGTTGCGCGGCGAACCACTGGAGTTTTCGGACTATCTAATCATTCGCTCCTGGTCTGCCGAGGTACTGGAATCGATTATCAATGAGAGTAACTTGTTCAGAATTGAAACCAGACTCAGCGCACTCGACTTGAGCTACCCGTTCGACGCAGAAACCGCAAGCAGACTCGTTTTCGTTCTAAAGAAAATCGATGCTAACTAGTGGACATCTGATTCGGTTCGCGTTAATTTTTCGATCACGCTTCGATGTGCAGGATACATGTCGCACAGTGAATGTTTTTCACCATGCTCGTAATCATCAAAGTCAAAGCCGGGAGCAACCGTGCAACCCATTAGCGCCAAATTGCCACCCGGAGCCAGGATCGAAGCTTGCCATACACCTCTAGGTACGACAAACTGCAGATGTTGCCCAGCCAAAATATTCTGTCCGAGCGTAATTTGTTCAAGCTGTCCATCAGCTTTAATCAGGACAAGATGCACTGGGTCGCCAAGATAAAAATGGTAAATCTCGTCTGATTTCAAACGATGGAATGCTGAGAATGTCGATTCGTCAAGCATATAGAAAATAGATGTGAGAGTAGACTTGTCCGAATCGTAACGCGCTGGCAGATTTGCCCTGGAGAGCACTTCGCAGCCTCGGAAAGTTTCTTTGAAATATCCACCTTCCCGGGGAAGTGGTTTCAGATCAAGAATTGCCTTTAATTCCTCAGCTGTCATACTGAACCTCGACTGTGAACATCGTCAAAGGATACACTTTCTAATCCCCTTTCAGGAGCACACGACATTGGCTAAACGAGCTTTGGTTACAGGAGCATCTGAAGGCATAGGCTTTGAAATCTGCAAACTGCTGGCTAAAGACGGTTACTCAGTCGTCTTGACGGCGCGTAATCAGGAGCAATTGTTGAAGCGTGTTGAGCAATTGAAGCCGCACAATGTCGAGACTGATGTGATCGTGCAGGATCTGTCGCTGCCCGACGCTTGCGACAAACTTGTCGCCGAACTCACTGCCAGAAATCTTCAGATCGACATTTTGATCAACAACGCTGGCTTCGCCAACTACGGGGATTTCTCCAGTAATTCTCTTGAAAAAGAGATGGCATTGCTTCAAGTGAACATCGTCGCTTTAACAAAGCTCACGAAGCTTCTGCTGCCGTCCATGCTGAAAAATCGATACGGAAAGATCATGAATCTGGCATCAATGGCGGCTTTTGTAGCGGGTCCACAGATGGCAGTTTATTACGCGAGCAAAGCCTACGTGCTTTCTTTCTCAGAGGCACTCGCATGCGAGCTTGAGGGTACCGGCGTCACGGTGACAGCAGTATGTCCTGGCGCCACCGCCACTGAATTTCAAGAGCGAGCCGGACTTGGTCGATCAAAACTTTTCGAGAAATTCAAACCGATGGATTCTACAACAGTGTCTGAAATTGGATATCGCGGCATGATGAACGGCGAAACGATAGTGATCACGGGCGCAATGAATAAGTTGATGGCGCTGGCTACGCGTTTGACACCGCGCAGTGTTTCGACTCATCTCGTGAAACGCATTCAAGCTTCGCGATAAAGCAACAAAGCCTGACGCGAAGAATCTGACCCCGGTGATGATGTGTCTTTGCCACCGGGAACAATGATGTGTGTGCACAGAGGTGGTGGAGTGCCGAAGAAGTCAAATAATCACCAGGCAGATGACGCTGATGCCGATCACTTAGTCTCAAGCAAAGAAAGTGCTGGTGACTCTGTTTTGCGCGAGCAGTGTCAAACACAAGAATCGACGCCACAGACTCGAGATCCAGGTCGGTTCCTGGTTTCAGCCAAAGACACAACGCTATCATGGGAAAGTGTCATCAATCACCCGACGGAACATATAAAAAGTGATTCGGGTGATCATGTACAGAGTGGACCGTACTTCCCAGCCCGCGAATCCAGAGTGCCTGAACTAGCTGGCATAGCTGGTGCGGACACCGGTGCACTGATTCATTTCAAGCAACTTCTGAAAGAGCATGGACTGAGTGGATTAGCCTGGCGCTCCTCGCTAATGAAAGGGATACCTGCCACAGGCGAACCCGAAAATTACTATATTTCTGATCAGGTAGCCGGCACAATCGAACTGGAGCACGCAGTAGATGATACCGCTGATGGTATCGATGCTAAGATAAGCCGGAGATTTCCCTTGCTCAGACGTGGGTCAAAATCAAGGAAGAAAAGACTCACAAGTGACTGTGACGGCGTCAAACCACATTCGCCGGCAGCTTCGCATGATAGCACTGTAACCAGTGCTTCGCTGAACTCCGACCGGCAAAAGAGCCAATTTATCGATTCACAATTAGCTCAAGGCGCGTCGAAAAATTGGGTGGCATCTGAAAAACGGTTCGTACTCGGCAGCGAAATCGCTCTGGCTGTGATCATTGCAGCTGCAGGCGCAGCAAGGCTCAGAGTCAGAACCGAAAAGACCAGACCACGCCCCGAGTTGATTCCTGGTGGCGGCTCGACAGGTGATGCAGAGAGCCGCAGGCAAGCAGGTGAGAGCGCAGCTGATATCGATGGAGCGGATCAAAAAATCTCAATTGAACATACCAGTTCGTCTGACGGAGAAATTTCTGTGTCGAACAGCAGTGAGCGACTTGATTCCGAGCAGTATCTGAGCGAGGGCACCACAGTTAAGCCAGCCAATCCGCGCACCAGACCAAAGACGATCATTGCATCGACTGACACCCTGGTCAGTCTTGCCGAAGCCTTTTTTTACGATCGGAATGTTGCCTGGCTGATCGCGGATCTAAACAAGGGAGTCATAAAAGAGAGCTGGCTCGATGGTAAGCGCATCGTCGAATTGAAATCTCGTCAGCAAATCGAACTTCCTCTTAGAGAGGATATCGAGCGGTTCTACAGACAAAGAGCCGATCATGCGCTGGCAGAAAATCTGATCACAATTGTCGAGCAGGCGGGCGTGGATTCCCAATTGCTGAGCAATTCGCTTGCGAAACTGCTTGAACCTGAACAAGAATGATCATTTCCATTAGTGCAATAATTATTGGTCCCTCCACGAAAAGGCACCATGTCAACATCTAACCAGGTCAATTTAAATTCAATGGCTCATGACGCTATGCTTCAGGCCGGTTTTCAACCTGATCTTAATCATGATATTCAGGAGCAACTGAGAAAACTCAGTTCTGCGCCGCCCACGGCTGATGCAAATACCAGAGATCTGAGGAATCTACTGTGGTCGTCAATCGACAATAGAGAATCGCAAGACCTCGATCAAATTGAATGGTCAGAACAATTGCCTGACGGCAATATGCGAATTTTAGTAGGCATCGCTGACGTCGACGCCTATGTGCCGAAAGATTCTCCGATCGACAAACATGCCAGAGCAAATACAACGTCTGTCTATATGGGATTCACAACTTATCCCATGCTACCCGAAAAGCTCTCTTTCGGAATCAGTTCACTGCTGCCACAAGTGGACCGATTGGCAATTATTACCGAGCTGGTCGTTGATAAAAATGGTGCTGTCGTTGCCACAGACTTTTATCGTGGGCTGGTCAGGAACCACGCAAAATTAGCCTATCCAGATATCGGACCATGGCTGGATAGTAACGAAGAACTTCCAGACAGGTTGGATCAACCTGGTCTTGCAGATCAGCTTCACATGCAGAATGTGGCAGCAGATCTGTTGCACGACGTGCGTGTAAAAAATGGTGCGCTCAACCTTGCCACAGTGGAAGCTACTCCGGTAGCGAAGGACGGCAAAGTTGTAGATATTACAACTACCGATCACAATTCTGCGCGCGACCTGATCGAAAATTTGATGGTGGCAGCCAATACTGCGATGGCGCAAGAGCTGGACAAGAATGGTACCTACTCTATTCGCAGAATCGTAAGAGAACCGAAGCGCTGGCCGAAAATCGTAGAGACAGCACGAGAACTCGGAGAAACGCTGCCTGAAACTCCGGACTCCAAAGCACTATCTGAATTCCTGGCTCGTAGAAAAGCCGCAGATCCAGACCATTTCCCTGACCTTTCATTGACAATCGTGAAATTGTTGGGACCGGGAGAATATGTCGTAGTCAAATCTGGAGAGGCTCATGAAGGGCATTTTGGATTGGCTGTGCAGGACTACACTCACTCGACAGCTCCCAACCGCAGGTATCCAGACATAGTCACACAGAGGCTTCTTAAAAGCGTGATCGACAAGAAGGCGGAAATTTACACTGAAGAAGAACTTCAAGATGTCGCTATGCACTGCACTCAGATGGCGAGCGAAGCCAATCGCGTTGAGCGTTTTATGCGTAAGGCGGCTGCCGCTGTTCTTTTGAGTGACAAAATCGGACAGACTTTCAAAGGCATCATCACTGGTGTCAAGGAAGACGCAACTTATGTTCGGATTTCAAAACCATCTGCCGAAGGAATTATCATCCGAGGGCAGCAGGGCGTTGACGTCGGCGATAAGGTTAAAGTGCGCCTGCTGTCTACGAATCCATCTAAGGGATTCATAGACTTCCAGAAAATCTGAGATCAGGAAGAACTACTGGGCAAACTTGCGCAGGTATTCTTTTGCAAGGTCGCTCTTCATGAGCTTTTCCTTCAGTTCATTGTTGTCCATCCCAGCCATCCCTGCAGGTATCTTGTCACCGTACTTCTGGCGAAGCTCATTGATGATCGCATCGGTATTCTTGCGACCGCCGCCCGCGTTAGCTGCTCCGCCACCACCATACGAAGTACGCGGTGCGGCTCCAGCGGCTGGACGTTGAGTCTTGAGAATCTGGCTGCGCTTGAGCTGATCCGTCAAACCTTCTGCAATCGAATCGATCCTCGCTTCCAGTTGAGGGCTCGCGTTTCCTTGCTTGATCTGCTCTTCGATTTTGTTCAACTCAGATAAATAGGCTGTAATACCAAAATTCTGTTTCTTCGCCACTTTGATGCTCGAGAGCAGCAACTGACGTTTGGCTTCAAAAGGTCCGGGAGAAACCTTTTCAGCGTAGAGCAAAGTCATCGGGTCAGACGGAGTTTCGGTTTTCTTCACTGCGTCAGGGCTTTCCGTTTTTACTGTAGTTGTCGCCTGCGAATCCTTAACGAGAGGGTCGGAAGAAATGGGCGCCTTCTCAACAGGTGGCTCGGCTTTTCCAGCTGGGGTAGGGTCTGTCACAGTTTTTGCCGATTGAGCCTCCCCTGTCTCCTTAGCAGGCTTGCTGGCAGGCTCCGGGTCAGTCACTAGATGAGCCTTTTTCGGATTTTCGCCACTGGGTGCCACTTCGTCTGCATTCGCGGTTGCCATGCTGCCAAGCAAACACGAGGCCAGGAGCGCCAGTGTTGAACTTTTCCGACTCATCATAACTATCCTCCTCAGGTTTACCAGCCAGCGCACTTGGAATAATCAGTCTATGCAATATGTAGCAAGAAAACGAAAATTTTGTCGCCTGCTTATCAGCGCCGTACTTGCCTTTTCTATTAGTCCACGTCAGTGTGTCGGTCAAACTGCGAGAGCTCAGCGGGACTACGATTTTAAACAAGTGATTACTTCCGACGGAACGCCGCGCAGTTACTTCGTTCATGTTCCCGCCTCGTACGATCGCAATAAGCCAATGCCGCTCGTACTGGTCTTTCACGGCTTGCACATGAACGGAAGGATCATGTCGCCTCTAACCCGATTCGACGTCCTCGCTAACCGAAAGAATTTTATAGTCGCCTATCCTGACGGTTCAGGCGGCAAATGGCAACTGGGTTACAACGGCAGCCCGGACGATGTTCGGTTCGTTTCCGACATGATCGGGCAAATCTCCCGAACTGTAGCCGTAGACTCGCGACGTATTTACGCCGCAGGAATGTCGAATGGAGGCTATTTCGCCGAGCGGCTCGCCTGTGAAATGCCGGATAGACTGGCTGCCATTGCGGTTGTTGCGGCGTCGATGATGGACAGCACCGCTGCGCATTGTGGTGCCACTCGCAAAATGCCGACCATATTTTTCATTGGGTCGCAAGATCCACTGGTTCCATCTGAAGACAATGAACATAACGACACCCTCGGCAAACTCGGCGACGCTGTTGGGCTGGGTGGTCTGGGAAATTTGAGCGTGCCCATGGCGAAGATGGGCGGTCTCATGACAGAGCGCGAGGCGGTTGACTTCTGGTGCCGACATAATCAAACTTCGGTAAGCCCATACACTACAAACGAGCCTGACAAAGATCCGCACGACGGCACTCGGGTGAAGCGAGAGACTTTTGGCGCCTACAACAGTGAGGTTGTCTTGTACTCGATTCAAGGAGGCGGACACACCTGGCCTGGAGCATTTTACAGTGGTCCGTCTGATTTACTGGGGAAAACATGCAACGACATCGATGCAACAGAGCTGATTACCGATTTCTTCCTCCGTCATTCCAATTGAGAAGTAGCCAAATGACCATCACCGGGGGCTTTTTTACCGTGTTAGAATTCACATCTCCGTTTGAGGATTGGCAGTGCATGACGTAGCAGACAAAGTTGGTGATGCGGCGTTAGTCGGTGCAATTGCTGCTGCGATAGCAGCACTCGCCCTGGCATGCAGAACTAGAGGACCTAAGCTTGAACAACGCCCGGTGGGCTTCCCTCGCGATCCAAACGCCACACTAGCGAAGTATGAGAACGCTTACTTGCAGTTGGTCAGTAAGTCGGCCGAACAGCCCCTGCAAAACAGTGAACCCTCAACGGCTCTGGACTATGCTCTACTGGCATTCGAACAGGCGAAAGGCGCATCTTCCATGAGTCAGAATAAGGAAAAACCTGCTGCTCAATCGGCGCCAGACTTTCCACTCAAGCCACCAAAACCTGGTAAGGGTGGTAAGTAGTTGCCAAACGAGACTCCACTGAAGTTTGCCAACACCTGGGGCACCATAGCTCTGGGAAGAAGCAAGCTGCAAATCAGGCTTGTCGTATTTTGGTGTGCAGCCTTCACATGGATTGTCTGGACGATCTTTAAGACAGGCCCACAGGGTCTTATCTCACTTGCTTACAATTCTATTTTTGTCGTTGTATTGATGCTGATTTCTCGTGCCACCACTACGGTGCCGCTTGCCACCACAGGTACAATCGCCTTGTGTGGTGGCGTGATGATGGGAATTGCCGGTTCAGTCGGTCTGCAAATGGCAAAATCAATCGGTATGGACAATCCGCTTGTTCCTGTTCTGCAAGCAACTTTTGAAGAACTGCTAAAAATTCTTCCGGTGCTCTTCTTATTATTTCGCGGCCGAAATTTCAGTTCACTGACGCTTGGAGCAACAGATGTCTTCCTTCTAGGAGTGGCTTCGGGAGCTGGTTTTGCATACTCTGAAGACGCCTTCGTGCATGCCGCAGCATGGCAAACCCAGATCGTCTGGTTGCCGGCGACGGAGGTCATTAATGGTCGCATGGTCGCAGGACATGCTATCTGGACGGGTCTGGCAGCCGGTCCACTGGGACTTTCATTGATGCAGAGGCAACATAGAAGCGCTCTGCTTTTGATAGCACCGCTGGGGTTGGTGTGGGCACTGATAGATCATATAACCTACAACTTTGCATTCAACAGGAACGATCTCACCGGCAGCGTACTCAACTGGGTAAGTGGCTACGGCTATATCACGATCGCACTTTTCGTCGCTTGTTACGCGGGTGTTCTGCTTTTTGATCGTTTCGTGCTTTTTAAAACTCTGCCCAAAGTGCCCGAGTTTCGCATTCCTTCTTCCAAAGAAGCGGCTGAAACTCTCGAAAATTTCTGGGAATTTGTTCTTGAACGTCGGCGCCTCGCGTATGCGTATTATCGCTATATGCACCGCTCCGGCGAGGATAAACGAAACCCGGCGTTAGTTGTGGCGGTGCTCATGCAACATTTAATCAATTGCCACAAAGTTAAGGCTCCTGCAGTAACTGTACCGGTCGCCGTTACGGCTTCTGCAAATGTCACTCCCACTGCAGATGCCGCTTCACAGCTCAATCTAAACGATGTTCAGGATGTATCGCTGATCGAAACGCATTCGTTCAAAGATCCTGATGCCACACTTTCAGAATCAAGATTGATTGCTGCTGCTGCTCCAAAGAAACCTGATACTGCCAATGCTCTTATCGACCTTCCCGAAAGATACGAGGCAATATCGATTCTGAGCAAAGGTGGCATGGGCGTCATCTATAAAGCACGTCACGTCATGACCGGCGCGAAGCTCGCCGTCAAAACTCTGCATGTACACCTTGCACATGAACCCAAACATATTCTGCGCTTTGAACAAGAAGCTAAAGCCGCCAGCGCTCTCAAACACCCACACCTGGTTGTTGTACACGATTTCGGACTGACTCCCAGCAACATTCCTTTTCTGGTAATGGACTTGATCGAAGGCACAAACCTGCAAGAGCAAATTCAAAATTTTGGACCATTACCTGTCTCGCGCTT
>DATNPX010000015.1:0-186780 GCA_036702975.1 Oculatellaceae cyanobacterium
TTTCAGTTGGGCAGTTTGACTGGGGCGGTCGCCTCCTAAATTGTAACGGAGGCGCCCAATGGTTCCCTCAGGGTGGTCGGAAATCACCCATAGAGCGTAAAGGTAGAAGGGAGCTTGACTGCAAGAGAGACATCTCGCGCACCTTGGTATTCTCTACCTGACTACCTGTGTCGGTTTCGGGTACGGGAACCTTAATATCTGGCTTTCGCGGCTTTTCTCGGCAGCGTGGCATCTATGAAATTTCACTCGTAAGTAATTTCCTACTCGGCCTCACTTTTTAACGTCAATGCGGATTTGCCTACATCAACTAGCTACGCCTTTGGACGGCAATCCAATTAGCCGCTCCATATAGCCTCCTGCGTCCCCACTTAGCTCCTAACGATATTACGGTTGTACGGGAATATTAACCCGTTGTACATCGGCTACGCCTCTCGGCCTCGCCTTAGTCCCCGACTAACCCCACGTGGACGAACCTGCCGTGGGAACCCTTAGTCTTTCGGTGCAATGGATTCTCACCATTGTTTTCGCTACTTAAGCCGACAGTCTCACTTGTGCTTCGTCCACATGTGCTTATCGCTCATGCTTCACCCTACAACACAACGCTCCCCTACCACTCTAAATAAATAGAGTCTACGATTTCGGTGACATGCTTAGCCCCGTATATTTTCGGCGCAGAGTCGCTTGACCAGTGAGCTATTACGCTTTCTTTGAATGGTGGCTGCTTCTAAGCCAACATCCTGGTTGTCTATGCAACTCCACCTCCTTAATCACTTAGCATGTACTTTGGGACCTTAGTCGGTGGTCTGGGCTGTTTCCCTCTTGAGTACGGAACTTATCTCTCGCACTCTCACTGCAGGATATTACGTTACAGGTATTCGGAGTTTAACTCGATTTGGTACGGATTTTCTCCGCCCGCACCGAACTAGTGCTCTACCCCCTGTAAGATACGTCCCACGCGGTGCCTCAACGCCTTTCGGGGAGAACCAGCTAGCTCCGGGTTCGATTGGCATTTCACCCCTATACACAGCTCATCCACTGTTTTTTCAACAACAGTTGGTTCGGACCTCTACGCATTTTTACACACGCTTCATCCTGGCCATATATAGATCACCCGGGTTCGGGTCTACCTCATGTAATTATTAGTCGCCCTTATCAGACTCGGTTTCCCTGTGGCTTCGCATATTAACTGCTTAACCAACTACATAAGGTAACTCGCCGGCTCATTCTTCAACAGGCACACTGTCACACTATCTAATAGTGCTCCAATTGCTTGTAAGCACACGGTTTCATGTTCTATTTCACTCCCCTCACCGGGGTTCTTTTCACCTTTCCTTCGCAGTACTTGTACACTATCGGTCATCAGTCAGTATTTAGCCTTACCGGATGGTCCCGGCAGATTCATACAGGGTTTCACGTGCCCCGTATTACTTGGGATACACCTGAGGTTCAGAGACTTTCGTTTACCGGACTGTCACCGTCTTTGGTCGACCTTTCCAGGTCAGTTCAACTATTCTCATCCCATCTCGTGATGGTGTCCCACGACCCCTATATAACTTACGTTATGTAGGTTTAGGCTGTTCCCCGTTCACTCGCCGCTACTGAGGGAATCACTAGTTTGTTTTCTTTTCCTCTCGGTACTAAGATGTTTCAGTTCCCGAGCTTACCTCGCTATAACCTATGTATTCAGTTATGCGTCACCGGACATTACTCCGGCGGGGTTGCCCCATTCGGACACCTACGGATTGCAGGCTATAACGCCTCCCCGTAGCTTTTCGCAGTTTATTGCGTCCTTCATCGGCTGCTGATGCCAAGGTATCCACCGTGCGCTCTTTGTAGCTTTACCATTTTGTGGTGCTCCTTATGCCTACTCTCTCGAGCAGACTCCAAATCGTCAGGACAACGTTTGGCGGCAACCACACATTATTGGTGGAATACGGACCTCAATATGCAGTTTTCAGAGTACAGGACCGGAATTATGCGGCCTCTCGGTCGGCCGACGGGAAGAATCCCGAAACTTGGATTATCAATCTTACCAGAATTATTCGTTCGCAAACAAGTCATTTTCTGAATTGTTTATCAGGGGCTCTAAGCGGTTCTGGTGACCTGCCCCAATCGATTTATACATCATATCGTACTGCACCAAATATCGCATCAGGTCATAACCATTTCCAAACAATTTTCAAGACCGGGCAATATTCAGACTCTCGCAGGTTGGCTCAGAATCTCGCGTTCTCCTATATATGGATAACGCTCCGATTCAAAAACTCCTTCTAAGCAATTCACTTAGAACCCTGCTTTAAGCGCCGAAAAACGGAGAAGAGAACTCACAGCTGAAAGCCAAAGCAAATATGCGGGCATCTTTGAATATGGGATTCCAAGCAGCAAATCCAGTGAGCTATCATTTGTGGATGCAGCACCGGTCAACATGATGCCGGCATCAACGAGGTCACAGCCAGTGACCCGCAAGCAGCACCACCGAGTTCGCCAACACCACTACATATAAGTAAGAAGTATCGAAGCCGAGGAAAGGAGAAGATGGGCAGCGAAACCTCTAAAAAAGCCTGTCTCGCCTGTAGCGGAGAGTTCTCCGCCGCGTTCGACTCTTGCCCCAACGACGGCTCGACACTGGTCGCCCTTGATAACGATGGCCTGACAGGAACGACTCTCGATGGGCGTTACGAAATTTTGCAGGTGGTCGGTAGTGGCGGCATGGGCACCGTCTATCGCGCTACCCAGAAGTTCATCAATCGAACGGTTGCCGTAAAAGTATTGCGTAAGGGCAGCATTACAAACACTGAGATCCTGCAGCGATTTCAACTAGAGGCACAGGCGGCCAGCAAACTTTCCAATCCCCATATAGTTACGGTTTTTGATTCAAATGTTTCGCCCAGCGGCGAGCCTTATATGGTGATGGATTTTCTGCAAGGCAAATCCCTTGACGACGTAATCAAAACGACGGGTCCCCTCTCTGCTGCTCGAGCCATTCCTATCTTTATGCAGGCGTGCGATGCCTTGAGCAAAGCACACGCCAAAGGTATCGTGCACCGAGACATAAAGCCAAGCAACATCATGCTTGTTAAGGAAGACAACGAAGACGATTTCGTCAAACTCGTTGACTTCGGAATAGCGAAGATGCTGCAGGGAAATGAAACCCCACAACTCACACGTACAGGCGAAATATTTGGCAGCCCGCTTTACATGAGTCCGGAGCAATGGAGAGGTGGCACCATAGATGAACGTGCAGACATCTATTCCTTTGGTGCGGTTATGTATCAAGCACTATCAGGTGCACCAGTATTTCAAGGCAACGACGTTTTACAACTTGCGTTCAAGCATGGTCAGGATCTGCCGGAACCACTGCGGGCTCATGGCGTAGGCGTTCCGGCAAGACTGGAAGCAGCAATTTTTAGGGCTCTGGCAAAAGAGCCTGAGGAACGCTTTCAAAAAATGCGCGATCTGAAACAAGAATTGTCCGAAATAAACGCATCGCTAACGACAGCTGATTGGCAAGTGCACACAATAACACTCGCTTCTACATCCGCTGCAAATGATGCCTCTGCCAAAGACAAGACGTTGGTTCAAAACACTTCTGAGAAAACACAAGCCTGGCTTCAGGAATTGACACCCGCCAATAAAAAAGCGAGCAGCAGTCAAGATAAAACACACGGGCCATCATCGGAAAATACAACACAAGCAGGAGAAGCTGTACCAGCCGCCAATAGTGCACCCATAAAATTTGCGGCAATTGCACTAGCAACGGCGGCCGTAGCATCGATCGCCTTCGCCTCCGTCGAAAATTTGCTGTTACCACACTCATCTACCGCTAGAGAAGAAACACAAGGCATGACACCGCCTGCAACACCATCGCTAAAAGTACCAACAACAGCACCGGGTAGCCTTTTGCATTTAAACCCCAGCCAAAGTCCATCGCCGGTCCCAGCACGAACACATACAGCCAGACCATCGACGGTACTGGCACCCAGCCTCAGCCAACCGCTGCCTACGCAACACAGTGAAACAAATAGCAATTTGATAATAACTCCGCCTGAGCAACAAGCCAGCCAGCAATCTAAACAATCACAATCGTCAGCTGCAGAACCTGAGAAGTGGCAAGTAGTACCGAGCATATCAGGACAAACAGCACCCCTAGCCGGATCTGCGAGCGAAAACGAACCACAAAAGTATCACAAAGAGCGCACAACCGCCGTGCACAAAAGAAAGTCGCCCGAACCGGAGCATGGTCTCAAGCACAAGCTAAAGCAGTTATTGCACAAACTCTAGTTATTGCACAAACTCTAGTTACTGCAGAAGGAAGCGGGCGCTCGCGTGCATTTGTAAATTAAGACACGGCGCGTCGCTCCAAAAGATAAATCGGGCAGCTCGAGGAGTGAACCACAACAACGCTGTTGTGCTTGCTTGCTAGATTACGAGCAGCACGGATAACTTCGCTCTTCTTCTTACCTTGTGCAAACAAAACACCACCTTGGCTTATCTTCCAAAGTCCGTACTCTTGGTGCACGTGAAAGCTATTCTTAGAAATCATAGGCAACCTCTACGGTATAACGGTAACCGCTTAGCTTGTCAGTAAAACTTCAGTCCTTTCTTCGGCCGGTCTTTTGTGTGACTCAAATGTAGACTAAAAGTTTCAACTCGCTGATTAAGTTGCCGCAGACGCTTTTCTCATCGCCCGGAAAAAGAAAACCGCCATGAGCAGCCCAGTTATAGGCAGGCCTCTGGGTAGCGGCGCGGTGACGTTCGCGAAAGCAAGCTCGAAAATCCAAGTGGCAAATGGAAGTAAAAAGATTGCGATTAAGAAAACCCGCGCCGTTAATTTAATGGCAGTCTCGGCGCGATGCTGACGCAGCCACATCAGGATAAAAGAAACAGCCATGATATAGAACACGTAGTCGTACGTGAACGTATGCGGTGACGTAACAGGCATGATTAGCGACGTGACTGCGGCACAAGCCTCGAATGAGCCAGTTTGCTGAGAATTCTTTTTGTACCATCCCTGCCACAGATAAGCGACAAAAGCTAGACCTGCGGCAAGACAGCTCATAGAAACGATCGAAGCTACTCGCAAATTGCCTGTGAGCGCGAGCACTTGTCCAAGGATATTGTTCATGTAGTGGTGCTCAACCAATCCGACTGTCTCACCATTTAGTATCGCGTGCGGATAGGCAGAGATGGCATCAGGTCCGAACAGTGTTAGACATAGAAGCGCAAGTCCGGCATAACTTGCCCCAAGCCCGACCATGAATTTGCCGCGGCCAACAATCAGGCCAACCAGACCAACGAATGGAAGATACTGTATTTTGACCACTCCAACGGCAATAACAGACGCAGCCGCGTAGTACCGTTTTTCTCTCAAGAAATACCAAAATACAGTCAATACCAACAAGACAATATTAGAAAGCTGTCCTTGTTCAAGACACTTGAGAACAGGAAAGGAAGCTGCGGCTCCAGCGAAGATCAATAACTGCACTAACATCGGATTTTTGGTCATGCGCCCCAAGATTAAGAGACTAGCCAACAAAGCCAGACAGCTAATAGCATTCAACACAAGGAACGCATTTTGCAGATTATAAACCGCAAGTGGCATCAACCAGGCAAAAGTGAAGGGTGGGTACTGTAACGTAAATTGATGAGTCAACGACTGGGGTGCCAATGCCAGGTCTGCGAAATGCGCCTGCAAAGCGGGGGAGTAAATGCACTCATGGCTGATCAAACAATGACGGCCAAGACTGGCTGCAGCATAGTAAGGAACAAAGTCGTTCAAATGAGGATGGGCACCAGATTCATAAAAATATGTTGCGCCAAGATAGTTCGCCAGCAGTACTTGTACGCTGCTAGCAGCAACTGTCAACATAATCGCAACATATGCTAGCGAAGCGAGAATTAAATAAAGGCTTCGTGACGATGAGGGAAGCGGAGAAGGCTTCTCATGCCCAATTTCGTTCATTGCAGATCAAATGGCTGGAATTTTACGATTATACTGCGCGGCAACTGGAGTCTGTCTAGATCCATGCGACAATGAGGAATTGGGAGGCTACCTGGGGGTGACTTATGGCTAAAACATTGTTGGAGCAGTTGCGCGGAATGACCACCGTCGTGTCGGATACGGGTGATTTCGAATCAATTGTCAAATTCAAACCGCAAGACGCCACCACTAACCCATCTTTACTTCTTGCAGCGGCGAACATGCCCGCTTACGCCAAATTAGTCGATGATGTTATCAAGAAAGTATACGAAGAGTCTGGACGCAAAGGGATCACTCAAGAAATGGCGAACGTCGCTTTCCGCCGCCTGGCAGTCGAGTTCGGCAAACGAATACTGGGCATCGTGAGCGGTCGTGTTTCAACAGAAGTTGATGCGCGTTTATCTTATGACAAGCAAGCGACGATGACGCAAGCACGTGAGATCATCGAATTGTACGAAAAAGAAGGCATCAGCAAAGAACGAGTCCTGATCAAGATCGCATCGACGTGGGAAGGCATCAAAGCGGCTGAAGAACTGGAGAAAGAGGGCATTCATTGCAACATGACTTTGCTCTTCGGCATGCACCAGGCTGTCGCTTGTGCAGATGCTGGCGTTACTTTGATCTCACCATTTGTCGGTCGCATTCTCGACTGGTACAAAAAAGATACGGGGAAAGACTACAAGAGTGCGGAAGATCCTGGCGTACAGTCTGTTACAGCCATCTACAACTACTACAAGAAGTTTGGCTATAAGACCGTCGTAATGGGCGCAAGCTTCAGAAATATCGGCGAGATCATCGAGTTAGCCGGATGCGATCTATTGACGATCTCACCAAAACTGTTAGCCGAGCTTGATTCGACAATTGAGGAACTGCCGCGCAAATTGAGTCCGGATGCGGCAAAAGAGATGACGATTGCACGCGTCACACTCGATAAAGACGAGTTTGAATCAGTTCATTCAAAAGACCGAATGGCCTACGACAAACTGAAAGAAGGCATTGAAGGCTTTAGCGAAGCACTTGTCGAACTAGAGAAATTGATTTTCGCGAAGCTATCTGATCTTGCGAAACCCGTTGCTAAATAACGAGACTATTTCTCTGCCACCAAAACTTTGTCGCCTTCCTGCAGGGCATCACTTGGGTTGTTGATTACGCGTTCGCCGCCTTTTAGTCCATCAACTACTTCGATAAACTTACCCAAATCATCACCGGTCTGCACAGGCTCGAAGTGCACATGCCCATTTTGGACTGTCGCAATCTGTTGCCCATCACCTCTTGAAACGAGGGCTGTGATTGGGATAACGTAGGCGTTCTTTGGGCGCTCAACTGAAAACGCCACGTCGGAATACATACCAGGAGCAAGTAATTGCTCATTGTTGGGAATGTGCACCTCAACTCGCAAGGTGCGTGCTTGTGAGTTCAGAGCAACTGACGTGCGGGCGACAGTTCCTTTAAACGTTCGACCAGGAAACTCTTTCAGAGTGACGTTGACTTGTTGCCCGGCATGAATGCCGATTGCCGCAAATTGCGGTGCATCAACATATACTTTCAGCGTATCTATTCGAGCGAGCCGGTAGAGACTGGTGCGT
The DNA here is from genome assembly GCA_036702975.1 of Oculatellaceae cyanobacterium. Classification (GTDB taxonomy): domain Bacteria; phylum Cyanobacteriota; class Vampirovibrionia; order Obscuribacterales; family Obscuribacteraceae; genus DATNPX01. The sequence continues at coordinate 7,567 of DATNPX010000015.1, forward strand.
GAGTTATCCGAACCGGAAGTAATAAGCGCTCCCTGGTCTACATTTCTTTCGACAATTACTCCGTCGAATGGCGCTCTAACTTCCTGAAATCGTTTTTGAGTGTTTGAGTTACGTTCACGAGATTCAGCGGCTTCGACATTGGCTTGACTGGCAGCAATGTTTGCCTTCTGCGCATCAATCTGCGCCTTGGCAGCAACTACCTGCGACTGAGCCGAACGAACTCGCTCTTCGGCTGCCGTGGTGGCAGCCTTGGCGGTATTGTAATTGGTGTCTTTCTCGTCAGCGTCTTGATGAGACACAGCACCTTGAGTTACCAACATATTCCATCGTTGTGTCGACGTAAGAGCGAATTTTTCGCTGCTCCGCATCTGGGCTAACGTTGCTTTCGCTTGGGCGAGATCGGCTTCGGCGGTGCGCAAATCTGCCTGCATCTTATCTAGAGAGGCTCGTGCTTGCGCCTTAGCGGCTTGGCTCGTAAGGACAAGAGCCTTCGCTTCTTTTGTAGTTTCATCAACTTCCGGCGTCTCGATCTCAGCCAAGAGCTGACCGGCCTTAACATGGTCACCAATATCCACATACCGCTGATGAACGTAGCCGTTCGTTCGAGCATAAATTCCAGTTTCCAAAATCGCTTCAATACTGCCCGGCAGGGACAGTTTACGAGTCGAATCAGCGCTAGTCGGCTTAACCAGAGACACACGTGACACTTCAGCTTGAGCCGTATTCGCATGGTCCAGTTCTTTGGACTGCAAAACGCGCGGATAAATGCCAAGCGGCAGAAGCAAAGCCATTACTAGACCGGAACCGCCGAGCAGCTTCACAAAACCGGATGAGTTTCTTCCCATACGAATATGCGTCTTCGAGGTTTTTGAAGTTTCATGAGGTGCGTCAATTTCTTTGATCATTTTCGTTTCCCGTCCAAAAAGCTTATTACGATAGTAGACCGGTCGTCTAATTTCGTCAAGGGCTTCAAACTAATGTTTCAGCCGGTACTTCCCCGGTAACCGGCCTCTGAGGTTCATCTGCTCTTTTTTTCCGTTTGTGCACGAGTGTAAAGACTACCGGTACAAAGAAAAGAGTGAAAAGAGTGGCCAAACCTAGACCACCGATCACTGCTCGCCCAAGTGGTGCATTTTGCTCGCCGCCCTCACCCAGACCTAGAGACATCGGTATCATACCAACAATCATGGCGAAAGCAGTCATTATGACTGGTCGCAGACGAGTGCGACCGGCTTCGATCGCAGCCTCTAGTGGGCTGAGACCTTCTTCCAGCTTCTCGTTTGCAAACGTTATCATCAAGATACTATTGGCGGTGGCAACACCTATGCTCATAATCGCTCCCATCATTGAAGGAACGTTGAACGTAGTTGTGGTCAGGAACAACATCCATATGATACCGGCAACTGCTCCAGGAAGTGCCATGATGATTATTAAAGGATCGGTCCAACTCTGGAAATTAACGACCATTAGCAAATAAACCAGGACGATCGCACCAAGAAAACCTATTCCAAGCTTGAGGAATGCTGAGTCCATACTTTGCACCAGCCCGCGAACAAAAATTTGGTTACCTGGCTTCATCTTCGAATTGTATTCCTGAACAATCTTCTGGATGTCTTGGGAAACACCGCCTAAGTCACGAGACTGGACGTTGGCAAAAATGTCGTAGACCGGCTGAATGTTGAAGTGACTGATGACGCCAGATGCGGTTCCGCGAGCAATAGAGGCAACGTTGCCCAAATATTCAGCCTGCCGTGTCGTCGATGTCGACAACGGGGTGTTCAGGATGGCGTTGACAGAATCGACTCGATGCGTTGGCGTTTGAATGGCGACAAAATATTGAACTCCGGTAGCCGGATCGACCCAATAGTTTGGCGTTACCTGCGTATTTGAGCTCAACGAAACGAGGACATCATTTGCTACGTTCTGTTGTGTCAAACCAAACTGCGCCGCTCGAACGCGGTCCACATCCAAGTTCAACACCGGTGAATCCGTCTCCTGATGCAGATGAACATCTGCAGCACCACGCACTTGTGAGACTTTCTGCATAATCTCTTTGGTTATCTTCAGGTTTTCAGCCTTGTTATAGCCAGCGACACGAATGTCGATCGGAGAGGGCAAACCGAAACTGAGAATCTGATTGACGATGTCTGCTGGCTGGTAGTAGAAAACCAGGTCAGGAAATTTCTCCACAAGATGTTCGCGCACAAGTTTCATATATTCAGGTGTCGAATGCGAACGGTGATGCTTGAGTGAGACAAGAATCTCTCCATCTGCGGTTCCTATGGTCGCGCTATCGCCGAAAGCCAGATTGAACGCCTCAGCGGCAACGCCAAGGTTATCCAGAAGAAGTTCAACTTCCGAACTGGGTATCACATTACGAATCTCTGCCTCGACAGCACTAAAAATCTGCTCAGTTCGTTCGATACGCGTACCACTTGCAGCCTTGACGTGCAGGCGAAATTGTCCGGCATCGACCGTGGGAAAGAAGTCACGACCAACAAAAGGAAGGAGGGCAAAAGAGCTGACAAGCACAAGTCCAGCAAGTGCAACTATGGCAAACGGAGTATGCACACTCCATGCAAGAGCGTTCGTGTAAATGGACCTAAATTGTTCGAAATAAACGTTGAAGCCATCATGAAATCGCTCGAGGAACCCCTTGCGGTGCGCTTTTCCATGAAGCTCGAGCTCACTGCGCAACATGTATTTCACCATTACCGGCACTACGGTTCTAGAGAGAATGTAGGAAGCAAAGACAGCAAACACAACAGCAAGCGCAAAAGGCACAAATAGATAACGGGCTGGTCCTTCAAGCAAAACGACCGGAATGAAAACAATACAGATGGCAGTCGTGGCAACGAATGCCGGCACCGCGATCTGCTCAGCTCCATCCAATATGGCAGTCTGCAAGTCTTTTCCCATGGCAAGATTGCGGTGGATGTTTTCAATCTCCACTGTCGCATCATCAACCAAGATACCAATCGCCAGCGCTAAACCACCGAGAGTCATGATGTTCATAGTCATGTGCAAAGCGCTGAGTGCAATTATCGAACATAAAATCGAAAGCGGAATCGAAACCAAGACAATCAATGTGCTCCGCCAACTCCCGATGAAGAGCAAGATCATCAATCCCGTGAGACAGGCAGCAATCAACCCCTCATGCAAAACGTTATCTACAGCAGCACGAACGAATAGCGACTGGTCGAAGAGCTGATCTATCTTCATGCCAGGAGGTGCCGCTCCCTGTAAAACGGGCACCATGTTTTTGATCTGATTAACGATATCGAGCGTCGATACAGCACCGTTTTTCAAAATTGTCACGAGTACAGACCGCGAACCTTCAGTGCGGACAATGTTTTGTTGAACAGCAAACCCGTCACGCACGTGGGCCACATCGTGCACATAAACTACTTTCCCATCAACTTTCTTAATTGGAATGTCACTGATGGTCTGAATCATCGTCGGCGTGTTATTAATCATCACGCGATAGTCGATGTCACCAATTTTCGCCTTACCGGAGGGAAGAGCCAGATTCTGTGCATTAATGGCATCATTGACGTCTCTGGGCGAAAGTCCCTTACTTTGCAGCAAGAGCGGGTCGATATCGATCATAATCTGACGAACTTTGCCACCATATGGTGCAGGCAATGTGGCGCCCTGAACAACGGCCAACGCCGCACGAATTCGGAAAATACCGTAATCGTACAACTCAGATTCGCCCAGAGTTTTACTACTGAGAGATAGCTGAATAATTGGTACCGACGCCGCGGTGTACCTCAAAATAATTGGAGGCTGCACGCCCGGCGGCATTCGCCTGAGAATCGCTTGTGAAATGGCAGTCGCCTGCGCCATAGCTGAATCAACGCTTGCACCTGGATGGAAAAAGAGGCGAATCACACCAACGCCATCTAAAGTTTGCGATTCCATTCGTTCGACGTCTTTGACGTTAGCAGACAACGAGAACTCGCTGTACATCGTTAGCCTATGCTCGAACTCTTGAGCCGGCATCCCTGTGTACGTCCAGATAACGCTTATAACGGGGATATCGATATCAGGAAAGATATCGACCGGTGTCGTCTTGATTGACACCACGCCCATAATTAGAATCAACAAAGACATAACTACGAACGTATACGGTCGCCGCAAGGCGAGCTGTACGATCCACATGCGGATGCTCCCAGGTTTACCAATTAGTGCTCTAAATAAAATAGACCGGTCGTCTAATTTTGTCAAGCCTAACGTTACAGCACCTTTAACAGTTCCTTCTGACTGATTAAGAGATTCAGTGCAAAAGGACAAGGCGCATGTTCCCAGCCGAAGTCTCAGCGGAATCAGGCCAAATCGATTCTGTAATGGCTAAGTGCAACTAGCGGACGCTAATGAGCTGGGCATTAACGAGTGTTCTCAATCAGCTCTTTCATTCGGTCGGATAGCATCTGCAATTTGAACGGCTTCTGCACGAAATCAGAAGCACCGGCGTCAATTGCCTCTTGCCTTTCTGACTTTTGGCTACTGCCAGTAAGCATGAGAACTGGTCTCTCACCGCCAGACGACCTGTATCTCTTCAGCACCTCGACACCCTTCATGTCGGGAAGATGACCATCCAACACGACAAGATCAAAATTCTGCGCGTTCAGCTGTTGCAACGCTTCTTCGCCTGTGCTGCAAGCCTTAACGTTGTGCTTTTCAAATGTAAGCCACTCGACGATCAAATCGCGAAAATTATCATCGTCTTCAACTATCAAAATTGTGGGCATCAGAATCACTAACAGGTCACTCCCACCATTATCGACTAATCTCTTAGCTAAGACGTGAAGGTAACGCTTGTCGGTTCAAATCCTCAATCGCGATGTTTCGGCCTTGACAAAGGTACTTGATACTCTTGAATATTTACTTGATGGTCAGTGTCGTCACAGTGATGACAGGCACATGCGAGCAATCGCTTATTGTCGATATTGGACTTGATCAATAAAGCACTCGCAGCCAGAGAGCACACCAAGTGAAATGCTTCATCGACTGCCGCAAAAAAGTTCACAATCAACATCAGCGAAGAGCCAAGTACAAACATACTCAGAACAATCCAGTTACGATGCTTGGCGAAGCCAGGCAAGATCACCGGCGCGCAAATAGACAAAACTACGACGCAAAGCAGCTGATCCTGCAGACCGTGCACCAAATGATGCCCAAGTAGCGGAAGCAACGCCGTTAGAACAGGCAGCGCGATGCAATCGATCAAACAGATGATTGGAGCTACTATCCCCAAAATCTCGACTGTTCCTTTTAGCTGGCTTCGAATGTTCACTAGCACTCTATCCTCCGCTGGCTGTGGAAGAGCTTTCAAGCACGACTAAATCGTTCGGAAGAGAAACCGGAAAATTTCTTACATCGCTACGATCGAGCTGTAGAGCCAGAAAACAGCAGCCCGCAGTAGTCAATCCTGAAACGACCAGCAAGGGTGACAGATTGGAGCTAAAAACATGCGTATACAGGTTGGCACCAACAACAGCACCAACTTGTGTTCCAAGGTTATAGACACCAATCAAAAACGCAGAAGCAAGGGTTTCCAGTGCTCGCGGCGAAACATGCGCGATAATCGCGCTGGCAGTAAGGGCTCCGAGCATGTTAGTAACACCGTGAAAAAATTCGACGGCAAATACAGTATCTGGTGTAACAGCGATGAAAAGTAGCGTTGTAGCAATGGCGGCAATCAGCGAAAACTGTATTTGGGCGGCAGGCATAAACCTTCGCAAGAGCGCATAAAGCAAGGCGCCGACTAACATACCAATTGAATTGATGCTATTCGCAAGACCAATGACAGACTGCTTCAAGTGCAAAACATTCGTGTAATGGAAATAGAGGGGCGTACCAAAACCAGGACTGAAGCTCCAACAAAAAACAAACAGTGCAGCAAGCAAAAACGCTTTGTTCGTACTCAGGTTTTTCAACCTAGCGGTAAAAAAGATGATTGGACGTCTCCGTGTTGGCAACTCCTCAACAAGGAAATACGTTACCAGCGCGGTCAAACCACATGTCAGAGAAGATAACATTGCCGCTTTCTTCAAGGCGTCGATAGGTTGCAGAAATTGGCACAAATTCCCAGCCAAGAGCCCAGCACAAATTAGTGCGATGTAGTACATGAAGTTCTGCCAGGCAATTATGTATGAAACAGAATCACCCCTAAATCGCTGAACGACCAATCCAAGCAACGTAGCCGACACACATGCCAAGGCAGCCGACGAAAGAACCAGAAGCGCAGTAGAACAAACATTCACCCGCGTCGCAAATGCGGCTCCTGCATAGCAAACAGCGGCGAGCAAAAACGCTCCCATCAAATAGGACTTCTTTGAGCTTCCCGGCAATGGAAACATATCAACCAGGAATCCAAATGCGGGCTTCAGTGTCCATGGCACCATCAGCAGTGCCATATAAGAAGCGACGTCGGCTGCATTCCATCGACATACGTGGAGAAAGAAGTTGTCCAACGGCTGCGACAAAAGACAAAAGTGCTGCGCGAAGCCTTGTCCCAAATAGGATAAAGCGATGTACAGCACTAGTCGTGATTTACCCTTGTCCATTAAATAGCTGTTGGCTTCATGAAGCTCCAGCGGCGACTAACGGCTTTCCTGCTTTAGTTGTGGTGGAGACTAGCCTATGTCCCGCATTACGCCATGACAGGATGCCACCACCAAGACCAAAGGCGCGGTAACCGCGAGATTGCAAATAGGCAGCATATCTGGTTGTCTTCTCGCCAACAGGACATACTAAGAGCAAGGCTCGGTCTTTTGGAAATGGGTCAGCACCATCAATCATGGTCTCCAGCAGTTCCCACGGTACGTTGATTGAGCCAGGCAAACTGGCCATCTTGTATGCGAGATTTCCACGCACGTCGACGATCAGCGGCTGCTCACGCTCGATCCATTCAGGAGCACTCTCTACTGAAAGCACACATCCACTATCAGCTGGCTCCTTCTCAAATGCTCGCAAAGAACCAGCCTTCATCACATGTCCAAAGAGATGCGGACGACGTTGCCTAATGTACTCCATGTACCACTCAACACGGTCACAAACAATAAATACGGCTTTCTTACGTTCAGTCAGTTCCGAATCGATCTTCCTCAAATAGCGAACGGTGCCGAGATAGCTAGCTCCACTTGTAGGACCGCACAATATGCCGACTTTCTGCACTAACTCCATCATTGCATCCACCGACTCGCCTGAGTCTACGTAAACGAAGTCGTTGTAATTACCCTTTTCAAACAAGCCTGATTCCCACATCTGGTCGAGACTACGAATTCCAGGAATAAAATCGTTCTTGCTCGCGCAAATTCCAACGGTCACTAGCTCTGGATTCCCTTCAGCTCTTATGCGTTTGGCGGCACCTAAAGTTGAACCGCTGGTGCCCAATCCGCCGAAGAAAAAATCTAGTCTGCCAAGATCATCAACAATTTCCTTTCCTGTCGTTTGGTAGTGCACGTCAGGATTCTTCGGATTGGTGAACTGCGAAGGGAAGTAGGCTTTACCTGGATCTTCCTTGACCATCTTAGCAATCAAAAATTGCGGATCATTTGGATCGTTTGGGTCAAAGCATTCACTGCCACCCAGCACTTCCTCAATCTCTGCCCCCAAAAGGCGAATGATGTCTTTAACGCTATCGACTTTAGCCAGATAAGTGACCAACTTGGTGCGAACACCGTGGATTGCCGCGATCGCTTGCAATGCCTTGGCGGTGTTGCCACTAGAATTCTCGTATATCGTTTTACCTTTCGCCTTGATCTCTTCGATATCATCCTTAACGAGACCCCAAGCAACGCGATCTTTGACAGAACCAAAAGGATTCATCATCTCTAATTTTGCGTACAAATCTATGTTTTTTAGCCCGTGCACTTCAGGCGGTATTACAAGCAACGGCGTATTGCCGATCATGTCGGTTATCTTATTGAAAATCATGACTTATCCCCATTTTGACAGCTAACGGGTTGTAGAGTTCGTCAGCGAACCAACGAAACTTTCCATTCGAACCTTCGACTACGGCGACTTTCTGAGCCACCCGTTGTTGCAAGACATGCGTTTCGGCGAAGTCCATCTGGTAAGCGGCGGTATTAATGAATGCGACCAAATCGCCTATTTGAGGCAACTGCTGCGGGAAGGTTTTGTGATATTGGATCATGTCGTGGGTTAGACAGAGGTTGCCCACGTACATGACACCATCATTTGCCTCACTTCTATTTTGGCTGCGGTAGAGCACAACAGGATCGGTCATTAGTTTGAGTTGCGTCGAATTGAGATTGGTTCGATTCATATCAAGAACAACAAGTTGCTCACCTTTGATCGACCTCTTGGTCAAGTTGACTCTTGCAAGCGTAATACCGCATTGATCGAGCAGAGCACGACCGGGCTCGATGTACAGCTCAAACATGTTCTCGGAAAGAATTCGTGCCGCAGAATACCCGTCGAATGAAACCAATGGTGCATCAATCACAGACGCAAAATCTTCGTGCCCGTCATTCTTATGAAAATGCTCCATGAAGTTTGGAGCACCTTTAAGTACTCCGTCTTCTCGATAAAATCCAAGCCCAGAGTCGTTCCATGTCAAAGAAGGTCTATTGCCCAACACCGAAGACTTCAACTCTTCGATGTAAGCATTCCATTCATCTTGATCGGCGGCATATCGAATTCTGTAGCCACCACCAATGTCGAGCGCTTTTGGAGACAAGCCGCGCTCGATGCTCTCAAACGTAAGACGCAAGCACGTTTCGATCGCTCCAGGGCGGCGGCTGTAGTCACCGGCATTGAAGTGAAACGAAAAGCCCACGAAATCAAGAACGTCCTGGTGCTCAACTAAAAAATCAATCAGGCTGGCGGCCTCATTGCTAGAAAGCGCAAATGCAGTATCTTGCTCCGTGAATTTGACACGGTCCGAGCTGAAACCATCGAGGCGTACAAGGATTCTAATTTTCTTGTCGCTAGACATGACACTCTTCATCGCCACCAGCTGCCGTAACTCCGTAAAGTTATCGACATTTATAAGCACGCCTTGCTGTGCTGCGAGCGCCAGATAGTCAATATTTTTAGGACCAGTAGCTTCGATTCTGCTTGGCTGAAATCCGCTAGCCAATGCAGCTTTCAGCTCACCTTCAGACGATACATCCAATCCGACCTTTGTGGTCGCCGCCTGCTTTTTGAGGGCGAGCGATTTGTTTGGCTTGGATGTGTAGAAGATGGTTCCTTGCAACTGCCGTTCGTGATATACGCGGTCGAACCGCTGAATTGTCTCTTCGATATTCTCAGGGAAGATGATATTGAGCGGCGAACCTAATCCATCAACGAGCGAGAATGCGAGCAGCTTCTCTTGCAAGAAACGTTTGATCACCGGATGCATCGCCGGCGTCACCCTTGGACGGAGACGATTTAGAGTGCTGCCTAGCAAATCGTCTGCCAAGCATTGCTCTTTTATTTTCAACTTCTGTGTCATACGAGCGCTCCTGCCTTTTCAGGTCTAGACTGAGAGATAGCGTAGCCTGGGTGCAGGAAATCAGGATCGATTTGGTCGGCGACATCACCGTAACCTTGTTGCACCCACTGTTTGGAGTTCAATTTGAGATGTAGCTTGCGCAACATTTCCATGCGCTCGGCGGCAGTAATCGCCGGCATTTCACCTTTACGTTCGACAGCTTTCATAGCTTGCTGGAGATGGTTTTCCACAAGTTCGGCATCGACCGGTTTTCCATTTTGACGTGCCTTCTTCAGACTTGACAACAGAGGCACTACCGCCAGCGGCTCCTGTCCAAGAGCCTGCCGGATGTATAGTAGATCTTCATCATCGACAACTTTGTTGGCTACAACGGCAACGAGGGAGTCGACACCTGAGTCTCGGGCGAGTCCTAAAAATAGACGACAAACCTCAACAGACTCCGGAGTTGGCTCAGCTATCAAAATAATCGCGTCAAACTGCAAATGCAAAGAATAAGCAAAAGAGTCAGTACCCGCCACCATGTCGCAAACGACTGCAAAATGCGAATTCGTAACGGTATGGGAGAGTAGATTCTCCGCCACAAATAAATGTGAGTGATAGCACGTTTGACCAATACCGTCGGTATCGTAGCTACCAACAGTCAATAGATTTATAGCAGGCTGGGAAGCAATTGGCACCGCATAAGGTGCCACCGCCGGGTCATCGGCATCGGAGATCAAATTAGAACCAGTTCCAGGCGGAGTGGTGGGCAGGAATCTCTCGATATCTGTTAGGCGAGGATTGGTTCCTTTTAAATGCATGCGGATCGATGCAGCCACATCAGGTCTAGCAAGCAGTTTTCTATGCGAAACTTCTACGCCAAGTAACCCCGACAAGTTCATGTTCAGATCAGCGTCTATCGCCAAAACACGCCGTTTCGCCTGACGCTGCAAGTACCGAACAAAAAGGGACGACATGGTGCTCTTCCCCGAGCCACCTTTCCCAACAAATGCAATTTTCATTTTCAAGCTACTCCTTGAGCTTCCCTAATTCTCAATACTGTTGCGACGATCTGGTCAGCCGCTTGATCAAGGTCATCAGTCGACGTCATGAGCCCAAACGACAATCGAATCGTTTCAGCCGCTGCCTGCTCTGAACCGGTAATCGCTTTGATTACATGCGATCCCTTCGCGGCGTGGCTGTTGCAGGCTGATCCAATACCGATAGCAAGCCCGGGAAGCTCCATGACGAGTACCTCATTTTCGATACCGGCGAATCGCAAACTGATGATGTTTGGGACACGCCAATCAGCATCTCTGTGTCCATGCACAATTGGTTCCACAATGGCAAGGCGATCTAGAAATCGCTGGCGCAGGATCTCATTGGCAAATCTATTGACTTTAGCCAAGCGGCAGGCTTCACCGAACGCGGCACACAGTGCGGTCGGTACTGTGCCAGACCGTAAACCTGACTCCTGCCCACCGCCTCGCTGCAGGGGTTCAATCAGATCTGCAATGTCTTCTCTAATATACAGTGCACCGAGTCCTTGCGGTCCGTACACTTTGTGCGCTGAGAAGCTAGCGAGATCGACTCGGCTTGTCTTGACGGAAAACGGCAGTTTTCCCAAAGCCTGCGCTGCATCTGTATGAAAAAGGATCTGCCGCGCCGAGAGCACCTCGGCGATCTCATGAAGAGGCTGAACCGTGCCCACTTCATTGTTCACACATTGCACCGAAACCAATCCGGTATGTGGACGCAACTCCCGGGCAATTGATGAAGCTTCAAGCATTCCGCATGGCTTGACCGGCAGAGCGGAAATCTCAAAACCTTCTTCGCGCAAAGATAGTAGTGGTTCAAGAACACTCTTATGCTCAACTGCCGAAGTGATGATATGAGTGCGTCCTTGCGCTTTAAGATGCCTGGACAACCCTCGCAGAGCCAGATTATTGGATTCAGTCGCACCAGAGGTGAAGACTACCTCTTCCTTTTTGGCATCGATCGTGTGTGCAACCTGCTGCCTAGCCGCTTCGATCAATTGATCTGCAGCAGCACCATACGGATGTTGGCGCGCATGCGCGTTGCCCAGCGATGGGTCGGCTAATACGCGATGCATCACCTCGAGAACACCGGGAGCCATCCGAGTGGTTGCAGCATCGTCAAGATAGATACATTGCTCTATTAGCGACCGGCGGCGAGCCGCTTGCACGAAGGGCAACGAAAGTGTAACTGCCATCAGGGTACCGGCAAATCGGGATTGACCTTGAAAAGGATATGCCTAGACATCGATTTTGGAAATGAAAATGGTTTTCATTTTACCATAAATCCAGATTCCCAAAACTAGAAATCCCGTCAAATGGTTGCTTTGGGTGAATTGATCCAAAAAAAGCGAAAAACGGTTTTCATACATTTTGAGTTTTGTCGAGTACTCTGCCGGAATACATGCTGCGTCGGCATGTAATGGAACTCTTTGGTGCCGGCCCTCGATGCAAAGCCGATTCGTCGGCTTGAGTCGACGCGGTTTCGCTTACTATCGCTTAGACTTTTTAGTTGATCGAGGTTTCAGCGCCAATGCAGCTTTAGTCTTAGACTCTGATGCAGCATTGGTTCTCGGTTTCGGCATCGCCTTCGTGGTCTGCTTCGGTTTCAATTTAGATTCCGGCTTCAGTCTGTTTGCAGATTTTGCAGGCGATTTCTTTGCGGTTATCTTCCCGCCAAGCCCTTCCATCCACAGATATTTTTTTAGATCCATCTTTCCTTCGCTATCGAAAACAATGCCTTCGGCTTCCAGAAGATGTTGTTGGAGCCCTGGTGGAATATCAGCTATCTTGTGCGTGCTAGTTCCGCCTTGCGAATTTACAACTCGCTGCCATGGCACGTTAGCCATGTCAAAGCCGGTTTCTTTGGCAGACTTTTTCGAGCGTCTCTCACTTCGCTTTGCCACGCCGAGCGCTTTTAACGCCCAGCCCACACCCTGAGCGCTCATTCGCCCGTTGATCAAAGCAGAGATCAATCCATATGTAAGAACATGTCCCTTCGGAATGCCCTGAATAATCCTGTAGATCTGGTCGTATATGTGTGGCATTGGAATTATCGCGAAAATGAACGGTCTATTAGACTTGAAGTATGTCTTGTTTTAAAGGCTGTGTCTACTTTTTCCAAACAAGCATCGTCTTGCCTACGCTGGTCAGGCTCGTATGCTCTTGTACGGCAGCAGCTGGTGCGGCATAAGAACCAGAACTCTTCCCTCTTAACAGCACCAAATATGGCACTACCACGCACCCACGAGACAGAGTTTTTCGTTCCGTTGCGACTGAGACCCAAATATCGACTGACCTTGTCTAGGTTGCAAAATCAATCCATAGGAGTTTAACGTCGTATTTACGCCGCCTGGCGAAAACTATCTTCACTCCTCCCAAAATCAAAGTGGATGAGCAAACACCGCGATCCAGTGATAACCAAACGCGACAATCAATGGAAGGCATCAGCTTAGAAAACAAAAATGAGGTTATTGGCATGGCTAGAATTCTCGAAACCAGAATAAATAACAAAGTCGAAAAAGAACCCCCATTGAATGTGACTGATGTGACTGGTGTGACTGAGAAAGGTCCGACCCCACCGCCTGAGATAAGCAAGTTGATTGAATCTGAGAACCTGGCTGAAAGGGGACTGGGTAAGAGCCTCACTCAGACCGAGAAGGTTCAGCTTTCAGCCTGGAGAAAATTCCCTGACGACAAGGATATAAAATATCGCAAACTACAAGAGAAGGAACTATTAGGGCCGCCGTTTTACGACGGACCTAATGCCGGACCGGAGCTAACAGCCAGTGAATCGGCGGACCTCCACAGCAAGATACGTTTTCCAGCCGACCAAGATATACGATATCGCAAACTGCTAGAGAAGGATCTATTAGCGCCCCCGGTTAACAACGGGCCCAATGCCGGACCTAAGCTAACAGCCAGTGAATCGGCGGAACTCAACAGCAAGATACAATTTCCATACGACAAAGATATACGATATCGCAAACTAGCAGAGAAGGAACTGCTTGCTCCTCCATTTAATTATGGTCCCGACGCTGGCCCGCGCCTATCGCCCGAGGAGGACGAGTTATTAGCAAACAGGCGGCAAGGGAAGGACACTGAAGAATCCCAAAGCACAGTATCATTTTTCGACTGGATATTCGGCAAGTCAGTCCCTGAAATCACGCTCACTGGGAAACAAGGTTCATCCCGTGCAGCGAAGTAATCCGCAAGATAGACTCTATGCCCGCGCGGCGCACAGAAACCAAGGCTCGTCACCGTTAATTCAAGTATCCCTGTTCAGAGCCCAGGACAGGCATTCATTGACACAGTAGACCCACTTCAGCTAGCCGCCGCCTTAGCAAGAGAGCCCTTCTCCCGGCTGCCCGACAACTGTCCACGCACACCAAAAATCAATTCCGTCACTAATTGATCTAGCCTCTCGTATCCGAGACCGCGGCCGGCAAGTGCTGCAACATCAAACGACGCTGACTTCAGTTTTTTCGCCCCTTCAGAAGTAAATTTGCTCAGCTGATAGTCGTCACTTTGATCCGCCTTCGCAATCTCTTGAAGCAAGGCTTGAATCTCCTCGTCTTGCGAAAACTGAGCAACCTTCGCTTTGAGCACGTTGTATGTACGCATGCAACCCAGTGCAAAGGACCAGACGCCTTCCTCATCTTCCGAACGATAGGCGTGCGCATCAAAGTGGAGCGGTCCCTCATACCCGGATTCTTCCAAGAGCTTGACCAGAAAAAACATCGGTTTGAGACTCTCGCTAGCAAATCGCAAGTCCTGGTCGTAGCGACCAGGCTTTTGATCGTTTAAGTCAATATGGAACAGCTTGCCTGCATCAATGGCTTGCGCAATGCCGTGATAGAAATTCAATCCACTCATTTGCTCGTGGGCAACCTCCGGATTTACTCCGACAATCTCAGGATGATCTAAGGTCTCAATGAACGCAAGCATGTGTCCAGTTGTAGGCAGATAAATGTCACCGCGTGGTTCGTTCGGTTTTGCTTCCAGGGCAAACTTCAAGTCATACTTTTGGTCCCGCACGTACTCGGTCAAATAGTTGACGCCCTCACGGTAACGCTTCAAAGATTGCAGCGCACATTTGCTTGCGTCCACTTCGATTCCTTCACGTCCCCCCCACAATACAAAAGTTTTGGCACCGAGTTCGATACCAAGATCTATGGCGCGCATTGTTTTCTGAATCGCGAAAGCGCGCACACTTGCATCGTTGGATGTGAAAGCTCCATCGCGAAAGACCGGGTGATAGAAGAGATTGACAGTTGCCATCGGCACTTGCATGCCAAACTCTTTCAATGCTGCTTTGAATTCGCGAACAATTTTGTCCTGCTCCGCAACTGTCGCATCGAAAGGCACCAGGTCGTTGTCGTGGAGATTGACACCATAAGCTCCTAGTTCGGACAACTTCTTCACGATGTTCGCAGGAGAAATCGTGGCACGGACAGAATCACCAAATGGATCGCGCCCGCGGTTTCCGACAGTCCAAAGACCAAATGTGAAACGATCTGACTTTTGAGGAGTAAACTGGTCTCGAATCATGCTATCCCCCTTGAAGTGTTGTGGCATGACGACTGAGGCATAGACACTGCCGGAACCACAAATCGACTATATCGGCGACAATATACCAGAACGGTAAGGAAATAATATGAGCGTCTTTCTTGGCATCGACATCGGTACCTCCGGCACTAAAACCATAGCCATCAATGCATCAGGGACCGTGCTCAGTCAGGCTGTGGCAAACTATCCGCTCTTCCAACCGAAGCCGCTGTGGAGCGAACAAAATCCTGACGACTGGTGGCAGGCAACGCTCACTACGGTACGGCAGGTGATGTTGAAAGCAAATTTGAAGCCTGCGGACGTGAAAGCAATTGGACTGTCGGGGCAAATGCACGGTGCGGTATTTCTCGATCAGCAGAGCAAGGTAATTAGACCGGCAATTCTATGGAACGACCAACGAACAGCGCATGAATGTGCAGAAATCGAAGAGGCTGTGGGCGGACGAGCGAATCTTGTAAGCATGGTGGCAAACCCTGCGTTGACCGGCTTTACGGCGCCAAAAATTTTGTGGTTGCGAAAGAATGAACCGAGGAATTTCGAAAAAACTCGAAAAATCTTACTTCCTAAAGACGAAATTCGTCGCCGTTTAACGGGTGAATTCGCCACCGATGTCAGCGACGCGAGCGGTACCTTACTGCTTGATGTATCGCGAAGACAATGGTCAAAAGAGCTACTGCAGGCCTTAGACCTAGGTTTAGATCTGCTTCCCAAATGCTACGAATCACCAGAAGTCACAGGACAATTGTTGCCGTCAGCAGCAGAAGCACTCGGTTTGACAAAAGAGTGCTTGGTCGTAGGAGGAGCCGGAGACTGTCCCGCTAGTGCCATCGGCAATGGTGTCGTTAAAACTGGCACGTTGTCGACGTCCATAGGCACATCTAGTGTATTGCTTATGCACAGCGATGAGTTTGCAAAAGATCCCGATGGACGCTTGCACACAATCTGCCATAGCATTCCCGGTAAGTGGTTGATGATGGGTGTAAATCTCTCAGGCGGTGGCTCACTTCAGTGGTTCAGAAATGAGCTGTGCAAAACTGACTACGAGGCAGCGGCGACTAATTTTTATGAATCGCTTTCTCGAGATGCTGCCGCTATTGATGCAGGAAGTAACGGTCTGTTTTGGCTACCATTCCTCTCCGGCGAGCGCACACCACACAACGATCCAGATGCCAGAGCGTGCTTTATTGGATTGACACTGTCGCACACTCGCGCACACATGACTCGCTCGATTATGGAAGGTGTTGCATACAATATGCGACACACTCTGGAGATCATGACCGACCTTGGTGTTCCCGTGAACGAAATTAGGGTCTCAGGCGGTGGCTCACAAAGTGACCTCTGGCGCAGCATACAAGCAAGCTGTTTCGGACGCAACGTTGCAACGATTAACTGCGACGAAGGTCCAGCCTTCGGGGTTGCACTTTTGGCTGCGGCGGGATCTGGTGCTTTCGCGAGCGTTGAAGAGGCATGCCAGGCGACAATAAGGGTAGTCAGTGAAACGAACTACGACAGCAGCGCGAAGTCTTATTATGATAAAGCGTTTCCGGTGTTCAAGAAGTTATATCGGTCGCTAAAGGATGATTTCAAAGCGATCGCGAACATTGAGCACTAAACGCAAATCTACACACCCTAATAATCAAGGCGTTTCTTGAATAATTCTAAATTGTGGTCTTCCATACGAACCTGGATCGCCGGTTCATGACGTCGCCGATTAAAATCATCATTAAATACCCATCGTTCCAGACCGTCAGGAATTTTCTTATAAAGCCACATGTTGGTTTCTTGAAGCATTGAATTTAACTCCGCATCTCCCGCGGGGGACATGTTCCGGAGAACACCAGCGTCCTGAATGGCGGCAGGCAAGCGACTAGCATCGAAGCCAACGCCCTGGCAAAGACTGTGAGCTTTGCAATAATCAGTCACCCGTTGAATTGCTTCCGTAACTACATCCTCGGTATTCCAGTATATGTAGTAGCCAAAAGCCGTACCGTTGCCAGGGCTTTTTACATCCGACGGATCAGCCTTTGCCATCCCCTGATGCAATTTGTCGAGCCGCGCTTGTTCTTGCACTGTGTCGTTTTTGCTTTCATCATGAATGCGCGTGATTAAGGCATCGTAGCCTGCACGCGCCTCCTTTGTCTCACCATTGGCGAGCTTAGTACCCAGATCATAGCCCTTGTTGTACAACTCTGTGAACTCGCCAGCCATGTTTAAAATCTCCTCTCGAATAGACGAGCCAGCACCGCAACTTATGCCCTGAACCAAAAGTTACTCCGTGAACTAACATTTGAAAATGGTGCAAGCACGTGGTTGATCAATTGGAATCGGATATCCGTTCCTGATCATAGTCCGCCAAACACAAAAACTGGCGTTGAAGCCCGGGAGGGTCCACCGACTAGTCGAAATCGACTGCGGGAATGTGGCGTACAACAGCGATACACAATAGTCATTCGCTATACGTTCTCCAGCTTTAGCACAGACGCCGTTTCCCCTCGAACTCTTTTGCACAGCTGCGCGTCGTCGATCAATGATTGACCGAAGGACGGAATCATTTCGGTCAACTTACTTGTCCAGCCATTTTTCATTTCATCTTTAAAGCACCGCTGAATCAAATCAAGCATAATCCAAACTGCTACCGACGCCCCGGGCGAAGCGCCGAGCAATGCGGCAATTGAGCCATCAGCAGCATGAATAACTTCGGTGCCAAATTGTAGAATGCCACCATGAACAGGATCTTTTTTCACAATTTGCACGCGCTGACCAGCGACTTCAAGGTGCCAATCCTTCTCATTGGCATTCGGAAAAAACTCTCGCAAGTATGCGAAACGCTCATGCGGTGACTCTAAAACCTGTCCGATCAAATACTCAGTCAAAGCAACGTTATCTCTTCCCACCGCCAATAAAGGTATTAGATTGTCCGGGTCGACCGAACCGAAGAGGTCTAACAGTGAGCCATGTTTCAAGAATTTTGTAGAAAATCCGGCATAAGGGCCAAATAGCAATGATACCGTTCCATCAACATTGCGCGTGTCTAAATGGGGCACAGACATTGGTGGAGATCCAACTGCGGCCTTACCGTAGACCTTTGCATGATGGCGCGAGCAAATATCCTCTTTGTCACAGCGAAGCCAAATTCCGCTAACTGGAAATCCGGCATAACCTCGCGCTTCGGGAATGCCGGCTCGCTGTAACAACGGTAGCGCACCGCCGCCAGCACCAATGAAAACGAATCGCGCTTTGACGAAGCGGTGCTCTCCTGTTCTCTCATCTCTAATGTCGAGCTTCCACCATCCACCATCACGATGCAGATTATTTACGCGTTTGTAAAAGTCGATTGAGAACCACTCCGTGTGTTGCAGCGATTCTATGAGAAGGTTCGTAAGGGCGCCATAATCGACATCCGTACCAGTCATCATGCGTGTGACCGCGACATGCTCCTTCGAATCACGGTCCTCCATTACCAGTGGAAGCCAATTTTCGATCTGCTTTGCGTCATTGGAAAACTCCATTCCTTTATAGCAATGATGCGTCGATAGCGCCTGGAAGCGCTTCTTCAAAAACTCGACATTAGCTTCTCCGTGAATAAAGCTATAGTGCGGCACTGAATGAATGAACGCCTGCGGATCTTTGATTGCGCCTTTGCGAACGAGATATGACCAGAACTGGCGAGAAAGATCAAATTCAGTATTTATCTGGAGAGCGCGAGAGATATCAACAGTTCCGTCTGCTCTCTCTGGCGTGTAATTTAACTCGCACAATGCTGCATGACCAGTGCCTGCGTTATTCCAGGCATTGGAACTCTCTTGTGCCGCCTTGTCTAATTTCTCAAAAATATGTACTTTGAGTTTTGGATTCAACTCTTTCAAAAGTACGGCCAGAGTCGCGCTCATGATGCCAGCACCAACAAGCACCACGTCGCATTCCTCTGGTATCGTCGTCCAGTTTTTACTCATATTTTGAATCCCCACACTAAGTTTTGGTTTGAAAGAATTTTCCCAAACGCCCAAAAGAAAATCGGAGATCTTGTCAAATTAAATTGGAGGACAAGAACAGACATAGACTCGATATCCAAACGATACCAGATGCAGTGATTGGATGTTTGCATTTTCAAACTCTAGTGCCGTAATTGGTGCCTCTTCGTGGTATTCTCTTCCTAGTCTCGAAAAAAATTGGGAGGTTCTACGTGCCTGAAAATAGTTTTGAACAAGTTCCATTTGGTGGCGTTGAATTTGCCGAAAACCCGGAGCCTCGTTGCCCCTGCTTATTGGTTCTTGATACATCCGCCTCAATGGGTGGGGACAAGCTAGTGCAATTGAACGATGCATTACAGGCCTTTCGCACCGAATTAAACGAAGATAGTTTGGCGGCTAAAAGAGTCGAAATAGCGATCGTGTCATATGGTCCAATTGTTCGAGTGCACAATGAGTTCACCTCTGTTGCAAATTTTCATCCACTTGGTCTAAAAGCAGGCGGCTTAACTCCAATGGGAGCTGCAATTGAGCGCAGCATCGAACTGCTCAGAGAGAGAAAAGATCAATATAAGAGCAACGGTATTGCCTACTATAGACCCTGGATATTCCTCATCACAGATGGTGCCCCATCTGATAATTGGGACAAAGCGGCCGAACTGATCCGTATTGGCGAACAAAAGAAGGAGTTCATGTTTTACGCAGCCGGCGTTGAGCGGGCGAACATGGATGTCTTAGCCAAACTATCAGTCAGAACTCCCTTGAAGCTCAAAGGACTGCAGTTTAGAGACCTCTTTGCCTGGCTCTCGACTTCGTTGAGTTCCGTCTCCAGATCGAACCCCGGCGAAGCAGTTCCTTTGGTCAACCCCGTGGCACCAAACGGTTGGGCGGTAGTAGTGTAGTGAGTCAATGAATAGCTGGACATGGGCGGCTGCATCTTGCCGGGGCACATCTCATATAAAGAGAAACGTCCGCCGGCAGGATGCTTACAGCTGTTCATACGGAACCACCGATGGGCAAACCCTTATCGCCATTGTCTCTGATGGCGCCGGCAGTGCCGTCATGGGTGGCGAAGGCGCTTCATTAATCTGTCGAACCTTGATGACTCGGGCGAGACAGTTCGATTTCTCACAAGAAGAACTGCCTACAGACGAGACCTTGTGGGAGTGGATCAACGCGGCTCGTCAACGGATAAAACAAGCCGCTGAAGCACGAGACTTACACGCTCGTGATTTTGCGGCAACTGTGATTATGGCGATTTCGTCTGGCGCAAATACGCTGGTGGCACACTGCGGTGACGGAAGTGCAGTCGTTCGCTATGAGGAAACTGACGAATGGACCGCTCTCAGTTGGCCCAGCCAAGGTCAGTACGCTTCCTCTACTTTTTTTGTTACTGACAATCCCGAACCAAAGCTCAATATTTCCAGATGCGATACACGCGTGTCTGCCCTGGCTGTTTTTTCAGACGGAATTGAACGGTTGGCCCTCGATATGGCTGCACAAAAACCTTTCAAGCCATTTTTTGACGGAATGATCAGACCTATTGCCAGCACCGAGGCCCAGGGTTGCGATCAAAACCTTTCGATGCAGCTCAGCAGATATTTGAGCGGTGACGCGGTAAACGCACGTACTGATGATGACAAGACCTTGATATTGGCGGTGCGCAACCAATGACATCATCAATTGTCTATGTAGATGGAGAAAGTGTTCGACTCGGCAAACGCATCGGCCGTGGTGGCGAAGGCGAAGTTTTCGCCTTAGAGAACGATCTCAATCGCGTATTGAAAATTTATACGTCAACTGCTGATGTACAGCAGCGTGAAGCGAAGATTACTACGATCGTCAATCGAAGGATAGGACATCAGTCTAGCCTAGTGGCATTCCCGCTGGCGATCGCACGTCGTAATGACGGGAAATTTGCCGGCTTTGTAATGAAGCGGGTGGATGGGCACAAGCCACTGTTCGAACTTTATTCACCAGGAGCCCGAAAGAAAAATTTCCCCAGGGCGGACTTCAGATTTCTGGTTCGCACCGCCGCAAATGTCAGCCGAGCGGTTGCGTCCGTTCACGCAACTGGTTGTGTCATTGGTGATATCAACCACTCAGGAATTCTAGTCTCAGAAGAGGCGAAGGTTGCGCTGATCGACGCCGACAGCTTTCAGATCATCGACGGTGCAGATAAATACTTGTGTCGTGTTGGCGTCCCGGAATACACACCGCCTGAGCTACAGGGGAAAAAGCTCAGCACCATAATGCGAACCGCCAATCATGATGCGTTCGGACTTGCGGTTGTGATCTTCCAATTGTTGTTCATGGGACGACATCCGTTCGTCGGCGCATTCGCAAAAGGCGATATGCCGATGGAGCGAGCGATATTCGAAAACCGTTTCGTTTACTCTCGCTTACGTGATGTCGGCATGACGCGCCCGCCAGGAGCAGCTTCTTTAGCCGATTTCCCATCGTATGTGGCTGACGCTTTCGAGCAAGCATTTAGTCCGAATGCAGAGAGACGTCCTACGGCAGAAGCCTGGATCAATATTTTGGTCAAGCTCGAGTCGGCAATTACTCAATGCACGAACGACAGCTTGCACTACTACCCACAGGCAGCCACAGAGTGTCCGTGGTGCCGCATGGAAAACAAGCTCGGCATACTGCTGTTCTTGCCGAACTTCCTCAGCCGTGGCGCAGCCGTACTCGATCCTGGTGCAGCTTCGTTCAATCTGGCAACCGCCTGGGCTGCAATTGAAAAAGTCGTTTTGCCAAGTCAGTCGCAATTGCAGCCAGTGGTGCCTGCAGTTGAATACGTGACTAGCCCAGAAGCAAAACAAGCAAAAGCTAAAGTTTCGAGATCTAAGATGCTCGGAATAGCGACCCTTATCCTGACCGGAGCAATCGCATTTGCGTGGCCGCATGCATGGTACCTTTGGGGCGCCGGAATTCTATTTGCTTGCACGAAACTATTTCTGACTAAAGTCGACTCGGAACAAGAATTTGTCGACAAGTATTTAAAAGCGAAGCAGCGTTTCAAAGAAGCGACCGATGCATGGCGCACCAGATGCGGTATCACCCAAGCACTAGAGGTCAAAGCGGTGTTGCTTGATGCAAAACGCCAACTAAATAACATCGAACGACAAAAAGCGCTCCGGTTATCGGTTTATCAGAGCAAGCGAAAGGAACTGCAACGACTCAAGTTTTTGGAAAGTCAGGAAATTAGAAAAGCGAAAATTAGACACGTTGGCTTAGCAAGACAAACTGCGCTTGCATCCTATGGTATAGAAAACGCTCTGGACATCACAGAAGAAAGAGTACTTCAAGTTCCAGGATTCGGCGCCAACAATTCAGTACCACTTCTTGAATGGAGAACGAGTATCGAAAAATCGTTCACGTACGATCCAAAGCCAAATGAGATGGACAAAGAAGAACTACAAAAGATTCAATTTGAAATCGATCAATTAGGAAGCGAATTCCGCAGAACACTTACCTCAGGACCGAGCGACCTGACACGAGCAGTTCATGCTATTACGACAAGAGAGAAAAAAGTAGACCCTGTAATCGCAAGAGCCTATGCAGAATATAGTCGCGCAAAAGAAGACTTGAACTACCTTGGCATTCCGATTCCCAAGAAAACAAGCCCAGCCGATCCAGCACAACAAGTTGGAGCAGGTGCTGCTCCTAAACGAGCAGCAAGGGTCGCGTTCCGCTCAGGGTCTAAGGCGAACGCTGCGACACCACAAGCCAAGGCTGGCAAAAAAACTCGGCACATCGGCTGTCCTAAATGCGGGCAAAGCATGATTCAGCGAACTGTAAAACAAGGACCACACGCTGGAAAAACTTTCTACGGTTGCTCGACCTACCCAGTTTGCAATGGCGTGAGCTGACGACGGTCGGAGATCGCATTTCCACCGATTTCTCCGAAGTGAATCATTTTCCACCGATGAGAACCATTTACCACTGTTGTTCGCGAAGCTTTTGATATCGCGCAAGGATTACCATTGTCGTCTACGTAAGTAGATCGCTGTTCCGATTAACATCAAGAGAAGAAGAGTTGTAATGATTGGCACAGCCCAACGTTCGTGAATGAACGGCAGGTGAACAAAATTCATTCCGAAATAGCCTGTTATAACGTTCAATGGCAACAATGCGGTCGCGTAAATAGTGAGCGTTTTTACGATCTCGTTGGTGCGGTGAGCGGTGGCAGAAATATTGGTATCAATAACGCCTGTCAACAAATCTCTATCAGTTTCTATGAGATCCATTGCCTGAACTAGATGATCGTAAATGTCGCGAAAATAGAGATTCAAGGGGGCTTGAAGATAAGGCGGATTTTTCCTTAGTAATTGATTGATGATACCGCGATGGCTAGACGCAGCGCGTCTCAATAGAGTGAGGGTTTTCTTGAGAATCGTGGCGCGGCGAGATATATCTCGGTCAGGTTTTTCGTAGACGGCCTGCTCGAGTTCGCTTATCTCCTCCGAAATTTCGTCAATCACTGGAAAATATTGATCACAGATATAGTCGAACAGCAGGTAAAAAATGTCCTTTGAAGTACGTTCGCTGATCCATGGTGTTTTGATGATCTGTTTAGCATTTTCTACCGAACGATTGATTCCGTCGCTGACGGTAATAATGAAATCATCGCCAACAAAAAGGTAGAGCGGTTCTTCGACCAGTCGATCTGGCTGCTCTTCATTGCGGAACTCTATCAAAACCACGAAAAGATAAGTCTGATAGTCATCCAACTTAGCCCGAGATGTAAGCGTGGCGCACTGGCCGATAGCTAGTTCGTGCAAGGAATACTGAGCAGCAAGCACCACCAATTCTGGATCTTCGGCATCATCGAAATGATGCCACCGCAAATTCGGATTATCAATTATGCGACACTCCACCACAACTTTGACCTCCCAGGGCTATGTTCCCGCGGGGGCACCTCGATAACATAAGCAAAAACGAAGGGCAAGAAACGTGTAGCTCCGGAGGACGTTACGCTCCTAGCCGATTCAAATCTCGGTATCGCCCAGGCCGGACACAAACCGATGAAGACCAGAAGTCCGAATCGTGATTCTGCACTTTTGTAGGATGCAACGATCTCTTGAAGCTCGACAGCGTCAGTCGACTCAAGACTGGGGAACGACATCGGTTACCTCGGTGATTGTCCTATTGTTGCTACTCTCAGAGCAACCCGAAGGCGATCACGGATTAACCCTGTATGGAGGTCTTAATGAAAGGCGTTAATGAAAGGCCTCACACCTATCTCGACTTTAACAGAATTCCCTGCCAATTCCTTACGTGCGAGAACGAACTTAGCGTTGCGGAAACACTCCATGTTCAACAAACCATTTCGCTCTCGCGAGGTAACCATCAACTTCTTTCTTACTCAAGTTAAGAGTGCCAAGCTCGGCTCTGCCTTTGAAAGTGTCGAAGCGTTGAACAAACCGAGCCAACTTCTGCCTGTCTTCTGGATCAATCTCTTTTCCGGCATACAACTCATGAATAGGGTTCCTTTCTTGGACATCACTCCACTTTGGTGTTTTGAATCCTTTAAATGCTCTTACAGCGTCGATATTGGCAGTAGTCATGCCAGTCGAAGTTGGCTGTACAGCAATATTGCCTAAATGATTATCTGTTTCACCAGCCACGAGCCGCTCCAGGTATGTCTTCTTGAGCTGCCGGCTCAGCTCCGGAGCACTGGTCTCTAGGTGTCTTGCGTAGGCAACATCAATGCGGGCTGATGATGGCGCAGGACCGATTTGAGCATCCAACTCATCTCCTATGCTCCGTCCTCGATTTTCTTGCACCCAAAGTTTGTAGGAGTTGCCACCTTCTTTTTCTATCTGCATGGCGTTAGCAACAGAGCCGGTCTCAAACCCGACAAGATCGTGCAGTTTATATAGAGCGCGCTCTTTTCTGAACCGGTCCAAATAGTTGCCACGAAAAGCAACGTCGCGAGTGATAACATCGACGCTTTTGCTATCCACACTGACTCTTCCCGTGCGCATACCGCTTTCTTCGAACTCTTTGAGAAATGATGGCTCAGAGCCTTCCGGGTAGTGAAATTTTTCGACTGTCCCCGTGCGAAGAAAATTTTCACGCGCGTCTTCAGTCAGTAAATTGTCTATTTTGGATAGTTTGGTGCCGCCGATTTGGCCAGCCAGACAACCAAGAGAGGAGAGAGCACCATCGGCAATTGTGTGACCTAGCGCCTTACCCAATTGTTTTGCATCGGCAGCCAGATTTTCCGGATGATGGGCGGCGTCTGCGATTGCGCTCCAAGCTTCTTTTGCAGTAGAGCCGTGCACCAGATCGCCTAAAACGGCTGTGCTAAAACCGACCGCCAAAGCCCGTTGCACCATAACGCCAGCATATCGGTTGTGGGTAACTGCTGTTAAACCAACTCCGATGCCAAAAT
Source organism: Oculatellaceae cyanobacterium (assembly GCA_036702975.1). Classification (GTDB taxonomy): domain Bacteria; phylum Cyanobacteriota; class Vampirovibrionia; order Obscuribacterales; family Obscuribacteraceae; genus DATNPX01. The sequence goes on from DATNPX010000015.1 coordinate 32,992, forward strand.
CTACCAGCGCCATCGCACCCGATTTTTCCGGAGTAGCAGCGACTTCCTTGGCGCCAGCCAGCAACGAGCCTCTCGATTGTCGAAAGAGGTCTATCTCATTGTGAACGGAGTGCGCAATCGAATCAGTCGAGTTGGCAACTGGTTTTGCGTCCTGCGATTCGAGAGGTGGTGACATCGATGATTCTTCCGAAGAGTTGAACCAACATTAAAAAAATCATTAACCAATGTACATGGGGTAATTACGAACATATTCACCAAGTTTTCACACACATTGTGTTAACGCGTTCGGCAAATTTCAAACTTGTAACCGACGAACGAATCGAATCGATGCAATGAACTCCATTTCTCCATCTACTCGTTGTCAGGTATGGGAGAACCTTCGGGAAGTGTGGGGCTTAGCTGTCGCCTGAAATTGCGGTCGTATATTTGCGGTTGTCTATCATCATGCACGGTTGCATCGGCCTCATCCAATTCCGCTGTCGAAGGCACTAATGGCGCAGGCACTTCGTCGACTACTTTTACTATCATCGAATTAGTTCTTCCAAAAGTTTCCGGAGTGTACATCTCTTCAATCTTCATAGGAGGAGCGAGGAACGTACCGCACAGTACCATCGTCTTGCGAATCTTTTTGGTAGACGCCCCCGAAAGGCGCGAATTTCAAGTTTCAAACATAACTCCAGCATCGTTTAAGCAGTTGCAAGTTTGGTACAACGGAGTTCGAAAAATCATACTGCAAAACGCCTCTGGCTTCATTTATGCACCACATGCGGAAGTCGAAATCCCATTCAATTCCACATTTACTGGAGCTATCGTGGCCAGAAAAATCGTATGTGTCGGGAATAACGACATCAAACTTGATCGAGCGATCGTAAATCAAAACTTCAGTCGATGAAACGCCTACCGAGGCGAAGCGAGCATCGCGTTATCGAGATCACGAATATCTAATTCAAGCCTATGGAGATCACCTTGCTTGACCTTTAAATCTCGCATCAAGTAATCCAAGCTTTTCTCTGAATCAGCCGAATTGACTCGTCGCAGCTCAAATACCGCTCGATTCAAATCATCTTCCTCTCGGCAAAGACGATCGTACTGCCTCATCAACCTGCTTCGTTCGGTAATCTCAGCCTGATATGTGCCACCACTATCGGCTGAAGCAGCCTGCGAATTGAGCACCACCGATGCAACCGCCAACACGAAAGTGTACCGCTTGATGTTCGTTTCGAAGAGTGGCGGCAAAGGCTGCGGTTCCTCGCCTCGCAACCGGCATCCCAAGTTATCCAGGTAACTGTGCCAACCAGCGGCGAATGCCACCATGAAATCAGCCGGCAACTCTGAGTGTTCCAGAATGAGCAACGTCTGCCCATCAACCGGAATCAGGGTATAGCTTAAAATCGTTTCGCGACCCTTTGGATCAAGCGGCATGTATGTGAGGCGTCGATTTGGTTCGCAAACCGTGATCGTGCCACCGCCTTTATCCTCAAATTGCTTGCCGTCGCTTTTGCAATGCCCTTCAGGATCATCACCGTCACTGAAATGCAGCTTAATCCGTCCACCTACTCGCAAGTCGACGGTTGCTTTCGCGATCCATGTCGACAACAGCTTTTCACTTGTGATGTATTGCCAGACTTCTTCGGCAGGCGCCGGAACAACACGCTCGAAACGGATCGCACTCGGAGTTGTTAACTGCGCCAAGTAATTCTTTTGTTCTTCGCTCATGACCGTAAGCTCCCTATGCTGAGACAACCGGTAACGTGCCACCGGCGCCCAATATAACATTGAGCCCAACGATACGAAGTTAACTCTTGATAGCCGAAATTCTAAGGATTAGAACGTCTCGTATTTGAAGTTTCCGGTAACTACTTGCCCTTTGTGTTCGTCGTGTCCGATACGGCAGTCGTGTCCAGTGTACTTGACGCGCTCGATACACTCGATGTATCCGGCGGACTCTGTGTACTCGACACACTCGGCGCGCCAGCCGTATTGCCCGGCTCAGCAGCATTATGCGGGCGGCGCGCTTGCAAGAATTTGACTACAGACTCGAGTTCCTTAGGTGAGATGTTGCCTGCATACGCCGGCATATTCACGCCACCATTCACTATCCTGATTGTCAGTTGATCGTGCGTCAATCGCTCTCCAACATCAGACAGATCCGGACCACGCCTGCCGCCATGACCGTCAATTGTATGGCAGAACAAACATCCTCGATCGTTGAATACTTTTCCGCCTTCGGCTATTGGACCAGCGGTCGCGCCCATGTCTTGCTTTGGAAGAGGCCTGGCTTCAAATCGCGGCGTCCAGTATTCATTTATGCCTTCTCGCCACAATGCAAGAACTGCACCTACGACTATCACAACAATCCCCACTGCCCACGGTCGTCGCCGAGCACTGCGCTCACCGGTATTGGCGATGAAGGGCGGCAACAGCATTCCGACTACGAGAAATACAGGGAAAAGCAGAATGAACCAGTCTTCAATCTGTCCCGGCACTAGCGCCAATAATGCGAAGTACCACGTAAGATACCAGTCTGGTTTCGGCTCAGCATTCACCAGAGATGGATCGGGCGGATTTTCGATGACCGGCGGTCCGAAATGCAAAGCACAAATGCAGATACCAAGCACGACGATGGTACTGAATACGGCATCACGCCATGCGGCGTCAGGCCAGAATGGCTTCCCTTCACGCTTCAGAAGCGCTTTGTATTCCTCGCGATATGTCTCTCTCTTTACAGGCTTGCCGGGCGTCGGGGGCTCTGAAATGCCATGATGCAATACGAGCCAGACGTGGAAGCCTATGAGAGCAATCAGAATCGCCGGAAAGATAAAAACGTGCATGGCGAAGAAGTGGCTCAACGATGCTCCACTGACGTTGTCACCTGAGCACAAAACTCGCACCAACATCGGGCCCACTATTGGCGCGCGCAATGCTTGTTCAGCTCCCACGGCAACTGTCCATACGGCAGTTTGATCCCAGCGCAAAACTTGACCGGTAAAGGCTATGGCAACTGTAAGAAACAGCAAGAATACGCCACTTATCCAGTTAAGCTCTCGAGGAAATTTGAAGGAACCAAAGAGATAGGTGCGAATAGCGTGAGCGCCGACGAAAATGATCATCGCCGATGCACCGTAATAGTGCATGGCGCGCAACCAGGCGCCAAAAGGTACTTTCTCCGTTATCCATTTGACGCTTTCCCACGCCTCACCACCACTCGGGACGTACATCGTTGTTAGAGCGACCCCGCTCGCGAGTTGCACGACAAACGAAGTCATGATCGCCGTGCCAAATACATAAGCCCAAGTTGACTTACCTGGAACCGGATGCAGCATCATGTGGATGAACGGCTTCACAAGACCGGTACGGTCCTCGAGCCACTCCAGAGCGTTGTCTATAAGCTTTGCCATTATTACCAATTCATCCTAAGTTTCCGCAAGGACAGGACCGACTTTGATTTCGACCTGACCTTTTGCTATGCGAGTCGGGTACTGATGCAATGGTCGCGGCGGAGGACCGCCGGCCACATTGCCATCACTGTAGTAAACGCCGCCGTGGCACGGGCACATAAAGAGCGCTGCACCAGGCTCCCATCGCACCGGGCAACCCAGGTGCGTGCAGTTGACTGCAAATGCTTCGAAGTTTGCAGCGTCGGTGCGACGCAGCCATGTAACCCGCTTTGCACAAACTCCGTCCCAGGGTAATCCTGTTGTGTCAGTGAAAGTAACATCAACGGTTTTACCGACTTCGAATTGCTCAACGGGGCCAAGCTTGATCCAGTCTTCCCGCTTAGGGACCAGGAAATACCCGAAGGCAAATCCGATGCCGGGAATGGCGACGATCAGTCCAATTAGAGCGGAGCAACCAAGGGCGACGAGCTTAAAAAACTCGGACCTGTCAACAAGTACTTTCGACCATTCGATCGCGACCTTTGGTTCCTCGGGGGGTGGTTGATCACTGCAACACATCTTTTCTCAAATCCTCAATCCAACCTGCTGCACCTAACAAAAACAGAAATAAACCAGCCAGCGACAGTATCCAGTGAGTTACGACACCAAATGCGATACCAGTCACACCCAAAGCCAAAGTCACGGGCCAAACCGTAGGAGGCGGTATCCGAATCAATTCCAAATGCTCGCCTGGAATCCATTCGGTTTCATGGGCTTGCGATGACAAGTTCGTCGCCGGCGACTCGTGTCGCGCAGACAATGCAAGATTGGGCGGCAATTCTTTTGGTCCCGCCAAAGCGCCCTCGGGCGCACCTTCATTAGTCACGCCAGAATTTGCTTGCTCAGAGTTCTCTTGCTCAGACTTCAAAGACTCTTTAGCATCATCAGACTTTGGCTGTTCCGACATCTTCGCCTCCCTCGTCTTTCAACCATTCGATCATCACCGCTATCAACGCCCAGAAAAAATTGAGAGTACACACCACCCACATGATGGCGCCGCCAAGTTTTTGATCCTCAAGATGCGTCAGTCCCCATTGCTCCCGAATGAGCGGCAGTAAGTTATGGTGATCGTCCGGATTTGCGTAAGCGGCATAGAACGGAGTCTCAGCCATGGTGAATATCATGCCGAGAATGGAAGCCAGAAAAGCTGCAACTATCAGATACGCGGTTGCCGGCAATGGTTTCAGCCGTCCTTCGGGAATCGGCTTGAACACCGGCCACCAGAGCATAGCGCCTGAAGCCATGAAAGTCAGGTGCTCAATGATATGTATAGTTTCGTTCTCTAATGTCAGGTCGTAAATCGGCGGAACGTGCCAAACCAACATAACGATCGTAGCCACAGTCAGTGCGAAATATGGATTACCCAAGATTCGTTCTGCTGCTTTGATCACACCTATTTTCATCCAGCTGAGCACCATCTCTTCTGGCAGAGCAGCAACCAACATGACTGGACCAATAAATTCCAGAATCATGTGCTGCGTCATGTGTGCGCTAAACAGATACTCGTCGCCCAGCTCATCGAGCGGTGACATCAGGCCGATCCACAGAACCGCAATGCCAAGAATGAAGAGGGCAGTCTTCCATGTGATTCTGAATTTAGTGCCAAAGAGATAGCCGACAATCATCGCGATCAAACCGATAGCGATTGACGGGACAGGCTCCCAGTGAGATTGGAGAAGTTCCAAAAATTCAGGCGTCAATGCACGAATCTCCACAGGTAAACAACTGAAAAGACCGCTACCCAGACCACATCAACAAAGTGCCAGTACAAAGAAACGCACAGCAATCCAGCGTCCGTTATTCCCTTCTGCTTGGTGCTTATCATCATCCAGAGCGCTACTGCCAACAGTATCAAACCAACAATCACGTGAAATCCGTGGAAGCCCGTGAGCGTAAAGAAAGTGGTGCCGAACATGTCACGGCTGATCGTCAAATTCTCTCGAATCAGCTCCGAATATTCCAACCCTTGCCCAGCCATGAATGTTGCACCCAGTCCAATGGTGATCAGCATCCACAAAATTGCGAGTCCGCTTTGCTTTTCATGGGCCTTTTCTGCCAGCCACAAGGTGAAACTGCTGGCGAAGAGCGCAATCGAGAACATGCCGGTCTTGACCACATCCAGGTGCCAGGCGGCCATGGCGCCCGTTCCATACTGACTGTGAAAATTGACGTAGGCAAAGATCAGCAATAAAAAGAACATCGATTCAGAAGCGATGAAGACTAGCATTCCTAGTACATTTCTGTTGATCTTTACGTTAGTATCGAGTGGATGCACCGGCGGCGCTGTGATTGCGTGATTATGCATGTCGTTCTCCATCGCCTCCACTACCAAATTGGAGATCCCACAGAGGGCGCCTGCTTCGCACAACCGGAACGCGCTCGAAGTTCTCCGGAATCGGAGGCGATTCTGCGAGCCACTCTAGCGTCCAGGCATTCCATGGGTTTGGTCCGGCAGTCTTGCCGTGATAAAAACTCCAGATCAAGTTGTAAACAAAAAGAAGCATCGAACCAACCAATATAAAGGCACAGCAAGAAGAGAAGAAGTTTAGCTCCGCCCATCCCGGCATCCCGGCCGGATACGTCCAAACTCGGCGAGGCATGCCGAGAATGCCCAGGATATGCATGACGAAAAAGGTTCCGTTGACTCCTATTACCATCAGCCAGAATTGCCACTTGCCCAAGGTTTCAGACATCATTCGCCCAGTCGCTTTCGGATACCAATAATAGATGCCGGAAATTATCGAAAACAGCATGCCTCCCACCAGCACATAGTGGAAGTGAGCAACTACAAAGTAGCTGTCGGTGAGCTGCCAATCGATTGGAATGACAGCGAACATGACACCGCCTAATCCACCAATCGTAAACTGCATCAAAAATGCCATGGCGTGCAACATAGCCACGCTAAATCGCAATTTGCCGCCCCACATCGTAGCCAGCCATGACCAAACTTTGATGCCTGTAGGAACCGCTATCAATAGACTGGTTACCGCAAAAATGTAGAGCGGGGCGAATCCCAGTCCGGTCGTGAACATGTGGTGAACCCATACGCCAAAACTGAGGAAGGTAATGGCAACAGTTGAGGCGGCCATGACCCCTGCCCCGAAAAGCAATTTGCGCGAGAACACCGGAATAACTTCAGAAATCGCGCCCCATCCGGGCAGAATCAATATGTACACCTCTGGGTGCCCGAAGAACCAAAAGAAGTGTTGCCACAGGAGCGGAGAACCGCCTATGGTTGCATCAAAGAAGTGGGTATTCAAGGTGCGGTCAAACAAGATCATGACCAGAGCCGCGTTGAGTGCCGGCAGAGAGAAGACGACTAGAAAGGCATCCATAAAAATCATCCAGACGAAAAGCGGCACTCGCTTTAGCGTCATGCCTGGAGCGCGCATCGTCATGACGGTGACAATTATATTGATACCGGAAACCACAGAACCGATACCAGTGACCAATAGACTGAGTGCCCAATAGTTCTGTCCGCTATTGAATAGATACCCCTTCTCACTCAAAGGGGGATAGGCAAACCAACCGGCAGCCGGAGCACCGCCCGCCAGAAAACTAAAGAAGAGCATTACGGCGCCGAAAAGATACACCCAGTATCCAAACGCGTTCAGCCGGGGGAAAGCCATGTCACGCGCACCAATCATTAGAGGCGTCAAATACATGGCAAAACCAAAGAGCAAAGGCATGCCCACGAAAAACACCATCGTTGTGCCGTGCATGGTGAAAATTTGATTGTAAGCTTCTTGAGAAACGACATGAGCCATCGGAAACATCAGCTGGAGGCGGATGGTCAGCCCAAGCGACGCACCGAGCACGAGGAAGGCGAAAGCGGAGATGATGTACATCAAGCCGATCTGCTTGTGGTCGATAGAAGTTATCCAACTTAAGATGCCCTGATACTCAGGTATTTCGGGCAACCAGTTGACCGGCTTGTGCGTCGGATGCAGCGTGCTGTCTGTCATTTCAAGCTCTCCAGGTAAACAGCAATGTCATGCGCTTCTTGGTCGGTCAAGCGCATGTTGGGCATGTAAACGCCCGGTTTATATACTTGCGGATTTTGCATCCACTTGGCCAGATTGTCGGTGGTGTTTTCCAACACTCCGGCGCCAAGGGTGCCACGTTGAGCAATGTGTGTAAGATCAGGACCAATTCGTGCAGTGGCTACTGAATCGCCTTCGATTCTGTGGCATTGAACGCAAGTTGCCGAATTGAAAAGTTGTTTGCCATGCGCCACAGCCGGATCGTCTGACTGTGCAGGCAACGCCTGTTGTGCGTGGACCCAGGCGTCAAAATCTCCGGGACTAACGACGTGAGCGATGATACGCATCAAAGAATGCTGGGCTCCACAATATTCAGAACACGTGCCGAGAAAGAGACCAGTTTTGGTTGGATTGATCCACATATTCGTCGGGTGCCCGGGAATCGCGTCCATCTTTTCTCCGAATGCCACTACCCAAAAGGAGTGCACAACGTCTGCTGCACGCACTTCCACCAGAGAGTTCTTACCGACAGGCAAATACAACTCGTTGGCAGTTGTGATGCCATATTTCGGATATTGGTATTCCCACCACCACTGGTGACCGACCACGATGACATCAGGCTTCTTCGTGCCTACTGGTGCATTGACCGTAATCATCACGACCGCGGTAAGCACTCCAAGAACGGTGACAATGAGGAGCGGAATGCCCGTCCAGACAATCTCCAATCGAGGGTTGCCAGCGACTTGTTTCGGCTCGCTGCCGTCATCATCCTCATGTGTTCTGAATTTGGCTATAACGGTGATCAGAATTCCTGCGACGACAAAGCCTATGACGGCACAAATCGCGAGCGTAAACCAGTGGATGTCGACCAGCAATTTATTCTGGCTGGTAGCCACATTGAATATAGAAGTGAAATCTGCGTTCTTTAAGTCCATCGCCACAACCGATCAATAACTGCGCCAACAAGCAACACGGGAAGATAGAGAAGACTCAGAAGGAGTACCGTGCGTGCTCCTTCGCGAGACCGATTAATTCGCCAACGCGCTGAACTGAAAATCAATGCTATTGCACCAAGGAATGATGCAAAACAATATGCAGGTCCGACAAAAGGATTTCCTGACCAATAGAGCATTGCCGACAGTGGCAGCAATAAAATCGCCGTAATTATTGTCAAGGCAAAAGTTTTTTCACCACCGTTTTCTATTGACGGTAGCATTTTGAAACCGGCGGCCCGGTATTCGTCCTTGAACATCCATGCGATCGGCAGAAAGTGCGTGTGCTGCCAGATGAACATCAGAGCGAAGAGAATCCATCCGCCAAGACCGATGGTGCCACTAGCGGCAGCCCAACCGATAAGTGGTGGAATCGCGCCTGGAATGGCACCTATTGATGTATTCAGCCAAGTCCACTGCTTGGCTGGTGTGTACATTCCCAAATAAATGGCAACTGCTGCTAGACCAAGGACGGTAGACAACAGGTTGACAGTCATAAGCAAAATTGTGCCGACGACGATCAAACCAATTCCGTAAGACAAAGCCAATCCAGGCGAAACAATCCCGGCAGGAATCGGTCTGCCAGCGGTGCGTGGCATGAGTGCGTCGAGGTCTCGTTCTATGTAACAGTTAATCGTGCACGAACCGCTGCTTAGCAAACCAGTTCCAATCGATGCACATATAAAACGTACGATGTCAAAGGTGCCTTGGTATGCAAGCACAAACCCAACGCCACAGGATATGACAACCATGAACGCAATTCGAATACGCGCCAGGTTCAAGAAAGCAGCTGTTCTTTGACCTTGAATTGAATTCATAAATAAATAAAACGACGTCGGGATTCCAAAAGCTTGGCGCACATCATAGTACATTCGAGAGGATCTTCACGCTAAACAGCACTTGTCCTGTTACGTTCAGCAAATATCATCAGAAATAGCGAACTCACCTGCGTAGTTGTAAGTTGTAAAATGCTGTTCCGTCCCTTCACAACTGCATGCAATGAAAACTGGCAAAACTCAAGACAAAAACGATCCAAAGTACAAAATGCATCTGGCGCTTGGCCTGATGTTTCTCACTGTTTTTATTGACTTGATCGGATTTGGGATCATCATTCCGTTGATGCCGCTCTATGCTAAGGAGTTTGGAGCCACAGGATTCGAAGTCGGCTTATTACTTACTTCGTATTCGTTGATGCAGTTTTTCTTTGCGCCGATGTGGGGACGCCTGTCCGACAAAATCGGGCGCCGCCCCGTGTTGCTCATCAGCCTCTCGATTTCCGCCATTGGCTACACAATCTGGGGGTTCTCTCACTCTCTTGCCATGTTATTTGTGTCGCGCATAGTGGCCGGCTTTGGCAACGCTAATCTCGCAGTGGCACAAGCGTTCATAGCAGATGTAACGCCACCTGAATATCGCTCGCAAGGAATGGGCATGATCGGTGCTGCATTTGGTCTGGGCTTCGTGCTTGGTCCTGCGATAGCTGGTCTCGGCTGTCACTTCGGATTGCATCCAAACACACTAGGATTTATTGCGGCGGGGCTCAGTCTCGTGGACGTGATTTTTACATCAATCTATCTACCGGAACCAAAAGTCCGCAGTGGTCGCGCGCATAATATTTTCGCACTCGGTGCGCAGACTTATTTGAGTACTGTTTGCAACCCAAAATTCGCGACATCGCTTTTCATCATTTTCATTTCGACATTTGCCTTCGCTAACATGGAAACGACGCTGGTACTTTTGACGAACAAGTATTTCAACTTCGATCTAATGAAGAATAGCTGTCTGTTCGTCGGACTCGGTCTTGTTATGGTGCTAATCCAGGGCGGACTGATTCGGCGCATTGGCAAAAAGTATCAAGACGCCTCGCTGATCGGAGTGGGCACGGCATTGATGGCAGTGGGGCTGCTTCTCACCCCAGCCACGCATAGTTTGATCGTTCTCTGCATTGCACTTTTAATTCTAGCAACCGGCTCAGGCATCAATAATCCATCAAGCACGAGTCTCCTTTCCAAGCTCAGTCCAGAAGAAGAAACTGGAGGAGTAATGGGAGTCGGTCAGTCAATGTCGACTCTAGGCCGCATACTTGGACCCATCGCAGGTGGTAGTCTATTCGATGCTTTCGGGCCGGGCAGCCCTTACTGGCTCGGCGCACTCTGCATGTTTGTCGCTTGTGCACTAAGTTTCAGACTGCCCAAATTCGCCGAGAAATTGGCAGTCAAAACAGAACAAGATGTCGCGAGTAAACAGCGAAGCGCCGCCGAGGAACCTAGTTTCAGTTAGTCGGTTACTGCTACGGATTGTTGGACCCAGGAATCTCCTCATTCGGAAACAAACTAGCAGCCGCTGTTAGCGCACTCATGCCACTTGCATGCAATACCAGTGGGGCTATGCTGTCCTTGTAGCCCCAGTCTGCAGAAGCGGGCTCAGGAAGTTCCTTATCCCAATAGAATGGAAACATATTGTTTTTCAATCGATTGGTCCAAACTGCAGTCGCGTTCGTCTTGATCCAATCTGCGTAGGGCCCGGGTATTCCAAGGCTGCTGTTAAGGAGCTGAAGATTTCTCATGAAAATCCCTTTACCAGTCGCGTACGCCAACCAGTACGTACTTTGATTTTTTGGAATTGGAAAAAGTCCTTCGGAGATAACTCCACTTGGTCGAACGCGATATGCTGCCACGGCATCAGCGAGACCCACAGCAAATTTACGCTTAGGGTCTGTCACTTCTATGGTCTTGCAGCATTGGAGGAAAAGTCCCTGATCTCCCAACCAGGGCCAGTCGACGAAGTTAGGTGCACCCTTGAATCTCTCGCGAACCAAGTTCTCATCAGAGAACAGCAACCTCAGGTTAATTGCTTGTTGATACCATTCGTCGCTGTTGGTTTTTGGATCGATATACTTCGAATTTTTTTCCAAGTTATGGAGCATAAGACTGAGGAGCCAAAACAATGAATTGGTAACACAGTTCTTGCCTGCGAGGACAGCATCGTTTGTAGTATTTGGAACGCCACCCCGAATTGGGACATCAGGACCAACAAGGCTGTCGTCCCAACCATTGTGCATGCAGATCCAGCAGTTATCAGCGTATTTTTTGACACGTTCTTTCAAACTGTCGTTCAACTGCAGCCGCATTAAAGCTCTTGCAAAAGCCACACCCCACCATCCAAAATCATCCAGCCAAAAACCAGTTGCAGCCCAACGCAATGGGTCAGGTTCGTTGATTATCGAATCAAACACTTTGAGTGCATCTAGAACAAAGATTTCCGCGTCTGTGTTGTCTGGAACGCCTGAATCCTGCATTACACCAAAATAGTCGACTGCACCGTGCAAGATGTTACCAGCGAACCAAAAGGTATTACCGTCAAAATCCTTTCCATGGTTCCAGTGCTCGAACAGCAGCGCAAAACTTTCAATGGCAGCCTTTAAATATGTAGTCATTATTCCTCTCACATACTGCTTGTAAGAAACAAGAAATAGTTAACGGCCTCGGTACTACGACAGCAAGTCGCTTGCATTCACCATGCCCAACTAAGCACTATTTAGACAAGTCACTTGCCAACTAATTGATTTGGACTTTATATGATTTCGTTCTCAAAGGCCAGGATGATTCACCACCTTACTTTCACGACGATCGGCTTCCAACGCTTGATGATTCGGTCGAATATTTCAACTTGGTCTTGGGCACCAAATTGACAGCGGATGAGAAGCGTGATTTGGTAGCCTTCCTTCGCGCGCTCTGATTTCAGTTTCAATAAATTTGAAAGACTGAGTTATCTCATGTCAATGCATGGTCTCACGGATGACCGAAAGTGATCACCCGCGAGAATAGTCTCTACAGATTCCGGCAGACCAAACAACCTATGGAGCAAAAACCGGAGCTATCGCTGAAGTGGATGTGAACTGCTCCTCTTCGGTTGAGCCTTTCAATGCTCCTGTTGAAGCTTCGCCACCACTGATGGTGTTCAGCACATGATCGAAATATCCAGTGCCGACCTCACGTTGATGCTTGACTGCGGTGTATCCGAGACTCTGGCTTGAGAATTCCTCTTCCTGGAGTCGTACATATGCAGTCATTCCTTCTCTTGCATATTCGTGAGCGAGCCTAAAGGCGCTCATATTGGTCGCATGCCATCCTGCAAGCGTTATAAACTGGTATCTATAACCGAGCGAACCCAACTTTTCGTTGAAAGTAGCGATAGTCTTATCGTCTAGTTGTTGCTTCCAATTAAACGAAGGCGAGCAATTGTAGGCGAGAAGTTTGCCTGGGAATTTAGCATGAATGGCTGCAGCAAATTCCTCGGCTTCTGATATATCGGGTTTCGATGTCTCAAACCAGAGCACATCTGCATAAGGAGCGTAAGCGAGACCGCGTGCGATTACCGGTTCTATCCCGTCCTTGACCTGGAAATATCCTTCGACTGTGCGCTCTCCTTTTATAAATGGACGATCGGCAGGATCGATATCCGAGGTCAAAAGAGTGGCGCCCAAAGCGTCGGTGCGGGCGACGATGATGGTCGGTATGCCGAGTACATCCGAAGCCAAACGAGCCGCGGTCAACGTACGAATGAACTGAGCGGTCGGCACTAGCACCTTACCGCCTAAATGTCCGCACTTCTTTTCCGATGCCAACTGGTCCTCGAAATGTACGCCACTGGCGCCAGCTTCAATCATGCTTTTCATTAGCTCAAAGGCATGCACCGGACCGCCAAAACCAGCTTCGGCATCAGCCATAATCGGCACATACCAGTCGCGTTCCTCTATTGAGTCACATCCATCAACTTGATCGGCTCGCATAAGTGCGTTATTCAAGCGTCTGATCAGATCAGGAACACTATTGGACGGATAAAGACTTTGATCTGGATATGTTTGCCTGGAAAGATTGGCATCTGCGGCAACCTGCCAACCGCTGAGGTAAATTGACTTTAGCCCAGCCCTTACCATCTGCACAGCTTGCGATCCGTTCAAGGCACCAAGAGCCGTAATATAAGGTTCGTTGTTGAGCATCTGCCAGAAGCGCTCTGCACCCAAACGTGCCAGGGTATGCTCGACGACAATTGAGGGTCGCAACCGTACTACATCTTGAGCTGAATACTCTCTCTTGATACCGTGCCAACGAGAATCTTCCTTCCAGGAAGCTTCTAACAGACGGACTTGTTCAGCTTTAGATTGACGCATCATGTTGAACCTCATTTTGAGTGGGAATGGTCTGCCTTAGGGATAGTCTGTTCTTGAAATTGGTTGCGCTAAAACCAGCTACAGATCAGGATCTGAAGCGAATCAAAGCGACAAGTAGCTAATTTTGAAACCTGCTGCAATGATGATATATTGATCGAAAGCAATCAATACATCTTTTGTTAATGTTGGGTGTTTGACTCGGAACATGTTTCAGATTCGTCTTGGGTCGAAACATGTAGGTCTCTGCCTTGTTGGGTCTCCCGGCTGCATCAACTGAATCTGATAAGATTAGCTGTGCTGTTGCTGCCATTGGGCTCTCAGACGCACTTACAGCCAATTAGGGCGGAAGTTGACTGAACGCGCTGAAAAATTTTTGACTGGTTCGCAGGCGGCAGAATTTCTCGGCGTTAAGTCGGCAACGTTATATGCATACGCAAGCCGCGGTTTGGTGGAAAGCATTCCATCCAGCAAAGGGCGCGAGCGTTGTTACCGGCTAAGCGATCTGATCAAACTTCGACAATCTTCTCGTGGTTTCAAAAGTTCCAAAGACACCGAAACTGCAGTTTGGACGGGGCCGGTAATCAAATCATCAATCACGGAGATCACTAGCAGTGGTCATAGTTATCGAGGCACGGATGCTATTGCTCTCGCCTTGGAAGATAAACCATTTGAACTGGTGGCCGAGCTGATTTGGGCCGGAGGAGGAAGTCAAAAATCATGGTCGAAACTTAAGCCGCTCCCTATCCCTAGACAAGCGAAAAGCATGATCTTGGCTGACATTGACCAATTGGACCTACTCAAGTTTCTACTTGCAACTCTGGAGATAACCGAACCAAGACCTCGGAAACTTCTCGCTGATGATGCCATTGAAGCGGCTCGCCAGGTGGTTGTGACCATGGCCACTTCTCTTGGAATAAGCGAGGGGCGGGATAAATATATCTCGAATGGAAATTATCCAATTGCTGAGACACTTTTGCACGCGCTCTCCGGCAACAACTCAACGGAGCGGCCTCAAATAATGAACAGGTGTCTTGTTCTGTGCGCCGACCATGAGCTGAATGCATCTGCTTTCGCCGCTCGGGTAGCCGCTTCGTGCGACTCGTCTCTGTATTCGTGCCTGCTTAGCGCTTTGGGTACGTTTACTGGAAGTCTACACGGCTCCGCTAGCAAAAGAGCTGAAGACATTGTCAACGGATCATTGAGATACAAGACCGTTAAAGCCTGGTTGAAAGACTATTTGAGTCAGTTCGATCGAGTTCCTGGCTTCGGCTCTGACTTGTACGAAGCCGGCGATCCTCGAGCGCGCTTGCTGATAGAGACGGCACAGTCCATTTCCAGCCCAAGCAAGCAGTTGAAGCGCCTGGTCGAAATTGTCGAATTTGTGCGAGACCAACTGGGCAAGGAACCTAATCTCGATGTCGGACTGGCAGCCATCTCTTATGGACTCGCCTTGCCACCCGGATCGGGATCAGCTATTTTCGCCGTCAGCAGAACCGCAGGCTGGATAGCCCACGCTATCGAACAGCGCCTATACGGCGGTATGATTCGGCCTCGAGCGCGTTATATCGGGAAGGAGCGGGGAGTTAGCAACACGCCGAGGTGAATCCATGACCACGAAACGGTATTGGCGCGCGCACTCACCCCTACCGGGACTTCTTAGCGTTACTAGATGGCGCTTCACCGAATCTCATCTCGCGGATCATGTCTTCTGCCGCGCCCTGTCTATTGGGGTCAGAAAGAACATCAAGCTCATAGGAGACTTTCTTGTAAGTTTTTGGATAATCGAAATAACTACTAGGAAACGCTCCCTTGCTGATCTTGGATGTGGTGACACGCGGGCCCATATCACTGGACGTGAGGTTGGCAAGAAAACCGATATCATGCTGCAATGAGGCAGACTTGGTAGGGTGCGCGGGAGCGCTGTAAACAGGAATGCCTCTATTTGAATCATTCCGAATCGAATAGAAATGATAGAGAATCTGCGAAATTTCAGGGCGAATCGAAGCGTCTGGAAGCGTATAAAAATACACTTGGTAGCGATCGCGAGGATCTACTCTGTTCCCCACCAGTTTCAGAATTCCGAATTTCAGGCAATCATTTTCTGCATACCTGATTTTTCCAAGCTCATTTAGTGGCGCTTCGACACTTTTCATTTTATTTCCGCTCAGATCGCGAAAACGGTTCGAGCCTTGCCAATTTGGGTCATCCGCAAGGTATTCTTTCAGCGGCATATCCATTGCTGACTTGTTCGTCGGATTGTAAAAGACAACACGCCAATCGGGCGCTTTTGCAATGAGATAGGTTTTCGACCAGAGCAAATCAATACGAAGCGCATCTCTGGCAATAACCGTACGCACTTGACCCACTAAGCTATGTTGCTGCTCGACTATTTTGCACTCTGCATCGTCAGTTGAATGCGCGTGTGCGGTTGGGCAAATTTGTTGGTTGAAGAATTGCTGATAGAGAACAAGTAAAAATAGAAGTACGGTAAGTCTTTTCAGTCGAAAAAAATTGTTTGTGCACCATTTGCCGTTGAGCTCACTCATCAGGGCAGCCCTCTCAGAGATAGCAAGAGCTAAGGGCTGATCCGAAATGCAACGACCAACATCTACTTTCTATTACCGAGAACGATGCAGTTATTTCGCGTTGGTTTTTAAATCAACAGTGGTTGTTGCCGTTGTTGTTACTTTTGAATCCAAATCGGCTGATGCGCTTGCTTCATCGATTGAATAGAAGATTATTCCGGCTACGGCAGTTACGACGGCAGCAAAGACGAATTTTTCCATGATCCAAGTTTCCTGTTTGGTCTCCGGCGACATTATCACACGTCAAATTGGAAGACACGAATAAACTCACCTTTGTGTGAACAAAGTTGACCTTGTGTGAAGAAAGTTGACCTTATGCGAACAAACTTGACCGTTAGAAACTATCTGCTGACCGAGCGCAATGTCAATTTGGCGACAGCGTTTTTCAGGTAACAAACATCCGAAGTGGTTTTTCCTTTCCCATCGGATCGAAAGGACGGGTGACCGACAAACTTGGGCATCGTCTCCAAAAAAGGCGTGGCTCCCCCGTTGCCTGGAAGAAACTCCCGAAATATAACCATCGTGCTCTGGTCCAACAGCGGCACCCAACCGTGAAGCGAAATGCGAACTTGGAGGACGTCCGGTGCCGGGTTAGGCTCGTAGAGAGAAAGAGCTTCGAACAGTGAGAAAGCACTGGTGCGACCATCAGCGCTAGATTTTGGCAATCGATTCAGCACACTTCAGAGCGGATTTCTTGATTTGGCTTGCTAACACATATGATCTTCTTCGGGCTGAAGAATTATCATTCGCCTTACTTGCAGAGAGTAAGCCTGGTGTCGGCTGGAACAGTAATTTCTTGCTAAAGGACATGGCATTAACTATTCCGAAGCAATCGCGCAACTCTTTTCTCCAGACAATTTGCAAAGAGCTCTCTTTAGAGACCCTTCTTTCCTGGCTGGATGACATTGCAAGATTCGAGTCGTTAGATTTTAGTATCAAGGCTATGCAAGTAGCCGAGTACGTGACAGACGTGATTCTTCTCGAATCTCGAATATAGTTGCATACATTGCGCGGTAGCGAGGTTCTGGCAACTCATACTTGCAACAAGCAACAGAAACAAATCTCAAGAGGGTCAAATAGACTCATTGCCGGCATAGCCAATTAGCGAAACTCTGAGCAAGGCTTTCACTCGCTGTCGAGCGCACTACATTCACTTCTAAAATCGTTGCTCGACATGCTAACTCCGTTCTACTGTTTAGTCTGGGATGGCAAAAAGATCTCCGGCGAAACTTTGAAATAATCGGACAGTTTAAGTACAAGCGACTTGCTCAATCCACGCTTGCCGTTCAGGAACTCGGAAATTACCGACTGCGGTGCTTCCAGCTTTCTTGCCAGTTCTGATTGACTCAGATTATTGTCCTCCATTAACGACTCAAGCGAGCGCTGCGGTGTCATGCGTGGTGCCGCCGTTTTATGCGCCTCATATTCTCGAATCAGCTTGCCGAGGATGCTCAGATAATCGCTTTCGTCGGGTGTACGGCTTTCTGCCTTCAAGACAAGCTCACTGAAAAGGTCCGAAGCAAGATCCAGCATTTCCTCATCGCGGATTGGCCGCAACGGGAAACGCTTAATAAGCGCCAGGTATTCTTTGCTTGAATGTACGGTGCTCATAGTTTCCGCCCATCATATTCGGCATGCGTGCCGACCCTTGCTATGCGAACGACTTGCTCTGTGTAAACGACCTCGGCCACGACTCTGAAATTATTGCCGCCGACATTGAAAATGACCAAGCCTTTGACGTAACCAGCGCTATTGAAGGTCCGTTTCAGGTCAACGAGGCTAGTCCACCGGGCGGCTTCAATCTTTTCGAGCCATTCTGCAAATGAGACCCGGGAATCAGAGCGCTTAGCGATGAATTTGTCGACAGCTCTGCGATTTTCGATGATCATCCTCAAACCCTATGAAGGGGATTTTATCGCAAAATGCGATAGATCGGCAAAGACAAATTATCGCAAAATGCGAAATTTAATCGTTTATACGGCGTCCTGGCGGCTTCGCCGCCGGTTCCTGCCCCCAGTCGTGCACAGGGGGAGTTCAGCTCGGCTTCATGACACCACACAAATATGCGCTTCAGTTGCGGCTTCAAAAGATCAGATACCGCTTGTAGAAGAGAATTTGTCTATTTAAGACTGGTACAGAAAATGGGGCAACCTCATCGAGTTCATCGTTGGGACGATTTGCTTGACTTGTTCGGCTCGTTGCCGACTGACCAGTTTTCGAGATTGGTTTGATACATGATCTGAGAATCCTCACCGACTACGATCGTCTGTGCCACCATGGCGCCCCAAAAGGTGACTCGCTTACCAAGTCTGACTATCGCATTGGGCGCGTAAATAATACCTGTGAAATTAGTGTCCTCGCCTAGCTTGATTTCACCTTTGCCGTTATACCAGAGTTCCAGACTGGCTCGTGGGAATGGCGCCTCGTTCCGGGGCACCAGGTTGATACAGCTTTTGGCTGTGGCTTCAAACGCTGGTTTGATCAATTTGTCTTCGTACTGAATATCTAAGATTGACTTGCGTCTCTCGATAAATAGAGGAGCCGTGTGAGCTTTTGCATCTTTGATGAAAATTCGCACTCTGCCGTCGGCAGGCAGTACGATGCTATTCGTTGAGACGTTGTCCGCTATATAATCGCCGGCTTTCAGGATCAGTCTGTCGATTTTTCCTGCAAGAACAGTTGCAGTTGAGGGTGCTTCGAGAGCCGGCTTCAATGGGATTGCCATCACAGGCGGAGGCGCACTAAAGGTTTTATAAAAGTGGGGGGCAGAGGCGAAATTTCCGTGCCGAACTCCAGAACCTTGAAGCCCCTCAGCCAATTCAAACTTTGGCACCAGGCTTCCAGCCGGTCCATCGTACATGAAGAGGAAGTTGCCTGCCTGGTGCTGAGGTTGAAATGAAGCCATCGCTGAATAGCTGCCTGCAAATGAATAGGACGAAAAAGGTTGACGCATGTGGTGTTTGATCACATGCGCTCCCGCGTTTAGCCAGAGTTCTTCGCTCGCGTACGCCGCGTAATTGAAGAGGTATTTGGCTTTGACTGCTTCCACAGGTGGAAACATCAAAGTTTCTTTCGGTTCGATCGACTCGTCCGCTTCTGGACCTGACCGGCTGATCGCGGCGGTCGATGGCACGTGAGGCGGCTGTTTAAGCTGTGCTGCATGCTGAAGCTTTTGCCTGTATTCTATTTCAAACTTTTTCAAATCTGCTTCTTGTCGAATGAGCATTCGGGCTCGATCGTCAGCGTCGATTCGTTTGAGATCTTCCTTCGAATCGAGTTTCTCATAGATCTGGTGCACTGGCCACCGCCAATAGCTATATTCATCGGATTTGGGCACCGTTGCTTCAGCGCGCTTGCAGTAAGCTAGAGCTGCTTGCTTGTTGCCGCAAGCAGCTTCAATTTCAGCTAGAAAAATCAGTTCTTCCGTTAGTGGTTCGTACGATTCTTCGGAGACGGCTCTGTCCAGCCATTTGTGAGCCTCGTCGGCATGTCCTGAAGCTAGACAAGCTTCGATGACCGACTTGAAGCAAGTAAATTTGCGCGCAGCTGGCTGTGGGCTTGGCGTGCAACCACCGACGGCAAGAAGCGAATCGTGAGAAAGTATCTTTATACATTCCGGGCCTAGTTCACGAACGCGGTCCCAATCTTTTTCCTTGACTGCATAATCCAGAAGTTTTATCGCTGCAGAAAGGCAACGGTAGCCATACGGGGCCTTCTTGTGCCACCAATCGTAAAATTCCTTGGCTCTCTCCTTGGTGGCGTTTTCTGCGATCGACCAGTGCTTTTCAGTCTCGCTGCGGTCGTTTTTCCAGGTGGTGTTCATGCTCTCACGCTCGGCCGTTTTGTGCTCGAGGTCCAATAAGCTATCTATTGCTGCCTTAGCACCAGATGCGGTTCCAAACCAATCGTCTCCATATAAAGCATCAATGGCGATGGCTTCCCTCAAATATTTTTCTGCTTGGGCATAGTTACCGTTGTTGGTTTCGACAATGCCCAACTTCGCGAGGACGCGTGCAACATGGGCGTCGTCCGAACCATACGTGCTTCTCTGGGCTTCGAGAAATTTTTCCAGTATTTCTTTTGGCAGTGGATTTTGCCAGTTTTTGTACAAGAGTCCAAAGACTTGATCCGCAAACTCCTGCCGAGGACTAGCCGAACGTTGACCGAGTTCCTGTTTGCGCGGATCGAGCGCGAGAAGTTCATTTAAATACTCAAGTGATTTTTCTCGATCGTTTTGTGCGGTGTAAAAAATGCACAGTTTCGCCAAAACACCAGCATATCTGATACTTTTTGAACCACAAAGCTCTTTAGTCTTGCCTAGCATGGTCTGATAGAGCTGTTCGGCATCCTTTGGTCGTCCAGCTTCTGCAAGCTGTCTAATCGGCCAATCAGAAATACCAGATATAGAGTTGCCTCCAATACCGTAAAAGTCTTTTGGGGCCTGTAGGTTGATCGCTCTATTGATATGCCTGATCGCCAAGTCATATTGTTTTGAATTCACCTCGCCGTCGGCAAGGTTCATCCACAACTGAGCAGCATTGGGCTGATTGTTTTTCTCGGCGAGGATGGCGGCAGACTCTTGCATATTGGACACGGCGACAAGGTCTGCCTGGGAAGGTTGCTTGGTATTCACCGAGCTGTTCATGGCGGTGAGATTGGCGATGTCTTGCGCCAATTGCGCCTTATCGCGCGAACCATCTGTTGTCACCTCATATGCCTTCTTTAGCGACTCAAGCTTTGCAGGTCTCGAAGCCTCATCGTTGAGAAGATCGGCCAGTTGTTTGTAGAGCCTTCCTAGTTCATCTCGATCGAATTCTTTCGCCTTGCCTGCGTATTCGATTGCGGTGCGGGCATAGGTCTGTTTCGATTTCGGCTGGACCGACATCACAGAAAGTCCGAAAACTCCGCCAAACTCGACTAGCGATTCCAGGTCTCGAGCCGCAATTGCGTAGTCGCCCTGCGCGGCGGCACACCTTGCTCGTACAACTCTCAAAAAGGCTGGGACATTGTTGTGGCATCCGGTGACAGCTTTATCGAGGTAGGGTCTAGCTTGACTGAATTTCTTGTGATCGCATAGCAGGCGACCGTAATAACCATAGAAATACGCTTGTGAGGTGTCCATCGACGGACGGTCGGAAGTCTCAAAAACACCTAGCCAACAGTTTTTGCTATCCATGCGAGAGATGACATCCCGGAGTATTTTCTCCGCGTCTTCGGATTTCCCGTTTAGTCTGGCTAACCGGGAAAGCTGCACGGTCCGGCACATGACCTGACGGTTGAAAATATCGAGGTTTCGAGAAGCCGCTGAAATTGGCATGGATTCAACAATTTTCAGTGCCGTGTCAACATATTTTTGCAGCTGTTCGAAATGTGATGTGCTGGCAGCAAGATATGCTTTGTCGAGATAAATCAGGGCTGCGCTAAACGCCACACTAGCATTCGGATTGCGCTCATCTTTGCAAAGTTTGAGAGCCTTGTTCAGCATGACTTCGGCACGGCTGTATTCGCCTGCTTCGAGATAAAGGCAAGCGAGCGCTCGCAGACTTTCGTAGTCTGTATAACCGCAGTTCCATTTATCGAAAACGGTCCGCCAGAGGTTAGGCTCCGGGTGTTGGGAGAACTCGGCGTTCAATGCTTTTTCAATGTCTATGAAAAGAGCAGTGACGGCTGTCTGGTCAAGAAAGGTCGCATCGTTGCGTACCTGCTCCAACAGCTTGGTTGATTGGTCATATTGACCGCTGTCGGTTAAGTGTCTTGCCAAATGAAGCAAACAACAGTACGCATTGACAAACGGTCGTGGATACTCCCTGATGATCACTCGTTTTTTGTACAGCTGGAGTAAGATTTTGATCTGTTCATTTGTTGATTTGACGTCACCGCTGGCAATGGCTTTATCCGCACGCAGAAAAGTGGACATAAGTGCTCGGTCTTCAGTGGTCGGATCGCCCTGCCATTGGATGGGAGAAACGGCAGTGACTATATTTGTCCACTTACCCGATTCGAGCCCCTTAAGAATATATTCGCGACTCGGTACGGTTGCGGTAGCTGTGACTTTTCGATCTGTTGCTTCACACTTCTGAATGCGTTCCAGCGCGGCTCTAGCGTATTTGATCGCCGAGTCGGAATCAGCGTTTTTAAGATATTGGCAAGCCAATTCCAATTCCACCGCACTTGGTGAAGGGCTGAACATTGACAAACTCTCAATGCTAATCAGCTGCTCTTCCGTGAAAAAAGTAGAATAAACCTGACTGGCGCGTTGCAGATAATTTATGGCTTTTTCCGTGGAGTTTTGCTGACTCGAAAACTGTGCAAGCCGGAAAAGCAGATAGCAGTGATAACGTGCTTCCGACAGTGCATGGTCGGGAGAATCGTCCTTCGTGAAAGTGCGGCCGCCAGGATGCTCTCTTTCAGAGACATAAGTGTCATAGCAGGAAATTGCTTTATCGTACGCACCGATACTCTCATATAAATCGCCCAGCCACAACGCACTCTCGCCACCGAAAAAGCCACGCGTTTTCGCCTGCCCCTGCAAATTGCGGATAAACACGGGGACGTCGGCAGGCTTAGTTCTGGCTAAATTGCGCAAATACGCTTTATTAATTGGCAGTTGAACTTGTGAATCTTGATAGCTACTAGCACCCATGCCAAAGAACTTTTTGCTCTCGTCTGCGGCGATGACTGAGTGTCCCAATTTCGCTGCCTCCTCGTTCTCACCGGCGAGATCGAGCGCAGTCAACAGTGGCGCGTAATTCTTGTCGAGCAATCGCGGGTTGTCGTTGTCGAACACGGGCAGTGAATCGATTATTTTGAGATTGCGCTTTGCCTCAGAAAGACTGCCTTCGGTGATAAGCCAACGGATTGAATCGATCGCTACGGCGTCGACCAAAGCATCAGATGTAGCAGGGTCGTCTCTGGCAATCGTGAGATTGTTTCGGCTTGAAGCAGCAGTAAATAGATCCAGGTTGGAAGCGTCTGAGAAATCGTTCGAATTTGTTGCGATGCTCCAGTCGGGACCATTTGTGCCGTCAAACTGATACAGCATGCCTCTTAACCCAGTCAGCGACTGATTCTGCATTTCGGCCGGCATCCTGCTTAGCCATTTGCATTTGAACTCGTAAGTCTGAAAATCGCCATGATTGTCCACCACGCCTACAATTCCTGGCTCTGCTTCATTGCCTAAGCAGAGCTTGCGTATCTCAGCGAGCGTCTTTCCACGCACTGGGTGACCGTTTATGCTGACCAGGAGGCGGTCCTCCCGTAAATCTGAATCTTCGCCTCGCTCCGGGTGGACGACCACTCCATCCCGCTCGCGGTAGCTCACTACAATCGGCAGGCGACATTGTTGCGCCTGTTTGTTGTCGTTGTCGTTGTTGTCGTTGTCGCCATCGTCAGCACTATGGCGAGAGCGATGCGTAGGTTCGGGTTGTGGGGGAGACTGTGGCGCGTTGGATGGCGTTCCCGTTGCAACGAGATGTTGTCTTATCAAACTTTTGTTTTCATTTCCGCCGACAGCGAACGAAGGCATTATCGTAACGGATGACGACAAGAGCGCTCCGGTAACAGAAACCGCGGCCAGTCTAACTCTTAGTGTTGTGGCAATAGGGCGCCGCCAGAGACAATTATTTCGCAACCTGAACCAATATGCGGTCGTGTTTCCAGAATGATTGCGCGACACGGCGATCCCCCTTCGGGGTGTCTATGACACGAGCGCAGTGTAGCGGTCTGTGGGTCAATTAATCAAGGTCCATTGCCCAATCCATTGCTGCGGAGATGGTCTGGGGCGGGACTGTAATGTGTGCGCGCTTAATTTATCAGCGCTGTGTGCGAAATCATTACATGCTCCCGAGACGACAAGAATGCCCTCAGAGTAGCTGCACATAGGGGACAGCTTTCCCAACCCCATTCGGTTACAACCGCGGTAGAAATACGGTATAATTTCAGTATAAACAAGAGAGGGAAGCTCATGATTGAGCTCTATAAAGCAGCGGTTTGGGATCCAGATGCTTGCCTAGGAAATCTGAACAAAGTAGCCGGCGCTGATCAGTTGACCCTGACAAAAGCGGCATCTGCTGATGACCTGATCAACTCCGTCGTTGTAAATGAGCCTGATATTGTTCTGCTGGATTACGAGCTGCCGGATATGTCCGGCAAGGAGATGGCAGCGCGCGTCCGCGAAGTCAATCCAGCTATCCCTATTTTGCTCATGTCCGGCAATCCTGATTGGACAGCTCTAGAGAAAGACCCAAATCTGGACATGGTCAAGAGTCCTGTGGACCCTAACGAGGTTGTGCAACGAATATTGAAACTGGTGCGCGGCGCAAAAGAAAATGCGTCTAGCGGCTATCGTTTACCGAAGATGATCGTGGATGACCTGCGAAGTGACAGCGGCAGGCTCGACGCCAAGCTCATTGCAGAGATGTTTGGACTATCCATTCCTGCTCTGGCACAGACAATAAAAGCGGGCGAACAAGCGCTGTACAAGACGCCGGACTCTATATCGGTGCAATCAAAACTCATAGGTTTTGAGCGCATTGCTTGGGGATTGCTCAAGCTTACCGGCTCGATCAAAGGGCTACGCATTTGGCTGAATGCGCCTAATGATGAACTCGACAAGGAACTGCCGATCGATTACATCAAAGAAGGACACGTGGATGACGTGGCCGCGATGGTTGAAGACACGCTCTTGGGACATCCAAGCTAATGCATCCAGAAGCCGTGTTACCTGACATCATTGCAGGTTTGCCGCTGAGAGAATATACGGGACTGTTGCACCGACTGGTTGATTTTGCAACCCTGACCCGCTATGACCCAATGATGCCCTTGTTTACGCTCGGTCCTGGTATGAATGGGCAACGATACACGCCCAAGGGTGGGCCAAGTGCGCTGTACGCCGCCGAAGATGTGGTTACTGCGCACGCCGAGTACCATCGACTAGACAGGATCGTCTTGGTTGCTGACCAAACCTTCCACCTGGTGGCAAATCCTACTGTCGCATTGACCATTCAGGTGAATCTCGAGCGCGTGCTTGATATAGCAGACCCGGCTATTCAAACCGCGCTTGGCACGACAGCGACAGAGTTGACCGGACCTTGGCGTAAGCAGATGATCAAGAAGGTCTTTTGTCCGACACAAGTGCTAGCCCGTGCGGTTTACGCAAACGGCACCATTCAAGGCATGCGCTATCCTTCGGCGCGCGGCGTTGAATTTTCGAACCTCATCATGTGGGATGAGCGGATTGCACCGCCCTCATTCATTGAAGTGAGAGACACTACCGGCACACTGTCGGCACGAATTCCGCCGAAACGGCGTACAAGAAACGCACGATTAGGCAATTAGCACCACTATTGGTGCCACCGTAAGCCCCTGCGCTAATAGCACTACGAACCCCCGTCGCTCTCTGGCAGAGCGTGTCCACAATAACAAGCAATTTACCGAGGCTAGAATTCATAGCAATGAGCTACAATCAACGGACGAAACCACGCCTATTTGCGGAGCAGCATGACTGGCTTGATTTTGAAGCTTCTGGCGGGCTGTATCATCCTTGCAATGACTGTCACCGGGTTTAAGGATCAACAGCCTCTATTCAAAGCCGCAGACGATGTTCAGCTGCTCAACTATAGATTCTACAAAATGGAAAGGCAGACGCCGCGGCTTCCAAAACTGCACGGGCAAGACGAGGCAGCCGGATACCTTGCGCCCTTTCTATTAGTGCTTTTGATTTTTGCGGCTCGGGGCAGACGAGACGAATATTCTATTCGGACACTAGATATCGCCAAAACATCCCCCAGCAGGCTTGGTCCTCTCGCTAAAACGAGACTAAAGTTTGTGCCCTATTATGTCGCGGCCAGCGCATTCTGTTCCGTCGTCATTATTTTTTCAAGGGCGGTAATGACATTTCGAGACACCTTCATTTTCTACGATTGGTACGGTGCCAGTCACTTGTGTTCGAGCGGTAACTGGACAGAGATTGGACCCCTAAAATTGAAGTGTTATCTACTCTGGTCGGCGTTAACAATACTTGACTCCGGTTTGACTTATATCGGGGCTGGAATTGTGCTCGGATGCTTAGTCGCCGGCTCATTCGAGTTCGCAGCGAAAAGAACCGGACCGTTCCAAATTGATAACGTTTCGATGTTGTCCTTTGCGAGTTATTCTACAGCTCTCTTCGGATGGATTTTAGTGACGGCACCAGTAAGTGCTCCCTTGGTGCATGTTTTAGGCTTTAGATAAGCGCCCAGTAGTGTGCAGACCAACCCCGCCTACGGCTGCCTGCAGGCAACCGAGCAGAGGTGATTGTGCCCCATCACGATTTTCCCTTAGGCACAAATATCATCTCGTCGGGCAAAGAGTCTTCGAGAAAAACAACGTTTTCGGAAATCCATGCCCCCGGCTGTTTCGCATTGACATATCGCCACGCGGCAACCTTTGCACCTTCACACATTAGCTCGGTGCCCATCACCACATCTTGATCATTTCTCCAGGCATAAAAGTCGTAACCATCAAGTTGAGTCGGCTGCCCGAGGAGTTCAATCAATTGTTCTTTGGGCATTCCGATTAAATTGTATTTCTTAAGGAACTCGAAGAAAAGCTTGCGTTTATCGCTATCTGCATTTTTCCAACTGTCCGTCGAAAAGTGATTCGCTGCCTTCTTCACCAGGTATCGGTCGGATGCGCATTTCTCGAATTCGGTATAGATCGGCTGCACAAGTGGATTGCCTCGTTTGTCAATTTGCCCCCAGCAAGTCTCGCCCAAGCCATTATGAACGCGAACGTCTGCCCGGCCATTCTCAAAAGGTGAAACGAAGTCATATTTCGCGCCGATCACAATGTTTCCGTGGATATCGGCAAATCCCCATTTGGAATCAAGGGGCGCGAAGCGGCCCATCTCTCTGCTCCCACCGCCAAAAGCTACTGGTATCAAACCGCCATGCGGCGCCCCCTGTGCGCCGACCAAATTGTCGGGCAAACTATGCATTACTGTACCAAGACCATTCACGACAAGAAATTTCGAATTCCGCGAGACAACGAATTGCTTTGTACCGTAAGGCTCACCCCTGTGGGCGAGATATTCATCTTCGCTGACGCTCTTTAAGTGACGACCTGGTGCTAGTTTCACGTACTTGCCAGAGGACACTTGAATGTACGTCTGGCCTTTCCCGCTAAGTTCAGGCGGTAGGATGCTGTCCCAGGGACCCAGCACCATCTCGCCGCGTCGATCGATATATCCTCCTACGTATTTTTGATTTTCATATTTTTGAACTGGAGCTAACCCATGGCAAAAGGCTCGGGCCATGGAAAATGAAGGACCAACGGCGATCCGACAAGTTTTGTCCAGATAGCCATATGTATTAATCGAAGTATTGGGCCAGGTGAGGGCGAAGCGACAAGCGATTAAACCGTCGCTTAGCTGATACTCGGTTAGTTGTGTGCCTGCGGGGTACTTTCCCATAAGTCGCCCGTTTTCTTGAACAAGCTCGGTATGCTCGGATTTCCAGACGACAAATCCTTTCGATTTGTACATAGGTTGGATGCTCGCGTATTCCGTTGGCAAGATCCACTTGCCGGTCGCTGAAATAACTCCCATACCATTTTGATTCCTGACATAGATAAGGCCATTATTTACGCCATCCAGTTCGCAATTCGGTGGCATTTGAAAGTTTTGCTTTCTGCCCTTGCGATCCAATACGACTAATGCATCATTCTGCGATTTTCGCGCCAGTATTTTATTCTTTCCTACCGGACGGAGATAGCAGTAGTCGGGCGGCAAAACAAATCGCCCTTTCGCGTCGATCATGCCATATGTATCGCCTGGCTCGGATGCAGTCCATAGCGATGCCAGTATTAGCGGAAGGAGTAAGCAATTGGTCATAAAACTCTACACTACGTTTTTAGGTAACTCTCGATACAGACTATTGTCCCGTCCTGCCTAGTCTCGGCGAAGAACGGAACGACGTACTCTGCGAGAAGGAAGGGTGCAGGCGTGGTGCACTACCGTTGCGTATCTTCTGTAAAATCAACCATTTTGAGATGATGCAGAAGAAACCTTGCCCGTTTAGCGACTGACGTTCGAGGTATCCTTTGCTGACTGGGACACATCGAAGACGACGAATTCACTCACTTGCAATCGGATCAGCGTCTTCAAACTCGACTTTTCCGCCTGCGCCTTTGTGATATCGCATGACAGCGCGCCTTGATAATCCCCACCGATCCCGGAACTCAAGCAACATCGCTTCCGCACCGGACTCGCTCCCGATATAGATGTCCTGACAGATCACGTAGGACTCATAGGTCTTCTTTTCCAATAGCCCATCCAAAATACCGTGCAACTCGCGGACAGTACCGGCTCGGTCGTCGGCTGTCTCGTTTGGAATGGGGTCAAAAGTGAATGTCTGTGCTTGCCCGGTTGCGTTTAAACCGATGCCGAAGGGAGAGAACTTGCCATCCTTCAAGATTGCCGGTTCAGCAGTGTCTTTAGCCACATGCAATAGCGTGGCCAGTGCGTCAAGTTGTTTATCACTCATTCGCTCACCAGAGGACTTCTTAGGTGCTTGTGCTATATCTGCCGGTTTTTCGAACCCTTGACGAGACACCACGATGATTGTAACAACAAACATCAGAACAACTGCAGCAATGCAGAGGACCTTCAGCAATCGTGGGGAAGCAGGAATCACTTGGTCTTCTTGAATTGCCGCATATCTTGGACCACCCCTCTATTATCCCAGTGCAGTGGAGCTGCGTTTCAAGGCGTTCTTAAGCAGCAGGTCCGCGAGTTCTTGCTGGGAATCAGAATGTCGATCAGAACACGGCGATCCTTAGGGGGCCGTGTCTCGTTCTGGTCGATGTAGACATCCGCCTCTGAGACTGACCTTCGGGCGGTGCCGATAGCCACATTGAGAGCGTCTATAAAGCTGGTCTTTCCGGTATTGATCTTCATCACTATCGATCTAAAAGCAAAGACAAGCGTCGACAAAACAAGGCTGGTTTATAAATGTCGGTCAATCAAGCGGAGCCTGGGCAGAATAACACGTTTTCTTGCGTCCATCTGTTCGTTGGGTACTGATAGCGTTCCGTTCGAGCTAAATTACAACCTCATCGAAGCACTTGCGCATTTTGAAGTAACAGTCACAACAAAGTTCTTCAAGTCCGGCGCGGTCGAGAACGGTTATCTTGCCACGCACATATTTAATCAATTTGGCTTTCGACAACAATAGAGCTACACCATTGATCGCGGATCTTGACACACCCAACATAGTCGCAAGAAATTCTTGCGTCAGCGGAAATTCGTCCGTGTCACACCGGTCATGCGTGAGCAAAAGCCATCGTGCACAGCGGTGCTCAACTGAATGTGAGCGATTGCATCCTGTATTGAGTGCCACTTGCTCAAAAAGGACCATCGCATAACGGCGGCATAGTATCGACAATTTGTCGTGTTTTTCGAGCAGATCTAAAAATTGATCTTTCGGAATCCGTCATGCTGTGCCTGGCACCTGACAAAAAGCGATCTCGAAGACGGACTCTACTCCGAGAACGAGCGACACGCCAACCAACCCTTCCCTTCCAATGGTGGCAATCTCTACCAAGCTGCCATCATCCATCGGAGTCAACATGCACATGACTCCGGATTCCGGAAAGTCTACAAACTGAAGCGGTTTGTTTGCCTGGATTAAACTCTCTCGCAAGTCGACATGAACAAACTCAGCGGCGTCCATAACGGCTTGCGCGACAGCGTTCGGCAATCTGCGAAGCAGCAAGTTCTTGGGTTGGTCTTCTGCTTCAGGCATAGTTCCAAAGAAGGATGGAGTTTGAACACTATAAATCGCTGACAACCGCTCAGGTGCGAACCATCCTTGCTTGACGTCTTATTTAGTACTACATTACTAGATCCCTTGGGACCTTCACGTTTTGTTTCGCGCATATGTAACCTGGATTACATAGGCAACATATCCATTTGTGCGCCTGTTCCACTGATGGAGTCGGAACCGTCGAGTTCCGATCAAATGGATGATCTGTCCTAATCCACAGTCGATGAAAAAATGGCTTCATTCGGAGTTGAGAGCACTGCAATGGTTGTGCTCAAAGCCAGCGCTGTAAATTGCTTCGGAATAAGATCTGGAAGCAATACGCGAAAGAACAATACGACCGCATAGAGATCGCCGTTCGGTAAAAGAGAGCCAAAGCCAATCACAGAACGTATTGAATAAGGGAAAACGAATTCGGATTTGGCGGGAATGAAAGGGCTTGTCTGCGCGTCCGGTACATAGAAGATATTGTAATCGCGGTCTTTGGGGTCGTTGAACTGCATCTTTTGCGATTTCGGTGCTGTGAATAGAGTGGAGATCTCTATTCCCAGTTGAGTAATGAGACGCGCGATCATTGGTGACTCTTCTACAATTTCCGGACTAATAAGTGGTATCACCTGATGACCGGTGCTGTCTTGCCGCCGATTCCACTTTTCTTCAAGGCCCGCCGATCCGAGCAAAGTAAGGCATTTATCCGTTGGCCGTTTTTTGCCAGTCGCGTCACAAACCATCGTTTGCAATCTTGGTTCCAGATGTTGAAACTCGATAGTGCGAAAAAACCTGACCAGGGCACATGCTTTGAGCGAACCTGGTTCCGTGGTTAAGGAATCGAACAAATACCTGGTCGTCGCGACAGCCAAGTCTTCCATACTCGTCGACATCTTAGCTAAGCCACGAACATATGCCGATGCCCCGGTTATATCAAATGGCTTCAATTGCTCTGATTCGAAAGCGGCTTTGTCTTCGATCGGCATGGGCTTTCACTTTTTCGAAGAGTAATGAACACAGGGGCTAAGGCCAATTTGTTTGCGGATGTGCGGTGAATTAGTCTTGGATCGACGATCGCTCGCTTGTTCTGTCAACGAAGCGGACGCTAAGATCTCGCAAACTGTTATCAGTGTGCCCATTTTACGTCGTTCCGCCACCTCATCCCGCAGGCTGCCACCCAATGGCTATCGGTTCGAGAAAAGGAACGGCTGTAAACCGAATTTAGTTATCCTTGCTCCACCACGACAGACGGCGCGAATCACCTGGGCACCGCCGGTAACGCCTAGTTGGATTCCGCTGAGTTCTTTCGCTCAGGAAGCAATCTCAGATTAGGTCGCGTCGCGTTATACGCCCATTTCAATAACATGCGACGGAAGTCGTCGGCCGCGAAAGGTTTACTCAAATAGTCGTCCATTCCGGCTTCGATACAAGCTTTTCGATCCTCATCACTAGCCCGCGCCGTTATAGCAATGATCGGAGTCATTCGAGTGCCTTGGTTTTTTAGAAACTGTTTCAGCCGTTTCGTGCACTCAATCCCATCAATGTCAGGCATATTTACGTCCATAAGGATCGCATCGAAACACGTGTCGCAGGCCGCAATGGCACTAAGTGCCTCTTTGCCTGAACTGACAACAACAGTTAGGAAGCCAAACTTCTCGGCCAAAATGTTGATAACCTTTTGCTGTGTGGGGTTATCATCCACCACTAATATTATGGGTCTCTCGGCGTTCATATAATGATAGAACTCAACAGATGTTCCGAAGTTCCAGACAACGGCAGCTTTGTATCAGAACGACTTAAAGACAAGACAAGCTCTGCCACCTATCCAAGCGCCGATGATGCCGACGATGGCCGAAGTGAGGAATCCGCCCGGCACAACGCCCGGAACCAAACGCTCACCGAGATAAGCACAGGCTGCTGCAACAAACAAAAACAGGATAAAAGTGAGAATTCCCATGGGTAAACCTCTGTGGAGGGGAAAGTAACTGAGCCGTATGGCGCAACCCACCTGATATAAGTTCCCGTTGGGCTTGAGCAAGACCTCAATCGAAGGGACCGCTTTCCCGCGGTCTGCATAGATACGCAGTCCCCCAGCAATATAAGAAGCAGCCAAAAGTGGCTTGGTTAAAGCGAAGACAGAATAGCTTCCCGCCATCTCACCACTCCAACAACGTCACATTGCACTAAGCATCCTCACTTTCACGCCGTACTCTTCTTACTTTTTTATGAACATCGTTGGTAGCTATACCAATGCAAAGCATGAGGAGCCCTCCCCAAATAGCTGGCATCCAGCCGGAAAAGGCTAGAGTGGAAGGCATGAGGTTCGCTAAAAGTTTGAGACCAACAGCTGGAAGCAACCAGAATCCCAGCAACCATGCCGGAATAAGGACGATAAGTGCTAGTCCTAACGTGCTAATTGCTACTATCGCACTGATGCCCACTGCTATTGATTCAACAACCCAGCCCAAAAACGCAAAAACGGCACCCGCCAAAATGGCATGAAGAAAGTTGCCATGGAATTGAACTCCAGGAATCATTGGAAACAGGAAGTAAAACGTACCCGCAATGAGCACTAATCGGATAAGGTAACGAGTCATAGTCCATTTCTCCCTATTCTTCAAAGTAGTGAAAGCTACAGGTACTGTGACCTTCTAACAGGAGTTCAGAGCGTCTCTGGATTTCGCTTTTGAAACAGTCCGTTTTGCAAAGGTCCATTACCATCACCATCGCGGACGGCTCCATTATTATCCGCGTAATAGTTGCCGACGCGGTCCGCTGGCAGCAGCCAATCAATTTCTGCAATAAAAGCGGTTCGGTCAAATTTTTCCATAGTGATGTACCTCGCTACGCCCAAAGCGCGTGCCGCAGTCCTTACACCATCTGAAAGATATTTCGGCACTTCTACTGGCTCGGTGCTGAAGCAAACGAAAGGCACCGCCCGCATGTGGGGATCACCTTTCACCCATCGCAAAAAATCAAAGATACTGCCACCGTTCTGCAAGTGAACATCGCCGATTATCAGATCTACTTCCTGCTGTCTGAGAATCGCCATCGCATCCTGAAAGTTATTCGCTGTGAATACGTGATGCCCAAAATGCTCCAAGCTATCCGTTATCAGCAGCATCGATTTCGCATGTTCCATTAACGCTAATATTTTGGCCACCATAATCAATCACCCCTTTCCGTAACTATTGTTGAAACTGTGCTTCGGCCAGGCGGCAACAGCTCTCCTATTTGCTGAACGAAATCGGCACTAGCAAACTCTTCCATGGTGATGTACTTGGCCGCGCCAAACATGCGAGCTGCTGTTTGCACTCCATCAGCTAGATATTTCGCCAGTTTGGTCGGTTGCACGCTAAGGAGGACAAACGGGATAGAATGCAACACCGGTTCGCTCTTAACCCATTTCAGGAAATCAAAGACGCTACCGCCGTTTTCCAGATGTACATCTGAGATGATCAAGTCAAAAGTGTGCTCTTGCAGAATTGCCTTGGCGCGTGGATACGAACCAACAACAACAACTTCATAACCGACTTGCTCAAGACAGCCTGCCACTTGCGCACCGTGTTCCGAATGTTCCAACAAAGCTATTATCAGAGCCGCCATTACCTCAACCTCATGTCTGCGCAGGCAGACCAGACGAGGTGAAAAGAACGACAGTTGAACGGGTTTTAAATCTGTGCTCGGCCGCTATTTGGCCTTATCTTCAATTATCATAGCTGGCAACCAGTGTTGATAAACCACAGCATTACTGTTGGTTCCAGTTGCCGAGCGCTATAGATGCAGAAGGGCATCCCGATAACAGGATAGTTAAGTTTGCGGCTCGTATTAAGTTTTGAGTTCGGCGGAAACACTGCACGCAATTTGAGACCGGGGGGCGCATATGGTTGAGTCCAACTCATGCTCCGCGCATCTTTAGCCGGCTATTGAGGGCTGACTGGAATTCAACCGAACTCATGCTTCTCTTCGAGTTTGCTTCGCAAGGCGCGTCGTTGTCTGCAGCGACAGTCCGTGGATGTCGGTTTGGCGCAAGGTATCTTTCTGTCAGTCTCGTTCTGACGACGCCATTCGCCTTCGTACGAATATCCGACGCGGTCATAGTATTGTCGGGCGAAATCACGCTCATCAGAACCATTGCTGCTGTAACCATCGATTCGTGGATCCGAAGCCCAATTCATTATTCCGCACAAGTCAGCGATGAATCCTCTGAGAATCAAGGACGGGCACACCAAATCATGCTTGCACAGTTCGATAAACTCCGGTGGCAATTGAAGCGTCACATTACGTTTTGCTCTCGTCATCACTTCGCCGGAATCGCTTATACACTGGGCGGGCGGGCGAGCTGGGACGTGAACCCACACCCCTGCGGACTAGATCCGATGTTTCGCAGTTGTGAGACTATTCATACCAAACCTGTCTCTAAAATATGCAAATCGATTGTCATGCTGGCACCACCGCGCACATTTGAATCTCTACAGATTCTGTGACGTTGATGTACTTTGTAGGGGGACCGTAGGGGGAGAAATTCCAGAGTCCCCAAAAGCCTTGGGCGGTAAGAGACTCGAACTCCTAACCCCTTCGGTGTAAACGAAGCGCTCCTCCAGAGCATCACATAGACAACAAAACGAGGATCTCCGAAAACCTTCGAAAACCCTCATCTTTAAAAACCTGGAGGCTAGGAGATTCGAACTCCTGACCTTCTCCGTGCAAAGGAGACGGGGATACATTCCCGCATTTTCTCCAGATATCCCCAAACATACGCCCATTAAGCGATTATAGCCCTTCCGCTTTCCCGTAGAATCTCTTCTCAACCTCGGTTTTCTGCTACGATTACTGGCCCATAACTGGCCCGAAAATAGAGGAGAAGGTTGACGAGTGAAGCTAGTGTTTAGCGAGGCAAAGGTAAGGGCTATTAAAGCCGCCGAGAAAGGCAAGAGAGATCGATACTGGGATGCAGGAGCAAAAGGGCTCATGCTGCGCGTCTCGGATACAGGCAAAAAGAGCTTTTACTTCTCGGTCACCCGCAACGGAAAGGAAGTGCTGGTTAACATCGGCGAGTACGGGGATTTCGGAAGCAATAGCGGACTTACCGTCCAACAGGCTAGGGATATTGCAGCCTCGCACTACGCGGACGTTTGCAGGGATCTAGATCCAGCGGATGCTAAGCGAAAAGCGAAAGCTGAAGTAACGGTTCGAGAGCTTTTTACTACTTATATGGACGGTTACGCAAAGAACCGGGTAAGGACGTGGAAAACAACCGAATCCAATTATTTGACCTGCTTTTCGCATTGGGATAACAGGAAAGCATCTTCTGTCACAAGGCTGGAAGTTCAAAAGTGTATTAACCAGATCGGCACCGACAGAGGAAAGCACCTGGCAAACAGAGCACTGAACGATCTAAAAGCCATTTACAACTGGGGTTTTAGCAAGAATGTAATCGAATGCGCCAATCCGTGTGTCGGTGTCGATAAATGCAAAGTTGAGAGCGGAGGACGACAGAGATTTATCCAGCCTCTCGAGTTTGAACCGTTCATGAAAGCAGTAAACGAAGAACCCAATAAAGATATTCGCGACTTCGTTCTATTGGCCCTGTATACCGCTATGCGAGAAGGGAACGTACTAGCGATGAGATGGGAGAAGATTAGCTGGGAGCGGAAGACATGGCACATCCCCGGAAGCGAGTTTAAAAACGGAGACCCTCAGGACGTTACACTGACCGAAGAAGCTTTAGGTGTCCTAAGGGGTCGCTACAGCGACGAAACAGAGGGATGGGTGTTTCCTTCTGCTAAGAGCGAAAGCGGGCACCTTGTCGAACCTAAGACCGGCTGGAAACGTATTTTAGATCGAGCCAAGTTAACCGACTTGCGAATACATGATCTCAGACGCACCATGGGCAGTTATATGGCGATCGCAAACGTGAACGCCCCGCTAATTGGAAAGGCACTTGGTCACAAATCGCTTGCTGCAGCTGCTAGATATCAACGAGTCAATTACGAACCTGTAAGAGCCGCTATGGAGCAAGCGCAAGCACTATTCGGACAGTTTGCCAAACCCGGAGCGAGCAATGCCGAAGGGTAAACCACAGAAAGACAAGGTGTTTAGTCTAAACCAAGTAAAACACTTCCGGTCAATCGAAGAGTGGTTTGACCACTATGACACAGTTAAGAGTAGGCTGTGGAAGTGGTATAAGAAGTCGCCCGAATACAAACAGCGAGAACAAGAAAACGAGAAACTTCAGGCGTCCATTCCGGCAGAATATAGAGGGTGGGTGTTGGAACCCAATGACATCGAAACCGCTTTCGGCGCCCTTGAGCACCACCTAGACACCTTCAACAAAAAACTTTCAAAAAAAGATGCTATTCGAGCGGCATTCCTTATCGGAGAAAACATAACTCTCCTAAAGTTATGTTCGATCGAAGAGGAGTACCGGAGGGGAGATATCAATGTCCAAGCCACTCGTAAAGGACACACCGGCAGATATGGATCCAGCGAGAAACGTGAAGCCGCGATACAAAAATGGCAGTCAGATGCAAACAAGATATATCGCGAGAATCCGAAACTATCGTTCGAGGCGGTCAAAGTAAGGGTCGTAGAACTCAACCGAGGCACCGCCTACGCTACCACTGACCGCAAGCTGAAACGATATTTAAAAAACCCGAAGGAAAAAGTTTAGGCCACTCTCTCCAGCGGCCCGAACGTCTTCCCTTATTCTCTCTCTCATTCCCGGACGATCCCCGGGTGAAGCGGGAGAAGGAAAATGCAAACAGAAAACCACATACCACCAGCAAAATATCTGCTGAATACAAGACAAACCGAAAAGCACCTTAACGGACACGTCAAAGCGAAGACACTCGCTAACGAGCGCTCTGAACGAAAGAAAACCAACACGGCAGACGAGCTACCGTATTACAAAATTCGCGGACGCATCTACTACGACCAGCGCGATTTAGATGCTTGGCTGGCACGTTGCCGTAGAACGTAAGCACCGCCCATAGTTTCAAAAGCTTAACTGATAGATAACCACCTGCGACCCGGAGCGTTTCCGAGTCGCCTGATACAACACATCTCAAAAGGAGAAAGGAAATGTCCGATACCACCACGGAAACACAAGACGAAGAAGTACTGAGCGATATTTGCACGAATTGTGCGTCAAAGATTTGCAGTGAATGCGGGGTAGAGCTTACTGACGACTGTGCGGACGATGAGGACGACACAGCCTTCTACCAGTGCCGAATCAACAAGCATTCGAGGATTCTTTGGGCGCTTAAACAAAAATTTCACGAGATGAGTATGGATCTTGATCCATCGCTCGACCAGGTTAAAAACGAGACATTTGAAAGATACTTTTATCTCAACCGAATGTTGAACGATGTTATTGCAGAGTTGTCCGGGCTTCACCATCTCGCCGTTTCGACTGCTTCTGAAGGAACTCTGGATTATTAGGCAAAAACCGGCACTGCGCAAACAATGCCGGTATCTATGCGCCGGTAGCTTAACTGGATAGAGTGAACTTCTCGAAAAGTTCTCCATGGGAGTTCGAATCTCCCCCGGCGCACTTCTATCATATCTCAAGCCGCTCAAATAGCAAGGAAATTAGTGAAAGCCACTACTAGAGCCGATCCGAACGATTAGACCTCTTCGTTCACTATCGTTTATTGATTGGCTTTTTCTTCCCTTTATTCTGTTAATAGAGCGCACCGATGGCGGTGCCGCCCGATCAAGAGAAAACGAATGGAAGAACAGAAAAGATACTGGACGAAAGAAGCCGCTAGAAGGCTCGGAGTACATCCAAAAACGTTACGCGCATGGATCGCCGACAACAAAGGACCGGAGTATACGGAGTTTAACAAACGGAAATATTTCACAGCCGAAGCACTAGATCGGTTTATCGCAGACCGAACCAAGTCGGAGGTGAGGACGAATGCTTAAGTACGAAGAAGAATATGTAGACGGTGAGCCGAGGTGGCTGCACGAGCAGAAGAAGAAAAGTCAAACCGAAGCAAAGAAGAAACGAATTTCACTACTGGACAAGCTACTCGGTAGGTTGACGATTATTCGACAGCGCTTACTTGCAACGGATGAGGCTGATCCCGATACACAAAGCGCCTTAGTGGACTACTTTTTCAAAACAGCAAGGAGTAAAAATGCCTAAAAAAAGAGCAAGCAGAAAAACACCAGAAGACCGCTTGACCGAGCTGCGCCGTTTCCTGCGAGACATGAATAGTCTGTACAAGCAGTTGTCGCCACGCATCAACGGCTCGTCAGCGGTCAAAGCAAGCGAACTAGCGGCATACGTCGCAGCGATTCGTAAGGACGCTCAGCTCGGCGTATACGTCCTACAAAAGCTGGGTCAATAGAAAAGCCGTCGGGGAGGGCGCTTTTCCTACCATCAATTCAACAGGTAAACAATGAATACCGAAACAAACGCATACGAAGGCGCCGCCTCCGGACAAGAGGCGGCGCAAACAGAAATCAAGAAACAGAAGAACGATACCACTAATAGTACTAAGTCCACAACGACAAATCAAGTAACTCCTTTTGAGGCAGACGACACGGGAGTTTATTCTATCGAGGGGAATAACTCCAAGCGCAGAATTTGTGGACCTTTAAAGATTCTGGCTTTTACGCGAGACGAGTCGGGTTTGGACTGGGGCCGTTTGCTTGAGTTCAAAGATCCCGACGGCAAGATAAGGCGCTGGACAATGCCCGCGCAAATGCTGAAAGGCGACGGATCTGAATACAGAGGCATCTTGCTCGCGCAAGGATTTGACATTGCCGGAAAGTCTATGCACGAAAAACTGTCCGAATATATTCGCTCTCAGCAGCCAATTGCCCGAGTGACATGCGTAAGTAAGACAGGGTGGTACAAAGGCGTGTTTGTTCTTCCGGAACAAACGATTGGCAAAAGTTCCACGTCAGAAGAAATTGTTTATCAGGTCAACTACGCTGCTACGACCCAACTAAAACAGGTTGGAACTTACGAGGATTGGGTTGCCAGAATCGGAACGCAATGCACCGGTCAGCATCGTCTGATTTACATGATCTCTGCCGCTATTTCTGCGCCGATATTGGAGTTAATCGGTGCAGAATCTTCCGGTGTGCATTACGTCGGTGGCTCCAGTGTCGGGAAATCCACAGGCATTAAGCTCGCGACGAGTTTCTTTTCAAGCCCAGACTATAACTTAACTTGGAATAGTACGAACGTAGGTCTCGAAGGGAATGCTTCTTCTCGTTGCGACTTGCCTTTAGTCCTTGACGAAATTGGGCAGGCTGACGGCGCTCTCGTTGGGCAAGCAATTTACACGCTCTGTAACGGTTCAGGTAAGGGAAGAGGGAATATTCACGGAGATGCCCGTAAGTCGAAACTTTTGCGCAATAGGATTTTGAGTTCGGGAGAAGTGGAGGTAAGCTCTCATATTACCTCGTCCGGAAAGACTTCTCGCGCTGGGCATTCTGTTCGGCTGGTGAACATCCCCGCGAATGCAGAAAAAGGATTCGGTATTTTAGATTTCGTTCCTACCGGGTTTGATACCGCCGGTGACTTCATTGATTATTTGAACGAGCAAGCAAAAACCGTGTACGGCGGACCCGGATTGGAGCTAATTAGAAAGCTGGCCGCGGAGAGAGATAAAGCGGCAGGGAATATCCGTCGAGGGCAAGAACTATGGCTTGCGAAGAATCTTCCGAAAGGTGCTACCGAACAGGTTGCTCGCGTTGCTAAACAGTTTGCTATCACGGCTGCAGCTGGGGAGCTCGCCACAGAATTAGGCTTGACCGGTTGGACAAAAACGGAGTCTTTTGCTGCGGCTAAAGTTTGCTTCGAGGCATGGCTTGCAAATCGCAGTAGTAATGAGCCAGAAGAGGACGCTCAAGCGGTAAAGGCTGTGCGCAATTTTATCGAAAGCAATCAGTTCACACGCTTTATTCCGTGGGCTGTAGACCAGCGGAAGGACAAGAATATATATGGTGGTTTCGTTGGTTACGTTGACGGCGATGCTCGCTTCTTGCTCACTCCGGGAGGTTTTGAGGAGGCGTGTAAAGGTTTCGCTGTAAAGGTTGTATCGGATGCTCTGACCCGGAAAGGAATGCTCGAAAGCGACCCCGACGGCAAGACTTCAAGAGCCGTGTACGAGCCCGAGAAGAAAAAGACGAAGCGGTTCTACGTAATCCCCAGCAAGATTTTGGAGAGTTAGATGATGCGAGAAAACCTGTTCGACGATCCCGCATTCGCCCTAAATCTCACACCCCTTACACCATTACAACCTCCAGGTGTAAGAAAATCCGAAACTCCGAAAAGCAATACTGTTCTATCTTTCGATAATTCCTTACACCCTTACACCTCATTACACCTTAGAAATAATGTCGCTGAAATAAGAACTGTTATTCAAGCAGCGAAATTCGAAGCCCTGTCATATTCTCGGTCCGTGAAGGTCGGGCCGACTGAGTGTGAATCGCGGATGGTGGCGTATATCCAGAGCGTATCGAAGGGAAGAGAGAAAAATTTTTCCTTCGCGGAATTTTGCTCGGCACTTTTTGAATATGCGAAACAAATTCGACTCGAAAATCTCAGACATAAAAAAATCGCGGTGTGAGGGGTGTGAGAGTGTAAGACGCGGTATAGATTACCGTCTCCGGTCTTACACCTTCCGAATTAACGGTGTGAGGGGTGTGAGGAATTTTGTGGACTGATGACCAATGCATATCGTTTATGGTAGCGAATGGTGTTGGATTGAACATGTGGGAACGATTTTGGCATCAAGAGCAACCCGAAAGTGCAGACACTCTGGAATTGTTGTGGCGAGGCAGGCTTATTGCTAAATTTGCTACTCGTTTCCTAAACCGATCGGACTGCTATTACGTGCAAAATGTCGACGAGGATGGACGTGCGCACTATTCAAAAAAGAAGCAAGGTGATGCCGATTTCAAGCCGATCTCTCGAGCTATCCGCGATCACCTGCACGGCATACACACGCTTTCGCTTCCGGCGCTTAGCGAGACTGGTACGTGTAAGTGGTGCTGTTGGGATAGTGACGATGATAGTGGCGAATTACTTAAGCTCGCTGAGGGTTTGAGACAACGCGGTTTGCATCCCCACCGGGAATCTGTGCGGGAAGGGCGCGATGGTCACCTTTGGATTTTCTTTTCCCGGCCGGTTTCTGCTCATGATCTTCTCGATTTTAATTCGCAGCTCGTGAAGGAGCTAGGTGTTGATTGCAGCGCCATAGAGTTTTTTCCGAAGTCGGCGACGGCAGAAAGTCAAATCCGCTTACCACTCGGATTTCACAGAAAGGGCGGCTATAACAAGCGCGGTTACTTTTACGGTGTTCCAGAGGGCGAGA
This sequence comes from Oculatellaceae cyanobacterium, assembly GCA_036702975.1. Taxonomy (GTDB): domain Bacteria; phylum Cyanobacteriota; class Vampirovibrionia; order Obscuribacterales; family Obscuribacteraceae; genus DATNPX01. The sequence continues at coordinate 74,288 of DATNPX010000015.1, forward strand.
GTTACTGGTTGGACGGGCAGATGGTGCACATCGCGGAAATCGTGCCGGACGATCCAACAACGATAGAGCAGACAGCTATTCTTCTTCGGCAAATCAAAGCACAACAAGCTCGAGAGTTTCGACGTGCAAATAAAGCCTCAACAAACGCTACGGAGAGCGAGAAGAAAGCAGAGGAGAAAGTGCGGCCACCTATTCTAGAGCACGTGACGCTTACTCAAAAGAAAGATGCCCGAGATTACATTCTTGCGTGTCCCAGCTGCGCCCAGAGGGGCGAGGACAAGCACCAAGACAACCTTCGAATAAGTAAAACTGATCCGCGTCTCTTCAATTGCGTCTCTCGTGGTCCTGGAAACGGCTGCACGACAGACGAGATTTGGTTTGCGTTAGGCGATCCGTGGCATGTCGCCACTAAAGCCGGGGCAACAGCGTAGCTTTCTTAAGCGGAGCCTGAAAATCACTGATCGCGCTGGTTTGAGGTCGCATTGTGAAACTCTTTAATCGCATCTACGAGTGTGTAGCTGTCTAATTTCCACTTCTTAACAGCCTGATAGTCAATTTGGAAGATATATTTAAAGAGTCGTTCGTGAGCTCCCATCATCCACTTAAAATCTACAAAGATTTTGTCGCCGAGCGCTTCCTTGCGCCACGGACACTTCTCCAAGAAAACAGAATTTACGACACCATTATTGTGTACAAATAAATTCCTGATTGCGATGAGTTCGGTGACGTCGAGTGCTTCTGTGTCGCTCAATAGCTCGAAGTTCAGTCTATTCTTCAGCTCTTTTCGTTGGTCTTCAAAGGACTTGTAAGAGAGTCCAGCTATTTTCTTTTCCAAGAGATTTTGGACCGCAGCCTCTCCACCGATTTTGAGAATTTCGCCAACTGACACGGGAGCGTCGATACTAAGAAAAATCAGCGGATTACTGTTGCCAACTTCCAGGAATAGTTCGGTTAAGTACATAGAGAAGTTATCAACCAAACGACAAAATACGATCGACACCAGCAAACTTTCGTGTTGCCCCATCCAATTAAACGGCTCTGGCTTGTGGAGCGCTATTTGGCTATGGACATGCATCAACAAAGCGCCAATCGTCGAATTGCGATGGAAGTAGCCCTGGCCCGCTTTCGTCATGACATTCGGATCAAAGTTTTTTTCGGGCTCAACGTTGTTATTTTCCGGGGTCATTAGTTACCTTGATGATTGAGAGTCGGATATCCGTTGCATATCGACCGAGTTTTTATGAGCGATAAGTTCACAGGTTATAGCAAAGGAGATGGGCGCCGTCGATTAAGAAACGCAAAATCATGCGCAATAACACCGCAAATTAGCGCGAGGCTCAAAGCCTGACGGGTTCAGAAGCGGCGAACACTTACAGGTCTGATTTGGTCGAAGTAAATCGGGCTCTAATCGCGCTGCAACCGCATATCACACAAGCCTTTCCAGTCTTTAACAGGTCTCAGCTTGACCCTAACGCAACGAGTGAGCCTGACTAGCGATTGTTCTCAATCATTTCGTCGTGGGCTCAAATCGGTAGTGACATAGCGGTTGTAGAATGGCACCACTTTTGGTGTCGCTCGAAACACGGCTTGACACGGGCGTTTGGAGATACTACTATCTTTCCAACAAGTAATCTCCAAGACACAAGTAATATAGGAGAACTTTAAATGCAAAATCACAACGATAATCTAAACACCACGCCGGAAGAAGCATTCAAGGCGAAGGCTTCGGACTTTTTGCAAGAGCAACTAATCTTTCTGAGACAGCAAATACAGATAGCTCGCGAGATTGCGAAGTCTATTTAGTCTCTGCAACTTCGGTTGAAGGCGGTAAGAAAATAACGACTCTACCGGTCTTGCGCACAGTCCACTCGTCGAACTCCGCCGTTGCTTCTAGTTTCTCTAACATCTTCTTTTCCTGTCTTCCTTTTGGCTTCAGGCACCACTCTATTCTATTTCGATCTGAGAGGCTGCTGTGAGCTTGCTGGATCGCTCGGACGAATAGGGTGTGGCGGATTCGTCGTTCTTGCACCACGGGCAGTATTAAGAGGAAGGAAAGGGCTGCTAAGACGATGTGCATTTTTCCCACTCGTTCAGCACTGCTATAGCTTCTGCATGTCCTTCGGACAAACCGCTATAGAATGCGTCGCTCTGTGCGGCAATGGGCTCGTACGGGTCGACAACGGGCGTAGCAAGGAAGCGAAAAGCAATCGCACTCCACACGCCTCGTTTGTATTCGTCGCTGCGGGGATCTCTGGGTATATCGAACAATTGGTTAAAGAGAGTCTTCGCTGCTTCTCGTTTGTCTTCGCTCATACTTCCAGTCCTTTGAAGCGCTTCGGATCGAGTGCTGTGTAGCGGACTGTGTGTTGGATGGAAACGTGCCCGAGAAAACCTTGTATGAGCCTTGTGTCCGTCCCGCGATTGGCGAGCTGATAGCCTTTGGAGTGACGCAACATATGCGGGTGTAGAGGAAACTCGAAGCCCGCTCTTTCTCCTGTCACGGAGATTAGCTTATGGAAACCACGCTCTGTCATCGGCGTTTGTCGTTCGGAGAGGAATACATAGCGCTGTTGCTGCGTTTCCTTTCGCAGCTGCTTAAGCGCACGAATTTCGAGAGGAGACAGGTACTGTGTTGACGGCGTTCCGTTCTTAGCGCGGACAACTCGGATCGTTCCGGCTGCGAAATCGATTTGATCCCATTCCAGATTTACAAGCTCGGTTGCCCTGAGGGCATGCCCGAAAGCAAGCTGAATCATCAGCGCATCCCTTTTGCCGTTACGGCTACTCTTAGCCGCTCCGATTAGCTTGTCTACTTCCTCGAGCTTTAAAAACTCTCGTGGGCGGAGCTCCGAATACTTCTTTCGTGTTTGCTTCGGCTTCGTGTCGGCAGTGACGAGCGACAGTTCCGTTTTCGTTTTCTTGTATGGTATGACGTTCATTCGCTTCTCTCCGATTGTGTTGCTTGCCGGTATCGAATACAGTGCCGGAATGGGATCAAAACAGAACTGTTCTCCCGGAACTTCTTCTATGGTGTCAGTTGTTGATCCGGGTGTCGAGATCGCACGGCTAAGCAAAGGGAAACAATCTTTCAGGCACTACCGTTGTGCTAACGGAAGGGGTTCGCCTTGTTGCGGGAGGGAGAACCTGTCTGGCTTTTACCATTGACGGCACCCCGGCACACCCCCCAGTAAAAACAGAGCCGCCGACTCTGGGACCCTAGGAAAAATAGCAGATGTAAAAATGCGTACCCCTCTGCTACTTAAATCCGACAACCGTGTCCCGTATCGATCCACCCTGCCTGCTTTCGTTTAATTCAACCGAACAACCAAACCGAAAACCGGCATTACTACTCGATTTCCTTGATGGAAAGTCTGTAAACCCTTGTGCCAGGCCGAATAGCGGGCATCGTATGTAGTATCACTCGATTTAATGCGGAAAAGCGTTGACAAAAAATCACCTGAGCATCAGGATAGATATCAAAAGATAAGCGAACGGTCCGAATGCTGCAAACATCCGAACCGCTCTAACCCACACCCCGCTCTAGAAGCAAACGGAGGTGAGCTGTGCTCATTGTATTTGATCTTTTCCTACTTCGTCTCGCTTGGCTTGCTCTTGCCTTTGCGAGATTCTGTTATCGTCGCTTTGCTTACGAGCTCGAAGTGCGTTTGCGCAAAGGAGACGAGAGATGAAAGTTGAGGTTAAATGTCCTACTCTCGCGGAAGTTTGGAACGATTATCAAACCGTCCGGCATCTGAAAGAAACGACGCGGAAGAACTATGCCAAGCGGTTGAGGAACCACGTGGGCGATTGGATGTCACTTCCGATCGACAAGATAACGAAACGGATGGTCGAAGATCGGCACAAAGAGATAAACGGCAAAGCTAATGCCAACTCTACTATGCGCACAGTTAGAGCGCTTCTCTTCTTCGCGATCGCGAAATACGAGGATGACAGCGGCGAGAGTTTGATATCGGTAAATCCTGTGACCCGGCTGTCTGAGCTGAGACAGTGGCATAAGGACAAACGCCGGAAGAGTGTAATCCCGTTCGCACAGTTGAAAGCGTTCTATAAGGCTGTGTGGTCGCTCGAAAATCACACCGCTCGTGATTATTTGCTAACGCTTTTATTCACCGGGTTACGCTCGTTCGAATGCGCCTGTTTGCGATGGGATCAAGTCAATCTAAAAGTTGGGACAATTACAATTCTGCAGAGTGTTGCGAAGAATGGAGAAGAGCATACAATCCCGATGTGCACTTATCTGTGGAAAGTCATGCAAGTTCGGCAGCTGCATTCGTCGACTGCTTTCGTGTTCCCTGGCAAGATGAGACACACTCACTTAACGTCTGTTCAAAAGAGCCTGCAAGCCGTTAGACAAAGAAGCTCTATCACCTTCAGCCTGCACGATATTAGGCGAACTTTCATCTCTATCGCGGACGACCTCGATATTAAAGATGGCGTCGTTAAAGAGCTGGTGAATCACCGTCGTTCGGACGTTACCGAAGGATACACCATTCGATCCACGGAACGTCTTAGGAGGGCGACGCAAAAAATCTCGGAGCACATACTGTCGCAGATTGAACAGGACGAAGACTGCTCGGAAAAAACTGTTTCAGACTTGATTAACCGATACGCAAAATTACGCACAATCCCGGACGATGTCTTGTTCACATACAGACGCGCACTGAGACAGGTCGGGGTGCTGAATACACCCGTCTGCAATATCAGTGACGAGGTAATAGACGGAATTGAAGCCGAGTTTGCAGGGTCGAAAGAGGCGCTTGTGATGTGGAGAAGCTTGATGTCCTATGCGGAAACTCAAGGACTTCTCCCACCCGGTCCAAAAAAGCACACGAGGTGATGACGATGAGTGAAAGTCAAAAAATTGCGAACAATCTGACAATCGGTGAGTCGTGGAGGCTGATGGAGCAAGAAGGCACGACACCCAACACCATGGACCGCCTCGCTCGACAGTGCGTCCGGAGTATCCTAGGACGAGGCGTTAACTCAATCTCAGAACCAGAACTACGTACTCTTCACGCTCAACTCTATGACACTTGGGGGCAGAACACAGCCGATCACTGCCTGCGAACGCTTCGCTCCGCGATTGCATTCGGACGAACTTACACTGCAAAGCCTCGCATAAGTCGAACGCCGGGCGACATCCAGAAGCAAGCGAAATACAGAGTCCGCGCGGATCGAAAGAGGGTGTTGCTAAAAGTACCGACAGTGGGCGAAGTCTGGGAGGAGTATCGGACGATCCGAAACCTCCGCTGGACGACGGAAAAAGGCTATCGATACCACATCTACGCCCACCTTGCCGACTGGTTGAACCGCCCGATTGACTCGTTCAAGAAGCAGGAGATTATCGAACGGCATCAAACCATTGGAAAGGCGCACGGGAAATGCACTGCGAATACAACATTTCGACTGTTTCGAGCCCTCTGTAATTATGCTATGGCTGTTTGCGAAGACGACGATGGTGATCCGATGCTCCGAAAGAACCCGGTGACTGTACTCAGGGAGGCGCGGATTTGGAATCCGGAAAGCATCAAAACCCGTCAGCTTGAACCGTCCGAAATGAAGCCGTGGTTCGAGGCTGTGAAGGCTCTTCCAAATCCGACTACGACAGACTTTCTAACATTCCTCTTGTTCACCGGCTGCAGAAAGTCCGAAGCTACGAATCTAAAGTGGGAGGATGTGCATTTACACGACGCGTTCGTCCTATTCCGTCGAACTAAGAACGGACTCGAACATCGCCTCCCGATTTGTCGACAACTCGTTGATATGCTCTCCAGAAGGAAGGAGCTTTACGGCGGCCGGTTCGTGTTTTCTCAGGCGACCAACCACTACAAGCCTTATAACTACCTGTTCCGCACGACTAGGACGATTCAGGAAGCCTGCGGCATAACGATCTCACCTCACGACCTACGCCGCGGTTATGCAGGTTTTTGTTTTTGGCTACGATTGGATGCGCTGCTGATTTCGCGCCTTCTCAATCACTCCCCCTTTCGCGGAGGTGTTACCGGACGGTATATAAGTCGAACACTTGATCCATTTCGCCCGGAAATTCAGCGCGTTGGCGATATCATCGAGGCTCTAATTAATGGACGGATTCTCGACTTCGGTTGCACAGAAGACAATATTAAACTTTTACCCATGAACGACTAGCAGAATTGAGGCAGGCGCCGAAAACGATCTCTAAGGCATCTAGGATCGTTTTTAGGCGGTCTGATATCATTCGGCGTGCCATCACGGGGCAATGCTCAGCAGGTAATGTTCGTGCAGCTAGTAAAAGACAGCGACTAAACCGAGCAAAGTTCTTGAGGGCGTTTAGACTCAGGCGCTCTAGTTGAAACGAATTTCGTGTTAGTCTGCTCGGCAACCGCTTTAGTCAACCGCTCGCTCGTTTCGACCAGTTCCTTGATTTCATCCGCCATCGACTTGCCAGTCTTCGGTTCAACGGTGAGAGCACCACTTCGTGTCATTGCCTTTGCTCCAAAAGTTTCACAGTGTGCGACTCAATGAGATTATCTGACTCGATTCTCCCAGAATCAAGTAAAATTTGGCCATTCTCCCTCAGGATAGCACATTTGAGTCTCAGGGCACGCAGTGCAAGCTCGACGGGATTCCAGGCTGCGTCGGTCGCTTTGTCGGTCCATTGCCTGTGATACGCTCGACGCCAACCGGCGTTACTTGTTCCGATGTTAACGTTTAAGACAGCCCGAACCTTCTTCGCGGTGTCAACCTTTTCTGTAAATGGAATAGACAGGAACAGAGCATCTTTTATATCGTGAGCAACGTAGCTGTTCCACGCAGTCCGCAAACTACCGGGAAAGCCCGTTAACTCCGGTAGGTCATCTACGAGGACTGCAGACGCCTCCATATGTTTAAAAGCGTGCGGCGCACCGGGGAGAACAGCGCCGCCTTCACCATGCGACATTGGCACGTAGAAACCACCGTAATCTGATTCAGCAGTTTCCGCTAAAATCACCAGCTTGGTATCAGCCGCAGGTGCAGCCTGCCAAAGTTCTTTCGCCTTATCAAAGTTTCGGTCATAACGAGCGCAACCGCTGATTACTTTGAGTGTTTTACTGTCAACCTCCGTCTCTTTCACCGGCAGCATCAAATTCGCGGTGAGGTCGCAAGCTTCTTTAGTGAAGACGTAATGCACGGCACAGGCCGCCAAATTCAATGACTGCTGAAGCACCTTATCCGCCAAGGCTAAAGCGTTACTGTGCTCGCGTCTGATGGCCAACGCTTGCGCGGCGTACAAGAGGTCTTGATTGCCCTTAAGCGCATACTTAAAATCCCCATTAGGCCCGGACGGATGCCCAAGATCCAACAGGGCGACTCGTTTCTGAATCCAGTTCGCGAGCTTAGGATGCTTCTTTTGAACATCGTGACACTGCGCTCGCACCTTTTCTAAAAAGTCTTTCTCTTCTTCGTCTAACTTCAGCTCGCGGCGCATTCGCAGCACGTCTGGAAGCTCGAAAAGCGGTGCGCTTGGATTTAAAAATCTATACGCTACGGTGTAATGACGATGGTTCGGAGTGAATCCCTTGGAGGCTGCTGGAATTGAAACCTCGGCCTCTCCCCAGAATTTGAGAGCAACCGGCAAAACATCTCCAGCTCGCTTAAAAAACTCAGCGATCGGGTGCGGTTTACCAACCTGCTTATCGAAGTACTCTTTGATACCGGCAACGTCCGAGCTCGGAATACAGTTAGTCATTCAACTACTGGCCCACAACTGGCCCGTCTCTCGTACGTGTCTTAAAAACCTTGGAGGCTAGGAGATTCGAACTCCTGACCTTCTCCGTGCAAAGGAGACGCTCTACCAACTGAGCCAAGCCCCCACTCCGTCCAGCTGGGGCGCCTCATGGGCACCGGTGCCTGCGGACCAGGAAGATCATCTTATCGCATCTGACGCGCCATGATCAATTTCGTCCAATAATCGCAACAATTAGCGAGGAAACTTGCTGGCGAAGAGCCTTTTCTAACAAATTTTAAAGGAAACAAGGGTTGCCATGGTGTAAGGTTACCGTTCCGAAACTCCTCTTAGGAAGCGAGGCGCTCCAAAACCGTTTGCGAAGATTTTTCTGTGAGTGCCGGCGAAAAAGCTACAAATTTGGCCGAAATGGCACCATATATGGAGCATAATCCTTTAAGAATCCCTTTTGCTTCCTTTCCATTCATGCACATAAAACCCTCAACCATCTTAATTCTTGCTGCTCTTAGCGGTCTCCTGCTCACCGCACCGGCCCACGCCCAACAGGTTGTCGGAACTGTGCGTCCCGATGACTCCGGTCCGGCACAGACTTCGGCAGTTCCCCAGCACCATGCGGTGCAGAAGGCCCGTGTTACTGAATCTGCTCAAACGCAGAAGAAGGGTAATGGCTTTATAAGACGAATGCTCGAGCCAGTGACGGAGTTGCAGAGCCAGAGCATTCGCCTGCAAGAACAGATAGTCAAACTAGAGAAGCCCATCGAAAATCTGCAACCACCGATGGTCAGTTTGCAAGAAAGAGTCAAGTCCGTCGAGCAACAGATGACTCAGTTACAGACCAATCTGACTGATGTGAAAGGCGGAATCAGCTCAGTACACAACGACATCTCGGCTGTGCACGGCGAGCTCAGCGGCGTCCACGACGAATTATCAGGTGTACGAAACCAGATCTCGAAGTTGGAAAAACCAATCGGAGCCCTGCACGAACCGGTCGCACGTTTGGACGTACCTGTCAGCCGCCTGTACCAACCAATTTCGCAGTTGCAAGAGCCGATCGCCAATCTGCATGACGAAGTCACCGGTCTGAGAGAGCAGATGACCGAGTTGCAAAAGCCAATATCAATGCTGAATCAACCGATATCGGAATTGAGCGCTCCGCTTAAAGACATCCGGCAGCCAATCACAAACTTGCATGGCGAACTAGTCGAGCTCAAATCGGAATTGACAGACATGCGCAAGACTATGAACAGAATCGCTACCTACATGATGCTGTCCATCGCTTTATTCGGCGTCCTCGTGGTCGGCTTCGTGCCCGTTCTAGTCTTTACAGTCTGGAAGACATTGAACGGTGACAGCTTTAATCGAGAGCTCAAAATCGCAGACGCCGCGCAATTTCTAGCAGCCGATAAGCTCGTGAAAAATTCAGAGCAGCCAACATCCAAGCGTTAGCAAAGTCACCACGTTCAGTACCATCAAAACAAATCCAAAATCGGCATGAGAATCGCGAGGTTCTTGTGTAACCCTCGTTGCGATACTTCGCCATTGTGATACTCTGGTCGTTGAACGCAGATCGATGGCAGGAGAAAATAATGTCTGTAGCGACAAAGGTCATGATCGTCATAGTTGCACTGGAACACCTGTACTTTCTATATCTGGAGATGTTCGCCTGGACCAAACCTCGTACCCGCAAAGCATTTGGACTCACCGAGGCACAAGCCAATGACTCAAAAAGAATGGCTGCCAATCAGGGCTTGTATAACGGTTTTCTCTCCGCCGGTTGCATCTGGTCCACCATCGCACCGCCTGATTTTGGCAAGCAACTGGCGCTCTTTTTTGCGGGGTGCGTTGTAGTTGCAGGAATTTACGGCGGCGCCACCGTCAACAAGCGCGTCTTTTTCCTACAATCCATACCAGCTCTTATCGCTATAGCAGCAGCCCTTTTCACTTAAGGGCGGGGGCCGGGGAAGGCGGCCTTCCACCGGCACCAATCTACAGACAGAACCTAATATTTGCAGAATTTAGTCTAGAAGCCTCTGGCAGAGGATCTTCGAATCTGCAATACTCCGCTTGGCACCTCTGCGCGCAGTGTCTAATGGTCCCGGTCATGGTGAATTCATTGCAAGAGCAAGATCGCGAAGAACTTGTCTCTTTCTTGAAAACGAAATCCATCCTCTCAGTATTGGACGATAGCATCATTCACGGTCTCAGCCTCAGTTTGGAGGAGATACACTGCGGTCCGGGCTTCATCGTCTTCAAGGAAGAAGACGAGAGCGACGGCTTGTACATCATCAAAGAAGGCTCCGTCGAAGTCAGAAAGCTAAGTAACAAAGAGGCTCCGATTGCGTATTTAACGGCAGGCGAGTGCTTCGGCGAAATGGCTATTGTGCATGGCGGGCCGCGCAGCGCTACGATCCGCGTCCCGGAAGAGGCAACCATACTCAAGTTGTCCAAACGCGCATCCGTCGATTTAGCCAGTAAATTCCCTCGTCTAGCAGAAGAGTTGTCCAAACTGGCTCAAAAGCGCGAGAGCGGAAAAATTCGATTCTTCCCACCTGGTTTGCAGGGAAACACTGCATTTTTTGACATGCCGACTGTGATTCAGGCAGTTCACGCTTCCCGCCAGACCGGATACTTGCGAACCATGGCTTCGGCAAGCGCGCCAGAAGCTAAGTTGACGTTCTACAGAGGCACGCTCGTCGCTGCAGAATTTCGCCACTTGGGAGGAGAGTTCGCGGTATTCGAATTACTGAGCGTGCTGGAGCCAGCTGATTTTTTCTTCGAACGCGTAAGCGAAGAAGAATTGCAAAAACCCGCTGACAACAAGTACAGATTCAGACAATTAGAGCGATTGCTGATCGACGGCGCGCGCAGGAGCGACGAGCTTACGAAACTGACCGACATTGTCGGCGGAATGCAAATGACATTTTCCGTCGCCGCCGACCAACCACAAGTCGACGGCATTCCTCTGGATTTCCGTGATATCGCCAAATTAATACTCAAGCTCGTAGAAGCAGATCTTACCGTCGAGGAAATGTGCCCTCTGGTAGAAGCTGATAGATACGCGCTTGTGAAAACACTGTCTATTTTGTTGGACAAACAGATTCTCAAACAACTGGTCATATTGCACAGCGGCGAAGCACTGGCTCCTGAGCCACCACCGAGAGTGCGGGGGCGCACAGCAGAAATTGAACTATCGAACTTACGCAGGCAACCTGTCAGGTTGGCAGCGAGTTTTTACGCACTAAATATGGTGTCATCTAACATTGCAACGTTCACCTCTGCCAGTGTCGTCAGAGAATGCCTTGAAGAGGCACTGCAGGAGCTGTCGAAGAAGTATCCGCAACTGGTTGGATTGAAAGTGCACCCGGCAGGAAAAACGATAGATGTGCGAGGTGCATCGCCAGACCTGACTCGCAAGCAAGATTCGCGTGCCGCGCTGAATCACCTGACCATGCGATTCTTGCAGCTTGTGTCCGCGCATCAGTAGACAGCGCTTCACTAGACAGCACTTCACTAAGCGACACATCGCTAGCAACGCATCAGTAAACAGGTCAGATATCTTGCAGCTCCCTCACGCGGTCGATGCCGGAAAAGGTGTAAGTTCGCCAACCTCTCTTTGGAGAGAGCTCGTAACCACGCACTTTCAATAGCCCTCGCTGATCCACAAATATTTCAGAAAATGCAGCGACAGTTTCAGTGCTGTCATAATCAAAAGAAGCCGTCGATTCATTGTCGATAAGCTTTTTAATTCTGACCAATGTCAGTTCTTCCTCTGAAGAGCTGGGCCGCGGCGTCGCTGCGTGAAACTCAAAAGTGAGGTCGTCTGCGAGCTCGGGTTTGGTAACTCTTACATAGCCTATGACTCCGCTAATCTTGTCGAGAAATCGATTAGGCCTCATCCCAATCCAATCACAGTGCCCATCGAGTCCAAATTTTCGACAGTAGTAAAAATGCTGGCGTAAGTCACGCAGGATCTTTTTAGGCGGCGCCAGCTTCTTGTTAACAACGACACCAGTAACCCATTGGCGAGTATTCTGCCGGAGAATTCGGGTCTTCTTTTCGTTGCGCCGGAATCCCGCATCAACAATAAGCCGATCGAACTCCGGCAATAGCTTGACCAGTGCTTCGCCACCAGATATGGTGATATCATCGATATACCGCGTGTAGTTGAAATTTTCAGCGCCGACAGCCGTAAGGCAGCAGGTTTGCAGTGCTTCGTCTAACGAAAGCGCCGCCATATTGGCGAGGTGTGGGCTTGTTGGTGCACCTTGTGGCAGACATCCTGAATGCGTTGTCAGTTTCGAAAGAATTTCAGCCGCCTCTGCATCACAGGAATAGAACTCGGTAAAAACAGACTTCACTTTGTCGGCTGAGACCGAGTGAAAAAACTTTGACAAGTCCAGGCTAATCACAACATCGTGATTTACATGAGGACGAGCGTTTGACGCGATCGAGCGATTTTTCACGCCACCGTGCACATGCCCAGGCATTCTAAAGGACGACAAGAACTCGTCCAGCAGCAGTCGCTGAAATCGCTTCAAACGCCCTTGTGAGGCGCATATTTGACGAGTACCACCGGATCGTGCCGGACGCTCGAACGAATGATAGTACTTAGCCGCATTCTCTGATAAATCCGTCAAGAATTGGGGCAAAAGCCCCAACTCCCGGCAGATTTCGTTAAGGCTCAACTTTTGGCTGAGGTCCCTACTCATCGCTCCGTGATTACGTGTGTGGTCAAGCCATTGGACATTCAATTACGACAGGCGACTCGCCTGTCAGAATTCGTAATCGAGCAGATGATACTGCAAAACCTCCCGAAGCGAAACCGCTCTCGGGAACAATAAATCTGCGAGTGGTCCAAAAATCTGGGCCATCCTGGACTCGAACCAGGGACCTCACCCTTATCAGGGGTGCGCTCTAGCCACCTGAGCTAATAGCCCGCAGAGGAGACATCTTACCATTGTCGGCCCAAAAGAGAAGCCTAGTCGACATCTTATGTTTATAAACGTGTTTATAAACGTCGCAAAGCAGCCGGCAGCGGCAAGAGACAAGTCCAAAAATTTGGAGATAAGGGGATTCGAACCCCTGGCCTCACGGGTGCGATCCGTGCGCTCTACCAACTGAGCTATATCCCCGAATCTGGACCTTGAAGGTGCATTAGCCCATTTTCGCATCTTTGCCTGGCAAAGTGTCAATGGTCAGCGGTGCCGCTTGACAGACCTTTTTAGTCAGGTAAACCGGCGGCAAGCAAGTTGGCGCAGCTGATGTCGCGCCGCGATGTCCTTAGCAAGAAATTATCGAGATCGTCTTTTTAGCCAGACCACAGCATCATGGTCATCGGTATCAATGCCGGAACCTAAGCAGGCACTTACGAGTCTAAGCACCCATCGAAGAAACGACACAGAGTGGCAGCCGCGGGGACCCTCCCGCGGTGAGCCGGAGGTATGGAAATGGACAGTTTAGATCGTTTATCGGAGTTTGAGCGGGAGCGCACCTGGACCGGTTTTCTCTCGTTTACCGGACGCGTTTTCCTGAGTGGAATCTTCTTGTGCAGCGCGTACATGCTCGCAACCGATTGGCAGGGTATGTACACCGTGCTCGCTGAACATGGGCTTGCACAGCCGGCACCAGTTATTCTGAGCGCATCCCTGGCTTTCGAGCTGCTGGGTGGGCTGTCACTGTTGCTCGGTTTTGCTACAAGAGGCGGGGCAGCGCTGCTAATTCTTTATCTAGCAGCCGTAACACTCGTCCTGAACAATTTCTGGGCTTATCCCAGAGCAGAACAAGGCGTACAGGTGGTGATGTGCCTGAAAAACCTGGCAATTATGGGCGGTCTGTTCAACGTGATGGCGTTCGGGCCCGGACCATTCAGCCTAGATTACAAGCGTCAAATCGACCCGCACTTGAAGTTCATTCTGCCAAATGAGCCAGAACGGCCGGCTCTGGATGCCGAAGAGACGATGTCAGTATAGACCGGGGTTAAAACTCAACTCAACAGTAAAATCAGGTAAACAGATTTTTCCAGCTGATTTTTTGAAGAAAGCAAAGTGGAGCGAGCCTCGGCCCGCTCCATTTTTTCGTATTAACGGCGGGAACAAAGGGCTCGTTTGCCCACTGCTGAGGGTTTGACCAGGTCGCCAGGGTGGTAAGATTCTGAAAGTCTATATCTAGATCATCTACCAATGGTGGACAGGGGTTATCTCATGGTGAAAAACTTTGCGGCGTCTTTATCTGTAGCGGTTTTAGCCTCGGCTCTGTCCTTGGCTGTGACCGACCAGGCAGCAATGGCAAAGGGCAAGAAGATAGCCTACCGAGGCAGCTCGCACAATTACTTCGTACCGCCGCCGCCTCCTTATGTTCCCTCCATCCAGCCTGAACTAGGCAGAATGTATGGCGGAGCCGAGGTAGAAGCAGATTCAGATGTTCCGTCTGTACAGACTCCTGAAACACACTGGAGCAAGTACATCTATGTGCGTAACGGCTATGCCGTCCAGTCCAGCTCTGGCAGCAAGTACGTGACCAACTGGAACAACAAAGGCTAGATTTTTCAGGTTGCACCGTGATTAATACCATGCACAGTCTGCTTTAAGCCGACTCGACCGATAGGCTAATAACGAGCCAGCTCACAGGAACTTGGCAACACCGTCGTTCAATTCTAAAAAGAGTACAAAAGCATATCGAGAACGCACCTTCCGGGGGCTAGAATTGCGTTCTTATGTTTAGGTTCACTCTTCACCGGAGGGCGGGTCATTGTCTAAAGTTGGCGTACCGAAAGAGATTCTCGATAACGAATATAGAGTGGCTCTCACTCTTGCTGGTACCAGTGCACTCGTCCAGGACGGACACACTGTTTACATCGAAAAGAATGCTGGTGTCGGAAGCGGTATCACAAATGAAGAATACGAACAAGCCGGCGCTAAGATTCTTCCTGATGCAGCCAGTGTTTTCGGCGAAGCTGACCTCATTTTGAAGGTCAAAGAGCCTAAAGCAAACGAAGTGCCAATGCTGCGTAAGAAGCAACTTCTTTTCACCTACTTGCACTTAGCTGCGCACCCTAAACTCGCTCTCGATCTAGCAAAAACAGGCGCTACCTGTATCGCTTACGAAACTGTGCAAACTCCTAACGGCCAACTGCCATTGCTCACCCCAATGAGCGAAATCGCTGGACGTCTGGCCACACAGATTGGTGCTAACTATCTCGAGCGCCCGATGGGTGGACGTGGTGTGCTTCTCGGCGGAGTTCCCGGTGTTGAGCCAGGCGAAGTGATTATCATCGGCGGTGGCGTAGTTGGTACTAACGCTGCCAAGATCGCTCTCGGTCTCGGCGCGCGTGTCACAATATTCGATCTCTCGCTTGAGCGCCTGCGCTATCTCGACGACGTATTCAACGGTCAACTGCGTACAGTCTTCTCTGTTGGACACTACCTCGATAACTTGTTGCCGACTGCAGATCTAGTCGTCGGTGCCGTACTCATCCCCGGCAAACAAGCTCCTCGCATAGTGACAAGACAAATGGTGAGCAAGATGAAGAAGGGCTCCGTTATCGTTGATGTCAGCGTCGACCAGGGCGGTTGCATCGAGACCATCAAGTCCACAACGCACTCAGCTCCTATCTACGAAGTAGACGGTGTCGTACACTACGGCGTCGCCAATATACCTGGTGCTGTACCGTGGACCTCAACTCGCGCTCTCACCAACGCCACAATGCCTTACGTGCTCAAGCTAGCCAAGTTCGGCTACCAAGCCGTTCTGGACGATCCTTCCTTGAACAAAGGTGTCAACATTCACGATGGTGAAATCGTTCACAGTGGCGTCGCTGAAGCAGTCAACGCAGTCGTTGCTACTGCATAGTGACTGAGCGAATCGCAAGTAAAGACCGATAACAATAGCTGAAAAGGGTGGAACTGTAAGGGTTTCACCCTTTCTTTGTACTATAGTTGGCAAGCCCGTCGCTGAAACTTTTTGCTGAGCAGTGCTGAAAACAAGTAGCTGACTGCGTTACTGGGCAATTCAGTTTGGGTAGGTTCCTTATAAACAATGGCGAAAGGAAATCTGACGATGGCTGCGCACAAAGTAGTTCAATCGGGAAAGATCTGGTCAAATCGGACATCCCGCGAAGTTCTCTGGTCAATAATGAAATTGAAAGTGGACGTTGGTGTTCTTCACTTAGTGAGCACGAGCAAAGAAGTTGACGGCTCAATTGCCATTCTGAACGGAATGTATGTTCTTGGCGGAAAAACAGCCGATGGAGCTAGGGGATACGACGCCGTTAAACGACTGTTGAGACTGACCGAAGCAACCTTCCAGTATCTTGACTATAGCAATCGCGATATCGGTGATCTAGAGCAAGACCTCAAGATCAGGGTGACGCAATTGATCAACATGCTGCCAAATCTTCCCGAACAAATGGACCAGATGCAAGGCACGAACACACTCAATAGAATCAGAGCGATGGACGTTGAGGAACTAGCAGCCATCAAAAAGGCAGCAGAAGCCGGTGTCGATCAAAACGTCGTGCAGCAAATTAGAGCTTTCGAAAGTCGCAGTATGCGCTGGCGAGCGCTCGCCATGTGGGGTACCTTCGTCGTCATCTCCCTCGCTGCCGCCGCGATGTATTTCCTACGGCATTAGTAGACTAGTAAACCAGTGAGCGAAGCAAACAAGTGAGCGAAGCAAACAAAGTCACGCGCCCAACTGGCTTCGGAGTGCAGTCTCCAAATCTGGGTCTCTGAAGATATATCCTGAATCTACAAGTTTTTTCGGCAGTACTCTAGCACCGGAAAGAAGTGCTTCATCGGCAAACTCGCCAAATATTGCGCGCGCGGCAAATGCAGGCAGCGGCATAAATGCCGGTCGAAAAAGTACATGCGCGAGAGTTTCAGCAAATATCTTGTTTCGCACCGGGTTTGGTGCAACCAGATTGACTGGTCCGCTCACACTGTCGGTCACAATGCAGTGGAATATACCATTGGACAGATCATCAGGCGAGATCCAGCTCAAATATTGATTACCAGAGCCGATTGGTCCACCGCCACCGGCTTGAAAGATAGGCAACATCGCACCCAGGGCACCGCCTCTGGGACTAAGGACTACGCCAATCCGTAAATTGACAACGCGCACACCGGCTTGCTTGAGAGGCTCGGTTATCGATTCCCACTCTTCACAAAGATGTGCTAGAAATCCGCTTCCTACCTGCTTTGTTTCATCAACGAGCTGCTCGTCCCTATTCCCATAGAAGCCAATTGCTGACGCGCCAAGAAAAGCAGACGGTCTATTTTTCATGTTCAAGATGGTCTCAACGAGTAAGCGAGTGCTGCTCATGCGGCTCTCTCTAAGCCTCTCTTTCTTCGCTTCATCCCATCGCCCGCGCGCGAGGTTGTCGCCACTCAGGTGCACGACACAATCAATGTTTTCCAATACCGAGCTTTCCATAAAACCGGAAGAGGGCTCCCAGATTGCAACCGGTTCAGGATTAGGGAAAGTGCGCACTACCTCTGAGTGGTCGCTTGTCGGTCGTTTCAATCGCACCACTTCGCAATTTTGAGTCCAGAGAAATGGCACCAGGTGGCGACCGACGAGCCCGGTAGAACCCGTAACTAGAACCCTTTTGCGCGGTACACCATCAAGGCCAAACGGCAAATTGGAATATCTGCGAACACTCTCACAATCTTTGAGCATCAAACGGTGCCTGTAGCGGAAGAGGCGCCTCAGCTCATGTTGAATCATAGGCACACCAAACGCACGCGATACCATATGTAATGGCAGTTCATATGTGACTAGGTCTTTCAGAAAACTGCTGTTATCATCGATGGGCTCGCAGGCGTGTAGCTGCACCCACGACACGAATGGTCCGCTAACCTGGTAATCCTTGAATTGATGCCCGTCCTCAAAATCAGTGTGCTCAAGAGTCCACCTCAGTGCGACAGGACCTTGCTTGATCTCTAAGACGACCCGCGCCCCTTCTTCGATGCCGCCCGTGCGCTCCAACACTTTCATGTCCACCCAGGGCGGACTTAAGCGCTCAAAAGCCCCGGGACGCTTGTGCCATGCGAAAAGATCTGCAGCGGACAGCGGCATCTGGCTTTGTTGAGAAAAATGTTCTTTATTGTTCACAATAAAAACTTTCCTCGCTAAGCAGATTTTCTAGCACCTATTCCCAGGCGACCGGTCTAACGGGCCAGCTTACCAATCCTAAAACGCCTGTCACGCCCGCAGCGGCACTCAAGTGAAAAATTTGGGCGTGAACGCTGAGTAATACTCCTTAACAATCCGTAATTCTCATGCGCCTGTCTTAAAAAAGCCACATGGTCAAAACAGACAAATCTCCTTCACAACCGCCTAAAATTACAACGTTGTCAGGCGAAGTAGAAATTTCTCTCCAAGCAAGCCGCGAATGCTTTTCAATAGCTTGTCTTATCTGGTCTTTTTTCCGGCAGTTTTTCTGCTCTACTGGTGGGCGCCGCAAAAATTTCGGGTGCCACTGCTTATAGTGGCAAGCTATCTGTTCTACATGAGCTGGAAACCAATCTATGGTCTCTTGCTCTTTGGTTTGACCGCATTCAATTTCATAATCGGCCGCAAACTTTCAAAAGTCGTCGCTCGCAATTTGCCAACGCGCTCCCGCAATCTGCTTGTTTTAGGAGTAGCGGTGAATCTGCTCGTACTTGGCTACTTCAAATATGCTCTGTTTTCCTGCGACATCCTCGGCAAAATGACCGCGGTTTTCGGACTGAATTTGACACCGGCAGCGCTAAACATAGTATTACCGCTGGGAATCTCGTTTTTCGTTTTCGAGTTCATTCACTATCTGGCTGACGTGTACAAAGGCGGAGAGCCAATCAGGTCGTTTGCAAAGTTCAACCTGTTTGCGAGCTTCTTTCCGACGCAGATTGCTGGTCCGATTAAACGTTACGAAGACTTCGCGCCGCAAATCGACCAACCGAAAAGGTTTGATTTGGCGACTTTCGATGAAGGCGTCGCATTGATTACTCACGGGTTGTTCAAAAAGGTAATTCTCGCAGACACTCTGTCTATAGTCAGTCAAACAGTTTTTCCACATCCTGAGTATCTGACAAACTTTGACTGCTGGCTCGGCGTTTATGCCTTCGCATTTCAAATCTATTATGATTTTTCAGGATATACCGATATAGCCAGGGGCTCGGCGCAGTTACTCGGATACAAGATTCCGATCAACTTCAATGCACCATACATGGCTCAATCTGTCACTGATTTTTGGCATCGCTGGCACATATCACTTTCGACCTGGTTGCGAGACTATCTCTTCATACCGATGGGAGGAAGCCGTGGTGGACTCACAGCCACTTGCCGGAATCTGCTGGTTACAATGATTTTGGGCGGTCTATGGCACGGCGCAGCCTGGCACTTTGTCATCTGGGGAGCATATCAGGGCGTTTTATTGCTTGCACATCGCATATGGTGCCTGGTGGCAGCAAAATCAGAATCGCTCATGCAGATTCGCAGCTCGGTAATTTACAAGATTATCGCTACAGTGTGCAGTTTTCATTTAGTTTGTCTCGGTTGGGTGCTATTCCGCTCCGAAGATATGCGTTTGGCAAATTTAGTCTTGCGTAAAGTGTTGTTTTTAGAAGCGCTCGATCGGCAGACATCATATTTCGCACTGAGCCTACCGACTTTGCATAGCCACATCATCTTTCAGTTCATAGTCCCTGTGCTTATTGCTATGCCGGTCTTGCACTATCTAATAAGCAAACCGAAGTGGACAGAGAATCTGCTGCCATCGATGAAGAGACAACCTATCTTCGGCGCTGTTTATCTTGCGGTATTAATCTGCCTTTTGCTCGTTTTCTCACCTGAGACAACACCGAAGTTCATTTACTTCCAATTCTAAACTCTATCCGTAATATAAAAGAATACGGCACCACCATCAATACCAGACTAATCAAAAAGACTAAAACCGCACCAACCAATTAAACAACATTCATGCCCACCACCTCCGCCACTACACTCAAGAAACTGCGCGAACTGAGCCAATCTCAGGTTGCTTTGGCTCTTTTCTTGGTTGTTATAGTCAACGTCGTGTTCGCGATTGTGAATCCGTTGGGCAAATACCCGCCCGAAAAGCTGCCAACCGAACATAGTTGGATCTGGTGGGCCAGTCAGGATTTTCTCGGACAGAAAGAGACTCCGGCGGTCGTAATTCTTGGTTCGTCTTTGCTGATGAATCCGTTGCAAGAGCAAGATGCAACATTCCTCGACCGCGAAACGGATGCAGTACTCGACCATCATTCGATGTATCTGGAGTCGTTACTCAATAAGCGGTTCTACACCACGGCTGAAACCGGCACGCGTAATGCAAATAGTGCGCGACAAAGTATTAGCTGCTTCAATTTCGCTGTACCAGGCAGCTTGATGTCCGATAATTATATGGTGCTGCGCACGATGTTGAATGGCGACCGAAAACCGAAGGTCGTTGTGCTGGGGCTTGCTCTACGCGACTTTATCGACAATCAAGTCACGTGTGCTGCGGCCACTCCCAGCTTTAAGTATCTCGCCAGATACACGGACGTATCTGATCTGATCGACCTGGCCATGCCGAATATCTGGCAAAGAGGCGAGTACTGGCTGAATAGGCGCGTTTATCTAGTCGGTAAAAAGCTCGATATGCAAGCTGCACTTTCGCAAGCGGCAAGTCAATTGCAACAGGAGACGACAGCAACGGGCTCGCCTATGCATGACGGACTGCTCGACTGCCGACTGAATGCATTTGATATGAGCTGTTACGTGCCCGGTGTCAAATCAGAGGTAGAACGCCACGTCTGGATGACGAAACCCAATCTAGTACACACATTTCAGGATAATTCCGCAGAGTATCGCCGGCGCTACCGTTCGACCAACAAAACGCTGTTCGAATGCCAAAAGTCCTTTCTGGAGAGGTTCTGCGAGCTGGCTACGGCATCAAACATTCGCGTGGTCATGGTCAACATGCCTGTGACAACCGAACACGCAAAGCTCATGCCCGCCGGCTCTTACTCCGATTACATCAAGTGTTTGAAAGCGGTAAGTGCTCGTTTTCAGGCACCGCTGGTCGATCTCAACAACTGCGGTAAGTTTACAATTGCCGATTTTGCCGATACGTGCCACATGCAAGGGTCCGGCGGCAAGAAGCTTCTTGACGTGATCGCCGCGGAACTGAGTGAGGACGCTTCTATAGCACGATCCTTAGGAGTTCCGCGACCAACGAGCAAACTAGCCGAGTTCGGCCGTACAATCTACTAAGTAGCCGTATCCGGAGCCGGAATTATCCGCTGTCCGATTTCCAAACTTATCCGCTGGGCACGTAAAGCGGGATATTTTAGGGAGTCACTGTGGAACTTAATTAGGGGAAACAAATTTGGGGACTATGACTAAAAATTGGGACGACTACGTTAAGGCTGGCGCAGCCGCATTTCAAGAAGGCAACTTCCCTGAAGCCGAAAACTTGATGCACGCGGCCTTGATGGAAGCCGAAACAACTAAAGACGACTTGAAAATCGCCCTCAGTCTCGACAATCTGGCTGAGGTCTTTTTCGAACAACAAAAATACGACAAAGCCGAACCCTTGTATCAGCGCTCACTTACAATCAGGGAGCGCCTGCTGGACCCCGAACACGAAGACGTCGTCGCCAGTCTCAACAATTTGTCAGCACTCTATTTCTTCCAAGAAAAGCATGCAGAGGCGGAACCGCTTTGCCGGCAGATAACAGGTATTTACGAGAAAGTTCTTGGTCCTGAGCATCCGGAAGTTTCCACAAGCTTGAACAATCTCGCCCTCTTACTAAAGGCGCAGAAGAAGTACACCGAAGCGGAACAGACCTTCAAACGGGCGTTGCTCATCATGGAAAAAGCCCTGGGGGCGAATCATCCGGATGTGGGAACGAGTTTGAACCACCTGGCAAATCTTTATCAGGAACAGAGCAAATATGCAGAGGCCGAGCTGCTTTACGAGCGGTCGCTTGCCTTGCTCGAGACTTCACTTGGTCCTGAGCACCAAGATCTGATACCAGTGCTTAACAATCTGGTGGATGTGATCAAGTCGCAAGGGAAGCCACAGGAGGCCGAACCCTATTATCAGCAATTGCTTGCAATTAAGGAGATCAATCTCGGTCCTACGCATCCGGAAGTCTTCGCCACGCTGGATAATCTGGCGACTTTCTACTATTTGCAGGGCAAATATGATGATGCTGAAAAGATATACAAACGCATGCTAGCCAGTAAAGAGCGAGCTATCGGTCGCCAAAACCCGCAAATCGTCAGCTGTCTGAGCAATCTCGCTATGGTCTATCAGGCGCAGCATAAATTTCCACAGTGCGAATCGCTCTACAAAGAAGTGGTGGCAATATGCGAAAAAGCTTACCCACCGGACCATCCTGAAGTGATTGCCGCAATTTACAATCTGGCCAATATGTACCAAATGAACGGGCGCTATGCGAAGGCAGAACCGTTCTGGAAGCGTCTGAAGACGTTGCAAGAGAAGCTGCACGGTCCCGATCATCCGGATGTGGCGATGTGCATGAAACATCTCGCTCTGGCCACTTTCCAGCAAGGTAAATACAAAGAGGCTGAGCCGATGTGGCGCCAGGTCCTGGCTGCCAAAGAGAAAGAGATGGGCTCGGATAATCCGGAAGTTGCAGACTGTTTGCACCACATCGCAGAAGCGCTCCGTTTTGATGGCCGGTATGATGACGCAGAACCGCTCTATCAGCGCGCTCTGGCTATCCGCCAGAAGCACCTGGGACCGAATCATCCTGATGTGGCGAAGTCGCTCGAGGCCTATGCACTCTTGCTCGCTTTGACTTATCGTGAAGCGGAAGCTGAACACATGAAGGCTTGCGCGCGTTCGATTAAAACCACAAAAGCAGGGGTGCCTGGAGTCACCTAAAATAGGCTTCTGTTAGCACTTGCCAGCTAGCTCTTGCCTGTGGTTTGCGCAATCACATCGCGGGGCGGCAAAACGTCTGCTAGCAGTTCGCGCACAGCATTCAAAAAGTCTTCTTGCGAAGTCTTTGACTTGATCAAATGTTTGGTCAACCCTAGCTGCAATCTCTCCATGTCGGCGTTAGTCAAATCGCGGCTTGTATAAACAAGCAGCGGTGTCAGCTTAGAGCAAGAAGTCTCAAGCTTTTTCACGAGTTCGAAGCCGTCTATTCCCGGCAAACCGAGGTCGAGAATAATCAAATCAGGGTGATGTTCGTGCACCATTTGTAGTGCCATAAAGCCAGAAGCGGCCTCGATACACCGAACGCCTAATTCGTTCAACTGGTGAACAATGATTTCGCGCGTCGATTGATCATCTTCGACTATAAGCACTTGTGGCCCAGCGATTGAAGGCTTACGCGACAAGCCAACTTTGAGAGAAGCTAAAAGATGGGACACATCAACGGGCTTGCGCAACCAGTCTATTAGCATCGGCAGTGAATAGGAGTCGTCAGCCTCCTGTCCGGTCATGACCACGACGGGAATGTTTCTGCCTTTTGGCGTCTCACGAATACGACGCATCCAATCCAAACCATTTCCATCAGGCAAATGCACATCGAGCAAGACTGCTTGAGGGGGACTTTGGCGTACACACTCGTCGGCTTCGGCTATAGTGCGAGCAATAGAGACACAATAGTTTTCACCTTCGAGAAGTTGGCTCAGGACTTCTGTCAGTTTTTCGTCGTCTTCCACAACCAGGACATAGCCAGCGCGGAAGTCAGTAACGGGCTTCACGGGTTCATCGTGAACCGGCTCTTTGTTTGCGGGGATATCGAAATAGAAAGTGGCCCCTTCCCCGACTTTCGTATTGACACTGATTGTGCCTCCATGCTGTTCGACGATCGCTTTAGAGATAGCCAGTCCTAGTCCCGTGCCACCTCTCTGGCGAGTGTCGGTAGAATCTAACTGCTGGAACAAACCGAACAATTTGTGCAGCTGATCTTCGGGGATGCCTGGACCTTTATCAGTGACGCTGTAACGACAGAAAGCACCGTGGTCAGTTACTTTCACTGTAACATCGCTTTCGCGCGGAGCGTATTTAATGGCGTTGGAGACAAGATTGGCTAAGACCTGAACGACACGGTCTTGGTCAGCAAAGATCTCTCGCTCGCTCTCAACTACCGACCTAAGCTTGACACCAAACTCGTGCGCCAGGCCATCTGTTCCCTGCAATGTGACATCGACTACCTTTCGAGCCTTCAGCGGACGCTGTTTCAGCTCAAGCCGCCCAGCTTCAATCTTTCGGATATCGAGAATGTCGTTGATTAATCGAATCAAGCGGTCTGATTCTGAACGGGCGATATCGACCAACTTCTTCGCTTTGTCTGGAAGTACACCGGCAATGCCGCCTTCTAGCAAGCCAAGCGAAGCACGGATCGACGTGAGCGGTGTTCGCAACTCGTGCGATACAGTTGAATAGAACTCGCTGACACGGCGCTCCATCTCTTTGCGTTCGGAGATATCATGAACAATACCAACAAGACGCTCGGGTTTGCCGTCCTGGCTATAGACGACCGACCAACGGCCCCAGACCCATCTGATAGTGCCATCTGGTCGCCTGATTCGATATTCTATGGCAGAGCCGCTGTACATCTCTTTTAAAACATGATGCTTGACTCTATCTCTGTCTTCAGGCACCACCGCATCAAGATAGGAGTTCGCGCGTTCATAGACTTCTGATACCGGACGTCCGAACACTTCCTCAAAAGCAGGACTTACATAAAGAACCTCATTCTGCCCAGGTTTTGCTGAGCTAATCCAGAATATTTCTCGGATATTGTTGGCAAGTTGAAGGAACAACATTTCGCGATCGCGTAAACGCTCTTCAGAAGTACGCCGTTCAATGAACAAGCCAAATTGGCTGCCAGTGGCATTGAGCATCTGCAACTGGCTACTCGTCAATTCAGTAACATCACGGGCAGCCAGAGTAATGACGCCGAGCACCTTCTCATCGCTTCGAACCGGAAAGGCAAACATCGTGTTGAGGTTTTGCTTCGCTGCCTCGCTGAGCATGGCAGAACCGGAGTGCGATCCTTTACCAACCCAGAGAGGGCCGTTCTCGCTCCAGACTTTTCCTGGAAGCTCCTCTCCTTTAGCGAGGGAACGCTTGCCGAGAAATTTAAGTTCAGTCTGTTCGACATCGCTGTTTCTACTCCAT
This sequence comes from Oculatellaceae cyanobacterium, assembly GCA_036702975.1. Lineage (GTDB taxonomy): Bacteria > Cyanobacteriota > Vampirovibrionia > Obscuribacterales > Obscuribacteraceae > DATNPX01. Next base: position 99,163 of record DATNPX010000015.1, read on the forward strand.
ACGCTAACCAGTTCAAGGGCATCAGCCTCACCTTTAATCTCATCTTTGACACGCCAGAACGAACCACATATCCAGCCCAGTTGATCGCACAACTGCTTAAGAACTTGTGGTGCCGCCACTGAAAGTGATTCCGCCTGCAAGAATATATTAGTCAGCGCATATTGCATATTCTGGCGAGTCTGCGCATCTTTTCTTACAGTTATGTCGTAGACAGAAACGACACTACCTCGTTCCTGTCCGTCCACATTCAAAGGCGCGCTCAAAAGCTGCACAGGCATGAATGTACCGTCTTTGCGGCAGAACCTCTCTTCCCTATTTCGACTGCTGCCATCTGTAATCGATTTGAGCAGCAAGCAGTTTTTGTCCGGGTTGCTCTCGTCGTGTTGGTGCACGATATCATGCAACGATTTACCGACAAGCTCATCGCTCGAATAACCGAGCATTTTGGCACCGTTGGCATTTACAAAGAGAACGCGTCCTTGCGTGTCGAGTTGATAAAGTCCCTCAGCCAGACTCTCCATAATTGCTTCCAGGCGCACCTGGTTCTCTTTCAGGGTAGTCTGTGCAGCTTTAAATGCTGTGATATCGCGACCTTCCGCAATTATTAGCGCAACTTCTTTGTCTGCGCCGATCAAAGGCTTTAGTGAAAAGTCCAGCTCTACTTCTTGCCCATTAGCCCGGGTGGCTTTTAATTCAAACCTCTGAATATCACCGGCGGATACAGCTTCCAGAGCTTTCTTGAAACGTTCCTGCGCTTCGTTCTGATTCGCCCACCAAGCTGTTTCCCAGAAGGGGCGACCAACCTCCGTCTCTCTCGTCAACCCAACGAAGTCTAGTGCTGTTTGGTTCGCCTGCAGAAGATTACCTTCTTTGCTGAGCACCCACATCTGCTGAAATGCTTGATTGAAGATACCTGTGAATTGCAGCTTTGAGGCTTTCAAAAGCTCTTGCGAACGCCGTTCCTCATCCAGATAACGGCGCACTATAAAATAAGCGACAAGCAAAAGTGCAAGTGATAGAGCGAGCAAAACACCTTGGCTAAGAAGAATGCTGTTTGTCGCGTCTAAAAAACGTTGACTACGAAGAGCCAATAGCTGCTTCTCTTCGGCTTCACTGACGCTTACCTCGTTTTCAAGCTCTCTGACAAGACTGAGTGCAGACGCCCCGGCGGCAATGCCACTACCTGTAGTGCTGGCGTCCCAGATGCGTATGGCAGACTTAGCAAAATCTTGTATCTTTTGGCCGTGCATTTGTTGAACGGCATTGTCTGTAGTCTTGCCCAACAACTCACTGCAGATGGCACTTAGCTCGGTAGAGTGAGATCTATATTCGGACAGGAATCTATTATCGCGGCTTGCAGCATAACTGCGGCACTCATCTTCGCACTCGTCTGCAAGCGATCGGCACGAAGCCAACGCTTTCAAAACTTCATGCGAATGGGAAACCCAGGAAGCTATATCCCTGCTTTGATGAGCTTGTCTAAGCGCAGTCAAACCGACAAAACCAAGCATTGCCAGCGTGACGACACAGGCAACTGTAATCTTCTTGCTTATTGACCAATTCATTCCGGCAGTTCCACCAGCATCTCAGCCGTCCCGCCCAAATGCTTCCTTTCCACTTAGAGACTCAGGCTTGGGCATCGCACCTCCGATTTGGCGATTGACTACTTATTTCTAACTATTTGCCGGATCTCGTCAGCCAAGCTCATCGGGTCGAACGGTTTGGTAATAACGCCGGCAGCGCCCAGTTGCAAGTAACTTTCGACTTCGTGCGTTTGCACTTTCGCGGTCATAAAAATGACTGGAACGTTTGCCAATTCTGCTCTCTCTCTTAGCTTAGCAAATGTGGTTGGTCCATCCATTCCAGGCATCATCATATCCAACAAAATGACATCCGGAATCTTGTCGCTCACCTTCTTGAGTGCATCCTCGCCGGATTCAGCAGCTGTTATTTCCCAAGTGGTAAGCCCCTCCAAGCTCATCTGGGCTACGAAGCGAATATTTTGATCGTCGTCCACCAACAAGACTTTTTTAATCTCAGAATCGCTCATATAACATTCTTGTATGTTTCTTGCCGTTTGCCATCCCCGGAACGGGTTGCCTCTATAGCGTTACCGCTGTTGGCTTTCTAGGCTGGCAGCCAGCTCGGCTTCTTTCTTTGCTTCAGCTTCTGATCCCGATTTGCTCAAAGCGGCGGACAACATTTTATGCCCTTGAACGAAAGCTGGATACAACTCGGTTGCCTTACGGTAACTGGTCACCGCATCTTTTATCTGACCCAACTGCATCTGTGCATCGCCCGTAACAATATATGCTCGAGCATCGTAGGGATTCTGTTCGAGCGTTTTTTTGGCAAAGGCGAGTGCCAATTTTGAATCTTTATTTTTCACAGCAATCTGACCGGCCATTTCATATGCTTGAAAATTTTTGGCGTAGGCGTCGAGAGCCCCCCGAATTGTCTTTTCAGCCTCAGCCAAATTGCCCGCCCCTTCAAGACCCTCAGCCATAACGCGCAAAGCTTGAGACTTGAGCGAAGGAGACGCCGTTTTGGAATCAATTATTTTGAAAAGGGCCTGTTTTGCCTGGTCGCTATTGCCTGTAGCCAGAGAATAACGTCCTACAATCAACAACCACGAGCAGTCGAGGTCAGTTTTAGCTTCGTCTTTGATATGAGGTTCGACAAGATCCTTGGCTAATGGAGCCTTTCTCATGCGCAAAAAAGTATCGGCAAGCCAAAGAGACTGTTCAGCCTGTTTCTGTTTGTCCAAGTTGTTGAACGCCTTTGTCGCTTCATCTGCGCTCTTTGCCGTCAGGTCTCGCAACGCTTTCGCCCTGGCAAGCATAAACTGATCGAGAGTTGGATCACCGCCCGGCTTACGCATGGCGAGGATGGCTTCAAACTGCCCACAAGCATCAGCATAGCGCGTCTCGTGAAGCAACAAGGCAGCAAGCGCACGCATAATATCGAGACGTTCTGCCGTCATATCACCGTTTTGAACGAGCAGTTGCTGCAGAGCAAGTGCCGTGACATAAGCGGCTTCAGCCTGCATATAGTCATCGTTTTCAGAGTAACAGTAGCCCAACGAAACAAGGTCAGGAACTGAACTGGGATTGATATTGAGAGCGCGTGTATACTCTTTGGCTGCTTGCCCAAACTCTCTCAACTTGATCTTGAGAGCGCCCATTTGACGGTGTGGTTCAGGGTCCGCGGGATCGAGATTGGCAGCTTCCACAAACTCTTTTTCCGCGTCCTCAACCTTACCGGCACTGGCTAAAGCTTTGGCTAAGCGCAAATGCAGTTTCGCGTCCTTTTGCCTATCTTTCAGCAGCAATGAATACTCTACGACCAGTTCATCATAGCGATGCTCGTTTTCCAAAATGAGAATGAGCTTTTCATGCGCAGATGTATTGCCAGGTTCAAGTTTAATCGCTTCCTTCAATGTGTCGGCGGCTTTGTTATTTTCGCCAGCCAGCTGCTGCAGGTTAGCCAACTCCACCAGCTCGAAAGCCTTATCCGAACCTAGCTGAACAGCCATTTCCTGCGCTGCAAGAGCACCCTTCATATCGCCTTGCAAACGTTTCACAGCCGCCTGAGCGCGATAGTATTTAGCATTTTTTGAATCGAGCCTGATGGCGTTGTCTAGTTCAGCCGAAGCTTCTCGCAAACGCCACTGCTTAATGAAAATCTGGTCAGCGAGATTATAGTGCGCAGACGGATCATCAGGATGCAACGAAATAGCGAACTTCGCGACATCTAGTGCATCATCAAAATCGTTGCGGCTAACCTTCAAATCGATTAGAGTCTTTCGCACCGAATCTAGACCTGGCTCCACAATCAGTGCCTGCTCATAGGCAAACTCAGCTTGTGGCTGATGTTTGAGCGAGTACTGTTCGAGGAAGCCGAGTGTTCTAAATCCCCAAGCAAAGTTTGGCGATATAGCCACGACCTTGCGACAGATACGCGCCGCCTCGTCTGTAGAACCACGTTTGCTTGCCACAGCGGCTTGAGCAAATACACAAATCGGATCAGCAGTCGCTTCATCGGGAAGCTTCTGCAATAAGGCTGCGGCTTCATCTTTTTGCCCTTCACAGATTTTGTTGAAGGCGCTAATGACAAAAGCGTAACTATTAGGAGAAGGAGGCGCAGGAGCCGGCTGTTTCGGCGCCGCAGCATCGGATGCTGGCACAGATTTTTCGCTTGCGGCCGTCGTTGTCCTCGCAGTTACAGGAGTGGTCGTTGTTGCGGTTATAGTAACATCCTTAGGCGTGCTGCCAGCGCCTGCTGAAGTAGAATTGGTCGAAGCGGCGGCAGTCGCCACCGTATTCGGTGCTGCACCATCTTTTGCCACGCTTGTACCAGCAGTGGCGTTATTCACAGTCGGCGCCGATGGCTCAGCACCGCAAGCAGTGTTGAGTGCTCCTAACTTTGCGCAGTTATTCAAATACAAGTATGCGAAGGCGAGCCAGGCAGTCTTCTTATTAGCGACCGTCGCACCTTTAACTTGCCCTTCAAGAACAGCTGCCGCCTCGTCCCATTTGCCTTGATTGACTAGATGCAGCGTAGAGGGCTCAAGACCAAGGAGCGCGTCGGCTTCCTGGGCCACTTCCCGCTGCACAGACTTGCTCTTGTTCTCTTTCTCCTTATGCTTTTTCGAAGCATAGGCAGGCTCATTTAACACACCATTGGCAAACCCAAGCGACGCGATGGTGATGAGAAGAGATAGTTTCAGCGCCTTATTGGCATTTTTTTCTGAGAGTGAAACGGAGCGTTTGGATTGATTAGCTTTGATCATCAGCTTTTTCCGGCCAGTTCTGGTGAAGCATCGACAGCAGGAAGTTCGGCAGTTTCAAAAACCGATAACTGCATTACTTCGTCCATCTGTATGTTCCTGAATTTAGGTCCATCCAGAATTTGCCGAGCAGCACTCTTTTTCTCCATTTGCAGCATGAGAGCCTGAGCACGCTCGATTACTTTTTGAGGCATTCCAGCCATGCGCGCCACCTGGATACCGAAACTCTTACTTGCACCACCCGGCATGATGGAACGAATGAACTCCACTCTTCCATCTACCTCTTTGACCATGACTTGATAGTTTGCGATCTGAGGGAAGAAACTTGCAAGCCCATTCAGCTCATGATAGTGGGTGGCAAAAATCGTTCTTGCTTGTACATCTTTTGCAAGATATTCAGCGACCGACCAGGCGATAGCCACTCCGTCATAGGTGCTAGTGCCCCGACCAACCTCGTCTAGCAAAATCAGCGAACGCTCGCTTGCTGACAAGCAGCATTGAGTCGTCTCAGACATTTCAACCAAGAACGTAGATTGACCCTGAGTGAGATCGTCGACAGCCCCGATTCGAGTGAAGATGCGATCGACGATACCAATTCGTGCCGACTCTGCAGGCACAAACGATCCCATCTGTGCAAGAACGACAATATGAGCTACCTGCCGCAAGAGGCTGGATTTACCTGACATATTCGGTCCGGTCAAAATGATCATTTGCTGGGAAGCCGCTTGACCTTCCAAATAACAATCGTTAGCTACATACTGACCCATCGGCAGAATCTGTTCGAGAACTGGGTGACGGCCTTGCTTAATATCTACTACAAGACTATTGTCGACAACCGGTTTGACATACTTTCGCTCGATAGCGACTGCAGCGAGCGAAAGCAAAGCGTCGAGTTGTGCCAACGAATTGGCGATCATGCCAACTATGACACCATATGCGGTGATCTCCTGACGCAAGTTGATGAACAGCTTATATTCCAGCTCGTGCACATTTTTCTCAGCATTGAGAATCTTCGCTTCATACTCTTTCAGCTCAGGTGTAATAAAGCGTTCGGCATTGGTCAGAGTCTGTTTACGAATATAATCGTCTGGAACGGAACCTTTGTTTGAATGCGTAACTTCAATGTAATAGCCGAAGGTGCGGTTGAAATTCACCTTAAGACTCTTGATGCCGGTCCGCTCTTGTTCCTTGCGTTGATAGTTTTCGATCCATTCTTTGCCGCCACCCAAGAGATCGCGCAATTCATCTAGTTCAGAATTGAAACCACGCACGAAGATGCTGCCCTCGGTCAATTCACGTGGTGCATCTTGAGCGATCGAGTTGGCGATCTTATCGCTGAATTCAATTAACTCATCGGGCACAGCTGAAAGTGCTGATAGATAAGCGTTGGAGGTACCGGCGAGAGCCGAACATATCGTTGGCAGTTCTTGCAAGGAGCCCTGCACTGCAACCAGGTCTTTAGGACAGATAGTTAAAGAAGTGATACGGACAGCAAGCCGCTCGAGGTCAGAGAGTTTTGAGAGCGCATTGCTTATCGTCTGCGAACGGGAGTGATTTTGCAGGAGTTCTTCGAGCGCGTCTTGACGTTGGCGAATCTCCGGCACCGAATAAAGCGGCTTCAATAGCCACTTTCTCAGCATGCGACTGCCCATTCCGGTCTGCGTTTTATCAAGAGTCCACAAGAGCGAGCCATCAAAAGAACGGTCGCGAGACGTCTCAGTCAATTCCAGATTGCGTCGCGTGTTGGCATCAATAACCAGGTGTCCATCGGCAGAATATGTCGATATGCCGTTGAACTTAGGCATTTGACTAGCCTGGGTTCGTTCGAGATATTCCAAAGCGGCTCCGGCCGCTGACACCGCCAATGGTGACGACTGGCAACCAAAACCTTCCAGAGTCTTAACACCAAAGTATTGCAGAATTCGTCTTTGTGCCGGTTCAAACTGGAAGAACATCGCAGGTCTGCCAGTAAATCTATAACTACCTTGTAAACCTTCGGGAACGTCCAGAACCTCTCGTGGAGCGAACTCGTTCGGACCCGGTTTGATAGTCTTCTTTGCTACCAAAATCTCGCTCGGAGAAAGCCTTCCCAACTCGAGCGCGAGTTCGTCGTCCTTCAGTTGCGTGACGACAAATTCACCACAGGCAGCATCAACACAAGCCAAGCCCCAAGTGTCTCCATCGCGGCACAGCGCGACGAGATAGTTATTCTCACGTGCCGGCAACAGGTGAGATTCGAGCACCGTTCCCGGTGTCAAAATGCGTGTCACCTGACGCTCGATCGGTCCTTTCTCCTGACCAGCGACTCCGATCTGATCGCAAATAGCTACCGAATACCCCTTGCCGACTAACCTAGCCAGATAAAGATCGGCCGCGCGAACAGGCACGCCGGCCATAGGACAGCGTCCATTCGGATAGCTAGGCTCCGGACGGCTTGTCAACGTAATGTCGAGTTCACGGGCGGCGACTTGTGAGTCGGCGTCGAACAATTCATAGAAGTCACCGACGCGGAAAAATAAAAGGGCGTCAGGGTGTTGAGACTTGACGTCCCAATATTGGCGCATCATCGGTGACAATTGAGCGACCGCACCTGACTGTTCTTGAACTTTTTGATTAGTTTCTGGCTGCACTGAAGATATGTGAATGAGGCAAGAACCGCTATACAGCCTGATATTCGCTGGTCGAGCGCAGGCAGAATCATCTTACCTTTTTCATTACGTCTTCGATAATAAGCTTCTGGTAATATGGGAAGCTTAGAAGCGGATTTACCACATGGAAGCAGAGACATGACTAATTGCTTATCAGACTCAACCGGCAAACGGATCTCACGCCCAGTCAAGTATATCTTGACGACATTAGGAGTATCTCTGCTCGTTGCCGCGACCGGAGAGCTCGGACTGGCACAAAATTCAGCCCCGCCAAAGAGCGGCCCCGAAAGTAAGAAACCAGCTGATAAAGCGGCTGACAAGTCAAAACCAGCAGAAAAAGCAGAAGCTAAAAAGCCTGAACCAGTAATCGAAAACGTGCAGAACGTAACACCTGAGCAAGTCGTCGAGCACCCGCACGATTACTTGAACAAAAACATCAAGTTCACCGCCGCATTTCATTCATTCACCAACGTTGGTCTTGACTACAAGCCGGCTTTGCGACCGGCGAAGACAAACCTTTCTTTCTTTGTCTTGCGAAAAGACACCCACATACCGCTTTCCGAGCTTAAACTCGACATGGCGATTCCAAAGGAAAAAGACCCGGAAAACCAGATGCTCGCTCAGCTCAAGGACGGCGACACCGTTGAAGTCACTGGTCATGTCTTTTCCACAGCCCTCGACGATCCATGGGTAGACGTCTTGCGTTTGAAGAAGATCGCAAGCGCTCCTGACGATAAGAAAACAAAGGAAGAGAAAGAAAAGGAAAAAGAGGCTACCAAGAAAGATAAAGAAGGTGTCGAACAAAAGCCTGGAACAGTTCCGGAGCAAAAACCGAACGGAGCTAAAGACGGGACCAAGCTCGAATTGAACATCGACAAAGACAAGTATCAGCCTGACCAGAAGAAGCCTGACAGTTCCGAGAAAAAGTAGAGGGAGATATTAATGGCGGATAACGCACAAATACAGGGCTTGCTTACCGCACTCAATGGTAAGCACGGCATTTTGGGTTGCCTTCTGGTAGCACGAGATGGCTCGGTTATTGCCTCATCCCTGCCAGCTGAAGTTGATGTCGGCATGATCGGAGCCTTGAGCGCAACCCTTTTTTCCAACAATGATGTTTCGATCCAACGCATGAATCGAGGCTCTTTAGCGCAAATGACCCTTTTGACCGACCAGGGAATTCTGCACTTTTATGAAGCCAACGGCAATTTTCTCGTCGTGCTCACAGCTAAAGGGCAACGCATCAATCTGGAAGGTTTGATCAAATCAGTTGAAGAGCAAGGCAAGACATTAGGCAAAATGCTCACATAGCCACATAGTGAGCTAAAACTAACTATCTTTGTTCGACCGATCTCTAAGCGTTAGTCGCCGCCATAACGGCGAATGCGGCGCGAGAACTCAACAATCGCTTTGTCGAACTCGGCACCAGTGAAGTCTGGCCAGAGCACATCTGTCACATACAATTCAGTGTATGCAGCTTGCCACAATAAATAATTGGAGAGACGCATCTCGCCGCCTGTGCGGATCATAAGCTCGGGGTCAGGAATATCCTTGGTGTAAAGGTGCGAGCTAAGAAGCGTATCGTCAATTTGCTCTATGGAAATCTTCTTGTTCACGACGTCTTCTGCGATCTGCTTAACGGCTTCAGTTATTTCAAAACGCGAGCCATAGTTCAAAGCGATCTGCAAACGCAATCCCTGATTATTCTTGGTTTTGGACATAGCATTGTCGAACTGCTTCGCGAGTTTGTCGGGAATCTGTGAGAAATTTCCGAGAAATTGCAAACGCACGTTATTTTCAGCTATCTCTTCAAATTCTTCAGCCAGAACGCTCGTGAATAGATCAAAGAGATATTTAACTTCTTCTTTGCTGCGGTGCCAATTTTCACTAGAGAATGCATAGACTGTCAGATATTTAAGCTGGCGCTCACCGGCATGGCGAACGACGTTTTTGAGGCTCTTCACGCCTGCTTTGTGCCCCATGAAGCGAGGCTGATTGTGCAGATCGGCCCATCGCCTGTTGCCGTCCATTATTACAGCTACATGCTCTAGAGGAAGCTTCTGCTGTTCTTGGTCTGCGATCGCTTGCGCCCTCTTCTGGGCCATCTGGTCGCCGGATAAGCCTTGCGGCATCGTGTTAGCTCCGCCCGCTAAATATTCACCATGTTCGATTCTAACCCGATCAACGACTCAAGTGATATGAATTAGCAGATCACTAAGCTTTCGAGTGAAGAGTTGAAGCCAGAAAAGCGGCAGCGGCCGCCAATTTCGGACCATAGTTGTAAATATATTTGACAGCTGCGTTGCAAAGTCCTTCGCCAATGCCGCAAGTGTAAAGATGCGACCTGCTATCCTGAATAGCATGGCATTTTTCAAACCGACCTATTTAGTAGATGGCGATCTGACCGACTTGAGCTTGCAGCAGCTGCGCAAAGACGGCATCAAAGGCATCATTTTCGATCTCGATAGCACATTGATCGCGCCGCGCACGGCCAGATTGAGCGTTGAAGTCGCAACCTGGCTCTCTCTTGCACGCGAAGAATTCAAACTTGCCGTCGTAAGCAACAATAAGAATGACGTATATATGCAACAGGTGCAAAGCGTATTAAATATGCCAGTACTAGGCCGTGCCGCAAAACCAGCGACAAAGGTTTTTCTGCAAGTGCTTGCGGATTTCGAATTGCCACCACAGGAGGTGGTAGTGGTAGGCGATAGACCTCTAACGGATATCTGGGGAGGGCAACGAGCAGGCATGAAAACTGCACTAGTAATGCCTCTGAAGACTCAGATCGAATCGAAACTCGTGATAATCGCGAGAAAATTGGAAAGATGCTTCATAAGAAGCTGAGGTATATATTTTCCCTTGCAACTGTACGATCCTTAAGGTAGCTTGTACGTAATCGTTTCTTCGGTTAGGTAATTGCGAGCACCGGGCAGAAAAACTTCACTAGTGTTGCTAGCTGCGAGTCTCAGCCTGCTTTCTGCACCAGGCTATGCAGAAGAGGCATCTAGCGACAGCGCAAAACGAGCTATAGCGCTGACCGACTTCGCACCGAAAGCGGTATCAAATCAGACGGGAACCAAATCCGGCCAATCCAAATCGCACCACACTAACAACGGTTCATATGCCGCGCTGGCAAAGAAAGGCCATCCGCGAAGTCATATGGAGAAAGGCCTTTATCTTAAACAGAAAAGCGATCTCAACGGCGCCCTGATCGAATTTTTGAATGCTACTCAAGAGAACCCTCGTTTAGTCAAAGGTTTCTATGAGCAGGCCCTTATCTTTCGCGAACGAGGATACAGAAAATTAGCGGAGTCGGCTCTTGAACAGGCTCTAGCTCTTAAGCCAGACTATACCGAAGCGCGTATACTGCTCGCCACTGTTCGGCTCGAACAGGGAAACCTGGGCGGAGCAGTGCAAGAACTTTCAAAATCGCTGGGTCTTCCAAATGACAGTAAAGAGACGGCCGAGACATCTCCTTCAGGTCAGGCAATCAGCCCTTCTAAAAATGAGGTAACAGCAGATACGGGATTACTTTCAGCGGCTCTACCTGCCATTCTTCAATCAGTGCACGGCGTATTGCAACCGGCATTAGCGGCAGTATCACCTCCGCCGAAATTGCAATCTGAGCTAACTTCAAGTACAAACTCCACTTCAACTGCAAACAGCAATGAATCGGAAGCCAGACCAGAGCAAGAACAGAAGCAGTCACAAGAACAGTACGCAAAAAACTTGCATAGAAAAGGCAAAACGAGAGACCGCGCTAAGAAAGTAAAAACAGAGAAGGAGAGACCAGCGAAAGAGACAGCTGAAGATATTTTGGCCGCCCTAAACGCTAGCGCGAATGCGGAAAACGCTTCAAACGAGGCAAACAAAGAATCAAATTCTGCTTCTGATGCAAACGAAACCGCCAAGAAAGGCAAGAAGAAAAAACACAAACGTAACTTCCTAGCGCACCTGAAACGCGGCGATGAAATGGAACAGCCTGGCGACGAGATTATGCGTCTTTCAAAAGAGCGAACGGGGTCGAAAAGCGATGATTCGTTCAAACTTCCATGGGAGCTAGACAGGACCACCGACTCACAAACAAAACAAAATGAAGCGCTGTCGCATCAAACCTCCGGTACAGAAGAAAAGACTAGCGGTGGAACGCTCCGCAGCGAATCAAAAGACGAGCAAGCCCGGCCAGCTACAGCTGCAACTAGTGAGCCACCGCCATCTATTTTCGGAGCTGGCTTCAGTTCCAACACCGGCACCAACTCTGGCTTGAACAGCACATTTAGTGCTCGACCGAATATGAGCCAGGCTAAGTTTCTTGGTGGTGTGTTCACCTCTAGCGCGTCCAATTCTGCCGAACAAAACCTGACTTCAACACAAGAATCACAACCAGCGGATGAGACCGCAAAACCGGCGAAGCTCGTAAAGCTTGATAGCGACGAATGGGCGAAAAAGCTGAAATACTATGTTGACCATGGCACAAACAGCCTCAAAGACGGCGAAGCGTTCATGTTTGCCGAAGATACCGGTGAAGCGTCTCTCTTTCTCGCCGACGGCACAACGATACGCCGCATTGTTCAACAACCGAAAGATGCCCAAGACGTCATGCGTCAAAGACGTCCAGACATAGCTGCAAACGCGGACGACATGCTGTTTGGACTCTCGCTGCTTGGCAAATTAATTCCCAAATTCGACATGTCAACACCTGCCGTTAGTGCACCATCAGTAATATCACAACAGAGCGAACCGCTGGGAACCTTCCACGGTGACAATCTAATGAGCAACTCTCAAACATTTTGGGGTTGGCTCAAAACTGTACTCAAATTCTAGTTTTTACCAACATCACTCATCGCCTCATTTTGTAAGCGAACTAGACAACCAATGGTTGAACCGGCGCGGATACTGATCCATGTGATTATGCCCTGCCAATTCAAAAATCTCGAGTGTTGAATGCGGCAAAGCCTGGTGCATACGCTTCACGTAAGGGAATGGCGCCACCGGATCGAAGCGACCGGCCGAGAAGTGCACGGGACATTTTACGTTGAAAGGGTTAGAGACATAATCCAGAGATTGAAAATTGTCTGCGATTTGAGTCAGCGTATAGCGGTCTGTGTTGATAAGCGTGTATAGACGCCACGGCAGCATCTTATGCAAACTGGTGCCACGCAATTTCTCGTAAGGGAAACGCAAGATTATTCGAAACAGCACAACGACCAGCGCAAAAACTCGTCCTGGCAGACCAACAGCGAAAACGCGTTCGAACATATCAGGCTTAATCTGAGCTAGTTCCATAGAAATAATTGCGCCAAGAGAATGTCCTATGAAGATACACGGATAGTTGATATTGAGGTCCTCAAGCGTCTCCAGAACATCAGCCTTGTGAACCTCTAGATTAGTAGGTTCAAAGACCTCAGGCGTTTTGCCATGCCCTCGTAAATCAATCAAGAAGCATTTATGCCCCTGGCGAGAAAGTGCCTCAACCTGCGGCGACCACATCTGAGAATTAGAGCCTGTTCCGTGAATGAAGACAACATCAGGTTTGGCAGTCCGCGGTAAGGCTGAGTCGACAATATTGGTTGATAGTTTCATAGATTCGTTTAAATAGGCTAGCTCTTCGGAACGCGGGCAGCGGACGTCCTTCGTTGATCCAATATACGACATTCGGCCATGTCTGGTCACACGCAGAGCAACAGTTTCACTATTGCTTGGCGCCGGTCACATTCTGAGCCGAAATCATACCCGAGTTGACTTGTGAAACTTGAGGAGTCGCCGTTTTGGTAGTCTCTGTATCGCAGCCATCTGGTTCACTTTCAGCAACGGCCGTGGCATAGGTAGGATCGCAATAGCTCAAGATAGTGCGAGCAATCTCGTCTGATGCATAGACTTTGTCCAGCTGTCGCGTGTGGGGCAGAACTCTTCGCTGCCGGTTAAGATAAGGTGTGAACTCTTCTATTACTTCAAGGATGTCTTCAACTCTTTCCAGCGGATATGCCAGCTTCTTTTCCACGAGAAGTTCGACAGTACCCATCTCTTGAGGCATAGGCTTGGTAATAATGTCGAACGCCAACGGTAGTTTTCTCGCTAGCGCCTCGAATGTTGTTAAGCCACCAGCTTTGGTGACCATCAAATCAACGGCGTTCATAAGATCCGCCATGCGGTCATGGAACGGTAGAACCGCCGTGGCAAGCTTGTGCGCTTGCGACTCCGCCTTCACTTCATTGTATAGAGCTTCATTATGACCGCACAAGAAAATGACCTGTACATCACGTTCCGATTTTGCCAGCTGCCTGTAAATGGCCAAGGTGTTGCCACCACCAGCCCAACCTGAGTTGAGACAGATCGTCAGCTTGTTCGGATCGAGGCGCAGATGCTTGAGGAAGTCTTCGCGACTGATAGGTGATGGCCGGGAGAAATCTGGATGCACAGGCATACCCACAACCCTGATTCGCTCAGCTGGCACGCCCCATTCGATCAACTGCTTGCGCCCCAATTCATTGGGAACGAACGTAACCTCAGCTTCCGGACAAGACCACCCGCGCCAAAAATTGCCATTTGGATCGGTGACAACTGTAATCAACTTGATCTCGCGATCTTTTCCAGTATCTTTGAGAACACGCGCTAGATAGTGATTGCACATCGGATGAACCGACACCAACACATCAGGCTTTTCTCGTTCTAGAAATTTTTCGATCCATGGTTTGACTAACTTGTAGCCAAATTCGGAATTGTTGGGTCTGAAGGTCTCAATCCACCAGTAGTAGTAGCGCATGGCGCTTTGATGGTGGCGCAAAATGTAGTTGTAGAGATCGACAAATCCGCGGTTTATCGGATGAGTTTTCTCAATAATGTTCTCATTGCATGTTTCGACAACATGTTGTGCCGGATGCTCTGCCACCACATTGGCGATCGCCGCTTCCAGGGCATCTACGGCACTGCGATGACCACCACCGGTGTCAGAAAAGCACAGACATACTTTAAAGTTCGGCATTAATTTAGTGCCTCGACGAATTTTTCAGGCCCGCAATGGCCTAAAATCTACGGTGCTCATCAATCCTGCGCCCACGAAGGGTGCCCCGCTTACGCAATCATAATGTACCACCGCAAGAAAAATTTCGCCGTTTTAATTTCGAGCTTCTGCTTGACAATCTTGCAAGTGTTGTGCTCCTCGAATATTGCATACGCGGGGAAGGTGGCAAGTGATCTTGTAGCGGCAACAGCCAAAACTTCACTGGAAGGAAAGGTGGGAGTTGCCCGGCAAGAGTTCTCGACCCCCCCTGTGGGAAAGGCTTTAAAGAAGACTCCTACTACAGCCCAAATTTATCAGTTCGACGAAACCCCTCTTGGCAGCAGGCAGCCATTTTTGTTCGTTCACGGCTTAAGGGGTGAGTTTTATCCGACCTTCAGGTGGACTAAAGTTGCCACTACCTTCGCCGATGATCCGACTTTTAACAAGAAGTACAAAATCTATTTACTTCGCTACTCAACGACGGTGCAGCTTGCAGACACTGTTCCGCAGTTCAGAGAACAGATAAATCTACTATCGGAAGAGTGCGAACACCGCCCGATAACGATTACGGCGTTGAGTATGGGCGGTAACCTCGTTTATGAAGGCATGCTGGACAAGAAAACGGACAGCCAGGTACGTCTGGTGATGACACTCGGCACGCCGTTTCATGGTTCGCCCTTGTTCACACGCAACTGGATTCAGTACAGCATCTACAAAAACTTCGCGATGCCATGGACGCGCGTAGACCATAGTCTGGCATTCAGATTCTATTTTCACCACAACCCCAATCTGGAAAAAGATCTGCCCTGGGATAACACAGACCATGCAATTCCTGAAGTCGGCCGGTTCTTTTCTTGGTTGCCTCTGGGACCAAGCGGGACATTGACAGTTGAAAACTCGGCAAACAAATACCTCGCCGGTATCAACGTATATCCTGTCGACAAAAAGAAGTTCATTACTTACAGCGGTTACTTACTGAATCCGTATATGAGAAGCGAACCGGTGCGGATCGCAGAAACAACACTTCTTGCACCATATACGGTGCTCTCAATGAAGATTCCTGCGCACTTTGCCCGTGAACATGCAGTTCTGAAAATGCTTAACTGTGTAATAGGCAGTGTGGCCGTTGCAAAGCCCGCGATAGGCGAGGCTAAAACTCCGTTTCTCTATCAGCTCAACGACGGCATCACTCCTGTTAACAGCGCACTTTTCTTGCCCGACAGTGTTCTAGAAAAGACCGCGGCAGCTAATGAATCCTCACTCGCTGGTTTGAAAGCGCTGACCGACGTCCGTCAAGCACGAGTGTTCAGAAACATCGACCATCTCACGTTTATCGACGGATTCCACCCAGTCCGCAGTAGTCCTCTTTTGCGCGACGAGCTTGATC
The DNA here is from genome assembly GCA_036702975.1 of Oculatellaceae cyanobacterium. Lineage (GTDB taxonomy): Bacteria > Cyanobacteriota > Vampirovibrionia > Obscuribacterales > Obscuribacteraceae > DATNPX01. The sequence continues at coordinate 114,990 of DATNPX010000015.1, forward strand.
CAGATGGCGGCACGAAAAACATCTTCAACTGGATGTTGAGCGATATTCTCGAACAAGACAAAGCTATAAATTCAGCGGCTACAAGCGCTAATACAGCTGCCCAACTTTAATTTGCGCCGCAGGTTGCAGCGAGCACATTATTTACTGGAAATCATCCAGCTAGAACCAAACGCGACCGTGAGTGAGGGCGCCAACTGCAACTCTCAATATAGATCCGCCAAGATAGGCACCGGGATTAACGCCGTAGTTAGGACCGTAGCCATATCGCTGATAGCCATAGGCAGCCGGATACACAGGCGTCGGAGGCGGGTAGTTTTCCACGGGCGGCCAACTCGGGCCGTAAGCAGCTGATTGTTGTATGCCCTGGTCGTAGTAACCAGGCGGCGGTCCATTATCTGCGTACCGGTCGTAGTTCATGCCCACTCTATTTAATGGAGCGGCGACAATGTCTCTGCTTTGATAGCCATTGGTCATGGCGATCGCTTCGCCGCTCATGCCATTACGGTACATCTGATGCACAGAGAGATAATTGGCTAGTCGCTCCTGCTGCATACCACGCTCAGCGGCTATCTGCTCGAGCCTACCATTGACTGCATTTGCAAACGCTGAAAGATCGCCGCCTGAGCGCCCCTGCATGAGTCCTCTAATATCCATAGAGGCTTCTCGCAACTGACCATTGAAGATCTCATTGGCGACGCGACTAGCCGAATCACCGTTGGGTCCGAAGCGATTGACTTGGCTGTAGTCGTTCGGATAGCTGTTAGGGTATTGGCGGTCATACTGGTCGGGCGAATAGGAAGTGTCCTGAACTTGTGCGATGCCACGAGTCTGGCGTCCATTGGTCAACGCAACAGTCTCGTATCCGTTGCCCATGTGCATCGCGGTCAAATGGTTCGATGTCCCCTGCATGCCATTCTCATAAGCCATGCGTTGCAGGTCTTGGTTGACGTGGCGGACGAACGCCTCAGCTTGCTGGGAATTGCGACCCTGCAGCATATAACGAGTATCTGAAGCAGCCGACTGCAGGTCGTGCTGAAAGATTTCGCTGGCTACACGATGCGCCGCCTGGTCTTCGCCTCCTGGCCGCCTTTGGTTATAGTAACCGCTATCAAATGTCATAGTAACGACTCCTGCCATGTCCCTTTAAAATAATGCGGCGTCGCTCTCCATCGGACAATGGGAGAAATACGACTTCGATCGGCGCTTTTTGTAAAGGTGACTCCCACGGCATCGAGGATTGAAGAATTATCACGTCATACATAGTTGACGGCGCATCCGATCCGGGAATAGTATTAGCTACTCGACTCAGGCAGTTGTGTCTTCCTTAAGAAGGTCATGTTTCGCCAATTTCTGATTAGCTTGTATGTGGCGCCCGTGCCCAATAACGCTGGTACAAATACCTGCGTCGAGTCTGCTTTGAATAATAATAACGATAATAACGATCCCGAGCTGGCGGTCGGTACTTAACGTTTCATCAAAGCGCTTAAAGTAAAAGACGACCGCAATCGACAGACTGCGGTCTTTTCGTTTTTGGAGGAGTTTATGGAAGCGAGTCTCATTTCAGTCGGGGAATTGTCGTCGCGACAAGGACAAACGACGATGCTACAGGGTCATGTTCAAACAGTTCGTGACCTAGGCCAGATCATCTTTCTCATGCTCAGAGACCAGTCAGGGCTAGTGCAAGTGATCGTCGAACAACCAGAACTATTGGAGACAGCCCGCTCAGTTTCTGTTGAGACGCCGATTCGAGTCGAGGGCAGCGTGGTCATGCGGCCAAAAAGCAACGACAGCTACGAGCTTCGCGCATCCAGGCTCACCCTACTTTCCGAGCTGGCAGAACCATTGCCGGTTGAAATCGGCAAAGCAGAGAAAATGAAAAATCTGTCGCTTTCAGCCATGCTCGACTATCGACCGGTGACACTACGAAGCCCGTCCAGTAAAGCCGTCTTCAAGGTAGAAGCAGCTTTCTGTGCCGGATTCAGGCAATACCTGAACAGTAAGGGATTCACTGAAATTCACTCGCCCAAAATTGTCTCGACTGGCACCGAAGGCGGTGCGCAACTGTTCAAACTAGATTATTTCGGTACTCCTGCCTATCTGGCACAGAGTCCACAGTTCTACAAACAGATAATGGTGGGGGTCTTTGAACGTGTATTCGAAATAGGACCGGTCTACAGGGCAGAAGAGCATGACACCACACGTCACTTGAACGAATACGTGAGCATGGACTTTGAAATGGGCTTCATAGAGTCAGAACAAGATCTGATCGCTATGCAGACAGGACTTTTGCGGCACATGTTCGAAACCGTTCGCGAATCATGTCCGGCTGAATTGGAGCTATTCAAGGCCACACTGCCTGCGATCACGACAATTCCGCAAATAACTCTCGCCGATGCAATCGACCTGCTGCAATTGGAGACCAAGTGGCGGCCAGCACCGACGAGCGAAGATTCAATTCCGGACCTCGATCCGGAAGGTGAACGCTTGCTCACTCAGTACTTCGCCGAACACGAAGGCTCGGAACTTGTGTACGTAACGCGTTATCCTCATTCGGTTCGCCCCTTCTACGCCATGCCGGTGGAAGAAGCGGTCGCTGGCGGACGCAAGATGAAACTCAGCCGCAGCTTCGACTTGCTCTACCGCGGCCTTGAGATAACGACTGGTGGTCAGCGCTTGCACAAGCCGACCGAACTCAAACAATCGATGCAAGAGCGAGGATTAGACCCCAATCAATTTGGCGACTACTTGCAGTGCTTCCGTTACGGCATGCCACCGCATGGAGGATTGGCTATAGGATTGGAACGTCTCGCCAAGCAGCTGCTCGGCCTACCGACAGTAAAATTGGCAGCGTTGTTTCCGCGCGACATCAACAGATTGCGCCCGTAAACTAAGAAGCCGCGTTGGCGCTTGCACTGATTGCACAGCGCCTTGACACCTGATCAAAACCGCTTAGGCCAACTATGGTTGCGGCGGTTCCAGGTCTAATACCACTTTCGAAGGCAGCGTCGGGTCCACAGACTGAGCGCTCTTCACATCATCACGGGCCAACACAGGTTTCTTCATTAGCATATGCACCGCCGCTCTCGCCAGATAAAACTGCGAGTTCTGTGGCGACAAGCGAATTGCATCAGAAAAATCGGCAATCGCCTGGTCGTACTCTTTCAAATACTGATGTGCGCGACCCCTGTGATAATAGTTCGTGGCGTTATCCGAGTCAGCTCGAATCGCTTCCGAGTATTGATCCACTTGCTTCTTGAATTTATCGCGCCCAATCTGATCGAAACTGTCGTCTTTTTTCTTGGCCGCCTTAACCGCTTTCACCTTAGCTTTGCCAGTAGTTTCCTCGAGAGTCATGTTGCTGGTTGAAATCGTAGCTGGCTTACGATTAGGGTCGTCACCGATAGGAATCGGTAAACCATCCGGATAAAGCCTTTCCATAGCAGTTTTGTAGAGCTCGACTGCGTGCGAATTCGTAGTTTTCTTGACGTAGTTGCCACCACGCTCATCCAGCTCTTGACCGGCTTTGAATTTGCGACGACCGACGACAGCCGTAGATGGCTGCAGATCAGCATTGCGCTTTTCAGCCGGAAAGGCAAAATATTGTGTTGCCAGCTTAGGATCGAATTTTATTGCCTTCTGGTAGTCAGTGATTGCATTGTCATCTTGGCCAAGATTTGCGTAAGTGTTACCGCGCCACAGGTAGTACTCTGAGTTGTTCGGCGCGCTCATCATGGCGTGACTAAAATCGTCCAAAGCTTGCGAATAGTTTTTTAAATTGTAGAAGCATTGCCCGCGCAGTGAATAAGCACGGGGATTCTCGGAAGATAGTCCGATCGCTTCACCGAAGGAGACGATGGCACCATCATAATCTCCGCGCGCCATGCGTTCTCTTCCTTGATCGAAGGCCGGGCTTTGAAAGTCTGCATAAACGGGAAGCGCCGCAAAAACACAAGCGAGAAGACTGGCTGTCAGAGCGCGCTTGTGTGACGAGTGGAACAGACCGACGAACTTCATTTGAACCTCAAACTGCTGGTAAGTGAATTTAGAACAGAACCAAGGCTGCACGCGCAACAGCACACATCCTTTATTTCATGAAGTGTGGCGTTTTTGTGACTTGCTTAGTATAGATTAAGCCGATTGCGATGAGATTAATCGCCCAAAAGCAGACTTTACCCTTATACTGCCCTTAACGATTCGTTAAGCATTCAAACATATCTTTTGCGAACGCCCATCTGGAAGCGTCGCGGGCATCCTGTTCCACACACTTAGAGGAGGTCCGATACTTATGCGGATTGAACTAGTCTACGCGCCAGGTTGCAATAACTACAAGAAAGCCAAAACCACGCTGGAAGCCGTGATTGCCGAGGAACGCCTGCCGTGTCACATTGAGATGGTCGAACATGCAGACCAGGCTCATGATAGACCAGCTGTGCGTGTAGACGGACAGGACCACCATGTAAGCCACTTCGAAGCTCTTCGCGATTTTCTCTCAATGAAGTGGAAAGAGCTGACTGAATCTCAGTTTCGCCACGCACATTGACTATTGTCGGATACCGAACAAGCTCCGTCCATAAGAACAGCAAATGGCTCGGAGCCAGCAACTGACACCGCTGTTACACCAGTGGGAGACATCAAATAATATGGAAACAACAAAGTAACAGTACTTCTCCCCGCTCCTGAATCAATCCCGGTAAATGCCCAGCTATATTGGCTGGGCATTTGCTTATAACCATTATCTAAGGCAGAAGACAAGCAAGCTAGTTATTATTGACAAGCTCGCCAGAACTTCCGGGGCATAGCTTTTAAATGCTTTTCAACTCAATCAAGTATTTAGTCTTCTTGCCCGTGGTCTTTGCTTTATTTTGGCTGAGCCCGCAGCGTTTTCGCACACCTATATTGTTGATAGCCAGCTACATCTTCTACATGAGTTGGCGTCCGATCTTTGTCTTTCTCATACTGGGGCTGACGACTATCAACTTCTTCTTTGGCAAGTGGATAGACGAAGCAAAGGGCGAAAACAAAAAACGCAAAGTGCTACTTGCGACCGCAGTTGCTACAAACCTCGCCACACTCGCATTCTTTAAATACGCTTATTTTCTCGACGATTCGCTAGCCACAATTCTCCACCCGATGGGCATAACCATAGGCAAGTTACCCTTCGATATTATTCTGCCGCTCGGTATCTCATTCTTCGTTTTCGAATTCATCCATTATGTAACCGACATTTATCGCGGCAGCGAGCCGATCAAGTCATTCGTCAATTTCGCTCTTTTCGCCAGCTTTTTCCCAACCCAGATCGCTGGTCCCATCAAGCGTTTCCAGGACTTCATTCCTCAATTCATTTCACCGGCAAAATTCTCAGTTGAGAACTTTGATGATGGAATCGCCCTCATCCTGCTCGGACTATTCAAAAAAGTCTTAATCGCAGACAATCTAGCCTTTTTTGTCGGTGGTGGTTATGCCCATCCAGAGTTGTTTACCGGGCTCGACCTCTGGCTTTACACTTGGGCGTTCGCTTTCCAGATTTACTTCGATTTCTCCGGATACACGGATATCGCCCGCGGTTCAGCGCTACTGTTCGGCTTCAAAGTACCGATCAACTTCAATCTTCCCTATCTGGCCGAAAACGTCTCTGACTTCTGGAGACGCTGGCACATTTCCTTATCGACCTGGCTTAGAGATTATCTGTTTATTCCGCTCGGCGGCTCGCGCACTTCCAATTTGAAAGTAGCGAGAAATCTGCTCATGACGATGACTCTAGGCGGACTTTGGCATGGCGCCAGCGCTCACTTTCTGGTTTGGGGGCTTTTCCACGGCATCGTTCTCGGACTGCACAGGCAGTTCAAAATGTGGCGCGAAGAGAGCAGTTCAGCCATCGCCCGAACGATCTCATCTTTCATATCGAGCCCGTTTGGAAACGGACTGTCTATACTTCTTACCTTCCAAACAATCTGTATAGGTTGGGTATTCTTCCGCGCGGAAAGCATCAGCAGCGCCTTTGTCATCTTGAAAAAGCTCTTCTTCGTGGACGCCGCTTCCTCTGGGGCTTCGGCATTGCAGATGGTGCTTCCAACAATCAATTACCCTCTCATCTACCCATGCATCTATTTCATACTGCCGGTGCTGGCTTTGGCTCACTTAGCCATGGGCTGGCTGCAGAAGCATCCAGTCATCATTCAACGCTCACCCAAGCTGCTGAAAGCTGCCTGGTGTCTTGCGCTGATGCTTCTAATCGTTGTCTTCTCGCCAGACAAATCGCCACGGTTTATTTACTTCCAATTCTAAAATCGAATTCTCAGCAGCATGGCAAGCGCACCGACACTAACTAAACCAGAAGCGCTCGACGAACACATCGCGAGCAGACCCGGTGCTGCCAAAATGACCGCGAGCTTCGTGCTAGTCGCACTCGGCTTATATCTAGTGCTCGACTGCATTGCGCGCTTCAGCTACCCTTACTGGCCAATGGACCATTACAATTCGCCAAACCGCAGCTGGACCTGGTGGGCGATGCGAGACTTCCGAGCACAGAAAGAAACACCCGACATAGTCTTATTGGGCTCTTCATTGATGGTTATGGCTTTACATGGTGGTGACGCCACGGCTTTCCATATACCGCAAAACAATACTTTGCATCATAAAAGTCTGCTGTTGGAACAGCTTTTGAACCAGTCCCTACACCGCAACTACTCGATCTTCTCATTCGCTATAGCCGGGCAGATGGTGTCGGACGCTTATTCCATTACCTCTTGCTGTCTGGATGGCAAACAAAAGCCCAATTACATTATTTACGGCATCGCGCCTCGCGATTTCATGGACAACACGCTGCCTAACCCAGCCAGCACAGAGACTTTCAAATATTTCAGCCGCGTATCAGATCTCTCTCATATCGCCATGCGCGCCAGACCATCTATTTGGGATCGTTTCGATTATTGGGTTGGTAACGTCAGCTTTCTCTACGCACACCGCAACGATCTCTTGTCGCTTCAACATCGCTACATCAAACTGTTTTTCGCCAAGACGCATTTAATGGACGACCTTAATCTGGCTCATACTCCGATCGCCCTGCGAAAACTAGCCATGTTAGAGCTTCCCGAAGATAATGCCGTAAACGAAGTGTTTACGGCACCTTACAGACCAGACGAAAAATATCTCGACAACTCTTCTGAATACAGAGCGAGATACCGCCAGTTCAATCACAAGCTGTTTAAAGAGCAAAGCTCGTATCTATCTGACCTGATGAATCTGTGTGACAAGCGTGGCATTAAGTTGATTATCGTCAACATGCCAGTTACAGCGGGAAACGTTCAGCTTATGCCGCCGGGCTTTTATCCACAATATCTTGAGACAGTGAAAACCATGACTGCAGCTCACCATCAAGATTTCATCGACATGAACGATCCAGAGCAATTTCCCGACAACTGCTTTCTTGATAGCGTTCACTTGAACGGTAAAGGTGGGGTGACTTTCTTCGGAAAATTGGCGCAGGAACTTGTCACGACAAAAGCTCTAAGTCGCTAAAACCCTTGGTACAAGTACTATTCAGGTGTTTCGGTTCTTCGGGACGAGCCAGCTCAGGTACAATAAAAACAGGTCGTGGGGAGTCTTATGCGAAAGACTGCTGGGAATCAAGACACGTGGTTGATGGCCCTCGGTGAAGCGATAAGAGGCCGGCGCATGCAGTTGCAAATCTCGCAACAAGATCTCGCAATCGACGCCGGAGTGCACCGTACCTATATTTCAGATATTGAGCGCGGTTCTCGCAACCTGACTGTGTTAACCCTAAACAGAATCGCGCAGGCCCTCGAAACAAGCGCTTCAGCACTTTACATAAAGGCTGACGAACTATTTGCTGCTGGCGGGAATGACTCAACTTAGCAGTCTTATCCGAAAATCACCAAATCTGCATCCGCAGGCCGGCGCCACCATATCTAGCATCAGTAAAGTCAAGTATTTCGGAACATCCGAACATCAAGTCCGGAAGTGGAACTTAGAACGAAGTCTCCCGTCTCAAACCTCCGTACATCGTTCCGCGATTTTTGTCGCACGCGCGGAGGAACTAACTATGAGCTCCACGGTAAGTAAGTCAGCAAAGATAGACGACCACGAATTGACCCGAGAGGAAAAAGACGACTCGTTCTCGACCGGGGCAGGGCGAATGGCTATTGAGGTAAGCAAGCCCGACCGGCATAAACCGTGCGCTGAGAATGCGCAAGGGACGAAACAACAATCTTATGCGCAGAACGCGGACAGGGATGCTGACATCGAATAGAGCGCAAGCTCGCCAGGCCTAAGCCTAGCTCTGCTCTTGTGCTGCTTTGGCAGCCGCATCAAGCTTCTCCAGCTCGGCTGCTAGCTTTGCTATCGCTTGTTCAAAATTCGGCAAACAGTTGGCATGAGTTGGGTTGCTGCCGAACTTCTCGCCGTGAAGATTTTTCTCTCTTTCGAGATTTTCCATAGTGGTCAACAGGTACATTCGATCCACGTCTCAGCCCTCGTTCTGAACGGATTTTAGGACACCGGCGGGCATTCCTGCAATAGACCATACTCGGCGTAGTAGATAAAAGCCGTAAGCTGTACACCCAGAAGCTCCTGCAGCTCGTTCACGTAAGTTTGCAGTTGTTGTCCGTGTTCGAGTGAATGCTTGAGAAGTTCGTGCTTTTCGAAGTGATCTGTTTTGTAGTCCACAAGCAGCCAACTGCCAGAAGATTGTTGCAAAATCAGATCGGGACGTCGGGCATGGACGACACCATCAGCGGCACTATAAAGATAAGGTAACTCGTGCAAACGGCGACTGGCACAAAGGAAGATGGAAGCAAAACTGCTATTGTAAAACTTGTCCAGAAGAATCATGCCATGATTGACCAGCGCAGACAGATTGCCAGGCAGCGGAATCACAGCTGACTGTGCAAAGGCAATTGCTTCAATTTCGTCTTCGGAAAGCCTTCTGCCGTCCGGCGGAATATTTTCCATCAAGCTGTGAAAAAACGTTCCCAGCAAGGTCGCCGAAAACACGGGTCTGTCGTCGGAGGCTGTCACTCGCTCACAGCCCTGCCAGGAGGACGGCAACGGCAACTTCTCTTGCGTCATCGGCAGCATCAGGTCGAGCGTCCACTGAATAGAATCACAGCTTGCACCCGAATCTATGAGAGCATCGGGCAGCCTTGAGAGACTCTCGGCAACACTGCGACCGGAAGCAGACTGTAAGTTATGCTCCGGACCTTCCACATGCGCAACGGCTCCAGCCTCTTGCGCAAACATGAGTCTCATCTGCCCGCATTCATCAGTAACGACCGCCACACCAGCCTGCACGTCGCTGATCGTCGGCAAGCTAGAACCGAATGCTTCATTTTCATCAGTTGCATCTAGAGATGAAGCACCGGAAGAGGCTTGACTGAGTTTAGCCAACAAGTGAATTGCGTCTTGCTCGCTTGCTCTTTCCAGCTCAGACTGAAGTACTACATCAAAGTCTAAGGCGTCTCGCGATTCGGTCGGCGCAAACTCCACTGATGATGCAGATTCGTCTGCCATAGTCTCTGAGTTCGAATATGGCAAAGAAGCGCCAGCCCACTGTCTCACGAGTACGTCAGCGGCGTCGTCGCCCACGCGCACTGATTTGATGAAATCTTCAGCGGCGTAAAGATCGTCTGGTTCGATCTGCAATGCATCAAGGAGCCAACTGCGAAAACTGTTTCTTTCGGCGCCATCGGCTTGAACAAAGAGCCCCAAATAGTCTCGCGCCCGCGTCATCGCCACATAGAACAGTCGTTTTTTCTCAGCAAGCTCCATATCTTCATCGAGGACTTTGCACGCCTGTAGCCAAGTCGGAACCACATCTTCATCAGTGCGCGCGGTGTTAAATGCTAGTCCGTAGTCTTTATGAAAGAGAAGTCGATCTTTTTTCATCGCATTACGTGCGGATAAAACCGGCAACGCGACGAAAGGAAACTCAAGCCCTTTGGAGGCGTGAATCGTCATCAACTTCACAGCATTGCTATCATCCGTTGGAGCATCAGCAAGTTTCACGCCAACTGTGCGCATCCGGGAAAGCAGCTCCGCGAATTCGCCACAGCTGTAATGCTCTTTGTCTGCCGCTACTGAAACCAGTTTCCAAAGATTTCGCGACCGCTGCAATCCATTCGGCAAGCCAAGCAAAATCAAGTCGTAGTGAGTCTCAATAATTATCGTCCGTACCAATTCAGCAAGCGGAAGCAGGTTGCTTTGAAGCAAGAATTTCTCAAGCATTTCAGTTGCTCGAACTAAAGGTCCTGCCGCAGTATCACCTTGCGCGGCAAATGTGCGCACCTTTCTCCAGAGAGAATCAGTATGATGAGTGCCTGCATCCACCGCGATCTTATGAATGAGGTCATCAGAGACAGCAAACATGGGTGACCGCAAAGCCACGAGCAACGAATGATCGTCACGGGGCGACGCGAGAAAGCGGAGGAGATTCTCCATATCCAAAATCTCTTGCCGTTCCAGATATCCCTTACCTGACACAACAACATAAGACATGCTGCGGTCTGTCATCGCCCTCTCGAAATACGCGAAGTCACTATTCCGCGGCACAAGAACTGCGAAGTCGCCAGGCTCAGCCCCTCTTACCACGCCCTGGTGCTTGTCGAAAATCTGCACTTGCTGCTGAATCTTTTGACTGATCCATTCGACTACGCCCTCAGCTTCTAGACGTCGCGATGCATCAGGGTCTGCCGCCGCTCGCTCGAAATCAGGCTGACTGACGAGAAGTTCAATTCTTCCTTTGTCGCCATCTTTACGCGCAGCCTTCAGGCGTTCGAACACTGCGCGGTGGGTCTCGGCATCGCCTTGGTCAACCATCAAGGATGAAAAGACGATATTTACAAACGCGACCAACTCGGGGTGGCTGCGGAAAGACTCACTCAGGCTGAGCGTTAGGCTCTCATTCGAACCAGAAAAACGCTGCCTCCATTTGTTGAAAGTCGAGACATCGGCACCTTGGAACCTGTAAATCGACTGTTTGTCGTCACCAATGAGAAAGAACTTTGCCGTCTCGCCGGCTACAAGTGCCAATAAATCGGACTGAACCGTATTCGTGTCTTGAAACTCGTCTACTAGCAAGGTGTGCGTACTTTCGTTGAAGTGCCTCAAAGCAGCAGAGTTCTCTGTTTTCAATGCAGTAAAAGCGAGTCCAATCAGGTCGTTGAAATCCAACAGAAGTCCGGTTCGTTTCTGCTCTTCATATAGATCGACGGTTCGCTGTATCAATGCAACTAGAGCGGTAATACAACGCAATGCAGTAGCGTCGCTGGCTCCCAGATCAACAGAGATTCTCTCCGCATGTGACTTGCAAACTTCGCGAACGTTCTTCATGAGATCGCGCAGTGGTTTACCATCGGCTCCGCCAGTAGTGCGGGGAGCCTGGTTCGCAATTGTGGATAAAGCGGCCCAGGCGGATTTCATTGCCTGATGGCTGTCATCTGAGTCGGTCGACTTCAATCTGAAAGACGCTTCCACTTCGTCGGCGCATTGCATGAACTCCTTGCGAAAAGCTTCCAGTTTGCTGCCAGAGGGAAGAGTCGCCTCGGCAATCTGCGGCACTAGCTGCTGCCATTCAATACTTGACACTAGTTGGCTCAGACAGACACGCCGAGCGCGTCCTATATGAAACTCCATATGGCTGTTGAGTGCCTCTTCGTCAGACAATGGAAAGTTGCGGAGCGACTCGAAAAATCTCGACGAACCTTGAATTCCCTGAATGACGAGATGCCTTACTATGTCGAGGTCGAAGTCTTCGAATAAAGTCTGTTCGATCGCCGCACCAGCAATAACTTCACGAAAAGCCTGGTCGATGCTGGCAGACAGAAGCTCAGCCTGTTTTAATTCATCAATCACTTCAAACTGCGGATCAATCCCGGCTTCCACCGGAAACGACTTGATGATAAATTCGCACAATGAGTGAATGGTGCCGATGCGCGCTCCATCCACTTCTCCTAGACATGCTTGCCAGCGTTCGCGGTTACCTTCATCGCTTTCCAACAGCGCTTTCAGTTTGGACTTTAGCCTATTACGCATTTCGGTGGCGGCTTTCCTGGTAAAAGTCACCGCCACTAATTGTGATACCGCAACATTCTCATTCTTTTTGAGAATCTCGATAAACCGCTCGATCAATACATGTGTTTTACCTGAGCCAGCACCAGCACAAACGAGGACATGACGATCAATCGTTTCCACAGCTTGCTTTTGTTGATTGGTCAGCGATGTCACAACAATCTCCTCATCATTCGACGGTCGCGGGCACATCAAGCTCCGCAATACGACAGACAGACTTGTGACGGCAACGTTTGCACAGGTCTAGTCCGTTTGGTTGAACGAGAAAATTACCCTGCTCTATTGCCTGCACATATTGCCGCACGTACTCCTCAGTTTGCTCGAAAAGTTTCGGACGCTCAGGCTCATCTTCGCGTTCTTTCTCCCAAGCTCCGAAGCGCAGTTTGCCAATTGGCGCACCGGAAGAGACACTTAGATAAACGCCTTCGACCGTGTGCAGATCCTTCAGAACAGACTTTTGTACAGCCATGGCATAGAGCGCAAGTTGCAGATTCCGTCCCTTGTATGCTTCATCCGGCGTAATGAGGGAAGAGCCTTTCTTGTAATCTACGACTCTTACCAGTTGTCCCTGGCCTTGGCCAACCGAGATATCAACCCTGTCGATTCGGCCATGTACAGCAATTTTTCGCGCGCCATCGACAATAAACAGCGGTTCGGATGCGCTAGAATCTGTGCCTATCTCATTCTCAGTGCCGAAACTGGCCTCTAAAAGGGCCGGCGCAAACTGATGCTTATCTTTGAGAGCTCTCTGAATTTCTCTCTCAACAAAGCGTTTTAGCCGGAAACGAACTTCCAGTTGTTCGAATTTCCAGAATTCACTCTGCCGGAACTTGCCATTGCCTTGCAGCCAGAGTAGTGCCTCATCAACCGCATCATCGAAATGCCTCATCACCTGAGCATAATCGTCAGTTATGAGCAGGCTATTTGCGATCAGGCGCTTGTAAAAAAGTTCGAGTGCTTTGTGATAAGTGTCACCAAGCAGTTTGTCATCTAGTCCTGCTCGCGGCTCTTCGACAGGATCGCTTGAAAGTACATGAGATACCCAAAAACGGAAGCCGCACTTACCGTACTCGCTCAGCTTTGTCGGACTCCAAAGGTCTGGAGTAACCACATGCAGTGCGCCGGAAAGAACATGATCGGTGAGAAAACCGTTATAGACACTTCTTCTATCAGTAGAAAGCCGCCCGTATGCCATCGACATATTTTCGGCGAGATCGTCGACAAGCTTGGCCACGTCTGAGTTACTGCAAATCTCATCCAACCGGCCAAATCGCTGTGACAATGATGCCGCAGCACCGAGATTGGCCATAGCTCCGGCAAAGGCATTGCGAGAAGAGCAAGGCAACTCGTAAGCACGACCAAGAATTCTATAAACGGCAGATGCTGATGAATCAACGGATTCTCTTCCGTCGTTATTTCGCTCCCCTGCCATCAAAATGGAAGGAAGCAATTCGTCACCACCAAGCTCTCTCTGTGGATAAGAGAGATGAATACGGTGCCTAGCTCTTGTCGAAAGATTTTTGAACAATGCGGTTTCGAATCCGGAATGAAAACGAGGATTGGCTATATCGATTCCGAACGTGGACCAACGCGCAATCTCGTCCGCACCAACGAAACCAGCACTGGCTCCCTTGCGAGGGAACTCTCCCTCTACCATACCGGCTATGAACACCTCGTCAAAAGCTCGGTTAGGTGCGATGTCAGCACCGCATATGATGACAGCATCTTTAATCCGAGGAACTGGTCTAAAGTTTGCTTTTGAAATCAGTCTCTCGATACGGGCGACGAAATCGCGTGCAGACATTCGTTGCGGTCCAAGATATGCCTCTTCCAGAAGCAAGGTGGACAGCGTTCGGCGGAATTCCCCTACGGCCTTCTGCTCAATCCAGCGTTGATATTCTTTGTTATTTTCGAACCATTCAGATGCCAATACACCACTTGCAAGGCGCCGGTTAAACCCAGGTTGTTTGGAAAAAATCGGAGCAAATAGATACTCGATTAGGTTTTCCGCCCACTTCACGTGTTCGGAAGCTGTCGCCACCGGCAGAGGCTGCAACCGGTCGAATAGGCTAACCAACTTAGGTTTTACAGTCTGTGCGAATCCTTTTTCGTTTGCTGCGGCAAGTGTATCTATTGGCTCTGCGTCATGTCCGCCGGATTCAAACTGCATTTCGTGGTCTATGCTGCCCGGCGATTCAGCATCAATTTTTAGCTTAGATTGAAAAACCTCCAACCATTGCGCGCGTCCGGCAACGACTCTCTTCGCCAGCGAACGCCGGTCTAACTCATCGATCTGCCAGCGCACAAAACCAAGGCGCGGATTAAAGTATTGACTGCGCAGGCAGCTGACGACATCCTTACGAACCAATCCATCCTGATGTAATTTCAAGACTGAAGACAAGAATCTAACAACCGGTAACTTGGCGATTTCGATCGGTTCGTCGACAAAATAGTTGACACCTGCGTCTCCAAATGCAGCTCGCACGGCATTACCATAGTTTTTCAGGCTACGAGCCACAACCAAAATCTCTTGCGGTCTGGTCTTCTGCACGACGATCGCTTGTTTGACTCGGCGAGCGATCTCCTCCATTTCTGAGAGTCTATCTGTGACTGCAAATTTGTGGGGAGCAGTGCTTTTATCGTGCACCTGAAATTCAACCCGGGGCGTAAATGAAACGACATTGAATTGTCCACGTAACTGCGTGTTGAGAGACTGATAGCTCGATTCTTTCCAAACATAGTCAGGGTGAATCTTTCCATCGGCCTCGGCGTAGTCGAACGTAACCGTCATCTTCGTCACATGCTTTGACAGTTCACCAAAGATTTGCAGCTGAAGCTTATTCAATCGGTCAAAGCCGTCTACAAAAAAATGCTGTAAAGAGGGCTTATAGCCCCCTGTGCTTAGAGTCTCACGCAGAGCGAATGCGACTTGACGTTCATCCATTAAATTCAAACGCTCAAGTTCTTGCCAGTAGAGCCCGTAGATTTTCGCCAACTCCACGTAGCGCGAATCGTTATGGGCACTCAATGAAAGCTGCTCCAGCACTTCCTCCGGAGACAAGGCGGCCCTCTCGAGCTCGTCTATCAGTCCAAGCACGTTCTGCTGCGTGCCCACAAATGCGCTTATTTTAGAGAGCGTTTTGAGTTCGCCTCGCTCTCGTAACTCCGCACTCACTCGCCCAATAATCGAAGGACGTATCTGCTCCGGCACAATGCGAAAAGTATTGCCAGCTTTGCGGTACAGCATCTGGGTAAGCGCGTAGAAGTTCATAATGCGCAGACCGACCAAACCTTTAATAGCTTCGCCACTTTCCGACAGAAGCTTTAAACAATCACCCAATCTCTGCTCGAAAACTGCCTGGTAACGAGCCGAAGGCACAACAACAACGGTTTCGGCGAAAGGATCGCGCCTGTGAACTTCTAGAATCTGTTGGATGAGAGCGGAGGTCTTGCCGGAGCGATAAGGTCCGAGATAGAGGTCAATCGCATGCCTGGTCTGCGAGAACATTTCGTCCGTAGACAGAATTCTATGCACTGATTGAGCAGCGTTGATGATCGTCATGCATTAGCCCGAGCGAAGGTTGTTTAGCTTATCTTAGAAATTCGCGCAAATGAGAGGCGCAGGACTTACGCAACTTCTGCATCGCCTTGCCTTCCATCTGTCTCAGCTGCTCTCGCGTAATATTCAGTCTTGCTGCTATCTGATCCGGAGGCAATGCGTCAGCAAGATTTAGGCCGTAGCGGTGCTCTAGAATTTTCCGTTCTTCTGCACCAAGATTCTTCATGGCATCAATTAGATGCTTAACCAACAGCGTTGCTGAAACGGTCTCTTCCGGCGACGGCGTTGCCGCATCCTCTAAAACATCTGCCAGAGTGGTATCAGTTTCATCACCACAAACAGCATCGAGCGATAATGGGCTACGATCCGACCCCATAGCTAACAAAACTTTTTCGACGCTAAACCCTGAAGCCTGGCTCAACTCCTCGAAAGTTGGCACTCGTCCCAGAGATTGCGCTAACTGCCGGTCGGCTTTTCGCAACTTGCTGATGGTGTCATTCATGTGCACCGGAACGCGTATTGCCCGTGATTTATTTGCAAGAGCACGCGAAACTGCTTGACGTATCCACCAGGTTGCATAAGTTGAGAACTTGTTTCCGCGTTCGGGATCAAATTTCTCAACAGCGCGCATCAAGCCCAAACTTCCTTCCTGTACCAGGTCTTGAAAGCTGATTCCGGAGCTGCGATAGCGCTTGGCGATACTAACTACCAGACGCAGATTGGATTGAATCAAGCGCTGGCGCGCAAGCATATCACCACCACGAGACGCCCGCGCCAGCTCGATTTCTTCCCGGCCTGTAAGCAGTTTGTGCCGAGCGATCTCCCGCAAATAAGTCTTTACCGAATCATCATCGGCCATGACCTTCTCAGCCTGATATTCGGGTAAATGTGCCGACGCGGTGTCATATTCATGTTCATCGATATCACCATCGATACCCTCATCGACAGTTAGATTGACCTCGTCCATAAAAATGGAAGGCACATCAAGGTCAAGATCTTCGAGCTTTCTTGTATTTCGTCTCATGCAGGGACCGCAGTCAAAAGTTCAATCCAAAGATATATACGTTCAAAACGCATAAAAAGTTCAATCCTATGGTGGCACAAGCGGCGCTGCAGCGCTAGCCCTTTTCCGACAAGGGTTTCAGGCGTGCCACCATATCCACCCTCTTTGAAAATACAAAGAATATATTTCCAATATCCGAATGAAAATAGAATTGCGGTAATAAAACTTTCCGTTTTTCTGACAGGAGTTTTTTGGTCAAAATGCAGACCAAACTTTAGATTCACGAGTCAGAAAATTCTGATTTTAGAGCGGCATTTCGTGAACCGATTCCATAGCGGATGCATATCGACTAGGCAACTTTCCGACAACAGAGATTTGCCTGAGCGGTGGCATCATATATGGTATCATTAGCAACAATGCTTTTTGGGAAAAGGTCTCGCTTATCCGGCAGCCAAAACAGCTCTAGCAAACCGGGCGCGAACCAATGCCAAAACCAGATCGCTTGACAATTAACGGGGGGCGCAAGTCGGTTAAATCGCAGACCGTTTATCCTGAATGACCAACTGGGTGGCTATTTGACCGTCGGTTGCAATGTCGTAGCCTATGCGTAGGTAGCCTCCATACGGGGCATAAGTGTAAATAGCCCCAGACATTAAATGACCAGCTGGGCGGCAGCTTTTCAATCAACTCCCTTACTATCTAGGACCGCCAGTGGCGACCGAGCAAATAGCCAAAAAGGAAACGGATAAGCCGGACGCTAAAAAGCCGCCGGCAGAGTCGTCCATCACCACTTCGGCCACACTAGCAGACCACCGCGATGCGACGAAAAAAGAGCAAGGTCGCATTGAGCAGTCTGTATCAAATCTTTCCACCGTTGAAATGCACAAAGAAGACGGCTCGAAAGTGACCGTCAACGAAAAGAGTCAAGTCACCAAAGTTGTCGATGCAAACCACAATGAGCGAGATCTGACTTACGACGCGGCTGGGCGTATCGTCGGCATCAAAGACCAGTCCGGGTCATGGACGACTAAAGACGGCAAACACTGGACTAAAGAAGGCTCCCAAGAGCAGCGCGAAGGCACCGCAAGCATTAGCAAGGACGGCACTCTCCGCTTTAAGGACAAAGACGGCAACGAGACAACCTATCAGACGAACGGCTCAGAGATTACTCGAGATGCACAAAAACGAGTTACCCGAACCGAAGACATAAACGGACAGGTACGTGAATTCTCTTGGGGCGACAAGGGTCTCACTCAAATCAAAGACCAAACCGGTACGTGGCAAAGCTCAGATGGAGTTAATTGGCGCAGTGCCAAAGGCGAAACGGCTATGCACGCCGCCACCGTCGATCAGTCTGGTGCGCTGCTTATGCGTGACAGCAATTCGGAAACAGCCCAAACATTGGACGGGAAGACCAAAACGCGCACCACCGATGGCACTACAAAGATAACCGACTCGACAGGACGGTTGGCAGAAGTTGATGAGGCAAATGGACAGAAGTACGCGTTTGCTTATGGTCCGGACGGCAAAATCAATAAGATGACCGAACCGGGCGGAGCCACTTGGAGCAGTAAAGACGGGCAGCACTGGACCTCTACTGATGGCAAAACTCGCGATGGTGCAGTTACACTCGACTCTTCCGGAACGCTGACATACAGAGACGAAAACAAGTCTGAAGTTGTCGTACAAGTGAATGGAACGAAAGAGACACGCTACGCGAACGGCCGCGTTACTCAGGAGTTGAACGGCAAGGTACAAGAGACACACGCAGCTGCCGATCCGAACGAGATGTTGCACACCGCCGAGGCGATTCGAAAAGCAACCGGCAACGATAACTGGGTTGCTCGCTGGGCCGATAAGGACGCAATCTGCAATCTGTTGAAAGACAAGAACGAAGCAGAGCGCAAAATGATCGATGACATCTACAAAGCGAAGTATGGTGTCTCACTCGACAAAGAGATGGAGTTCATGACCGGTGCCGACCGGGACAAGTTCGAAAATATTCTGCACAAGAAAGACGGCGACATAAACAGCCAAGATGCAGGGCGCGTTCATGCTGCGTTATTAGAACATCAAAATATGTTCTTTGGTCGAAGCCATCAAACTTTAGATCAGGATATTCGCGATTCGCTCTCCACGAAACGAGCCGATCAAATCCAGGACATGGACAAAGAATATCGCGCAAAATACGGTGTCTCAATGCGCGACGCAATCATGAAGGACGAAAACGTCAGCCAGGAGACCAAAGATTTAGTCGACATCTATCTCAAAGGCAGCGACAAACGCACTGACGATGATACGCTCAAGCTTGCGCACGTAGCGCTGCAAGCAAAAGACCCTAAAGCTTTCGAAGAAGTAATGAAAGAGGCTTCGGAAGGCGCGCGGCAGAAGTTCCGCGATCAAGGCGGCGAGAAGCAAATTCAGGAAGCTTTCGGAGCCGACCACGGCTGGGGGACGTTTGTCCTGAACACCGTTGTGCCCGGATATGGCATAAAATCGGCACTCGATGAAAGCCAAGCAAACAAAGACGTTCAGCACGCATTGGATCTTGCCAAAGAAGGCCGAATCGACACAGTTACGCAGATCAATGACAACAAGGGCGTCATCAACTGGACCACCAACGACAAAGGTGTCGAAGCAGCCATTGCCGGCATGACAGACCAAGAACGCCAACGATACATGCTCGGTAAGAAGCTAGAAGCGGGCGACGAAAGCGCGGCCAAAGGCGTCGATGCTAAAGAGATTCAGGAGTCAAAAGCCTACTACGAGAAAATGCACGCAGCATTAGCCAGTGCCGGTAGTGAAACTAGCGTGGATAAGTGGGAAGACCAAATTCAAACTAAGGGCGGTAGTTTGGTCTCAAAATTGGCATCGCACAAAGGCATGCTGTGGAACGACAGTTCAGGAGATATCGCGCACGATATCGAGAACATGGACAAGAGTGACTGGGAACGTCTGCATCCGGGCAGCCCAAACTACGATCCGAACTATCGAAAGCAAGTTGAAGATATGCTGCACAGCTATAACTGTGATGACGCAACCTTTAAGCGCTGCACAGATATTCTTGACGCGAAACAGAAAGCCGGAAGTTTTGAGGAAGCACAGAAGACTGCGCACAGTGGAATTCTAGACACGCTCTCAGACAATCAGCACTGGTACAAAGACGATCAGCACGGCATGCTCCAAGCCATTTCGAATATGACACCTGCTGAGCAGGAAAAATATCGCAATGACGCGGCATTTAGAAAACAAGTCGACGATAAAGTAAAAGATTGCTTCGCCGAAACTTCCGAAGATGGACGCCCGGAAGTCTTGCAAGCAGCCCAAGACATGTTGGCAAAAGTAGCACGAGGAGAGAAACTCAATTACGATATCGTTGCCAATTTAGAAGGACATGGTGCGGACTTTATTACCGACCACGCAGAAGCAGTCCGAGACATTGAAAAAGCGTTCAAAGACGATCCTAAACTTCGCGACCGCATCAACAACCCACAAACACCAGAAGACAAAGCATACGCAGCAAAATTCGAGAGCGCCGCACGAAATGCACTCGGTGATGGCGATTACGACAAATATGTAAAACCACTGGTGACAACCGGACACCTGGATATCGATACGAAGCTGCAGTTAGACAAAGGCTTCTTCAAGAACGACCACGAAGGCGCATTCAAAGATATCACTGGTGCCTCGCCTGAAGAGCTAAAGCGCCTGAGAGAAGATCCCGCTTACCGGGAGAAAGCGTTAGCCTTCTTGAACGACGACGATAAGAAGATCGCTCAGAACGTGATCGATCAGGGAAAGATGTCGCCGGAAGACCAGATAAGACAAAACATCGTTCATTGGGGCGGTTCGAGCGACATCATGGACCAGCTTCGTGCGCTCAAAGATCATCCAGACCAACTGGATAAAGCAAAAGCAGACTATGCCCGCAAATACGGGAGTGACCTGGAAGGCGACCTGATCAGCAAATTGGGCGGTGATGACAAACAAGAAGCTCTGCGCATCTTGAACAATCATGCAACCGCGGCCGAACAGTACAACGAAAATCGCGATGAATATTACAAAAGCCGCGATGGTATTGGCAGCAAGCTCGTTGAGTATGTCGGGCAGAGCGGCACCGGTTATCAGCTCGACGAAGCGATGGCCAACTATCGTAAAGAAGTAGCTGACGCCAACAAGAATTTTTCCGAAATCACTCCAGAGAAAAAACAAGAACTGGAAGCACGATTCCAGGAAACACTGAAGAATTTCAAGGAGTCTAAATCAGCGGCTGCCGATTACGTCGTAGATGGGGTTGTGGCAGGTGCAGCCATCGCCAGCTTGATCGTCACAGGTGGTGCTGACGCGCCGCTTCTGTTAGCGATGGCAGCTGGTGGTGCGGCCATGAAAGTTGGCGCCAAAGCTGCCATCATGGGAGCTGACTATGATACATCAGGTTACAACATCGCCATTGACTGTGCCGAGGGCGCGGTCAATGGTGTCACTAGCGTGCTAGGTCCGGGCGAATGCGCAGCAATTTTCAAAGTCGGCGAGACCGCAGCAGTCAAAGCAGCTACGCTTACAGCCAAAGAGCTGGGCGAACAAGGCATGAAAACTGTTCTCAAAGAAGGTGGCGAGGAGCTGCTGGAAAAAGGAACGGCCAAAATCATGCAGCACGCTCTCAGCAGCGGTGCGAAAGAGATCGACCAAAAGGCGATCCAAGAGCTTGCCGAAAAGTCCGTTTCTCAAGAGCTACAGGGCGCGGCGCGCGAACGAGCGGTATCTGACCTGTCTGAAAGACTCTCCAAGAATTTAAATCAAGAATTCCAAAAAGAGACTGCAAACTGGCTTACGAACCTGGGCCGAGAAACCGCATTAAATGCAGGCGGGGGCGCTCTCGGTGGTGGCACATCCGGTGCCTTCGAAGGCGTGAAAGAGTGGGACCCAAAGCTCAGCGTAGAGCAAAACTTAGCTCGTGTAGCGCAAGCGGGCGCTCTGTCGGCAGCCTCCGGCGGTCTCATGGGCGGCGGCATGACTGTCGGCATGAAGGCGATTGGGCACAGCTTCGTGGCCATAAAATCAGCACTGCATTCACCAAACGCGTTGGAAGCCGGCGTTGAGAGCCTCTCGCACGCAGTGCCTGTTCCCGAACATCCAAATATTGAGCCTCGCCCGAATGTTGAACCGCGTTCGAATGTTGAGCCACATCCAAATGCCGAATCACGGGTGGCGGAACCGGCAGCTCACCCCGGCGACACGAGAGCAAAAACAGGCCTAGAAGAGGAGCGTACGCCGCAAGCCAGCGCACAAGACTTACGCGATGAGATTCGTCCGGGACAGTCGTTAGACCATGGTCGGACAATCATCAACCTGTCGGCAGTGCCTAAAGAGCCACCACTAACAGCTGGTGACAAAGTGATGTTCAAAGGCGAAAAATACACGATGCACGGCACGGACGCGCAAGGTCGCTACGCTGTAATCAGTCAGGAAGGAAGTATTCCGACACATCGCACCGCTCTCACGAATGCAGAATTCTACTCGCATTATACGAAGATAGAAATTCCAAATCAGGAAGGCTATCTTGTGCGCGATGGTAAAGGACAGATTTATCGAGCATATTCAGACCGCTCTGGTATCACTATTGATTCAACCCCGATGAAGGCGGTCAGAAAGACAGAACTGACAAGACCATCAATTAACGGTCCGGAAGATTTGCAGTTCAACTTGAAGGGAGAAAACCTGCAACTCGAAGACGGAAAGTTCAAGGTTGGTCGCAATCATCCTGTTGGTGATACCACCCCGAATACAGAGGTATCGGGCGATCACGGTGAAGTAACCTGGGATAGAAATCAAGAAAAGTATTTCTATAAAGATACGAATTCCACAAACGGCAGCGAGATAAGAAAAGCCGGTAGCAAAGAGTGGACGCCTATTCCCAAAGGCGGAAAGGTGGAGTTTGGAGTCGGCGATGAGATACGATTGGCTCATAGCGATGACGACATTCTCAGTCTAAAGCCAAAAGTGCCTAAGGAATTTCCAGACCCGGCGGAAGTGCAAATTTTCGTTGGCGATCAGCCCGTACACCTGCAAGACGACAAAGTAGCTATTGGCCGGGCCGAGCGCGTTGAGGGTCAAAAAGTCATTACCGACATGAGCGTCTCAAGCCAGCACGGAAACGTCCGCTATGACGCGAAAGAGGGTGCTTTCTACTACAAAGACACCTCGAGCAACGGCACCTTCATTAAACGCGAAGGATCGCCAACTTTCGAGAAACTAGAACGAGGAAAAGAGGTGCGCATAGGTGCGCACGATGAAATTCGCCTGGGACGCACTGACGGGCCTGAGATGAAGCTGGTTCGATTGGATGAATCCAAAGTTGTGCAATTCAAAAGCGCCACCGACGTTCAGGTCTCTATTGACGGAACTCCAATGAATTTGAGAAACGGTCCGATCGAAATCGGTCGCTCAAATCCTCTCGGCGACAGCGGCAACTTTATACAGGACACTAGGGTCTCTCGACAACATGGCTGGCTGCAATGGAGCAACCAGGACAAATCGCTCGTCTACACAGACCGCTCGAAGTTAGGAACCTATGTCAAACGCGATGGTTCATCAGAATGGGAGTTCGTCAAAGAGCGCTCTACAAAAGTAGGGCCGAACGATGAAATTCGACTGGGTTCGACAGATGGACCGCAAGTCAAACTCGAAAACACGCGAGTACAACAAGCACAAGACAGCCAGGCATTCTTCGGCGGCAAGCCTCTGGATATATCAACTGGGCAAATAGAGATAGGTCGCGGCCATCAGACGTTCGGTAATAACCAAGGCGATGTACTCAACAAACTCGTCTCCAAAGACCACGGCACATTAACCTGGAATAAAAAGGAAGGCGCATTCTATTTCACCGACCATTCCGAGAATGGCACCTTCATCAAACGACCGGACAGCGCGAACTTCGTTAGGATCGAATCCAACAAACCGATCAAAATCGGACCATACGACCAAGTAAGATTGGGCGGTGAAGCAGGACCAGAGCTGCAACTAAAATACGCCAAAGGCGAAGTGCTGGATAACGGTTACGTAAAATTCAATCGCCCAGACGGCACAATCCTAAAAGCACCGGACGGCACGGAAATCTTCAATGATGGTGCCGGCATTAGAACGGTACGCGGCGCTGATGGAAAGATACAATCGACACTTGAGAGCAATGGTTTGGAAAGTCACATTTCCTATGCCGCAGACGGCAGCCCTCGCGAGATCAAGTATTCCAGCGGCGAGGTCTGGGAAAAGAGCGGAAACAAGGAATGGACGATTCGCCGGTCAGATGGAACAGTACAAAAATATGAGGGCGACATCGCAATTGAACCAGACGGATCTCGCAATTTTAAAGGAGAAGAAGGAAAACCAGACTTAGTACAAAAGCTTGACGGCAGCACAGAACTGCGCCTTGCAAACGGCCGCATAGAGTATGCCGGAGCGAATTTAGAGACTGAGCGCGCCAGACTGGCAACGTTCTCAGACCGTAATTTCTCCAACATCAAGCAGAAACAGCGCTTTGACTCGCTGATGAACGACTTCCAGGCGCGCGCAAAAGAAGCGCATTTGAGCGACTCACAGGTCGCCCTTACTTATCACCAGATTAATCGCCTGATGCAGGCCGGTGCAGATGCTCCTCTCAGCCTGGCGGAAAGAGTCAAACTCTCCGAGCAGATTATGCACGAAGCTGCATATCCTCATCTCATAGACCAGGGTCGCAACCCGACTTGCAACGTTGCAACCGTGGAAAATCGCATTTTTACCCGCGAACCAGATCTTGCCGCACAATTGATCACAGACGTTGCCACTACTGGCAAATACGTCACCGCCGACGGCACATTAATCGACTTGACTAGAGTTCCAGGCGGTTTACGGCCAGACAGCGAGGCGGGAGAGAGCTTGGGCAAAGCCTTTACTCCTGGCAGCACAGATGACATCAAGATAGATGGTAAGAGAAACTGGGCAGGTCAGATTTTCGAAAACACAGCCGCCAACGTTAAGTGGGCTCGAACATCGGAGCTTCATTCACAACCAGGAGACGTTCTCTTATATGCCAAAAAAGAAGGCAAGGACAAGAATGTCCTCATGCGCTATTCCGTTGGTGCCGATGGTAAATTGAACGCTACTGAAGTAGGAACTGCACCAAAGATCAAAACTCCGGAACTAACAGACATCCACAATCAAATCACCGGCGGACACGACGAAAACTTCGTCATTGTCGGGCCAGGAAGCTCGAGTAAACCGCCAGGGCAAGCTCTGAGGGTGAACACAGCTGGTGAATTTGAAGCGGCGATGAAAGAGGCGCAGCGCAAAAATAATTTCCCATCAATACTGCTGGTAGACGCAAAGAATGAGCCGTTCTCCAAGTGGATAGGCACCGATGGCAACACGGAAGCCTGGCATGTAATCAACATTCAAGGTTTCCATTACGATGCTCGCACTGGCGAGATGATGGTTGAATTCACAAATCAATGGGGCACAAAAGCTAATCACCTTGGTGACAATGCGGTGCCAGCGAAACAGCTATTTGAAGCGACCAAACCTCACGCTAACACGGCTCCGGAGAATGCCCGACTAGCCGCAGCGGAGCCACATCCGGAAAGTCAAGCTTTCGAACACAAAGCACCTTCAGATGGAGAAGCAAACGACCTTCACGCCGCCAACGATAATAGCCTGGACAAACCGCTCGAGGTTGCCCCAACACCAGAACGTTCTGAGATTCGTCCGAAAGATGTATTCGATCCTGCCCGTATTCAACGCGTTTCGGCTGAGATTTCGGAACGATTCCGTGATAAGCCGATGACGAGCGAACAGTTCGCAGATATGTTCCGTAAAATGGACCCACAAGATAGAAAGATCGCGCTCGAACTCATGGAACACTCGGCTGGCAATATGAATTCCAGAGCACTGGATGGACAGCTGAAAGATCTCGCACAAAAAATGGATGCAACAGGATCGGTCACCATTTACACAACGTCGGCAGACACCTCAGGTAATCCACTAGCTTATCTATTTAGAAAGAACAATCCGAATTTACAAGTAGACATCAAGATTCTTGATGAACATACACTGCAAGAGCTTGCCGATCACCCAGAATCTCGTCAAGCACTCGTGTTTGACGACCTCTCTCATGCAACACCAGAGCAAAAAGCATTTCTTGCCAAGCAAAAGAACCTAACTGTGGCAGATCTGGGCGGCTTCGACAAAGGCATGAATCTCTGGGATTTTGGTGCCACGAAATACGCCGGTCCAGAACTGATGGAGCGGAAACTAGCCTCATTGACGGAAGAAGTAAAGACGCTCATGGGTCGTGAGCCACAACTGACGCTCGGCGAAGCCATGGAGAGAGTCACCAATAATGATACCAAACAAGCAATAAAAGAGATAAATCCCAACGCCAAGGTTATCCGCCCTGAGTTCGAAAATGACCGCTTATTGCGGGCAGAAGCTGCTGACACGCAAGCCGAAGTCGTCCAGGACCTGTATCGCGAATTCACTGAGCCGATGATAACGCAAAAGCAGATCGCTGAATTTCTCGGTGGTATTGATGCCAGACAGCAAGCTGCTGCCGCGCTCGTTTTACGAGATGGCACCACGGTCTCTCACTATTCGACGATGATGGAACAGATGCGCAACGTACAGAAGAAGATTCTCGCCGAAACAGGAGCAAAACCGGAAGACCTGATCGTTGTACACTCGTTCGACAAGAATGGCAGCGCCTATCTAGTAAACAGCCTGTACGGCAAAGTTAATGGACTGGAGCCATCTCAGTTCATGAGTCTGGACGAAGTGACATCGGCCGCCAAGGGTAGCCTGAAAGGCAAAGTTCTCGTTTATTTGGATGATATTACATATAGTGGCAAGCAGGCGGCAGATAACATCAGAGAGAACGCCAACGCATTCAAGCAGACCGGGGCTCGGGTAGCTGTCGGAACGCTTGGACAGTTCGAAGTGCCGGCAGACAAAGACTATTGGACAATGTGGCAACGAAGCAACGACATCTCCTACCAGCAGCTAAAACGCCTGAATCCGACAAGAGTTACTGATTCGGTCTATAAACCGTTTTATTCACCAGAGAATCCGAGCGGATTGATCCAGTTGTTCGCAGAAGACCCGACGCTTCTATCCGAAACGGCAGGCACCTCTGACTGGAGTAAGTCGCCTGTTGATTCGGCAGTAGTACTTCCTTATGGCGGTCCAAACAACAACGTGGACCTGCTCAATCGACTGTTGCGCTCAGCAGGTATGCCTGAGTAGTGAAGAAGCCTTATTTAACGCTGCCTCCGCTTGGCTGCTCTCTTTGAGCTTATTTTCTGCGCCGACCTAAAGTGCTCAGATCCATCTTCGAGAGCTCCTCTCTGATTTCGGTCAACATGCGCACGAAATCAGCAGCAGGGAACCTGGTATTTGGTTCTTCGGGGCGTCCAAGGTCATGAATAATCGGTCGTGGCATGGTTGCCACCAGCGCTCGTGCGGCATCTGGATTTTGCAGGAACTTCTCGCGCAATGCTTCTTGCAACAACTGGTGATGCTCTGGTGAGCCTAGAGTGTAGGTTTGACCATCAAAGGTCGTCTCAGTTGCGTGGGACTTGCTGCCCGCTGCTTTCGCTTGTTTACCGGGCAGCTTGGCTATCGCGGAACGCTCCCTTGGATCGCTCATTTTTAAGCCTTGATAGAAAGACTCAAACGATGCATAGCGCTTTCCTCTAAAGGTAAACGGTGTCTCGGCAAAATTGGAGGCTAGGCGTCCGGCTTCCTCGTCTGACATGCTCGCAGCATTAAGCGGTTTGAGTTCGCTCGAAGCGACTGGTGTTGGTGGCTTTTCTGGCAGTTTCTCTACCGCCCAGGGATCGACCAGAACCACACGATTCTCCGCAGGATAGAACATCGTGTTGCCTTTACTGACGTCACTAAACCAGTAACCGCGACTTGCCAAATCACGCACGAAGTCTGCATGCTGTGCATCTGTAATCGGCTCTCCAGCCGGCTGCACGAAATAATTCACTTTGACGTGCCCGACGGTCTTTGTACCTTGCTCAACAACAGGCATATCGAAATCGCGCTGTGCCGCCGGGAGATCTCTTGTGGTTACTTTCAGCATGTTACCGTCTGCAAGATTGATCGCAATAACGTCACTACCTACTCGCTTGATAGACGTCGCTTCATGTGGAAATCCTTCCATCGCAGCTGCATAATCGGCAACGCTATGAATACCTGCGTCAGCCGGATTGACGGTTCGCAGCAGGCTCGACACGGGGGAAGTCTGAATTCCAGGAATTTTTGGCGTTTTCACTTCAACTCTTGCCTCGGTGGGCTCGGTGCCGAGCGACCCGACGCCCTGTACCGAAACTCTTTCTGGTGTCATAGCAGCAGGCTTAGCGGATTCGATACGCGTTGTAGATTCGACAGCAGTTATCGGTTCAATGGTGCCGGCAGTCGGCACAGTCAGGGAACCATCATTAACAGTTATTTTGATGCGGTCCTCTTTAGGTTGCAGATCAGGCATTGTAACTTGCCTGGCAACCACACCGCCTGGAACAGCAGCCAGTGCATCGATAGATCCCTTTGCCACACCAGCACCTAAGACTCGCAGCCAGTTTCGCTGTTCATAATTCATATCTTGCCGGCTCAGCTCATTCTGAGCACCAGAAGCAATTCCAAACGAAGCGCCTGAACTGACGTTATTCCAGAGCAAGGATTTTTCATTAGCCAGAGGTAGTTTACGCAACCCCGTGCCGACCAGCGCCGCTGTACTCATAAGCCCGATATCGGCCTTGATTGCATCGCTGCTTAAGGTTTGCCCGATCGTAGTCTTGAAGCCTTCCCCAACCCCTTTCGACCAAGTCTGCCGGTCCAAACCGACGTTCAAAAAGCGACTGCTAGTACCAATCACCATCCCCGTGGCGACAGGGTTGTTCGACTTAAACGGCAGTTCGTGCAACAGTCCTTTGAGAGCGACACCCTTAACCGCTCCTAGTCCCATATCCTTCAACTGGTTGGCAGCCGAACCGTGCAGTTTTGCCTGATCAAGACCGAAAACGGTTGCTGTGCCGACGATGCCAACCAAAGGCATGACAGTGGAGTTAGCCTTCCTAAGACCCGGCATGAACAAAAAAGCTGTTTCGGCGACATCAGTTCCAACCGTGACCACGGTCTGTTTACGACCCAAAGCCTTTTCATCTGCCGCTGTAGCGTCGACAATCTGAGGCGCAAGTTTATCCAACTTATCCTGCGAACCTTGCTTCTGTGCCTGCTCTACTTCGGTTTGCAACCGTTTGAGAGTCTCAAAAGTACTGGAATCCCCATTGTAGAGCCAATCTGCCCCTTTGCTCAGAAGCGACCTAGTCTGCTCGAAGTGCTTATGAGCTTCCACTTCGTCGTTCAGCTTTTTTATAGCTTCGTCAGTGTTCGGTCGATCGCCGCCCATTAACAATTCCTGCAAGGCTTTCCCAGCTTAATTTTGACCGATTCCTGCTCCGGCGGCAATGGGGAATCTCCCCCAACAGGGCAGCCGTAGCTTGTTACTGCTATACCCGGAACGGACCAGGCCCCTGTCAAATGGGCTTTCCATCGACTGAAGAATGGATCTGTTCGTAGCACGTACTTGCCTGTTGCATTTCTTGTAAACTAACTGGACTAGGGCAACTCATCACATATGGAGCTGTTAATGAACGTGAATGCTATAGCCAAGGTATCACAGGCGGTATCAACGTTTCGAAAATTACATGAAGATGGTTGTTTTGTGATTCCAAATCCTTGGGATAAGGGTTCGGCAAAGTGCCTGCAGCATTTGGGATTTAAGGCCCTTGCGACTACTTCTGCGGGGTTAGCCTTCTCATACGGATTGCCAGATACGGTGACGGCGCTCTCTCGCGATCAGGTTCTTGAACACATCAAAGAAATTGCCGAAGCAACGTCGCTTCCAGTCAACGCTGACTATCAGAATGGCTATGCACACGAACCAGAAATTGTAGCATCCAACGTTGCACTGTGTATTGCCACCGGAGCCGCTGGGCTTTCAATCGAAGACGCAACCGGAGAAGATAGTTTCCCGCTGTACGAACGTAAATTAGCAATTGAGCGCATCAAAGCTGCCCGCGCAGCGATAGACCAGACCCAAACCGGTGTTGTCCTCACAGCGCGTTGTGAGGCATGGCTTGTTGGAGACCCAGATGCATTTCATACCGCAATCGATCGCCTGGTTGCCTACGCAGACGCTGGAGCTGACTGCTTATTTGCGCCAGGTGTTCGCGAAGCGCATGAAATCGAAGAAATTGTTAGGGCAGTTTCTCCCAAGCCGGTGAATGTGCTAGTGTCATCGGCGGTGCCTGAACTTTCAGTTGAGCGACTCGCCAGTTTTGGTGTTCGGCGTATTTCCGTCGGGTCGGCGCTAGCGAGAGTGGCTTTCGGAGGGTTCTTACGTGCCGCAGAGGCCATTAATGAAACTGGCACATTTGAGTGTCTCGGCAATGCCGCTTCTTTCGCCGAACTCAATCAGATCTTTAGTGCATAAACCAATCTAGTTCGCTTGCGCTCTTAATCGATAAAACGAAGGTGATATCAAACAACAGCTATTAAAGATGCTGGAAGATGCTGGAAATAGAACAAGCAAAAGACTGGCATTGACGACATGACATGCGGGTGTTTCAGAACTCGGGGTTAGCGGTATAATTCGAGTCTATGATTAGCTTGGTCGTTGATCACGATTCTATAAAGTCGATCTCATTGCCCGATGGGTGGCGGGAGTTCGAAGTTCCACAACAAGGTTTCGAACTTTCAACTTTGCGTGAATTTCGTCCAGCAGACTCCATTAACGATGATGTCTCGCTCTCTCTCTACAATCGAGGACTGGCGCTGGATGATGAAACGGCGCAAGATTTTTTCTCTCTGTTGACGGCGCCCCCACACGTTTTGACCTCCGACGAACTCGACCAAGTCCATTTGGTTTTAAACGACGCAAACGATCCAGAACGCTTTTCCTTTGCAGAGGCAAAAACTGAATTCCTGAATGGCCGCCCGGCAATGATTGTCGAAGGACGTTGGCTTCGCAGCCAGACGGACATGCTAAGAATCTACATAGATATTAAAGGTGATGGACGTTTCGTTCAGGAAGTATCTTTCTCGGCGCCGATAGCGGACTACAAGCGATGGATCTCAGATGTCCGCGCTTGCCTGCAAACATTGTCGTGGAAAACATAGCACACAGCACCACCACATATGGTGCACATCAGCGAAGAGTCCACCATCGATACACACACAGAATAAAAAACGTGCCCGTCGAGATTCGAACTCGAGACCTTCGGCTTCGGAGACCGACGCTCTATCCAGCTGAGCTACGGGCACATGCGTCTGTACATTATAAATGCTATTTGACTTCAACTGTACAATCAGACCAAAGGCGTTACAGGGAGGCTGCAAACGCTAAATCTGTCGAACCGAAGAGGAATCGGCCAATTACAGCGATCAAAGATCTAAAATTCGAAGGTCTCAGGGTTGCCGAACCATGTCTTCAAGAGCATCCAGATTGTGTATAGTCACGCGTTTTGACTCGATTTGAATCCAGTGACTAGTTCTAAACTTATTTAGAATTTGCGTCACCGTCACTCTCGAGGAACCGACCATGTCAGCTATCTCTTGATGCGTCAGTGGAAATTCCACCCGAATTCCGTTTGGTGTCACTTTGCCGTGAGACTCGGCGAGGCTTATCAAGAGGCGAGCGACTCGACTTGGTACTTGGCGAAAAACCAGGTCTTCGATTCGTGCCTGTGCTTGCTTCAATCTAATTCCGAGAATCTGAATGAGGCGCAAACCAAATTCCGGATTCTCGCGAATGAAACTGTGGAATGCCTCACGCGATATCTCATAGACTCTCGACTCTTCAAGCGTCTCGGCATAGCTGTCATGCTCGCCCGATTCCCAGGCGGCCTCTCCGATCAAATCACCGGGACCGAGCAATGCCAGAATGACGGTCTTGCCCTCACCGGAAAGCTTCGTCAGACGAACGCGCCCTTTCTCTATAAAGTAGATAGCCTCAGACGGCATGCCGGGTGAAAAAATAACGTGGTGCTTGGGCAGCTCCATTTCTTCAAGGATGCCCAATAACCGACCGAGTTCGACTGCGTTGAAAGAATCAAAGATTTCGCTACTGCGAATTGTGGAGAGCTTTTGAGCCGTCTTCATAGTGCCCCTTGTCGGAGTCTAATCTGCAAAAGCAGGCAGCGAACTCTCGCGCCCAAAATCTTTTTACTTAAGAGATTGAACTTTTTGAATGACGAATACGTATATGTAATTGTAGGTACACTGCAAGCCAGTTTGCTGTGAGGTTCGCCACATTTTTATACCCAGACCCTAAGCTTTGAAACCCTGGCGACGCATACGAAATATATGCAACCGCTAGAAAACCGGCACCAGTCGTACTTTTAATTCGCGCGCAGTAGACAAAAGCAGCTATAATCACGCCTGTATGCGGGACACTTGTGTCCTGTATCAAACAGGTGGGGATTGAAGCTTATTTCGTTTTTTGCTCGCTGGCGTATTGGATTGGGCAAGAGCTTATGCGCCGCAGCTCAGCTTACACACAGGAGAATAAATGATGGCGGTACTCACTAAAGATAAAAACGGTAACGACAAAACAGCTGATAAAGTCGTCGTTGAAAAACACACCGAAAAGCAGCCCAAAATGGAACATGATGAAAAATCCAAAGGAGCTTCGGCAGAGCGCGTAAAAGCGCTCGGTCTCGCGCTTGATGCAATCAAAAAGCAGTTCGGCGACGGGTCTATCATGAAGCTTGGTGATTCGCGCCACGGCAATGTGGAAGTCGTACCCACCGGTGCACTTTCATTAGATGTAGCACTGGGAGTTGGCGGTTTGCCACGTGGACGAATTATTGAAATTTACGGACCGGAATCATCCGGCAAAACAACTCTAGCGCAACATGTAGCGGCTGAAGTCCAGAAGTTGGGCGGTATCGCCGCAATTGTTGATGCTGAGCACGCGATGGACCCGGAATATGCAAGAGCACTGGGCGTCAACGTCGAAGAGCTTCTTATTTCTCAGCCTGACACTGGTGAACAAGCGCTCGAAATCACCGAGCAGCTGGTTCGTTCGGGGGCTGTCGATTTAGTCATCATCGACTCAGTTGCAGCTCTTGTACCGAAAGCTGAAATCGAAGGCGAAATGGGTGATAGCTTGCCGGGCTTGCAGGCTCGCTTGATGAGCCAGGCCCTGCGCAAATTGACAGCCATCGTAAGCAAAACAAATACGCTTGTGATTTTCATCAACCAGTTGCGCCAAAAGATTGGTGTCATGTACGGCAATCCGGAAACAACAACCGGTGGTAATGCGCTCAAGTTCTACGCTTCGGTGAGACTCGACATTCGCAAAATCGAGACTCTCAAGAAAGACAGCATAGAAGTCGGCAACAGAGTGAAAGTAAAGGTCGTCAAAAATAAAGTGGCACCTCCTTTCCGCATCGCCGAGTTCGATATTATCTACGGCCGCGGCATCAATAGCGCGGGCTGTGTTCTAGACATGGCAGCTGAACTCGATGTCGTTAAGAAATCGGGCACATGGTTCAGCTACAAAGATGAACGCATCGGACAGGGTCGCGACCAAGCCCGCACTTATCTGGAGGCAAATCCAGCGATGCTGCAAGAGATTGAAGCTCGCGTGAAAGCGGAACTGCCAAAGCTAAATGCGCCAGGAAAGTCCCCCGCGAAAGAAGCTAAAGAAGCGAAAGAGTCCAAGTAAACGAACTGAAGGGGAATTGGGAAAACCAATTCCCTTTTTTTTGCTTCAACTAAAACTGAACTAGACTAGAACTAGAATGATCAGAAATAGAATGATCAGATAACCGGATGCCAGCTATCTTCATCAAGAACACCAGGAATACGAACAAAAGTTCCGACTACCAGGCAGTGGTGCCGGAACGTAGAGGTTTGCCGCGGGGCACAGTCTCATTATTCTGCATCGTATCTGGTGCGATTCTCGGTCTATGCGCTCCAGGAATTGGCATTTGGCCGCTCGCCTGGTTTGGACTGACTCCGTTACTTCTTCTCAGCGTCTCCAGTCCAAATCGATGGTCTGCGCTCTGGAGAGGTTTGCTCTTTGGTACGGCTTACAATCTGGTCTACGCCAACTTTCTGCTTGGTTTGCAGCCTCTTGATTGGCTCGGTTTTCCTGGCATACAAGGAATGTTGATGGCGGCAGCCGCCTGGTTCATACTCTGTTCGCACCAGGGAATTTTAATCGCAATCTTTTCCGTCGTGCTGAGAACCATCCCTTTGCATGGCGGCTTTTTCCCAGAGAAACTGAAGGGACAATGGAAGCTGCCGGCACTGCTGGTAGTGCCGCTCCTCTGGCAACTTTGCATCAACAGAATAGGAAACGCACACGAATTGCTAGGCATTCCGTGGACAATGCTGGAGTATTCGCAATATCAGCAAATCCCCTTGATTCAGGTCTGCAGCATTATCGGCGGCGTCGGTCTGTCATGCTTGATTGTGATGGTGAATACAGCAATTGCGGTTCTCATTGCCACCGTATTGATGAAAAAATCAGACTTATCCATCGCCGCTACTAAGAAAATGCAAGCGGTAGGGCAATGCATAGTTTGTGGACTGATCTTAAGCAGTATAGTCTTTTACGGATTCTGGCAAACGAGCACGCACCGAGACTATCAAACAATCCCAACATCCGTTTTACAAGGCAACATCAACATAGAGATGCAGAAAACTGAGCATCGCTATACTCTTGCGGAATTGATTACTCACTACAAACGCATGCTGGAAAAGTGCCCAACCGGGCTCTGTGTCTGGACCGAAAACGCCCTGCCGTGCTACCTAAATCTGGAGCCAGAGACTGCACATAACATTTCGACTGCAGCGCAAGCCAAACGATTAGATCTCGTGGTCGGCGCAATGGATAAAGATGCGCTCGGGCGCCCATACAACTCGGCCTACGGCTTTACCGCCAGCGGCAAGATTGCACCGGTTGTATACCACAAAAGATACCTTGTGCCTTTCGGGGAATACACGCCAAGTATCGTGAAAAACTTTCCTGAGTGGATACTGCGTTTGACAAACACGCCTGCCGGCGGTGGATTTGAGTCGGGCAAGGAGCCTGTTGTACTCAATCTCAACTCCGGAGCTGTCGCTCCACTCGTCTGTTTCGAAACCCTCTCACCCGAGCTCGTGTCTTCAAGTGTCCGCAAAGGGGCTCAACTACTGGTTAATGTTTCCGACCTGGCGTGGTTCCATAAATCTATATGCGGGGAACAAATGGCAGCGTTCTCGGTTCTAAGAGCTGTAGAAAACGGTCGGTTTTTCGTATTCGCAGCGAATACAGGACCCTCGGTGATCATAGACCCCAACGGCAGAATCACTGCCGCGACTTCTGTTGGATCAGAGCGGGTCTTGGTCGGGCAAGTAGGATTCATCAAACATGTCACACCTTTCACCCAATGGTATCTTTTCTAAATTCCGAAGCTCCAAAACTCAAATTGTCACAATTAAGCCGACACAGAAAGCTTGCAACACCAGCAGGCTGTTAGTTAGTATCGCTATAGCTAGCGCTCTGCAGATACAAGTTCTGCCACCATCTGCCGCAGCCGAAGATCAACAATCCTTACAAAGTGGCAAGTCTGAAAATCAAAGCAAATCATCAAAGGCACGAGATGGCAGCAATCGCAATCGCGCCTTGCTGGCAAATGTCCAATCCAGTGCGAAGAAAAACAATTCGCAGGCTAAAAATAAAGACGGCAACTCTCAAACATCTCAAACATCGGACGCAAAATCTTATTTCGAGCAGGAGCGATTGTCGCGCAAGCGTAAATACGCTCATGCATCATCTACGGTATTTATCAAAGCACCCAAAGATGACGTTTGGAAAGTGCTGATTGATTTTGAGCACTATCCAAATATATTCAAACGTATCGATACTTGCCACATCACAAAGAGAGAACACGGCCTGCTATTTGCCGAAACATATTTGAAGCCACAGATGTTCGTTAAAACACTTGTCCAGCATACAGTCAC
The DNA here is from genome assembly GCA_036702975.1 of Oculatellaceae cyanobacterium. Classification (GTDB taxonomy): domain Bacteria; phylum Cyanobacteriota; class Vampirovibrionia; order Obscuribacterales; family Obscuribacteraceae; genus DATNPX01. The sequence goes on from DATNPX010000015.1 coordinate 150,686, forward strand.
CGACATCTCTCAGGGTCCGGATTATCTTCAATGGAAAATGTTGGACGGAAATTTCAATTCTGTCGTTGGTAGTTGGACACTCAAGCCTGCGAAAGACAAAGAAGGCAATGACATCTGCGAAGCGAAATACACTCTTGAAGCAGATCCTGGACCAATAATTCCGGCCCCACTCGTTTCTTTGCTGCTGCATCAGGTCGAGCACGAAGTGGTTACATCGTTCAAGAAAGCTTGCGAGAAAGAAAATAAATCAGGTGACGATCGTTTATTCGAGAAGAATAACAGCTAAAATCTGAGCCCTTTCAAAGGCGACATCAAATCTTCTAGATCTAAGTCGTCATCGTCCTTACGAATCTTCGGCTGTTCTAGCATACGCTTTGGGCGAATCAACCAGCATAGAGTTTTTTCAGCATCCTCAGTCAACTGAGTGTTGATCTGCTTCACGTCCCAATTCTTTTCTAAATTACTGCGCACGATGGAGAGTGTGATGCGCCCTGAAGTCGTGCTCAACAAGCTTTTAGACGGTTCATAACGCACAGGGAAGCTAGTCGCCGTGTCGAGTTTGGTTCTAATTGCATTCTCAAGCTGTAAAGGGTCGTCCTCCGAGCTCTTTACCTGCTGTTGCTGAGCAGGAATAGCTCGAGTCGCTGCAGGAACCTGCGAATTATCAGCTTCACTCATCCATTCAAGACCAATGGCAAATCTTTATCATAGCCGACAAATTGTATCATCGGCAAATCAATTCATCAGGAACTTATAGTACATGAGCCTTGCCCAACCAAGATGCGCGCACGCACCGCAGACGGTATCACCAAACGTCTCAAAAAAAGTGCGATTATCTATAATCAAAGATGGCGCTCGCCCCGAAGAACTGCAGAAAATAGAGCCAGAGATCTCCCCGGCGATGGTTAGTTTGACCTCTGGCATCTAAGCTTTCTGAATCCACAATTTATGTCTATCTATACCGCGCTACGACCCGTCAGCAAATCATAGACGAAGATAATTCCGGCAATAAGGAGGAGGGCATGAATAAAACCGCCACCTACATGCATCAGAAGACCAATTAGCCAAAGCGCTACCAATAAAGAAATAATCGAGTACAACATGATGCCGCTCCTTCGAAACAACCAAAGATTCCATGCCAATCATGACGAAACTAGCACTGCCGATAGTTCCCAGAGCTGCACTGAATGAGTAACTCTACTCGCTTTGCTTCAGGAGTTAACCTTAGCCATCAGCACATTGTTGTAGAAATCTTCCAGATGTCCGGAAATTTCAACGGTGGCCCCATTACTAAATGTGATCAAGATGGAGGGTTCAGGCTTCGAATTGTTGTAGTCCCTTACTTTTACCACCGTCTGGGCGAAAGCAATCTTGTCCACATCTATAATCATGACGGGACCTTGCTTGTTGTTAGAAAAGGTGTGTACCGCCTTCCACTGATTTGCCATTAAAAATCTCCAGATTCATCTTCCGCCCCGCATCTGAGCGCCCATCGCCTATAATCCCGCATTTGTGAACGCTAAAACACTTAATAGGTGTCAGCCCTGTTCAGTCTGCCTACGAGCCGTGGTTCACATGCTGACGGATCGGGGAAGTTATGCGGTACTTTCACGTGATTTTCATGCGTTTAATGTTTTTATTTATGTGTGCACTACGTGAAACACGAGTTTGTGTCGGCGGGAGAACAGGGGATAAATGTCACGCAATCTCGAATCCAGCCAACATATGCACCGAGAAGTGCCGCATGGTCACGACAATACCAATCATCAGGCGAATCGCGAAGCCGCCCATCACCTGACTGGAGAACACGGGGTTGACCACAAGAATCTATCCAAGCTACCTACCAACCAGACTGCTGAAAATGCTACGCCCAAGCTGGAGTTGCACGATTCCAGTCAAGAAGCGGCGGCATCTAAACAACCGACCCGCGGAATGGATGCTCCCCAGAAGCCCGAAGCTGCTAAACCTGTTGAATCGCCTAAGCCTGTTGCCGATACCAAGCCTGCGGATGCAACCAAATCAGCTGAACCTACTGCGGCTCAAAAATTTGTTGCCGACGAAATGGTTTCAGATTTGAAGAGCAAAAATATGGAGGGACAACTGTCAAAGAGAACCTCAGACGATATTCAAGCTCTCGGTGCTGAAGCTGTCGAGAAAGGTGGCGCAGCCGGACTCAAGCAGTTTAATGAATCCATGAGCAAGGCGTTTGACAAAGCTCAAACGGATGCCGGAGTTCCTCCAGCCTGGCAGAAGAAATACGAAGCAGGTACCGACACAGGGAAGTGGCAAGATTATAGTCTGAGCAGAGGCAATATCAAAGACACTGCCGGTTTTAGCCACAAAGAGATACCACAATAATCGCCGGCTCCGGCGCAGACGAAAGAAACAATCAATTCTTCACAAGGTCTTAAGCGCTTCCACTAGTTCTGACTAGTTAGCCTCTACTTAATGTCCCATATTCTCGAAGTGCCGCTGACAGTTTCAGTCAGGAATTGTTTCGAGCCTCTCTCGTACAATATTTTGGTGCCTACGCTCCTACCGTCGGTCATGACTCCTTCAATCCAACCGCCGCCGATATCGGTAAATTTGAAATACCCTTCCACACCGCCATTTTTCAAGATTTCACCGACACGCGGAAGAACTTCTCCAAGTTTCGTCGTGACGCCTGGTTCGATTGATCCTTGAACAGCCGTCTTTCCTTCGATAAAATGCTGCTGGCGGGTGTAATCATCCGCTTTTCCTAACGGGTTGGATGTGGCACGAGGTATCTCACCTCCGTCCATGCCGGTCATTGCGGACTTAAAAATTCCAGAGTCTACCGGCTTAGAAATCGCAGCAGCAGCGGCATCGACTCGAACCGCACCACTAGCAGTAGCATATGCCGGTTCAAAGCTAAGTGGTGGCAGAATATCTTCTAACCCTTTAATTGCCGCTCCAGCTAAAGTTCTGACCGACTCACTGGCGAGGCCGCCGATAGCGCCAAGCGCTAACGGGGCGGAGGCTCTGCCAGCATCGTCCAAAGTCTTTAATGCAGCACTTTGGGTGGCATCATCACCTTTACCGCTCAATACCGTACGTGCGGCATCAGCCAGATGCGTAATACCATCTTTAGCCTCACTGATCGCTTCGGTCAGATGGCCAGGAATTGCGCTAACCCCTTCAGTAGCTGCAATTTTGACAGCTTCGTAGGCTCCGTAGGCAACTAACGACCCAGCGGCTACCGCACCTAACCCAATCCCAAGTTCAGCTGTCACAACCGCGGCACCAAGACCTAACCCAACTTCAGCCAACGCAGTACCGGGATGCTCGACCACCTCTTCTGCTATGCCTGACCCAACAGCCGCCACCACTTTTCCAACGCCCTTAGTCGCCGACCAAGCAGCTTGAGCGGCATCGGCCAACCATGAATGCGAGCGGCTGTCTGCTGCGTGATTGGTCGAATCGACTTTTGATTCGACAGCAGGTGCTTTGCTTTCGACTTTATTTGGATTTGTAGCTGCGTCTGACACTTGCTTGGCCCTCGAAATACTAAAAAATTAGTCGCCGGTTTCTCATCGTGAATGTGTATATCCGCTGCAGACTTTTTTCCGACATCGAAAAGTCAAGCAAAAACAGCAATAAACAGAGAATGGCTTTAATAACTGCATTCGACCGCAGGAAGATTCTTATACGCACGTCTATCTGCAAAAAAGTTTCACGTCTTTTTCACAGACGTTTTGGTATCAGTTATCGTGGAGAGCTAGTAACTTTTCACACGATGGACAAGAGTACCAAGACATCATATCGAGTACCATCCTTTTGACTATGACAGCATGTCGAGCAAGCGATCCAATATTCGCTCGCCGTCCTGTCGCAAGCCATCATGCTCATATTCGTTTGTAATCCAAACTTTGCACCCGCGAATCGCCTCTGCCGTTTGCTCAGAAAAAACTTTGTCGACATACATATCGTTGTAATAGATAGCGGCGGCTACTGGCACTGAATTTTGACAAAGAACGTCTCTGTCATAAAGCCGAGGCCATGACTCGAAGTTTGCTAGTGACTCTGCAACCTCCTTCAGCGGCTTCAGCTGCGCGTAGTCATCGAACAGCCACGGATAGATCATCTCACCCGTAAAAAACTGAACGTCATTGTTCGATTTAAATTCATCGAATTCATCGAGCACTTTCGACGCCGACCAAAGCGAAGCCTTTCCTTGACAGTAAATTGACTCGTGCAAAAGAGCATATATAGGATTGGTTCCAAACCCAGACATGCGTTCCACTTGCGTCAAAAACGTCTGCGAGAGCTGCTTTCCACTTCCCTTCCTCGACGAGACAAAAGCCTCTTCAAGCAAATAGTGAATCGTGTTCATCGAATGTCCGGACAGATTGAAGCCGAATAACAATCCTAGTTGCAAAAAGCGACGAGGCGTAAGCACTTCACCGGTCGGCAACAAAGTCTTATTCTCACGAAGGTGCTCGACTATCTTCGACACTTTAACCCTATCTTCCGGATAGCGCTCATAAAAGAGTTTGTTTTTCGCAGCAAGCTGGCGATAAGTGGCGCGGTACACCTCATCGGGACTGTCTACCAGTGGTGGCAGTCCGCCTGTTATAACCACGCTCTGCAGTCCAGCCGGTGAATGAGACAGATAAGTAGTCGCGCAGAATCCACCATAGCTTTGACCAAGCAAAGTCCATCGTTGACCTGCAGCAATTCGCTCACGAATGAATTCGGCATCGCGCACTATATTATCTGCGCGAAAATGCTTAAGGTATTCAAATTGCACATGCGCGTTCTCAAATTCCGAAAGAGTCTGAGCAGTAACGGGCGCACTCAGTCCTGTACCGCGCTGGTCTAAAAGAAGCACTCGGTAGTCTGTGAGCGCACGCTTCAGCCATCCGTCATTCGACTCCGGTCGCGGCGACTGAAATCCAGGACCGCCTTGCAAGAATAAAAGCCAGGGGAGATCGCTTCGATGAGCATTCTCTTTCGAGCGAACCTCACGAGCAAAAATCGAGAGCTTCTCGCCACCTGGATTGCTGTAGTCCAGCGGCACCTCGAATATGTGAGAGATGCAAACCAGTCCAGGCAACTTCTGCAAATTTACCGGTATCGAATTTGGTGCTTCAGTTTTAGCCACAAAATAAAGCCGCTGGAGTTATGGAGGTTATGCCAAGAACACCGTTAGCCGGATTAACCAGGACCACCCGCGCCGATTTTGATAGCACCATCGATCTCAACATCGACAATCGATTTGCCGCCTTCCTTGCGAATCGCCTTCAACTTACCCATGGCAACTTCGCCCCAACGTTCCGATGTCGGCGTCATCGACTCGCCTTTCTGCATGATTTTGAGATTGGGGTCTTTGTCGTTTTTCTTTTCGACACTGCCGTCTATTTCAACAGAGATCACGGTAACGCCCATTTTACGCTTCACTTTGGCGTGCAGTGTGCCAGCGCCTATCGGCGTCCAAATCTGATTGAGAGTGTTCGTTCCTTCGCCCCACTCGCACAATTGCACGTCCTTGCCCAGCCGTATCATCCGCGTCCCTCTACCGTAACCCAACAACTACTCGAACAACAAAGTATAGCCAAGATCGCCTGGGCGATCGAGAGGATTGGCGGTTCAAATCCTTGGCAGTATTTTAGAAAGCCTGTCTTCAAGACTGACGAATTGAATGCCCGGGTGGTGTTCCAGCGCGTTTTCCACTGCCACTGAGTCAGTAGTCAGCAACGGTAACAATTCAACTATTTTGTTACTTGGGCCGCCTATCTTGGTCATTGTTTTGATGAAAAATTCCAGCGCTCCCTGCGGCACTGGCACAGCCGGCCCGGCAATTTTCAGCTCGGCGCGCAAAAGCTCCATGAGGTCAGCCATCGCGTAAATCTTTGGTCCGCCAAGCTCGAGGACTTTGCCAACAGAAGAGCGGTCGTAAATGCAATCGATCATTAATTGCGCCACGTCGTCGGCATATACCGGCTGCACTTCATTAACACCACTGCCGGGAATCGGCATGAAGAACGGACATTTGAGCAGCGGTTTCAACCAATCAATCAAAGTGCATTTATCAGAAAACAAGAAGGACGGTTTCAAAATCGTCCAATAAAGGTTCGTCTTCTTGATTAGTTGTTCGGCCTCCCACTTGGTGCGCAGATATTCGCTTAGACTGTACTCAGAAGCACCTAGGCAGCTCACATGTACAATTCGCTGCACGCCAAATTCTTTGGCATTGCTGATTATCTCTCTAACTGTATCCAGATGGACTGCTTCAAAGGTGTTGTTGCCCGTCTCGTGGAAGGTGCCGACAAGATTGATTACGGTTTGACAACCTTGCATCGCCGAACGCAGTTTATCAGTGTCATTGACGTCAGCGAGCACAATCTCCACACCTCGACGTCTGAGGTCTGATACCGATGCATTCTTCCAGTTGCTAGAACCGCGCGTGAACGCACGTACTTCCAGCTTTCGCTCAAGCAATCCTCGTAGAACAGGACCACCAAGTAATCCTGTCGTTCCAAGCAAGAGAATCATTGAATTAAGGCCACATTCCGCCCAAACCGCCCATCCTCATTCCTCCCATCCCACCCGTACCAATGCCGAAGGAAGGACCGCCAAAGCCGCGGTTAATAGAACCATACGGAGAGAATCCGTTGTTGAAGCCGCCATAACCATATGGTGCACCATATCCGCCACCATAGTTATTGTACATGGGTGCGCGGCGTCCAACGACCTGCCCAGTAGTGGGATTTATCAAGTTGCCCGTATTAGGATCGTAGAGCATGCCAGAGCTCGGGTCAGTCATCAGAGCACCGCCGGACATCGGGTATCCACCAGTATATCCGTAGGCATTTCCACCCGACAACATATTACCGATTGAGTTGATGATCTTGCCCAAACCGCCGCCACCGCTTTTCTGTTGCGGTGTCTGAGTAGACATAGATGTTGAAGACATGCTGGACATGCCACCACTTTGCATGGAGTTCATGATATCGTCGAGATCATCAGAACGGTCGGCATGTGCCACCTTCCTGCTGGAAGCAGCGTTTGATATTGGGATTTTGGAAACCAAGTTAGCGACACGCTCTGGCAAGGCTTTGTCCGTCAACGTTTTATCGTTCGGAAACACGGTTGCTTCAAGGCGGTTGACCCGAACTGGCAAAGGATCGCGTGCATACGTCTTTTGGAAAATCTCAGTCTCGAGTGCAGTCACCTGATCTTTCAAGCCCATACCGGAGTCTGCACTGACACTACCGCCACCGCCTCGGCGCGGGGGCGACACTGGATAAGAAGACCCGCCACCGCCCATTCCGTAAGAGCCAGAAGCACCAGAACTGCCCAGATAGGCCGAGGTTCCGACACCGCCTCCGCCAAATCCATAGCTTCCACTGCTACCACTACCCGTGGTGCCAAATGCTTTTTGGAAATCTTCTTGCAAATCACGTCCGCTAAAGGAACGGGCATCTTCACGCGGATATCCGCTGCTTGAAATCGGTCCACGTGAGGCAGTCCGCGGAGGGGGGCTGACCGCCATGTCATCATCGTCATCCCAATCAGAGCCTTTCGGTGCAATACGGGCGACGTCTATGCCTGTAGATTGCTTAAGTGCGTCAACACGATCGCTAAGGTCGACGCTGTTACTGGTGGCTTTACCAAACTTCTTCTGCTCTAGACGAGCCAAACGTTTTTCAACTGATTCCCCTACATAGTCACGACCGAAGACTTTTTGTTCGATAGCTGTTACAGCTGGATATTTTTCGTCGGTCTTAACGGGCGGCTCGTCATTGTCCGCAGTTTCAGCCGGCGGACTATAGGGCTTTTTGCCACCAGTCCTCGAATCGCTGGCAGTGTCGCTTGTGCTATCACCGCCACCACTAGCAGTACTAGAGCCGGAACTAGTAGGAATGCCTCCTGATTGAGCTGTATCGGTGCTCGAATCTTTTCCCACTGGTACGGCTTCCACAAGTTTGCTCAAACGGTCACTGTCACTGCCTGTTTTAGCCTCACCGAAGACCATTTTCTCAAGTCGTTCCAGACGAGTCGGTTCGGAGTCTTTCGGATAAGTGTGTTGGAAGAATTTGTTCTCGAGCCTGACCAGGTCGCTGTCTGTGTCAGCAAAACAAGGGGAAAAGAGACCGGTCGCACCAGATGCTACAAATACCCCTAGGCATAGACTTAATGACAGTCGACGACAAGCAGAAGCTGGACGAATCGAGCCAGCCGCCCTGCCGCGAATGAGAGAAACCGTCCTACTTATATTGGAAGCGAGCCGACGCATCTCTTAAACCTGAAGCGAGAACACGATTGCGCGTGTAAAAGTCATCTTACCATGGGTTCCCAAGGCGTAAATCCATCAAACCTGGGGCTTTCACCCCCCTTCTCAGCAACTGAAACGAGGGGAACTTTAGGGAGACTCCTGCTAGCGATAGACGACCCCTCCTCAACTGTGTTCCACTTGGGAACCGGTTGGATTATCGCATTCAAATGTACTTATCTTTGCAAAAGTCGCAAAACAAAGGTGGAAGTCTGTTAGCCTGCTTAAAGCTGCAGGTTAATAAAGTGTCGTCGCGCATTCAAACCTCCAAAGCCAGCGAGAAAGGTCAAAGTGCTCTCTTCATAGATGGGCACAGCATCAAGCTGGAAGACATTGAAAACGTCGCAAAATCATTCCAGACGGTAGAACTTTCGGAACTAGCCAAAAAACAGCTTTCGTCCAGTCGAGCGGTGGTTGAAAAACTGCTCGCGGAACGAAAGGTTGTATACGGCATCACAACAGGCTTTGGCAAATTCAAAGACGTCTATATTGCGCCGGAAGACTCGGTGCAACTGCAGCGAAACTTCATGTTCAGCCATGCAGTTGGGGTGGGACCGGCTTTCGACGAGCCAACCGTGCGCGCCATCATGCTTCTCCGCGCGAATGCGCTGGCAAAGGGATTTTCGGGCATCCGTGTCGAGGTCGTTCAGCAACTATTGAATTTGCTCAATCGTGGCGTTCATCCTGTCGTGCCCGAACAAGGTTCGGTTGGAGCCAGCGGCGACCTTGCTCCTCTCGCTCATCTCTCCCTTGTGCTCATCGGAGAGGGCGAGGCATTCTATGACTCACAACGACTGACAGGCTCAGAAGCACTGCGAAAAGCCGACATGAAACCGGTTGTATTGCAGGCGAAAGAAGGTCTGGCTTTAACCAACGGCACGCAGGTCATGTCCGCGGTCGGAAGCCTGGTGGTGATGGAAGCCGTTCGCTTGGCGAAAACGGCTGACATAATAGGCGCCATGTCTCTCGAAGCGCAACTCGGTTCGTGCAGAGCATTTTCGGAATTGGTGCACCAGACCCGCCCTCATCCAGGTCAGATGCAATCGGCCGCCAACTTACGGCTATTGCTCCATGAGAGCGAAGTTATTGAGAGTCACGCCGACTGCACAATGGTGCAGGATGCATATTCTCTTCGCTGCATGCCGCAAGTGCATGGCGCTTCGCGTCAGGCGTTCGCACACGCGAGAGAAGTTCTAGAAATCGAGGTCAACTCCGCGACCGACAATCCGCTTGTCTTTCCAGACTCCATCATATCCGCCGGCAATTTTCACGGACAACCGCTCGCGCTGGTTATGGACTATGTCGCTACAGCGCTTGCTGAACTCGGTAACATTTCAGAGCGCAGAACAGAGCGACTTGTCAATCCAGCACTTTCCAATGGGTTACCGGCATTCCTGACCCAAAATGGTGGCTTGAATTCAGGCTTCATGATGGTTCAATACACGGCCGCGGCACTTGTCTCAGAGAACAAGTCGCTGGCTCATCCAGCGTCGGTAGACTCTATTCCTACCTCGGCAAATCAAGAAGACCATGTTTCCATGGGCACTATCGCTTGCCGCAAGGCGCGCAATATATTGAACAATTTACGCAAGGTTCTCGCCATTGAGCTGCTTTGTGCAGCCCAGGGACTCGACCTGAGAACAGCCGCTCAATTCCCCCAAAACGGCGGACCAATCGAATACAGGCTCAATCCATCGCGTCCACTTAGTGCAGCGCACAAACTTTGTCGCAAACATTTCAAGCATCTCCGGGAAGACCGCGAATTGCATCTAGACATCAAAGCCGCCGAGAACTTACTTGCATCTGGTGAGCTGCTCAAAACAGTCGAAGACGCGGCTGGAGTCTCGTTGCAATAAAGCGCGAATCGAAAAATATGGGCGATGAGGGATTCGAACCCCCGACCTTCACTGTGTGATAGTGCTGCGCTACCAACTGCGCTAATCGCCCATCGAGTCCGTAAATTGTATCGCGTTAGTTCAAAGGCGGCGACTTTTGTCTTAACCATAATTTACTGAGTCTGCACGTCTCAGCAAATCCTACTTCACTTCAGAGTACGATGGATTAATGGGAATCTATGAGACGTTTGCGCCGGCAAACGGACCGAATTTGAAACGACTGAAACGCAGGAATCAGTTCAAATGAGCATAAACACCCAATCGGGGCGCATTCTGACGGTTTGCGTAAGCAGACCAAAGGTCGTCAACGTCAACGGTCGTACAGTTTCGACCGGTATATTCAAAGAACCCGTCACCAGAAAACTAGTGCTGAGTACGCTCAATCTTGATGGCGACGAACAGGCAGATCTAACCGTTCATGGCGGACCAGAGAAGGCGGTATATAGCTACGCATCTGAACATTATCCATGGTGGCAAGAACAAATGCCGGATGTAACTTTCTCACATGGCATATTTGGCGAAAACCTCACAACAAGCGGGTTGTTAGAGGACGAAGTGTGTATCGGTGACGAATTTCAAGCAGGCACGGCTGTTATCAGAGTCACCCAACCACGGTTACCCTGTTACAAGCTAGGCATTCGTTTCGGTCGAGCTGATGTAATCAAGAAATTCATGCAAAGCGGCAAAAGCGGCATCTATTTCGCGGTGGTCACGGGAGGCGAGCTTGGTCCCGACGACAAGCTTTTATACCTGCGCAGCGACGAGCACAAAATCAAAGTTTCAGATATAGCGAATCTGTTTACGGGTCGCAGCAAGAGAGACCCAGACCTGATCGAAAGAGCCTTGCATTCACAGTTAGCGGCTCAAATGAAGATGTTCATTTCAGCACCAGGGTGAGTTGTAAGGCTCGTTCTGATTTTATTGGTTCTACTTTTTCTACTCGACAGCCTTGCAGCTACTGGATTTTGCCTCAAAGCAGAAAGAGAGAATCAGGAGACAACGCGCAAGTGGCGTCCGGTTGATGGAATTAACGTAGCGACCGAGGCTGTATCCTCATCTTGCGGAATACGACTTTGCCGCTCCAGTTCCAAAAATCGCTGCAACTCTCCGGCAACATCGTCACCATTTGCAGAACCAGCCTGCAATCGATGCATGAGGAAACTGCGGATATCCATATGGTTATGCATTTGCCTTAGTCCTCTTCTTACCTGTCTTTGCCTTGCGGATAGGCGTCACTTTTGGCGTCGAAATCTCGCGGAGGATTGACTCCAACGTGTCGACCATGAAATTGATCTGAGCTTCTGTGATGATGAGCGGTGGCTCGATACGAACGGTGCTGTTAGCGTTCATCGTCGCTGCCACGAGCACGCCTTTGTGGAACAAATCAACTTGAACTTGCTCTCTTACTTCTTTAGAGGCGAACTGCAAGCCGATCAAAAGCCCACGTCCGCGAACATCCGAGATCTGTTCCGGGTAGCGCTCTTTCAACTCTCTCAGACGTCTCATGAAGACGTTGCCCATAACGGCAGCGCGTGCAGGAAGATGTTCTTCAAGAAGAACTTCGATACAAGCGGAGGCTGCCGTACAAGCTAACGGGTTGCCACCAAATGTGGAGTTGTGAATGCTCGGATTTGGTTCTAAAACACGCCAAATTTTGGAAGTGGACATGAAGGCGCCGATCGGCATCACACCGCCACCAAGAGCTTTGGCTAAGCAGAGAATGTCCGGTACAACACCTTCGTGTTCGCAAGCGAACATACGTCCGGTGCGGCCCATACCGGTCTGTACTTCATCCAAAATGAGCAGCACACCACGCTTCTTCGTGAGTTGACGAACCTTGCGCAGATAGCCTTCAGCCGGCACATTGATACCACCTTCACCTTGAATCGGTTCGAGGATGACGGCTGCAGTATTTTCGGTGATAGCGGCTTCAAGTGCTTTGACATCACCGAATGGAACGTGTACGAAGCCGTTGAGCAGAGGCTCGAACGGTTTGCGGAACACATCGCGGCCGGTAGCCGACAGGGCACCCATGCTAACTCCATGATAGGAGTTGCGGGTCGAAATAATTTCAGTCTTTCCCGTATAGAGCCTGGCTAATTTGATCGCGCCCTCGACTGCTTCGGTACCACTGTTACAGAAAAACGAATACTTCAAATCGCCTGGTGCAATAGCCGCCAACTGTCTGGCTAAATGGCCAGCCCAAGGATTCAATAAATCTTGGCTGTGCAAGCAGACCTGATCTAGTTGAGCTTTAACAGCGGCGATCACTTTCGGATGTCTGTGACCAACGTTGAAAATGCCGTAGCCACCTAGGCAGTCGAGATAGCGCTTACCATGGGTATCAAACGTATAGACACCTTCGTCTCTATATTCGACGGCACCTTCAGCTCCACACAATTTTTGTCCGTATGCATGATTCAAGTGTTCAATCGAATTTTCGAGCGCTTGCGACGCGATCCGCTCGTAGTGCTGAGCTCCACGAGAGACAACCGGGAATCTTTTCCGCTCTGTTTCTTTACGGTAAATAGCCATGAGTCTATAACCCAACCTTCCAGTTGGATTCCTTTCTTGAGTCGAGTATGCATCGAACCCGCCCAGTCCCTTGACCGGCGTCGCCTACTCTTAAGTTATGACAGCGAGTTGAATTAGAAATCACGCAAATAAATGGCGCGTGTTTCAGTTTACGAATTCAATCTACGCTACAGAAAGTTGTTCTTAGTTCCGCGTTCTTGGCGCATATATTAAGTCAGCCGCTCTCTCGGGCTTCCACTCTCTCACTATGCGATTAGTTCGAAAATTAAACACCACATTCGGTATCTATCGCTTGAACTGACCGCTTAATACCAATGTACCGTTGAGGCTGAAAGTTCACAATGTCCACTTTGTCTAAAAACCCAACACAGAAATTAGCCAAGTTGTCTAAAGTCAGTAAATTCGGCACTTCCGAAACGGGAGCCGGTCAGGCACACGCGCTTTTATCGCCACTTGGCAGCCATTTCTGACATTTTCTCGGGTTTGCCGATCGAAAATTGGGGTTTTGGCAAGTTGTGAGAAAAATTCGAAAATTTCAAATTTTGAGAGATGCCCACGAATGCAACCAGAAAACCCCCATTTCAGCCACCCTCTTGACATTCACTGACAAACAGTTACTGTTACACTCCGCAGCCTTTGACTTCTTTAACTTCAAATCCCAGTAACTATTGCCGTGTTCGCTTTGTTTGCTCGCTCGATTCCGTCATAATTAGGACCGTTTTTCGCTGTAGATGCCGCATCGGGCTAAGCGATTCAAATTGATCCGATAGACGCGGGGGTTCGATAAATTGAGAAAACTGTCTCTGGTAGCGGTTCTGGCAACCATGCTTAGCGCGAACCCAGTCTTTGCCGCCGGCGAAGGCACTATGGATAAGGCACTGCTTGAGCGTTACAACATGGGTGTAACAGCTTTCAAAGCGGGTGACCTGGAAAAAGCGTTAGCCTGCTTCAGCGCCACAGCCTTAAGCGCTCCATATGACCCACTGGTTCATTTGAGCTTGGCAGCGGTCTTACAGCAGCACGGTGATATAGAGAGTGCAATCGCCGAGTACAAACGGGCGATCAAGCTACGCCCCCGGGATGCTTTCGCTAGAGAAAGCCTTGGAGCCCTCTTACAGAGCCAGGGGAGAATAACCGAGGCGATCGAGGAATTTGGTATAGCCATCCAGCTGCGTCCCGATGTCCCCTTGCTACATCTCAACCTGGGCATCGCCCAGCGCGTTGCTGGTAATAAAGATGCCGCGATCAACGAGTTGAGACAGGTTCTCCTGTCCTATCCGGACCAATTGCGTGCACGCTCCCAGTTAGCAGCCGCTTATCAAGATAAAGGCGACTTCAAGTCCGCGGCAGCCGAATACACAAGAATTCTTGACCATGAGCGGCACAACTTCACCATCCTCTTCAACCTCGGCACTTGCTACCTGGCTCTGCAGCAGTATGACCAGGCCTGCGACGTCCTTACGACTGCAGTCGATGTAGATAAGACCGTTCCCGCAGCTCACGCCTTATTGGCAACTGCGCAAGCAAAACGCGGACAACTGAATGAAGCAGCCTCCCAACTACGCACCGCCATCTCATTGAAGGGTGATAACTCTGATTGGCATGCTGAGCTCGGCGACATTCTGGTCAAAACCAAAGATGTAGACGGTGCGATTTCCGAATACAGACAGGCTCAAACTATCAATCCCAAAGACGTTGATGCGGCCTACAGTTTGGGGTATCTATTGCAAGTCAAGGGAGACATGGACGGTGCCGCCGCGGCATATCAGCACGTGATCGGGCTCAACTCGAGCAATGTTAACGCCCACTTTAATCTTGGCATCATTCGTCAACGCCAAGGTCAGCTGGACGCAGCCGAGACTGAATTCAAGGATGTGTTGAGTATGAATCCGAACGACGGCCAGGCCCTAATCAATATGGGACGGACCAACTTGCTAAAAGGCGATCTTAACGCCGCAGTTGGATTCTATCGTCAGGGTTTGAGCCTAGATCCGACTGATTCTCCAGCATTCCTCGAACTGGGACAGACCTTAATTCAGACCAAGGATTTTGCTGGAGCTCACTCTGCGCTGGACTCGGCACAGTCGCTCTCTCCGTTCGACCGCAATGTGATGTTTGCAATAGTGGCATTAGACACTGCTGAAGGGCAATTGACAAAAGCAGAATATGATCTGCGCCGCATGATGGATAAGTTTCCGAACGATGCAAAAGTCATGCAGATGCTGGCTGAAAATCTCGACGACCAGAATAAAACGACCGCGGCAATCGAGCTCTATCAGCGGGTCGTGCAGATCAACCCCAACTCTGCTGATGCTTATAACGACCTCGGTCTTGCTTTGCAAAAACACGGTGAAGCATCAGCGGCGGTGCCACAATTTAGAAAGGCATTGGAGCTGAATCCCAAACTGGTTGAAGCTCACATTAATCTAGGCAATGTATTCCTGGCCCAGAAAGACTTTGCTCAAGCACAGTCTGAGTACCAGCAGGCGCTCGCTATGAATCCAAACAACGTGCTCGCTCACTACAACCTAGGTTTGGTCTATACAGGCTTGGGCAACAATGATGCTGCAATGCAAGAGTATAGGGCCGCTACAACACTCGACCCTAAGTATGCCGCAGCTTATTACGCTATGGGATTGTTAAACCAGGCCCAGAGCAATGTGCCTGAAACGATTGCCAATTTCCAAAAGTATCTCGAAATTGATCCATCCGGACCGTATGCAACTGTTGCACGAGCCAATCTCGACAAGATCAACCAGACCATGGGCACAACCGGTCCGACAACGGGCCCAACCGGAACCAATCCCGGTGGCACTACAAATGCAATGCCACCAGTCGCTCCTAGTATCAAAGGTGGTGGCGCTGGAACGAGTCAAGCTGATGCCTCCAATCAAGGACGGAATCCGCTTTAAGATAGCAACGGTTGACTTCGCCTAAAGCCCAAGTACCTAATAATGCCATTGCTGAAGCTTGTGGGTACGCTCTTTAGCCGCGTCATCTCGATTCATATCTTCCATTATCGAATTGAATCTCTGTAAATTTCCAGACGGAAGCAGAACCGACATCGGCTCTTGCACTTCTGTAAAATCCTGAGGATAAGCAAAGTGCGAAGCGTTATACGGCACTTTCTTCCAACTGTTGGTCGAGAGCCATACTTTCACGCCATGGAAATCACTTCGCTCATCGGATAACCAATTCGAATCTTTTTTGCGTCCCTCAGCATGAAATTTGTAGATGCTTCGAAACGGTATTCCAGGCAACGGTACATGATAAAAGTCTTGCATAAAGACCTTTATCTCAGGCTGCACCTCAATGTCATCAATCAGCGCTATGTCCATCCCCGACTTTGCTTTATAGTGCGAAATCGTGAACGGACAGTCTTCCGTCTTTCCAGTTGAGACTTTTCGCAAATTCTCTTTAGTCTTCCAAGCACTGCCAATCGGACCAAATACCGAGAAACCGCCAAAACCTTGGAGAGTCATGGAATGGTAAATCTTACCCTTGCGTTTGAATATTACGACGTTCCACGCAGGACCCGTGGTTACGATTTCGAAGTCTCTACTAAAGTCCACAACATGCACAGCGTCGTCGGTTAAGAATACTTTTGTTTTACCCGCCTCTTTGTCCTCTTGCTCCAAGATCCACTCGACTTTGGTGGCGTGATTTGGTGACGGAACACTCTGCGCAGGACGGCAGCTGACAATCTGAAGCCAAGCCGAAAGGGCCATGGCGGTCACCAATTGATACTGAAATTTGTTGGGAGCCAGGTTAATCATCCGGATCGAACAATTTCGGATTCGACACTCAGTTTCATGCGCTGCAAGAGACTATCTAGGGCGGGGAAAGACTTCAGTTCAGGATCTTCTTTCACTATAGCAATTGCAGTGTTGCGAGCGTCCTCGAGAATCTTCGCATCCTTAACCAGGTCTGCCAAAACGAGATCGGGCAAACCGCTCTGCTTGTAGCCCAGGAACTCCCCTGGTCCACGGATTTCCAAATCTTTTTCCGCAATTACAAATCCATCGTTCGTCTCAGTCATGATGTTCAAGCGGCTCAATGTCGCTTCAGCCTGCGAATCTGAGACCAAGTAACAGTAAGATTGTTCAGAGCTACGACCGACTCGCCCCCGCAATTGATGCAACTGCGCAAGACCAAAACGGTCGGCGTTTTCTATGACCATCACAGTGGCATTTGGTACGTCGACGCCAACTTCCACAACAGTTGTGCAAACAAGAATATCAAATTCATGGTTGCGGAAACTCTCCATAACTTCGTCTTTTTCTTGCGCGCTCAGTTTTCCATGCATCAGTCCCACTCGGCGATGCTGGAAATCTTCTGTTCTCAGTCGCTCATACTCTTTAGTAGCAGCCTTGGCGGATAGGGTCTCTGATTCATCAATCAACGGGAAAACAATATAGACTTGGCGCCCTCTCGTAAGCTGTTCTTCGATTGCTGAACGGATCTGCTTGCGCTGAGATTGGCGATAGAGCACAGTTTCAATCGGCTTACGCCCCGGCGGCATCTCGTCTATCTCAGAAACATCAAGGTCTCCATGCATTGTAAGCGCCATCGTTCGTGGTATCGGCGTAGCTGTCATTGTGAGAAGCTCAGGAGATTGACTCTTGAGCTTCAATTTGGCGCGCTGCTTGACTCCGAATCTGTGTTGCTCATCTATTATGATTAAACCGAGATTTTTGAACTCGACATCATCTGTAAGCAGGGCATGGGTGCCGACTGCAATGTGAATCTGACCACTGAGCAGCTCCTGTCGTATCGACCTTCTCTCTTTTTGTCCTTGTTTGCCTATCACTAAACCGGTTTTCAAACCAAGCGGTGTGATCAGTTTTTGAAATTGACGATAGTGCTGCTCTGCCAAAATTTCCGTCGGAGCCATCATCGCGCACTGAAATCCATTATCAATCGCCACCATAAAGGCAAGGAGTGCAACGATGGTCTTTCCACTGCCGACATCTCCCTGCACCAGACGGTGCATCGGTTTCGATGAGGCCAGATCTTTAGCTATCTCAGCAAAGACTCTTTCTTGTGCACCAGTCAGCTTAAAGGGAAGACTCTGCAGTAGACGGACGACCAAACTGTTCTCCGATTGAACCAGAGAAAGTGCTGTCTCCGTACTTTCGTGTCTATATCGACGGCGGGCTAGATGAAGCTGAATCGAAAACAATTCATCAAACACCAACCTTCTGCGCGCCGCTTCGCTCTCTTCAAGGTCTTTTGGAAAGTGAATAGCTTTTGCTGCTGCTGCAACTGGCATCAGCTGCAATCGCTCGCGATGTTCCAGCGGCAACGCATCCTTGAGCAGATTTCCATAAGACTGCAGCGCCTGAAAGATAATATTGCGGAAGTGTCGAAGACTCATGCCATCAGTCAGAGGATAGACGGGCACCAATCGATTTGTGTGCAAGTGAGACGAGTCGTCAGCCAGATCTTCTGCGCCTTGAACATCGACATCGCCCCCTTGTGCGATGATTTCAATCTCCGCATTTTTGAGACACAAACGATTCGAAAACTGATCTCGCTCGACGACGCCGGAAGCAAGCACCTGCGACCCTTTGGGATATTGGGTCTTGTAACGCTCAAGCAGATATTTGTTTGACTTTCCTCCAACAAAACGAGTAATGAGAATAGTCCCCGTTTCATCGTTGATGGCGATGTTCAAAACAGATACGTTTCCGCGTCTCGATTGAAACGCACCAATCGAGCGGATGGTACCAAATATCGTCACCTCCATTCCCGGCTTCAGTTGCCTGATATACAAGCGATTTTGAAAATCCAAATGCCGGCGAGGGTAGTGCTTGATCAAATCAGCGACGGTACGGATGCCGAGGCGATTGAGAATATCCTCTGCCTTCTGCCCGACACCTTTAACTAACCGCACGGGAATCTCCGCCACATCTGAAAGGCTGTATCCATTTTTGATATCCGACTGAGAAAGTTTCGAACCTTTCTCAGTCGCTAACACCGGTTTTGCCGACGTCGACATTGTAGGTTTTTGAGGAGCCCCCCCGCTTTCAACAGGGTTGTTTGAGTTACGGATTCCAGTTGCTGCGCCAGAAGTGGCTGGACGCTTCGAAGTCGAGGTGGGTGCCGAGGTTTCGGAACGAACCGTCGCTTGAGGGGAATTATCAGTCACGGCTTTCGCCACCTGTACATCCGAAATATCAGCAGCCTCTGATCTATCTGATTTATCTGATCTATCTGATTTATCTGCCACATCAAGTCCAGCAGTTACATCAGACGGGTCGGTCTCCAAATTCAAAGGGTTCCAGATCGGCTGTAAAAGTTCTTCTGCTCGTTTGACTATAGAAATCCTCGTACCGACGTCTAAATTCGCATAGTCGCGAAATAAACCCCGTATGGTGGACCATACAAGTTCCATCGGATACCGGCGAGCAAGCTTCTCTGACGTTTGACGCATAAAGCGGGAAAATGTCGTGCGCTTTCCCTGCAAATTCGCGTAGTAGCTGCGTCTTTCAACAGCGATAGCACGGCGCAACGCCGCCACTTCGGCTTCACGACTCACTGGCGGTCGAAACGTGGTATAGCTCACGGTACGAACATCTCAAGGGCAGCGCTCTATCAGCTAAGCGTAAGAGAAAGAAACAAAATGCGCCAGTAAAAAAAATACCCAATACGCATAGGCAGCCAATTAGATATGCGATCGAACTGTCGGAGATTTATTGCAGACGATTGAGAATAAGCTTAGAGATAGCCTTCAGCGTGGCAAACACACCCAAACCTTCTGAGGCAACTGCTTCAAAACTAGGCACGCTGCGGGTATTCAATTCGCGCTCCAAACGCTCGATCGGCAAGGCATTCGCCAAATCACGTTTGTTGTATTGCAACACCCACGGGATGTTGTCGAGAGTGAGACTGTATTCCTGCAAGTTATCAACCATGTTCTGCAGAGACTCGACATTGTCGCGAGAGCGCATGACATCTGAATCTGCCACGAAGATGATGCCGTCGACACCGTTCAGGATCAATTTGCGACTGGCGTTGTATTCGACCTGACCGGGAACTGTGTAAAGGGAAAATCTGGTCTTGAAACCCTGCACGCTGCCAAGGTCAAGTGGTAAGAAGTCGAAGAAAAGAGTTCTTTCAGTTTCAGTTGCCAACGAGATAAGTTCGCCGCGCGTTGTAGGCGCCAATTGGCTATGAATATATTTGAGATTAGTGGTTTTGCCACCAAGCCCGGTGCCGTAATAAACGATTTTGCAGTTTATCTCTCTCGCAGCGTAGTTTACGAGTGCCATCCTTGATTTCCTATTCTGCTGTCGCAGCTCCTCATAAACTGAAAGACCTTGCCAATACCAACACTGATGCTTCCTCGCAAGGAATTGATACCATGATTTGCTTAGTAATAAAAGTCATTCTGAATGAAGTGATGAAGTTTCGTCTACTGTAATCCGACTTTTTTTTCGCAAAACCGGCCAACGCCGTCTTGACAGCCAATTGCCACTCACGACTGTACCCCCAAAAACAGACTACCATGTTCACCGTCAGTACATCAGAGAATTAAGTGTAAAAGTTCCTATCGTGCTTACTACTGGATAACTAATTTTTTGTATGTGCATATAAACCCATATGCTAAAATTTTTAATCCTTGTAAACGGCTCGTCTGCACTCCCGTCTCGATAAAGACGGCGCAAGTACGCGAAGCGGTGGAGCTCAGCCCCAGCGCAGCGAACTCCCCGCAAGCCGCAGCAAGGGTACGGTTCGTTTCTGTCAGTTTTAGTTTGGAAGGAATTATGGCTAAACGTTGTGATGTTTGCGGAAAGGGTCCCACCACGGGATTCGGGTATACCTTTTTGCGTTCCCACTACAATCCGCACAGCAAACGCCGCTGGTTGCCAAACCTGCAGCCTGTGCGCGCTCTCGTCAAGAACACCATCAAACGCATGAAAGTTTGCACGTCTTGCATCAAAGCCGGCAAAATTCAACGCGCAGTCTAAAACTCTTAGAATTCGAAAGAATTCAAAGCAGGTTTAGAACGATCAGTCCAGCGGTCCCAAGAGCCGAAAGGTTAGCTTGGACCGCTGATTTGGATTATCGGCCTCTCGCCAAGTCGAGCAACCCTTGCTTATTCACGTAATAAAACTCGTTGCAGAAATGACAACGCCCTTCGGCTTGACCGTCTTCCTCGGCCATGGAAAGCAAGTCTTTTTTGTCAAAAACCTTTAAAGCCTCAACAAATCGTTCACTGGAGCACTTACAAGCAAACGACAACGGTCGCACTTCACCGATAGGCTGTACATCAAATCCGTTCAGGATTCTGTTCAAAATCGCTTCAAGAGTCATCCCTCGTCGCATTAAAAAAGTGAACGTGCCAAAGGTCGTTATGTTGTTCTCTATTTTGCAAATGGTCTCTTCCGTGTGATCTGGCAGGAGCTGAACAATCAAACCGCCTGCGGCTTCAACACCTTTGCGGTTGAGATGAGCGCCTACGACAACGATAGAACCAGTTTGGTCGGAAGTGACAAGATAACGATTGACATCCTCGCCAATCTCACCTGAAGCCAACTCGACCGTCGACATATGCGGACGTCCAAAACCGTGATCGATAGTCACATGCAGATAACCGGTCTTGCCAACAGCGCCACCAACATCAAAATTTCCAAGCGAGTTCAAGGGTAGTTCAAGTTGCGGATTGTCCACGTAACCGCGGACAGTTCCCTTTGGATAAGCATCAACGTAGATCTTTCCTATGGGCCCGTTGCCTTGAAACTTGAGCATTACCTGACCATCACGGGCTACGACCGGTGCCAGCAGTGCGCCTGCAGTCAGCGCTCTGCCCAGGGCGGCCGTTGCCGTAAATGAGAGATTATGGCGGCGTCTTGCTACCTCGACCAGATTAGTCGTTGAGGCGATTACTGCGCGGATGGTGCCGTCGCCGGAAATCGCCCTAAGAATGCCATCTTCCATGATTCCCCTCTACTCTACCTAAGCCGGAGTCCAGGGTGCGTCGAAAGTATTGAACAATCAGAAAGACTTGAAGGGCGTGAAGAGCTTGAACAATGACTAGCGGATAGACTTTCGTAGGGAGGATGCTCACTATCGACCGACATCTCGCTTCTCCTTGGGCTAACGAATCATCTAAGTTCGACTACTTCGATTTACCACTTCGACTTGTTTTGATCGCCATTCAGCTCCCATCCGATTCAAATATTCTAGCAGTTTTATCATTTTTTAACAGTCCTATTTTTCAGCCAGGACCTGTATCGGCGGGAAGGAAATTGACACGATTCGATATATCCAATGCGTAAGAAAAGACGTCGGCAAACTTTCCACCGGTCACCATAGACGGTGATTGACGCCACGCCATAAAGGTTTCTGTTTGCTAGACAACAATTTGCAGTAACTGAAAAAACCTTAGCTGTGAGCGCTCAGCACTCTGTCTACACCGTTTAGGTCTGAGCAAATACCGATCTGCGTCCATCCTTGTTCGCTAAAAATAGATTGGCAATCGCTCGCTTGCCCGTCGCCAAGTTCGCAAAGCAGCCAACCGCCTGCGATTTTGTTGAAAGCGAATCTTGTTGTGCGAGCCAGCTCACGATAGTATCCCAAGCCGTCCTCTCCCGAACCGAACAACGCTTTATGCGGCTCGTGGTCGAGAACTTCCGGCGCCAGTGTGGGCTTGAGACTCTCTGCTATGTAGGGCGGATTGGAGACAATAATATCCAAGTCCAGCGGTACATGTTCCTGCCAGTTGCCGCGCACAAATTGTATTCGCTCAAATACCCCATTCAAGGCTGCGTTTTGCTGAGCGACTCGGAACGGAATCTCTTCCAGTTCGACAGCCAGGATCTTCGCGTGTGGCATCTTCACGGCTAGAGCAACCGCGATTGCGCCACTGCCGGTGCCGATGTCCATAATGTATGGATTGAGCAGTTGTTCTTTTCTTACGGTCTCGACTGTCGCCTCGACCAGGGCTTCAGTGTCGGAGCGTGGAATGAAGACGCCAGGCTCAACTGAAAATCTTAGCCCCATGAAACTGGTGTGTCCAAGAATATACTGCAGCGGTACACGCTTCTTTCGCTCTCTCAAAATGTGCTCGATGCGCGTGTTCCATTCCTCTTTGAGCGACCCCTCAAATAGTATCTGCTGGGCGACAGACAGTCCTGATACGTCTTTGGTAATCCACTCGCTTTCGGCAGTGGCTTCGGCAGGCTCAAGACCGACCTTAAGAAGGCGCTCTTTTATCCGTCTCTTTAAATCGAGCAATTGATTCTGAATGACAAGCTCCTCCACCTTTCCAGCCCTAAAGGACCGCTCGTTCAGTCGCTCAAGCTCGATTCAAACCCGGTGGCACATCGCTGTCATCAAGTGCTTTCTATACGAGCTGCGTAGATTCCATCAAAAGACGTTGTTGCTCGGCTAAAATACTCGCCTCGATAACGCGGTCTAGTTCACCTTCGAGAACCTGCTGAAGACTGAAGTTCATGTTCAAGCGATGGTCGGTAAGACGATTGTCTTTGTAGTTATAAGTGCGAATTTTTTCCGAGCGGTCGCCTGTGCCAACTTGCTGTTTGCGTTGATCATAGATAGCTTGCTGGCGTGCTTCCAACTCCATTTTGTAGAGCTTGTTTCGAAGAATCTGTTTGGCTCGTTCTTTGTTCTGCAATTGGCTGCGTTCCTCAGAACAGGCAACCATGATGCCTGATGGTTTGTGCACGATGCGCACCGCAGTCTCCACCTTATTTACATTCTGGCCACCGGCACCACCAGAACGCATAGTTGAAATTTCCAGATCTTTTTCATCAAGCTGCACATCGATTTCATCAGCTTCCGGCATCACCGCCACTGTCGCAGTCGAAGTGTGCACACGTCCTTGCGCTTCAGTTGCTGGCACTCGCTGCACTCGATGTACACCTGATTCGAACTTAAACTTGGAGTAAGCGCCCTCACCCTTCAAGCTGACAATGACTTCTTTATAGCCGCCTAACTCGCCTTCGCTGGCGCTCGCTATCTCAGAAGTCCAGTGCATTTTGTCGGCGTAGCGCAAATACATTCTTAGCAAGTCGCCGGCAAATAGCGATGCCTCATCGCCACCTGTACCTGCTCTGATTTCAACCATGATGTCTTTGTCGTCGTTTGGATCTTGCGGCAGGAGCAGCAAACGCAACTCTTGTTCCAGCTCTTCTTCGCGTTTTTTGTTGGTGGCGAGCTCTTGTTCGAACTCTTCTCGCATGTCTTTGTCTGTTTCAGTGCGCACGATCTGCTGGATGTCTTCGATATCTTTATCGACTTGCTGCCAGTCGTGGAAAGTCTTCACTGTGCGCTCAAGCGATGCTCTTGCACGACCGAGACGCTTAGCATTTGCTTGGTCTTGAAAAACCGCAGGGTCGCCCAATTTTTCTTCGAGTTCCTGATAGGTCTGCTCGATCTCTTTCAGTTTTTCTACAAGATGCTGGTCCATACGCCTATGATGCCGCGCCCATGTGGCTTTTTGAAGAACGGAGAGGGAGGGATTCGAACCCTCGCTGACCTTTTGGGCCAGACGGTCTTTCCAGGACCGCACGTTAGACCACTCCGACACCTCTCCGAGTAATCAGGAAAGCCATTATAGCGGATGTCCAGTTCTTGATTGCTTTCGTGACGTGATGGCTTCGCAGAACCTCACGTTTCTCATTGACAACGTGGAGCCGCACCGAATCGAGACCAGGAGTCGGAGACTCGCAATCGGACCTACGCAGTCATACGTATACAGATTTAAACTCGCGATAATTGTTGCTTAATGCGCTTTTGAGCAGACTCGATCAACGGTACGAAGTCTTCAGACGACAAGCTCGCACCACCAACGAGCGCACCATCAACATCCGGCTGAGCCATCAATTCGTCAATGGTGGAAGCTTTTACGCTGCCGCCATAAAGTATGGAGACGAAGTCACCGGCATTGCTGCGCTCTTTCTTAGCGTCTTGGTTGTAGAAATCAGAAACTGTGTGCCGGATAATCTGCGCCACTCGATTTGCTTCCGCGCTTTCGCAGGTTTTGCCTGTTCCAATTGCCCAAACCGGTTCATATGCGATAACGAGACTCTTTGTCTCTTCCTCCGGAATGTCAGCCAGCGCAGCACCTACCTGCCTACGCACAACCGAGTCGGTCAAATTCGCTTCACGCTCGTCAAGCGATTCGCCTACACAAACTATAGGAATGAGCTTGTGTTCGATAGCTGATTTCAACTTGAGGTTTACACTGCTGTTGGTCTCGCCGAAAAATTGACGGCGTTCGGAATGTCCGATGATCACATATTCGACACTGAGATCAGTAAGCATAGTTGGCGAAATTTCGCCTGTAAAGGCGCCACTGGTGCGGTGGTCCATGTTCTGCGCACCGACAGTTACCGAGCTGTGATTCGTCGCCTGCACCACGTCGTACAAGGCAGTAAATGGGGGGCAGAGCACTATCTCAGGCAGATCCTTGTGATTTTTTACGGCAGCAACGACCGCCTCTGCTAATTCGCGGGCTTTGTGCCGCGTCTTGTGCATTTTCCAGTTACCGGCAATGATGGTGGTTCGGGTAATCTCACTCACGGCTCAAACTCCTCTTTTTGAGAAGCCAACATTTTACAAGATAGCCGTCGGCTGTCAGGTGACGGCTAGAAACATCGTCACAAATGAAAAGAATGAAGTGCATCTCAAGATGCCTGTCCGAAAAAGGTCCTTCAATACCCTAAAATACAAAGACTATCGAACTTGAGGTCTCCATGGACGAGAAGCGTAGCGCCACAGCGGCGGTGGAGCAGCAACCTGAATCCAGGCAATCTGAATCCATGCATTCTCTACAATCGGTACAACGATTGCCAGAATGGGTGCGGCGTACAGTTTTAAACACTGACGAAAACCGCGCCGTGCGGGGGATTCTCAAGGAAGAGCGCCTCAACACAATCTGCGAAAGCGGGCGATGCCCAAACAAAGGTGAGTGCTGGGCTCGCGGCACAGCCACTTTCCTGCTTATGGGAGCACTATGCACTCGCACTTGTAAATTCTGTTCGGTCAACAAAGGTATGCCGCTACCTCTCGAAGATGACGAGCCAATCAGGATCGCTGAAGCCTGTCGCAAGATGAATCTGCGGCACGTCGTTCTTACATCCGTCAATCGCGATGATCTTCCGGACCAAGGCTCCACACATTTTGCAAAGACTATTAAGGCTTTGAAAGAAGCCATTCCGAATGTGGCAGTCGAAGTACTGACTCCCGATTTTCAAGGACGCGAAGATTGCATCGCCACTGTTTTAGACGCAGGTCCTGTGGTCTTCAATCACAACATAGAGACCGTTCCGAGGCTCTATCGCAAAGTACGCCCCGGCTCCAAATACGACCGTTCACTCAAGGTACTGCAAGCGGCAAAGAGACTAAACAAGGGCGTCCCGACCAAGTCAGGCTTGATGCTCGGCCTAGGCGAAAGCGAAGACGAAGTAAAAGAAGTTTTGCACGACATGCGTGCTCACGATGTAGATTTTTTGACTTTGGGACAATACTTGCGTCCTAGTCGAGACCAACTGCCGGTGCAGCGCTACGTAACACCAGAAGAGTTCGACGAATTAGGCAAATATGCATGGGGACTGGGCTTCAACATGGTGCACTCCGGTCCTCTTGTTCGCAGTTCGTACCATGCAGAAGAGTTAGCAGGGCAGCTGGTCTAGTTGGAGAACACAGTGCCAGAGACAGCCGCTCAAGACGAGTCGACCGCCGACAAGATCCAAAAAGCCAAGCAGTTGATTGCTGATGGCATGTACGAAAATGCAGACCAAGTGCTGGCGTCACTCTGGCTGAAAAACTCGGAAGACCTTGAAGTAATCGCCACTTATGTTCTGCTCATGAACGAGTGTGGGCGTACAGAACAAGGCACCAAACTGAAGCGGCTATTGCAAGTGATGTCCGGTCTCGAGACAGAGGCAGCAGACCGAAGCGATGATGCTGACGACATGAGCGAAGAGAAACGTTTGCCCTATGCTTTTTTTGAAGCCGCATTTGCTTTGATTGATGTCCGTAAATTTGAACTGGCGGTCATGTTGCTCAAAAAATGCAGTGAGTTGCAACCCGACGATCCCACTGTCAACTACGAGTTAGGTTTCGCGCTCATGGCGCTGGGACGCGTAAAAGAAGCGATCAAGCACTTCGAGTATTCGTTCAAAGAGATTCCAGATTTTGATACCACATTAAATCTTTCAGTCTGCTATGTTTTGATCAGAGACTCAGCAAAAGCGAAGCAATTGACGAGCAAACTTGCCAGCTTGGCAAAAGACTCCGATGAAATACGTGAAGTCAACCACCGCCAGATGGTATTAAAAAGACTGGAATCACTAGCAAACAAAAAAGCTTTAAGCACACAAGACTGGCTCTACATCCTATACGGCAGCGCCCTTCTCTCCAACAGAGACAATAAAGGTCAGCGAGAAGAGCCCAAAGGAATTGCCGAGATACTCCTCTGCTTGAAGGGCTTTTTGGAAGGTTTGAGCCTGGAAGTCGAAACGATCGAGTATTACAACACTCAATCCAGACCGCTGGCGAAAATCTTGAGCGAACTAATGGAACTGCCGATGGACAGCTACAAAGGACTGAATCGCCCTGAGCAATGCCTGCTTATCATGGATTGGGCAACCGACCTGATCGGTCCGCACGAGGTGTTTATAGAGAACACGGATAAGCGAATTATTTTCGCTTATGCCTTGACCAAATCAGAGCCACTGCCCTTGGTGCCAGATATCGTCGGCTGCCTGGTGGATGAGCCAGTCATGCCCTGGGATCAAAAGACCCGCGAAGAGACGCTGCAATCGACTTGCATGAAGATCCTTGACAAAGCACGCGATCTTGAAGCTGACCCTGATATCGTTAAGTCAACAACAGATTTGACACTTTATTACGAGCCAAAGCGCCGCGATATAGTTGTGAGAAATCCCAAAATTTTTCCTGAGCGCCCAGAATACAGCGCTGAAATTCAGTCATGAATAGAATATTGGCGCGACTAGCCATTGCCGCCTCATACGTAACGTGCCTGCCTGTCGCAAATCTAGATACAAGTACTGAAGATGATCTGAGCGGGCTCTCGAAATATCTTCCCACCGTGGGAATTCTGATCGGATTCGCTTTATGCATCCTGGAATGGATTCTGTACGGATGCCAGACGAACAGTCTTCTCGCCTCAGGACTGATCGTATTCGCCTGGCTGTGGCTTACAGGCGGCTTGCACATGGACGGTTTCATGGATACTGCAGACGGTGTATATTCTCACCGTTCCCGAGAGCGGATGCTCGAAATCATGCAAGACAGCCGTGTCGGGAATTTCGCGGTACTTGCATCTATAACGATTCTTGCGCTAAAAATATTCGCGTTAAATGGATTGACATCCCAGAAAATTATCTTGCCAGTTATATTTGTTGTGCCAGCTTGGGCAAGACTATGTGAAGTCTATGCCATCGGCTCCTTTGAATATGCCAGGGAGATGGGCAAAGGCAAAATCTGGCACGACACCACGAGTTTTCCTCGTGACTTAGTATTGGCATCAATTCCTGTTGTATTCGCCAGTACGATAGCCGGGTATTTCAATTGGAAAGCGACTATCGTCGCCACACTGGCAACAGCTGGGGCTGGAGTATTTTGCGCACATTGGTTAAACAATAAAATTTGCGGGCATACCGGTGACACTTACGGAGCCGTTATTGAAGCGGCAGAATGCGCAGGCATCGTCTTCACAGCACTATTTGCAGGCTAGGGCGAACAAATGAAGCACATGCGAATTCTTAATCCCGCCGGGGCAGTTGTCGAAGAGACAAGAATGCCAATAGATCCTGAACTTTTTGATTTTATCAATTTACCCGTTTCCGGTAATTCACGTTTGCCTTCCGGCCGATTAAGATGTAACCATAGACCGGCTAAGACCCGGTGGCGAATAAAGCTAAAATGGCGAGGACGGTAGTATGAATACCATTACCTGGCGGGTTGCCGGGCTCACCGATCGCGGTGTTGTGCGGTCACACAATGAAGACAATTACACTATTAGCAAAGATGAGCGAGTTTTTGTCGTCGCTGATGGCATGGGTGGTACCGAAAATGGTGCCCTCGCCAGCAAGTTAGCGGTGGAAGAGTTAGACAATTACCACAAGGCAAACAAACTAAACCTCACCGATGCAGCGGCTCTGAAAACGTGGCTGACCGAATCGATTTTGCGAGCAAATGAAGTTGTTGTGCAAACGCAAGCCGAGACCAAGCAAAAAATGGGAACAACTATTGTTGCTGCAGTGCAAGCAGACAACAATATTTTGCACATTGCTCACGTAGGCGACTCTCGCGCATATTTAGTCCGGGATGGTGCAACGGAAGTCTTGACCAGCGATCATTCGGTCGTCATGGAAATGGTCAAGATAGGCAGGCTAACCAAAGAACAATCAAAAAAGAGTCCCTTCCGGCACCTGATAACACGTTGCCTCGGGCACGATCCTGAAGTTATCAGTGACTACCTGGCGCTGGAGGTGAAGCACGGCGACTGGATCATACTTGCCACGGACGGTTTGTCTGCTGTTATAGATGAAGAGCAAATCGCAAGCTTAATGGAGTCTCCCAAAGATCCAGAGCAAGCGTGCAAAAAATTGGTTGAAGAGACATTGGCCGGCGGCGCGCCAGACAATGTCACTGTAGTTGCAATTCACTATGCAAATAGCGACAACAGCAACAGCAAAAAAGTTGCAGGCGAGGGTTCATTGCAAGCTAAAGAAGACGCCGTCCGCAGCATCCGTAAGTAAATAGCCTGCCGAGCAAGCGCCAGTTTGAATGTGCTAGCATCTTAATTGGCACGTGTCTTAGAGGCGCAGAAGAACATTGCCGCAATCTATTTCGGTCGTAATCGTTGAAGACCACGAAGCTACGCTGAAAGGTCTTAAAGCGGAGCTTTCGGCAGAAGATGATATCGAAGTTTTGGGCATAGCCAACTGCAGCAGCACAGGACTCAAGTTGGCAGAAGATCTTACCCCAGACGTGATATTGCTTGATCTGCATCTGCCTGATTCAGCCGGTCCAAAGACTTTAACACAAAAGTTTTGCGCAAATCCAAAAACTTCGGTCATAGTCTTTTCCGGAGACAGCCGCACTGCGATTTTGAACCTCGTTCTAAGTAGCGGCGTCGCAGGCTACTTGTTGAAGTCAGAACCAATCACAAGAATCGTTGAATCAATCCGCGAGGTAGCGGCCGGAAAAGCACCAGTGATCTCCAAAGAACTAATGCAGAACGCACGGCCGAAAACAACAAAAACAGAAGAACATCTTTTGAAAATGCTGGCCAAAGGAATGAAATATCAAGACATTGCAGCAGCACGAGTGGTAGCGCCAGAAACGGTGCGCAAACAAGTTGATGCGTTGGTCGAAAAGTTGAGACTCAACAGCCGCGAGGAGCTTATCGCCTGGGCGGTTGAAAACGGCTATGGGAATTTAGACCTTGACCAGTGAACCATCTCGAAAAAAGTATCTCGACACCCTAAGCATGTCGCAAAGGCGCTTGGGAATAGGCAACGAACAGGTCAAGAATCTGACCGATGCCCAGATGGAGTTGCTTCTGCGTTTTTACGAGCGCCTGGCGGCCAACTACAATTCAACCGTTATCGATGAGTCACTGAAAGCATCTGTGCGCAAACTCACTTCGGAAGCAGCAGAGATTTCGCTCACGGCCGAGAAATCCCTGCCGATCCGTATAGTCTTCGCAACTTCATTTTGGGCGATATCAATTCGTTCCTATCCAGCAATTATCGAGTGCTTCATTGTTCCGGCGACAGAGCTGCCAACGCTCGCCGAGAGTGAACTGCCGTCGCGAATGAAACTATGCTTAACTCTCTCTGATACCGAATATGGAGGCTGGTGCCTCAACGGAGCAGTGGTAAATCCGGAGGAGCTCCATATACTTCTGCGTGGTTTGTTGAAGGACGTAATA
Source organism: Oculatellaceae cyanobacterium (assembly GCA_036702975.1). GTDB lineage: Bacteria > Cyanobacteriota > Vampirovibrionia > Obscuribacterales > Obscuribacteraceae > DATNPX01. The sequence goes on from DATNPX010000015.1 coordinate 181,350, forward strand.
AATCGTTCGCGAAGCGACTTCGACACGATGCCTGACCAAATGAGAGTGATGGTGGCCGGACACAGTTTTACAGGCTCCATTCGCTCTTTGCTCGGGGAAAAGCACACTCTGATGCAAAAAATCGTAGACCAGCAAGAAGTGATTCAAGGTCAGCTAGCAAGAGAGTTGCACGATTCAGTACTTGGTGACGTAATGCTTTTGCAACGTTCATTCTCAAACTCCAAACGGCTACCGGATGATGAAGTTGGAAACGTTCTGCGCGATATAGCCTGCCGCCTGCGCGAAATCTGTCAGGAACTGTCGCCTCGAGATATTAACGATTGTGGATTGCGCCCGGCCCTTGAAGATTTGTGCCAGAATTTCTCTTTGCGTAACGACTGTAGCTGCACGTTTGAATGTCCGGACCAGCTACCACAATTCACCGATGAAATCGAGCTTCACATTTACCGGATCGCGCAGGAATCGCTAAACAACGCGGCCAAACACGCTTCCGCTACAAGTGTCGTAGTTCAATTGCAATCGGACGAGCGAAGCTTCACAATGAGCATCGCAGATGATGGCGTCGGGCTTGATGCGATGCAAGGCACAGAACCCAAATCATCGCGAGACGGCGGCACAGGCACGGGAATCATCAGAGAGAGAACAGAATTGATTGGATGTGTAATGCCCGCGCGCGTCTGGCTAGAATCCCCAAAAGGTAAAGGCACCAAACTTACGCTCGAGCTTCTGTTGTCGTAACAGCTGTGAAATGCCATCATGTATGCTCGACCGGGTCCGCATAAAGAATATGCGCTCGGCAAGCCAGCGCTGGTTTTAACGGTCAGCAGCAAAGGAATAGATTGAGGAGTAGTCGCAAAACAATAGTTGACACTAAACGGCTCAGGCTCTTTTTGCTCAGCCGCACTTTGGTTTCGCTTTTTTGCTTGATTCCTGCAGCTCAACCGTTTGCCTTTGCCCAATCAAAGCAAGTCGATACTTCAAACCACGTGCCCAGGTTCAGCTCCGATTCAACCAATGGCACAAACTCGTCATTTTCCGGCACCACATACGCACCGCCCTCAAGAACGCAACCGCGCGCTGACAAAGATACTGTCATCCCTGCAAACAAGACAACAGCCAAATACAACAGCACAAACCCAACCAAGAAAGAGCAAAGTTTCACCACTTTAGGCGTGCACAAAACATTTCAGAGTGACGGGCACGGAAACGGAGCGAACATGCAATTTATGAACGGCTCCTCTGCCGGTCTTCAATTTCAAAATGGATTCTCGGCCGGCTCGGAATTTTCAAACACCGCGAAAGCTCCGACCAGCCGGTTAAATTCACCGGTCGAATATAGCCGTGGAGCAGACGGAACCTATCGTCCCAAAACTGACAGTGGTTTCGCTCTCCCTGGACAAAAGTCACCTCGCTAAAACTTTTGCCGGTGACTCATTCCAGAAATCGAGCTTGAAATTGCCAGTTTCATCCATGGTAATTTGGCAAGCGTTTCCCGGTGCCACTTTCAGGTTTTTGTTAGCAGCCATCTCATCGAAAAGCTGCGGAATAAACTTAAGGAAATAGCGCAAGCGACCGTTACTGCTGACCGATAGAACTACATCGTCTGGTGCGTGCCGCTTGTGCAGATCCGCAACATATGAATTCAAATCAGCTATTACAGCCTCCGGAGCCGCTCCCCAATTGCTGTCAGCAGGCCATACGCCATGATCGTTCCACTGCTTAAGGGCCGCCTCACCAAATTCTGCCACCACTTGCTCGTTTGTCTTTCCACTCCAGCCACCATAATCGAGTTCGTTCAAGCGCTCGTCCATGACTGGAACGCACGGTAGTCCCAGTTCCTGACACACGATTTCAGCAAACCGGCGTGTACGCAGAAGCGGTCCGCAGTAAACAGCTGCAGGTACAAGTCCGCGCATTTTGCAAAACTGTGAAAAACGCGAAGCTTGACGCTCACCTTCATCTACTAACGGCATGTCGTTGGCGCTGCCAACAAAGACCGGTATCATCTCTTGAGTGAAAGTGTTGCCATGGCGTGCAAGCAAAAGTTTCATGCGTTGACTCCACTTGAGAGTGAAGTTTCAGAAACAAGCTCACCTTCCCGGTCAATTATCTCTTCGACTCTCTTCAAGTCTTCAGGACTGTCCACCGACCAATGTGTTCGGCTGTGATAGTCCACGACCACTATCTTGATCGGGATACCGTTTTCTAGAGCTCTCAGCTGTTCCAGTCCTTCGAGTTGTTCGAGCTCACTCTGCGGCAACGCAAGGTACCGCTTAAGGGTTTCATACCGATACGCATAGAGCCCTACGTGTCTGTACAGAGGCGCATTTTCTATCTTCGTCCTGATAAACGGTATTGGAGACTTCGAGAAGTACAAGGCGTTTTTGTCTTTATCGAAAACGACTAAGGTACCGCCAACGATACCAGCTGATTTTTGCTTACGAATATCATCAAATTTTTCGAAAGTCAACTTTGTCGCAGGCGTCGCCATCTGTACGGTGCTATCGGCGCGCATGGCAGCGAGTAGATCACTCAATACCCAGGGTGGAGTCAGTACCGCATCGCCTTGAAAGTTCAGAACTATGTGCGGCTGAATGCCCTGAACTTGCAAACTTTCAAAGACTCTCTCTGTTCCGTTTGCGCATTCCGGTCTCGTACGTATCACCTTAGCACCAAACTCTGCAGCAGCGGTCTCGATACGATCATCATCAGTTGTAATGAAAACCTCGTCGGCACCTGCACTTTTTGCAATCGTCCAGGTGCGCTCGAGCATCGACTTGCCTCGTATATTTGCCAGCGGTTTGCCTGGAAATCTGGAGGAGCCGTAACGCGCAGGGATGACGATTGCCGAATTCATTGAAAGAGAGCCTCAAAAGAATGCAGGCACTATAACACGCAAGCCAATGTCACTGTAGAAGGAAAAGGTAGCAGCAAAGAAAAACTTAAAAGCCGTTCGAGGGCACCTTTGGCTGGCTTTCCTCTTTCTGGGCAGCTGCTGCTGCGGCATCCTCTTTAGCTTTTTCCTCATTCACCATTGTTTGCATCTGAAGCATTTTTCGACCGCGGAAACCAGCCACTTCTTCGATATCTCGCTGACCAAGCCGATGGGCTGCGTCGAAAATAGCTTTCTCATCGTCGACGTTACGAGCGAAATCTAACGCCCGCTTAAGAAGGTATCTATTTGCTTCGGGATATTTGAAGTCTTCAATACCTGGCAACAGATCCATCAAATCTTTGCAGGTCTGGCTATCATCAATAACTTCCCGGCAAATCTTCTTTGCCAGGTCGTCAGCGCCAAGGATTCTGCTTTGCTTCGCCAGCGAAAGGGCCGCATCGAGCTCATGTGTTTGAGCGAATGCTTTCTCCAAAGCGAGATGCGACACATCATTCATGGCGATCTCTTGCGCCCGGCGTGCGAGGTCCAATAACTCTTCGGTCGAACTCGCACTGGCCAGAAGCTGCTTGATGGCGTCGCTAGTAATGTCGAATACTTGTACCTGACGCGCTTTCAAGGCACAACGGAAGTAGTCATCGCGAGACTTACTCAAAGAGAGCGCCTTTTGCAAACAGGCACGTTTTGCGTCTTGCAACGTAAAACCGACCATATCTGCTGCTGACGCCGCCGCCAAACAGGTTGAAACGTCAGGAGCCGATGCGAGCATATTCTGAATAATGTCGCGCGCCTTATTTGGATTACCAGATTTAGCAGCTTTTGCCGCTCTCTGCACCTGTGCTGCCAGTTCGGGGCTCAATTCTGTGGTATCCACAAGCGGCGACTTCTTTGCTTGCGCCTCTCGGATGGAGGGCAAACCTACACCAGGCAAAAACAATGCAGCAAGGAGAACGGCGAGAGTTCCCCTGCCGATACGTTCTTTAATTCCTACAGACACCATCGCTATTTCGTTCCTCGTACCTTGGAGGGACCGTCATTCATGCCCGGAAGACGAAGTCGTACTGAGACGAGAGCATTTGGGCCCAGGTCTACTTTGTAAGCAGCCTGAGATAAGCACTCTTCCACATCGGGAGCACAACTAATCGGCTCCTGGGCTTTTGCGCTGCCCTTGCTCTTCGCTACAGCACCGGATGATTCAGGTTTAAGCGCATTCAATATCTCAATCACACGTCCGTCTGCTGTCGTCAACATCGCTTCGCAGTGTTCCAGGTTAAAGTCGAGCATTGTAGATTGTTTGCTCAAAGCCGTATTCAGCAGGCGAAACTCAATGCTATCAGGGTTCTCGACGATGCGTATGGCGACCACTTTCACGCTTGTATTCTCAATTTGCAAAAAAGACTTTTCCTTAAGCGGTAAAGGCCCAAAAGTCGTCCAAGTCAAATTTTCGTACTGCTGCGCCAGATTATAAGCTTCAGTTATGTGTGCCCGAGACAGGTCGATACCAAACGCCGATTCCGCATCGCGATCATTACTTGAACCTGTATTTGAATCTGTATTTGAACCTAAATCCCCAGCATCTGACAAACCACTTTCGGAAATCGAGTCAATGGAGAGAGGCGCCCAGCCGTAATTTACTTTGTTCATCCCTAAGCAATTCGCTTCAGGCGTTGGAAGCGACGGTCCCGCACCGCCGCCGCGAGACCGCAGGTCAGCTCGAGAAAGTGTTGATACCGCCCGCAGTATCGTCATACTTACAGAGTTAACAGTGGCGCCAAACTCAGGCAGACCGGTATTTAAAAAGACCTGACCATTTGCAATGAAGAATCGCTGGCAAGGATAGCGGTCCAACGGCGATTCGGTACCCGGAGCCACCTGCTGTACTGGGAGGAAAGGCACAATCTCACGCTCCACTAAACTGAAGTGGTTCTCACTGAAAACACGTTTCACCCTCGCCCCTGTTTCAAAAAACACCTCCAACCGGTGATCACTAGACCGGTTATCCCATGTCGTTTCGAAGAATAAAATCGGCAGTGAACGTCGCAACTCGATCTCGGTCTTGAATACATGTTGGAGTCGAACGCTAGATCTGGCTTTTTTCTTTTTGTAAGTCGGCGTTGTAATACCGTCGACCGTTATCATCTCCACACTGGGCTCCAGGTCTATCTTTTCAGCGATACCAAGCTCATATTTAACTATCAGGGATGATACAAGTGGACCGCGTTTACCTGGAAGCACCTCAATCAGTCTTGCTTGCGCGTAGCTTTCGCCGGCAAGAGCGTCAAAGTTATATGTATCGCCTGCATCTGCAAGATCTTTTATCTTGTGATGGAGCGCGTACTCTTTGCCGTTCTTGCCGTTCTCTGCTTTGACTGTCACTTTCAAACAGCCGTCAGCGTCTATAGTGGCGAACAAGCGGTCGTTCTCAATCGACCAACGTCCGCCATCTTGTTGTAGGCGACAACATGTATTCAAGACCGAGATCGAGTTGCGACGTTCACTGCCGATTTTATTCTTCGAAACGACATGGGATAACCGGTC